>NZ_AUFK01000014.1 GCF_000426465.1 Epilithonimonas caeni DSM 17710
TCTGACCAACGAATTTAAACTCTCTGCCAAGGAAATTTCTGATTATTACAGAAAGCGGTGGGACATTGAAGTGTTTTTCAGGTTCCTGAAACAGGAACTCAACCTAAGTCACCTGGTTTCAATGAACAAGAACGGGATTGAAGTGATGGTCTATATGACAATGATTGCAGCGATGCTTTTGTTGATCTACAAAAAAGCCAATAATCTGGGCTACAAAACCGCTAAAAGACGAATAGCCATGGAGCTCCGGGATATGATAACTGCTATTCTAATCATATTTGCAGGAGGCGACCCAGGTAAAGTTTTTAAAACATAAAAAATGGTCGGAATTTCTTCCGACCATGACTAGACTAACACCTTCTTTATTTGTTAAAGACAATAAATTATAATTTGCGTCAAAACTGGAATTTAAACGGTCCTTCGAAGTAAGTTCTGTAGGAATCCAGCATTTCTCCGTCGGCATCAAAAACGCCTATTTCTATATTTTGTTTTGACAACTTGACTTCACTTTCCGGGAAGCTGATATTGACATTTCCTTTTATCATCGCATCCCCCTTAACAATAATATCTTCTTTACCTGCAAAAGTTATTTCCGAATGTTTTGGATAAAGAACCTTAATTGTCATCATTTTTTTCTCATTGGACTTATTGAGAATCGTATAAGTAAATGTATTGGTGATTTTCCCGTCTCTTATAAAGTAGGCAGCGCCAGCCGGTCTGATAAACTTAGCTTCAACCGAACCTCGGTCATACATCAGCAGACACAAAACACCAATCAATGCAAAAAGTGCGACAGTTGTTGCCTTCATCCTGGCTGTAAATTTGAATTTTTCCTGATTCTCAATCTCGGCTTCGGTCGCATATCGGATTAGACCTTTTGGCATTCCGACTTTTTCCATTATCTCATCACAAGCATCGATACAAGCCGTGCAGTTGATACACTCTAATTGTTGTCCATTTCTGATATCGATTCCCGTTGGACAAACTACCACACATTGTTGACAATCGATACAATCGCCTTTTCCTGCAGTCTTTCTATTTTCACCATTCCTCCATTTTGCACGATTCTCTCCTCTTTTAAAATCATAATAAACATTGACTGTATTTTTATCTATCAAAACACCCTGCAATCTTCCATAAGGACAAACCAAAGTACAGACCTGCTCTCTGAACCAGGCAAAAACAAAATAAAAAACCCCTGTGAATACCAACATCACAATAAAGTTTGTCGGATATTTTACAGGGCCACTCATCATAATTCTAAAAGTCTCCTCATAACCAACAATGTACATAAACATAATATGGCTTATCAGTAATGATATTAGTAAAAAGACAGACCATTTGAGTATTCTTTTTCTGATTTTTTCTTCATCCCAAGCTTGCTTATTCAGTTTCATCTGCTTGTTTCGGTCGCCTTCTATCCAATATTCGATTTTACGGAAAATCATTTCCATAAATAAAGTTTGAGGGCAAATCCAACCACAAAAAATCCTTCCGAAAACTACCGTGAAAAGCATTACAAAAATCACTGAAGTTACAGCACCTAACGCAAGAATGAAAAAATCCTGCAAATAAAAAGGTTGTCCAAGAATGAAAAATTTTCTGTCTATAATATTAATCAGCAAAACCGGATTACCACTGATTTTGAGAAAAGGCATTATAACAAATAAAAAAATCAATGAATACCCAACATATTCTCTGTAATTGGTATATTTTCCTTTTGGCTTTCTCGGAAAAACCCATTTTCGGGTTCCGTTTTCGTCCATTGTTCCCACAGAATCTCGGAATGCTTCTTCCAAAATCTCAGTATTTTTTACCGTATTGTCTTTTATATCCATATTAATTTTATCTCTACAAGCAATTCAAAAACGATTGAATTATTAAGACTTAAAGCCTTAATAATCATGCTCCAATTTGCTAATACAAAATTACTTCTGTTAAGAATTTTATGATAATGACATTGACTTACAAAATAGGACAATCAGGACATATCACTATTTTTCAAACTAATATTTATCAGTAAAATTTACACGAGAATGTTTTTAAAATAATATTTTAGATTTCGTTACTTTGGAATCTTTAAAAAAAGTCAAAATGAATTGTCCCTGCTGTTCCGGAAAATCCTACGAAGATTGCTGCCAACCTTATCATTTGAAAGAAAAATTTGCACCAACGGCAGAAGCATTGATGCGTTCAAGATTTTCGGCTTTTGCAATCCCAAACGGCGAATATCTCTGGGAAACGACTTCTCCTAATAAAAGGCAGTTTCATAATAAAAAGGATTTGCAGGAATGGGGTGAAATCAATGAATGGACGAAGCTGGAAATTGTGGACAAGCCCTCAACAAACAAAGTGGAATTCAAAGCTTTTTATACTGATGAAGACGGTAACAAACAAGTTCATCACGAGTTGTCGCAGTTCAGGATGATTCAAAATCGCTGGTATTATGTGACCGGGGAATTTTTGGATTGATTATTTAGACCCTTCGACAAGCTCAGGGGTGACATCGATGATATAAAGCTTGCCAAGTTGAACTTGTCGAATCCTTTACCATTTGCTACACTGAAGTATTCAAAATGCTTTATAAATTCTGTTTCTTCTTTTGCCTCAAAACATAAAGATACAAACTCTCCACTTTTGTCCTTGCCCAAGGTGTTTTTCTAAGAAATTTGAGAGAAGAACTCACACTTGGATTTTCTCCCGTAAAGCACTTGATGTTGATCTGTTTCCCCAATTCTCCATAACCTTTATAATATTCCAGCAATTCTTCCAGAATCGCATCCAGACGTTTTCCGTGCAAAGGGTCTTTCGAAGTATTTTCCATTTTGTAAAATTATTGATATTATTATTTTAAAACCACAAAAGGAACATAAGTTTTAGATTATTACCCAATCACTTTTGTTTTTTTGTGGTTAAAATCAAATCTTATTTTGCCTTAATTCATATATTTGATAATCAAATTTAAAAAATATGAAATCTATAGCATTTGCCTTATTATTACTTTCAACCATGTCATATGCACAAGACTTTGCCAATTTTGGCAGATATCAAAAACAAAACCAGGAAGTCCTTTCACAAAACGTTGCTCCAAACTCTGTTTTGATGGGAGATTCTATCACAGAAGGCTGGTTTGCCACAGACCCGGGATTTTTTACCAAAAATAATTTTGTTGGAAGAGGAATCAGCGGGCAGGTGACTTCGCAGATGCTTTTGAGATTCCGTGAAGATGTAATCAAACTAAAGCCTAAACGTGTCATCATTCTTGCCGGAACTAATGATATTGCGGAAAACCAAGGTCCTATTTCTCTGGATAAAGTCTTTGGAAATATCGTTTCTATGGCAGAATTGGCTAAAGCCAACAACATCAAAGTCGTTCTTTGCTCCGTTCTTCCTGCTTATGATTTCCCTTGGAGAAAAGATATGCAGCCTGCTGACAAAGTCATTGCGCTGAACAAAATGATAAAAGATTATGCTCTTAAAAATCATATCACTTATGTAGATTATCATTCAGTTTTAAAAGATGAGAAAAATGGTTTACCAAAAGAAATTGCAGAGGACGGCATCCATCCTAACAAATCAGGTTACGAAAAAATGGAAGCTATCCTGATGAAAAATTTGAAATAATGAATCTCGAAGCATTAAAATATCCTGTCGGGAAATTTGTAAAACCGGAATTCATCAAGAAAGAAACCATCGATTATGCTATTTCAGACATTGAAAATTTCCCAGGTCTCATAAAAACCGAAATCCAAAATCTTGACGAGAAGGATTTACAGTTAAGGTACAGACCTGAAGGCTGGACAATCAATCAGGTTATTCATCATTGTGCTGATAGTCATATTAACAGCTATTTGAGATTCAAACTGGCGTTGACGGAAAATGTTCCCACCATCAAACCCTATGAAGAAAGTCTTTGGGCAAAGTTGCCGGACAATCAATTGTCGCCTTTTGTTTCTTTACAACTTCTGGAAGCTTTGCATACAAGATGGGTTTTCATTTTAAAAAGTCTTTCCGAAGAAGATTTGAATAAAGAATTTATTCATCCGGAACAATCGGAAAAGATTTCACTTAAAGAAAATATCTTGGTTTACAGTTGGCATTGTCGGCATCATCTGGCGCATATAAAGCAAGCGAAAGAGTTGAGGTTTTGATTTAAATCCAATGGAAACAAAACATATTGAATACAGCTATAAAAAATATACAATCATTTTGCTTGTTATATTTTTGCTGGCTTTGATTATTCCAAGAGTTGTTCATTCATTGAGATATTCTAAATTAAGAATTCTTTGGCAAATTGGCGGACTTGGAAGTATGATAATTCACGGGATATCAGTATTTTTTTCAATAATTAATTCTATTTTTATTTTCTTCGAATTTCGCGAGACCAAAAAATCCAATTATGTTTGGCTTATTGTAAGCCTTATTCCTTTTCTTTATTGGAGTTATTTTTTAATATATATTTTTTTCTTTTTACCAAGCAATTATTAACTTCTAATATAAAATTCCTTTTCCATATTCCTCACAAAAAGCGTATTTTTAGGCAAAATTTTTCAGTGATGATTTACGGAATCGACCAGCTTGGCTATCAGGATGTTTTAGAGATTTTAAAAAATCCTTCCAAAGCCAAACTCAATAAAAAATCAAAAGACCAAATCATAAAATCGCAGCAGAATGTCAGAAAAATTGTAGAGTCTGACAGAACGGTTTATGGCATCAATACAGGATTTGGACCTCTTTGTGATGTTAAAATTTCAGAAGAAGAGACGGCGCAGCTTCAGCATAATCTTATTATTTCGCACGCTGTTGGTGTCGGAAAACCAATTGACAAGACTATTTCCAAAATAATGATGATTTCCAAAATCCACGCTTTGTCGAAAGGCTATTCGGGCGTTTCCTTGGATGTTATCGAGCGATTGATTCTGATGCTGGAATTGGACATTATTCCGGTTGTTCCGGAGCAAGGTTCTGTTGGCGCTTCCGGAGATTTGGCACCGTTGGCACATTTGGTTCTGCCACTTTTGGGATTGGGCCAGGTTTGGCAAAATGATAAAACGGTTGAGACTTCAAAAGTTTTGAAAAAACATAAACTTCAACCTCTAAAACTCGGCCCGAAAGAAGGCTTGGGATTAATTAATGGTACTCAGTTCATTTTAGCTCACGCCATTACTGGTCTTGCAAAATTCGAATACCTTTTGGATTTGGCAGATTTGACCGCGGCGATGAGCCTGGAAGCTTATCGTGGTTCAGCAAGTCCGTTCAAAAAAGAATTGCACGAGATCCGTCCATTTGACGGAAGCCAAAAAGTGGCAGAAAGAATGCGAAATTTTCTAAAAAATTCTGACAATTTAAAATCTCACGAATTCTGTGACAGGGTTCAGGACCCTTATTCTATGAGATGTGTTCCGCAGGTTCACGGTGCCAGCAGAAATGCCTTCGAACATCTGAAACAAATGGCAGAAACAGAACTCAATTCCGTAACAGATAATCCAATTGTGTTGAGCGCAGAAGAATCGATTTCCGGAGGAAATTTCCATGGACAACTGATGGCTTTACCTTTGGATTATGCTTCATTAGCGGCGGCAGAATTAGGGAATATTTCCGACAGGAGAAGTTATCTTCTTCTCGAAGGAAAATACGGTTTACCGAAATTATTAGTAGAAAGCTCAGGGCTTAACTCCGGGTTTATGATTCCACAATATACGAGTGCAGCATTGGTTACGGAAAACAAGACACTTTGTTTCCCGGCATCTGCAGATTCTATACCGACAAGTTTAGGACAAGAAGACCACGTTTCTATGGGAAGTATTTCCGGAAGAAAATTTAATCAGATTTTGGGGAATTTAGAAAATATTCTAGCTATTGAATTAATGTTTGCAGCTCAAGGTCTGGAATTCCGAAGACCTGCAAAATGTTCCAAAATTGTTGAGAAAAACTATGAATTAATTCGTTCCGTTGTCCCAAAACTGGAAAACGACCGGTTGATTGGTGAAGATATTCTGAAAATTGCGGAGTTGATTAGAGAGAAGAAATTTATGGTGAATTAACCTAAATATAGTTTAAACGCAAAGTCCGCAAAGGTTTTTATTATCTTATTGAAAATACTTTTAAGTTCGCAAAGCCGCTTTTGCTTAACCAAGACTTTGTTATCATTGTTGAGTTTTACGCCTTTGCGAATCTTACAATTTATATTGAGTAGAAAAATCTTTGCGGACTTTGCGTTTAAAAATCACATCAAGTACTGAAATGAAAACCCTCAGAACTACCTCAGAAAATCCAGACTTTCAAAAATTAGTAAAACAATTGGATGCTTATCTTGCCGTTATGGATGGCGATGAACACGATTTCTATCATCAATACAACAAAATCGATTTGCTGAAACATTGCATCGTTATTTTTGATAATGATGAAGCGGTGGCTTGTGGCGCCATAAAAGAATTAGATTCAAAATCGATGGAAGTCAAAAGAATGTTCACGCTTCCCGAAAAACGTGGAAAAGGTTTAGCTTCGGCTATTTTGAAAGAATTAGAAACTTGGGCCAAAGAATTAGGTTACAAAAAAACAGCTCTCGAGACCGGAAAAAGACAAACCGAAGCTGTCGCACTTTATAACAAATGCGGTTACAAAATCATTCCGAATTACGGTCAATATATTGGAGTTGACAATAGTGTTTGTTTCGAGAAAGAATTGAAATGATTCTTTTTGCTGATTGCATACTAAGTAAATAACTTCAAGAATTAAACAGACTTATCCGATTTTAATCGATGTCATACTCAATGAGCCACCAATTAGCGAGTCATTGAATAATGATAATTCTTCCGATTTTTCTTTCAGTCCGAGATTATAAATCATTGGCAGAAAATGGTCTGGTGTGGGAACCGCATATTGCAAAAACGAACCTTGTTTCTGATAATCAATGAGTTTCTGAAAATCACCGTCCAAGAGCCAATTGTTGGTTTTTTCTCTTGCCTCTATCGCCCAATCCCAGCCTGCACCAACGGTATCAATATTTTTCCAGTCAATCAACCGGAGATTATGGACAATGTTTCCGCTTCCGATAATCAGGATTCCTTTCTCACGGAGTCTGGATAATTTTTTTGCCAAATCAAAATGATATTGAGGTGGCTTCGTATAATCGATACTCAACTGGATAACCGGAATATCCGCATCGGGATAAAGATGTCTGAGAACCGACCAGGCACCGTGGTCCAATCCCCAATTATGGTCTTCTTCCACCAAAACCGGAGCGAGTAGTTCCGCAGTTTCTTTAGCCAATTCGGGACTTCCTTTTGCAGGATATTGTACGTCGAACAGTTCTTTTGGGAAACCGTAAAAATCGTGAATGGTTTTCGGCATATCCATGGCTGTTACAAAAGTTCCGTTCGTAAACCAATGCGCAGAAATACAAATGATTGCATTGGGTTTCGGGATTTCTTTACTGATATTCCTGAATCCCTGAACAAAAACATTCTCTTCGATAGCGTTCATCGGAGAACCGTGTCCTAAAAACAGAACCGGCATTTTTTCTGTGGTTCGGAAGTTATCGGATATTTTTGAAAGGTCGTTGAGATTCATTGTGAAATGTATTAATGTATAATTTAAAAAGTGTTGACTGAGTTTTTGTTTCTCGCTGATTTTGCAGATTGAGCAGATTTTTTTACACTTAAGCTGATTCTTTTTGAGCTACTAAAGTCACATAAGGACAATTAAGTTTTTGAAATCTTCGATTTTTTGACAATGGTTAAATTGGAAAAACTAATGTTCAACTTTGCGAAGTGCAGCCCGGCCTGAGTGGAGCTCTTTTTCTTTTTTATCAAAAAAGAAAAAAGCGGGAACGGAGGACGGATTAAGCTGCCCAAATAATTATTCTCAAAATCAAAAAAGTATAAACAAAGCGAACTCTGTTTATACTTTAAAAAACTCAAACTATAAATACTATTGTATTCTTTTATTGTTTTACAAACTGCAATTCGCCTGCAATTTTTACTTCTTCGCTTACCATTACACCTCCTGTTTCCAAAGCTGCATTCCAGGTCAAACCGAAGTCGCTTCTTTTGATCTTTCCTTCGAAAGAGAAACCTGCTTTCGTATTTCCCCAAGGGTCAGAATTGATTCCTCCGAAATCAACATCCAAAGTCACTGGTTTTGTAACGTCATTGATGGTAAGGTTTCCAGTTACATCACCGTTCAAAGTTGTTGCTTCGAAAGTTATTTTCGGGTTAGCCTCTGCGTTGAAGAAATCTGCCGATTTAAGGTGTGTATCTCTATCAGCATTGTTCGTGAAAATAGAATCTGTATCGATAAAAGCTGAAACTTTCGCATTAGCAAATGTATCATCTTCCGCATCGATCTCTGCGTTAAACGTTGTGAATTCTCCTTTTACGTTGGAAATCATCAGGTGTTTTACTTTGAAGGTGATTTCGCTATGCGTTGGGTCCAATAACCATTTAGTTGCCATAATTTTTAATATTTTGTTGTTTAATTATGATGCAAATTTAGGTCGGTAAGATTTCCCACACATTGATGTAAGTTAAGAATTGTATTTCTCGGTCAGATATTTCCAATAACGTTTTGGAACGTGCTGGATGTGGAGCTTTGTATTTTTCCGTTCCTTGATGTTTGTCTTCGTAAAATAACTTTGCCAGAGTGTCTGGTATTTGTTCTCCTCGTCGTGGAATTTTTCTTGGTATTGATTGAGATTCAGGTTTTTATCAGGATAAAAGAATTCGCAGCTTTCCAAATCGTAGAATAATCCGTAATGTCTTCGCAGGTCATAAATCATCCATTTTTGGTCTGCATATCGGTCTTTGAAATGTTTCCGAATCAATGGCAACACATTAAAATCCGGGTCAATCTTTGCGAAATAAATATCATCCTGCATTTTCTCGAACCTTACAAAAGCAGTCATTCTGTGTCTTTCCCGACTGACGGATTTGCAGATCTTAGCGATCTTCAGAATTTCATCGTTGGCAAAATTTTGAAGGATGTTTTCGTTTGGATATTTTATAGATTGCTTTACTGCGGACAAAATCAACCGTTCCATTTCCGAATCTTCGGAAAGATAAACTCTCAGCAAATCATTAATACCGGATTTACCGATGCTTTTTTCCAATTTATTGAGAACTCTTTCCGACTTTTCCTGTTGGGTAACAACTTCGTGAATCTCCGCAAACATATTTTCCTGCCGGAAATTTTCTCTGTTTCTGATTTCCACATCCTGATAACGGTATTCGAAAACTTCGAATATCGCGGTGAAAAGTCCATCGAAAGTTCCGTCGTACAATAATGTAGTCATCTTTATTTTTAATTGGGACACTTCGACTCCGCTCAGTGTGACATTTCTAATACCATTTTACATTGTCATTCCGAGGAACGAGGAATCTAAATTAAAGGAAGATTCATCACTTCAATCCATTTCGTTCTGAATGACAATATTTTTACTATATTTGATAAAAAGCCTTTATACTTAAAACAAAGTCAATTGCTGAGAAAATTGATTCTGAAACTTAGACTGACTGCCACCGATAATTAATTTTCTCAAATTCAAATCGGTCAAATGTTTCAGAAATGGATTACCATAAGTGAAGTCAATAAAATATCTGGCTCGATTTACCGCTGCACCTAATTTTTTAAGGTGGTCAATAGTTAAAACCTGAAATTGTCTTGCACTCACAATTTTCTGCGCCGTTTTCACACCAATTCCCGGGATCCTGAGAATCATTTTATAATCTGCAGTTTGTAAATTGACCGGAAACTGGTCGAGATGCCGCAGCGCCCAACTCAGTTTTGGGTCGACTTCCAAATCGAGAAATGGCATATTGAAATCCAGAATCTCATCCGCTTTGAAACCATAAAACCTCATCAGCCAATCTGACTGGTACAAACGGTTTTCCCGTAAAACAGGAACTTCTGCCGTGATTGCAGGCAAACGATTATCAACGGTTACAGGAATATAACCCGAATAATAAACCCGTTTCATTCCGTAATTTTTATAAAAATGGTCAGCCACTTTGATAATCTGCAAATCATTTTCGTTGGTCGCCCCCACAATCATCTGTGTTGATTGTCCGGCCGGCGCAAATTTCGGAGCGCTTCTGATGACTTTTTTCTCGTCTTTATATTGCTGAATACCTTTCTGAACAATCCGCATCGGCTGAAGCATATCTTCACGATTTTTATCAGGCGCCAATAATTTCAATCCGGATTCTGTAGGGATTTCAAGATTCACTGATAATCGGTCAGCGTAAAGTGCGGCTTCATTCATCAAATCGTCACTTGCGCCAGGAATCGATTTCAAATGAATATAACCATTGAAATTATGTTCAGTTCTCAGTTTTTTTGCCACGCGAACCAAACGTTCCATCGTCGTATCCGCATCTTTGAAAATACCCGAACTCAGAAACAGACCTTCGATGTAATTTCGTCTGTAAAAACTGATGGTCAAATCGACAACTTCCTCAACTGTAAAAGCAGCACGTTTGATATCATTGGATTTCCTGGAAACACAATAGATGCAATCGTAAATGCAATGATTGGTCAGAAGAATTTTGAGAAGTGAGACACATCGTCCGTCTTCCGTATAAGTATGACAGATTCCGCTCGCCGAGCTATCACCCAATCCACCATTATTCTTTCGTTTTCCACCGCTGGAAGAGCACGAAACATCATACTTTGCAGCATCTGCAAGTATTTCGAGTTTTTCTTTTATGCGGTCGAAGTTCATTATTGAAGGATTATTTTTTGAATGGAATTAATTCAAAAATTAATGTCAAAAATAATTCCATTATGCAAAAAGTCAAGAGTTATATATCTTAAGTTATCAACAAAATGTGTTAAAATTAAAACATAAATTATCTGTAATATTTTTTTTCCAAAATTTCAAAAACCTTTTCAATTCCTTCCTGAGCAAGGTCTGAAGATACATTACCCAATATAATGACCGCTAAATTCTTTTCCTTCATTATGGTTACTGAAGACATAAAACCATTGGCGTTCCCAAAATTGCGAATAAAAGATTTTCCTTTATCATTTGTCATATTGAACCATCCAAATGAAAATTTCGGAAATCCAAACAAAAGCTTGTCAAAAACATCCTGCTTCAACATTTTTCCTTTTCCTTTGATTCCCAACAAGTAATTTTGGATAAATAACGAATAATCAGGGAGCGATATATTGAGATTGCCTGCAGTTAAAAGCCAGTTTAATTTTATATTTTCGGTATTGATTGGATTTAATTGACTATCGTGTCCGTAGGTCTGCATTTTGTCTTTTAAACTCGGACTCCCGAACTGAAAAATAATTCCTAGATTTTTGCCTAACTCGTCAACCAGCAAATTATAGCTTTTATGACTTGCTTTTTCCAGCATCAAACCTGCTAAAACATATCCAAGATTTGTCAGGTATAAATTATCTTCATTTTTATCTACACTTTTTTTACCCAGAAGATATTTTGCAATTTTATAGCGTTGTTCCTGATTGGTCCCAGTTATTTTCAGTGACTCAGGAATTTCGGTATCATAAGAAAATGAAGTTAAAGGAGTTTTAAAATTAAGGAGTTCAATTAAAGTAAAATCTGCTTCGTTCTGAGTTGTTTTAAGCTCGGGAAACAAACTGAAAAACTCTGTATCCCAATTAATTTTTCCTTTTGAAACCAAATCTGCGGCAATAAATGATGTAACCGCTTTGGTATTAGAGCCGATATGAAATCTATTTTTTAAAGTAATCTTGGAATCCGAATTTATTTTATTAGTTCCATAAACATTCATTTCCAAAATTGAATCAGAAGATAAAACGGCAACACCTAACGCCGGAATCTTGTATTGAGTTCTGACACTATCTATTTTATCAGAAAAAACCTGTGCTTTTACATTAAAACTTAGTAAAAACATCAACATTATTTTCAATTCCTTTTTCATTTACATGTACTAATTATAAATTTTTCATTTAGCACAAATCTACAAACTTCCTTCTTTCAAATCTCAACTTTCCAACTCAAATCTCTATCTTTACCAACATAAATTTTTGCTATGAATCATCAACCTGTTGAAGGGTTTTCAAAACTTTCCAAACAAAGAAAAATCGACTGGCTTATTTCGGAATATCTGAGTAACGACAGAAGTTACGAACAGATTTTACAACAATATTGGAATAATGACGACAACTTGCAAAAACTTCACGAAGAGTTCTCGGAAAACACAATTTCCAACTTTTATATGCCTTACGGAATTGCCCCGAATTTTCTGATTGATGGAAAGTTAATTGCGCTTCCAATGGCTGTGGAAGAAAGTTCGGTTGTTGCCGCGGCTTCCAAAGCTGCAAAATTCTGGCTGGATAAAGGCGGTTTCAAAACAACGATTATCAACACAGAAAAGCTTGGTCACACGCATTTTGTTCTAAATGTCGAACCGCATAAACTGCTTCATTTTTTCAACTTTAAATTAAAGAAAAAATTATTGGAAGCCACAGAAGATATCACGGCCAATATGAGAAGAAGAGGCGGTGGTATTCTGGACATCAAACTCATTGATAAAACGGCCGAACTGGAACATTATTTCCAGCTGAAAGCGAGTTTTGATACGGTTGATTCGATGGGAGCCAATTTTATTAATTCCTGTCTGGAACAATTCGGGAAGACTCTGAAAGAAGAAGTGGCGAAAGAAGAACGTTTTACGCAGGAAGAGAAAAATTCGCTCCAAATCGTAATGAATATCCTTTCCAATTACACGCCGGATTGTGTGGTAAGAGCCGAAGTGTCTTGTAAAATTGAGGATTTGAAAGATGACAGCGGAATTTCCAACGAAGAATTTGCGTGGAAATTCAAACGAGCAGTAACTATTGCAGAGATTGAACCTTATAGAGCAACGACTCACAACAAAGGTATCATGAATGGTGTGGATGCTGTGGTTATCGCCACAGGAAATGATTTCCGGGCGACGGAAGCCTGTGCACACGCTTATGCTGCGAGAAACGGAAAATATTCTTCGCTCACACATTGCACGACGGATAACGGGATTTTCAGATTCTGGATCGACTTGCCAATTTCAGTTGGTGTAGTTGGCGGATTGACGAATCTTCATCCTTTGGTCAAGTTCTCTTTGGCTCTTCTTGGAAAACCTTCTGCCCAGGAACTGATGAGCATTCTGGCGGTTTCCGGACTGGCTCAGAATTTTGGTGCGCTTCGTTCTTTGGTGACGACGGGAATCCAGAAAGGTCATATGAAAATGCACCTTTTCAATATCCTGAACCAGTTTGGTGCAACTGAGGAAGAGAAGCAATATTTTGTAACTTACTTCAAAGATAAAACGGTAAGTCATCACGAAGTGATTTCGGAACTGGAGAAACTGAGAAATAAATAAAACTATGTTTGGATTAGCTTTATCAGTATTGATTCTGGTTTTCGGAATATTTCTTAAGTTGACAAAAAATCCGGGATTTGCAAGTTCTAAAAGATTTTCTTGGTTATTTATCATTTTAGGAATTATTACATTGGTAGGAAAAATTATTATTTTAAATCAAAAAGGAGAATTATAAAAATGAAAAACTTTACTTTAATCATAGGTGGAATCTACGGTTTATTATCCGTAATTCTGGGCGCATTTGGAGCGCACGCATTCAAAAAAATATTATCTGTAGAAAGATTGGAGAGTTTTGAAACTGGTGTCCGATATCAAATGTACGCAGCATTTTTCCTGCTTATTGTCGGCTATATTTTGAAATTTGAAACCTCATCTGAAAAGTGGATTTCTATTCTGATGATCGCGGGAACTTTCTTGTTTTCGGTGAGTATTTATTTCTTGAGTTTCCAAGATGTTTGGGGAGTTAATTTGAAATTTCTAGGACCAATTACTCCTCTTGGTGGATTGTTTATGATTATTAGCTGGGCAATGCTGATCTGGTATTTTGTGAAAGCGAAATACTAATGGATGAGCGATGAACGGAAATCGGAACAAGTCTGTGTAAAGCCTCGGAATGAGGAATTTTGACAGGAAAAGCGCCGGAGAGGGGCACATCCAGATTATTTTGAAAACTGATTTCAATCAGACAATTATATCAAGTAATTCGACACTTTTTCTTAAATTTGTGCGTCTTATAAAATTTAAAAATTAATCAATAATATATTATGAATCTTCACGAGTATCAATCAAAAGAGATTTTAGCAAAATACGGGGTTAATATCCAACGTGGTTTTGTTGCAAACAACGTAGATGAAGCAGTTGCTGCTGCTGAAAAATTAACTGCTGAAACCGGCGCTCAAGGATGGGTTGTAAAAGCTCAGATCCATGCAGGTGGACGTGGAAAAGGTGGTGGTGTTAAGTTTTCTCCAAATATGGACAAACTGAAAGAAAACGCTGGAAACATCATCGGAATGCAACTTATCACGCCGCAAACTTCTGCTGAAGGTAAAAAAGTAAATTCTGTTTTGATTGCTGAAGACGTATATTATCCAGGAGAATCTGAAACGAAAGAATTTTATGTTTCTATCCTTTTGGACAGAGCTCTTGGGAAGAACACAGTAGTATATTCAACTGAAGGTGGTATGGATATCGAGCACGTTGCTGAAGTTACGCCTCACCTGATCCATAAAGAAGTGATTGATGCTGCTTACGGATTGCAAGGTTTTCAGGCTAGAAAAATCGCTTTCAACCTAGGTCTTTCTGGTAACGCTTTCAAAGAATTTACAAAATTCATCACGTCTCTTTACAATGCTTACATCGGTATTGATGCTTCTCTTTTCGAGATAAATCCGGTTTTGAAAACTTCTGATGATAAAATCATTGCTGTAGATGCAAAGGTAACTTTGGATGACAACTCGTTGTTCCGTCATAAAGACCTTGCTGAGCTGAGAGATACAAGAGAAGAAGACCCATTGGATGTTGAGGCCGGCGAAGCTGGTCTTAACTTCGTGAAACTGGACGGGAACGTTGCTTGTATGGTAAACGGGGCCGGTCTTGCAATGGCGACCATGGATATCATCAAATTATCTGGCGGTAACCCTGCAAACTTCCTGGACGTTGGTGGAACAGCTGATGCACAGAGAGTGCAAACGGCTTTCGGAATCATCTTAAGAGACCCGAACGTAAAAGCTATCCTGATCAACATTTTTGGAGGAATCGTAAGATGCGACAGAGTTGCACAGGGTGTTGTAGATGCTTACCATGCGATGGGAAGCCTTCCTGTTCCATTAATCGTAAGATTGCAAGGTACTAATGCTGTTGAAGCTAAGCAATTGATCGATGAAGCCGGATTGCCAATCCACTCTGCAATCACTTTGGAAGAAGCCGCAAACAAAGTAAAAGAAGTTTTAGCTTAAGCTGAGATTTTCGAATAAACAAAAAACCCGATTCTTATGAGTCGGGTTCTTTTGATTTATATAATAAATTAATCTTAATAATTATTCTTTATTCTCTAAATGATTTTGTTCTGTATTGGTAATATTAATACTCGTTGGTGTAACAAGATTGATTCCTTCTTTCATTAATGTCTCATTGATTTTGATGATTGCGATGCTTTTCAGTTTTCCAAAATCACTTCCTATTTCCAGCCAGAATTTTACCTGTAGAGTGAAAACGCCTTGTTTCACATCGGTTAAAAGAACATCGGTCGTATCAGCTTTATCAACGTGCTCTAATGTTTTGATTGTTTCCAGAATCACATTTTTGGCCTTATCAATATCTTCGCCCACAGGAATTTCCAAATTAAATATGATTCTACGCTGTGGTGAAGCTGTAATATTGAAAAATGGGGAATTGAAGATCACCTGATTCGGAATGTAAACTTTTTTGCCATCATCAGTGATCAACTTGGTTGTCAGCAATCCGATATCCTGAACAGTTCCAGAGTTTCCTCCAATTGTTACATAATCTCCAATTTTAAAAGCCTTATCTACACTTACCAACATTCCGGAGAACATACTCGAAACCAAATCCTTGAGAGCTACCCCGGCAATAACCCCGGCAACTCCCAAACTTCCCAAGAACTTCATAAAGAAACCACTGAAACCCATGATCTCCAAAGCAATGAAAGTTCCCATCAGAATAATCAGAAATTTGAATACTGCAATAAGAGTAACAACAGAATCGCTCTTCGTCTTTGGAAAGAATTTATGAAAAAGTTTAACAGACCACCTACTGAGATAAGTGCTTGTCATTAGGAAAAATAGAAATACCAATATCCCGACAATCAATCTGGGAGTAAGTTCTGCAAAACTAATATACCACCTTTGTAGAACGGCGTACACCGTGTGTAAATATTCCATGGTTCAATTTAATAAAAAAACCGACAAAAAGTCGGCTAATGTTATGATATTATCTTAAATTATTTAGCTTCATTCGCAATTCTTTTTGCTTGACCAGAAGGTAAATAAATACTGAAACCTACGTTGAAACTGATCTTTGACGTCAGCCCTTCATTTCCGAAACCTGCAACTCCATTATATTTTACTAGACCTTCAACTCCGATATTTGGGGTGATGAAGTAAGAATAACCAGGGCCGACACCGAAATCAAGACCCGTTGTAGAAATTCCGTTTTCCACGGATGTTCCGCCTATACCAACATTACCCTCGAAGAACCAACGTCCGTGATTCAAAAGATTGTCAACTCCCTGCTCACCCGGTGAAAGAAAATATCTTCCTAGAGCACCAACAGCATAATTAAATTGGGTTGACTGCCCTTTACCCGGTTTCATGAAACCTAAATTAACATAACCTCCCAATGCTGTATTATCTTTGATAAAATAGGCTGCTTTTGGCTGAATTGAGAAATCATATCCTGCGCCTGTATTTAATCCAAAGTTACTTGTTACCAAGCTACTTCCTACCATCCAGTTTCCTTCTTGTATCTGAGCTTTAGTTGTAGATATTAATCCTGCGCCTATGACAAATGCTCCTAATAATACTTTTTTCATATGTTTAAATTTTTCGATTCATCAAGAACCTCGCAAATCATATGCCAATTAAAAATATTTAAGAGTTCTTATTTCAAGGCCATCTCTATTTTGGTTCATTATATTTTATGATTTTTCCGGGGTTACCGACAACCACTGCAAAGTCCGGAACATCTCTAATGACTACTGCGCCTGCCCCTATTAAACTATTTTTCCCTACTTCTTTGACCCCTGTCATTATAGTTGAGGCTATCCCACAGAAAACTTCACTCTTAAAATAAATATTTGCCCCAATGTTGCTTCCTTGCGAAAAGAAACAACCTTGGTCTATGATATTATGATGCGCAATATTCACACCCATACTTATCAGAACAAAATCTTTTATTTGAGTCAAAGGCATGATCTGAGTTCCCGGTAGAATATAAACACCTTTACCAATCTCTACTGAAGGGTGGATCTTCGCAGTTTTGTGTATGAAATTAGGTATCCTGAATCCTTTTTCAATTGTTTTTTGTAGCAGCTGGACTCTGACTTTATTATTTCCTATTGGAATAAAAACATTCGTTGAAATATCAATGTTGTTTAACAGAAAATCAAAATCCCCCAAAACCTTGATTCCATTGACTTCTACGTTGTGAAGAGTCTGATCATCATCTATAAAACCAAGTATACTATATTCGTCTTTCAGATATTCTGCATATACTTGTCCATATGTTCCTGCTCCTACGATTATACAATTTTCTTTCATTAATTTTTTCCATTAAAACGTTCGACTGTTGCTTGTCCCTCTTGCGATATGCCTTCTCTAATAATTACTTTTTTGATTGTAAGGAGTATAATTTTAACATCCAGTAGAAAAGAGATATGATCTGCGTAATATATATCCAATTCAAATTTTCTTGTCCAAGAAATAGCATTTCTCCCATTCACCTGAGCCCAACCGGTGATACCGGGTCTTACATCGTGTCTCCTTTTTTGTTCTTCGCTGTAAAGTGGTAAATAATAAGTTCTCAAAGGACGTGGCCCGATCAGACTCATATCACCTTTTAAAACATTGATCAACTGAGGCAGTTCATCCAAAGATGTTTTTCTTACGAATGCTCCTATTTTTGTCAAACGATCTTTATCTGGTAAAAGTTCACCATTTGGTCCCTTCTTATCATTCATTGTTTTGAACTTGATGATATTGAAGACCTTTTCCTTCAGTCCTGGCCTTTCCTGAAAGAAAAATGGCTTACCTTGATTTGCAACATATAAACACACTGTTACGATAATGAAAATCGGTAAAAGAACAACAATTGCAATCAAAGCAACTGTAAAATCAAGCACTCTTTTAAAAAAACTCTTGTACATTGTTTATTTTTCTAATAATGTGTTATATTCTTTTAAAATCTCATTCCATAAAAATTCTCTCTCATAATTTTGAATGATCAAACCTCTACTCCTTTCAGCCATTTGTTGTCTTAGTTGAGGATCCTGTAACAATTCCAGCATTTTATCATGTAGGTCTTTCTGATTCTTTGAGGGTACAATGTAACCATTAACACCATCCCGAATGATCTCGTTGCAACCGCTGATATCTGTTGCAATAGAAGGAAGACCTAAAGCCCCTGCCTGCAGTAAAACATTAGGGAACCCTTCACGATAGCTTGGAAAAACGAATAGATCAGCAATACCTAAATATGGTCTTATATCTTTCTGATAACCGACAGTTATTATGTTTGGATCAACAGTGATCAGAGATTCGGTTTCTTGGCTTATCGGATCTAGTTTTCTTTCAAAAGTCCCAACAAGAATTAGCTTCGTATTCTGATGTTTTTTATTAATGTCCGTAAAAGCTTCTACCAATTCATTAATTCCTTTGTCTTTTACGATTCTTCCTACGAAAACATAAATAAGATCACTTGCGCCGATCCCTAATGATCTTCTCAGTTCTTTTTTATCATTTTCTGAAATGAGAGCGGGATCAAAGTAAGTTGAATCTATTCCATTTACATTTCCGTTTCCTATTATCTTTAAAGGTTTATTGGTTATCCTAAATTTTTTCAAATCATTTTTGACGCCTTGTCCCTCAGGATAGATATTGGTTGCACAATAACATAATAGCTTGTCCATTAGTATCAATATCTTTTGCATTAATCCGCTTTTGTACGGAAATATCAACCCTGTAAATGTATGCATCCTTACGGGAACACCCGCCCATTTACCTGCAATCATAGATAATAATCCAGCTTTGGGAGTAATGGAGTGTATAACATCAGGTCTTTCTCTTTTAAAATATCTGTAAAGTTTTATCAGGGAGACAAAATCCTTGAAAGGAGATATCTGGCGTTGCATCTCTATAGGATATGTCTTTACCCGTTCCCTACTTCCAACCTCATCAAGGTCTGCTCCATTTCCTGAAATCGCTGTTACCTCAAAATAATTGTTTAAAAACTCTAATTGTCCTTTCAATAGAGAATTAAGAGAAATTGGAACTGTTGAAATTCGGAAGATCTTACGTTTCATTATGAGAGGTTTAAGAGTCTTAGAATGGAATGTTATTTTATCGTAATTTTATTATTAGGGATGTGCACTTGTTGATATAATCCTTTTATATCTGACATGATTTTATTTCGACTTACATCTAGTTTGTAGAGATAATCGTTAATCTTCTTCTTATTTAAATCATAATTATCAGATATCTCATCAAACATTTTCATCAATCCTTTTCCTGTAACATCTTCTATCTGCACAACAAATTCATCAAAATTAAAATCTCCCATTATTCCTTTTGCCTTATTACCTCCATACCCTATCGCAATAGAAGGGACCAATGAAGTCAATGAAAAAATGACAGAATGGAAGCGTGTACCTACAAAAATCGAAAAAAACGAGTATAAGGCCTTTAGGTCATCACAGTCCAAATTCTCATTGATCCAAACCACATTGTCATTTTTATCAATTTTTTTCAAGAGATCTTTGATTGCATTACGATCATCTTCATGGGAATTAGGACCTATTGACTGATTGCACAGTGCTACTTTATACCCTTTTTTGACAGAATAATCTATAAGATCACGAACCGAGTTAAGATATTTTTCATATAATTCCGAAGGGTTTTCTTTTCCCGGAAATCTCCATGGCCTTACTGTTATCCCTACTATTTTATTATTTGGTGACAGATTGTATTTATTTAATAATTCTATTGCTTTTTCTTCAGATCCTTTCTGTAGGAAAAAGCCTAGATCCATTTCCACAGGGATATTCTTACCTAGTAGCTGTGACATTGCATCTGCCGATACTTTCTCTCTCGCATATACCAGATCTAGTTTATTGAAAACATTCTTCACTTGTGATCCTACTGTCAACCCTTTAAAAGGCCCATATGAATTGGGAAGAAAAACCACTTTTTTGTCCATTCTCTTCGCTAGTCTTACATAGAATAAAAAATACCACATAAGATATGGTGCCGTTCTTTCTCCATAAGCATGAATAAAGCCACCTCCTTTTACAAAAACCGTATCGGAATTTCTGAATTCTGAAACAGTTTTTTGAACTCTCTTGTTATAGAAAATCTTTACAAGAAATGGACTGTTTGCAATCAATATCAAAAATCTGGTGCTCAAAAAATCTAACCCGGCATTTTTAATTTGTTTTGCCAATTCCAGCTTTGATTCTTGGATATGCTCCTCATTTTTATGACGTCCCCTCCTTGGATGTTTTAAAATATTCTCCAAAACAGGATAACCTCTTCGCCTTGTCTGTCCACTTAATTTTTCTCTTTCTTCCTCTGTATTACCAGAATTAAGAATAAAAACAGAACTGTAAAGTCCGGTATCTTTTACCAAACGGTAGCTTTCCCAAACCAAAGCCTGATCTCCTTTATTCATATCCGTAATTGCTGGAACTATGATCGCCTTCATTCTTTATTTATTTAATTTCTTATTAACTGCGGTCTTTTTTGTGTTTTTGATATATAAATATAATAATACACCAAAAGGAAATGCTAAAATCGTTGTCAGTTTTGCCGGTGAATCTTTGAGAATATTTTTACGATCCCCTAGTAATTTTGAAGAGATATAATGAATTGCGTTTTGAAATCTTTCTTTATAGTTCAAAGCGAATTTCATCTTTGCTAATCTATAGAATGCAAAAGAATTTGGACTGTCGCGATATTGTTTTATTAAATTATTTGAAAGGCCATCTTCCATATATTCAATAATGCAAAATACTTCATTAAATATCAAAAGTTTATGTTCTTGTTCAATAAAGAGGTATAAATAGCTTGTTACCGGAAATTTTTCGTTACCCAACCTTGGATAGGGGAGATACTTGTTGAAAACTTTTCTATTATGAACAAATTTTTTATCCCCACTGATTTTGTAATTAGTATAAAGTTCTGAGAATTTACATTCCTTGATGTCCGGCAGTCTGGTACCTACAATATTCCCATTAGTATATGCATCTAGACCCACCATTCCAGCGCAATCATCATATCCATGTTTATCCCAAAGATCTAGAATTAATTCTATAGCGTTATTTGGCATATGATCATCAGAATCTATACATACACAGAGTTCAGTATCCATTAGATAATGAGCTGTATTATGAGCTGCGACCATTCCCATATTTTCTTGAAAATGGTAGGCTATCTCAATTTCGTTCTCATTGATCCATGTCTCTACAACTTCCTTGGTATTATCTACAGAACCATCATCTATTATCAGCCATTTAAAGTTTTTAGATGTCTGATCTTTCAAACTCTCATATAGTTTGGGTAAGAGATGGGCACGATTATAAGTCGGTGTAAATACGGTTATTTTTTTTTTCATCTTTCTTTAATAACATTCATAAAATAAGTGAACATAAAATATGAGAAAAGAATAATAGCAAAGGTTTTGTACTGATCTTTCCAAATTTTATAACGAAACATAGGGTATATAAAGACCGCTGGCATAAGAAACCATGACAAATAAGCAAAACGATTGCTAAAAGCGGCCGTAATTACTAAAATCCAAAAAGAATTAGCGATAGTATATACCCCAAAAATGTGAATGTAAAACCGGTCTACAATCTGTTTTTTAAAAATAAAATACCAGCCTATAAAAACTGCTGAAGCACTATACAACAAAAAATCCCATCGAAAGCCTGTTTGAGAGAACTGTTCCAAATTTCCCTCTGCATTGGTGAGATAACCAGAGGTCCGATCCTCGAAGCCTAAACCAGCAAATAGAGTTGTCCAGGCACTACCACCCACCAACGATAGCGGTATGGAGGCAAACCAAATGTAAAGGTAGACTTTGGGGTTTTTATAGATCCCCGACACTACAAATGCAGCAATAGGTATAATTAAAGATGCATGCATGAAATAACCTAAAGTAAAAATCATATACATGATCACTTTTCTGTTATAAAAATAAAGCCCCAAAATAAATAAGGAGGTTGCCAAGCCATTTCTTAATCCATTAGTGCCATAAGCCCAAAACGAAAAGGAGCCTATAAACATAAACATAGCAAAAAACCAATATTGTCCAAAATATTTCCGAGAAAATAAAAGACTGGGTATAATGTATAATATGTCTAGCAACAAAAAAAACCTGTGCACATCCATAAAATTACTACACCATTTCATGAAATAATTGAACACATAATCTTTCTGAATTTTTGCTTCCTGCCCATTCCGCATTGCTTTAAATATTCCCGCATAAGTGGAAGTATCACCGAAATAATGCACGTTGATTGGGCGTAGTCCCATATATAATATCAAAACCAGCACTATGAAATAGCCTAATGGTCCAAAAATTCTGATGCTTTGCTTATCTGAAACATCAAATATTAATGAATTAAATACTATAAACAATGCTACCAATAATAGCACATGATAATGGGTTACGGTATAATATTCTATGGGAATCCAATCAAACATATAAGAATCACTTTTACAGTCCTTTAAACATATTATCCCAAAGATCTGCAATCTTTGTTAATTGAAAACGTTTAACATTTTCCTTTGCTTTTTGCCCCATAGATTTCCGTAGATCTTCATTAGTCATCAGTTTTTCTAATCGATCTGCTAAACCAGATATGTTGCCGTTAGCTACCAAATAACCATCTATACCCTCTTGTATAATATCCGATGGTCCGTAATCACAATCAAAGCTTACACAAGGAAGACCACACGCCATTGCTTCTATCAGCACCATACCGAAGCCTTCAAAACGAGAAGACATTACATAAATAGAGCTTTCTAAATATTTTTGTTGGATATTTTTTTCAGGCGAAAAATAATACACATTATTTGGTAAATTTCTTGTGTCTAAAAAATTTTTATTTTCTTTTCCATATAAATGCAGTTCCCAATCTGGAAATCTGGTGTTAACCAATTCCCAAGCTTGTAGCAGTAGGTCTTGACCTTTCTGATAAGAAATTTTACCAACACAAATCACCTGTTTTTTGTCTAAACTAGAAGATTCTTCTGGTTGGAATGACAAAGGATTTGGTATGACCATCAGGTTATCCAGCATCTCCCATTCTTTAAGGTTTCCATTGGTTAAAACTACAAATTTAGCATATTTACCACCCAATTTTTCCATCATCAACCATTTTGCTTTTGTCAATAATGACTTGAGAAATCCATCATTAGATTTGATTTCAGCCAGTTTGGAAACATGACGTTCGTATATTAATTTGGCTTTTGTTTTAATTATACTTGGGATAAAAAAACCTTTCAGTCCGTCATCACAAACCGAAATAATATCAGGTTGAACTTCATCCACAATCTTTTGAATCCCTTGTTTGTAGGATTTGAAATATTGAATAGGGTTACCAGTCACATCTATAGAAAGCATGTTAATTTTCGGACTGAAAGTATAGAATGGATTGACATGGTTCTTATTAAGAGATAAGATTGTCACATTATAATTATAATGTTCTGCCAAGTATGAAGCCTTTAAAGCCAAGACTCTTTCTAGTCCGCCAGAACCATTGATTCCATTGGTGATATATAGTAATCTAATCATAGTTAAGTTAAGCTATTCAACTATATTCTGAATTTTTTATATTTTTAATTACTTCTAAAAATTGTGTCCCATAACGTATATCAGGTTCCATATAATTACCTTCGCCCCATTCATTCCAAGATTTAATAAACGTTATCTTTTTTTCTACGGGCTTATTTCTCATTACATTAAATACATTCCGTACATGGTTTGCAAAATATTTTGGTGTAAAGTCATGTAATAGAAATCCTCCTCTGCCACTTCTCGGCGTATGATCCCAACCTGGTATTATTGATGGATAGACATCCGGTGCAGAATCGAACTCGGGATCAGTAAGATATTTGACTGCATTACTGTATTTTTCATATAAAGCAGTTTTAAACAATGATCTTTTGATTCTTGCAAATGAACGACTCAATTTGCTTTTGTGCTGTAAAACATCATAGATTCTTACTGCATTAATTGCATCAAAACCTAATCCGATGATTTTATCTTTATCTCTAAAAGCATGTTGTGTCTGACCTATAAAATGAATCCCTTCTAATCCATTTTTAATGGCTAATTCTTGCCATTTTGTAATAAATTGAGCTACTTCCGGAAACTTCAATGGCTCATAAATCATGAATGCTGGCTTATCTTCAATCTTGATGTATCTGGGATCCTTGAATGCTTCAAGTAAAGAATAGAAATGTGCCTCATATTCATTCTCATCACCATAGATTTGCTCCATGAGAAGATTTTTACTTACACCTCCTTTATTATCCCAAAATTTTTCGTGCCAGCTCTCATTTGCCCAACATAACATAAAAGGAAAGTCTGGTTCACCTAATCTCAAAACTTCATTGAATGGGCGCTCCAATAATCTCCTTCCGTTACCAAACCAATAGTGATAATAACAGAAGCCATCAATTCCATACTCTTTTGCCATATCTGCCTGGCTTTTACGAACCTCTGGCAATCTTAAGTCATAATATCCTAAATCTGCAGGCACTCTTGGTTGATAATGCCCTGGGAATAATGATTGGGCTCTACCAACATTTTTCCATTCCGTAAAACCTTTACCCCACCATTTATCATTCTCAGGAATCGGATGAAACTGAGGCAAATACATTGCAATTACTTTACACACACTATTTTTATGATTCATGAAATATGATTTTTGAGTAAATTCTTATATAATACTTGAATATTTTCACACAATTGTTCTTGTGTAAAAGCTATATCAGCTCTTTTCTTTGCTTCAATTATTTTACTTTTGACTGCATCTGTATTTTTAGATGAACCCATAAAAGCCATACAATCTATAAGTTCTTCTTCGGTACTGTATAACAAACCATAGGTGTCATTTTGTAGAATCTCTAAAGTACCCTCTGATGCCTTTCCAATTACAGGACAACCTACCAGCATAGCTTCGGCTGTTATTCTTCCGAAGGCTTCGTGATGAGAGGCAACTATACATGCTTTGGCTTTTTTTAATAATTCCAAAACATCGGATCGGTATCCCAACAGTTTTATTCTTTTCTCAAGTCCAGCATCCTTTATTATATCTTTAATCTTTTTAGTATTTTCATCATTCCCTGTACCACAGATAACAAGTTCTATATCCTTGTTTATTTTTGAAAAACTAATAAAAGCAGACAATACATCATAGACCCCTTTTTTGGGCAGTAATGATGCTGCAAAAATAAAATAATTCTCTTTATCCAAATTGATCTCATCTAAAGATCGAGGCATTACGCCATTGTAAATGACTGATGCATTTTTTAACTCAAAATATTTTTGAATGGACTCGGAAACACAAATTATTTTTTCACTACGTTTAAGAAGTTTTATAAAATATTTTCTACCAAACAAAATATTAAGATTATAATCTTTTGTTTGAAATTCTCTAATATGCCACAAGTGTGGGATCTTTAAAAACTTTGCTGCAAAGAAGCCAATTCTAATAACCCCTGAATTTGAGTGAATCACGTCAAATTTGTGTATCTTATGAAGTCTACTAATAAGTTTTATAGTTTTGAAAAAAGAAAAATAATGCCTCATTAATCTAATTGGAAGCATTATAAAATCCTTTAGAGAGTCCAAACTATATACGTCCCAGAAATAACGGCTCGTATAATATTGTATATCTCGCTTCTCAAGTTCGTTTATTATATTTCCTTTGTATGGTAGCAAAACAACAAAATTGATATCTTGTTGCAAACCATCAATAATATTAACCATTGACTTAGGAGCTCCATAAGCTACTGCATCGTGTGAAATAAAGAGAACGTTCATTATTATTCTATAATTTAACCAATGCACCCATCTCTTCAAGACAAGCTTTAGTGTAGAAATCCATATACCCTCCTGACGACGTGAAGGTCATTTCTCCAAAATAGGCTTTACCACCTACTTCATAAAAATCCAATCTGACTTGTGGGATGTCTTTAACCAAGACTCTACATGCCTCGATCATTCTATTTAATGATTCTGGTTTAGGAATATTAGCTTCGCACTTTCTATAATGATCTACAAATACTGATTTCTCTGTATAAACATTCCAGTCCATATCGTGTAATGCAACATAAGTTTCGGCTGCAATCTTCCGATTACTACAAGTCCATACATAATGTGGTTCTCCATTAAAACACCAAATTTTATAATCTATAAGTGATGTTGAAACATCACTTTTATCATTTATTAATAGTTCTTCAGCAATGATAAGTGGTTTGATAGAAAAATAATGTGGTTCTGCAGTCATAATACCAAATTTAAACTTCAACCATTTTTGAAGTTTAATTCTTACTTCCTTCTCATTGATCAAACTTTTATCTTTTACTATAAGGACAGTTCCCGACCCATTATTAGTTTTAAAAACAAAGGACTTTGGAAGTTTAGAAAAATCGATATCATCCGCTGAGGACCATACGCCATACAACTTTACCAACAAATCACCAAAACCTGCTTTTTCGATATATTGCCTCACTGCATATTTATCTGAAAGCAAGCTCCATTTTGTTGTATCTGAATTAAACTTTAACCAGTTGATCTTCTCATTCAAATCTTTTGGGTTATCCCAGTTTATATCTCTCTTACAGTAATCATAGTGGAGAATTGATGCTAATTTTTTCGGATTATGAAGACCTAGATATCGTAACCACTGCTTGTATATTTCTCTTTTTATGAGAACTAAAGGGTAAAAGATTACTCTTAACACATTTTTAATCTCGGTATTATTCATTTTTTATGGTCTTATATTCTTTATTGAATACTTTATCAACTTAGCCTAAATCTGTTTGTGTGTTTTTTGACAAAAGTCTATTTCTTAATTATTTTTAACATCTTTTTTTCTGACTCATTCATTCCCCACAAATACATTACAACCCAATATAAAAAGGCATAAGCACATATTTTTAAAATCAGAAGACTTATATTAGAAGATGAATATGAATTTAAAATCCAACTTACTATGAAGATTGAAACTACTAAAATTATAATTTTATGAGATACTTGTTTAAAAAAAACAAACATATTTAATCCTAGTCCTTTATGATAAAAAATAAGCATTACTATTTGAGCCAAAATCCATCCTAAACTTACTCCCATCATCATCCCAATTTCTTTATACTCTTTAGATAAGTAATAACCTAAAATTAATCCTAAAGGAAAAAAAATAAAATAAACCGTTACTTTGAAACGAACTTTATTATAGGCTTCTACCAATGAATTTACAAAGCTTAAAATTAAAGGTATGGTATAAGATAACATAAATATAACAGCAATAGTATAAGAAGATTTATAATTTTTACCAACCCATAACATTATAAACTCTCTTCCAAATAATATAAAACCTGTAAGGATAAAAAGCAAGATAAGTAAGGATATTCGTCCTAAACGTATCATAGTATTTAGAATCTCACTTTTAGTGTTATTTATACTCATTTGAGTAGCACGAGGTAAAAACACGCTAGATATTGCACCCGAAAAAGCACCATAATAGCTACCAAGCATAACACCAACTGCATAATATGCCACCGTTTTTGTATCGGTTACTGTTCCTAAAATGACCTGTCCCGCATTCCATATAAATTGGCTTGTTATTGCCAATAAAAATATCCAAATAGAATAATTAAAGATAATTTTAATACTTTTTTTATTGATCTCTTCAAACGCAAATTTTATACGTAATTTTTTTATTACGAATAATATTGTAATAGTAATAAAAATAATATTTAGAATTGTATCAGTAATTACAATAGAAATGGCTTTCCCGCCAAGAGATAGTATAACTACAATTATAATTGCTCTAGAAATATATTTAATAATCGAAACCATTCTAGGCCAGACAAAATTTTCATATGCATTACAAATAGCAGTAAACGCACCCCCAGGTAAAGTTATAGCCATATTAAAAATAAGAATCTGGAACATTACCTTAGCTTTATCTGTCTCCTCAACAGATAGCGATTTCGAAAAAAAACTGTCTAGATTAAGATAAAATAAAACACCGATAAATACTATTAATAAGCTAATAGCAATATAAACTAAAAAGATTGTCCCTAAAAAATTCTGCTCTCCAGCTCGATCACCCTCTGCTCTATATTTTGAAATGAATCTAATAATTGTATTATTTAGCCCCAAATCCATTAAAGATAAATAAGCTATTAACGATCCTATTAGAACATATAATCCATATTCTGAGTCTCCAAGAGAACGAATAATAAATGGAGTTAATACTAATCCTATAAGATTAGTTAATCCAATATTGACATAAGAAAGAATCGCACCTTTTTTTAATTGACTCATAGTATTTTTCAGAAAAATTATAATCTGAACAAACGTTGATAGAAACTTTTCCTATTGGAATCATTATAATATCCATAGCCATATTTATATCCATATCTAGAATATTCTGGCTTAACATTATTAAGTACAAATACCATATTTTTAATTGAGCTGTCTTTTTTCAAATTAGAAGCAAACGTTAACATTTCTTTCTCAGTAAATTCTGATTTTACAGTATATACCACGACGTCTGCAACATCAACCAAATGTAAAGAATCACTTACCAACATAACAGGCGCTGAGTCCAAAACGATGTAATCATAGATTTTTTTAAGTTCATCTATCATATCATCAAATTTTTTCATATCCAGCAAATCATTAGGATTAGGTGCCTTCGAGCCACTAAAAATAACATCCAAACTCTCCGACAAGCCTGATTCTACGATATATTTTTGAATAGGGATATTGTCTGATACCAAATAATTCGTTAAGCCTTCTCGAGCCTCTGTCATATAGCGATGTAGCTGAGGATTTCTGATATCTGCGCCTATCAATATGACCTTCCCACTTCCCGCCAGACTAAGTGCTGCATTAGTAGATATTGTGGTTTTGCCTTCTCCTTTTACAGAAGATGTGACCAATACAACCCCACCTTTCTGGATAGATTTTGTCCTTAAAATGAATTTAAGATTGGAAGTAAGTATTCGAAAAGATTCTGCAAAAATTGTAAAATCATTTTTCTCAATCAAGGGTTTTGCAATCTCACTATGAGGTACTTCAGAAATCAAAGGTATATTAGCCACTAATGTTTCTATATCATCTTTTGAACGAACCTTGTTGTCCAAAACATTGACGATGAAAATAATTAACAATGGCAAAATCAACCCTAAAGATACAGCACCGATTTTCACCTGTGTATAATTAGGTGTTACAATACCTACTGTATAAGCCGGGTTTACCAATTTTGTTTTAGGAGTGGTAACTGCAAGTGTAATTGCATTCTCCTCTCTTTTTTGAAGAAGATAAAGATAAAGAGATTCTTTAAGATTACGTTGTCTTTCTATATTTCTAAATACACGTTCTTGTGTGGGGAATTTTAAAATAGAGCCTTTGTCTTCGCCAATCTCCATATTAGTTTTCCCAATGTTTTTCTGAGCCTGTCCTCTTGCTTCTTGTATGCTATTTCTAATAAGATAACTCAGTTCTGCGAGATCTTTATCGAAAGCCTTAATCGACGGATTATCATTTGTAGCTTGATTAAGAGTTCTTTTTTTCAGTAAAAGCTTTTCATTATACTGGTGGAGCAATGCTTCTGTAGTTTCCGGCATTCCTAACCCAGTCGGGAAGAGTTGATCTTTTCCAGAGGAAGCCATATCATAAATAGAATTAAGAATCTGTAATTTAGATGACTCGTTGTATATATTCTCAACGTTTCCAGTTAATCTATTAACTGCTATTCCTGCCTGAACATCAAGATCTGTTAGTTTGTTGGCTTTTTTGAAGTTTTCTTTATCCAACTCTATTTTTCCAAGATCACCAGAAATAAGGTCCAATCTGGCATCAATGAACTCAGCTGTATTTTGAGCTTCTGCATTTTTATCATTTACACCATCTAGATTGTACTGGTTGGTGAGCTCATTCAAAATATCTTCAGATTTGCTCGGCGCCTCTCCTATAAGCGAAATATCCATCAACAAACCTTTTGGAAGTTGTACTGTAATGCTTTTTTCCAATTGCATTTCAGCTATTTTATCACTTCTAAAAACAACTAAGTTCCTATAAGGCAAATATCCTTTAAAATTTCTCTTGATAACAACGCTTCCCCAAGGCAACTTTACTATCTCGCCATATTTAAAGGTGTCTTTACTATTAAGCAAAGGCCCTTCCGAAAATTTGAACGAGTTGTTATTTACTGGCTCAATAAAATAAGTCGCTTCTTGAAAATCCTTATCTGCAAATATAATTTTACCAAAATAAGGTGACATTTTGTAAAGTTCTATCTCTCTTATCTTTCCTTTTGCATAGAAACTAACACTAAGGTCAAGATTTTTGACCACTTTTTGAATGATTGGCTTGGATATAATCACCGCCGCCTCTCCTTGTAATTCCTCATCTCCGCTGATACCCATCCCTAGGTTTTTAAGGTCTGATAGTGCTCCTTTATCAGCATCGGATTCTTGAAAAAGTAATGTTGTTTTAGAAAGATATTGTGGTTGTGTATATTTTAAATAAAGAAACGCTGCAGTATAAAACAATACCATACTTAATAATATCCAAGGCCAATATTTAAGAAATTTAAAAATCTCCTTCTTAAAATTGATTTTTTTCTGGTGGCCAATGTTGGGGTCTAATAATTCCATTAAAAATGTTATCTTGTAAATCTGACTAATAAAGCCGCAATACTGACAGCCACTGTTATCAGCTGCCAAAATAAAGTTCTGTTAGGGTTAGTATTGTTGGCAGCAATCTGCTTGTTTCTATCAGGCTCTACATAGACAATATCATTCTGCTGAAGATAATAATATGGAGAATTAACAATGCTTGCATCTGAAAAGTCTAAAGTGACAACAGAATCTTTTTTCGATTCTTCTGAATAGCGAAGCAGCTTCACTTTTGTTCGGTCTGCTGCATCTGTCATATCTCCTGCAAGAGCCAGCGCCTGAAATAGATTAATTCTTTCTGTATTTGACGTCTTTGTTCCCGGCATTTTAACCTCTCCCAAAACACTGATATTGAGATTCACTAGACGGATATCCACTATTGGGTCGGTTAAGTAAACTTTCAATCGTTGTTCTAAATCTTCCTTTAATTGTTGTTTTGTCATTCCTTGACAATAGACCTTTCCTAAAACAGGAAATGTAATGAAGCCTTCAGTAGAAACCATATATCTGCTTCCACTATTATTTATAACAGCAGAACTACTTTCGGCCGTATTATTTGTAGAAGATATAGTGTTAAGATTAAAAGGTTTTACAGCAATTTCATCAAAAGCAGAGACAACAATCTCCAAAACATCTCCTTCTTTGATTTTTAGTCCCGTATATCTAGCTTGGTTAGTTTCTTGCTCGAAATTATGATTACTCATATAAACCATATTTTCTTTCGGCTTGCAAGAAAAAGTAAAAATGAATATGAGTATTATAAGGATTGGTCTTTTCATTTTATAAGGCTGCAACTAATGAGTTGCAGGATTATCATATATTAATTTAGCTTATAATTTCTAGTTAGTCTCTCCAATATAGTAGCTAAGACCTATTGCTAAAAATCTATTATATGAGGAATATTCCTTATATTCTGGATATACTTTTGAAAGTCCTCTGTCGAATCTTATAAATACATCCCATTTATTATCCACTTTTACACCAACTTTTGCAGAAACCCCATAACCAAAACTATCTGCCTTTTGCCCTAGGCCAAATTTTGCAGGATCATATCCCGCAGCCATCGCCCTGTTTACAGCATCTCCTTCTTCAATCTTTTCTGACACAAGAAATTCGAATTTTGGTCCAACCATAAAATATATATCTCCTTTATAACCATGATTCTTCATGAAATACTTTAGGTAGATAGGTACAGCAATATAAGTATTATTATATTTTTGACGATTATTATCATCTTCGTTCCATGAAGCGCGTTCTCCAATAGTATAAACTTCCAATTGAGGTGTCAGATACAACCAAGCAGAGTCATAGATATCATTAGGAACTATAGAAAAATCTGCAAAAACACCAACACTGCCACCAAAATTAGCTTTTGATGCATTATGAATACCTGCAATAGAACCTCTATGCAAACTTCCTGTTACACCATACTTTATAAATTGAGCGTTAATAGAGCCAAACACCAATAAGGAATATATAACAATTAGCTTTCTCATGAATTTTATTTGTTCGAATTTGGGACGAAATTAAGAATTTTTTATTTATTTTTATGAAATATTTTTAATTGTTGTTAATATTTCAATATTAATTTAATTTAACGTTGATTTTCACTCATTCTGTAAAATCTCGCAAATCAAGTCATACTCAAAGCCTTTGGACAATAAGTACTTTATCGTTTTGTTCTTTCTCTGATATTCTTTCGCCTCTTTTTGTTTGGAAAAATAATCTTGATAGATCTTATTTAAAGCTTTTTCATAATCATTATCATCGATTTCGTCCATACATTTGGAAATCAATTTATCCGCAATTCCTTTTTGCTTAAGATTGAGTCTGATCTTATTCCTTCCCCAGTGTTTGATATAGAACTTTCCCCGGATATAACTTCTGGTAAAACGCTCTTCATTAAGATAATTTTCCTTCATTAAATAAAGAAAAATCTCATCCTTAGCTTCCGGTATCAAAAGAAACTCTCTCATTTTCTGTTCCACTTCAGAATGACATCTGTCCTGATAAACACAATAGTTTACTAGCTTCAGTTTAATTTCATCGAAAGTCAATGATTTTTTTTCCATAAAAAAAGAATGAGCAAAGATGCTCATTCTTTTTTAAAATTCAGAATTGTTTTTTTAATAATTGAAAAGCTCATGACCTTCCATCAATTCATTTACTTTCGTTCTAACAGAAGATAAAACCTCTTCGTTCTTGATATTATCAACCACTTCAGAAATCAAACCAGCAATTGTTGCCATATCGTTTTCTTTAAGACCCCTTGTCGTGATTGCTGCAGTTCCAAGACGAATCCCAGAAGTTGTAAATGGCGATTTGTCATCAAAAGGAACCATGTTTTTGTTACAGGTAATATCTGCTTTTACCAAAGCTTTCTCGGTTTCTTTTCCGTTTACATTCTTATTTCTAAGGTCGATCAGCATTAAGTGATTATCCGTTCCTCCGCTCACGATTTCGAAGCCTAAGTCTACCATCGATTTTGCTAAAGCCTGAGCATTCGCCTTTACTTGTTTTGCATAAACTTCGAATTTAGGGTCAATGGCCTCTGCAAATGCAACTGCTTTCGCACCAATCACGTGTTCCAATGGGCCTCCCTGGATTCCTGGAAAAACAGCACCATCCAATACAGCACTCATTAATTTAGTTTCGCCTTTCGGCGTTTTATGTCCGTAAGTATTTTCGAAATCCTTGCCCATCATAATCATTCCACCTCTTGGGCCTCTCAACGTTTTGTGAGTCGTCGTCGTCACAACGTGGCAATGTTCGAATGGATTATTTAAAAGGCTTTTTGCAACCAAACCAGCTGGATGTGCAATATCCGCCCAGAGCGTTGCTCCAATCTCATCCGCAACTTCTCTGAATTTAGCATAGTCCAAATCCCTGGAATAAGCAGAAAATCCCGCGATCAGCATCTTTGGTTTTTCTCTGAGTGCCACTTCTCTCATTTGGTCATAATCTATAAGACCTGTTTCTTTTTGAACACCATAAGAACAAACCTGATATTGAATGCCTGAGAAATTAACCGCCGAACCGTGTGTGAGATGCCCCCCCATAGATAAATCCATCCCCATCACTTTATCGCCAGGTTTAAGAACAGAAAGATAGATTGCAGCATTCGCCTGAGAACCAGAATGTGGCTGAACATTCACATAATCTACACCAAACAATTCTTTTGCTCTGTCGATCGCCAGTTGCTCTACTTCATCTACAACTTCACATCCGCCGTAATATCTACGTCCGGGATAACCTTCCGCATATTTATTGGTCAGCACACTTCCCATTGCTTTCATCACGTTTTCGGAAACAAAATTTTCCGAAGCGATCAGTTCAATGCCATGTGTTTGTCTTTGTCTTTCTTTTTCAATTAGTTCGAAAATCGGGTCTTGCATTTCTTAGATTTATTTTTCCCAAAAGTAAGAAATTCTAAAGAAATTTTCATACCTTTCATTGATTAACCTTATTCAAAATGAAATCAAAGAAAAAGTATAAAAAAGAACTTCTAAAATCTCTGAAATATATGGAAGCCGCAGAAAGTGCCTCCCTGAGAGTAATGACCAACCTGATGCTTCTTAAGGAAATGAAAGAGAATAATATCAAGTTCAAAAAAGGTGATGTATTTTCTTTCGAGGATGATATCTTCGACTATAGTGATGATAAGAACGTCCGTATTTTGGCCAAACTCCGAAAAAAAATGATGAAAGCAATGAATAAGCTAGTTGAAAACAATAAGTTCAAAGATAAGGAACTTAAGTTTCTGGCTTAAATATATTATATTGACTTAAATAAAAATTCCCTTTTCAGAAAGGGAATTTAATTTTCAAAACAAAGTCGGTTGCTCAGAAGCCATTGTGGGAATATGGATATCTGTCCCGAATTCTTTATTCACATTCTCAATAAAATAAGCTGATAATAACGGCGATGCTTTTTCAACATTCTGATGAACGAAAAAATAAAGATTCTGCAGCCCTTCTTTTTTCCAGATCTTGATTCTTTCCAGCCAGTCGTCCAGTCTTGCATAATCGCTTTCTGCATTGGCTCCAACATAACGTATAAAAGCATGAGGCGTTGTAAGCCGCATGTGAAGCATGTCACGTCGCCCGGCTGTATCTACAATGATGTTGGTGATTTGATTCATTTCAAATAATTCACAAACGGTATTGAATACTTCTTCGTCGGTGAACCATTCCGTATTTCTCAATTCAATTGCTAACGGAACTTCTTTTGGCCAATCCTGTACAAATTTTTCCAATCGTTCATAATCTTTCGGTTTGAAATTATCGTGAAGCTGAAGAAAAACCATTCCCAATTTCTCGTCAAAATTAAGAACGGCCGAAGCAAATTGTGTAACGACATCGGTAACATTCAACAATCTGCGGAAGTGTGAAACGGTGTTAGTAATCTTCGGAAAGAATTTGAAATCCTTTGGTGTCTTTTCTTTCCACGTCTGAACTTGTTCTGCTGTCGGCATACCGTAGAAAGTCGCGTTCAACTCAATCGAATTAAGTTGAGTAGCATAGTATGTTAACTCGTCTTTTGTTCCTTTCGGATAAAAACCTTTGAGATCGGTCTTGTTCCACTTTGCGCAACCGATGGAGATATTATTCAAACCTTTTTTATTCTTCTCGAGAATGAATTTGGTTTGAGGATGGTCTTTTGGCAAAGTAAAATCGATTTTCGACGGGTCAGCAACTTGTCCGAATTTCATTAGAATTAAAATTTAAAGTTCGAGGCTTAAAGTTAAGTAAAGTTTGATGATTTTAAACGCAAAGTCCGCAAAGATTTTTTTGATTAACAGAATGCTTTTAAGTTCGCAAAGCCGTAAACTTAGCAAAGAAACTCAAACAAAAAACCACCTCGTTTTTACAACAAGATGGTTTTTAATTATCAATTGTTAATTTTTAATTATTGTCTACGCTTCACAAGCCGAACAAGTCACAAAGTTGACCATCAATTCTTTGGAAACCGAAGAACTTCTTTGGTAATACAATGTTTTCACGCCTTTTTTCCAAGCCTCTATCATTACGTAATTTACGTCTTTTACTGGCATTGTGGAAGGAATTTGCAAGTTAAGCGATTGTGCCTGGTCAATATATTGCTGTCTCTGAGCAGCCTGAGAAACAATCTCCATCGGGGAGATCTCTCTGAACGTTTTAAATACCGCTTTTTCTTCGGCTGACAACCCTTCAAGATGCTGAACAGAACCATGGTTCAACATAATCGTTCTCCATGTTTCTTCGTTGTCAAGACCTTTTTCGTCTAACAATTTAGCAAGATATTTGTTCTTACGCATAAAGTTTCCTTTTGCCAGACCCGCTTTGTAATAGTTGGAAGCGAAGGGCTCGATTCCAGGAGAAGTTTGTCCTAAAATCGCAGAACTTGAAGTGGTTGGTGCGATTGCCATCGTTGTTGTATTTCTTAGCCCATAACCTTTCAGCATATCTGGTTCACCATAGATGTTTGCCAACTCTTTGGAAGCAATCTCAGACTGTTCTTTGATGTGACGGAAAGCTCTTGCATTGAACTGGGTTGCTTCAAAACTCTCAAACGGAATCATATTTTTCTGAAGATAAGAGTGGTATCCTAAAACGCCTAAACCTAAAGCTCTGTGGCGCATTGCAAAGTTTCTTGCTGAAGTCAGGTAATAGTTCCCTTCAGTTTTTTCAATGAATTCTGATAAAACTGCGTCTAGGAAATAGATTGCCAATTTCACAGCGTTTGTATCTTTCCACTCATCATACAATTCAAGGTTCATAGAAGATAGACAGCAGATGAAAGATTCGTTAGCCGTTGAAGGCAACATGATCTCTGAACAAAGATTACTTGCGTTCACCATCAATCCGGCATCTTTATAAACCTGAGGTTTGTTTCTGTTCACGTTATCTGTGAAGAAAATATATGGCAAACCTTTTTGTTGACGGCTTTCCAAGACTCTTGCCCAGATTTTTCTCTTCTCAACATCGCCATCGATCATATCCTGCATCCAGTAATCCGGAACGCAAACACCTGTGAACAAGTTTTGAATGGGACTTCCGATATCTTTGATGCTCAAGAACTCTTCAATATCTCCGTGGTCGATGTCAAGATAAGCCGCAAAAGCACCTCGTCTCACACCACCCTGGGAAACAACATCCATCGCTGTATCGTACAATTTCATAAAAGAAACTGCTCCGGAAGACTTTCCGTTATCTGTAACCGCTGTTCCTCTATTTCTCAATTCCCCGAAATATCCGGAAGTTCCTCCACCGATTTTCGTCTGCATAATCACTTCACCCAATTTGTGGGTAATGCCTTCGATATTATCCGGAATATGAACGTTGAAACAAGATATCGGCAAACCGCGCTGTGTTCCCATATTAGCCCACACCGGAGAAGAAAAACTGATCCAGCCTTTTACAATCATCTCTTTGAAAGCCGGTTGCAGTTCCGGTTTGTAAAGACGTTTTGCTGCTGCAGTTGTAATCCTGTCGATTGCGCCTTCTACAGTTTCCCCTTTCAGAAGGTAACCTCTGTTAAGCATTTGCTCAGACTCTTCATTGAGCCACCAGATATCTATGTTTTCGTCCATCATAACTTTAATATTTTGCTTGCTAATTTTCCTTTTAAATTTACGGAATTAGTTCAAGAGTATCTTCTTACTCCTTTCCAATTCTCCTACTTTTACTTTGTTGATGTGTGTAAAGGTCACATCATTATTAATCTCTTCAAACTGCTTTGCTTTTTTGATGCAATAGTCAATTTTGTAGGCTACGGACATACACACCCTATGTCCTTTCGTCAAACCCATTCCCATATAAATGTATTCTCCGGGATGGAAATTGTCTGACTGGTTGTGTTCAATTTCTGAAATAATCTCTGAGTTCATATTGATTTAAATTTAGCTGATGACTAACATTTAAATAAAACCAAAGCGACTCAGACTAATATTTGGCTTTATCACATAAAAAAGAAAACTCCAAGAATCTGTAAACTATTTCTTAAAATTTTCTTTTTTCTTAAAGTGATATTCACTTTATAATTTCATTTGTCATTGCTTGGAATAACAATATATCTTCTTGTAAACCACCTCCTTCAGGGAAGGGTAATTTGATTACTTTTTTAAAACAAATCGTTCGCTGTGATAGACTTGTCGTGTTTTGTATAATCTACCGGACGTTTCGCAAAGAAATCATCCATAGAGTTGGCAAAAACTTCCTCCTCGAACCAAACCATCGGTTTGTAATCTTCCGGCGTTACGTTGTATCTGGTCTTCATCCCGATTTTCTTCAAAGAGTCATCTACTCTGTATTTCATAAAATCAAGAAGGTTCTTTTTTGAGAATTTCTCCAATTCACCTTGCTCGAAAATCCAATCCAAGATATGGCCTTCCATTTCAATCGACTCATCTACCAAATCATAAATCGCTTCGATATCAGCATCATTCAATAAATCCGGTTGTTCTTCACGAATCTTATTGATCAGATAAATCCCTCCGTTGGCATGGATCTGCTCATCAACAGAAGTCCAGGCAATGATATTGGAAACGTTTTTCATATAGCCTTTGAATCGCGTGAATGATAAGATGATCGCAAACTGACTGAAAAGTGAAACGTTCTCCACCAAAATGCTGAACAACAACAAAGCTGACATATAAGCCTTTGGATCGTTGGAATTAGCGTGTTGAAGCGCTTTTCCAAGATATTCTATCCTGTTTTTTACCGCCGGTATTTTAACAACTTCCAAGAACTCATCATTATATCCTAAAACTTCCAACAATCTGGAATAAGCTTCGGAATGACGGAATTCGCATTCTGCGAAAGTGGCGCCCAAACCGTTCAATTCTGGTTTTGGAAGGTGCTGATAAAGGTTTCCCCAGAATGTTTTTACATTCACTTCGATCTGTGCAATGGCCAACAAAGCATTCTTCACTGCATTTTTCTCATGAGGCTCCAACTGCGAATGAAAATCCTGAACATCTGCAGTGAAATCCACTTCAGAATGCACCCAAAAGGATTTGTTGATGGCTTCTACGAATTGTAGAACTTCCGGATACTCAAAAGGTTTATAGCTAACTCTCTTATCAAAAATTCCCATTATCAGCAGTTTTAATCAATTATTAAATTTATTTTGTAAAGAGGAAAAAGGTGTAATCTGCTATTTTTTAGTGTGTAACGGAATTACATTTTTTCTCCAAAGCGGTAACACAAAAGTAGAGATTGATGTCTAAAAATGAAAGGGCAAAAGGTGGAAAAAAGGCAAAAAACTGACAATCATCTGTAAAAGTTTTCCACATTATGTTAAAAGCTCTATGAATAGGGATTTTAGGAGAATTTACCTTTATGCAAAGCTATTAATTGGCACTATTCAATTTAAACACCTACCATAAAAACCTTTAATAAAAACCAAAATCAACTAAACAACGTAAAACCTCAATATTAGTTTTATCTACAACGGGCGCAAAATGATTGAAATTTTTAACCTTCTGCTTGTTTCTTGGAGAAATTGTGGGTCTTGATATATTCGGCGAAGGCTTCTTTGAGCTTGAATTCTATAGCCGCCCTGTTAAAATTCTTTCGGTAGTTCTTTGCGAGGTCGTGGGCTTGATCTGCGTAAGCCAGAAAAATATCGAAGTCGTACTCGTCCAAACCATATTTGGTGTAATAATCTAAATCGATAACTGATTTTACACGTTTGTAGAATTCCTGGGTTTCTGTATAGTCCGCTGTGGTTTTCGGAGATGATGTTGCTTTTCCGACCAAACCGCTGATCGCTCCTGCCAATTTCATCAGATTCAGTTGTCCTGCTGCAAAATCGGGCTGTTTGAAAGCGGAAGGCGTTGTGGCTCTTGCTTCCACTTCAGTAAGCGGCGTCTTCATATAAAGACTCATGGCACTGTTGAGTGCCACAATTTTCGGAGGCGGATTAAGTCTTGTGACATCCTTCTTCAGGATTCCGGTTGGTTTGAAACTGAGCTTGACTTCTTCGATCTCTTGTGGAATGGTCGTTAGTTTGACTTCCAGATTTTTTGAAAAATTATCCGGCGTTAACGAAATCAGTTTCCTTTCATAGCCTTGCCTTACGATTCTCAGCTCATCGAAAGGTTTTGCCGGGATGGCAAAGTTTCCCATCTTATCAGACACTACAACCTGGTCGGTTCGCAGATTGTAAATGCTCGCACCTGGTAGTTTATCCCCACTTTCGTTGGCAATGTTCCCCAGGACATAATCTGACTGTGAGAAAGTCTTTATGGAAATAAATGTGATAAGGAGAAATAATAATTTAATTTTCACGCAATTAAGTTTGTACAAAATTAGCTTTAATCAGCTCTGATATTGTACCGAAAGGATTTTGGGAGAGATAGTTTAACCGACTTTAACCAGTTTTGTGACTTTTTTAGAATTTGGAAGTTTTGGTTTTGTTAAAATTATTTTGAGAATGATTTTGCTTGTTGCAGTTTTAAACAAAAAGGGCGCAAGGTTTTTTATCATTATCGAGATTATTTAAGCTTTGCAAGGGCGTTTTGTTCATCGATCTTTTTATTACTCGCTGATTTGGCGGATTATGCTGATTTTATTTTTGAGCTAATTTGTTTTGAAGGGGAAAATTTCTAATTGTTAACAAAGTTTGTTTTTTGCGAAGCGCGTGAGGGATGGTAGTGGAAATCCTTTTTGTCTTTGTTGAAACGTGCTTCGAGAACCTCAGCATGACAAAACAAAAAGATTGGAGCGGACAGCCCGACCCGAGCTGTAGCCCTTCGACAGGCTCAGGATGGCAAGCGGCTGCGAGGGGCACGCCCAAATTTGGTTTTTTGGTAAATAGTTGTTAGTTGGCTGTTTTATTTGTAAATTTGTAGTCTTATTTAAAAAACGGGGTTGACTGGTTTCGACAGCAAGGCCAATGGGTAAGTAAGCATGCAGAGAACCGTAGCGCGATCTCTTAAATCCCTTGCTACAACATTTTAACTGGCAACGAAGAGTTCGCTCTTGCAGCTTAATAATCGAAGTTTAGTAGATTCAAGCGTTTCCCGAAGATAGTAAGGAAGCAAGATGTCCCACAAATGCTCTGTTCTGCGGCGTTTGATCCTGGGATATAGGAATGCAGGAATAAGGTTTTGGGTGCTTTGACCAAAACTCGAAAATTTCAGAAGTTAAGGTTTAGGTTGGGTGTTTGCTCTCTGCCTGAGCTCGAAAATCAACAGCAAAATAAGCATGTAGAAAGCTTGCGTATTGCTTGTTTGGACGAGGGTTCGAATCCCTCCAACTCCACTTTATACACAATTAGGCACTTTTAACGAAGTGCCTTTTTTATTGGAAAATACATTCAAAAACCTTTATTAAAAGCAATTAACCACAAACAAAGCAATGGTTTTTCATTGTATCAAATTGTAAATAATTGCAAAATTGTTGGTACAAGTGTTGGTACAGACACAAATTGTACCAACATTTTATTTACCTTTGGATTGTTCAAATATCAATACAATGGCAAAGAAGTTTTTTATCCGTATAAAAACAGGGACAAATTCAACAATTTACTTTCGCTACAACAAAGGAAGAGAATTTGAAGTCACACTCAAAACACCGTATTCGATTAATCCTGAGAACTGGGATGAGAAAAACGAATATTGTATAAGCAGAGCTAAGAAAACCCCAAAAACAGCTTTGGAGAGAAATTTCAATACTGAAATTGCATTACTGAACAGCAATCTTGCATTATTAAAATCCGAAGTTTCTATATTTCTAACAAATAATCCCAATGCAACAAAAGACGAGATTAAGGATTTTTATAACACAAAGTTTCTGCCCGAAAAGGAGGAGCAGCCCAAAGCAGCAAAATCATCAATACCTATTAACCTTGCAGATTTTATAGATTATTATATCAAAGAAAAAAGCAAACGAATAGAGGGCAAACAAGATCCTATTACCGAAGCTACACGTAAAAAATTAATAACCATTAAAAACCGCATTGTATCATTTGACAAGAAACTTTCTGTAAAAGATATTGGCGATGATTTCCGAGACGATTTAACGGAATGGATGCAAAAGGAAAAATTTAGCGCAAGTACAATTATAAAAGACTTAAAGTACATTAAAACCATTTGTAGCTTCGCCTCCAAAAAGAAAGTTGATGTTAATAGCGAGGTCTTACATTGGGAGTTTATGAAAGTCCGACAAAGCTATGCCCCGCCAATTTTATCCTTTGCAGAATTAAAACAAATACAATCCACTATATATCCTCACGACTACTTAGAGAATGCAAAAGATTGGTTAATTATCGGATTTTACACGGGAGCAAGGGTATCGGACTTATTAAATTTTGATGCAAAAAATATTATTGATGAAAATATTTTAAAATTCCGTCAAAAGAAAATTCAAAACCAAACACACGATTCGGAGGAATATATTTACCTGCATTCAGAAGTATTAAAGGTTTTAGAAAAAAGAGACGGGCAATTTCCCCGTAAAATTTCTGACGTAAAATTAAACCTATATATTAAAGAGGTATGCAAAATTGCAGGCTTAACACAAAAGATGACAGGAGGAAGGAAAGATAAAGAGCAAGGCGAACGAGGTAAAAAAATAACTAAAGAATACGAAAAATGGGAACTTGTTACAACTCATATTTTCAGACGTTCATTTGTTACTAATTTTATTGAAGTGCTTGGAAAAGAGAATATCAAAACGCAAACAGGTCATAAAACAGATGATATGGTAAATCTCTACAATAAAACCGAAAAAATAGATAAGGCAAGACGAGTAGCAGAAAGAATGGAGAGTTTTTTAAATATTGTATAATTAATTTTCATCTAAAATAATATCCTCAAATATGGAAATTACCATTTACTGTACATATAAAGATTTCAAAACTTACTATCTAAATGATTTTAGAGTATTAAAAGAAAATCAAGCTATATCAATCCGAGATTACTATTCAATTCTTTCAGAAAAATATCGTTTCATTTTCAATTCCTTTCCTTTGGGTAAAGATAATCAGCAGGAGAAAAAAAGTTTCATCGAATCAACATTTAATAAAGAAAGGTTGGAAAACTTTTTTCTGCAATTAATCATAAAAGAATTTGCTATCACTTATGAAAATGCCTATGAGATAACAGACAAAATGATGGATGAAATATTTCATATTTTCACATTCTTGGATGAGGAGATTTTAAAATTACCCGAACAAGATGCACCTAAGAAAAAAATTAAAATAACACTCTCAAATTCAAAAAAAATTGCTCTATTATTTGAGTTAGGAATATTTGAAACTCCAATAATGAAATCACTTACTCCAACAAAACAAAATGAAATAATAGGCTTGCTATTGGATGCAGACCCCAAAGAATTTGTTTATAAAAACCGACTAAATTTAATCTCAAAAAGCCCTAAATATCAAATCGAAAAATATACTGCTTACCAGTATTTAGACGAAATGAAAGACCTCATCAATAACACTAAATAAGACCCTATGAATTATTGACGGGAGCGAAATGGGAGTACTTTTGCACTCCCTCATTTACGTATCCAAATATTTTTGTCCCATAATTAAACAATACAATTATGGACACGCAGATTCAATTTATTGGCACTTCGCCCACAGATTTAGTAAGCGAAATTAAAAATGCTCTAATCCCCGAATTAAGAGAGCAGCTCGCAAAGGATTTCCAACCCAAAGAACCTACTCAATACCTCACCCGTTCCGAAGTCTGCGAACTGTTGCAGATTGATTTAAGCACCCTACACCGCTGGCGCAAAGAGGGTACGCTCACTGCGTACCAAATGGGTAACCGCATTTATTTCAAACGTTCCGAAATTGACGAGTACATTAACAAAAACAAGCTTCTTTAAGCTCGTCAATTTATCAGCTCTACAAAACAATAGTCTAATCTAATCGTCAAGTTGTGAAAATAAAAAGGGATTGCAAATGCAGTCCCTTAATGTTCAAATATGTAATAGAGGCAACTATCACACTTGGCAAATTTTACGCAATAATGTTAGACCACATTAAACAAATTACACTTTGCCAGCACATAATAAACCGCTTGCTAAATCATCCTGATTTTGTAGTGTGCAAACCTCTAAGCAATTACTATTATAGCGTTTGTCATAAAAAAATTGGTACAAAATTGCGCTTTGATTTTCGCAAGTCAGTGGAAAATGGAAAAGTTATAGGCTACCATCACGTAGAAATTAATCTATTTCCTCATTATCATTACAACCGTTACAAGCACAATGGTAAAGATTTTAGACCCATAGAGTGCATTAAGACACTAAAACAAATACTTAATTTAATCGGAATAAAAGAAACCGAATATGAAGAGTTAAGCGTTATTAATATTGAGTTTGGGTTAAACCTAATTTTAAATATGTGTGTAAAAAATTTTATTAATGGTCTGCTATACTCCAGTAAGACTAAATTTATTATTCCCGACTCAAAACATAAATACTCTAAAGCGACAAATTCTAATTACAAAAAAATAAAATGCTATGCAAAAGGCATTCATTGCCACGAGAAATTAAAAGCGTTTGAAATTGATATTAATACTTTCCGCTTTGAAGTAAAAAGCAAGCAATCCAGCTATATTAATAAACTTGGAATTAAGTATATTAATGATTTACTGACAATCGAAAATTACTCCCGCTTAATGCAAGAACTAATTAAGCAATGGGAAAGTGTTTTAATTTTAAATTTAAACCCTGATTTAGCAGGTTTAACGCCTAATGAATTGCAATTCGTCAAAGACGCAAATAATATTGAATACTGGAACGATTTGGAAAATAATAGCAGCAGGAATAAGTTTAATCGTTATAAAGAAAAATATTACAAAATACTTATTGGAAAAAATAATCTGCACCATCAAATTAAGTTACAAATTATTGATAAACTTGTGCAGTTACAAAGTGGTGCAAATTCCACACAGCCAACCTTCATAAATACGAAAAAAAGACAAGTCAGCAGCGCAGCCGCTTCAATGATAAACTTGGAATATGCACCACCTCAACAATATTTAGGCTATAAGAACCCAGGTCACTTACCTACTTCCGTACCTCCTACATAAGCTCTGTTATTGGCATAACAATAGCGGTTATGGGGTCAAATTCACAAGAATATTGCACGTGAAAATAAAAAGGGCTTTTAACAAAGCAGCCGCCCTGCGCTCCACAGACCGCAATAGCCCATAAACAGAGACTGTAAAGCTCAAAAGACTATTAAGCCAGCAAGTAGCAAGTGTAAAAAATACAGACAGGGCAACGGGATAGACGGTGCAGCTCGCTGCCTCTTAGTGAGTTTGCATAGCCTCTTCGGCTGCTTACTACTCTATACTAACAAGCTATAACCAGTTGAGGTAATAAACTCTTAAAAAAGCAGCAAAAGTATAGCGCACGCTCTAAAAGCCAAAAAGCTTTTATTTATCGTTCTTTAAGCTGCTAACGAGATGAAAAGACATCAGTACAAGTAATAAGTTCGATACAAAAAGCCCTATAAAAGCGTACAAATTTTAGCCATTTTTAAGGGTTGCTGTCGAATAAAACAGAGCTTTCCGTATAGCAACTTTTTAGAGCGAAAAGCGAACGGAAAACGGGCGGAGTGTTTAGCGCCCTTTAAAAAACGAAAAAACCTGCACCCATCGTCCTTTTAGCTCCTTATTTGCCAAGCCCCCTGCCATACAACAATAGGTACTAAACAATATTACTATGAAAAAATAATGTTTTTTAGGTGCTGTGGTTAAATAAAACAGTGATATTTACACGTAGAGAAAATACTCTTTTAGGCGGCGCAAAAGGAGCTAAAAAATGTAAAGGGTAAAGCATCCTTTGAAATAGATAAAAGCCATTACCCATAGTGCTTTGAGCTTCTATTACATAAAGTTTTATGCTTTACATCAATAGATGCTTTACAAAGGAGCTGTTAAAAAGCGGCAATTTTTAAACGTTTTTTTTGTGCTTGCCATTAAATAAAATATAGTTTTTCCACACGTAAAATATTTACAAAATAGCCTAAACCGTGCTGTTCACTAATAGGCACTGTTCAAATCCTATAAATTAGCAAAATGTTAAACAACCTGTTTATCGGTGTTTGCTTACTTATCACAGGTAAATATTGAAAATAGCGACAAGCAGCCTTTTGCAGAGTGAAAAGGGGTAAAAACAAGCGAATTTTAGTTAAACTTATTTTAGGCGATAAAAAAGCTCTGAAAGGATTATAAATAAAGGTTTTAAGCGCAATCATCTGCGATTAATCGGTTAAAAAATTTTACTATAGTCAATCACCTTAACAAGAACTGCAAATTTTAACCTATGTTTTCGCATCACGAAAAGCCTGTTTTTGCAAAATATTGTGGGGATTCTTTGCAGCATTTTAAAAAACGCTAAATTTGGAACATAAATTTTTACGAAAAAAAAGCGTCTGCTTTTATTCTGTTGAAAGAAATCTGGTAAATTTTAAACAACACAGGATAAACAGTTTGATGCCCCTCCTATGGCGGGGCTATTCTTGTTTATGTTGTACGGCTTACCAGAGCCTCTTTCAGTAAATTAAGTAGTAGTCCCCGCTTTTTTACATCTAAACTTTAGCTTTTCTATTTGGGACTGGTAGAATATCTTTTTGAAATGAAGAAAAGTATTTTACTCGATTTTCTTATTTCTATATGCGGATTTCCGTAAGGAACTTTCTTGCAGTATGCTTTCATTTGCATATAAGCCAGTAAACGGCTCGAAATTCCATTTTAAATCAAAAATCAAACATCACAACTAAATCTGAAATAATAACGCTTAAAATCAATATTTATGAACGCTAAAATTTATTTGCTCAGCGCAATGTTCGCCACAACTATTTTTACAAATGTCTCTGCACAGGATGCAACCTCAACGCAAAGCCCTCCACCAAACCAAAGCGGACAACCTGCTACTCAATTTTCAATCACAAAAGACAAAGGTTTAACTGACTTTATTGTAGTGGGCTGCGAGGGCAAGACCAAAGAGGAGCTTTACAATAAAGCTATGGAATGGATTAACAAGACCTATAACAAGCCAAGCGAGGTTATCAAGGCACAGGTAGAAAACGATTACATCCGTTTTCAGGGCGTGAGCAAGGATAAATACTGCTGGACTAACCTTATGAGCTTCTGTGATGATATACGCTACGAAGTTGAGGTTTCATTTAAGGACGGGAAATATAAGTTTGCCGTTCTTGGATTAGAAAATTATCACGTTACTGGAGCAAGTGGCATCAGACGTTGGGACAAAGTAGATTATAAAGACAGCTGGACACATTTCAAAAAGGACGGCGAAGTACGAAAGATGTATGCCAATAATATTACTCAAATTGCAGGCTATTTCAATGACCTCAGCAAAGACTTGTACGATTACATCTACAACAAAAATGCCGCTGCAAAGCAGAATGACTGGTAAAATACAGTTCGTTGTAAAAGCGTAGGGTCGGTTTTAAAACCGACCTTTTTTATTTCCTAAATTAATTGTTGGTCGAATTTCGTTTAAATGATTACATTTGACAAATATTGTCAAAACAATAAGATGGTAGCAGAAAGATTAAGAGAGTTAAGGGAGCAAAATAAACTCCCCTTGCGTGTAGTAGCAGAAGAGTTAGATATTGATGTTGCTATACTAAGTAAATTAGAAAGAGGAGAACGTAAATTGAATAAAGAACTTGTAAATAAGTTCGCTAATATTTATAATGAAAATCCAGACACCTTGATGATTTTATTTCTGAGCGATAAAATTCTTTATGAGATTCAGGATGAAGATATGGGAGAAAAAGCTTTAAAAGTGGCTGAAAAAAGAGTTAAATATTTAAAAGCTAATAAAACCAAATGAACATAAAAGAACTTATTCAAAAGTACGAGTTACAAAGGGAATATTATCTTACTCCTAAATATAATGAAACGCTTCTACGTAGTGATTTCTTAGACCCATTTTTTGAACTGCTTGGCTGGGACATAAAAAACAATGCAGGAAAATCAACCAACGAAAGAGAGGTAATTTTAGAAGAAGCATTAAAAGAAAATGCTTCCGAACATTCAAAAAAACCTGATTACTCATTTAGGTTATTCTCAGAAAGAAAGTTCTTTTTAGAGGCTAAAAAACCTTGTGTAGCAATAGAAACGAATAATGACACAGCAAAACAAGTAAGACGTTATGGCTTTACAGCCAAACTTAAAATTTCAGTTTTATCAAATTTTGAACACCTCATCATTTATGACACTTCTGTAAAAGTTGATGAAACTGACAATTACACTAAGGCATTAATAAAAAAGTATCATTACACCGAATACGAAAGTAAGTTTGAGGAAATCATAAAGTTATTAGGTAAAGATGCGGTTTACACAGGTACGTTTGATACTGAATGGCAAACCATTGAAACCAAACTAAATCAGCATTCAATTGATACACTTTTCCTGCAACAATTCAACGAGTGGAGGAAATTATTAGGTAGTGAAATTTACAAGCACGACCCAAAAATAAATGAACATAATTTAAACGATATTGTACAAAGTTATTTGAACAGAATTTTGTTTTTGCGGGTTTGTGAAGACCGAAATTTAGAAGACTACCAAACGCTTCTAAAGTTTGCTAATGCAAGTGATTTCAACGCACTCATCAAAAAATTTGAACAAGCTGACAAAAGATATAATTCAGGTTTGTTTGACCAGTTACTTAAAGATAAAATTGTAGAAAATATTAGCTCTGCATTTTGGATAATTATTAAGCAATTGTATTATCCAGAAAGCCCATACTCATTTAGTGTATTTTCATCCGACATCTTAGGTAGCATTTATGAAATTTTCTTATCCGAAAAATTGACTGTTCAAGACGGAAAAGTTGAATTGATAAAGAAACCTGAAAATATTGATAGAGATATTGTAACCACGCCTACATTTATCATCAACGATATTTTGCGGAATACGGTTTTACCAAAATGTAATGATAAGAACGACAAAGAAATTCTGAAACTCAAATTTGCAGATATCGCTTGCGGTTCTGGAGCATTTTTACTGGAACTTTTTCAGTTGTTGAATGATATTTTAATTGACTACTATTTAAAAGCAGACAAAACAAAACTTATTCAAACAAATATTAACACTTACAAACTCCCTTTCAAAGTAAAGAAAGAACTGTTATTGAATTGTATTTATGGAGTTGATAAGGATTTCAATGCAGTAGAAGCTGCAAAATTTGGCTTATTGCTCAAATTATTAGAAGATGAAAACACGTCTTCTACAAATGCAAGCAAACCCGTTTTGCCTGATTTGTCTAACAATATTTTCTTTGGCAATAGCTTGTTAAATCCAGCACAAGTTGAAAAGAAAAATCAATCCGAAATCAATCCGTTTGATTTTTCAGAACTTCGTTTTGATGTAATTGTTGGCAATCCGCCTTATATGAAGTCGGAGGATATGAAAAACATTACACCCCTTGAATTTCCACTTTACAAAGCAAATTATAATTCAGCATACAAGCAGTTTGATAAATACTTCTTATTCCTTGAACAAGGAATAAACCTTTTAAATAGTGATGGTATTTTGGGTTACATTGTCCCAAGTAAGTTTACAAAAGTTGGCGCAGGTAAAAAATTAAGAGAAGAACTTTCAACAAAAGGATATTTACATTCTATTGTTTCGTTTGGTGCAAATCAGATTTTTGCAGATAAAACAACATATACTTGTTTGTTGATTTTAAGCAAAACACCGCAAAATAATTTCCAATACACAGAAGTAAAAAGTCTGAAGAGTTGGAAGGTTCGTGAACCAAATGCAGTGAAATACGAAATTCAAAAAACAGAAACCTTGGATAGTGAAGTTTGGGTGTTAATTCCAAGCGAACTGAAGCCTATATTTAAGAAAATCATTTCACAATCTTCCACACTTGAAAATTTACTTGGAGAAAAAAATATTACCAATGGAATCCAAACCAGTAAAAATCCACTTTACATAATATCGCCAGATAAAATAGATAATTCGTTTGTTTATTTTGAAATTAAGGGTAAAAAATGGAAAATCGAAAAGGACATTGTTCGCCCATATTACAAAACGCCTTCCAGTAAAAAACTTAAAGAAAAATTCAATACTTATAATTTTTTAAATCCAAATTCCTTTGTCGTTTTCCCTTATCAAAAGCAAAATGGAAAGGTTGATGTAATTCTTGAAACAGAACTTAGTAATAAATTTCCATTAGCACACAACTATTTCAAATACTATGAAAAAGAAATAAAAAGTAGAGATGTAAGTCCTCCAATCAATAAAGATGATTGGTTTAAGTTTGGAAGAAGTCAACATTTAGATAGTTGGGAAGCCGAAGAAAAAATAGTTGTTGGTGTATTATCAACAGGAGAAAAGTACCCTATAGACAAGAGCAAAACAATAGTATCATCAGGAGGAACAGCAGGATATTGTATAATAGCTATACCCAAAACTTGCGATTATTCCATTTACTACATTCAAGCCATTCTCAACTCTAAATATTTGGAGTGGTTCAGTGCGTTGTATGGCGAAGTTTTCAGAGGTGGTTACATAGCAAGAGGTACAAAAGTTCTGAAAAATCTGCCAATCAGAAAGATTGATTTTTCAGACGCAAAACAAAAAATACTTCACGATAAAATTGTAGAAATTCAAAAAGAATTAATTGGAATTTATGACCAAATAGATGCAAATTCAGGAAACAAAAGGAATTTAGTTCCACTGCAAGGACAATTTGCAAGGGAAAAAGCCAATTTAGAAAAGCTATTAGCCAAATTATACGATTTAGGCGATGATGATTTATTAATCCCTTTAATCAAAGATTTGTATGAAACTAATTGAGAACGCAACAGCTGAAAAATTAAGGGGTGGATTTTATACACCTGAACCTATTGCCGAATTTATTCTGCGTTGGGGAATTAATGGCAGTACTGACTTTGATATACTTGAACCAAGTTGTGGTGATGGTGTTTTTTTAGAACAATTAAACAATTTAAACTCAGAATACAATTCTATTACAGCCATTGAGTTTGACGAAACGGAAGCAAAAAAAGCCGATAAAATCAAACTCAAAAACAAGCAAGTAATCAACGACGATTTTCATAACTATTGTAATAACACTGAAAAACAATTTGATTTAATTGTTGGTAATCCGCCTTACATCCGATTTCAATTTTTTGACAGAAATCAGCAAGCGGAAGCTGGAGATATTTTTATTAGAGCAGGTTTAAAATATTCCAAATTAACTAATGCTTGGGTGTCCTTTGTAGTTGGTTCTTCCCTATTGTTAAAAGATAAAGGCGGGAAAATCGGATTTGTTTTACCAGCAGAAATTTTGCAGGTTTCTTTTGCTTTGCAATTGCGAAAATTCATTGCACAGTTTTATAACAAAATCAATATTATTTCGTTTGAAAAATTAGTATTTCCTGATATTCAGCAAGAAGTTGTTTTATTGCTCTGCGAAAAGAATGAGACAAACGAACACAATATAGAACACATCGAATTAAAAGATGCAAGCGAGCTGAAAACCCTCGACACTACAAGATTAAAAACTCCTCAAAAGAAAATTGACTTCAAGTCTAACAAATGGACTTTCTATTTTTTGGAACAAGAAGAAATCGATTTTTTAGAAAACATTGCGAAAAAAAGGAATATTCCAACACTTGGAAAATACGCAAAAGTTGAGGTGGGAATCACAACAGGAGCAAACGATTTTTTTACTGTTCCGCTTACAACCGTTGAAGAATACAAACTTCAAGATTATGCAAAACCAATGGTTGGAAGAAGTGTGCAAGTAAATAGCGTCATTTTTACAAAAGACGATTGGGAGAAAAACAAATACTCAAAAGCTAAAGCACATTTATTGGCATTTCCTGAGAAAAAAAATCTAAATGAAGCAAACGGAGTAGTAAACTACATTGCTCACGGAGAAAGTTTGAATATCCATAAAGGTTACAAAACAAGGATAAGAAATGATTGGTTTGTAGTGCCATCTTTAAAAGTTTCGGATGCTTTATTTATAAGAAGAAATAACCTTTATCCAAGGTTAATCATAAACGAAGCAGAAGCATACACTACTGACACAATGCACCGTGTCTTTGTAAAGCCTGAAACAGACATTAAGGCATTAACAGCAAGTTATTACAATTCGCTTTCATTAGCATTTGCGGAAGTTTCAGGGCGAAGCCACGGAGGTGGCGTATTAGAATTGATGCCCAATGAAGCCGAAAACATATTACTTCCATATCACAAAAACAATGTAGAACTATTGTCAAAAATTGATGAATTGATACGAAACAAAACAAATATTGAAGAGGTATTACAAATCACAAATGAGGTAATTTTAAAACAGCATTATAGGTTGACACAAAAAGAAATTGATTTGGCTCATAGTATTTGGAGAAAGTTGTCAAAACGTAGGTTAAATAGAGGAAAATAAAATGTAAATTAAAAATTTATAAAAGTATGTGGGCAGATAATGAAACATCGGAAGACTTATTAGGATTTAAAGTACACGCAGATTTGTTAATCAATATAATCAATGATAAGTCTGTCTTACCAATTACAATAGGAGTTTTTGGTGATTGGGGAAGTGGAAAATCCAGCATCTTGCAAATAGTAAAAGAAGAATTTGATAATGAAGATGATAAGGATTCTCTCTGCATATACTTTAATGGATGGACTTTTGAAGGGTATGACGATGCTAAAGCTGCCTTACTAAATTCAATTCTTAAAGAATTAGAGGATAACAAAAAGATTTCCGAAGAAATTAAGGATACAATAAAAGAAAAAGCAAAGAAGCTTTGGAAGTCTATTGATTGGATGCGTGGAGCAGGTATGGTTATGAAAAATGTTGCCTTGCCCGCTGTTTCTGCATATTTTACAGGAGGGCTTAGTTTAGTTCCTTTTGCTATTCAAAAGCTAACCGAATGGGGAGATAATCCAGAAAAAATAATTGAAAAACTTCAATCGGAAGAAGGGAAGGAAATATATAAAGCCTTCGTAAAAGAAGGAAAAGAAGAAGATAAAAACACTATAAATGCAGTTGCAGAATTCAGAAAAGATTTTTCGGAACTTTTAGAAGCTACAAATTTCAAAAGATTAGTTGTAATTATTGATGATTTAGATAGGTGTAGTCCTGAAAGAATTATTGAAAACCTTGAAGCAATTAAACTTTTTCTAAATGTACCCAAAACAGCATTTATCATTGGAGCAGACCCTCGAATTGTGAAATACGCTATTGAGCATAAGTACAAAAACAATAAAGAAATTGAAGAAGATAACAACCGGATTGTTATTGATTACTTAGAAAAATTAATTCAGCTTCCTTATTCTTTGCCAAGACTTTCGGAATCAGAAGTTGAAACTTATATATCAATGCTTATCTGTAAAAAAGAGATTGGCGATACCAAATTTGAAAATGTGCTTACTGAATTTAAGAAGTATAGATTAACGAATAAATATTCTGCGTTTGGATTGTCAAATTTTGAAAAGATTTTAGAAGCAGAGGAATTTGGAAAAGTTAAAGATAGTGTAATTACGATTCCTGCCTTAGTACCATTAATTACAAATAGTTTGTATGGAAATCCCCGACAGATTAAACGGTTTCTAAATACATATACTATCAGAAAAAGGCTTGCAGAAGTTGCATCATTACAAAGCTTTAATGATGCCGTTCTTGCAAAAATGATGATACTTGAATATTCAGAACCGAAGTTATTCAAGAAGTTATTTGAATGGCAAATAATTCAAGATGGAGTACCAAAAGAAATAACTGATATAGAAGCTCTATGCAAAGAAAAAGGAATTGAAGACGTTATTTCAGAAATAAAAGATTCAGATTTCAAAGAATGGAGTAAACCTAAAATAATAAAATGGTTTCAAATTGAGCCTCTATTATCGGGAGTTGATTTACGAGATTATTATTGGATTGCCCGTGATAAATTAGAAAATTCTATCACTGCAACTAGTATGATTCCACCAGTAGTAAGAGCATTGTTTAATGAGCTATTACCCGATAATATGACGACAACAGTTACAAAATCTCTATTAACTGAAAAATTTGAACCTTTCAGTGATATTGAAAAAGATGCGTTTTTCAACCTTCTATCTTCAAATTTAAAAAGGAATCCTCAACAAAAGCGGTTGTATGACATTTTCAATGCAATGACAGAAGATAAAATTGAAAATACAGTTTATCACTATATTGAAACTCTTAAAATAATCAGCGTATCAGATATTGAACCTGCGGTTGCTACGAGATTAGCAGACTTTAAATCAGAACCTGAAATTGGAACTTTTTTGAATGATTATTTCAAAGATGGAAAATCAAGAGCAAGTAAGGCATTTAATTTAAAAAAATAGAAATGGGGACATCTAAATCATTTTCTGATGTAAAACACTCAATGGTTCCGAACTGGGGTACGCTTAGTTCTTCGCTTACCTCAAATTGTAACTCTTCTGTTCTTCCAGCTCAGAAGCTACAGAACATTATGGGACATTTTGTTTCAGCATTGGGCGGAGCATCAACAGGAGGACGTGGCGGTTCAAAAGCAGGAGGAAGAAGCAGTATTAGAACTGCAAAGAAAATCGGAGGAGTTTTTTCAAAATTTATTAGTTCGGGTAATAATATTAGAGAAACGCTTGAATCTACTGGTTTAACAGATATTGACAATAAAACGGTTGGTGATGTAATTAATCATTTGATTGAGTATTGTTCCGGTAACGCAACTTCTATTGATGATAATGCGGCAAAAGAAGCTACAAGATTATTATTAGAAGAACTAATGGGGCAAGCTGAATCCATTGATGAGGTACAGACTATGTTGGAAGAAACCTTTACAGCTAATACATTGGAAGATGTAATAATAAAGTATTTCGGATATTACATCAATGAGCTTTTATCAAAGTGGTTCTATGAAAATTTAATAAAAAACAAGAGTGAAAATGATTGTAATAATCTTTTCAGTCAGATAAAAAATTTCATTGTTGAAAGAGTTGGCGATATGCATAAAAGAAATCCATTACAGAATATTGATTGGAGTTCTGATGAAGCAGACAGGCTTGTAAAAAATATTCAACAAGATATATTAACCGTATTTGAATAGTTATGAGAGTGAATATAGTTATTGATAACGCAGATTATGGCAAATTTTCAGACTTGCAACTTAGTTATACAGATAACGGAGTAAATAGAAAAGTTCCATTATCTTTCTTAGGTTATGAAAGAGTTTTTGATTTCACGACTGATTTCACCTCTGCAAAATTTGATTTCTTTCTTGTATCTGCAATAGTTTATGGTGTAGATAACCTACTCAGTCGGGCTATTTATTCAAATGATGGTTGGACAAGAGATATAGAGGTCGAGTTCCCCGTGAATAACTTAGCTATTTGGAGTGGAAAAGAAGAGAAATTAAAACAAATTTTAGATTTCTTAACAGGAGATAATTGGCAAATTTCTTTCCGAGGAATAGAAGATGTTGATTTGTTTCAACCACGTACGAATAGAAGGAAAATTCCAAGTTACAACAAAGATTCCATCAAATCTGCAAGTCTATTTTCAGGTGGATTAGATTCTTTAATCGGTGTTATTGATGAATTAGAGAAGCTAAGAAATAATGAAAGAATACTTTTGGTATCTCATTTTGATTCAAAATCCCCGGGACCAAATGGAGACCAGAGAAAGTTATTGAGGCATTTAATGACTCAATACCCAAATAAAATAGATTGGGTACAATCGAAATTGGCATTATCAAGAAAAGACATTGATGGCAATAGGGTAAGTATTGAGAAAAATTATCGAAGTCGTTCACTTTTTTTTATTGGTTTAGGCACTTATCTGTCACCTATTGATGAATTAATAATTCCTGAGAATGGCACAATTTCAATCAATTATCCGCTTACACCATCAAGAGTAAGTTCTTTAAGCACAAGAACAACTCATCCCTATGTATTAAAAAACACTCAAGAATTACTTACAGATTTAGGGTTACCTACAAGAATTCATAATCCTTATACATTTAAAACTAAAGGAGAAATGTTTGTTGAATGTGCAAACCAAGCATTTTTACAAAGCATTTACCAAGATTCAGTTTCTTGTGGTAAAAGAGGGTTTAAGCAATATCATTTTGACAATCCTGATGAGAAGCATAATTGTGGGAGATGTATGCCTTGTATATATAGACGTGCCGCATTGAATAAAGCAGGCTTGGATAACGAAAATCACTATGGGAACTTCATTACAAAAGCACCATCTTTAGGTAACAATGACTTACCTGCACTATTTAGTTACTTGAAAAGAAATATTCCATTGGAAAAAATGAAAAGAGACTTATTAGTGAATGGTAATATTAATATTGATAGTCTTACAGATTATGCAGAAATGGTGTTAAGAAGCAAAGCAGAAGTTTTAAAATTGTTTAACGATAAAGGAAACAGATTTTTAAAATCTGAGTTAGGGATAAGATGATTATTGATACACATTGCCATATAGATTTATATCCAAATCCAAGAAAAGTTTTGCAAGATTGTGTAAAAGCTAATATCACTATATTAGCAATGACCAATCTGCCAAGCCATTTTGAAATGGGACATTCTCATTTCCAATCATTAAAAAACATAAGGTTGGCTTTAGGAATGCATCCCTTGATGGCAGATTCGCATAAGAGGGAATTTGATATATTTCTAAAAAACATTGATAAAACATCATATATTGGAGAGGTTGGTTTGGATTTTTCTAAAGAGGGTATTGCTACAAAAGATATTCAGATACATACTTTTTCTAAAATACTAAAAAAGGTATCAGGTCATAAAAAAATATTAAGCATTCATTCCAGAAAAGCTGAAAAAGAAGTCTTACATCTCTTAATAGAAAACAATATACAATCTGCAATATTTCATTGGTATTCTGGAGGTTTAAATTTGATTGATGATATTAGTAAAGCAGGATATTTTTTCTCTATTAACCCAGCAATGATAAAATCGGCATCTGGGAGAAAAATTATTTCTAAAATACCTAAAGAATTTATTTTGACTGAAACTGACGGTCCATTCATTTATACAAACGATGTACCTATACAACCAGGACAAACACAAACTGTAATTGCATTTCTTGCTAAAGAATGGACGGTAAGTGATGATGAAGTGAAAAAAATAATTTATTCAAACTTTGTAAATATAATTCAGCGTCTAAAATAAATAATTATCGAGTTTTCGACATACATATTCACGGAAATAGTGATTTAATTAAACACGCTATTGACGAAAATATTATAAAATATTTTATGAAGCAAGAAAACAAAATAATTGGCAATAAATATTAGATAACTGAAATTTGCATAAGGAAAACACAAGGTCAAAATTCTAATTTAAAAAAATGCCCAGACCTAAAAAACGCCCAAAATTCAATCATCAAGCAAATACCAATGAGTATTTACACTGCTTAGGAAGTATGCTTAAATGGTCAGAAATATTGCTTAATCAAAAGAATGAAAAAGCCTATAATGACTTTTTAAATTGGATTATTACAAAGCAATACTTCAAGGATAATAACGAGATTAGCATCAAGAAAATCGCAGAATTAAGTGGCTATAACAGTGCTAAAATTAGCAGGTGGCTTCGGGAAATCTATGAGGATATTTTAGAACTTAATCAGAAAAGTCCTGGTTTATTTTACCAAGAAAAAGGCTTTAATATTGAATTGCATTTTAAGCACTATGATGATTATTGTATAATTAATCTAAGTATTCCAATTATTCCACGTGTTTATGAACGGTTAGAATTTTATTTTATTAAGGCTGCTTTGGGAACAAATTATTTTTGGGTCAAAGAGATTACTCATTATATTGAAGAAAATGAAGCTCAAGTTGTTGTATCGCTAAATGGAGGGCTTGTAAATAAATATCGTGAGTTTGCACTGGAGAAGGCTCTTTTCTATGGAAATGTAAATTTTATGGATGTACATAAAAAATTTGATTTCCAAATTGATGATGAATTAAGGCAACTAAAATTTTAATAAAATTACTTAAACACGTATTATGTTGGCACAACCGTTGGTACAAACACAAATAAAACAACATATAACACTGATAATCAATATTAAAAAGTAGAGCCTCCAACTCCACTTTAAATGAAAGGACTTGAATCCTTTTGACAAGAAAAACACTCTTTATCAATGATTTAGAGTGTTTTTTATTTCTCATCAATATCCATTAATTGTCGTTGGATGTCATTTTTCTGGTAACAAATCCGGTAGCAAACTGAAAATTTGTCCCATAAAAAATTGAGCGTTTAATTTTTTCTCAAATCTCTCTTTCAATCAATGAATTGTTAATACTTTTCATTTATTACTATCTCCTTTCATCTAATAGAAATTCAATTGCCAATTCATGTTTTTGCTCGAAATTAGCCAAAAAACAGAAAGAAATATGAGTTTAAAATTTTACCTAAGAAAGAAATCAGGAAACGTAAAAGTGAATTTCAGATATAGAAATGGTGTTCAGGATATTGTTCTTTCAACACCTTTTACTATTGATGTAGAAAATTGGGATTCGGTAAATGAATGTTATAAACAATCTCTAAAAAAGAAATCTCCAAGAAATGAAATTGATAAGAATACAAACATAACTATTGATACATTCAACAATAAACTATCCGAATTTAAAGTAGTTCTTGATCAATTTATAATATCCCAAAATTATCTTGTTACTTCTGAAAGTCTCCAGAAATTCATGGACTCAAAATATACAATCAAAAAGAAATCAGTAAAAGAAAACACCATCCCTATCCTCTTTTATGATTTTGTTGGTAATTATATCGAACAAAAAAGTAAACATTCTGTAGGTAAACAGAAACCGATTACGGATGGCACAATCAAAAAATATAATGTGATAAGGAATAAGGTAAAAAAGATTAACCAACAGTTAAAAGTATCAGAAATCGATGATAAGTTTCGTGATATCTTCACCCAATGGAATGTAAAAAATAAATATTCCGTTACAACAATTGTCAAGGAACTGAAGTTAATCAAGGGATTTGTAAAGTTTGCCGAGACAAAAAAAATTAAAATCAACAAAGAGGTTGACAGTTGGACATTTCACATCCCTAAGAAGGAATACAAATATCCAACATTTGACTTAGTTGAACTTAAAAGGATTTCGGAGAAGTTCTTTGAACAGGATTACCTTGACAACGCAAGAGATTGGTTGCTGATTGGTTGCTATACTGGACTTAGAGTTTCCGATCTCTTGCGTCTGAATAAATCGATGATTGTATTGGACGAATTCATATCCTTTAAACAGAAAAAAACTGATGAAGATGTTACTATTTATCTTTTACCACCAGTGAAGGAAATTCTTAAAAAGAGAAATGGAGAATTCCCACGAAAAATTTGTGACCAAAGATTTAATGAATATATAAAAACCGTCTGTGAAAAATCAGGTATTGATCAAAATATAAGAGGTGGGAAAATGATAAATAAGAGAAAGGTTGATGGTATCTACCCGAAATGGGAACTCATAACTTCACATAGTTGTAGAAGGACTTTTGTGACACAATTTCGTCACATTCTTGGAGATGAGGGTGTAATAATTAACACCGGACACAAAACCGTTTCAATGTTAGATTTGTATGATCAAAACAATCCTCTCGAAAGGGCAATGAAAATAAAACAAAAAATGGATCAAGTTTTAAGATCACAAGTATTTGAACTGAATTAAAAAAACAACTACCTAACAAGTAGTTGTTTTTTGATTTAGTTTCCTTAGAATCTCAGATCTTTTGTAGAATACCTTACCACCCATATTGTAAGAAATTAATTTACCAAGATTCTTCCATCGGTTCAGAGTGGATTCATGAATGTTAAACATACGGCAGACATCTTTCCTGCACATCAGATCATCCGCATTTGCCTCGATTAAGTTTTCCTCTTTTAGAAAAGGTTTCAATTCCTGGATTACCGCTTCTCTTATTTCTTTGATTAAGTCATCTTTTGTGACTTTTGACAATAATATTTCGTCCATATGAGATTATTTTTTCGTTTATATTTTAAATAGTACAGAAATCAGATGGGATTACCAAACCATCGGATAGCTAAAAAGTGCTAAATTTTAAAATATTTAAGTCACCATTCCTCATTTTTTTGACATAAGATATGCTGGTCGCATATATTGCAACAGTAAATTATGTCGTAAAAATCGTTTGAAATTATCCCACCGGAATGGTGACTGGAAATATTTATCTGCGTTACGCCGCTTCTCCGACAATACCTTCTTGATAATCAGCATCATCTTTAAATTGATTATAGGTCTCTTCATTGTATTCTAAAGAACCTTTCTCCAACATGCTAACCACATTAGGAATATTTTTACCCAATAGTTCAGTTATAATCACCTTACGATTGAGTGACAATACAGTTCTGCCTGTTGTCCCTGTTCCACCAAACGGATCCCAAACGGTAGTGTTTTCAGGAATAAAAGACATGATAAAGGGTATTGGAAGTGTTGTTGGAAATGACCCAAAGAAATCCGTCGCAAGATTGTGATCCTGTGATCTGCCTGAACTTTGATTAAGTAAGATATAATCTGCAAAATCATTTTCAAACATAAAATCTCGACATTGGTCATTTGGATTGGTAATATGAAGTCCTGATGTCTTTTTTCCATTTTTTGACTGCTCAGAACATCCCTTACTCGCACTCGCTGTTTTATTAGGATTATTAAGTTTGAACTTATTGAAATTATAAGTTTTCGATTTACTAAATATTAATACATATTCCATGGTATTCATAAACCTTTTGACTTTATCCGGTTGAGGCTTTGCATCCTGTTTTACCCAGATACAGGTTTGGATATAATGAAAATCCTTTTTCATTTCGTTGATATACATCGGTATAATACCTACACAATGTCCATTTAAAAAAGTCTCATTGATATTAATCATAATAACTCCCTTGTCATCCATTACCTCCGCACCTTTCTTAATAATTGATACTACATTATCAACATACTTTTCCGGTGTTTCTTCCCAACCAAGTTCGTTGTCATATTCAGGATCTTCTGGTTTGGAATATCGGATCTGCTTATAATATGGCGGTGATGTGAAAATTCCGTGGATTTTCGTTTCCTCAGGAAAAATCATTTTTCTTGCATCATTATGGAACACTTGGTATCGGTCTGCTGAAATAACGTCAGGAATATTTAAAGGCGTAAATCTTTCCTCGGTTTTGTTTAGATAGGAATCGATTAATTTTATTACATCTTTCAAGAATCTGATTTCTCCATTAATGTATTTTTCAAGGATCCCACTCTCTAAATCGTTATCCAAAGTATATGGGCGGAATTCATCATCTAAAATTTTTCTTATTTCATTTGTCTTATTGATAGTCAGATCACCTGATAAAACTTTGGATGACATTTGCAAATGATTTTCAGGATACTTTTTTTCCCATTTCAAGAGTGCTAAAAAAAAGAATAAGTTACTTCTACTCCATCCTTTACCAAGGATTTCCGCTAGGTAAAGTATACGTTTATTAAGAGTTTCGTCATTAATAGTTTTTTCATGACCAATTCTTAAATAATGGTAGATCATTTTCTGTATCTCCTTCGAGTCTATTTCGGATCTTAATTTATATTCTATAATCAAGTCTTTCACTTCATCCGCTGATTGCGGTTCTATATCCAAAACAAAACAATCGATCTGGTCCAGACCTAGACGTTGAATAGCCTTAAATCTTAATACTCCATCAATTATAATATACTTACCGTCACAAAAGAATACAATAATTGGTGTATAAAACTTAGATTTTTCAATCTTTTTCCTCAGTTCCCCAATAAATTCTTCTCTTTCTTCCGTGAATAACTGATTCCATTCTTCAGGAATCTCGATTAGGTTTGTTGGAATTACATCTACCTTTCTTGTTGATGGCGCTAATGCTACTTTCGCTGTTGTTTTTAGATTTTTCATTGTTTCGAGTATTTAATATTATTTTAATTTTCTCTTTTTGTTGTCACAAAGGTCTGAAACAATGATTTTTTTCTTTAAAAAGTGTAGCGCTACACCTGTTACCAGTCTCAGACTCTTTGTGATATTTAAACTGTCTTGTTTAATAACTCAAAGGTCTGAAAAGGTGTTTTTTTTCTTAAAAAAGTGTAGCGCTACACGTATTACTAATATCAGAACCTTATGAAAATTAAACCATCTTGTTTAACAACGCAAAGGTCTGAAAAGGTGTTTTTTTTCTTTAGAAAGTGTAGCGCTACATTAGCTTAAGCCAGTCGGTACTTTAGTAAGGATGAGTCTAATTCGATGTTATCCGGACTTATATCAATAACATAATGATGTCCTTCTTCTTTATCTTTTTTACTCTTATAGTAGAAGTGTTCAATTAGTCCTTCATCGGGTAAGGCATTTAAAATATATTTCTTTGCTTTAGAGTTGTATGATGACATACTATTGGTATAACCATCGTATTCCGCCATAGTTTTACACATACCTGTTACATTTGAAAGTTGTTTAAATTTTTCCCTGATGATATGCTTTGTCCTGAAATCATTCGCTCCCATCGGAATATTATGATTGATTAAGTAAAATAGATATGCGTGCTTAATTATTCTGGTTGCACCAAAATTCAGTGATTGGTCTCCTAATTTAATGTTCCCATATCTATCAATCTTTATTTTCACATTAGTGAACGATTTGAATTCAAAATTATCTGTTAGGCGATTTCTGATTCTCGTTAGTAAGTTTTTTATTTGCACTAAGTATAATTCACCTTTAGGATACTGATTTTTGTGTTTTTCAATTTGTGCTGTTACCGTGTTCTGGCAGGTTTTACAAATAAATCCGGATAGTATTTTGCGTGTATTTCATTCTTATTTTTACAATAATCATTTATACATCCTTTGGATTGTAGATGCACATCCGCAAGAAGTTCATTGGAATTTAAATTCATATGACACAGAGATTGAAAAATGTTTTCGACTATCTGATGTGCAACCGCTAAGTAAGATCTCTGTTCGGTAATTTCATTCCAACCTGTACTATTTACAGCAATATCCTTGAACGCAAATACACTATACCATGATTCTTTACCATGGATGGTTATCGGTTTTGGTTTTTCGATATTCTTATTTGTAACTAACACAAGATAATCACCGTAAATATTATTTTCTTGTTTTACTTCTAAGTTAATTTTAGAAATATCTTCTAGACTTAATTTTTTTGATTCACGGTACCTTTCTCCATATTCAGTTTTAAGATTGGAAGGAATTACTTTGAATTTTATAGGTCCATTATCCTTGTTTAACATTTCCTCAATGATTCCAAGATCATCTCTAGTTGCAGAATCCAATGTAGTAAGATATACTTTCATAATATTGTTTTTCGTCGAAAATAGCTAGAAAGTATGAGTATTGCAACACTTGATAGTTTTTAAATAAGTCCATATCTGGACTAATGCTAAAATTAGCTAAAGTTTCTCCGAATTTTTGGTTTTGTAATTTTTTACAAGTATAATTTATTTTATAGGGAATTATCTCCCGAATAAACCTTCGAAATAAAAATATAAAATATGGAGGTTCAAGAATACAATTATTCACTAAGTCCGTTGGTGTGGACTAAAAAACCACCAAAAAGAGAATTCGGTAGAATTACCAATTCAATAACAACGACACAATCAACTATTCAAGAATTTGCAAACAATGTCTCACCCCCCCTATTCACGATGTTGGTCAGGCGGAGTATTTGATGGTAATGTCTCTAATAAAAATTGGGTTAAACAATCAATAATCGGATTAGATTTCGATTCTGGAGAACACACAGTTGAAGCGGTATATTCAATATTAGAGAAATACAATATTGTCCCCAATCTTTATTATAATACTTTTTCAAATACCATAGAACATCCGAGATTTAGACTGGTTATATTCTTAGATCGACCAATTACAAATAAGAAAACTTTTCAATTGTTGATGGATTCTTTTGATCTAATATTAAAGATCGACAAACAATGTAAAGATTTTTCTAGAAGATTTCTTGGAGGAAAACAGGCAGTCATTACTAATGAAACTCCCCTTCCATTAGAAATAGGGATAAATTTTTGTAATAAAATCCAATTAAAAAATAATGTAGAAGAGAATTCTAGTAATGATACTAAAGATAATTCTAGTGGATTTTCTCCAGAATTTTCGGAAGAACTATCTAGTTATTATAGTTCCAACGATTTTTTTGAATATAATTCTAATATTATTGAAGGGGAAACTAGAATTAGATGGGAGAAGGATTTAAAGAATATAAGAATATTTGAAGAATTCCTATCAGGAACTTGGATGCATCATGATCAACTTTTTGGACTGGCGACTAATCTTAAGTATATCAGTGGTGGTCTAAAAAAAATGGAGGAAACAATGAAGATTTACAATGAAAGAGGAGACACCAAATACACGGAGAATAATTTCAAGATCATCAAGTTTATTAGAAAAATGAATTATTTCCCAATGTCAATTAAAAAGTTTTCTCCTTATCAGGAAGATTCAGAACTAGAAAACCTAGTAGCGGTTTTGCGTAGTAAAAATAGAATCAAAATAATCACTGCAACCGAAAAGATAGATTTGAAAGATGCCGAAAATAAATTTAAGAAGAGGTTCGAGGAAGTTTTAGAAATTGATGACACTAACAACGTATACATATTCAAACTTCCAACCGCAATCGGCAAAACAACATTACTCACCAATGTTGAGAAATCAATTATTGCATTACCAACCAATGATCTGAAAAATGAGGTAAAATCAAAGATGAAAGTTGAAAGTGTTATTACACCGGATTCAATTGAATTTCTTGATCCACCAATTGACAAAATGGTAAAGAGATTTTATACAGTGGGACTTCCAAGTAAGGCAATGGGTATTATTCGTTCTGTTAGTGAAGGTGGATATGGGGTTGACATTAATGATGTTCAAACGGCAGGAAATTATATTCATCAACTCATGATGTCAAATGATGTCGAAAAGACTGTTCTGACAACCCATAAGAGAATAATTCACGCTGATGATACTCTTCACAACACCATCATTTTTGATGAAGATCCTTTGAATTCCTTGATTGAAATTAAAGAATTGAAGATTCAGGATTTGTCTGCACTACGTTTCCAATGTGAAGAACTAGGTGCTGTGATAAATTACTTTAGAAATATTGGGAAAGGGTTATACCAAACACCTAATGAACTAAAATTAGATAAGGAAACAATAAGTGAAAAATGTAGTTCCTTTTCAGGAATTGATTCAAACATTTTTGAATTTTTCACCAGTGATTATTTCTATTATGATCCGGAAAATAAAAGTGGTGCAACCATATATTACGTTGAGAAAAAATGTTTTCCCAGGAATAAGAAAATCATCATAATGTCGGCAACAATTTCACCCAAAATTTATCAAAATTTGTATCCTGATATTAAGTTTGATGTCATGGATATATCCAGCGTTAAACAACAGGGAAATATTATTCAATACACCGACCACTCCTATTCAAGATCTTCTATGAAAGGAAGAGGACAAAAATTGAGTGAAGAATTGAAAGATAAGAAGGTTATCACGTTTATGAAATTCAAAGATAACTTCGAAAATCCAGTCAATGATATTCACTTTGGGAACTGTTCAGGATACGACACACTCAATGGTCAAGATTTAGTGGTCGCAGGAACTCCTCATGGTAATTTAGTTCAATATTATCTGATTGCAAAATTAATGAATATTGATTTTGCAATCACTGATTCAATGATGAACAATCAAATTGTTGAATATAATGGATTTGAATTCACTTTTTATTGTTTTCATAATCCTGAATTGAGGATGGTTCAGTTCTACATTATTGAGTCAAATCTTATACAGGCAGTGGGAAGAGGAAGAACCTTGAGAAATGATAATACCGTGGAATTATATTCCAATTTTCCACTGTATATTAGTACCGAATTTAAAAGAAAAACAGGTTAATTAACCTGTTTTTCTTTTAATATTTGCCGTAGAGTTGAAAAACTCTTTTTTGACTAAATTTTAATATTTGTTTATTGTTTTTAACCTGCAGGCGCACCTGCACGATTAGCATAAGAAAGTCGAGAATCTTTGATTTTCTATAAAAACACCGTGTTACAAATCAAATTGCCATAATAATTTACAGAAATTTATCATAATCAGAAATATATAAATTATCTGAAAAAATCATTATTTCGTTACCCTTTTTATTTGTATTCCCTGCACTGTAATCCAATTGGAATTTTTTTTGTCGAAACCTACTATAGTTATTTCTAATAGGTTCTTCATCATCATAAGAAACTATCCATTTCTGTTTATTAATTTTTTCAATAGCATTAGCAACTTGTATATGATCATCATGATTATAATAATTCATATATAAATCTTTACCTTTAACATAATAAGGTGGATCGAAATAAAACAATGCATTTTCATCAATTTCATTTTTCACATTCTCTATTAATTCGATTGCATCTAAATTATATATCTGAATTCTATTTTTATACATTGCAATCTTTTCAATTCTATGGATTAAGTCTATCTTATTAAATCTAGCATCCATTTTCCAATCACCGGCTTGTTGCTTTCCTCCAATTACGCCTGCTTTCAAAATTCCAGACCGGTTGGTTCTGTTCAAAAAAAATGTTGAGAACCCAACACTAAAAAGATCATTATCACTTTTATGTTTATGAATTAGTTTCTGACACTCCCAACTTTCCAAATTGATTTTTGTATCATAAATTTTTTTTATAAATTGTTCTGTATCATGTAAGATCGAATACCAAAAACCATATAATGCAACATCTTTATCATTAATAATTATCTTTGATGCATATTCATTAAACAAAAGTGAAAGTGCCACTGAAGCGCCTCCCGCATAGGGTTCAATGTATGTTCCATCATATAGCAGATTTTCTCTAAATATTTCTTTGAAGTAGTTTGCAACTCTTCCTTTACCACCTGGGTATCTTAATGGTGAATAAAAACTCATCTTATTTGATATTTATCCAAATTTTTTCGATAAACTCTTGAATATTATCCCACGTAGTTATTAAATAGTTAGGGATTGCTTGAAATTTATTATTGTGAACATAAGCATGTAATGTCTCTATTCCTAGAAGATCATTAGAATTATTAACAGCACTACGAATACCTTTGCAAATATGCTTGTCAGCCAAATTTTTCGATTCCAAATCATTAGAAACTTCAATAATCTTTGTTCTTAAATTTGTGTTCTTATCAATTTTGGTACGCCCATCCTTACTTGCAGTCAGTTTGTTTTCTTCGATGTAAGAATCAACACTAAATTCTACAAATGCCCGAAATGCAATCGCAATTGTGTTAGTATACTTACTTACGTCCAATTTCTGTAAATCATGATAAAGTTGGTTAACCTTAGAATTATTAATCTGAATCTTAAATGATTTAGGAATAAGACTAGTTCTATTTTTGGGTATCGAGGTTCCAGTTTTGCCCGTCGCAACAGGTTTGTTGTCGTCTTTTGAAGTATTAAATTGCCAAGGTTTCTCAGAACTCTTGTTTAAATCTGGTTTGCAATTCTGAGGAATTTTTGATAAATAGTCTGACCGATCTTCTTTTGTATATATTTTTTTTACACTGAAGTCAGGTTTCAACATATCTTTTACAATGTACTCAAAACCTTTGATAACTTCCTTTTCTTCTATGTTTGATTGAATGATTCCGTTATTAACCTTTATACCTAAAACCTCACGTGCAGACGGATCAGAAATTAATCTTTCTAAGTTTGATACAGGTAATTTATTTAAATTTCTTTTTAAATCATCTTCAACATCTTTTGAATTTTCTAGTAGTCTTATAATTTGCAAAGATGTCGATGCTACGCCTTCAACCTTTTCTTGAAAACGATCTATTTGTTGAGCATTCCAAGTAACTGTACCTATACCATCTTGTTGCCCAGCATGTTTCAATTTAATCCAGATATCTGCTTCTTCTGGATTATCATAAATAGTACACTCAATTTCTGTTGGAATTTTTGTTGCATTTTCATCATGTATTTTTTTGAACTTAGACTTTAGCTTACTTAATTGGGGATTATCTATTAAATCAGGATTATTAAGTAATTTTAAAGTTACTGTTCTTCGATTTCCCTCTAAAACATTATACTTTAATTTATCATGTTCAGATTTTATAACTTGAACTTTATCATTTGGATTTAGTCCATATTGGATAATGTGTTCAGCCATTTTAAGCAATTTTTCATCCTGATCTTTTAACATTAGATCTATCGCTTCTTTTTGGCTTCCTACAGGATCAAATCTGTAATTGTCAGTATTTACAAGAAGATCACTTAATTTTAGTTTTTTAGTTTTTTAGTTTTTGCCATATTTAATAATTTTTTTCATTTCTATTAGTTTTTATAATGAATAAATCAAATGTACAAAGTTTTCATAAATCAATAGTAATTACTTATTATGAAAGCAAATCTGGAGAACCAAAAAATTTTGGACAAAGTAATTGAACTAGATAAAGATGTCATTGATAAATCTCGGTCAAGTCAATATCCATATCAACCAACTCTCATCGATTAGATATGAATGTTGAACAATTTTCTGTTTTTGAATATTAATTACACCAATCGTTTATTTTCGAGGGATGAACTTTTCGATATGGTACTCAAATAATTCAGTATATAGGAGATAAACCTGTAATAACTTTTAAGTCTTTTAAAAAAATTTTTTCAGAATTCACCTGAAGAGATAAATTTTGGTAATTGTTCAGGGTATGATACTTTGAATGGTCAAAACAGTAGAATGGTTTTGAGTTTATGTTCAATTATTTCGATAATCCTGAATTCAGAATGATTCAACTATCCTGATAGAATCAGATTTAATTCAGGCAGTTGGAAGAGGTAGAACCTTGAGAAATGATAATACCGTGGAATTATACTCCAACTTTCCACTGTTAATTAGTACAGAATTGAAAAGAAAAACAGGTTAATCAACCTATTTTTTTGTTACTTTTTGCCGTAGAGTTGATTTTAAATTTTCAGATTAGATTTTGAAATTTATTTTAGACAATTCCTTTACTAGTAGTGTTTACATGAGTTCAAGTTGGAAGTGCATGTAAAAATTAATCTGCAAAAAATATTGAGGTTTAAATGAAATTGATGTATGTTTTTGAATTTTTGGAGAAGATAATATCGATAGAAAAAGATGACACAAAATTATGCCGTCTTTTGTATTACATTTTTTAATGTGGTTTATTTTTAAATCAGTTCAAACTTCTGACCAACCTTTTTGACTTTTTGAACTGTTTTGGTTGAAACATTAAGAAGAATTGATATTTCCCTTAATGTTCTCTCTTTTTTCAGATATTCCAATATCTTTTTGTTTTTTGGTTTACTTATAAATGACAATTCTGTTTCTCCAGTTCCTTTAGGACGTCCTAACCGCCCTCCTTGTTGTAGAAAAATCAATTTTCCGGCAAGCGTGCGTTCCCTAATATTCAGTGCCTCCATCTCATATAGCGATGATAATGTGGCTGATATCATCTTCCAAATAGGATTTCTTTTCCCATTAGTTCTAGATTGAAGACCAATATTTTTTACCAACACATTAATTTCCTTTGCATCAAACCATTCTAAAGTTTTAATAACATCACCTGTGTTTCTCCCTAGTCTTGAAAATTCCTCGACTACAATCTCGGAAACTTTTCCCTGCTCAATCAGTTTAATTAACTCTTTAGATTTAGGTCTGTCTGCAAAACTGACCGAACCTGAAATTTTATCCAACAAAACCAAATCATAAATATCTGTATCGGCTTCAAACCTTTTTCCTGTTTGTAAAAGTGTGGAAACCCTGTTATATTTTATTCGCATTGTATTCTTTTAAATCTTAGATTAAAAATACAGCGGAATAACCGATTTGCCTAAGTATTTAGCATACTTTAGCACTGGTTGGTTGCATTCCTTTTTATTTTGATTTATAGGAAAACAAATATCAAAATATTATTATCTTCGATATACTATAATTAATAAAACATTTTTAACTCGATATAAAGTAGAATATTTCCCTATTTGATTTCAAAATCTTGTGCAATACATTCAAAAATAATTATAAAAAGTAAATATATAATATTTATATTTTTCCCATTTTTAGAGTTTGCAGTGATTTAATGTAATCAGAATATTTAAGTTCGTAAAATGAAGCTTGTGTATATCAAAAATAATAAAACGGTAAATTTTATCTTAATAAATATTATTTTGTTCTGTTCTAATTATTTTTTTGTTATATATATTTTATAATAATGGATATCATTCCTCCTCTCAAATCCTCTGCCATTGAAACGGAACCCCACTTATACTCACTAGCCCCGTTTAAATTTCTTAGAACATCATTTAACATTTCTTTTTCTATGGAAGTTATAACAAATGCGGGGAAATTATATTTATTACCCATACTAATACTTATAAAATCAATTGAATTATTGTAAAAATGTATACCAGCAGCAAATTTCCCATTTTCTAAACTTGGGATTATATATGATTCATTTAATTGATTTCTAACATTAGATTCTATATTAATATTTGTTTGTCTTAATAAATCATCTATGCACATTTTTGGATAGACACAAAGTCCTCCTACTGTCAAATGTCCATTACTTGTTTCTAAATTTATCATTTTAGAGGTATTGTATATAATAAGTTTAAATTTGTCTGGTAATTTGGTATGAATAGTTGTTTCATCTACGCCAACTTATGTCGCATTTTCATTATTTATTAAAATACCTTATTCCTCATTAAGCTAAATCTTTAAAATTAGATAAGTTTAATCTTTTGATAATCCTTGACTATTTTTTTACACATTATTCTACTATAATCTGGTTATTTATTTAAAAATCAATTTTTCCAATTTTGATAAAGCACTATAGAATCTTTTTTGTTCAAAAAAAAGACTTGACCCAATTATATCCGCTTCTAAATCTTTATATTGTAGACTACTATTCAATAAACACCTTGTTAGATGAACTCTTTTTAAAAAATTATTATTTCCAGTACTTTCTTTCAAATAATCAAAAATATTTTTTTTTAAAAAATATTCGTCTCTGTAAGATATTAAATACAATAATGCAATCCATTGTGGATTATGAGGAGTATCAATTATATGTAATAAATCTAATAATTCAGCATTAGATTTATCCATGTTATTCTTGATAAATAAAGTTACTACTTCTCCAAATTGTCTGTCAACAAATTCTAAAAATGATTCATTCATAATACGATACTAATGAAAAATTAATGGGATACTGCTATTTTTTAAAATTGGATACTCAGTTACATTATATACTCCCCATGGGTTAGGATTGTTTAAAAAAATATGAATAGGTTGTCCATGATTAATTGCTTCTTTTGCGTATGCAGCACTCATTCTAGACCAATATTCATATGCTTTGCTGTTTGGTCCCCAATCCATACCTTTAGTCATCTCAGCCAAATTAATCCCGGCACGGGTATCACCAATCGTAAAGTATCCTGCTTGTTTTGCGGCTTGTTCCATCCCTTTCCCAGAAAAAAAAGCATATTGAACTTCAGTTGTTCTTATAGTTGTTTGCACTCCTAATCCTTCCAAAGTATTTCCTGCTGTGGAACCAGAAGATGACCAATTAAATCCTCCTCCAGCTCTACCAAGAGTTAAAGCATTTAATCCTAATTTCCCCAATACAAATTCTTGTCCTATCCCATAAGCCGCTCCTTTAATACCATCTACCCCAGCAAGAGCTAATCGTCCTGAAGCTGTAGTCATTGCCCAAGCAGCAGAGTTGGTATCAAGAGATTGGGATTGGGAAATTGTTGGTCTAGCCCAAGGATTATGTAAATACGGATCTTCTACATAGCGTCGTCCCAATAAAATATCAACGGATTTTTCCACTCCATCCATCCAATGCCATTCTCCATTTTTACCTAACTTCACATCATTAATTACACCTACAGATTGAAAAGCTTGGTATGTGTAACCTGGTTGTGCATAATCAGTAAATCCCCTTGCATAAGCTTGATTTCTAGACGTGATATTTCCATTCCAATGCCATGAACCATCATTGGTCTGTACCCAATCTTTTCCATCTACATCCCTTAAGAGAACAGGATTGTTTGCGGAATATATATAAGGAGAAATATTAGCATACTTTTCTGTTTTTTCATCCACACCAAACCACCGGGAAACATCAGGAAAATAATTTCTAGCTCCGAAATCATAAACATTCAGTCCTAATTCACTCTGCAATTCTTTACCAGAAAATTTAAACTTATATTGATCTGCTGGATAATAAATCTGTGTACCAAAACCTAATTGTTTTAAACCAAACGGATAATAGGAACTCTGCTCCAGAATTTCAGTAGAATTTACAACCCCATCTCCGTTTACGTCTTGGTAAGAAACTCTTATGTTTCCTATATGATCTGTGTAATTAAATACATGTTTATAAGAACTTCCATCATTAAATACATAACCTTCTTCAGTAGAGAAAAACTGTAGTTCATCTCCTTTGTATTGAAAGCCATTTAAATAATCTGTGACAAAGGTACGCTTACCATCATATACGGTTTTGGTAAGTTTGACACCATCCGAACTATATTTGTACTTTATCCACTTATTAGTCATATATGAAATAACAGTGGGTAAATTCATAAAATTATACTGTATTGAAAGTATCCCTTTATTATTATCTTTTGTAACATTGCCATTATAATCATATTCATAATCAATGGTTCCTGCTACATCTTTAAATCCTGCCTGGTTATTAATATTATCGGTTACTGATTTCAATCGGTTAGAGTTATCATAATATGTATAGCTTAACAAATCCATATCCACAGCTGTAAAATCATCCCCTCCCGAACGATATAGAGAACGTATATTCCCTGCTGCATCATAAGAAATATCACGTTCACTAGCAGTATTTATTAGACCATTTTTATAGGAAAATGCGTCTTTTAATCTATTTAATGGATCATATATATAAGAATAGCCTCTTAAATTATTGTCTCCAAAAGTTTTTGACCAAGTTTGAGAGATATTACCGTTATACTGTGCATTTCCGATATAAGAATTATTTGGTTTGTTGTAATTTACCTGATGGGCAAACAAATCAGAACCCAGATTATTCACATCATTAATAGCAGTAAGCCAACCTCTTACATTGTAGGTAAAATCAACTTTTTGCAATTCTGTATTCATCGATAGTCCTCCTACCTTTTTGCCAACAACATTTCCTACTTTCCCTAGTATGTTATCCTTTATTCGTATTTCAGCCTGATTATTTACTGATTGTCTGTGAGAGATAATTCTTTCTTGGGGATCATAAGCGAAAATATCTTTGACAGAGATTAATACTCCATTAGCATCTCTTTTGTTGGATGTCAATGTATAAATAGCTTTTCCTGTAAAATTCAATTTGGTATCAACAATATTATATCCTCCAAGATGATTAATATTATGATTTCTGATTGGTCTTCCATATTTATCGTAAAATACATAATTATCCGTCCAAGAATTTTCTGCCGTTTCCGCTATTGTTCTTTTTTTTGTTAATGTTGCTAATCCTTTAGGGTTTGTAAATACGGTTTGGCTTTCAACATTATTTCCTGAAGGGAATGGAGTGCCTGATGGATAGATATCATAATACTCAACTTTATAGACCTCATTGACAGTAACCCCGGAAGGAAACGCATTGTTTGAATATCCAAAAATGGAACCTCCATTTGTTAAAGATTCATTATTTGAATTCAGAAGATCTATAGTACTTTGTAATGCGGGTCTTGCAGTGCTATTAGAGGTAACTCCCGAATAAACAATCCTTCCAAAAACATCAAACTTACTAAATTGCCATTTGTTTTGATTCTTCAGATTAGGATCCTGACTTCCCACCAAACGGTTTTGTTTATCATATACCATTGAAGACCAATTGTCCTGATCCGGCAATCTCTTTTCTACCTGTCTATTCCTTTTATCATATTTATATTGAAAACAAAGTCCATTAAGAATATCTGTACTTATTGTAGTATTTTGGCTTGCCATTGGAGGGATTATATAGGTTAAATTTCCAAAGGCATCATAGATGTTGTATGTATCTTGAGATAAATTATTAATATATGACCTTGTTAATACAATTTTTCCAGTCTTATTTTTATATTCTTCAAGAGTGTTATCCTTTGGATTAGATTGCCCTGGATTCCAATTCTCACTATATGTTACAGTTTTAGATAAAGCATTATCATTATAAGTACCCGAATTGACAAGTGAAGGTACTAATCTGTCACCATTAGTAAAAACAACTTCAAATTTTTTAACATTGTCAGTAGATTTATTGGTAAAGTAATTTACTCTATTTGTATGGTTAGACGATATTCTAATACCGGAACTCACAGTAACATTACTTGTATTGTAGCTCCATTCTTCTCCTGGCGATGATGTTTCTACGAGAAGAGGATTTGGATTTTCCTCATACACCATCTCTTTATATGGGTTTGTTATACTAGGAAAATCGTTGGGATATGCACTTTTATAGTAATTTAGAGTTTCTTGTTTTGCTGTTGAAGGACTTATTAATTTCCCACCATTGCTGTTACTAGGATAAGGCAAATATTCTTTGGATTTCCTGCCATAATTATCATAGTCAATATGTTGAACAATATCTTTTCCTTCACTACTAGCTTTAATTTGTATTTTCTGTATTTCTCTTTCAAAACCGTCAAGATATTGAATGCTTTGAGTTTGAGGAACATAATTATTACTTGTAACAGCAGGATAAAGATATACTCTTTCATAGATGTAATTCTCACTCAAACTCGGGGTATAGGTAGCTTGAGGCTGTGTGCTTCCATTAGGATCACCTATTCGTGCAATAAAAGAATCATTATTATAATTTCCATCATTAGAATTTGCATGAAAGCCGGGAAGCATTCTGATACTAACATTATCCTGGATGATTTGTGGTGGCTGATAATAATCCAAGGTCTTTTGAGAAAATCCCAAAAAACAAATCCCAAGTCCTATTATTAATAGTAATTTTTTATTCATACTATATTTTTAAAAAGAATATTTAGAGTTTAATGACTTTCGGTAAACTAGTTTTTTTGTTTTCCAACTTTTCAAGACGATCAAATAAAACTTTGACCTGCTTAATTTATCTGATAATATAGTTCATATTGTTTAGTTGTATTGTTGGGGAAAGCTCCATTTTGGGATCTTAAATATATATCTCCATTGGTTTCAATTGTATAATACACTTGACCATTATAGCCGTCAACTTTTTTTGAAGGTCTGCAACTGCCCTGTATAGTTGCAACTTTAACACCCGGTGTCGTTGTCCAAGGCAAACTTGTTGAATTGGGTCCTGTCCCAAATGAAATAAAAACTTTATATGAATTATTAGCAACTGTGATGCTGCCTCCTCCGTTAAAAGGAGAAACGGTAAGAGAGCAATTTATTTGTGTGCATGTACCTAGACTATTTGCTGTATTTTGTCCATTTGCACTAATTTCATTCATTGCCTTTTGATTAGCATCGGATTGGCTTATCGTAGATGTATACTTTCTTGCTGGAACTGTATACGTATACGCACTTCCAATTCCGTAGTCCCCACAGTTTTTATAAAATGTTGAGTTCATCTCAATATTATAAAAATAATCCCCCTTGGATATATATTCGGTTTCTTTTGTAATATTATTATCATCATTTCTTGTTCTAATCAGCCTTAACCTATCATCATATTCATAAAAAGTTGTAGTTCCTTTTTCATCGGTTTCAGAATTTTTTCCAACAAACTCTAAATATGTTTTTGATATAATTTTTGCGTCGGGAAACTGTAAACGCAATTGGCTGAATTGATTTCTCAATATCGTTTCATCAGTAGATGTGGAAACTGTACTAATAATGTTCGACGGTATGGAAGCATACTGAACATTGTCTAAGGTTGCCAGATTGTATTTAGCAGTATATCCATATAAATAAGAAGTATAAATACCATTAGGAATATGTTTTTGAACCAAGTTTCCGTAAGAATCATATAGATCGTAATATTCCTTGGTATCATATCTTGAATCAATACTGAAATTTGAAGAAGAAATTGATGCATATAAATAATCCGTATTTATATTATCAACTTCCAAGGACTTCTTCTCAACAGGCTGTACAGAATTACCAAACTTTTTATAGATATTGATTTCTCCCGAAATTACTTTTCCATTTCTCAAGAAAACAGTTTCTATAGGGAAATTCAAAATATTATTGTCATTCATAAATTTGACAGCCTCCATTTGACTTCCTCCAGGTGGTGTCCCGGTAATACTAAAATCACAAGCGTATTTTATTCTTTTTTCATTGCTGTAACCCTCACTATCTGTCCAAGTTTCTTTGCTTACATAATTTCGTGAATTGTATTCAAAAGATTTGAATGTATTATATGTCTGCCCATTAAGGTAATCCGTATTGGTCGTACTTGAAAGAGTTTTATCAATATCCTCATACAAATTATATTTGGTGAGAAAGCCTCCATTTTCCATATAAGGCGTAACTGGGAGAAGAAGAAAATATGGGTTCTTAATCATTGCAGAAGAATATTTTAATAAAATAGTCTTATCATTTTTATTAATATCAGAAAAGCTGCTTTCAGTAATGCTAACAATATTATTTTGTTTACTATACGTTTCTTCTTTCCTTAAGGTTTTTCGGTTTTTATTTAGAATAGTTGTCGGTTTGAAAGGTAATCCCCCTGTATCTGTATTATTTGTAAAGTCGGTATAAGTTGTGGATCCATCCCATGTAAAATATTTCATTATCTGTGAGGATAGATTATCTACAAAATATGGGACATCATAATACCTTTTTCTGATACCTTCAAAAAAACTGCTTGTTTCATTAATCTGGGAATAATTAACTTCAAAATCACCCAGTATATTATTCTGTTGAGTGGAAAAAACCTGTGTTGTATAATAGTATTTATCCTGTGTTGACCAGTTTGAATCACCATCTCTAAGCAAAGATAAATTACCATAAAGTCTATATTTGCCATTTTCAGTTTCATAATAGTATCCATCATTATTTATCACATATCTTATTGATGAACCAGGAAGTACATAAGAAAACTTAGGAAGAGAAATCACCTTTCCAGATGACAGTCCCGAGTTTTCATTATAATCATAATTCGTCCTGTAAGTACTATTTGCATCTTTATATTCTATCCATTTTATGCGAAGCCCATTTCCTGTTATTCTTTTGTTATCAGAAAAAAATGTATTTAACTCATATTCAAAAGTTTCTGTTCCTCCCCATTTATTAGTAATAGACCTGAGTATACAGGCTTCTGTATTTATATTGGATCTTCTGTCTGCTCCATCTAATATAATATATTGATTTTCATTAAAATTATCAAAACCATAATTCACAAATGATTTACTCTTAGCAGCATTTTGGTCAATATAGATTTTAGGAATCAGAGATTGAGCTCCATTTTTATTATAATAGCCCCAATAATCTTGTTCGCTAGAACCTCGTCTTGGTAAAATTTTGCTATCGTATGTAAAAGAAAGAAAAAGCTTGTCGTTTAAGGTAACCTTATCTAGCCTTAACCTTATATTACCCTCAGAAAGATCCTGATCACTGCCTGATTTGAAATAATCCTGAACAAAATCATATCTTGTCTTGTTGTTTATGGTCAGATTATAAATCCTCAAAGCCCCACTATTATCACTGGTGAGTTGATAATTAAACTTCAAATTATCGCCTTTTGAAGAAGTGATGGTTTCTACAAGATTATTATTCTCTTCAATATCCGTCCACCCATTATAATCATAATCATTAACTGTAACAGCATTAGAAGAAAGTTTTTTTATACTTTTCTTTTCTATTTTAGAAACTCTGTATCTTTTTGTTTCAGATCTATAACTGAACAAGACACTATTTCCATTTAGATCTGTAATACTGCTTAAACTCCAGGAGGTAGTATATGAACGAACGGCATCTTCAGGATTCTCAAGTTCTATTTTTGCATTCTCAAATTTCGTGGTTTCGGTGATTCTGGATTTTTTATCAAATACATATCTAATACCTACTTCGTCTACAATGGTAAATGAGTTTATATTTCCAGAACTATTATCCTGAGTATAAGATATTTTTATATTCTTATTTAAACATTTGATAGTCTTAGATTTGTCAAAGAAAAATGTCCCACCTACATTTGGTAAATTTATAAAGAATAAATCCGGTTCGTAATCTTTTTTAACCAGATCATTGATCTGAGTATTGTTTACAGAGGTTAAATTAAGAGACTCTGCACTACTCATATTATTGTTAAAAAGAATTCCCTCTTTCTTTTCTTGTCCCTTGTTTTCATCATCAGGATAACCTTGTATGAACCTAGATATATTGCCTCCTGCTCCCAAGTTCCATCCAAGCCCAACAGAAGAATACATTTCATTGACTTTAATACCTTTTGAGCCCGAATAATATAACGTAACCGGAACTTTTATTGCATTATTGCTTATTCCATATAATTCATATGATATCCCTATAGAGCCATTTTCCATTTTTGAGTTTCCTAATGTAGGATCGGCTCCTGATCGAAATTGGGAAAAATTAATCGTGTATATCAAAAATAATAAAACGGTAAATTTTATTTTCATAAATCTTATTTTGCGCTGTTCTTAATTATTTTTTTGCTATAAATACCTTTATTATTTACAACCTTAATTATATATACACCTTGTGGATATCCTTTCAAATCAATAGGAGTTGTTGTGTTAACAATATTCAATTTTTGCAGAAGAAGCCCACTCATATCATAAATTTGTAGTTCTGATCCCTTATATTCGATATTCGTCAATATATTAACAAATTGGTCAGTTGGATTTGGATAAATTTCGATTTCCTCTCTATTATCTTGATTTTTTAATTCTTCATTATTAATTTTTAAAATCCAAAAATCATTTCGTCCATTGGTTGCAACAGACTTATCTTTACCTTTATCAGAATCTGATGTGCCAGCTAAAATAATCCCACCATCTCTCGTTAATGCCGAATTATTTAATATATCGGTATGATTGCCTCCAATATTTTTTCGCCATAGTTCTTCTCCTTTATTGTCTAAATAGATAACCACATAATTATTTATTCCATTTTTGTTTTTATCATCATCTGCATTTTCAGTCTGCGCATAGCCAGAAAGTAAAATATTCCCTTGTTTGTCTTCAACAGCATCCAGTAAAATATCAACCTTTCCAATATTTATGGTTTTTTGCCATTCTATGCTATTTTTGGAATTGGTTTTCAGAAGCCAGTAATCATAATCGTGACTATCATCTTTTTTGTCTTTTGATTTTATTGAATTAGATCGTCCTCCTAATAAAAGCCCATTATCTTGTGTCCTAGTAAATGCCTTCAATTCATTATTACCATCTCCCCCATAGTTATTTTCAGAGATTATATCTCCATTCTTATTTAACTCTATAATCCAATACTCTCCTTCTCCTTTTAGCTTAACAGTTTTATTGCCTGATATTGACGAGTTGGAATACCCTCCAATTAAAAAATTACCGTCTTCCTTTTCGTAACAATTAACTAAATAGTCATACCCATTCCCACCAATGGTCTTTTCCCATTCAATATCTCCTTTTGTATTTAATTTTATTATCCAAAAATCAAAACTACCGAAGCTTTTTTCAGATTTATTGCCAATTAGTTTACCTTCTATTTCGATAGGGTCGGAATCTGATATTCCTCCAATTAAATAACCTTTATCTTTTGTCTGATATACACTAATCAATTTATCTGTATTATTTCCACCAATAGTTTTATCCCATTCCACATCTCCTTTAGCATTCAATTTTATTATCCAAAAATCTGAAAACCCTATATTTTCACCTGTCTTATCTCCACCAATGTCCGATGAAGAACTACCGGACAGTATTATTCCTCCATCTTGGGTTAGACACGCATTATTTAACATATCATTTCCTGCCCCCCCATATGTTTTTTCCCATTCAAAATCACCCTGCTCATTTATTTTCATTAAAATATAATCAAGTCCGCCCTTTGAGTTGGAAAGAGTACTGCCTGCTACTAAAAACCCATAATCTGGCGTAGGTATTATCTTTTCAAGATATTCACTCTGTTCACCTCCAAATGTTTTTTGCCAAACAATTTTTTGACAAAAGACAATTTGTATAAAAAAAATAAAAATAAGAGTGATTATTGTCTTTTTTAAAAACATATTTAAATTTTATTTAGATTTTAATTCTGAGATTTCTGCTTTAAGTTTTTGAAGTTCTTTATTTTGTTCAATAGTATATAACGTCAATTCTTCGATCTTTTGAAGCAGCTTAATCTGGAATTCTCCAACATTCACACCTTCCTTTTCCATTTCTTTCGCAGAAGCAATCTCAGGAAGGTGCTTTTTATCCTTAATATGTTGTTCCACAGATTCTAATGTTGGAAGAGCATAATCTTCTTCAAAAACAAAATCGGCAGTAGGTGTTTGAGTTACTTTTATTTCTTTAGCCTCTATCTTTGCGTTAACCTTCATGTTGTCACTAAATGAGGATTTTCCAGCAACATCTAATCTGTTTTGCGAAGGATTTACACCGATACCAACATTCCCGTTTTCACCAATCATTAATGCATCCACATATTGATTTGTGGCTGTTTGATTGTGTACTCTGAAAAAATAACCTCCTCCGTAAGATTTTGCAGATGTATTATCTACAATAAGCTGATCATTGGCCTGCTGACCAAGCGTTAAGAAAGTATATTCTCCAGAACTATTGAATCTTGCATTACCACCAACATCTAACTTTGCTACAGGATCACCCGTGCCACCAATTTTTACATCGCCATTTGGTTTGATAGTAAGCAATCTGTTTTCATTCACGCTGGCTCCCTGAGATATTGTCAGATCATTAAAAGCTCCGTCACTTGTACTAATATGAAACCAACTTCCTAAATTTGGAATAAAAGTCACGGCAGATCTATTTTGATAATTGATAAAAGTCTTCTGACCCGTGTTTGTACCTATGTCCAATTTGGATTCAGGATTAGATATTCCTATTCCTACATTTCCATTCGTAAGTATGTTGAATTTAGGATTCTGATCACCTGTAAACATTCTTATTCCAGAAGAACCTGTTACCCATAATTCGGCGGCACCGCTTGCATTAGGGGCTATTAAACCATAACGGGGAACAGAGATTGATGATGGAGACAATGTTGGGACATTTGCCTGTGTTATAGTATATCTTGCATCGTCTTGAAAACTTAATGACGCAGGACCTCCTGCATAAATATCTCCAACTACCGTAAGTTTTCTAGTGGGATTTGATGTCCCTATTCCTACATTTCCTGTAGAAGAATCTGCTGTTGAACCACTTATAGTGCCACTAGGGGCATAGAGTTGTGCATTTACTGTAGATAGCCCCAGAATTCCTGTGATTATTAGTATCTTTCTCATAGTTTTTAATTTTTATGTTTATTAGGGTTGATAGTTAAAATGGTTTTTATAACCAAAGAATGCAGAAATAGAATTCCCAAGCGTATGCAGAGTTTTTTTATTGGTTAATTTTTCGGTGCGAAAATAGCAATATTTTAACAGTTTTTAAAATAATTTTATATGTTTTTTATTATGTTAAATAGAACTCTTCTATAGTTTTTAAAGATTAATCATACGAAAACAATTTTTTCATATTAATTATAGAATTACACCTCCGGACTATATCCCCTCCCATATAAATCCCCCCTTGCCCCGTGGGTCTTTGACCTTAAAAAAGTTAACTCAATGGTTCCCGAGAAATTATCTCTGCAGAATTTTTCCAAAATTTTTAGAAAATTTGGAATTTTGTTTTAATCTGATTCTAAGGAAAATAATATATTTGCCATAGAAAAATATAAAATAACGTAAAGCGTAAGCTATCGTATTGGTACAAGAAAACCGCTAATCTTCTTAGATAACCAAATTCGATAGGCTTGCGCCCATGCCATATATCGGCGTGGGCTGTAAGTTCTATCTGGTTATCGGGTTCTTAGCGGTACCTCTTGTACGGATAGTCTTCAGTTCCACGCTTTCTCATTTTTAACCGTCACTTTTGGAACTGGGGTGAGTATTATAAACTGACACCTGCATCGTGAGAACAATGAAATCTATTTTACGGTTTTCAATGGTTCCAATAATCCTTTTATCCTGTTCTTCAACAGTGGTAAGAACCTATGATTATTACAAATATCTTCCTAGTGGTAAACAAGGCTCTAAAAATAATCTAATTGTTGAAACACCAACAAAAGTCAAGATAGATATGAGATTAAAAACAGTTGTCATTAAATCCAACAGTGATTTAATTGACACACTTCTTATTAAATCTACCTCAAATAAATTGTCCAGATCTAAACCAAAAAACAATCAATCTTTTTTGGTTTACAGTAAATCTAAAAAGGTTAGTGGTACGTTGGAACTGAGGGACAATGAATGTCTAATTGTTCTAAAAGATTCCAAGTGGTTTCTAAATTATAAAACTGATCTAACAAGAATATCTATAAATAAAGTTGATAACCCAATAAATTAAAATTAAACTAATGTCCTATTGTCATAATTGTGGGAACAAAACCTCCCAAACTTCAAAATTTTGTTCGAATTGTGGAACTACAATATGCACGACTCCAACTGAAGACTCAGATGTTATTAAAAACGAATTTGAAAATCTAAAAAAGACAAGTAAACCAATATATAAAAGATTTTGGTTTTGGTTCTGGGTTGCCTTTGAAATATTTATTGCCGTTACAAATTCGAAGGATAAAATTTTCATAATGTGGCTAATACCGTGGATGTATTTTGCATATAATTATCTTTTTGATTGGATTGCAAATTTGTTCGCAAGGATGAATCGTAAAATCGCATTAATCCTGATCATCTTACTTATTACATTTTTAGTGATAGCCAAGTCAATTGTATAATAAAAAATAAATCATGAAAAAATTCTGTAACTCCTGCGGTAACGCACTTAGTGAAACCGATAAATTCTGTACATCTTGCGGACAAAAAGTCGAGATTAATAAAGAATCAAAGGAACTTCAACAAGAAGAAACATTAAATGAAAAATTAGAGACGAACGAAAGCATAAATGTTGAGCAAGTAAACATTGATTTAGATGACAGATTAGATGGTGGATTAAAAGTTCTGTCCTTTTGCCTACCCATAGTCGGAATTGTTTTATATTTTTCAAATAAAAATTTGAAACCAAAAAAAGCCGAGTCTGCGTGTCACTCTTCTTTATGGGGATGGGCATTTTCTATTGTTTTAGTTATAATTCTTACAATTTTTTCAATTTTCTATAAGGAAATAGTGGGTGATACCTTATCGCAAGAAGATATTGAATCAATCAATAGTGTTGATTCCACATTTAAGAAAACTGATTCATCAGCTGCTCTTATTGATTCTGCTACTGCAAAAATATCTGACGAAGATTCGGATTATCAATTAGAAATAATGGATTCACGGAGCAAATCCTACCATTGCCGACAGTGTGGAAGGAGTATTTCTTGGATAGGCAGTTATTACTGGACAAGTTACTTAGATGATAATGGGTCTATAAAGAATGATATAACTAAATTGGAAAATCTTGAATATGCAGGGGATGAAAGGATTGATACGCCAATGTATACTGATGCAGGTTTAATATCGAGAGGAATATTCTGTTCAGAAAGATGTACAAGAAAAAATCTTAGTACCTGGACCTTCCCTGAAGATTATAAACAATACATTGAACAATAAATGGGTAATTTGAAAATACAGTTCTCTTTTTGTCATAAAAAACCTGAAAGATCATTCTTTTGGAAAGGAAAGAAATTTCCTTTATGTGCAAGATGTACCGGAATTTATTTGGGATATCTTTCACTACCTCTGTTTCTCTGTAACTTCATTAACTTGAATATACTCATTTCTATATTGATGATCATTCCCACTTATATTGACGGTTTTATTCAGGCAGTCTTCAATCTCGAAAGTACTAATATGAGAAGACTCATGACGGGTTTTATATCTGGTATTGGAACTATGTCTTTGACAGTAATAATTTCTAAACAGATCACTCACTTATTAATTTCAACATTTTAACATCCAAATGAAAACATTATTAACAATATTAAGTCTCCTTTTAACAATAACATTGGTCAAATCACAAAGAATGTATAATGCGTCGGGTAAACAGATTGGAAGAATTGACGGAAATTATTTTTATGATGGTTCAGGTCATTTGATTGGTAGAACAGACAAGAATTATTTATATGATAGTTCTGGGCATCAAATAGGAAGAACGGATAACAATTACCTTTATAATGGTTCTGGAAAACAGATCGAAAGAACAGATGGAAAATATTTTTATAATGGTTCTGGACGATTAATTGGTAAGGTTAATGGGAGTTATCTTTATGATGAAATAGGGCATCTAATTGGTCGTTCAGATGGCTTGAAAAGGAGAGAGATTATATTGTTTTTCTATTTTTATTTATAGGAATATTTTGGTAGCAACATAGGTAGCAAAATAGAAATATACTTTCTAAAAACACCATTATCATTATATTATTCTATATCCTCCAACTCCACTAAAAAAAGGAACTTAAAAGTTCCTTTTTTTATTTTTAATTCAGATATCGTTTTGCGAACCATTTATCCAGGAAATCCACACTGATATTCAGCATATGATAATTTTCCTTTATAGCCGAATTATTTAAAAGACCTCTTTTACCATAGCCGTAGCCAACATTCAGATTGATCTTGTTCATGGGTATTCCAATTCCTACTGTAGCTTCCATTTTATTGATCTCTCTGTTATTAACCTTGTAATAACCTGTATCATAGTTGAGTCCGAAGCGGTAGATCAGATTTTCCGAAAAAATCGGGCTATTTTTTCTTTCTGGAAGAAGTTCAAAGCCCAATCCATAAACATGTTGCTTGTAATATTTTTCTTTGGTAACAGTATTTTTCACATCGTTCCAGTTACTTTGTGTATAATCAAAGCTGAAACGATATCTGTCATTTTTCAAGACACTTACCCCTAACCCAACTTCCAGCGGAAGCGTAGAGTCTTTTGAGGAAAGTTTGGTCGTAACACTATTATTATAATCTCTGTTTTCTGTATAGATCGTTTCTCCTTTGGCATTCAGATTACTCTTGAAATTAACAATTGCTCCCAAAGTCAATTGCAGTCTTTCTTTTTGAAAATACTTGTTATACTGGGTTCCTAATCCATAACTAAATCCGGTATATCTTATATTTCGGCTTATCTCAAGCTCAGTTGTTGTGGTAATGATCTCTTTACGAATGATGGTTCCAAAATTATTCTTCGCCTTTCCACCAACGCTCCAATTATTATTGATCCTATAACCTATACCGACACCCAGATTGGAGATCCCGCCACTTCCCTCATAAGTAATGGGATAATTGCTGGATGTCCCTTCTATGGGTATTTCGGAGTCAAATTGATAATCCGTGGAAGTTGTAGGTTGCACATTAGCACTTAAGAAGAATTTATTTGAAATTCTCATAGCCAATCCCAGGTTGGTGAAATTACCGTTGATCCTTTTGTCTGTCCCCTGATTACTGGAAATACTGTTGCTCTTTAGAAACCCTCCGACATCGAAGATGACATTCTGTATCCCGATCGAGGTAATAGATGCCGGATTTTTAGAATTGATGTAATCTGGAGATTCCAGAGCTATACCGGTATTTCCCAAAGAAATATTCCTTGCGTTATCAACATTATTGAATGTTCCAATCCCGAAATAAGAATAAGGCGAGGAATCCTGAGCATATACTTTCTGCATAAATATTCCAGCAAAAAATATCATTATTTTAATTTTTTGACACATAAATTTCTAAAATTAATAACCTAGAATGTAAAGTTTAAGCTTGGCCGGATTGGTACTATTTTTAGAATCGCCTACTATTGCCTTCCCCGCCAGAACATCCATATAAGAAGATGGATAGATCAAAATATTATAATGGGAATCCGAGGTTTCCGAAAGAATATTATTGACATAACTCAACATATCAACGGTATAAGCATGATCACTCTGGAACTCACTTTCATCCGAAAAAGCGATGGTGACCTCAGTTGTACCGTCTGAATTATAAAAAGGCGAAACGACTGTATTTTTTTTGTCTCCCAAATAATAATAAAGAGGTGTCGGATTATAAAAATTTTTGGAATAATATCCCGCTACCGGACTCAGGGTTAGATTTGCACTGATGATTTTATAATTATCATAAAGATTCTTCAGCGTTTTCAGATAAGGAATCTCCACTCTCGTATAAACACCAATACCTGACATCAGATAAGTTTTATTACCCAGATTTTTAGATTCAATTGGTGTTGATGGTGTGAGATTAGCCAGTTCCGAGCCCGTAAAATCACTATCTATTTTGTTATATTGATACGTTGTACTCGGATTGAGGTCGAGTGTATATTTCACATCTTCGGTCCCGTTTTGAGAAGTTGTGTGATAATACATCCTAACAACATTGGAGACTTTTTCTTTGGTCGTATTGCTGATTTGAACTTCATAAGACGAACTGATCCCAAAACGCAGCATGGCATTGTTATCAGAAGAGGGAACTAATGCTAAACCTTTATAGAAATTAAGAAAATATTCTTGGTTATTAGCATCCTTACTTTTCAAAAGATTGAAAAGACCCTGACCATAACTCTGGTCAAGACGGATTCTTACAAAACTACTATCCGTATTTGGCCTCGGAAGAAACTCGGTGGTTCCTATCGAACTGGCCGAATAATTAAATTTACTCTTATTATAGAGATAGCCATTATCCAGTTTTATTCTGCTTTCCATCGGATGGACATCCATTTTGAACGTTTTGAGCGTATCGCCATAATAAGAATCTATATTGGTAAGGTACATTACAATGGAGTCAAAAACCACATTGCTTGTCGTTGCAAGATTATAACTCTCTGGTGTCAACTCAAAGAGAGAAGACGACGTTACCCTACCAAATGTATTATCTTTTATATTTCCCACCAGCATTTCACTTTTTCCGGACGTTACCACAGAGTCCACCATGATGGTTGACATTTTCAGCGTAAGCGTGTCGACCATTACAACTTTGGACTGTGCAGACATCCAAGAATTCCCTACTTCATACGTGTTGCTTTCTCTCTCGCAGGAACATAAGAGGAGAACAGAAACACACAACAAAAGATATTTGTACATTATTTTTTTTGTAAACATACACTGACTATAATATAGAGCTAAAATAATTTCTCCCTTTCGGCTTTAGTTTTCGACAGATCAATCCTATCCTTAGACAATTATATATTTCACGACCTATATAAAATCTATCGAAAAAACAACATGGTTTAACGACAAAAAAAGCTTGTTTGTCTAAAAAATTTTCAAAAGAGCGGGGAATGAAGTTGATTTGCATCAAAAAATAAGAATGAGCAATAAACTTTCGGTTTTAGTTCTTGCTATGGCGGGGATTTTTTTAGTATCAAGCTGTCGAAATGATGATGACGATGACGAGTTGGTAGGAAATTGGGTAAGAGTTTCGGATCTAGACGGTAAACCACGCTCCAATGCTTCTGCCTTTGTAGTGAATGGAATAGGATATCTAACTGGAGGTTATGATGGAGAAGATTATTACAACGACCTTTGGAGCTATGACCCGAATGCTAACTCCTGGACACAAAAAGCAGATTTCCCAGGTGTAAAAAGAAGTTCTGCCGTAGGTTTCGCAACAGATTCTTATGGTTATGTCGGAACTGGATATGATGGCACAAACAAGCTCAATGACTTCTATAAATATGATGCATCTGCCAATTCCTGGACCAAGATAGATGACCTCCCCGGAACAGGAAGATACGCAGCTTTAGCTTTTGGAATTGGAAGCAAAGGTTATGTCGGAACTGGATATGACGGAAGTGAGCTTAAGGATTTTTACAAATATGATGAAGCAACATCCAGCTGGACAACAATTACAAGTTTAGGAGGTTCTAAAAGAAGAGACGGAGCCGTTTTCGTTATCAATGGAACAGCTTATGTAGGCTTTGGAACCAATAATGGAAGTTTGGTTTCAGATTTCTGGGCATTCGACCCGTCTTCAGAAACTTGGACACGAAAAGCGAACACAAGTGATGATGATGACACGCAAAATCGTGCTTCTACAGCAGCTTTTGCTGCAGGCGGACTTGGTTATGTTTCTACAGGGAATGTAAGCGGTGTTACCAACTCAACTTGGGAATACAATCCTTCCACAGACGATTGGACAGAAAGAACTGCTTTCGAAGGTTCTTCCAGAGAAAGTGCCTGTGCATTCTCATTCGGAACTTATGGTTATGTTTTGACGGGGAACAGCGGATCTTCCTACTTTGATGACATCTGGGTATTCCATCCGACAGAAACCGAGAATGAAGATGATTAAAACATTCTGGAGATCATTCTTATCAGTAGGCATTCTTCTGATCTCCTGTGAAAAAAAGAATAATGAATTAGACGTTAAGATAACTCAACAAGAAAATGGTTTTGGTTATCAGATCATAAAAAACAAAAAGGTTTTTATCGATCAGCCATTTATTCCGGCGGTGCAAGGTGAACAATCTTTCCAGGATAGTTTGCAAGCCCGGAGAACCGCCGATCTTGTAATAGAAAAAATAGGAAAAACATCCTTTCCCCGAATCTCGGTACATGAACTGGACTCCATGAAGATAGAATACGAGATTCCAAAATTTCAATAAGCATAGATTCCTTCGATAATTTATCGGGGGAATTTTGCACGTTAAAAACATTCATCTGTTATGAACACATTTCTGAAAAGCATCAAAACCATCTACCTCTATCATTGCATCATCTGGCTGGTTCTCATTGCTTTTAAATTGATAATGGACTATTCCGTTTTTGGACAATTGGCGTTGCTGATGAACATGAAAATATTTTTGTTCTCCATCCTGTTTTTCTATCTCAATTACAAAGTATTTTTACCTCATCTCATCAAGCAAAATCCAAGAAAAATATCTATTGTTGTGATTTCTTTTGTTGTGGTTTATATCGGATCGATGATATTCTTTATGCCTCATTTTCCAAAACATCCGCAAGGACAACCTCCGTTTTCTCCAAAAGATTTTCCAAGACCGGACCGAATGGTGAGGTTCCGCAATAGACCGGATTTTCATGATATTTTCTTTAAGATCGGATTATTCTCGATGGTCTTCAGCACGTTGATCTTCTTTGTTGACAAGTGGATGGAAAATCAAAAAAAGATAAAAGCTTTGGAATTTGAAAGACAATCTAGCGAACTGAAGATCCTGCGCGAACAGATCAACCCGCATTTCTTTTTCAATGCACTTAACAGTATCTATTCTTTATCGATCACCCAATCCAATGATACACCCAGAGTTATTTTGATTTTGTCCGACATCATGCGGTATGTTCTCAATGATAAAAACGGGCAGAAAAATAATCTGAATGATGAGATCATCAATATTAAAAAGTACATCGAGATACAGTCTATCAGGTTCAACAAGTTCAATAATATCAATTATCAGTTTTTGGGGAACTTCGGAAATTATAAGATCGAACCTTTGCTTCTTTTGACCTTTGTTGAGAATGCTTTCAAATATGCTGATTTTAGTAAGGGTCCATTAGAAATCAAAGTTTTGTTAAAAGATGACATCCTGGATTTTAACATCAAGAATTTTTACGAGAGAAAACCAAGTGAAAAAACTGATAACAACAAGCTTGGGATCAAAAACACAAAGATGAAACTGGACCTGCTCTATCCCGAGAAATACCAACTCGACATTAATGATAATGGCTCCGAATATGAAATTAATTTAAAACTCACATTAGACTCTGACCAATGAATTGCATAATTGTAGATGATGAGGAACTAGCACATCACGTGATTGAAGAATATATCTCAAGAATCCCTTTTATTAATCTTGTAGCGAATTGTTATGACATCCAGGAAACGATTCAGGTTTTGAAAAACAATACGGTCGATCTGATCTTTCTGGACATCAATCTTCCGAATATCTCCGGAATCGAGTTCCTGAAAAGCTACAACAAACTCCCGAATGTCATTATTACAACGGCTTATGATAACTGTGCCATCCAAGGATTTGAAATGGATGTTATCGACTATCTGTTAAAACCTTTTTCCTTTGAACGTTTCCTGAAAGCTGCTTACAAAAGTTTTGACCTTTATAATAATATCAAGATCCTTCAGGAAAATGATAACGTGATGAAAAATGCTTTCATCTTTGTCCGTTCAAACAATGAGGATGTCAAATTGAATCTTAATGAGATCATTAGGATCAATGCTTTGAAAGATTATATCGTGATCTACACCAACACGAGAAAACTGATCGTGCATCAAACCATGAAATCTATTATGGAGAAAATCAATTTTGAAAATTTCATTAGAGTTCACAATTCGCATATTATCTCTCTTCAGCATCTTCAAAGTGTCGGAAAAAACAGCCTGATGATCGGCGATGAAAGAATCCCCGTCAGTGAAAAATATAAAACTTATCTCTCTGGAATTGTTGATAGATACAAATAAAATTTAATTTAATAATATCGATTTTTATTATTAAATTAATAAAGGCACAAAATATGCAATGTCATAATCATTAAACCACAAAATTTATTAGTTATGAGAAATCTATTATGGTTAGTAGCCGTCATTTGTATTGTCGTTTGGCTTTTAGGAATGTTAGGAATTGTTCCGGGAATGAGCACGGGTTACTTGGTTCACGTATTATTGGTAATTGCTGTGATCGTAGTATTATTCAACATTATATCCGGAAGAAAACCTCTTGATTAAGTAGAACCGGATGATGAAGTTTCTATCTTCTATATTGAATCACCAACTGGTAATCAGTTGGTTTTTTGTTTTAAAAAGAATTCTGTAATCAAAATATAAATTTTATCTTCACGCTCTAAAATTTTTAATCCACATGAGTGTTCACATAAGCGCAAAAAAAGGAGAAATTGCAAAAACGGTTTTGATGCCGGGCGACCCATTGAGAGCCAAATATATTGCCGATAATTTTTTAACCGATGTTACATTGGTCAGCCAAACCAGAAACATTTTCTATTATACAGGAAAGTATAAAGGAAAAGAGATCACAGTTGGTGCCAGCGGAATGGGATTCCCAAGCATCGGGATCTATTCTTACGAATTATTTACAGAGTATGAAGTTGATACCATTATCAGAATCGGGACTTGTGGTGCTTATTCCACAGATCTGAAATTATTCGATATTCTGAATGTAGAAAAAGCAGCGAGTGAAAGTACTTACGCAAAATTTGCCTGGGGAATTGAAGAAGACATTATTTCTAACCAAGGAACTGCTTTTGATAAAATCAATGAAACTGCAAAAGAATTAGGTCTTGATGCAAAAGCAACCAACATCCATTCCAGCGATATCTTTTACAGAAAGGACCCTGCAGTCCCGGAAATTGCCGTAAGATACAATTGTCCGGCGGTAGAGATGGAAGCCTTTGCCTTATTTGCCAATGCACAACATCTTGGTAAAAATGCGGCCACCATTCTGACAGTTTCGGATATCATCCCAACCCACGAGTTTATATCTGCCGGCCAAAGAGAACAAGCACTTAGAACCATGATGGAACTATCATTGGAAACAGCTTTGAAGTTTTAAAATCTTTTAACTAAAATAAAAAAAATGCTTCTGAATTCAGAAGCATTTTTATTGTTATAATTATTTGGTTAATTATTTCTTGATCACTTTCACAGAGTTGCTTTCTGTATCAGAATTAACTTTCAAGATATAAGTTCCATTGACCAATTGACTCATATCCAGTGAAGCATTTTTGGTATTACCTACATTGAATCTTTGGATCAATTGTCCTGCAACATTATAAACTTCCACATTTTTCAGGATGGAGTTATTCTTATTCTGAATCGATACGAATCCTGAGGTTGGATTTGGGAATACGGTAATTCCGTTTTGTTTCTGAACATCCTCAACTGCCAACGTGCTGCAGTTGTAAACATAGATCTCATCCAGATACCAGCCTTCGATGCCATTACATCCATCCGTTCCCAATTCAAACCTGAATTTGATATTAGAACCTGATGTGACCCCGATCTTGGAAAGATCGATCACGCTTTGTCCCCAGCTTCCGCCAAGGGAGCCGCCATCTGTTCCTGTGAATGCCCTTTGACCTTTTAGTGGGTTATCATTCTGACTGGTTCCATCCAGAGTGCTGTTATAACCATTATAAGTAAATGCTGTTACAGGTAATAGTGTCCATGAGCCGCCATTTAAGCTATACTTGATGTTACCTCCATCCCAAGTTGATTCTGTAGCGACATAATGATTGAAAGCCATTTCATATTTTCCTTCTGAGAAAGTTGGAATTGTAATGGTCGGGCTTTCCAAACGCAGGATTCCGTTTTGAAGGTTGCTTGCACAATCTCCATTGATAGGATCTACCGCGAAAATCGCCTTTCCGGCTCTTGATTTTGGCAAGCCATCTTTTATCGTCCAATCTCTGGCCTCCCAGGTTGATGGTTTTGTAGGAACATTAGACACCGTCCAATTTCCTAGACCATTTTCCCAATCTTCTTTGAATAATGGATTGGAAGTTGCACTTGAGCAAAGCGTTGGTGCATTTTGTGCTAGCAAAGGTGTATAATTACATTGTGTCGCCGGAGATGATCTTAACTGCACTGATAGAATCCCGTTCTTAACATTTTGTACATCAGCAGCTGTAAAGGCTTGTCCCGTTAAACCTGCCGGGGTTGTGCTTGTAGACAACCCTTGAAGGTTGATCCCTACAAGATCATTGGCTGCTGCTTCCAAGGCATCAGCAAAATTGGCAAAATCACTGGTCGCCGTCAAATAGTTCTTCTGTGCTCTCCACCAAAGATGGGCAGCTTTCACAAAGCCTATTCCTGTTATTGTATAACCATTGTAAGTTCCGCCATCTACAAGCAGTGCGTATAAATGGTTGGTAGGTCCGGAGTTAGTATGCACCCCGCCGCTATCGGCAGTTCCGCAATAATAATAGTTAGGGTCCAAAACCCTTGCAGGATCACCATTGCAATTCGGATTCCACATATCCCGGATAGCCCCTCCAAAAGCAGTAGCATCCTCACCCATTTTCCAGCGGAGCGAACCAGAGCAGGAAGCGGTGGTCCTTACACTAAGATTCTCGCCTTCATCCATATAATTATTGATCAGGTCGATCGTTTCTCCCCAAACATCGGAATAAGATTCGTTAAGCGCTCCTGATTGGTATTGGTAAATCAGCCCACTTGTATATTCGGTATAGGCGTGTCCCCACTCGTGCGCAATGACATCGTCTGTTGCCGTCCCGTCACAATATCCTGCATATGTTCCATTCCATCTCGCATTTGGGCAAGAGATGGTCGGGTCATTGTTCACAGTGATCATTGTATGATCAGCTGCATCATAGGAAACGTATCCGAATGCATTTTTAAAGAAATTATAAACATGCTCGGACGTTACGGCTTCATGTTGTTGCCAGACTGTAAGTGTTCCGGGAAAAGCATCACCTTCTTTCCATTTCAGGTTGGAAGCATTGGTATTGGTTTCATACACTCTTCTGTCGATAGGATGTATCCCCGTGAACTGCTCCACCAGCTCTCCCGTATGGGCATTGATAAAAAGAAATTCCCTGACATCATTTTTATTGGTAACTTCTACCTCATAGGCCAAATACGGCACAACAGATCCTCCTTGAACCAAATTCTTGGGGAAGATCAGAAGATTATTTTTTCCAATCTCCAAGGGAACATTACTGCTCGTAAGATTCTGTTTCGCAACAAGACCTTTCGCAATAGCTGCCGCTTCTGTAGAAGAAATATCAGGCGTAGCACTGACTTTTATATTAGAGATCGCATTTCCGTTGATGGATGTCAATTCTTCCTTTCCATTGAAATGGAACTTCAAAACCCCATCATAAACAGGAACACCTTGATGTTGTTGCATATAAACCACATTCTTCAGTCCGTAATTATCTGTGGTTTCCTCTACAAATACCAGGTCGTTTACAGATTTCAGATTAAAGGCTTTGAAGTTTTCTGCCAAAAATTCGGCAACTTTTGCTTTTGCTCCGGTAGATTTTAATTGAAGTGCATTAGAATTTCCAAAAAGGATGAAATTAGGATTGGAAGTGCTGTTACTTATTGTAACATTGGCATTGGTTCGTTTTTTAAGGTTAGTCAGCTCTTTTGATTCTTGGGCAAAACCAAAAGTAGAAGCTAACGCTACGGCTAGGAATAGAGTTTTCTTCATTTTTAAATTTAATTGAAAACAAATATAGCTATTATTCTATGCATTCTGCTCAATAAAACTTAAAGAAAAATAAGAAATATCTAAAAACTCAGTCCTAAAACGTTCATTTGTAATTGTGCCTTGGTATCGATAACTACAGTGATATATTTTTCCGATAATAGGAATTGTGCCGGTTTCAGATCAATGACATTGCCTTGCAATCTGATCCCTTTCACGTATTCTTTATTGAAATTTTCCATCATACTTTTCCTGGAAGAATTCTCGATGTCCAAAAGCGGGATCCCATAATCTTTCTCTATCATCCTTCTGATCTTGCCCTCGAACAAAACAGTCAATGCTTTTTGAAAGAAATTTTTGGTCTTAAGATTGAAATCTGTAACATTCAGCTTTATCTTATGTTCTTCCGCGCTGTAGAAAGGTTTGCCTTTGATGAAAGCCGTTCCGTTCACTTCACCTGTTGTATGTGCTTCTATCACGATATTTTCCTTTTCCTGATAGACAGAAATATCCGTGACCTTTACCTTTTTATTTTCACCACTCATCGCAAATTCTTTATCCTGGAATTGTTGCTTTGCAATCTTTGTCGCTTCATAGAAACTGATATTCGCTGTTGTTTGCAGGTTGAAGATGTTAGGAAGGTCAGGTTTTAAGAGAAAATTCGGAATCGAACTCACATCTTTGGTAGCTAAAGGAATCTGTCCTACGTAAGTCTCAGAATACATATCAATTCCAATTGTTGTTTTGATCTTATCCTGAAAAACCTGAAGCGGTGACATAAAAGTGCTTTGAGGAGAGATCTTGAGCCAGGTGTTATATTCTTCCGAAACATTGATAGGTTTTGAGAACTGATTCCAGGCCATCACCAGGTAAGGCTGCAAATTGAATTTAGATTTGATCTGATCATCAATAATCGTTGTGAACTTGGACTGCTGTTCTTTCAAAGTAGATTCTATAAAAGAGGCGATCGGGATCTTTACTTTGCCATAATCCAAAACAGGTTTTTGTGTCCAGACAAATCCTGCCGTCGTCGTTTTTGTGTCCAACTTCCAATCTGATGTAGCAGTTATACTTGTGATGAAATTCATGATCAGATTAAAGTTGGTATCCTTGTAAAGATAATATCCCAAAGTTCCATAGCCTTTTTCTGCCCAGATCTTCAGAGGCACAGATATCATCAATCTATTTCCTGTCAGTGCTTTTATCGCAATATTTCCCTGCTTCTCTACTTTCACCTTGAACTGGTCGTTATTATTATCGGTATAAGACTGATCTTCATACAAAACACCTTTCACAGATTGGTTAATCAAACTATTGATCTCCGAGATCGGCAGCGAAACAGGAAGTGTGATACTGGATTTGATCTTTGGTAAAGTATAAACAGGACTTTCTGCCTGGGAAAAAACAATGAAGCTGACCAGTAAAAAATATATCGAGTTAATCTTTCTAAATGAAATCATAGGTATTTTAATAAAATCTGAAAGCAAAATTAATGGTTTTATTGATACACTGTCACTAACTCTGATACACCTATTATGATTCCCAATCATTTAGGATATATTTTTTCTGTAAAAATAAACGAGAGCAGGTAATTCCTGCTCTCGTTTTTAAATTTTCTAATTTCTATTTTTTCTGATTTTCAATAGATTAATATATAAATCATATCCATCATTAAGTTTGGAAAATGACCTCATAAATCCTGTTAAAAATCTATTACACATGTCTCTTTTAACTGCTAACATTATTTTTTTTAAAAATGTTTCACTATTTAGTGACAAATTAATAATTTTTTTATATTTGTATTGCAAGGGGAAGTTGAATAACTGAATTTATAACGTTTACAGTAGAGAAATACAGGCCAGAATCCTTTCTTCCCCTTTTTTTAAAAAAACTACAATTGATGATCTCTCGAAAAAAATTCCTCCATTTAGCTGGGTTGGGGATTGTTTCCAGCTTAGTTCCCAATTTTCTTTTGGCAAGATTTGTTGAGTCGTCTTCGGCAGATAATGATATTCCCACATTGCTTAAGACTGCGAGAAGACTTCGTAAACAAGGAAGGCTCAATGCCGCAAAAAATAAGTATGAGCAGGTATTAGCATTAGATGCTTCTGAAATTCGTGCTTACAATGGTATCAGAAAGATACTTTTGTCAAAAAAGCATAAAGAATTGGAGGTCATCCAACTGTATCAACAAGCCTCGGCTAATATTCCAACGAACTTACGAATTAAAAGACGGCTGTATAGTCAATATACAAAAGCCGCTTTAGGCAATAAAAAGATAACAGGGCAATTAAACATTCCGGGCGGTAGAATTCTTACATATGTAAAAGAACGTTATGAAGAATTACTGCTGCAAAATTACCCTAATAAGAAAAATCTTGAAAAGGAACTGGCCAAGATCGATAAGTATATTGCATTAAATGTAGATACTGTAGATACAAGAAAAAATAAGGAATTAAAAAAATATAGAAGAGAAAACCGCAATGCCCATAAGCAGCGTTTCAATCATCTAACGGCGCAAGAAACAGTTCAGGAATTAGCTGCACTTAAAGCAAAGGAACCTTCAAATGACAGGTTACCTCAGATCCGAGAGATGAGCAAGGTCAACATATCTGCCCTTCGTGCAGAGAAAGATTATAGCGGAGCACTTGATGCGGCTAGTATCTATTTAGAAACTATTGATAAAAGTGACCCATATTTCATAAAGCAGTTTAGGGAATTATCAAAGCAACTTAATAACATTGATGACCTGGTTCGTTTTGAGAACTACAATCATACACAAAAAAAGACATTCTGGTCGGCGCTCGCCCTATTTGATGTATATTTTAAACAATCTGAAGTACTGAATTCTCCCGGATCATCAGTCATGGACTCTCTTATCCAAGAGATAAGTGCAAGATCTGAAAATCCGCAACAGAATTTTGAGACTATTACAAGACAAGTGAAATATCTTATTTTAAAGGGTGACTTTACAGCTGCCAGAACAAAACTCTTCGCACTCTGCAGGCAAAAAGCCGGCACTTCCGATGCCCACTCCATTGACAGGGTCAACCTTATCATTGCTAAATTCTATTCAAGACAAGGTTCTTCGAATGATAAAAGCCGCATCCTTGAAATTGTGAATAACCCGACAAGGTTCATAGAGAATGAGGATGAACTCACTAGGCATACAGCATTATTAAACCTGAACAGGTCCAATAACAAACCCATCCATCTACAGCAACTCCAACAGAATATTAATAATTTATAAACCTACATTATGGTAAAAAATTATTTCTTGAATTTGTTTCTATTATTTTCTATCTCCCTTTCATCACAGATCAAAATAACAGAAATCTATCATGATACACCCTACAACGAGAGAATGACCCTCTTTAATGGCTCTACACAGCAGGAAGAAAATGCGAGAAGGCATCATTGGGGGGAGTTTATAGAAATTTACAACTATAGTGATAGGGACATAAGTCTTGAAAATTGGTATATAAAAGATCGTTGGGGTGTTTTTTGGCTACCTAGCGATAAGACCATAAAGAAAGGAGACTTTATGGTAATAGTCTATAGTGCACCAGCTGTAAACACTACGCCATTCACTGAATTATTTTCAACCACCCAGGGCAAAGACGATAAAATCATAAAGCAGAATAATATTATACTTAATAGCTATAAGGAGTCTGTTTCATTAGGATATTCTTTCGGGCGGCAGGTTCCAACAGACAAGGGAGGGTATAGCTGGAACTTACCAAAAGCATCGAATAGGGTCAAAGCTGCCTACAGTCAACCGGGAGTATGTTATACTGTAAACTCATTCCAGTTGGTAAGTAATGGCTCTTATTCTTTGGCTTCTCCCAATCCATTAGACGCAGTTTATAAACCGCCTACAGTACATTTCGAAGATATTATGCTTAATGATTATTTGGCAAATTATGCTTATTTGGACTGGAGCGACAATGTTTTAAATTTGATTAATAACACGTGTCCTATTTCAATTCAAAAAATACAACAAATTCCTAACGGAACTTATAACAGTGGAAGTAAGTGCTTTAATTACGACTCGGCTGGCAGCAATACAGATTCTTTTGATTGTACGCCATCAAATGGAACAACAACTCCGTCCACTGACTATACTTATGATGAACTGCAAACTATTAAAAACGGTATTAAAGTTTATCCTAATCCGGTAAATGCAGCAAATCAATACACTGTTACCATCACCTGGGATGGACCTGCGTTTAACAAGATTTATAATCTGCAGGTTTATAATGCCGGTGGAGGATATGTATTTGGATATACGCCAACAAATGGCATCAACTACACTAGTTTCTCTTTACAAAACCAGCTTCCAGGTATTTTCGTTGTTAATTTTATACTTAACACTGGTCAGGTTATATCTAAAAACATCTTAAAATGGTAAGGTTTATGAAATTCAAGATTACTTCAGTTCTGCTTTTAATCAATGTAATTCTATTTTCCCAGACAGTTACCGAAATTCCATTATCATACGATACTTCCGGTTACGCTGAAAACAATCAGACGGAAGGACTGGGTAATTCTGCAATTACCGTGGTGGATCCGCTTGCTCCCACAGTGAATGCAGAGATGAACGTCAGTGAAACCGGCGCTCTAACGTATATGCTGCCAATTGAAACATTGAAAGGAATTAATAATTTTCAGCCAAATATAGCATTGGCTTACAATAGTCAAAGTGGAAATGGGCAGGCAGGATGGGGCTGGAATATTATGGGGCTTTCTATGATCAGCAGAGGTGGAAAAAGCAAAGAAATTGATGGCGTTACTCAAGGTCCGCAGTTCAATGATAACGACCCATTTTACCTTGACGGGCAAAGATTAATAAAGTTGAGCGATACGGAGTTCGTAGCGGAGAAATTTTCTAAAGTAAAAATAACAAAACAGACTTCCGGAGAATATCAGTTCATCATCAGATATACAGATGGAAGAATAGCCAAATATAAGGAACTGGTTACCGGGCAATATTATATTGCAAGTATGCTGGACCCGTTTGATAATGAGATCAAATATAGCTATCAGACAGATAATTATGTACCAAGGATAACCAAAATATCATATGGGGGAACGAATTCTCCTCTCAGTATCAATTTTGAATATAAATCAAGGCAGACATCTTCAATTGGTTTTAGGAACGGGGTCAAGTTCATTAACAGCATTATACTCTCATCCGTATATAGCAGTTCAACATATGACGGTATTTTCAGAAAGTACTCTTTAAAACATGATTTTATACGTGGGAATACAGTAGAAAGGTTAATTGAGGTTAATGTAGAAAATAAAGTCGGTGACCAACTCAAACCCCTAAAGTTTAATTATAATCTCAGTGTAACAAGCGCAACAGTACAAAAAAAGATTAAAAATAACGCAGGCTTGGTTCCTAATACTCAGGGTCTTGGGGATATAGTCGCAGGAGATTTCTATGGAAAAGGAGAATTATCTACTTGTTATATTTCGAAGGATACAGAAGGAAAATTTTCCTTAGTCAGTTCAACTTATGGAAAGTTACCAATTGCTGTAGATGAATTTTCTTCTCTGATGGTGTCAAAAACATTAAATAATAACAATCAAATTACTGAACGTGATCAGCTAATAGTTATGACAGGTGGTTTTTTTCGAGAAATGTCGGTATATGATTTAGTGACATTTAACAAGAAAACAGTCTATTCACAATTTGGAGGATCAGTATCTTGGATCTTTGATTTTCTGACTGGCCAATTTGTACTAAACCATTCAACTAGCAACTATATCACTGCTGACTTTAATAACGACGGCTTGACCGATGTGTTTACGTTGAATTCAGGTGATTTCGCTGTCAGTAGTAGTGCTACGTTGTTCGAAATAGGTAAAAATCAAGGAACCCAAAGTATTCCTTTTACTATTGCGGGTAATTTTATTAGTCCATATAACCAGATGTACCCTATTGAAATGGACGGCGATGGTATCCCGGAGATTTTAACGATTAGTAATTACGGTACTACCTACACGATTTATAAAATAAACCATCAAAACAATTCTATTGATGTTTTTAACAATTTAAAGGATATACCATTAAATGATTTTTATAATGAATTAGCACTCCCTAAAAGAAGTACCCCTCTGATTTTCGGAGATTTTAATGGTGACGGACTAACAGATTTTATGACTCCAAAGACTGTTTACTATTTTGATGCGGATAATCAAGCTTCTGATGTGGTTAAAAGAATGGAGACGGAAACTCTGATATGGTGGGAGTACCTTAATAATGGTAAGGGATTTAATATAACAGCAAAAGATTATACTACACAAAAATTAGCTTATCTGATGCCTTCACAAAGGGTATATGCCAAGGCTTCCGGTTCTTTCTGGCAAAAGCTGTGGTCAGGCCCAAATTATGAATATGACTATACAGAGTATGGTGCTACTACAGTCATTCCTACCGATTTTAACAATGATGGCAAGACCGATATTATATCGTTTAGTAAGTTTGGGAAAGTAAGATATAGTGAATCCCAGAAGCTAAATCAGGCACAATATGAAAACATGAATGTTGCATATTGGAATTTTACATGGCCGATTAGCCTTATTTCAAGTTTATATACTAACAGAATCACCTTCCATGAAAATAAAAGCGACAGTCAGGGAAATACCACTTTGAATCCTATTCCGGAATATTTGCCACTGAATGTCGATTTAATTTCTCCTCTGGCGATTCCGTTACAAACATCAGATTTTAACCAGCTTAATACCTATAAATCGGGCTTGATCATTTCTGATCCATTAACGAAGAAAGATATTTCATATACCATAAATAACGATCAGTTTACGGAGACCTTGATCAAAAAAATTGATAATGGTTCTAATGTATTCCAACAGGTTGAATATAAACCCATGATGGAAGACATTAACAGCAACAGTGAAATATGTTATACCAAAAATCAGAGCACGGCCTCCTTTGCATATCCTATTTATGTTCACAAGAATAATGGTACAACCTATCTGGTCAATAAAATACATACCTTATTCGATAGTAAGATCCTTACAAAAGAATACAGATATGAGAATGCCATACAACATCTGGAAGGAAAAGGATTTTTAGGATTCCAAAAAACTTTTACCAGTGATGCTTATGAGTCTGTTTTTGAAAATAATAAATACAGGATAAAAGATCCATTTAAAGCTGTTTTTTGGAACATACAGACCAAAGACCCTTTGATGGATAATGCTGTTGTAAGTTCTACTTACGGAGGTCTCAAAAAATTTATTACACAAACAACGAGTACCAATAAAAAATTTGACAGGGGAAATCACCAATATCTCATATTGTCCACAGATGAAGTTACTGAAGACTATCTAAGGAAGATCACCATTCCGAAAAAATATGATTATGATGAAAATGATGACCTGAAGTTGAAAACGTCCTACACAGATTATGCAGGAGTAGGCTCGACATTGATTAACTATACTTATAAACCGGAATTTACGGATGGCGATCATTACTATTATGGTAAAATTGAAAGTGTAGAAACAACCACCTCAAAAGATGGGTTGTCTTTTACGAGTAAAGAAATCAATACGTACACAACCAAAGGTACAGTTAACTATAATTATAAATATGGCAACGATGCTACTGCACCACCACTTATAACCAATAGTGCTTATGACAATGCCGGTAACATATATAATCAAACGATTTACATGAATGGCGTATCTCCGCAAAGTACAAGCTATGAATATGATGCGACTAAACGGTATGTCAAAAAAACAACCACTCCGGATGGCTTGTCTTCCTCTGTAGAAGTCAGCCCGATAGGATTAGTCTCCGAAGAAAAATCTTCTCTTGGTCTCAAAACCTATTACACTTACGATTCCTGGGGTAACATTACTGAGATCACCGATTATCTGGGAAAGAAGACGACCATTTCAAAATCTGTATCATCAGGAGTGCCAACTGGTGTTTATGACCTTCATAAAAAAAGAGAAGGTGGTACAGAAAGTATTGTAACCTTCGATCAATTTGACAGGGAAATACAATCAAAAACCCAGTCGATTAACGGAAAATGGCTCGTTGTAAAAACAGAGTACGATGCCTTCGGCAAAAAAATTAAATACTCGGAGCCCTTCTTTGACGGAGAAGCACCCAAATGGAACGAAATAAAATACGATGAACTAAACCGTCCAACCGAAAATAAGCTCTACACAGGCATTATTATTAAAACCTGTTACGAAGGAATGAAAGTAACAGTAGATGATGGTTATAAAAAGACTTCTAAAACTCTTGATGCCATGGGGCACACCATAAGACATCAGGATCATGGCGGAGTTATTGGTTATACTTACTTTCCTAACGGTGAACTAAAAGAAACAGACTACGAGGGCATCAAAACAACTTTCGAGATAGATGGCTGGGGAAGGAAAACCAAGATAATTGATCCTTCGGCAGGAACCTTCACATATCAATATGACAATCTTGGCAGAGTTACACGGGAAGATAACCCTAAGGGTTACACTCTTTACACTTATGACAGTATAGGACGACCCGTGACGGAAAAAACTTATGGAAAAACGTCTGCTGAGAATACCAGTATAGAGAAAACGTTCACCTATAATACTAATACCAAACTCCCTGAAAAGATCACAGGTACAAGCAACGGCAAAAACTATATCTACACCACACAGTATGATCAGTATTTCAGGATCACAGGGAAAACAGAGCAAACGCCTGATTTCACCTATACATCTTCCACGACATTTGATAGTTATGGTAGAGCAGATGAGGTTAGTATTTCCACTGTTTTACCTAACTCATATACCAGCTCATCCAAAATAAAGAATATATATGATAGTAATGGCATATTGATCCAGCAGAATGATGTCAATAATAACCATATGATCTGGCATGTTACGGACGTGGATGCAAAGGGACGTACAACCACTATGGAGTATGGCAATGGTTACCAACTGAGCAACACTTACAATACATCCAATTACGCCTTGGAAAAAATAAGCCACAACAGGAATGGCATCAATATTCTTGATATTGGATATACTTATGATGTCAACAAAGGCGTTCTGGACAAAAGACATAATTTTACCTTTGCCAAGGAAGAGAAGTTCACCTATGATACTTTGAACAGGTTGCTTACCGAGACTGTCAATAATGTTCTGGTGAATGAGTACACCTATGACCAGAGAGGCAGGATTACTTCAAATACAGAACTGGGAAAATACAACTACAGCGGATCCGACTACAGGTTGCAAAGCATTAATTTCAATACCAACGGGCAAAATGTCAATGCACAAAGAGGATTTGCATCTGCAACTTACAATGCTTTCAAAAGTCCGTTGAGCGTTACGCTGGCTGGAAAAGAAAATCTGAATTTTGAATACAATATCCTGAAGAGCAGATATTCTATGGTTTCTACGGTATCGGGTGAAACCAAATTTTATTCTTCGGATTTTGCTGTAGAGATGAAGAAAAAAGGCAGCACCACAGAGATCGTAACCTATATTACCGGTGATCCGTACTCTGCCAATTATATCCAAAAGGAGATTCTTAACAATGGAAGCCTGCTTTCAAAAAATAATTATTACCTTCATAGGGACAATATAGGAAGCATTGTTGCCATTACCAAAACAGATGGCTCAGTTGCAGAGAAACGGTTCTTTGACGCATGGGGCAATCTGAAAGCGCTTGTAAACGAAGCCGGGCAGACGATTACAGACGCCCAGCAACTGATCAATTACAACTTTTTAATTGATAGAGGCTACACAGGGCATGAGCATCTTTGGAAGGCCGGGCTGATCAATATGAATGCCCGCCTCTATGACCCGATCCTGAGGAAGTTCCTGAGCGCGGATAACCTGGTTCAGGATCCCTATAATACCCAGTCTTATGACCGGTATTCTTATGTGTTTAACAATCCTTTGTTGTACGTGGATCTGGATGGTAATGAAGGTATTACGGTTGCAGCTGTAGCTATTGCAGCTGCCATAGCCGCGGCTGTAAGTGTAGCAGTTAAGATTGTAATGAACGCGATACAAGGTGTCCCCATTTGGTATGGACTGGGCAAAGCAAACCTGATGGGTACTGTGATGGGCATCATTAGTTTTGGAATTGGATCTGCTGCCTCTACTGCGTTTGGTGTTGGTTTTAGCTGGGGAAGTGCAGCGTTCCAGGCAGGGATGCATGGTATAACCGGTGGTATGATGTCTGTGCTGGAGAATGGTAGCATTAACTCGGGGTTTCTATCCGGAGCAATATCATCTCTTGTAGCAAGTGGCGTACAAGGTCTGGGAAGTATAAAAGGAACTTATAATTGTTCCATGGCTGATACAAATCGAGGTTTGCTAAAGGCATCTATGATTGTGGCAGGTGGATTATCTGGCGGTATTTCTTCTTCAATTGCGGGTGGTAATTTCTGGCAAGGTTTTAGACAAGGATTAATTACAGCCGGGTTAAACCACGTGGCGCATATGGGTGCTGCTGGTATAGAATATTTGAAATATAAAAGTAAACTTAAGGAAGCTTTAGAAGATGCAGGATATGTTAATCCTGAGAGTACTGAAGCAAAATTTGATGAACGAACCATAGGAGAGTTATTGACTAGTGTTAAAATGTTAAGAGAAATGTATAATTCTGTAAAGAGACCTACAATTGAATTAACAGAAAATACTGGAGAATATGCAGGTGTTAATGGTAGAACAAATCCAATAGCTACTATGAAGCCAGGAGATTTTAGCTCATTTGAAAGTAATAAAATTGAAGATATTGTAATTGCGAGATCTGCTTTTAAATCTATTTTCAAGTTGTCTGCAGTTTTAGGACATGAATTTACCCATGCTCAACATATAATTAGCGGAAACTTTCAATATTGGGTAAGGCATTATAAATCAATAGATGCAGCGACAAATATGTCTGAAATTGGGGCACATTCTTGGAGTATATCTGTAGGAGATACTTCGTCGATAGAAAAAATAAAATTATATAGATGGCCAAACTAAAAATTTCTTGTTATTTCTTTTTACTTCTTTTTTTACTCTCTTGTAAACAAGAAAGCACTGTTTCAATAAAAATAATAAAGTTTGAAAATAATCGCTTATATTATAAAATGAAAAATGAAACAAATAAAAATATAAAGATATTTGTGAGTGAATCACCAAATATTTTTATTAATAATAAAATACTGTTTCAAAACGAGAGGCAAGATTCTATTATCAATCCCTTTACTATAAATTTTTTAGAAGACAGTATGAGGGTGTCTGTTAATGTTTTTTCTAATGAAAAATATTCTAATCAATTCAATCAATATCCTTTAAGAATAGAAAATTTATTTCCAAATAAAACATTTGAAAGTTATTTGTACTTAGACACGACTGGTGCGTATCTCAAATATGCTCCCGTTTTAAAAAAGGAAGGAAATATGATAGAAATAATATATAATGGTAATGAGTTAATAAAAAGATTTCAAATAAAGAACAGTGATTATGAGAAAAATACTATTATTTCAGAAAATAAACTATTAATAAATAAATTGTAGGTTGGTAATGGGTAACGTTCCAAACGAGTTGATAAATAACAATAGTATTGAAAATCAATACTATTTTTTCAATGTATCACACACAATTGGACAAAACATTAGATATGTGTTCCAAACAAGTTGGTAAATATAAACAATATTGAATTTCAATACTATTTTTTAGAAAACAAGATATAGAAATTGATTTTGAAATAGTATTGCGAATAGCCAGAGCAAAAGGAAATATAAAGTGGGCTATTTATAATACTGAGAACGATAACAGATGTCCCAGATTTGTTGGTGGATTTATAATTGGTAACAGATTATAAATCCGCAATTTCGGGACGTTCCAGGCGGGGATGCATGGTATAACCGGTGGTATGATGTCTGTGCTGGAGAATGGTAGCATTAACTCAGGATTTTTATCCGGAGCAATATCATCTTTGGTTGCCAGCGGTGTAGAAGCCTTGGGAAGTACAGCAGGTGCGATAAATAAGGCGGGAAAATATACGGATTTAGCAAGTAGAAACCCTACGCTAATAAAAGCATTAATGATTACAGCAGGTGGTTTAAGTGGTGGTATATCCGCAACAATAGTTGGCGGGAAGTTTATGGAAGGATTTAGACAAGGGATAATTACAGCTGGCTTAAATCATGCGTTCCATGCTTTCATATATGGATCAGAAGAGGCTGATAGAGCTACTAAGGAAGATCGTGACAAGTTTAAAGATGTCAGAAAGGCTTATTACAAATTTATAAATGATGGAAAATTTGCAAGTGCATTAAAGCTTGCTGGCGACACGTTCAAGTTCTCACAGGGATTAGAAAAATATTTTTGTGGATATGATATCCGCGAGAATGACTTTAATTATTTTGTAACACATTCAGATGCAAGTGACGGTGCTTGGATTGAAATCAATACAGGACCACTGTCTCATTTCGGTACTGCAATGAGAATGTTATCTCATGAATGGCACCATGTTAGACAAAATTATGTTTTTGTGACGACCAATTGGATATTTAAAAATCATGAATTTAGAGAATGGGATGCCTATACTCATGAATTAAATAATGATTCCCTTCCAGCTGCAGAGCCAACGCAAACGCAATATTGGAAAACTAAACAAGCTCAATATTGGAAAGATATTCCAATGCATATTAAAACTACGTATATTGCACAAATGTTAACATTTTTTCAATTAAGATAATGCAATGAGAACAACAATGCTTTTCCTTTTGACATTTCTATTTGCAAATTGCCAAAGTCAAAAATCTTTATGCGAAGCTAAAATTGATACTTCCCAAATAAAGGATGGAAAATTATCAATTGAAGTTATTAATCATAAAAATAAACACTTAAAAATTCCAAAAGAAATTAATAACAATGCATTAATAATTACAGAATTTCAAAAATTAGTTGAAGATGGAGAGTATGAAGATATTGAAAGGTCAATAATACATTTTGACTGTATCACTCCATGTTTTCCTTTGAATTATACTTTAAAAAAGGGAGAAGCTAAAATATATAATTTTACAATTTTCAATACAAATATTGTATCTAAAAATACCAAATACAGAATTAAGCTTTATATGGAAGATTATTTTAATTGTGGAAGAATTAAAACCGATTGGATTTATTTTGAAATTCTATAGACGCTTTTATATTTGAGATGTATTTTTACGATCAGATTGGGTAATGCTTCAAACAAGTTGGTAAATAAAAATAGTATTGAATTTCAATACTATTTTTTAGAAAATAAGATATAGAAATAGATTTTGAAATGGTATTGCAGGTATCCAGAATAGAAGAAATTAGAAAAAAGCTTATAAATCCGCAATTTCGGGACGTTCCAGGCAGGGAGGCATGGTATAACCGGTGGTATGATGTCTGTGCTGGAGAATGGTAGCATTAACTCGGGGGTTTCTATCCGGAGCAATATCATCATTGGTTGCAAGCGGTTTGCAGAGCTTGGGAACAACAATAAAAGGTACTTATAATTGTTCAATGGCTGATACCAATCAAAGCTTACTGAAAGCTACAATGGTCGTAGCGGGAGGTTTATCCGGCGGAATAAGTGTAACCATTGCTGGTGGTAATTTCTGGCAGGGTTTTAAGCAAGGTTTAATTACAAGTGGGCTGAATCACGTGGCGCATATGGCAGTAGAAGCTATTGAAGAAAATAATTTTTTCAGAAAAAGGTTAAATGAACATTATAATGATAAAACTGTTGCAGATAAACCTGTAACGGAGGATTTTTTAACAGTATTGGAAGAGTTATTTCCAGATATATATGCAACTACAGCGCAAAATTTTGCCATAGCTAATGAAGATAATTTGAAATCATTTAATGAACAAACAGGTGACAATTATAGATTGGACGGTAAAAGTCTTGCTAATGAAGATGGTAAAGTTGGTGGAATAACGTCAATGAGTGATGGTAGAGTTTTAATCGCCCCATCAAGAATGAGAACAGCTTTAGGTTTTGCTAAAACTTGGTATCATGAGGCAATACATTCTTCACATTTTGTTTCAGGTATTTTTAATGTTTGGGATAACATGTATGGTCGCACAGAAGCATTAAGAATAAGTGAATTTTTTGCTCATGGAATTACTGATTCTTTATCAGGGGCTAATATGAAACTTTCAGATGCTTTCACAACTTATTACCCAAATGCATTTACTAATTCAATCCTATTTATGAAATAATTATGAAAAATTTTATTCTGACATCGCTGTTTTCTATAATTTGTCCTGAAAATTATAAGATTGAAGTTTTAACAAATTTAGTTAATGATCACTATTTAAAAATTAATTTAAAAAATACTAGTAATAAGTCAATATATTTTTTTTATGGACATCCTATAAATGTTTTCAAGATTGAAGATGATAATAATAATGAACCTACAGGAAAAGTAACTTCTATTTCATCAGAAGAGGACTATTTAGATTTTCAATATGATTATAGTGAAAATTTTATTAAAAATACTATGAGTAGATATAAAATTTCTTTTCAAGAAGCTTTAATTTATTTACATTACAGACACGATTATGTTATCGTTCCTGCTAAGCAATGTAAAACATTAAATTTAAAAGTTTTAAAAAGAAATTATACTACTCAATATAAATTAGATTCAACAAAAACATATTACCTTTCAGCAGAGATAAAATTTTCTGATGTATATATTCCAGAATATGTAAAAGATTCTTTGGAAAATAACAACATAGAGATAATAAAACCTAATATAAAAACTGAAAAAATAACAATAGATATTAAAAAATTTTTTAGAAAAAAAAATGGATATTTTATAAGGTAATATAGTATCTATAATATTTAAATAAACGTATTCATTTAAATATAAAATCTTGAAATTTCAAAGATTTTATAATTAACAATGTGAAGAGGATTTAATAATTTTGAAACCAAAAGAAGAAAATTAAGCAAATTAAGTATTTTTACTATTAAGGGAAATTATGATATTAATTGTGGAGATCAATATTATCTTAAATTACAATCTTTCGAAAATAGATATACAGTTATACAATATGGTTGCAAAAATTATATTAATACATTAGTTTGTATTTTTTATTGATGGTGTAAATGCTGGTACTTGGAGCACTTATGTTTCTCAAAGATGTAATTTAGGTATAGCAGGATCTTATAGTGTTTATGGCATTGCAGGAGATTATTTTGATGATGTAAAATTAAAAAGTAGCGATTACACGGGCTATGGTTTTTCAATTGGTGCTGACATAAAAGGTATTGACAGAGCTGGGGCAAGTACTTTTTGGGCGCCAAAAAATTACAACTCAGATAAATTTGGATTAAAATCATTGTTTAATCTTTCACAAAGAGCATAGTCTGGTCTGAATGTTTCGTTCGGCTTCGGAGGAGGTGCTCAATGGAGTCGTATAAATACAACTTTTTAAATATGTGGAAAAAATATGCATTTCTTTGGTTGTTTTTAGTGATTGTTCTTCTATATAATTATTTTAATTCTAGCACTTTCACTGATGATATTAAGGCTAATTATCTACCTAAGGAAATTAGTGGAAAAATATATAACCTTAACTTAGTAAAGGGAGGTTCATTATCAATAAATATTCATACTCAAGAAAAAGATGATGGAATTACTTTAAGAAATTCTGAATATGTTTTCAATAATATACGTAAAGGATATTTTTTTAAAAAGATTGCCGGAAGCAACAAATGTTATATAATAAAAGGCGACAGTATAATGTACTTTAATTGTTATATATTTTCAAAGGAAGATTCGGCTAAAATTGGAAAAGTACTTAAATGGAAAGAAAATATAACTAATAAGTGGATTAAGAAATAATCGGTAACGTTCGAAATGTGTTGATAAATGAAAACAATTTTGATGTTTAAAACTTTTTATAGAAAGCAAGATAGGAAACTGATTTTGACAAGTATTAGCAAAAATTAGTGCAAAACTATAGCAGGCGGTAATTTCTGGCAAGGTTTAATATCGAGTCGATTGAACCACTTCAAATCGGAACAGGCAACTGCAAGATCTTAATATACTACACAACAAAAAAACCATCTCGATCGAGATGGTTTTTTATATTTCAAAAACTTAAGATTCTTATTCCTCAGTCTTTTCTTCTGTCGCAGTTTCAGCAGCAGGAGTTTCTTCCACTTTAGCTTCAGTAGCTTCAACAACAGGAGCAGTTTCCTTTTTAGCAGTCGTAGACCTTCTACTTCTTCTGGTTGTTTTCTTCTCTTCAGCGTTTGGAGTGTAGATATCATTGAAATCTACCAACTCTATCATCGCCATATCAGCAGCATCACCAGCTCTGAAGCCAGTTTTGATGATTCTTGTGTAACCACCGTTTCTTTCAGCAATTTTAGGAGCTACAGTTCTGAACAATTCAGTAACAGCTTCTTTACTTTGTAGGTAAGAAAAAACTGTTCTTCTATTGTGCGTTGTATCTTCTTTAGCTTTAGTAAGGATTGGTTCCACGTAAACTCTTAAAGCTTTCGCTTTAGCAACAGTAGTGTTGATTCTTTTATGTTCAATTAGTGAACAAGCCATGTTAGAAAGCATTGCCTTTCTATGCGGCGCCGTTCTACCTAAGTGATTTATTTTTTTACCGTGTCTCATTTTAAGGATTATTTATCAGCGTCTAACTTATATTTTGCAACATCAAACCCGAAATTTAGTCCTTTTGAGTGAACCAATTCTTCAAGTTCTGTTAAAGATTTTTTACCAAAATTTCTGAATTTCATCAAATCAGACTTACTGAAAGAAACAAGCTCTCCAAGAGTTTCCACTTCAGCCGCTTTCAGACAGTTAAGGGCTCTTACAGAAAGATCCATATCTGCTAATTTTGACTTAAGAAGTTGTCTTGTGTGAAGTGTTTCCTCATCATATTGGATAGAAGCTTTTACAGCTTCTGTTTCTAGTGTGATTCTCTCATCAGAGAACAACATGAAGTGATATATCAAGATCTTGGAAGCTTCTGTTAAAGCATTCTGAGGTGTGATAGACCCATCAGTTTCGATATCCAATACCAATTTTTCGTAGTCTGTTTTTTGCTCTACACGATAATTCTCTATACTATACTGTACTTTCTTGATCGGCGTGAAGATAGAATCGATAGCAATAGTTCCCACAGGAGCATTGTTTGATTTGTTCTGATCAGACGGAACATATCCCCTTCCTTTTTCAATATTGAAAGTGATCTCAAAAGTGACATCGTTTGCCAAAGTAGCAATCGCCAATTCCGGATTAAGAACTTCAAAATTAACGATTGAATCTCCTAGATCACCAGCAGTAACAACCTCCTTTCCGGAGATCTTTGCAGTCACCTGCTCGTTACCCGGATTTTCGGTTTTAGCTTTCAGACGAAGTTGTTTAAGATTAAGAATGATCTCCGTAACATCTTCGATAACACCTGGTATAGTTGAAAATTCGTGCTCTACGCCTTCTATTTTGATAGATGAAATAGCATATCCTTCCAGAGAAGATAATAAAACTCTTCTCAATGCATTACCGATAGTAAGCCCGAAACCTGGTTCCAAAGGTCTGAATTCGAATTGTCCTTTAAAATCAGTTGAGTTTAATAGGATTACTTTATCGGGTTTTATAAATGTTAAAATTGCCATAGTCTGGTTGAGCAAAAATTTGAAAAAATTATTATTTAGAGTATAATTCGACGATCAACTGTTCTTTGATATCTTCAGGAATCTGAATTCTCTCAGGCGCACTTGTGAAAGTACCAGTTTTTTTCTCGTCATTGAATTGTAACCACTCATAATTTGCTTTGTAAGCCAATGCATCAGAAATCACTTCAAGAGATTTTGACTTCTCTCTTACTGCGATCTCGTCACCAGCTTTTAACAAATAAGAAGGGATATTAACCAGCTCCCCGTTCACAGTGATGTGTCTGTGAGAAACCAATTGTCTGGCAGCAGCTCTTGTTTTAGCAAAACCTAATCTGTAAACAACGTTATCCAATCTTGATTCACAAAGTTGCAATAGGACTTCACCTGTTACACCTTTGCTTCTATGAGCTTTATCAAAAAGGTTAGCGAATTGTCTTTCCAGGATACCATAAGTGTACTTAGCTTTTTGCTTTTCAGCCAGCTGAGTAGCGTATTCTGATTTCTTCGCACCTCTTCTTTTGTTAGGACCGTGTTGTCCTGGTGGTTGATTTTTTCTTTTCTCGAAGCTTTTATCGTCTCCGTAAATTGCCTGACCAAATTTTCTAGCAATTTTTGTTTTAGGTCCAATATATCTTGCCATAATGTGTAAATTCTAAAAAATTAAACTCTTCTTCTTTTAGGTGGTCTACATCCGTTGTGAGGCATAGGCGTCACATCAACGATCTCGCTTACTTCGATACCAGAATTGTGCAGAGTTCTGATTGCAGACTCTCTACCGGCACCTGGACCTTTTACAAACACCTTAACTCTTCTAAGACCAGCTTCGAAAGCTACCTGAGAACAGTTTTCTGCAGCCATTTGAGCTGCGAATGGAGTATTCTTTTTAGAACCTCTGAAACCCATTTTACCGGCAGAAGCCCAAGAGATAACCTCTCCTGCTTTATTTGTTAAAGAAATGATGATGTTATTGAAAGAAGCTTGAATATGCGCCTCACCAATAGCCTCAACTTTTACTTTTCTTTTTTTAACTACTTTAGTTTGTTTTGCCATAATTCCTAACGATTATTTACTTGCTTTTTTCTTGTTAGCAACTGTTTTTCTCTTTCCTTTACGGGTTCTAGAGTTGTTTTTCGTTCTCTGGCCTCTTAAAGGTAGTCCTAGTCTGTGACGTATTCCTCGTTGGCATCCTATGTCCATCAATCGCTTGATGTTCAATTGCACTTCAGAACGCAATTCTCCTTCAACTTTTACGTTTTCTGAGATATAACCTCTGATTGCAGCCAATTCATCGTCATTCCATTCGTTGACTTTCTTGTCTTCGCTGATTCCAGCGTTTTTCAAAATTTCTGAAGCAGTACTTCTTCCAACACCGTAGATGTAAGTAAGACCGATAACGCCTCTTTTGTTCTTTGGTAAATCAATACCTGAAATTCTCGCCATAATTTAATTGGTTCTTAACCTTGTCTTTGTTTAAATTTAGGGTTCTTCTTGTTGATCACGAAAAGCACACCTTTTCTGCGTACAATCTTGCAATCAGCACTTCTTTTTTTGATAGATGCTCTAACCTTCATTTTGTTAATTTTAATATCTAAAAGTTATTCTCCCTTTAGTCAAGTCATAAGGAGAGAGTTCGAGTCTTACCTTGTCTCCAGGTAAGAGTTTTATATAATGCATTCTCATTTTACCAGAAATATGGGCAATCAAAACATGCCCATTCTCTAGCTCTACACGGAACTGCGCGTTGGAAAGTGCTTCCGTGATCACGCCGTCTTGTTCTATATGTTTCTGTTTAGCCATTTATCCTATTAATAGTTTGATGATCTTGATAATTTAGATTGCATCAACCCGTCATAATGATGGTTCAGCAGATATGTATTAATCTGTTGGACGGTATCCAGGATAACCCCAACCATGATTAACAACGATGTTCCCCCAAAAAAGAGAGCAAATCTATCTGTCTGAACAAACGCTCCGTGCACTATTGCCGGAAGGACTGCAAAGATAGACAAAAATATTGCACCTGGCAAGGTTATTTTTGATAAAATATCATCCAGATAATCAGCCGTTTCTTTTCCAGGTCTTACCTTCGGAATCAACCCACCATTACGCTTTAGATCATCAGCCATCTGATTTACAGGAATGGTAATTGCTGTATAGAAAAATGAGAAAATTATAATCAATAATGCGAACAATACGTTGTATTGCCAGCTAAAAACATTCTTGAAACCTGCCAAAAACGTATTTGATTCGTCAACTTTTGTAAGTAATCCCGGAACAAACATCAATGCCTGTGCAAAGATGATCGGCATTACACCTGCGGCATTCACTTTCAAAGGAATCCACTGTCTAGCACCTTCCATCAGGTTTCTGCTTACACCTCCTCTAGCCTGGGCTCTACTTACATACTGAATTGGTATCTTTCTAACTGCTACCGATAAGATAATAGCCAAAAGAATTACCAACAGCCAGAATACAACTTCTACTAATATCATGATGCTTCCTAATCCACCTTTACCGTTCTGTGTAAGAACTTCTTGATAAAAAGCAGTCGGAAGATCCGCAAGGATACCTACCATGATCAAAATAGAAATACCATTACCAATACCTTTGTCCGTAATCTTCTCTCCCAGCCACATTGCAAATACAGACCCTGCTACCAAAATAATGATACTTGGCAACCAGAACATAAGAGATGCCGGATCGATATAATATGCTGATGCAAACTGTGAATAAGGTAAGAAATATTGCGTCACAGATGTCAAATAAGAAGGTGCCTGTACAAGACAAACTCCGATAGTCAACCATCTGGTAATTTGGTTCAATGTATTTCTTCCACTTTCACCATCTTTCTGTAACTTTTGAAGATAAGGAATAGCCATTCCCATCAACTGTACAATGATAGATGCCGAAATATAAGGCATGATTCCCAATGCCATAATAGAAGCACGGCTAAAAGCCCCACCTGTAAAAGATGACAATAAACCCAAAAGGCCGGCCCCTTGTTGGTTCCCGCCTTGATTTTGGTAATGTTGTAATAAGTTTCCTACTTCAGCTGTATTAATAGCCGGAAGAGAAACATAAGATGCGAATCTATACACAAGGACCAAAGAAAGCGTCAAGATAATTTTATCTCTAAGCTCTTTTAAACTCCAAATGTTTTTAAGTGTTTGTATAAATTCTTTCATTAGTTATTAATTAAAGAGTAATTGCTTTACCTCCTGCTTTGTTGATCGCTTCTTCAGCGGATTTAGTAAATTTATCAGCAGAGATAGAAACACCAGATTTCAAATCACCTCTACCAAGGATTTTTACCAATTCGTTTTTAGAAGCCAGACCATTTTCTACTAAGACATCTCTAGTGATATCACCAGTAATGTTTTTAGTATCGATCAAAGTTTGGATAGTATCGAGATTGATTGCTCTAAACTCTTTTCTATTAATATTTTTGAAACCAAATTTTGGAAGTCTTCTTTGCAAAGGCATCTGTCCACCCTCGAAACCGATCTTCTGAGAATAACCAGCTCTCGCTTTTTGACCTTTATGTCCTTTTGTTGAAGTACCACCGTATCCGCTTCCCTGTCCTCTACCAATTCTTTTCGTACTGAATGTAGAGCCAGTTGATGGTTTTAAATTATTTAAATTCATTGTTGTATTGAGATTATAGATTTAAAAGATAAGAGACAAGAGACTACTGAACATAATCTCTTTTCTCTATGTCTATTGTCTTATTTCTGAACTTCTAATAAGTGACTTACAGAAGCGATCATTCCTAAAATAGAAGGAGTTGCTTCGTGTTCTACAACTTGTTGAAGTCTCTTAAATCCTAGTGCTTCAAGTGTTCTTTTCTGAGTCTTAGAACGATTAATAGCACTTCTAACTAATTTTACTTTGATTGTTGCCATTGCTATATTGATTATTAACCGTTAAACACTTTACTTAGAGAAACTCCTCTCATTCTTGCGATCTCTTCTGGTCTTCTGATATCCAACAATGCGTTGAAAGTAGCTTTCACAACATTGTGCGGGTTAGAAGAACCTTTAGATTTTGACAATACGTCATGCACACCTGCAGATTCTAGTACCGCTCTTACCGCACCACCGGCGATAAGTCCTGTACCATGAGATGCTGGTCTCAAGAAGATATCAGCACCACCATATCTTGCAGAAGTCTGGTGAGGAATTGTATGATTGATCACCGGAACTTTTACCAAGTTTTTCTTAGCATCTTCTACTGCTTTAGCAATTGCAGAAGCTACTTCTTTAGATTTACCTAGTCCGTATCCGATAATCCCATCCTCGTTTCCTACAACAACAATTGCAGAAAAACCGAATGCTCTACCACCTTTGGTTACTTTAGTTACTCTGTTAACAGCAACCAGACGATCTTTTAATTCTAATCCTCCAGGTTTAACTCTTTCTATATTACTATCTACCATGTTTTCTAGATTTTAAAATTAGAATTTAAGACCAGCTTCTCTAGCACCGTCAGCAAGAGCTTTCACTCTACCGTGGTATACGAAACCATTTCTATCAAATACAACATTCTCGATACCTGCTGCTTTAGCTTTAGCTGCAATAGCTTTCCCTACAGCCGCAGATACTTCTGTTTTCGTTCCTTTAGCATCTACTCCCTTCTCTCTAGAAGAAGCAGCTACTAATGTTTTTCCTTCTTTGTCATCTACCAATTGTGCGTAGATCTCCTTATTGCTTTTGAATACAGATAATCTTGGTAATGATGCAGATCCTGAAATCTTCCCTCTTACTCTTCTTTTGATTCTGATTCGTTTTTCAACTTTTGTTAATGCCATTTTCTTAAATTTTATGCAGATTTACCGGCTTTTCTTCTGATGATTTCACCCACGAATTTAACACCTTTTCCTTTGTAAGGCTCAGGTTTTCTGAAAGATCTGATCTTCGCAGCCACCATTCCAAGAAGTTGATTATCGTAAGAAGATAATGTAATGATCGGGTTTTTCCCTTTTTCAGTCAATGTATCCAATGTAACTTCTTTCGGAAGCTCCAATACGATACCGTGAGAAAATCCAAGGGCCAACTCTAATCTTTGGCCATTGTGAGATGCTCTGTATCCAACTCCAACAAGCTCTAATTGCTTAGTGAATCCTGTAGAAGTACCAACAATCATATTGTTGACAAGTGCTCTATATAAACCATGAAGCGCCTTGTGTTCTTTTGAGTCAGAAGGACGCGTGAACGTAAGTACACCGTCTTCTTGTGAGAAGCTGATTCCACCTGTAAGCTCCTGAGTTAATTCACCCTTTGGACCTTTAACTGTTACAACACCATCTTTCTCAGTAACTGTAACACCAGCAGGAACTTCTATAATTGCTTTACCAATTCTTGACATTTTCCTTGTTTTAAAAAATTAATATACGTAGCAAATTACTTCACCTCCTACTTTCTCCTGTCTAGCTTTTTTATCTGTCATTACTCCTTTAGAAGTAGAGATGATAGCTACGCCTAGTCCGTTAAGTACTCTTGGAAGTTCTTCTGAACCTTTGTACTGGCGAAGACCTGGTCTAGAAGCTCTCTGGATAGACTTGATAGCTGGTTTGTTCGTTTGCTTGTCATACTTCAAAGCGATCTTGATAGCTCCTTGAACTGCATTATCCTCGAACTTGTAGTTCAAGATATAACCTTGGTCGAAAAGAATCTTAGTGATCTCTTTTTTGATTTTCGATGCAGGAATTTCCACCACTTTGTGGCCTGCGCTTTGTGCGTTCCTTACTCTTGTTAGGAAATCTGAAATTGGATCTGTTACCATTTCTTTGTTTTAAATTATTGGTTAATGGCAACCAGTATTGAAAAGACTTGAAGATAGAGATATCAAAAAAATGACATCTCTATCTTTAGTATCTCAACAACTTAATTGCCTCGATTTTTTTAATTGCTTACCAACTAGCTTTTTTAACTCCTGGGATAAGACCATTGTTAGCCATTTCACGGAAAGTTACTCTGGAAATACCGAATGTTCTCATATATCCTCTTGGTCTTCCTGTCAATTTACATCTGTTGTGTAATCTTACAGGAGAAGCATTTTTAGGCAATTTTTGTAATGCTTCATAATCTCCAGCTTCTTTCAAAGCTTTTCTTTTTTCAGCATATTTAGCTACAGTAGCTTCTCTTTTGCGCTCACGCGCTTTCATTGATTCTTTAGCCATTTCTTAGTTCTTTTTGAAAGGTAAACCGAAGTGAGTTAATAACGCTTTTGCTTCTTTATCTGTGTTAGCAGAAGTTACGAAAGTGATGTCCATCCCCTGGATTTTCTTCACTTTATCGATAACGATCTCTGGGAAGATAATTTGCTCAGTGATTCCTAAGTTATAATTACCTCTTCCGTCGAAACCTTCAGCTTTAATCCCAGAAAAATCTCTAATTCTTGGTAAAGCAGAAGACGTCAATCTGTCCAGGAACTCATACATTTTATCAGCTCTAAGAGTAACTCTAGCTCCGACCGGCATTCCTTTTCTTAGTTTGAAAGCAGCTTCATCTTTTTTAGATAAAGTACCAACAGCTTTTTGTCCAGTGATAGCAGTTAATTCTTCTACAGCATAGTCAACGATCTTTTTGTCCTGAACAGCTGCACCAAGTCCTTGGCTTACAACGATCTTCAATAATTTAGGAACCTGCATTACAGATTTGTACCCAAATTCTTCCATCATTGCAGGAACAATCTTGTCTTTATATTGTTGTTTTGGTCTTACTATATATTCCATTGTAATTTAAATTATAAAGTTTCACCGGTTGTTTTAGCAACTCTTACTTTTTTATCACCATCTACTTTGTATCCAACTTTAGTCGCTTTTCCGCTTTTGTCAACTAGTGATACATTGGAAATATGTAGTGAAGCTTCCTTTTCAACGATTCCACCCTGAGGGTTTTGTGCAGATGGTTTAGTATGTTTTTTAACAATATTGATACCTGCAACGATAACTCTAGGATCTTTTCCTTCTTTTTTGATCACTTCAAGAACTTCACCTTTACTCCCTTTATTTTTTCCGGTAGTAACGATGACGTTGTCTCCTCTTTTTATTTTAACTTTTGTCATTTTCTTAAAATTTTAAAATTAAAGTACTTCAGGAGCTAATGAAATAACCTTCATATATTCTTTGTCTCTCAACTCACGGGCAACTGGTCCGAAAACACGAGTTCCTCTCATTTCTCCGGCAGCGTTTAGCAATACACAAGCGTTGTCTTCGAACTTGATGTAAGATCCATCTTTTCTTCTGACCGCTTTTTTAGTTCTTACTACTACTGCTTTAGATACTTGACCTTTTTTTGCGTTTCCTGATGGTGTAGAATCTTTGATAGTAACAACGATTTTATCACCAACTGAAGCATATCTTCTTCTAGTTCCTCCTAGAACTCTGATAACTAGTACTTCTTTTGCACCTGTGTTATCAGCAACTTTTAATCTTGATTCTGTTTGTAACATTATTACTTAGCTTTTTCAATGATTCTTACTAATCTCCATCTTTTGCTTTTGCTCAAAGGTCTAGTTTCAGTAATCAAAACTGTATCTCCTTCTGTGCACTCGTTGTTCTCATCATGTGCAGTATATTTTTTCGTTTTCAAAACGAATTTACCGTACATTGGATGCTTTACTCTCGTAGTTTCACTAACAACAATAGTCTTTTCCATTTTATTGCTGGAAACTACTCCAATACGTTCTTTTCTTAAATTTCTGTCCATTGTAAAAAGGAATTATTGTTTGTTAGTTAATTCTGTGTTAAGTCTTGCGATCGTTTTTCTCAAATCTCTGATCTGAATCGGATTTTCAACAGGGCTAATTCTGTGCGCTAATTTCAATTTTGAATAGTTAGCTTTAGCGTCAGCCAATTGAACTTTGATATCCTCTACGCTTAAATTTTTGATGTCAGCTTTTTTCATTTTAATAGAGATTATAGAGGTTTAACGAAATCATTTGCAACTACGAACTTGGTAACGATCGGTAACTTTTGAGCAGCAAGCCTAAGTGCTTCTTTTGCCACATCATAAGGTACTCCACCAACTTCGAACATAATTTTACCTGGTTTCACTACAGCTACCCAATATTCCACAGCACCTTTACCTTTACCCATACGTACTTCCGCTGGTTTTTTGGTAATTGGTTTATCCGGGAAGATCTTGATCCATAGTTGACCTTCTCTTTTCATATATCTTGTAGCGGCGATACGAGCAGCTTCAATTTGTCTTGCAGTAACCCAAGCTCCCTCTGTAGCTTTGATTCCGAAAGTTCCGTAAGCAAGTTGATTACCTCTTTGAGCAATCCCCTTCATTTTCATCTTATGAACTCTACGGAATTTGGTTCTTTTTGGTTGTAACATAATTTCTTAAATTTTAGATTTTAGAATTTAGATTTTAAAAAAGTAACGGTCATTTAAAAACTATCCTCTAAAATTTTATTAATTATTTCTTCTTGGTTTTCTGTCGCCTCTTTCTCCTCTGTCGTTTCTCTCGTTTCTACCTCCAGCCGGCGCTTTTTTCTGCTGTCCCACAAGTGGAGTAAGGTCTCTTTTACCGTACACTTCTCCTTTCATGATCCAAACTTTAACACCTAGCTTACCGTATTGAGTCAATGCTTCACCGATGTGATAATCGATATCTGCACGGAAAGTAGATAAAGGTATTCTTCCTTCCTTGAAGTTTTCAGAACGTGCCATCTCTGCTCCGTTCAACCTTCCAGAGATCTGAACTTTGATACCTTCAGCACCCATTCTCATTGTAGAAGCGATTGCCATTTTCACAGCTCTTCTGTAAGAGATACGGTTTTCGATTTGCTTAGCGATGCTGTCAGCAACCAATACTGCATCTAACTCAGGTCTCTTGATCTCGAAAATATTGATCTGGATATCTTTTCCAGTCAATTTCTTCAATTCCTCTTTTAGCTTGTCAACTTCCTGTCCACCTTTCCCGATAATTAAACCCGGTCTAGCAGTTGTGATCGTTACAGTTACTAATTTAAGTGTTCTTTCTATAAATATTTTTGAAATACCACCTTTAGATAATCTTGCTTCAAGGTATCTTCTGATTTTGTAATCCTCAGCGATTCTATCACCGTAGTTTTTACCACCAAACCAGTTAGAATCCCATCCTCTGATGATACCTAATCTGTTACCAATTGGATTTGTCTTCTGTCCCATACCTTGAATTAATTTTTAGTACCTAAGATTAATGTAATGTGGTTTGATCTTTTTCTGATTCTATAACCTCTACCTTGTGGAGCAGGTCTTAGTCTCTTCAATTGTCTTGCACTATCTACAAATATTTCTTTAACGATAAGGTTGGCTTCTTCGATGTCAGCACCTTCGTTTTTAGTTTGCCAGTTAGCAATTGCAGAAAGTAATACTTTTTCTAATTTCTCAGAAGCACCTTTCTTTGAATACTTTAGAATAGACAAAGCTTTCTCCACCTCTACTCCTCTAATGATATCAGCAACTAATCTCATTTTTCTAGGAGAAGAAGGGCAATCGTTGTGTAACGCTTTTGCCACATCTTGGTTTGCTATTTTACGTGCTAATGCACTTTCTCTTTTTCTTGATCCCATGATTATCTACCTCCTTTATTTTTGTTACCACCGTGACCTCTGAAAGATCTTGTCGGAGAAAATTCGCCTAACTTGTGACCAACCATGTTTTCTGTAACATAAACCGGGATAAAAGATTTCCCGTTGTGTACAGCGATAGTTTGTCCTACAAAGTCTGGAGAAATCATAGATGCTCTAGACCATGTTTTGATTACAGTCTTCTTACCAGACTCTACATTTGCCTGAACCTTTTTATCTAAAGTATGATGAATAAATGGTCCTTTTTTAAGTGATCTTGCCATAATTATTTACGTTTAGATATGATATGACGGTTAGACGCTTTGTTTTTCTTTCTAGTTTTGTAACCTTTAGCCGGTTTACCGTTTCTAGATCTTGGGTGACCTCCGGAAGAACGTCCTTCACCACCTCCCATTGGGTGATCAACTGGGTTCATAACTACTGGTCTTGTTCTTGGTCTTCTACCTAACCATCTGCTTCTACCAGCCTTACCTGATACCGTTAACTGATGATCTGAGTTAGAAACAGACCCAACCATTGCATAACACTCAGTAAGGATCATTCTGGATTCTCCTGAAGGCAATTTAACGATTGCATATTTTCCGTCTCTGGAAGTCAATTGAGCAGAAGAACCAGCACTTCTTGCAAGGATAGCACCTTGTCCCGGTTTCATTTCAATACAAGAGATAACAGTTCCCAAAGGAATGTTTTTCAGTTTCATTGCATTACCTACATTAGGCTCAACGCTTTCTCCAGAAACAACTTTCTGATCAACTTTGATACCGTTTGGAGCGATGATATATCTCTTTTCTCCGTCTGCATACTCCAATAGAGCAATAAATGCAGTTCTGTTCGGATCGTACTCTACAGTTTTTACCGTAGCTTCAACATCATGCTTGTTTCTTTTGAAGTCGATAATTCTGTATTTCTTTTTGTGTCCACCGCCGGTGTAACGCATGGTCATTTTACCAGTTTGGTTACGTCCACCTGACTTTTTAATACCAACTGTCAGAGATTTCTCTGGTTTGTTGGTAGTAATTTCCTCAAAGTTATTTACAACTCTGAATCTCTGTCCCGGGGTGATAGGTTTTAATTTTCTAACAGACATTACTATTATTTATAATTAATTAATTTGTTGCGAAAATATCAATAACTTCTCCAGCAGCCAATGTTACCACAGCTTTTTTCAATTTATTGGTCTTTCCAACTTGAAGTCCTTTTTTTGTATGCTTAGCAGAAACTTTAGGCGCATAGATCATGGTTCTAACGTCCGCTACTTTTACACCGTAAGCTGCCTCTATAGCACCTTTGATCTGGATCTTGTTTGCTTTTGGGGCAACCAAGAAAGAATAAGCACCTCTTAGATCTGTAAGATAGTTTGCTTTTTCCGAAATAATTGGTTTAATAATAAGTGACATGATCTATTTCTTTAAGTTTTCCTGAAATTTTTCTACTGCATCTTCTAAGAAGATAATCTCACCTGCGTTGATCAAATCATAAGAAGAAATCTCGTTATAATTCAATACTCTTGTCTTAGGCAAGTTTCTTGAAGATAAATATACATTCTTGTTAGCCTCAGGAAGTACGAACAATGATTTCTTACCTGTAAGAGTCAAAGCATCCAACAATGTGATGAATTCTTTGGTCTTAGGAGCTTCGAAAGTCAAATTCTCTACAACTCTGATACTGTTATCTCTCAATTTTTGAGAAAGAACAGATTTTTTAGCCAATCTTTTAAGCGCTTTGTTCAATTTGAATCTGTAGTCTCTTGGTTTTGGACCAAAAACTCTACCTCCACCTTTGAAAGTTGGCGACTTGATATCACCATATCTTGCAGAACCTGAACCTTTTTGCTTTTTAAGCTTTCTTGTAGAAGCAGTAATTTCGCTTCTTTCTTTTGATTTATGAGTACCTTGTCTTTGTGCAGCAAGATATTGTTTAACCTCTAAGTAAACCGCATGCTGATTTGGCTCAATTCCGAAAACTGTTTCGTCTAGAGTTACTTTTCTTCCGGTTTCTTTTCCTGATGTATTTAATACTACTAGTTCCATTTCTTGATAATTACATAAGAATTTTTAGCTCCCGGAACAGCACCTTTTACTACTAAAAGATTTTGTTCTTCATCCACTTTTAACACTTGAAGGTTCTGAACAGTAACCTGCTCACCTCCCATTCTTCCAGCCATTCTCATCCCCTTGAATACTCTAGAAGGATCCGACCCAGCACCGATAGAACCTGGAGCTCTAAGCCTGTTGTGCTGTCCGTGAGTTGCCTGCATTACACCTCCAAAACCGTGTCTTTTAACAACACCTTGGAAACCTTTACCTTTAGAAGTTCCAGTCACATCCACATACTCACCTTCTGCAAACATGCTAACTTCCACTTTGTCTCCTATCTTCACTTCGTGCTCGAATGCATTTCTGAATTCTACCAACTTAGCCTTAGGAGTTGAACCAGCCTTTTTGAAATGACCAGCTAACGCTTTACCAACGTTCTTCTCACTCTTGTCATCGAAACCTAGTTGTACGGCAACGTATCCGTCAACCTCTTCGGTTCTGACCTGTAAAACCGCGCATGGACCAGCCTGAATAACTGTACAAGGAATATTCTTCCCAGCTTCGTCAAACAAAGATGTCATACCGATCTTTTTACCAATAATACCTGACATTATTTATATATATCTATTATATTAAAACTTAGCATTTTAGTGGTGTTTGTAATATTCTATGTCTGAAATAGGCATACTCCTTCCCTAAAATGAGTGTGCAAATTTATGAATATTTTTTATATTGACAAATAAATATTCGGAAATTATTTGATAATTTGTGAGTTACGAGATTTTAGCAGAATATCTATTTTAGAATCGGTGTTTGAGTAATATATTTATAATTCCTGATTTTTATTCTGATATTTGCTTTTATGCTTACTCTCGGCTGCATCTATAGAGTAGCATTTATGAATATTCTCAGCTTGCTTGGATAGTTCCGCGATCTTCACAAAATATTGATGAAGCTGATCCAACTCTTTCTCTGTGAGATCTTCTATATCCACCATCCTGTTGCTTGCTTGTTTGTTTGCCGCTATCAATTCGTTAAGTTTCAATTGGATGGCTTTACTATCTTTATTCTGTGCTTTTTGAATCAGAAAAACCATAAGAAAGGTAATAATGGTGGTTCCTGTATTGATCACCAATTGCCACGTTTCCGAATAGTGGAAAACAGGACCTGTGACCGCCCAGATCACAACTATCAGGACTGATCCTATGAAAGCAGATGAACTCCCAGTAAAATTGGTTGCCCAATTTGAGAATTTCTCAAAAAGATTTTTATTATTCATTTTTTTATTTCCAAAGTTAATTAAATAAACATTTCATCATAAAAAGAAAAAAGGCCTCCAAAGTGGAGACCTTTTTCTTGATAGTTATTATATTAGAATCACTAATCTTTTACAAATTTAGTTTTAACTACAATTCCATTATTATCTATGTTGATAAAGTAAACGCCCTTCGTTAGTCTGTTAACCAAAACCTTGCCCGTTGACAAAGTTCCCTTGGAAACGATCTGACCTGCAGTATTGAAAATCTCGTAAGATGAAGAAGGAGAAGCATTAGAAACATTCAGTACATCTTTTACAGGATTTGGATAAATCTGAACGGATTTTGTATTAACATCCGATACTGCCAAATTGGTTTTTGTAATTGTAAAGTTCGCATCCGAAACATCGAAGAAAATATTTCCGTTAGCTTTTACCATAATTCTTGCAGTTGTTGTATCCAGATTTGGAAGAATAACAGATTCGGAGCCATCATTAGGTACCGAAGTTGCCAAAGTCGACCAAGTAGTGCCACCATCCGTAGAGATCAGGATGTCAACATTGGCACAACTGACTGGTGATGCAGTAGTAGAAGCTACATCCCAAGTTACTGTCTGTGTACTTGCACCAGCATAACTAACCGCAGTGTTGGGAGCCGTTACTTTGAATGGGCCAGAAGCCTCATTGACTGTAACTTTCATATCATCATAACCATTAGCTCCTCCTCCTGTTTTATTATCCCTCACGGTCAGTCTGAAATTAAGCGTTCTTGCAACACTTGGAAGGTATTCTACATTTAATTCTGTAGCAGCAGTGAAAAGTGCACCGGTCAAAACAGTTGTCATATTAGGAAAATATCTTGTTGGAGAAGTTGTCGGCAAATAAGACCTGAAATTAACGCCCGAAGTTTTTGTTGCCGTTGGATTTGTTGTTGATGAGTTTTGAAGATCAAACTGCTCCCAATCATAAGTAAGACTATCCCCATTAGCATCAGTTGCGGAGCCTGTTAACATAAAAGGAGTACTTTTCGGAATTGTATAATCCGCTCCGGCGTTTGCAACAGGGGCAGTATTCCCGTTAGAGGTATTTACCGAGCAATTCCCTAGTGTAGTTTTCATATAATTCGTTATATCCCTGATCGAAGCAGCATGGAAATAAGCATCAGAATGTGCCTGAACATCTTTAGCAGTAATCCCGGCATATCCCATGATCGTAGAACCGGAACCAGGCTCCATTTGTGACGGGTTACCTTCTGCCCCATGTGTAAAAGTATGCCATCCTCCAAATTGGTGGCCCATCTCGTGTGCCACATAATCTATATCAAAATTATCTCCAACAGGTGTACCACTTCCCGGGGAAGTAAATCCCTGTCCCTTATGCTTATACCACTGGTAAGTTGAGTCATATGTATTACTGCTATCGCACACACATCCTATACACCCGGCAGAACCACCTCCACCAGAACGTCCAAACAAATGCCCAATGTCATATTTAGCATCTCCAATACCATAAGTTGTTCCCATTAAAACAGCCTTAAGCTCGTTATTCCAAGCTCCAGCAGCTCCTGTAGCCGCTGCCGAATATGGATCCGTGCTTGCACTTGTAAAAATGATATTTTCTTCCTCAGCAATTAGGTTCAAATGAATGGAAAATTCACTTTCAAAAACACCATTTACACGTGTCATTGTATTATTCATTCTAGCTAAAGCATTGGCTACCGACCCTGCCCAGGCACCATATTCTCCCGTACAAGACAACGCCAATCTGTATGTTCTTAGCAGTCCATCATCAGCACTCTTTCCATCTACGTTATCGGAATTCCTTTTTGTAAGATTAGGAACTTTACATTCAAATTCTTTCGCAATACCTTTATCATCTGTTCTTTTGAAAACAACATAAGAAGACAGGTCTGCCGTGTATGGCTCTATGATATCAACGGTCCTATCGCTATGCATTTCCATTGTAGATAAACCAAATTGAGAAACACTAAAGTAGATTTTCGAGTCTCCAAATACGCTTTCACCAACATAGGATCGGATGTCAGCATATTTCTCCTGCAATGCTGGTTCAAAATTTGATTTTTCATAGATCCTGAAATCTTCAAATTCACCCTCAGAATTTGGAAAACTTAAAATGATTTTGGAATTTATATGATCAGTGCTTTTCGGAGCTCCTTTCAAAGCCTCTTTCAATCCTGTATGATCCAGGGAGTACAAATTTGGATTTTTAAGAAACCGCATATTTTCTTCAATAGCGGATCTGTTTGAGAAAGATGTTCTTTTCCACAACTTTCCGGTTTGCGCAATTCCAGCTAAGGATGCTGAAATCAACGCTAGTGATAAAACTTTCTTCATATTTTTAAAATTAAGGCGACAAATGTAATATTTTATTGCGATTATTTTATTATTTCAAAAAAAAATTTAAAATTTTAACAATTTGATTTAATTTATCTATTCAAAAAAGTGTTTTTAATAAATTTATCAAATAAATTATTTAAGTTTTTTTTAAGCTGTCTTAATTTTTTTAGCATTCCAATATGAACAAAAAAATCCCTCTTCTTTCGAAAAGGGATTTACTATCATAGCAAAATGTGAATTATCACACTTTAATTTCTACGTCAACTCCTGAAGGAAGTTCTAATTTCATTAGAGCATCAACAGTTTTAGAAGAGGAAGAGTAGATATCCATCAATCTCTTGTGAGCTGATAATTGAAACTGCTCTCTAGCTTTCTTGTTTACGTGCGGAGATCTCAACACAGTGAAGATCCTCTTGTTCGTAGGCAATGGAATTGGTCCGTTTACAACAGCACCAGTAGCCTTTACCGTTTTTACGATCTTCTCAGCAGACTTGTCTACCAAGTTGTAATCGTAAGATTTTAATTTTATTCTGATTCTTTGTGACATTTCTTGTACTTTAAAAATTAACCTTTTGCTTTAGCAATGATATCTTCAGCAACGTTTTGCGGAGTAGCCTGATACTTCTCTAATTCCATAGAAGAAGTAGCTCTTCCTGATGAAAGTGTTCTTAGAGTAGTTACATATCCAAACATCTCAGACAATGGAACTGAACCTTTGATAACAACGGCACCGTTCTTTTCTTCCTGTCCACTGATTGTTCCTCTTCTCTTGTTAAGGTCACCAATGATGTTACCCATATATTCTTCCGGAGTTACAACCTCCAATTTCATAATAGGTTCCATAATCACTGGCTTAGCAGCACGTCCCGCTTCTTTGAATCCTAATTTAGCAGCCATTTCAAAGGAAAGAGCATCAGAATCCACCGCGTGGAAAGATCCATCCTTAAGAACAACTTTAATACCTTCAACTTCGAAACCAGCCAAAGGACCGTTTTTCATTGCAGCTTTAAAGCCTTTTTCAATTGCAGGAACAAATTCCTTAGGAACGTTACCCCCTTTGATCTCATTGATGAATTCTAAACCAACTTTACCTTCGTCTGCAGGTCCTAGTTCAAATACAATGTCAGCAAATTTACCTTTACCTCCAGATTGCTTTTTGTAAACCTCTCTGTGGCTGGCAACTTTTGTTAAGTTTTCTTTGTACTCTACCTGAGGTTGTCCTTGGTTTACTTCAACTTTGAACTCTCTCTTCATACGGTCTACAATGATATCCAAGTGAAGCTCACCCATACCAGAGATGATCGTTTGTCCAGAAGCTTCGTCTGTTCTTACAGTAAATGTAGGATCTTCTTCAGCCAATTTAGCTAGAGCGTTACCCATTTTATCCTGGTCAGCTTTAGTTTTAGGCTCAACAGCGATACCAATTACCGGATCAGGGAAAACCATTGATTCTAGAACGATCGGGTTTTTCTCGTCACACATTGTATCACCAGTTTTTATAGATTTGAATCCAACAGCAGCACCAATATCACCAGCTTCAATATATTCTACCGGGTTTTGCTTGTTAGCGTGCATCTGATAGATTCTTGAGATTCTTTCTTTATCTCCTGAACGAGTGTTCAAGATATAAGAACCAGCATCCAGTCTTCCAGAATAAGCTCTGAAGAATGCTAATCTTCCCACGAACGGGTCAGTAGCAATCTTAAACGCTAGAGCAGCGAAAGGCTCATCTACAGATGGTTTTCTTGTGATCTCAGCATCAGTTCTTGGGTCAGTACCTTTGATATCATCTTTATCTAATGGAGATGGCAAGTATTTACATACTGCATCCAGCATAAACTGTACTCCTTTATTCTTGAATGAAGAACCACAAGTCATTGGGATAATAGAAAGATCGATAGTCGCTTTTCTAAGAGCTTCGTTGATTTCCTCTTCAGAGATAGAATCTGGATCTTCGAAGAATTTCTCCATCAAAGTCTCATCGTAGTCAGCAACAGCTTCTACTAATTTCTCTCTATATTCCAGAACTTCAGCCTTCATGTCCTCAGGAATTGGCACTACCTCGAAAGTAGCTCCTTGTCCTGCTTCATCCCATATGATCGCTCTGTTTTTAATTAAGTCAACTACACCTTTGAAGTCCTCTTCTGAACCGATTGGTAAAACGATTGGAACTGCATTAGATCCCAACATCGTCTTAACCTGGTTTACCACATTAAGGAAGTCAGCACCTTGTCTGTCCATTTTGTTTACGAATCCCATTCTAGCAACTTTGTAGTTGTCAGCAAGTCTCCAGTTTGTTTCAGACTGTGGCTCCACTCCATCTACTGCAGAGAAAAGGAATACCAATCCATCCAATACTCTCAAAGATCTGTTAACTTCTACTGTGAAGTCAACGTGTCCCGGTGTATCAATGATGTTGAAGTGGTAAGGTTTAGTTTCTGGTAAAGTTTTTCCTTGGTCTGTTGGAAAGTTCCAAGAACAAGTAGTTGCAGCAGAAGTAATTGTAATACCTCTTTCTGCTTCCTGCTCCATCCAGTCCATTGTAGAAGCACCATCGTGAACTTCACCAATTTTGTGGTTTACACCTGTATAGAATAAAATCCTTTCTGTAGTGGTAGTCTTACCTGCATCAATGTGAGCAGCAATACCAATATTTCTTGTAAATTTAAGATCTCTTCCCATTTCAGATTAGAATTTAAAGTGTGAAAACGCTTTGTTAGCTTCCGCCATTTTGTGAGTATCACTCTTTTTCTTGTAAGCAGCACCTTCTTCTCTTGAAGCAGCTACAACTTCGTTAGCCAATTTCAAAGCCATGGACTTATCATTTCTAGCCTTAGAATATTTGATCAACCATTTCATTGCCATAGAAATTTTTCTATCAGCTCTGATCGGCATCGGGATCTGGAAGTTGGCCCCACCTACTCTTCTGGAACGTACTTCTACGTGAGGCATAACGTTTGTCAATGCATCTTTCCAGATTTCTAATGAAGTTTTTTCCGTATCTCCTTTTTTAGTTTCCACGATATCCAATGCATCATAGAATATTTTGAATGCGATTGACTTCTTACCGTCAAGCATCAAGTTGTTTACGAATCTAGTTACCAATTGATCATTAAACTTTGGATCTGGTAACAACGGTCTTTTTTTCGCTTTTGTCTTTCTCATTGTTTCTGTACCTTATTTAATGATTACTTTTTCTTTCCTTTAGCTGGTGCTGCAGCTGCCTGACCTGGTTTTGGTCTCTTAGCTCCATACTTGGACCTTCTCTGAGTTCTTCCACTAACACCCGCAGTGTCCAGTGCTCCTCTTACGATGTGATAACGTACTCCCGGTAGGTCTTTCACCCTTCCTCCGCGTACCAATACTATCGAGTGCTCTTGAAGATTATGTCCTTCGCCCGGGATATAAGCGTTGACTTCTTTACCGTTTGAAAGTCTTACCCTTGCAACTTTTCTAAGTGCAGAGTTAGGTTTCTTAGGAGTGGTAGTATATACTCTCGTACATACACCTCGTCTTTGTGGACAAGAATCAAGGGCAGCCGATTTACTCTTCTTGGTAAGTGCGACTCTTCCTTTTCTAACTAATTGTTGAATAGTAGGCATTTAATTGCTTTTTATTTTAGGGTGCAAAAATATGAATAATTTTTTAATCTACAAGTAGTTATGAAAAATTAATTTGTGATAGAATTTTCCAATATTATTCTTCATCACTTTTTATGAAAATCATTTTAAGAATACTATTTTTGGAAAGATTATTGATAATTACCGAATCACAAATAATGCTTATTAATTTAAAAAAATTCAATTCATTAATTATAAAATTACAAGAACTATGAAAAATGCGACATTGATCGGACTGAAAGAAGCAGACTGTAAAAAAATCTCCGAAAAACTGAATATCCTTTTGGCCAACTATTCTGTTTTTTATCAAAACACGAGAGGTTCACACTGGAATATAAAAGGAGAGCAATTCTTCACCCTTCATCCCAAATTCGAGGAACTTTACAACAGTCTTGTTTTGAAAATCGATGAGATTGCGGAAAGGATCCTGACCTTAGGTGCAACTCCCGACCATAATTATTCAGATTATTTGAAAGTTTCCACCATCAAGGAAAGCAAAGAGGTAAGCGATGGAAACAAAAGCGTAGAAATCATCCTTAATTCTTTCAAAGTCGTGATCGATCTACAACGGGAGCTTCTCGACATTACAGACGAAGCAGGTGACGAGGGAACCAATTCCCAAATGAGTGACTACATCACAGAACAGGAAAAAGAGGTCTGGATGTACAATTCTTATCTTGGCAAATAGAACATCAAAAAATCCTGCTATCGGAAGCAGGATTTTTTTCATTTATAATAATGTTTCTCAACATTGTTATTAAGATCGAATTTTTTAAGATTTTGCCAAAGGATATTTGCTTCTTTTTCATTAACAGCATACCAAACAACTGTCTGATCGGCAACTCCCATTTTTTTCTTAATTGTCCATGACACAACCGGAATCCAATCCGATGGAACGCCATCTGGAAACCATGCCGGATAGATAACCGCCACTCGGAATTTATTTTTCCTAATAATTCCCGACATATAATCGTGGTATTTTTTTTCAAAGACCTTTATATCCAGATGCTTGTTTTCAAGATAGAAACCTGCAACATTGGTAGAAGCTAAGCCCGCAATGTCAAATATTTCGACATTGGAAAAATAAGAGATCGCCCCGATATCATTGGCTACAATTTTCTGATTTGGATAGAAACGGTATAAAAATCTGGCCATTTCTATCTGTTGTTCTTCTATATTTTTTGAAGCATATTTAACAACCTTATAATTAAATATACTGATATAAATGCTATACAATAATACTACTGAGAATGAACCCAAAATAAGCTTCTTATATAAAGAAAATTTTCCATTCACTTGTTTTTGTTTGAAAAAAGCAACAACGACCGGGATAATAATTAAAACTAAAGCAGCCATAAGATAACTTTCGTATCTATAACGTATCACAGCAAAAAGACTATGCAAAACAATTGTTCCTAAAACAGTGATGGCGACAATTTCATCATTGATTAATTTTCTCCATTCAAAAGTTTTATACTTTGATAAAAAGTAGAAGAACAGAATAAGAAACGGCGCTAAAAACAATTTATAAAAAGAAACATTAAGTAAGATCCCATTTTTGAAAATATTCCAAACACTTACCAAAAAATTAGACTCCGGATAATTTCCTTTCATCAGAAGTGAGTTTGGAAAAAAATAACCGCCACTTCTAACTGAAAAAATCCCGAAAATAATTATTGGTAAAAATCCGGCAAAAAAAACCATCAGACCCTCTTTCCAATTTTTCCTTAACAATAGTAAAAATGCTAAAATTGAAATAAAAAACATACTCTCAAACCTTACTGCTCCGAATAGTATTGAAACAAAAAATAATTTAATACAATCATAGTTAGCAAAACCAGATCTCAGATTCTTTACAAGATAATAAAGCATCATGACAGTTAGAAGAATATGCAAGGTCTGCTCCATCCCTATAAGTACCATATAGCAAAGTTGACAATAGGGAATAAGCAAAATCAATCCCCATAGAACCTCATTCTTTCCGTAAAAATCACGAAAATATTTGTAAGTATAATAGACCGTGGCATAACCCGCAACAACATTGACAATTAGAGGATAATAAATACTATCTCCAAATAATTTTATCAATACGCTAAGTACAAGCGTATATAGAATAGATGATGATGCACTATCGAAGCTACCGGGATTGACACCCCAGACTCCGTTTTCAGCAAAATTCCTTGCAAGAGAAAGATGAATATAGGCATCATCTAACGGATATATAAATACACTTCCAGAGAGATTGCTATATGCCAGGTAAAAATAAAATCCTAATATAAAAGTAAATAATATAATCAAAAAATACAGGTATCTGCGCATAGTTTTCATTTTTGCTTGCGAAAATAATCATTAAATTTTTAGAAAATACATTAACTAATTCGATTATCGATTATATTTGCTCTTTAATTTCACACAGATTTGAAAAAAATTCTATTCTTTTTATTGATTTCCAATTTCTTATTCTCTCAGTGGAGCATCTCCAATGCGGAAAGAAATGCACTTGTAAGTATATATAATTCTACAGATGGCGAAAACTGGAACAGAGCATGGGACTTGGAAAAGGATCCCAAAACGTGGTTCGGGGTCTCTATAAAAAATGGCGTGGTTGATGAGCTCAACCTTACAGGCAATGCCCTGAAAGGTGCTTTCCCGACATTTGTCTCATCACTTACCCATCTTACCAAGCTAGACCTTAGTAACAATCAGCTCTCAGGAGAGGTTCCAATGGGAATCTCCTCATTAAGTTCCTTGACCAAGCTGGATATCAGCAACAACAGATTAAACGGCGATCCTACCAATTCCTTGACAGGATTTTTCAATGTCCAAGATCTCGCTTTGGGTGGTAATAGCTTTACAATCCCAGATGTCAATGGATTATTACAAAGTTTTAATAATATCAAAAGTCTTAACATTGCTAACCTCGGACTTCAAAGCATCCCGGCAAGAATCACCACCTTCTCAAATCTTGAAAGCCTTACCCTGGACAACAATCCAATTTTGGCAAATGCTTACGGCAATATCGCCGGGCTTTCAAAGCTGACCTCTCTTTCGCTTTCAGGCAATTCTTTAACACAAATCCCAACTCAGGTTACCTTACTGACACAACTTACCAGTCTTGACCTGAGCAACAATAATTTAACTGAGCAAAACACCTCCGGATTATCGACATTGATAAACTTGGAATGGCTTTCTTTGGAAAGCAATCAATTCTCACAGATACCTTCTCAAGTTTCTTTGTTGAAAAAACTTCAAACCCTGAATCTTGGAAGAAATAAGATCTCAGGAGGGACTTCTATATTGGCAGGACTTCCGGTCCTTCAGCAATTGTTCCTGAACAACAATCTATTGTCGGGCAATATCCCTTCAGAATTTTTGGGAATGCCAAAACTATTGATGCTGAATCTCAATAGCAATCAGCTCTCTGGCGACCTCGATGACAAATTGCCGGAAATAACACATCTTAGTAACAACCGATTTAACAAAAACCAGCTATCCAATTACATTGTTGACTATAATGAGCAGACAGAGCTCAACTATTCACCTCAGCGTTATGATGGAGAAAAAGAAGTTCTAGGCGTTATCGGGCAGCCTGCCAAACTGGAACAATCGCTTTCTGGGAGCGAATATACTTTCACTTGGTTCAAAAACCTGGACCAAAAGATGAATATCACTACAACAGACCTCAGCTTCAACAGTGTTGACGAATCAGATTATGCCACTTATACGGCCGAAGCTTACACTTATTCTGTTTTAAATAATTCTGTTGTATTTGACTTGTCACTTTTCAGAGAGCCAATTTCTTTGGTAAAAGTTCTGGGTACAGCAGAATCTTCTAAATATTTCAACATTTACCCAAACCCAACGTCTGATCATCTTCATATCGTAAGTTCAAAATATGACATCCAAAAAGTTCATATCTATGATTTCAGCGGTAAACAAATGCTTTCAGAAACCAGATCGAAAATCGATGTTTCAAAACTTCCAAGCGGCGTTTATATGTTGATCATCAAAACACAGGAAGGGAACAAAAACTTCAAGTTCATCAAACAGTAATTTTTCAGGAGCTTGATCCCGCTATCCGCTGTATCTTTTTTTCGCTCGGTCGGCTTCGCTGCGCTCCGCCGCCTCACTCAAAAAAGGATGCCGCTACTATCGGGGCTATTAAGTGGTGTCTTCAAATTTAGATTTAGCAAAAAATCTATTATCTATCAGTCTATCATCTTCCGTCTATTTTCCATTTCACAAAAAATATTATCTTTGAGACCTATCGATAATTAAGAATGGAAACCCAAAAATATACCCCTAAAAATAAGGTAAGAATCGTAACCGCAGCTTCATTGTTTGATGGTCACGATGCTGCGATCAATATTATGCGCCGTGTCATCCAGGGAACGGGATGCGAAGTCATTCACCTTGGCCACGACAAATCTGCAGAGGAAGTTGTAAATACTGCAATTCAGGAAGATGCGAACGCAATTGCTTTAACGTCTTATCAAGGTGGTCACAACGAATATTTTAAATACATCTACGACCTTTTAAGAGAAAAAAACTCGCCGCAAATCAAAATTTTCGGTGGCGGTGGTGGTGTAATTCTACCGGAAGAAATCGAAGATATCATGGCTTATGGAATCGACAGAATCTATTCTCCTGACGATGGTCGTGAACTTGGTCTTCAGGGAATGATTGATGATTTGGTAAAAAAATCAGATTTTGCAACCGGAAAGGATGTTGAAGCAAGCGATTTGGATTCTATCAGTTTTGAAAATTCTACAAGCATTGCAAAAATCATTTCGGCAGTAGAAAACTTTTCAGAAGAAAAACCAGAATTGGTAAAAGCGATTGATGAAAAATCGAAAGACCTGAACATTCCCATCATCGGTATCACTGGTACGGGTGGAGCTGGGAAATCTTCATTAACAGACGAATTGGTAAGACGTTTCCTACGTTCCAATACAGATAAAAAAATTGCCATCATCTCGATTGACCCTTCAAAAAAGAAAACCGGAGGTGCACTTTTAGGTGATAGAATCCGTATGAATGCGATCAATGATCCTAGAGTTTATATGCGTTCGATGGCGACAAGAGAGAACAACGTTTCTGTTTCTCCGTTCATTCATTCTGCTTTGAATGTTTTAAAATTGGCTCATCCTGATGTTATTATCCTTGAAACATCAGGTATCGGACAATCAGGTTCGGAAGTTTCTGATTTTGCAGATGTTTCCATGTACGTGATGACTCCTGAATATGGAGCTTCAACACAGTTGGAAAAAATCGATATGCTAGACTATGCGGATTTAGTTGCTTTAAATAAATCTGACAAAAGAGGCGCTCTTGACGCGCTTCAAGCCGTAAGAAAACAGTTCCAGAGAAATCATTTATTATGGGATAAGCAATTGGATGAAATGCCGGTTTATGCAACAAAAGCATCTCAGTTCAATGACCACGGAACGACGGAATTGTACAACAGATTGGTTTCCAAAGTAAACGAAACCCTTCGACAGGCTCAGGGTGACAATGCTCCTCAGTTTCAAACATTTGTCGAACAGGAAATTACGGAAGAAGTAACAATTATCCCTCCAAAAAGAGTTCGTTATTTATCTGAAATCGTTGAAAACAACAGACAATATGATGCCAATGTAGAAAAACAGGCTGAGCTGGCGAGAAAAATGTATCATATTGAAGGAGTGAAAAATTTTCTTTCCAATGAAACTTTAGACGCCGAATATCAAAAGGCAGAAAAAGAACTTCAACAGGAAAATATCGACTTCCTGAAATCTTGGGATGATACGAAAAAAGCCTTCCATGAAGAGTTTTACTCCTATTTCGTAAGAGGAAAAGAAATTAAAGTTGAAACCTCAACAGAATCTTTATCCCACCTAAGAATTCCAAAAATTGCTTTACCAAAATACAATGATTGGGGTGACCTGATTAAGTGGAAAGGTCAGGAAAACCTTCCGGGAAGCTTCCCCTACACCGCAGGAATTTACCCTTTCAAAAGAACAGGAGAAGATCCAACAAGAATGTTCGCAGGAGAAGGAGGACCTGAAAGAACCAACAGAAGATTCCATTACGTTTCTGCAGAAATGCCTGCAAAACGTTTGTCTACCGCCTTTGACTCGGTTACATTATATGGACAGGATCCAGCCTTACCACCGGATATTTATGGTAAAATCGGAAATGCGGGAGTTTCTATTGCAACATTAGATGATGCTAAAAAACTATATTCTGGATTTGATCTGGTAAATGCCATGACTTCTGTTTCAATGACGATCAACGGACCTGCTCCGATGTTGCTTGCTTTCTTTATGAATGCAGCGATCGACCAAAACGTTGAAAAATATATCGTTGAAAATGGTTTAGAATCTAAAGTTGAGGAAGTTTTAAAAGCAAAATTCGATGATAAAGGTTTAGCAAGACCAAAATATAACGGAGAACTTCCACCTTCCAACAATGGTTTAGGTTTGAAATTATTAGGAATCACTGGAGACGAAATTATTCCTGCAGAAGCTTATGCTGAAATTAAAGCTAAAACCATCGCAACAGTTCGTGGAACCGTTCAGGCGGATATTTTAAAAGAAGATCAGGCTCAAAACACTTGTATTTTCTCCACTGAATTTGCTTTGAGATTAATGGGTGACGTTCAGGAATATTTCATTAAAGAAAAAGTAAGAAACTTCTACTCTGTTTCTATCTCAGGATATCACATTGCAGAAGCGGGTGCCAATCCTGTTTCTCAGTTGGCATTTACCTTGGCAAACGGTTTCACATATGTTGAATATTATTTGTCAAGAGGAATGGACATCAATGATTTTGCACCGAATTTATCTTTCTTCTTCTCCAACGGTATCGACCCTGAATATTCAGTAATCGGGCGTGTGGCGAGAAGAATCTGGGCAAAAGCAATGAAATTGAAATACGGAGCCGACGAAAGAAGCCAGATGTTGAAATATCACATACAGACTTCAGGACGTTCACTTCACGCTCAGGAAATTGATTTCAACGATATCAGAACGACTTTACAGGCGCTTTACGCTATCTATGACAACTGTAACTCATTGCACACCAATGCTTATGACGAGGCTATTACCACTCCGACTGAGCAGTCTGTAAGAAGAGCAATGGCGATTCAGCTGATTATCAATAAAGAATTAGGTCTAGCGAAAAACGAAAATCCGCTTCAAGGGTCATTTATTATTGAAGAATTAACGGATCTTGTAGAGGAAGCTGTTTATGCAGAATTTGATAGAATCACAGAAAGAGGTGGTGTGTTGGGTGCGATGGAAACGATGTATCAACGTTCAAAAATCCAGGAAGAATCCATGCATTACGAATGGTTGAAACATACCGGAGAGTATCCGATCATCGGGGTAAATACGTTCTTAGGAAAAGACGGTTCACCAACCGTACTTCCGGGAGAAGTTATCCGTTCTACTGAAGAGGAAAAACAAGCTCAGATTGAGACTTTACACAACTTCCAAAAAGCTAATGAAAACAGATCTGAAGAAGCATTAAGAAAACTTCAACACGCAGCAATCAACCAGCAAAACTTATTCGAGGTAATGATGGATGCCGTGAAATATTGTTCTCTTGGGCAGATTACCAATGCTTTGTTTGAAGTGGGAGGTAAGTATCGTAGAAATATGTAGACGAAGGTCGCCAGCCAATTATTTAAAATCAAACCTCAAAGAAATTCTTTGAGGTTTTTTTGTATTTTTACAAAAAATAATTTTCTATGAAAAAACTTTATCTCTTATTTTTATTATTCTCTTTTTATAACTTTTATTCTCAAGAAAATTTAAATTTAAAAAATCTTCTACAGGTTAATACAAATACACAAGGAAAAATAACTCCAAATTTTATAAAAACGGACACAAATGGTAATATTTACTCGAATACTATAGTTTCAGGACAACTGAATTTCTTTAATAAAAGTTTAAATATTGGAAATAATAAAGCAAGTGTATTTGCCAAATTAAATCCTAGCGGAATCATCGCTTGGAGTTCAATGCTGGTTTCTTCAGATTTAGAATCCTCTTCATACTCAAACTCAGACCATAATATTGACATTAGACCTAACGGAGAAATGATTTATGGAATCAGAACTTCAGCTGATAGTTTTTTTTATGATAGTGACGATATATCAACACCCTTAAACAACTTTAGCCACGAAATCATAAAATTATCTAGTAATGGAAAATTAAAATGGAAAAAAACTATAATAAATCCCGCAAACTTTTCTGCAAAATTACAATGTTCATATGACCAGAACGGAGATATTATCATTTGGTATTATCAACAGATGCCACAGGAACAGACAGGAACAGAAGTGATTTTTGACAACACCTCTTTAGGTTCTATAAAAAGCTTTATTGCTAAACTTAATGGAGAAACAGGAAATGTTGAATATGTAAAATCATATAAAGATTTAGACGCTTATATAGGAACTATTTTATTTGATGAGAATAACGAAATGTATATTTTTTATGAACCAATAGATGAGCATACAAATAAAATTTATAATTTCGGAAATATTCAGATTATGGGGAATGATGATTATTTTAATTTCTTTATGATTAAATTTAATCAAAATGGCGAACCTATTTTTGGTAAAAATTTTTATGAAAGTATACCTGCTGGAACTTATAAATATAGTTGGCCAATAGATGTTAAATATGATGGTAATAATTTCATTACTTATGAAGTTATAGGTTCTCAAAGTCCAATTTTTATTGGACTTGACAATAATTTTTATTCTAATCCTTATTCTAATAAAACTCTCGCAAATTCTATCTCAAAGATTACAAAAGAGGGACAAGTTTTAGGGACATTACCTATTTTCACATCTGGAACTTATGATTATAATTCGTTTGACGTGGATAAAAACGGGAATACCTACATCTATGGTAGATGGTTTGATAAAGTACATATTCAGGATAAAGAATATTCATTGCCATCTTACAGTTCTAATGTCTTAAAAGTCTATTCAAATGGAGTAGTTGATTTTTTTGAACCATTGGTACAAAATTCATTTCAAGATAATAATCAGAAAATATCAATTGTGCCGAATGGAAACATTTTATTGAGTGGCAATACATCTGCAATTTCTATCAAAAACCACCCAATTAATAGTTTAGGTGGAGACAATTATTATATTGCTGTTCTAGAAGAAGAAGTTCTAAAAACTGACGAAGTCAATAAAATCAGCATTAATATTTATCCTAATCCAACCTCTGATTTTATAAACATCATTACAAAAGAAAAAATAAACAATATTGATATTTATGACTCCACAGGAAGAAAAGTCACCGCAGAATACAAATTAAACAACCAAATTGATGTTAGAAAATTAATTAATGGAATTTATTATATAAAAATAAAAACCGACAAAAATAATTTGACTTCAAAATTCATTAAAAAATAAAATCAAACCGCAGAAATTTCTGCGGTTTTTTTATTACCAAAATTCACGGTTTACTTTTTGATTAGCAACAACAATCAAATCAAAAAAACTATGAAATCGCTTTGCGATTACATATGACATTTAAAAATAACTAAATACTCATATGAAACTAAAATCTCCCGAACCATTCTGGCTCGTCAAAGACGGACTGAAACATTCTTATCCTTCACTTCGAGAAGATATCGAAACTGAAATATTAATTGTCGGTGGCGGAATCACCGGTTCTCTTCTCGCTCATCAAATGATAAAAGACGGCTACAAAACTGTTTTAATTGACCGTCGGGAAATCGGGAACGGAAGCACAAGCGCTACAACTTCTATGCTGCAATATGAGATTGATGTTCCATTATTTGAACTCTCAGAAATGATCGGGAAAGAAGGTGCGGAAAAATCTTATTGGGCGTGTTATAATTCTATTGATGATTTGCAGAAAATTGCGAAAGAAGTGAAATCGGATTGTGGTTTCAAGAAAAAACAATCGCTCTATTTTGCGGCACTCAAAAAGGATGTTCCAGATTTGAAAAAGGAATTCGAAGCTAGAAAAGCAGCGAAGTTTCCTGTAAAATGGCTTTCAGCCGAAGAAATCAGTAAAAAATTTAAAATCGATAATACTTTTGGTGGAATCTTATCTGAACAAGGCGGAAGTATTGATGCTTTTTGCCTTGCTCACGACATTTTGCATTACAACTACAAAAAAGGATTACAAGTTTTTGATAAAACCGACATTATCAAATTCGATTATAAGAAAAACGGAGTTACGGCAACCACTGATTACGGAAATACAATCAAAGCTAAAAAAGTAATCTTCTGCAACGGTTTCGAAAGTACAGAGATCATCAAAGACGACTTTGTAGATCTGCTTTCGACTTACGCTATCGTTGGCGAACAAAATGAAAAAAAACATACGGAACTTAACAATTTATTGGTATGGAATACCGCCGAACCATACATCTATATGCGAACCACTGACGACAAACGGATTCTGATTGGTGGTGAAGATGAGGAATTTGTCAATGCCCATAAAAGGGATTCTTTGCTTCACGAAAAGGAAAAAAAACTGGTCAAAAAACTTGATAAATATCTTCCTGAAAACGATTTCCGAACTGACTTTGTCTGGGCCGGAACTTTCGGAGAAACCAAAGACGGATTACCCTACATCGGCGAACATCCGGATTTTCCAAGCGCCTATTTTGTTTTAGGGTTTGGGGGAAATGGAATTACATTTTCGGTGATCGGGATGGAAATGACTTCTGATTTTCTAAAAGGCAAAAAACACGAGTTGACCAAATATTTCAGGTTTCGAAGATAATTGTCTTATGAGAATCTGGGATTTCATTTTTTATTCTAAATTTGGAATAAACTTAAACAAATGAAATCACTATTTACAATTCTGTCATTAGTCTTATTTTTTTCATTCATCAATGCTCAGAATAAAGACTTTGACCAAAAATTAGCAGATTCTCTCGGAGCCGACCAATATGGGATGAAATCCTATTATTTAGTTATTCTCAAAAAAGGAAAAGCTGAAATCAATGATAAAGCCAGGAAATCAGAATTGATGAAAGGTCATATGGAAAACATCAACAAACTGGCAAAAGATGGAAAACTGATTGTTGCAGGACCAATGGCTGAGAAAAATGATAAAAATTATTCAGGAATTTTCATTCTGGATGCGAAAACAAAAGAAGAGGCTGAAAGTTTAGTTTTGACCGACCCTTCTGTAAAATCAGGAATTTTTGATGTTGAAATTTATAAATGGTATGGTTCCGCTGCACTTCCGCTCTATTTGAAATCCCACGATAAGGTCACCAAAGTTCATTTCTAAAAATTCTCCAAAACACAAAAACCACTACAAAATAGTGGTTAATTGAAAAATTTAGTTTCTATGAATTTTGATTTGATTTTTTTCGGTCGCATTGATGATCTTTGAAACATCATCCGGTGTGAATTTCCCTTTTACATCTACAAAAATACTCTGGTCATTATCATCATTCACAGTAATGATCATTCTTTTGATAATGTCGTTGGTCTGTTGCGCATTGATACTTACAACCTGACCTTGCTGTTTTACAGACATCCATTCTTCGTAGTTATTATTGGTAAGGTATTTTTGGAATTCTGCTTTAACTGGTGTTTTGGAACTTTCAACAATCAAGACTTTTACATCGCTGATTTTCTTCACCAAGTCTATCACTTCCTGACTTTCACCATCTTCTTTCAAAGCCTGCTTCACATAAGACTTTGCCAAAAAAGTCGGAACATTGATACTTACAAAAGTCGAACTTTCCTTGAATCCCGGATTATCAAAAAAATCGGTGTGAACTTTTTTCTGAGAAACCATACACGATTGTAGAAAGAAGCCGACAATCGTCAAAATGATAATGTATATAAATCTTAACATAATTTTAGTTTATTGAGTTAATAGTTGAGCCCGTCATTTCGTTGGCAGATTTTGTCACTTTAGAAGGATTTCCTTTGTATTGTACAGACGCTGCTGATGTTGCACTTGCTGTTAAACTTTCTGTTGTATTGATTTTCACACTTGCTCCGGAAGACGCATCCACAACTGCAGATTTTGTTACGAAATCTCCTGCTGAGATAGAACTCCCACTGCTTGCGCTGTAAACTCCCGAATCTGCTTTTCCTGATAATTTGATAGAACTTCCGCTGCTTGCTTCCAAAGCCAGAGATCTGGTCTCCAGATTCATCTTCACACTTACACCGGAAGAAACATCCAATGCCGTGTTTGTAGAAACTTTAAAGCTTCCCGAAACCTGCGACCCAGATGAACAGCTTGCCGCAAAAGTATTCTCGTTAACTGGTGTAACCGCTTTGAAGGTAGAACCAGATTTAGTAATCAACTTTGATAATTTCGGACCCGAAACAATGACTTTTAATTCATTGAATCTTAAATTCTTAACACCTTTGTTTCTTACGAAAATTTTCAGAACACCATTTTCAACCTCTGTAATTACATATTGTTGTTTTTCCGGCTCTACTTTTACAACCACACTTTGTTTTGGACTTTGGCTGAACTCCACCTCCACTCCCGAAGATGTTTCTATCCCATTAAATGCAGGAACATTTCTCTCACTTCCAACATTGGACGTACCAGCATTATCCGTGGTGGTAAAAGTTGTTGTTCCCGAACCATTGGTTATAGTATGAGTGGATGTACTGTTTTTAGAAAATGTGGATGAAGTGATTGTTTTTGCAGGATTAATAGAGGTTACGTTTTGAGTTTGCTCCATCAGTCTATTTACATCATCCATAGAGATTTTCCCATCCAACATCATCAGAACAGAACTCTCTTCTGAATTGATATTGAGAATCAGATTATCCATAACATTCGCTGTGATATCTTGAGCCATAAACTTGATTTTAGCATCACGATTGTTCACGCTTACTAATTCTTCATACTTCATATTTTTGAGAGAATTGGTAATTTCCTTTTCGATTCTTCCGGTCTGTGATAAGATTTTTTGGTCAACTTCGTCCGGATTCATAGATACTCTCGGCTTTTCAAGAACCAGCATTTTAAGTCCATTAACTTTTCCTAAAAGCGGTTGAATCTTACTAAGTTCTTCATTATCGATTTTTAGATTATTCAATAATTTGAACATAGGTTTAGCAATCTTAATAGAGGTCACACCTTCTGTGTCCTGATATTTATCAAAAAGCTTATTGAGTTCTTCTGTCTGCCCGAAAATATTCGTCGAGAGAAGAAATAATACGATTAATATTGATATTTTTTTCATAAGTAATTTATAATTTGTCTAAGGTCTTATGCGATCGCCATTTTATTTAGTACTATTTTCGGAATATCCTTCAAAAGCGATTTCATTTTGATTAATTAATATTTAAAAATTAAGAATCCTGTAAAAGTCTAATGATTGACTTTGAGCAGACTCTGCGTGATTTATGGTTTGGGTAACGTTACTTGCAAAATAATTAAAAGTATCCTCTGTCACAGCAATAGCTTCCTGTTCGTTGTAGATTGGTTTTCCATTGATGATAACATAATTGGGATCATACTCCGAATCTGAGTTTACTTTATCTTGGTTTTGATTATCTGATTTAATTTGTTCTGGTTTATGATAAGCGAATTGAGTTTTTGATTTCTGAGTTTCAACCGTATTTTTCTTCTCAACATTTTGTTGAGCCAAAACTGATTTTTGATTTGAAACTTTTTCAACTGGGGAAACTTTTGGAGCTTCAACCTTCTTAGGAGTTTCTGTATGTTTCACAATTTGAGGTTCAATATCCCCCGGATCGTTAAACATCCAAAATCCACCGATTCCCATTAATAAAACTAAACTCGCCGCCATCCAATATTGTGTATAAGATTTTCTTTTCACAATTGGAAGCGCAACTATTTTTGCCTCCTCTGTTTTCTTTAAAAAATCCTCGAAGCTTATATCTAGTTTCTCCTGTTTCTCTTCTTGTAGAAAAGAAAAATATGGATTATCGCTTTCATTTTTCAGGAACAATTCCTCTTCCGGCGTCAACTCTTCGCCTTCGAAGAATTTAGATTCCCAATCCTTGTATCTGTCGGTTTTCATACGCATAAAGTTTGTTAATCGATTCTTTCACTTTTTGTCTGGCTCTCATCAGGTTGACCCTGACTGCATTTTCTTCCATCTCCATCATTTCCGAGATCTCCGAGATCTCATATTCCTCGACATCTTTCAAGTGAATGACCATTTTTTGTTTCTCGGGCAGCTGGTTGATAAATCCCAAGATCTGCTCCCTCATATTATTGGTTTCTATCTGATAAAGTTCTGATTGATGTCTTGTCTGGCTTGCAAATCCGAGTTTCACATCGTGATGTTTTAGACGGTTAAGACATTCATTTTTTACACTTCGCAGGGCAAAACTTTTCAGATTTTCTACAACCGCTAATTCATCTTTCTTTTGCCAGAACTTCATCATCAGATCCATTACCACATCTTCGGCCTCGTCTGCGCTCATCAAAAACTTTTTCGCAAAACGATACATCTCATCCTTGAGAATAAATACCGTTTGTTTAAAGTTTTCTTGAGTCATAGATCCAGTTTAATGTTTTGAGGTTCAAAGTTTTCAGTTTTGAAACCTTATCAATTCTTGGTTGTTTAAAAGTAAGACATTTGTAATGTAACAATTATTACATCAAAAATAAAAAAAGAACTTTAATAATTATTAAAGTTCTGATAATCAATTTATTATTTTTTATAATAATTTTAGTTTTTTCACGTTGCTTTGTCATTCCTTAGGAATCTAAACTGCTGAAATCCCTAAGGAATGACAAGATTGTATTGAATGACTAATGTTCTTTTACGCTGAATCTGCGCCCGACTTGAGCGGAAATCATTTTTGCCAACCTTCGAGTTCTATATAAACTGAAAAATCTCTGCAAAAAAGATTGGGAGCCCTTCGACAAGCTCAGGATAAACTACAGGCGGATAAAGGCGCCCAATCCTAACAAAATGATTCGACTTAGTCAAATAATTCTACAATTCCCCATTTCCTGCAGATGCAGAATCTTTTTCGCCGGCTCCTTTAGGATTCATTGTTTTGTTGAATTTTTCCATTTCGAAGGGGAAATCTTCAAACAACCCTGATAATGACAAGGCTGAATAAACTCTTTGCGAATATTTATTTCCAATCGCGATAACCGTAACCTTCGATTTCAGAAGATGCGCAAAGACTGAATTGGTCCCGTGCCACCAACCATTATGATAAGTCAGTTTCTCGCCATTATCAAATTCCTTCATCCGGAATCCTAAACCGTAATTATTGATTCCTTTTTTCTCATTGCTATACGGTTCGAATATTTTGTTTTCCAACTCTGGTTTCAGAAAATCTTTGGAATATAATGCAATGGAAAAATTAAGCAAATCCCTTGGCGTTGTGTAAACGTTTTTGTCACCATAAATCAAATCCAGTTTGTCCAAAGGATACAATCTGTAACCACTAAAGAACGATTGCGAGGCTGTAGGAATATCCTTTTTCTGAAAAATATAGGTATGACTCATCTTCAACGGTTTGAAAACAATCTCCTGCATCGCTTCCGGAAAAGGTGTTGCCGTAACTTTCTCAACAATCAGTGCCAACAAAGCAAAGTTTGTGTTGCAATACATAAATCCAGTGTTGGACATCCTCGCCAAAGCCGGCTGGTATTTGATGAGCATATCCAGAACATCCTGATTCGTAATGAAGTCTTTTTTAAGTTCTTCCGGAGCAGGTTTTATGCCCTGGTCAAAGTGTTCATATTTCGGAAGTCCGCTTCTTTGTGACAACAGACTGAAAACGGTAATATCTTTATAGGGGAACTTTGGGAAAAACTTGGTCAGATCATCTTCCATTTTCAGTTTTCCTGCTTCTATCAATTTCAGAACTGCCATTGCCGTCATCGTCTTGCTGACCGAGGCTACGTGAAGCGGTGTATTGGCATCGATGGGCATTTGCTTACCTTCTCTTCCAAATCCCCTATACTTCTCGAAAATGACCTTGTCTCCTTTTGCAACGAGAATTCCGCCGCTCAGGTCGCCTTGTTCCCAGATTTTTTGATAATAATTGTTGATTTGAGGAAGAATCGTAGATTCATTGGAAAGTGTAGATTCTTGTGGTGTGAAAACTTTGGTTAAATCTACGTTGCCGTAATTGGGAAGTTTAGATTCGTAATTTTCATTAATCTGTTCTTCTTTCTTTTTACAAGAACTAATACATACAACCGCTAAACTTATCGTAATTACTTTTCTGAAATTCATTCTTTGCCAACTTCTAAGGACTCGCAAGTTAACTAAAATGAAATTTTGACCGAAAGTAATTATCTTAAGAAATGTTAAATGTGGAGAAATTTTTCGAGACTTAATTTTTGAAATCTGCGAGAATCTTATCGACAATAAACTGGGCCAATTTGATTTTACTTTGAATGGTCCAGCCACCAATATGCGGTGTAACGATCACTTTATCAGAATTTAATAAATATTTCAAATCCTGATTTTCTGTTTCAAGATTTTCAAAAGAAGACTTTTCGTACTCCAGAACATCCAGACAAGCACCTAAAACTTTTCCAGATTCGATAGCTTCTACTAAAGCTTTAGTTTTTAAATTTTTCCCACGAGCCGTGTTTACAAAATAGAAATTCTTTTCCATTTTTGAAATGAAACTCTCATCAATCAAATAATGTGTTTCCGTAGTCAGAGGAATGTGAAGACTTAAAATATCCGCTCTTTTTTGCAGTTCTCCCAAAGAAACCTCCGTTGCGAATTCATCGGAAAGATTTGGCAAAATATCGTGGAAAATAACCTCAACACCGAAACCAGAGAGTCTTTTCGCAGTAGCTTTTCCCATATTTCCGTAGCCGATAATTCCGAAAGTTTTACCTAATAATTCGTCGCCTCGATTTTCTTCGCGTTTCCAGATTCCGTTTTTCACTTCATTTGATGCAATGAATAATCGGTTCATCAGAATCAACAACATCCCGACAACGTGTTCCGCAACAGAATCCCGGTTGCCTTCGGGAGAATTAATTAATTTAATTCCAAGATCCTCCGCCGTTTCAATATCTATGTTTTCCATTCCTGCCCCTACTCTCGCAATGAATTTGAGATGAGAAGCTTTTGTTAAAAAATTTTTATCTAATGGAATTCGGCTTCTGATGATAATTCCTTCATAATCTTGAATTTTTTCCAAAACCTCATCATAAGTAGAAACATGGTCTTCTTCTACAAAAAAACCTTTTGCGGTAAGCTGTTCAGAAATTAAAGGATGATTTTTATCGAGTTGAAGGATTTTCATTAGAATGACTTTATATTTTTAGAATAAATGATTGTACAAAATTAAAAAACGAGCTTTAATAAAGCCCGTTCTTAATTTATATTTTAAAATTAATCAGTTCCCAGAAATAACTTTTTGAGTTCTACAGAATCCGCTGGCTTCATTCTTCCGGAAAGGATCAGAGATAATTCTTTTCTTCTGAGTGCCGCATCGAAGCGAATGATCTCAAGTTCTGTTTCCGGTTCTATTTTTGGGATCGGGATTGGACGATTGAACTCATCCACTGCTACGAATGTATAAATCCCTTCATTAGTTTGTATTTTTGTCTGATTGATCGGATCATCCAGCCAAACATCCACGTAGATTTCCATAGATGTAGAAAATGCACGGGAAACTTTGGATTCTAAAACCACAATTCCGCCTTCTGGAATCGGATGATTGAAGGAAACGTGATTTACAGAAGCCGTTACAACTCTTCTTTCACAATGTCTGGTTGCGGATATAGAAGCTGCTCTGTCCATTCTTGACAACAGTTCGCCTCCGAAAAGATTTCTTAATGAATTGGTTTCGTTGGGCAAGACGATGTTCGTCATTACCGTTAGGCTATCTATTGGTTTTTTGGATTTTTGCATTCGTTGTTGGTTTTATACTATCTATTTTTGTGGAATCTATTTTAGGTATTGCCACTGTTTTTTTAGGTTCTGCTTTTTTGATGATCTTTTTTGTAGGAATTTGGGATGACTTTCCAAATATGAGCTCTTGGTCACCAAAGAAAAAAAGTGTTGCACAACCAACAATCACGACACCAATAAAAGCCCAGATCACACCCTTATTAAAAGTATAATTTTCTTCTGTTGGCGTTTTTTTTGATCTCAAAGTTTTAAGCTGTTGCAAATCAACTTCTTCAAACCCAAAAACATCAGAATTACTATCTGTTATCCTAACTACTTTATTTTGTCCATCTAACTGAAATTGGCCAAGATTTTCCAAGTCGAGGAAATTATCTGCCTGCAATTTCTGAAACCATTTTGCAACTTCGGATTTCAAATCCATCTGTACGATGGAAATATCGGAATCGATTTCTTCTGCAATAAATTTAGCCAGTTGACTATCATATGCGGAGAGATCATATTCAAAAGCAATCGTCTCTTTCGGTGGAATAATAATAGAATTCTCAGCATCTATTTTAGCAGATTCCTTTGTAAGTCCGAAAACTCCAAATCCCGGAACTTCTGCCCTATTATGCTTCAGAAGATATTGATATAAAAGATATTCAAGATTCATCGCCACAAAACTACATAATTTTTGATGTTATAGAAAATATAAAAGGCTGCTTTTACAGCAACCTTTTGATTTGATATGAATTAATTGATGTGTTAATACGCAAACTTTACAACCTCTGAAACGTTGTTGCCGGAAATCCTCATCAGATACAGCCCTTTTTGAGAGAGATTCAACTCTATAGGATTTCCATCTGCATTTACTTTTAAGGTCTTTATTACTTTCCCTCCGAAATCATAAACAGTCAAGTCCAGATCTCCTTTTGCAGAAGTGAATAATTTACCCGCTGCTACTTGAGATTTTGTTTTTCCGCTGGTTTCTGAAACGGCCATTGCAGTAAGCGTCGTTGGCCCCTCCAAGTCTCTATCTCCAGATTGGAAATCAGCTCCGTTTGATTTGTTTTTGAAAACAACTCCAATTCTTTGAACTACTGTCCCCTGAGGCATCGTATTGTTGGAATTTGTAAATAGTTTTGTGTTTAAATTGATAGTTCCAACATAAGCACCTTCTGTGTTGTCCCAGGTCATTGTGGTGTTGGAGTTTGACCAGGCATCATCAAAGTTTCCTTGATTATTATCACCATCAGATTGAGCAGACCAGACGTGAACGTAGAACGTGGGCTGGCTTTGTGGATCATAGAAACTCCAATCGCCTGATTTGCCGTAAGTAAGATTGTAAACACCGTTCGATACGGTATAGGTAAGCTGCGCAGAAAGTGTAACACCTGCCAATGCGGCAAGCATTAATGAATAGATTTTTTTCATAAATGTAAATTTTTAAGGTCTATATACAATTTCAATGTACATTATACACGTACTTGAAATTGTTGTAAATCTAATATTAATTTTAAGTTAACAATAAAAAAATTACAAAATAGACCTTAAAAATTCACAACCAATTGATTATCAAATCAAAAATTTTTATTTCAGTTTTAAAGAAACCCCAAAAAGGAAGTTAATTCCGGCTTGTGCGAAGTAATACGGTCCACTAAAACCGTTGTTGACATACTTAGTATCGGTGAAATTATTTAACAAGAACCTCAAAGTCACATCTTGTTTCCTAAGTGGTAACTTATATGACATATTAAAATCAGGAACAAAATATGCATCCAACTGATTCACTTTATCGCCTGTGTTATCCAGATATTGTTTACCAACATATTGAGCTGTAATTCCCAGATTGAAATTTTTGAATGGCGAATAGAGAACATTTCCATTGGCAAGGAAACTTGGTGAAAAAGAGATTTCCGTATTTCCCAAATTTTGAATTCCTGATTCTGACTCAAAATAAAAATCTTTGTTTTTGTTATCACTGAAAGTTGCATTAGCAGAAACCTGTAAATCTTTTGTGATCTTTGACAGAACTCCTAATTCCAGACCGAGTCTATAACTTTTCCCGCTATTGGTTCTAATAAAAGCTCCCACATTATTGACTTGTCCATTCAAAACCAACTGGTTTTTGTAGTACATATAATAAGCATTCGCGGTCAAAGCAACTTTTCCGATCTGCTGTTCCCAACCTGCTTCAAAATCGTGAAGTGTTTCGGCTTTTGTTTCCGGATTGGCGAAAAGATCATCTCTGTTTGGTTCACGATGTGCATTAGCATACGAAACAAAAACTTTTCCATTTTCTATATTAAAATTAACACCAGCTTTCGGGTTGAAAAAAGTCCATTTCTTGTCAAGATCCACACCCTCATCATCACCTTGCTGGATTACTTTTGTATCATAATCGATATTTCTCAATTGCAGATCTCCAAAGAACTCAAATTGATTCAGTTTGTAAATTGCTTTTGCAAAACCAGAGACTTCATTTTTAACGGAACGATTTCTGTAATATTCAAACTCATTGATTTCCGGAATAAAAACTCCTGTAACATTTCCAAAATGTCTTCCGTAATATTGATTCGCAACCGCCCCAACATTAAGGCTCAAATTACCTAAATCTCCGTACAATGTAGAGATCACACCATAAAAATCGTTATCCAGCCACTTCTTTCTAATGAAATCCGAATATTCTTCTTCGCTTCCTCCAACAATTTGATTTGGCAAATTATATCTTGCAAAAGGGTCACCTTGTTTATAATTTTCATAATAACCCTTTCCTTTGGTATAGTGGGCTGTTGTCTCTAATTTCCAATTATCAGAAAATTTCTGATTCCATAATAGCTGATAATGATTTTGTCTGTAGTTATCGGTTTCATTATTATAATATCCTGTGATATTTTCCCAATTGGAATCATAAATTGCTCCAGAATAGTTGAATCTTGGATTAGTTTCCCAAGTCTCTTTGTCAACGCCATTCCAAGCTTGATAAGTTTTCTCCTTTCCTCCAAAAGCTAAAAATCTCAACTCCGTATTTTTTTCCTGGAACAAAGCAGAAAAGTTATAAGAATGAAGCTTTGAAAATGCTCTATCGATATATCCATCAGAATGGATGTAAGTATATCTTCCCATTACAGACAAGCGATTGTTCCAGAATTTCCCGGAGTTGACCTCAGCAGAATATTTGTAAGTATTGAAAGAGCCGTAGGAGTCATCCGTTTTTACAGAGAATTCGTCAGACGGGTCTTTCGAAATCACGTTCACACTTGCGCCGAACGCCGAAACTCCGTTTGAAGATGTTCCAACACCTCTTTGAATTACAATCTGTGAAGCGGAGCTCGTGAGATCCGGAACATTCACAAAGAACGTTCCTTGAGATTCGGAATCATTATAAGGAACTCCGTTCAACATCACATTGATACTCGTCCCTGCGGTCCCCCTGATCCTAAGTCCTGTATAACCTACTCCATTTCCAGCATCAGAAGTGGAAACAACGGACATCTGATTTTTCAGAAGAATCGGCAGATCTTGCCCGAGATTCTTGTCTGCCAGATCTTTTTCGACATTGATGATCGATTTTGCAACCGGTGTTCTTTTTGTGAATTCGACTGCAGGAATAGAAGTAATTTGTGCAGAATCCTGAACAGTTTGTGAAAGATAAAATGGAGCAATGAATACCCCTAAAAAAATAAATCCTTTCATTCGTTTAAATTTTTGTTGTTAAAATTTATTGGAATAAAAGGGGCAAAAAGAATTAGCAATGAAAAATCAATAATTTATAATCTCCGGAAATTACATTTTTATTAATTTTTTCAATTTTTAATTATTCATTAAAAATCGTTTCCCTAAACAGCATTATCTGTTCTAGGTTCATTGGGTATAATCTCAGCTTGTTACAGCACCCCTTAAATTTCTGACTGCGAAATTACATCTTTTTTAATTAATACGCATTATTATTTCTGTCGATAAAAAAATACGTTTTCCCATCCTTGGAAACCTCGAAAAGATTAGCTGTTTTCCACGATAAATTAGTTTTTATATCCTCATAGATAAAAGGGATGATTGTTTTATTATTCTTATCCACAATACCAAATTTATCATTTTTCACAGCTACGATCATCGGATCCTCAATATCGCCCTGTAAAACATAAAGCATCTGATACTGAGGATAAATATCAAAATCTTTGTACCCACTGATGTCCACATCCTCTTTGCTCACCAAACCATAACTTCCATTGAGCGCAAAGGCTTTGTAAATAGATGAATGATAGGACGAAACACACCTCCCCAGATCGGACAGTTTGTATTGATAGACCCTGTTTCCTTTTTTATCTATTCTGTATGACACCTCGTCTTTTTCCACAGTGGCATAGTCCGAGGTGCCGAAAACTGCAACACTTTTATTCGGTGAATTCAGCAGATTACAATCCTCCGAGAAGAACATAGCAATATGATACTCAGGTAAAATGACAAATCGCCCACTCTGATCTACATATCCGAATCTTTGATCTATTGCTTGGGGAATAAGTGCAGGAATCTGGTCTTCCTTCATCTGAGAACCAGACAGAAAGAACCAGCTTATAAAGATTAAGCTTAATTTTTTTTTCATCGATGTTGTTTGTGTTTAAAGATATTCGATTACCGCTTTATAATAATCAGAGTTTCTAAGCAGCGAAAATACAAAAACTATTATTAATATTAAAATGATGCTTTTTTTATTAAATATATAATTATCACGTGTGATTTTCAAATTATAATACCTCTTAGCAAAATTGATAAGCAAAACGAATACCAAGACAGAAATTGAAATAACCAACAAAGGATTGTACTTAAAAGCCTCTAGGAATCTGAAATGCAACAAAGAATGAAAAGCTCTCTGAACACCGCAGCCCGCACACTCATAGCCTGTAATTGTTTTTAAAGGACATTTTAAAAAGAATGAATATTTCGTCGGATCAAAAAAATAATAGATGCAAATCAAAGCTAAAAAAAAGACAAAAATTACAATTGACTTTTTTCTACTCTTAATTAATGATTTGACTTTCAAGATAATATATTTTTGAGACTATTTTGATTTTCAAAATAGAAATTATTATGGTAAAAATATAAAATATAGATAAAACATATCTAATTTATTTTCAATCTAAATTATTCCATTCTTAAAAAAGCTTAAAATTTCGTAAATTTGGGCGAATTTAACGAGAAATTAAATTTCCACGATAGAATAATATTTTATTTAAATTAAAATCAGAAAACTATCCAGTAGCGTATAGACTTTGCGGGATTTTTGGACTTCAAAGCACCAAAGACAGTTTGCAAATCTATTTAAATTAAAGAATGAAAAGACTTCTATTATTATGAATTATCAGGATTACATCCAAGAGATTGAAGAAAGAAAAAATCAAGGGCTTCACCCTAAACCAATTGACAGCGCTGATCTATTAAGCGAGATCATTTCACAAATCAAAGACACGAATAACGAATACAGAGCTGATTCTCTTAAATTTTTTATTTATAATACATTACCCGGTACAACAAGCGCTGCAGGTGTAAAGGCTAAGTTTTTAAAGGAAATAATTCTTGGTGAATCTGTAGTTGCTGAAATTACCCCAACCTTTGCCTTCGAATTATTGTCCCATATGAAAGGGGGACCTTCAATTGAAGTTTTACTTGATTTAGCTTTAGGCTACAATGAAAATATTGCAAAACAGGCTGCTGAAGTTCTGAAAACTCAGGTTTACTTATATGATGCTGATACGGCTCGTTTGAAAGAAGCCTACGAATCTGGCAATGTGATCGCTAAAGATATCTTGGAAAGCTATGCAAAAGCAGAGTTTTTTACCAAACTTCCTGAAGTTGCAGAAGAAATCAAAGTAGTAACTTTCATCGCTGGTGAGGGTGATATTTCTACCGATTTGCTTTCTCCTGGGAATCAGGCACACTCTCGTTCAGACAGAGAGTTGCATGGTAAATGTATGATTACACCGGAAGCGCAAGATGAGATCAAAATGCTTCAAGCCCAACATCCTGACGCAAGCGTAATGCTTATCGCAGAAAAAGGGACAATGGGAGTTGGTTCTTCTCGTATGTCAGGTGTAAACAACGTTGCACTTTGGACGGGGAAACAAGCAAGCCCTTACGTACCTTTTGTAAACATCGCTCCGATTGTTGCCGGAACAAACGGAATTTCTCCTATTTTCCTGACTACGGTTGATGTAACCGGAGGTATCGGAATCGACCTTCAAAACTGGGTGAAAAAAGTGGACGAAAACGGAAACCCGATCCGTAATGAAAACGGTGACATTGTTTTGGAGGAAAAATATTCTGTTGCGACAGGAACGGTCTTGACAATCAATACGAAAGAGAAAAAATTATACAATGGCGATAAAGAGCTAAAAGATATTTCAAAATCTTTTACGCCTCAAAAATTAGAATTCATCAGAGCTGGTGGTTCTTATGCCATCGTTTTTGGTAAAAAAATCCAGACGTTTGCGGCTAAAACTTTAGGAATTACTGCTCCAACAGTTTTTGCACCTTCAAAAGAAATTTCCATTGAAGGACAAGGCTTGACTGCGGTGGAAAAGATTTTCAACAGAAACGCAGTAGGTGTTCCTGAAGGCAAATTGTTACATGCAGGCTCAGACGTCCGTGTAGAAGTAAACATTGTCGGTTCTCAGGATACGACTGGTTTAATGACCGCTCAGGAATTGGAATCCATGGCCGCAACCGTGATTTCTCCAATTGTTGACGGTGCTTATCAGTCAGGATGTCACACAGCTTCTGTTTGGGATAAAAAAGCTCAGGCCAATATTCCTAAATTAATGAAATTCATGAACGATTTCGGAGTGATCACAGCGCGTGACCCGAAAGGTGAATATCACGCCATGACAGACGTTATTCACAAAGTTCTTAACGATATTACGGTAGACGAATGGGCCATTATCATCGGAGGCGACTCTCACACGAGAATGTCCAAAGGTGTTGCTTTCGGAGCGGATTCCGGAACGGTAGCTCTAGCTTTGGCAACGGGTGAAGCTTCAATGCCGATCCCTGAATCGGTGAAAGTGACTTTCAAAGGAAATATGAAGGAGCATATGGATTTCCGTGATGTGGTTCACGCTACTCAGGCTCAGATGCTGAAGCAGTTTGACGGAGAAAACGTTTTCCAGGGAAGAATTATCGAGGTTCACATCGGAACACTTCCGGCTGACCAGGCATTTACTTTCACAGACTGGACTGCAGAAATGAAAGCTAAAGCTTCTATCTGTATTTCTGAAGACGATACTTTGATTGAATCACTGGAAATTGCAAAAAGCAGAATCCAGATTATGATCGACAAAGGAATGGATAACAAAAACCACGTTCTTCAAGGCCTGATCAACAAAGCAAACAAAAGAATCGAGGAAATCAGAACTGGCGACAAACCTGCTTTAACTCCGGACGCGAATGCTAAATATTATGCAGAAGTGGTTGTTGACCTGGACCAAATCGTCGAGCCAATGATCGCTGACCCTGATGTAAACAACGACGATGTATCCAAAAGATATACGCACGACACCATCAGAGACCTCACATATTACGGAGGCGAGAAAAAAGTTGACCTTGGTTTCGTAGGTTCCTGTATGGTTCACAAAGGCGATCTCAAAATCGTTTCTCAAATGTTGAGAAACCTTGAAAAACAAAATGGTAAAGTGGAATTCCAGGCCCCATTGGTTGTAGCGGCTCCTACTTATAATATCATTGATGAGTTGAAGGCTGAAGGTGACTGGGAATTATTAGAAAAATATTCAGGTTTCGAATTCAACGATGCTGCTCCGAAAGGCGAAGCCCGTACTCAATATGAAAATATGATGTATCTTGAGCGTCCTGGCTGTAACCTTTGTATGGGGAACCAGGAAAAAGCTGAAAAAGGAGATACTGTTTTGGCAACTTCTACCCGTCTTTTCCAGGGAAGAGTTGTGGAAGATTCTGAACGCAAAAAAGGAGAATCTTTATTGGCATCAACTCCTGTAGTTGTACTTTCTGCAATTATTGGTAGAATCCCAAGTATTGAAGAATACAAAGAAGCTGTTGAAGGAATCGACTTGACGACTTTCGTTCCATCTATCAAAGAATTGGTTACCGTTGGTCATTAATTGATTTTAAAACTAAAGTCGAAAGACTTTTTAAATAATTGATGGAAGATTTTCAAAAGAAATCTTCCATTTTTGTTTAGAATCTTTCTATTTAACGTAAGCGGAAATTATTTTAACCTATATCAATGTCAAAAGCTTCATTTTTTCCTTAACTTCATAGTCATAAAATATTTTGGTTATCTATCATTTTTATCCTATTATCAAGCTGTAGGAATAGTATTTGATTAAAGTATTGAAACAAATTTTTTCCGTCTAGAAACCACGGATAAATCATTAAAAAATAATAAAAATAAAATCGAGATATGACTTTTGACTTGGATATGATAAAAAAAGTTTATTCTGATTTCGAAACCAGAGTAAACGAAGCAAGAGCTTTTATGGGAAGACCTCTTACTTATTCAGAAAAAATTCTTTGTGCTCATCTTTACCCTTCCCAGGCAAAAGAAGCATTCAAAAGAGGAGAATCTTACGTAGATTTTGCTCCGGACAGAGTGGCGATGCAGGATGCGACAGCGCAGATGGCCCTCTTACAATTTATGCAGGCAGGCAAGAAAAAAGTGGCAGTTCCGTCAACTGTTCACGCAGACCATTTGATTCAGGCAAGAGTCGGCGCAGCAAAAGATCTAATCGAAGCTGAAAACAAGAATAACGAAGTATATCAATTCCTTCAATCAGTTTCCAACAAATATGGCATTGGATTCTGGAAAGCGGGAGCAGGTATCATTCATCAAGTCGTTTTGGAAAATTATGCTTTTCCCGGTGGAATGATGATTGGAACAGATTCCCACACTGTAAATGCCGGCGGACTTGGAATGGTTGCCATCGGAGTTGGTGGTGCCGATGCAGTAGATGTAATGGCTGGAATGGCTTGGGAACTTAAATTCCCGAAAATGATTGGTGTAAAATTGACCGGAAGACTGAACGGTTGGACTGCTCCAAAAGATATTATTTTAAAAGTTGCAGGAATCCTTACTGTAAAGGGAGGAACGGGCGCGATCGTAGAATATTTTGGAGAAGGTGCCAATTCGCTTTCTTGTACAGGAAAAGGAACGATTTGTAATATGGGTGCGGAAATTGGGGCTACAACTTCCATTTTCGAATACGACCAAAACATGAGCAAATATCTTCGTTCAACAGATCGAGAAGATTTGGCAGATGCTGCTGACGCAATTGCCCACGTTTTGAAAGCTGATCCGGAAGTCCATGCAGAACCTGAAAAATATTATGACCAAGTTATCGAAATAAATCTTGACACTTTAGAACCATATCTAAATGGCCCTTTCACGCCGGACTTGGCAACACCAATTTCCCAAATGAAAGAAATCGCAGAGAAAAACGGATGGCCGACAAAAATCGAAGTCGGATTGATTGGATCTTGCACCAACTCATCTTATGAAGATATTGCAAGAGCGGCTTCTGTAGCAAAGCAGGCTAAAGAAAAAAATCTTGAGGTAAAAGCGGAATACACCATTACACCTGGTTCTGAACAGGTAAGATTCACTGTAGAAAGAGACGGATTTTTGAAAACTTTTGATGAAATAGGCGGCAAAGTCTTTGCCAACGCTTGCGGACCTTGTATCGGGCAATGGGCGCGTGAAGGTGCTGAAAAACAAGAGAAGAATACAATTGTTCACTCCTTCAACAGAAACTTCTCCAAAAGAGCGGATGGAAACCCTAATACTTATGCCTTCGTCGGTTCCCCGGAATTGGTAACAGCGATGGCTATTGCAGGGGATTTGAGATTCAATCCATTGACAGATAAGCTTAAAAATAAAAACGGAGAAGAAGTGATGCTTGATGAACCGAGTGGCGACGATCTTCCAAAATTAGGATTTGATGTAGATGACCCGGGCTATATTGCGCCTGCAGAAGATGGCTCTAATGTAGAGGTGATTGTTTCCCCAACGTCAGATAGACTTCAGTTATTAGAAGAATTTCCAGCTTGGGACGGGCTGAATATTACCGGAGCCAGATTACTGATCAAAGCTTACGGAAAATGTACAACCGATCATATTTCCATGGCCGGACCTTGGCTGAAATACAGAGGACATCTTGATAATATTTCCAACAATATGTTGATTGGTGCTGTAAATGCTTTCAATATGGAGACCAATAATGTTAAAAATGAATTGGATGGCCAATACAAACCAGTTCCTGATTCTGCAAGGCAATATAAGGCGGCTGGTATTCCTACAATTGTAGTTGGTGACGAAAACTATGGCGAGGGCTCTTCAAGAGAACATGCGGCGATGGAACCTAGGCATCTTGGAGTAAGAGCAGTTTTGGTTAAGTCTTTTGCTCGTATCCACGAAACCAACCTTAAGAAACAAGGGATGTTAGGAATTACTTTTGCCAATAAGGACGATTATGACAAGATCATGGAAGATGACACCATCAATTTCCTTGACCTTGACCAATTTGCACCGGGCAAGCAATTGACTTTGGAATTTGTTCACGCTGACGGAACTAAAGATATCATCATGGCAAACCATACTTACAACGCGGGACAGATCGCCTGGTTCAAAGCAGGTTCTGCTCTTAACCTTATCAAAGCGATGGAAAAAGAAGGGTAATACAAAATCCAATATTTCAAAATAATAAAAAAGCAAGAATTAAATGATTCTTGCTTTTTCTGTTTTATTATAAAACTCTGTTTCTTTTATCTATTTCAATAATGCACTAAAGGTATCACCTTGCCTGATATCACCGGTATTGTAACCTTTCATAAACCATTCCTCCCTTTGAGCAGAAGAACCGTGCGTGAAGCTCTCCTGGTTCACATAGCCTTGACCTCTTTTTTGAATATTGTCATCACCAACTGCTGCTGCTGCACTCATTGCTTCTTGAATGTCCCCAGGCTCTAAGAATTTTTCTCTGCTATCTGTTTGTTTTGCCCATAATCCAGCGTAGAAATCGGCTTGTAATTCATTGGCAACAGAAATCTGATTGGCTTGTGCTTCACTTCCTCGTTGGCTAAGTTGATGAACCTTATCCAATGTTCCTAAGAGATTCTGAATATGATGTCCATATTCGTGACCAAGAACATAGGCCACTGTGAATTGTCCCACCTTGGCTCCAAATTTTTGCTGAAGCTCATTGAAGAAACTCATATCCATATAAATGGTTTGGTCTGATGGACAATAGAATGGTCCCATTTCTGATTGAGCAATTCCACAGCCTGAACTTGTTGTACTTTCGAACAAAACGACTTTTGCAGGTCTGAATTGGATTCCGTTTTGGTTAAAAACATTTGCCCAGGTTTCTTCATTTTCTTTGGTCAGCATTCTCACAAACTCTCTGATGTTGAGCTCTTCTTTGGAAAGTTGTCTCTGCTCAGTTTGTTGAGGGGAAGAAGTTGCACTGTTTTGTAAAATTGCAGAAGGATCACCTCCTAGAAAGAAAACAATGGCTGCAATAATAATTGTTCCCAATCCACCACCAACTAGCATTCCGCCTCCACCGCCGGAACCGCGTCTGTCATCTACATTGTCACTTCTATCGTTTGTCCATTTCATCTGATAATATTTTGTGTTTTAAAATTAGTATTTTTCTTTTGATATTAAAGAAATATTTTGGAACATCCTTTATCAATAGCCCCGATTGCAGTGGAAATCCTTTTTCTTTGAAAAAGATTGTAACGGAAAGCGGGATCAAGCTCCTAAAAGATCTACGATCAGAAGTCCTAATTTGTTTTATTGTTGAAGTCGATCATTTTCAATGCAGTAACTGCTGCCTCTACACCTTTGTTACCAAAGTTTCCACCGCTTCTTGCGATAGATTGTTCTTTGGTATCATCTGTCAAAACACAGAAGATCGCCGGTGTATCTGTAAGAATGTTACAATCTTTGATACCTTGTGTAACGCCGGAACAAACATAATCGAAATGAGGTGTTTCCCCACGGATCACATTTCCGATGGCGATAACCGCAGCGAACTTGTTGGATTTGCAAAGTTTCATACTTGCAAAACTTAATTCGAATGCACCAGGAACGTAATATATGTGTATGTTTTCTTCTTTGATGCCTTCGGCCTTCAGCGTTTCTATTGCGCCGTTTCGAAGGTTGTAGGTTACGAAATCGTTCCACTCAGAAACAACAATGCCGATTGAATATTCATCGGCATTGGATATGTTGAGTGGCTTATAATCTGATAGATTAGTTGTTGCCATTGTTTAGTAATATTTTGTCATTTCTATGAAAGCATCGGATTGTCCGTTGTCATAGTCCTGATATTTTTCCTCGATCGCAGCGAAATATTTTTTAGCATCAGCATTTTTCTTAAGTGCCAAAGCCAACATTCCTGCTTTTTTTGTGAAATAATAAGATGTGTAGGCATCATCAGAAGCTGAAGACGCTTTATCTGCCAATGCAAGCGCATCATCGGCTTTGTTAAGGTTTGAAAGACAATCTGCCATTGCCCCATATTTCAGAGCAACCAAAACTTTGTTATCTGAACCGAATTTGTCCAACAGATCGTAAGCTTTCTGATAATTTCCTTTTTTGAATTCTATCAATCCTGCGTTGTAAGCAGATAATTTGCCAGCTTTTGTTCCGCTGTATTCATCATAAGTTCCGATGAAACCAGGATTTGCAACAGATTTCCCGCCAAGAGCAAGGTCTTCTTTTCCATCGGCCAGGTTTTTCTGAGCGGCAAGATAACTTTTCGTAGCTTCCTCATTTTTAGGACCAATAATAAATTGCTGATATCCGAACCACCCCAAAACTGCAACGATTAGAACTCCAAATGCGATGCTGAGTGCTTTTGCATTTTTTTCCAAAAATGACTCGATATTAAGTGCTTCTTTATCAAGGTCTTTGAAGAATTCTACTGTTTCTTTTCCTTCTTGTTCGTGGTTTTTGTTATGCTGGTTTGCCATAATTTTTTTAATAATAGAGTGCAAATTTAATGTTTTCCTTTTGATATGCAAAAACTTCTTTTTCTGATGGTTAAAATATTTTAATATTTTAGAATAGAATACACTTCTGAATCAAATTTTTTGAGCCTTTCCACACCATTCAGGTCTTTCAAATCAATCAAAAAACTGAATTGCGCAGGAATTGCACCTTGTTTTGAGATCAATTTCGCTGCAGCTTCCGTAGTTCCGCCAGTTGCCAAAAGGTCATCATGGATCAAAACGCGTTGCCCCGGCTTCAGATGTCCGGTTTTCATTTCGATTTCGGCAGAACCGTATTCCAGATCATATTTTTCTCCAATGAAAGGGGGCGGAAGTTTTCCTGCTTTTCTAATTAGAACGAAAGGAACGTCCAAAGCAACAGCAATCGCAATCCCGAAAAGATAACCTCGGCTTTCGATGCCACAGACAACATCAATCTTCCCACGACTGAAATCAGCCAGATCAGCGATTACTTCTTCATACAATTTTGGCTGAAGAAAAATCGGGCAAATATCCTTGAACTGGATTCCCGGAATCGGAAAGTCCGGAATATTATCTATCGTTTCTTCTAATTTCTTTATCAATTCTGCAGATGCCATCTTCTATTTTTAATTGTTGATTTTGTAAGTTGTGATTTTCCAGTTGTTGTTAACGGCTTTCAGTCCGTAAGTAACATTCAGAGAAGTGGTTTTCCCGTTCTTATCAGTAACATCATAAGTTACGTTGACGTTGGCTGAATTATCTTTGTTATAAGGAACCGCAATATTTTTTACGCTTATATTTTTAACTGAGCCGAAACCGGAATTCGGATTTGAGAATTTGTCATAAGAACCCCAATTAGGATTTTCCGAAGCATCATAAGCCGCTTTAAAATTCTGAGAGGACAGATTATTCAGGAATTTTGTCACAGTCGTTTTTGGGTCCGCAGTCACTTTTGCCGGAGCCGGTGGAGGCGTAACAGTTTCTCCAGTTTGAGGATCAACTTGTGGCTCAGGAACTTGAAGCGAATCCGAAACGACAGGAGCTGGCGGCGTGTAAAGCGCTTTTCCATTCACAGGAATTCCCATTTTAAGCATTTGCAACAGCTTTTTGGTTGTTTTTACGGTAAGTTTGATATCGATCTTTTCTTCGAAGATCTTTTCTTTTGGAAGTTTTGAATACATAATTGTAAATCCTCTGAAGGCCGGGTCTTGCATCAGATTTTTCGAAGTAGATATTTTATTTCCGCCACTTGAGATCTCCATAACAGTTTCTAGTGCTGCGCCTTCAAAGTCAACTTGTTTACCATTATTGTCAACCAATTGCGGAACAACGATCAATCCTTTTGAACCTGTTAAACTATCACCAGCTATATTTCTCACAACAATATTAAGTGCAGCCGCATCGATATCGTTCGGGTCTTTCTCAGAAGCCACTTCATTTCCAAAGATGTTCATTTCGCCCAAACTTGGCGGAGCTGTACTACTCCAATCAATCCCATTTTTTTGTGCAACCTGGTCTGCCAAGGCAAAAATCTCTGCCGTCTTTTTCCCATCAAGCAATTTTCCGAGTGCCGCAATTTCAGCAATATCTCCTTCAGCTTCTACACCGAAGGTTTTCAATATATATAAAGCTTCATTGAATTTTACTTGCTTCAAAGTCGGCAAGCTGGAAGCCATATCATTGATACTTTCCTGGAAGCTTTTGCGACTGCTCCCGTCAACACTTGTTTTTTTGCAACCCACCATCAGAATCAGTAAAGTTGCTAGCAGACAGTATTTTATAAATTTCATTTTGTGTAAGATTTATTTTTAAAAATAAGGAATATGTTTGATTTGAAACGCCTTATATCAATTAATATGCAAAATTAAATTTAAAATTCAGAATTGATCGATTTTTCAAAGAAAATTAAAAAAAGTAACTTTACGCAAAATTAAAGTGGATGCGGAATAAATTAGTAATCGATATTCATAGTTTTTCTTATAAAAAAGGAGGGATTCCAAAAGATAATACAGACAACGGAGGTGGTTTCGTTTTCGATTGCAGAGGAATTCTAAATCCTGGTAGGATTGAAGAATATAAAACACAAACAGGAAATGACATTGGCGTTCAGGAATTTTTAGAAACTAGAACAGAGATGCCGAGTTTCTTAAAATCAATTCATGATCTTGTTTCTATAAGTATCAATAATTATCTGGAGAGAGGCTTTGAAAATCTCCAGATCAACTTCGGATGTACCGGCGGACAACACCGTTCTGTTTATGCGGCTATCAAAACGGCAGAATTCATTAGGAAAAACTTCCCGGATGCGGAAGTAATAATCCATCATGATGAACAATTGCAACTCAATTTGTCATCGGCTTCTAGCAATTAGTCTTTTGCTGTTAGCTTAAAATCCATTATTTTAAAATTGATGAGCGTATTAATCATTCATCCATTATTATTTATCGTTTATAAATATGAAAGCATTACTATTTGCTGCGGGAATGGGAACCCGATTAAAACCTTTTACGGACAATCATCCAAAAGCTTTGGCCAAAGTGAATGACGTTACACTTCTGGAAAGAAACATCAAGTATCTGCAGAGTTACGGCATCAATGATTTCGTCATTAATATCCATCATTTCGGAGGGCAGATCTTGGCTTTCCTGGCCGAGAATGATAACTTCGGTGCCAATATAGAAATTTCAAACGAATCAGAAGAACTTCTGGAAACCGGTGGCGGATTGCTTTTTGCCAAACGATTCCTTGAAAATGAGAAGACATTCCTAATTATGAATGTTGATATTCTGACCGATCTTAATATTTCCAATTTTGTAAAACTCCACGAACTCAAAGGTGGGATGGTAACTTTAGCAGTTTCGGACAGAGACAGTTCCAGAAAACTGATGTTCAATGATAAAATGTTCCTGAAAGGATGGAGGAATCTTTTGACCAATAAAAAAACTGTGGTTGGCGGAATTTTCAAATTACGAGAGTTGGCTTTCAGTGGAATCCATTGTGTAAATTCTGAGATTTTTGGAAAATTGACCAGAACTGGAAAGTTTTCTATTATGGACGAATATATGGATTTAATGAAAGAAGATATTATTGTAGGTTATCAACACACGGCTAATTTGATCGATGTTGGTAAGCCAGAATCTATTGTAGAAGCAGAAAAATTATTCAGATGACACAACAGGACGAAGAAAAGAGATTACACGACAGTCTGAGACAAAAAACCTGGGACGAGACCATCACCAAAGACAGCTGGATGGTTTTCAGGATCATGTCTGAGTTTGTAGATGGTTATGAGAAAATGGTTCGCATTGGACCGTGTGTTTCCATATTTGGTTCAGCTAGACTAAAAGAAGACAGCTATTATTATAAAATGGCTTCCGATATTGCCAAAAAAATCACGGAAATTGGATTTGGAGTGATTACCGGAGGCGGTCCGGGAATTATGGAAGCCGGAAACAGAGGAGCCCAGGGAAACGGAAAATCCATCGGATTGAATATTGAGTTGCCTTTTGAGCAACACTTTAATCCTTATGTTGATAAAGGTTATAATATCAATTTTGATTATTTTTTCGTTAGAAAGGTAATGTTCGTTAAATATTCCCAGGGATTTGTAGTGATGCCCGGCGGATTTGGCACTTTGGATGAGCTTTCTGAAGCATTGACTTTGATTCAAACTAATAAAATCGGGAAATTCCCAATTGTATTGGTAGGAAGCGAGTTTTGGAGCGGACTGTTGAATTGGTTTACAGGTACATTGCTGAAAGAAGGATTGATCGCAGAGCAAGACCTGTCGCTTTTCCGAGTTGTAGATACTGCAGAAGACGCGGTTGAGCATATCAAATCTTTTTATGATAAATATTCGGTAAATGTTAATTTCTAATGTGTGGCATATAATTTGAGCATATATTTGCAATAAAAGTTATTTAATTTTATAAAAATGAAAAAATCTATATTTATATTATCTCTGGGAATTTTACTAATAAGCTTTTTTAGTTTCAAAGACCTTGACTTTTTTTCGTCTATGACAAAAGTTGATTATATTGACGGAACCAAAACTTTGAAATTCACTACAAAACTCAATACCTCCCATGTTTCTCAGGCCGTAAAGATCGACCCTAATACAGCAGGATTTGAAGCAGAAGTGAAAAAATATGTGAACAACAATGTGGATGTGGCTGTAAATGGTGCTCCAAAAAGCTTGACTTTTACAGGCAGCCAAGTGAACGGAGAGTCTGTCTGGGTTTATTATGAGGTAGGAAATGTTTCTGACATTTCAAGCCTTAAAATAAGAAACAGTATTCTTATCGGACAATTCCCAAAACAGGTCAATATTATGAATATCACTTATAAAGGTAATCTGAAAACGGTCAATTTCCAAAAGGGTAAGGAAACCGCAGAAGTCACTTTCTAAAATATAAATCGGTCAAATGGCCAATTTTTTTATGCTAAAAATCTAATGACAATTCGTGTGATCCATGTGTAATCCATCTTTGGAATGGTTCACATGCAAAGCGTCGGATTGTGGAGAAACGTATGGGATCCCTAATTCCAAACCTCTTAAAACAAACAAACCGCCAAGAATAATCATCATTACGGGAATTACTTTTAAGATCTTTACCCGGAAAGCGGTTGTTATAAAATTTCCCAAGAAAACAATTGCGAACATAAACGGGAAAGTTCCCAATCCGAAAAGGAACATAAAGAATGAACTCTGCCAGATTCCGCCAGCGGCTAAAGAGGCGGTCAAGGCCATATAAACCATTCCGCAAGGCAAAAAACCGTTTAATATTCCTGTGGCGAAACGATATTTGTAATCAGGGCGTTGAAGGATTTTTCCCAACTGCATTTTGACTTTCAGCAAGGCTCTTGAAATGAATGGGATCTTTGTTGCAAAATCTTTTCCTCCAAATGACGAAATCGCCATTATAATCAATAGAATCCCGACAGAAACCGTCAGATATTTTTGAAAACCAGCGAATTCAAAACTCTGTCCGATGATTCCCAAAACTGCGCCCAGAAAGGAATAAGTCAAAATCCTTCCGAATTGATAAGTTAGATTCTGAAGATAGAAATTAGCTTTCTGGTTTTTGGACAATCCCATGGAAAGCGCAATAGGCCCACACATACCAATGCAATGAAATCCGGATGCGAATCCCAATCCAATTGCAGATATGATGAGTGCTACTTCCATAAGATATCGTAATCTACCTGATATGGTTTTTTATTCTCTGTCCATTTTAGTTTTAGAGTATAAGAACCTTTAGAAATTACTTTTTTAGGAATTAAGAAAACATTATGTTGTAAACCGACTTCTTTTCTGACATCCAAGTTAGAATCGTCCGTACGAAACAAAACGAAATTCACTTTGTTCTCATCCACTTTTATAGTTTCCGGAAAAGATATCATCATACCTTCCGAAGTTGCTTTATATTCGGGGACTTTTTCAAGCTTAGCTGCATTTTCTTTTGCATCGATGATGTCTTGGTAATGAAGCTCTTCCTCGTAATAATTATTTGAAATCATTTCTGCATTCTGTTTTCCCATCGGAAAAATGAATATCAGAAATAATATGAAAAGGATGAAACAACCTAGTGCGATCATTAACCCGTGTCCCCAATTTAGATTTTTCATTTTTGAATATTTAAAATTGAAACTTGAACGGCCCTTCAAAATAAGTTTTGTAGGAATCCAATAATTCGCCGTTCATATCGTAAACGCCCAACTCCAGATTTTGTTTCGACAGTTTGATTTGACTCTCTGGGAAACTTACAGTTATAGTTCCTTTTATCATTGCATCTCTTTTCAGAACAATTTTATTTGACGCCGAACTGGAAGATATCTCTCCATTGGCAGGCTCAATGATTTTAATAATGACAGTTTTGTTCTCGTTGGACTTATTAAGGAAGGTATAATTATAAGTATTGTTGATCTTTCCGTCCCTTACAAAGAAAGTTGACCCTGGAGGTTTCAGGAATTTAGCCTCCATTTCCCCTCTATTGTAGAGTAATCCACCCAAGAAAACAACAAGCGCTAATAACACTACGGAATAAGCTTTCATTTTTCCTGAGAAACTGAATTTCTGCTGTTCCTCGATCTCTTTTTCAGAAGCATAACGAATCAATCCTGTCGGAAGTCCAACTTTTACCATTACTTCATCACAAGCATCGATACAAGCCGTGCAGTTCACACATTCCATTTGCAGACCGTCCCGGATGTCAATGCCGGTTGGGCACACTACAACGCATTGTTTACAATCGATACAGTCACCTTTCCCAACCTGTCTTCTGTCTTCGCCTTTTTTCCATTTAGCTCTGTTCTCCCCTCTTTTATAATCGTAAAAAACATTGATGGTCTCTTTATCAATCAATACACCTTGTAATCTTCCGTACGGGCAGACCATTGTACACACCTGTTCTCTGAACCAGGCAAATACAAAGTAAAATGCGGCCGTGAACATGATCATTACCAAGAAATTGGTAGGCTTGGCAAAGGGTCCTTCCTGCATGATACGGAAAACTTCTTCATAACCTACAATATACATAAACATGATGTGGGTGATGATGACTGAGATCAATAAGAAAGTGAACCATTTCAAAGAACGTTTCCATATCTTTTCAGTATCCCAAGCCTGATTGTCAAGTCTTATCTGTTTGTTTCGGTCTCCTTCAATAGCATATTCTATTTTACGGAATATCATTTCCAAGAAAATAGTTTGCGGACAAATCCATCCACAAAAGATCCTTCCGAAAACAACTGTGAAAATAATAATGAATATTAATGATGCAATAGCCCCTAATGCCAGAATAAAGAAATCCTGAGGATAAAAAGGCTGACCGAAAATAAAGAACTGGCGTTCTATAATATTGATCAATAAAACAGGATTACCATTGAATTTCAGAAACGGAACCGTAAAATATATTGCCAGTAAGAGAATACTTACAATAACTCTGTAATTGGTATATTTTCCTTTAGGTTTTCTTGGAAACACCCATTTTCTCTTACCGGTATTATCCATTGTCCCTACAGAGTCTCTGAATGTTTCAGCTTCTACTACCCAGCTTTCTGCCTCGTTGTATTTTTTTTCTGTAGTACTCATATCATTTAGATAAAAAAAGAGATTGTCCCGAAAATAAATAGTAGCTATTTATTCTCAAATATCATTCCGAAAGAACGATATTTTTGACAATCTCTTTTGTATGTATTATTTCGATTTTTCCCAATGTGCCTCTGTTCCCTGAGGAGCAGCACCACCTTGTGCAGGTGTGATAGGAGCCTGTTCTTGGTTGATATGATAGACATAGGCTGCCACATTTTGCATATCAAATCCGGAAACTACACCATTCTTACCCCAAGCCTGCATCGTAGGGTTATTTTTACTACCATTATCAACCATATAGAATACATTTTTGAATAATGTCTTCTCTGGTTGGTTGATCCAAAAATTGTCAGTCAAGTTAGGACCAATACCACCTTTTCCACCTTCACCGTGACAAGACACACAGTTGGTTTCGAAAACAGCTTTACCAGCTTCTACGTTATCTTCTGAGAAAACTGCAGTCTCCAGAGTCGGCTGAGTTACTGTTGCCATATAATCATTGATAGCAGCAGTCTGTTCTCTGTACTCTTGCTCATATTCTTTGTAAGGATGAGCGAAATCTGTCAAGAAATATGAAGAAACATAAAGTACACAATATGCACAACCGAAGTAGAAAAGCCCTAACCACCATTTTGGAAGCTGATTGTCAAGCTCCATGATCCCATCGAATCCGTGGTCGATAAGGATGTCTTTTTCTTCTTTTTCAGATTGACTTTTGAAAGCTCCGTTCCAAAGATATTGGAAATAAGGAATCTTTTTATCAGCAAGGTAAGTTGCTTTTTCGGCATCTGTTAATTTTTTGAATTTCTCATTCTCGATCAAATCTCCAATAGCATTCTGAATAAAAACAACAATGATACTGATCAACGCTGTTCCTAAGAAAAATCTGGTAGATAGAAAATCCGATGTCTGCGAGAACATATAGAAAACTACAAGTAATAATCCTAAAACGATTAGAATATTAATATAAACAGGTGTTCTTCTTTTCATTATTAAATATCTTTTTTAATTACAAAGTGAATTTGTCATCGTCGTGGTCTTTTTCCAAAGGCGCATTTTCTTCTTCACTATAATATTTCTTAGGTCTGTTGATTACGATGTAAACCACAACCACAAAAAATAGAATGAAGATGATCATTGCCAAAGTTTGGAAGAATCCTGCGTTTTCCACATTGGAGACGATGTCTTTAAAACTTTGCGGAATCATTTTATTTTTTTAATATTATTAATTACTAGCTGTTTTTATTTCTGTAGTCTTGATATCCGTACCCAATCTTTGCAGATAAGAAATCAATGCTACGATTTCTCTCTTCTCAAGTGGAACGAATTTTTCTCCAGCTTTCTCTTTGTTAGCTTTAGACTCAGCAAAAGATTTCTTAACGTCATCAGCTTCAGAGAATACATTCTTCACGATAGCACTTGCCTGGTTGTTCATCCAAGTATCCATAGAATCAATCTGAGCTTTTGTATAAGGAACATCGAAAGTGTTCTTCATCAATTCCAACTTAGCTTTAGATTTACTTCTGTCCAATGTGTTTTCAATCAGCCAAGGATATCTAGGCATAATAGAACCTGCGGAAGTTGACCTTGGGTTGTACATATGCTTGAAGTGCCAAGAATCCGGTCTTACACCGCCTTCTCTCTGCAAATCCGGCCCGGTTCTTTTGGAACCCCAAAGGAAAGGTCTGTCATAGATGAACTCTCCAGCTTTTGAATACTGTCCATTCTTACCATTGAATCTTACAACTTCATCACGGAAAGGACGAATCATCTGTGAGTGACAAGCGTTACAACCTTCTCTGATGTAGATATCCCTACCTTCTAATTCTAGCGGAGAATAAGGCTTAACCGCAGAAATTGTAGGAACGTTTTCTTTCACAAATATTGTAGGGAAAATTTCCAATGAACCTCCAATTGCCAAAACTACGAATGAAAGTATTGATAAATAAAGAGGGGTTCTTTCTAACCAAAGGTGGAAAGTTTCTCCTTCTTTTCTTCCTTTTTTTACGTTAGCTAAGGCTGGTGCTTCTGCAGAAACTTCTTTTTGGAAAGAGCCTTTTCTTGCTGTTGCAATCAAGTTCACAACCATAAGAACAGCGCCGGAGAAATATAATAAACCTCCAACAAATCTCATTTTAAAATAAGGGAGAATTGCTGTTACAGTATCTAACCAGTTTTTATAAACCAAAGTTCCGTCCGGATTGAATTGTTTCCACATCAAACCTTGTGTAAATCCTGAAATGTATAATGGAACTGCGTAGAAAATAATCCCGAATGTCCCTAACCAGAAATGCCAGTTAGCTAATTTTACAGACCAAAGTTTGGTTCTCCACAAAATCGGAACTAAATAGTATATAACACCGAATGCCATAAATCCGTTCCATCCAAGTGCACCTAAGTGAACGTGACCAATTACCCAATCAGTAAAGTGACCAACTTTGTTAACAGTTTTAGTCGCCAGAAGCGGACCTTCGAAAGTTGCCATACCATAGCAAGTTACAGCGACTACAAAGAATTTAAGAACCGGATTTTCTCTTACTTTGTCCCAAGCCCCTCTCAAGGTCAAGAGACCATTCAACATACCTCCCCAAGACGGAGCGATAAGCATAATAGAAAAACCTGTTCCTACTGCCTGAGCCCAAGCTGGCAAAGCAGTATATTGTAAGTGGTGAGGACCAGCCCAGATATAAACGAAGATTAATGACCAGAAGTGGATAATTGATAGTTTGTATGAGAAAACTGGTCTGTCAGCCGCTTTTGGTACGAAATAATACATCATCCCAAGAACCGGAGTTGTCAAGAAGAATGCAACCGCATTATGACCATACCACCATTGTACCAATGCATCTTTAACACCCGCGTAAGCCGAATATGATTTCCATCCTGTGAAAGACAATGGAACTTCTAAGTTGTTGAAAATGTGAAGCATTGCAACTGCAACCCAAGTCCCGATATAGAACCAAATTGCAACATATAAATGCCTTACTCTTCTAATTGCAATTGTAGCAAACATATTGAAACCAAATACCAGCCAAACCAAAGTGATCAGGATATCAATTGGCCATTCGTGTTCTGCATATTCTTTTGAAGTGTTGATACCCATAAAGAATGTAATTACCACAGAAACAAGCATCAGCTGCCATCCCCAGAAGTGAATCCAAGATAATGTGTCACTCCACATTCTTGTTTTTAATAATCTTTGGATCGAGTAATAGAATCCGGAAAAGAAACTGTTACCAACAAATGCGAAAATCACAGCACTTGTATGCAGCATTCTAATACGTCCGAATCCAAATGCACCTTGAGAATTGATCAAACCTTGCAATCCGCCACTTCTAAGCGTGTTGATCGTTGTGTCATCTGTTCCCAAGAAAAATTCAGGTAATTCAGGATAAAATAATAACAACGCGGCAGTAAGTCCCAATAAAAAACCTACCAATCCGAAAACAACCGTCGCAATAAGAAAAGCGCGAACAATCCCGTTGTCATAACTAAACTTTTGTGTTTCCATATCTACAAATAGCAATTATTCATTTTCATTTTTAGGAGTTTTCGTCTCCTTGTCTGTCTTCACCTCGTCATCAAAAAGAATCCTGACTGCCGGCGATTCATCGTCTTCAAACTGCCCTTTTTTAGCTCCAATAATAAAAATTATTAGAAAAATAACAGCTAAAGAAACGCTGCAGATAATCATCAAATAGAGAATCTCCATACCAGCCGCAAATTTAAGATAAAACAGTCGTCAAATTTAGTGAAAATTACTGACTTTGGTCAGAATGATAGAAATATGGATAATTTATAATCACTCTAAATAAAAGCGTTCTAAATCTTTATTTTGAAATATTTGGAACTTCTGAGCCAAGTCGAAAGTGTCGTGAACGTTACAACGGTTACAGAGCTGAGAGGCATAAAAATCGCTGCAAAAAGTGGATGCATATGTCCGGAAACTGCGAAGCTGACTCCAATGACATTATAACACAAACTGATTATGAATGTGATTTTTACAATCGTAATTGCATCTTTTGAAAGTGCTAAAAATTTGTCAAGTTCCGGGATTTTCTCGCCATTCATAATCACGTCCGATGAAGGTGTAAAAGAATTGCTGTCATCCGAAATTGCAATTCCGACATTACTCTGTTTTAAAGCTCCGGCATCATTCAATCCGTCGCCAAGCATCGCTACTTTTTGTCCTTTGTCCTGAAGTTCTTTGATGAAGTCCAGTTTGTTTTCCGGAGTTTGATTGAATTTCATCTCAGAAACATTAGGAATGAGTTTTTCGAGAATTGGTTTTTCTGAAGGATTATCACCACTTAAAATATTGATAGCGTAATTTTTTAGGTTTTTGAAAAGTTGGGAAAGATGATTTCTGTATTCATTTTTAAACGTGAATTTTCCAATGAAAGTCTCATTTTTCTTGATGTAAACTGCAGTTTCCAGATCCTGGGATTTCTCTCCGACAAAACCTGCAGAACCAATTTTGTAATTAATTCCTCTAACTTTTGCCCGATAACCTTTTCCTGAGATTTCCTCAAAATCTTCCACTTCAAAATAATCATCATTCACTTCGATAAAATTATAAAGCGACTTGGAAAGCGGATGGTTTGAGTTTTTAAGTAAAGATTTAATATTTCTCAAATCAAAATCCTCAATTTCGCTACCTATAAAATTGATATTCGATTTCTTACTTTCTGTAATAGTTCCGGTCTTATCAAAAACCAATGTGTCAACCTTAGCTAGCCTTTCAATAGTTAAAGTGTCTTTTACATAGAAGTTATTTCGACCAAGAATCCTCATAATATGTCCGAACGTAAATGGCGCGGATAAAGCCAAGGCGCACGGACAAGCCACAATCAGAATCGCAGAAACGACTTGGAACATTTTTTCCGTATCGATTCTTGACCAATAAATCCCTGCAAACAATGTGATTCCTAAAATGATGAATGTGAAATATTTACTGATTGTATTCGTCAAAGTATCAAGGCCGGTGTCCATTTTCTTGAAAGCTTCTTTGTTCCAAAGCTGTGTCAGATAACTTTGGTCGACACTTTTAATTACTTCAAGTTCCAGAATCGAACCTGTTTGTTTTCCTCCGGCAAAGATTTTATCGCCAGGTTTTTTAGAAATATGAGCAGATTCACCTGTGATAAAACTATTATCGATATTCCCTTCGCCTTTAATCAAAATCGAATCCACGGGAATGATTTCCTGATTTCTGACCATAATCCTGTCACCAACTGCCAAATCTGAAAGCAGAATATTCTCCTGTTTTCCGTCAAAATCAATTTTTGTTACCGCAATCGGGTAAAAAGATTTGTAATCCCGGTCGTACGAAAGTGTGTTGTAAGTCCTTTTCTGAAAGGTTTTTCCCAATAGCATAAAGAACAACAATCCACAAAGCGTATCGAAGTAACCCGGACCATAATCTGTTACTACTTCATAGACACTTCGTCCATAAAGCACGAATATTCCTAAAACAATCGGAACATCGATGTTGATGATTTTATTCTTCAAACCGTACCAGGCGGATTTATAATAATCTGAAGCCGAATAAAACACAACTGCTGTCGCTAACAGAAATAAGATAATTCTGAATAGATGTTTATATGAATGAAACCAAACGTCATCGCCTGAAACATATTCCGGAAAACTGAAAAACATTCCGTTTCCGAAAGCAAATCCTGCAACTGCCAATTTTATCAGAAGACCTTTGTCCAATTTGTCGTGCTTTTTTTCGGCAGTTTCAAGGTTGATGATTGGTTTGTATCCAAGATTCGTCAGGAATTTTGCCAATTCGCTTAGTTTCAACTCCTCTTCTTTAAAAGAAACCTGAAGCGTTTTTCTTGTGAAATTAACCTGAGAATATTTGATTTTGCTATTGATCGTATGAAGACTTTCTAATAACCAAATACAAGAAGAACAATGAATCACCGGGATTTTGAAAGTCACAAGTGTAGTTCCGCCTTCGGAGAAATCTACAACTTTGGTGAAGATCTCCGGTGTGTCCAGATAATCGAATTGTGAATTATTCTCGTTGCTTGGTCTTATCCCGGAACGTTGGTTGATATTGTAAAAATTATCAAGGTTGTGAAAATTCAGAATCTCGTAAACGGATTGACAGCCGTTGCAACAAAAGATTTTGTCGTCAAAAAGAAGGCGTTCTTTGTCGATTTTCTGACCGCAATGAAAGCATTGTTCTGCCATTAAAAAGTTCTCAGATATTTGGATTGCAAAATTACGTCAAAAATCTTGGTATGTAGTGTTAAAAAGTCTTATTTTTGCTGACAAATGTCATAGGTATGTCTCTTGAACAACAATTGGTTATAGAAGAAAATTTCTCAAAAGCATTTAATCGCGAATCCTTGAAGGAAAGTTTAAATTCCGAGGATTTCGAAGTTTACAACAATGCGCTCAAAGTTCTGGAATTCTCAAAAGGTGATGTCGTTTTCGACGATGGCGAATCGCCCAAAGGTGTTTATTTTATCGAAAAAGGAACGGCCAAATTATCAAAATCAGGTGTTTACGGTAAAGACCAGATTCTTAGATTTTGCAAAGAAAATGATTTAATAGGCTATCGTTCATTACTTTGCGGTGAGAATTTCCAAGCGAAAGCGGAAGCTATGACGCCAATGAAAGTTCAGTTTTTGCCTTCTGATGTTTTCTTAAAATTATTGGAAGTTGACCCAAAATTATCTTACGCAATGCTTCAAAAAATTGCTTATGAATTGGGTGAATCTGCAAACACAGTGACTTTCCTTGCTCAAAAAACAGTAAGAGAAAGATTGGCAGAGATTCTTATTTTGCTGGAACAAAAATTAGGCACTGACCCGGAAGGTTTCATCAAGATCTCTTTAACAAGAGAAGAAATTGCCAACCTGATCGGTACTGCAACAGAAAGCGCAATCCGATTGATCTCCGAATTCAAACAAGATGATTTGATTTCTGTAGAAGGTAGAAATATCAAAATCCTTAACAGAGAAAAATTGATCAAGCTTGGTCACGTGGTGATATAAACGATAAAAGATAAGTGATGATTGATTCCAATCATCATTTTCATTTTTAATCATTTATCACTTAAATTATCATTAATAATTCTTATGTCTGTACATTCTGAAATTAAAAAAATCACAACTGAGACCTTACGAAAAATGAAATTCGATAAGGAAAAGATCACAATGCTGACGGCTTACGATTTTACAACTGCAAAAATGGTTGACGCCGGTGGTGTTGATTCAATTCTAATTGGAGATTCTGCGGCAAATGTAATGGCTGGTCACGAAACCACTTTGCCGATTACACTTGACCAAATGATCTATCATACACAATGCGTTGTTCGTGGTGTGGAAAGAGCTTTGGTTGTAGCAGATTTGCCATTCGGAACATATCAGAGCAATCCTGAAAAAGCTTTGGATTCTGCGGTGAGAATGATGAAAGAAGGTGGCGCTCACGCGATTAAAATAGAAGGCGGAAAAGAGATTGAAGAATCTATCAGGAAAATTGTGAATGCAGGAATTCCTGTTTGCGGGCATTTGGGTTTGACGCCTCAAAGTATCTATCAATTCGGGACTTATAAAGTACGAGCGAAAGAAGATGCGGAAGCTGAAAAATTGATCTCTGACTGCAAATTGTTGGAAGAACTCGGATGTTTTGCAATTGTTTTGGAAAAGATCCCTGCAGCATTGGCGAAAAAAGCGTCGGAAAGCATTTCTATTCCTACAATCGGGATTGGAGCTGGCCCGGATTGTGACGGACAGGTTTTGGTTTATCACGATATGGTTGGGATGAATCAAGGTTTTTCTCCGAAATTCCTCAGAAGATATCTTGACCTTTATTCTGAAATTACCGGAGCAGTCTCTCAGTATGTGAAGGATGTGAAAAATGCTGATTTCCCAAATGATAAGGAAAGTTATTAAACTTTAAAAATAAACCACAAAGGTCGCAAATTAATGTATATTTCTTTTGTGACTTTTGTGGTTAAAATAATAAGAATGATTTCTAAAATTCTTACAATTCTATTTTCTGTTCTATTTCTATTTTCCTGCACTTCACAGAAAATGAAGTATGGAACTAAAACTGAATTTCACGATAAAGCCGATTCCTTACAATCATTAGCCAGAATCAAATACGTAAAGAGTTTGGATTATTCTGATTTCAAAGCGGGGAAATTTGATAACGGAAAAATAGCTGTGAACTATCGTTTTCTGAAACCAAAGAAAGTTGAACAGAATAAAAAATATCCTTTGGTTTTAGTATTTCACGGTTCAGGAGCAATTGGAACTAATAATACCTCGCAAATGGGCGTTTTGTCTAAGATGTGGCTTCTTCCTGAAAACAGAGAGAATTATCCTGTTTATGTTCTGTCTCCGCAATTTCCCGTTCGTTCGTCCAATTATCATCTTGATGAAACCAGAAATGTCAAAGTTTCTGGATCTAATGAATATCTGGATCTGGTTTTAAAGTCCATTGATTCATTAGTTATTAATGAAAGTATTGACCGAGACAGAATCTATGTGATGGGATTCTCAATGGGAGGTGCAACAACTTCTAATGCGATTTCCAAAAGACCGGACTTATTTGCGGCCGCAATCAATGTTTCGGGAATTTCACAATTTGATAAAATGGATGAACTTCTGAATATGCCGATTTGGATTGTTCACGGAAGTCTGGATACAGATAATTTTCCTCAAAGTAATTTCAAGTTTTTCGATGAAATGAAATCCAAAGGCAAAGTTTTTCTTTGGGAATATAAAGACAAATATCACAACAATATTTTGTCCTCAGAACTCGTGGACGAAATCCCGAAATGGCTGCTGAAGCAGCATAAGGAAGTTTAAATATTTTTATTAATTTTAATAAAACATTTAAAAACACAAAAATGGATTATCGTGCAGAATTAGAAATTTTACTTGATGACGAGAATATGAAATTCGAAACTTGGCTTTCTCGTTATCCAATCCAAGAATGTCCCAATTTGATTCTCGAATATAAAAAAGTTATGCAGAAATATGCCATTGAAATTGGAGATTTCAAAAGCTTAGAGGAGTTACAAGAATTAGATGAATTGGCAGATAAAATCGAAAATTTCACTATTGATACATATGCCGCGAAACAGGAAAAATTCGATGAAATAGAAGCTTTGAAAAGGAAAATAGAAGCCATGAAAGAATTGTTTTTAAAAAGTGATTCTAAAGAAATATCTCTTTCCGATGAAGTGCTGACTGACTTACGAGAAATTGTGAAGTATTTAAAAAGCCATGGCTTATATGATGAAGAAATGTGGAAACCATTAAAACATCTGCTTTAATATTACTAATTAAAAATGAATCGAAGTTTTTCTGAATCCCAAATCGTTTACGAAGACAACCACATGATGGTCATCAACAAAAAAGCCGGACAGCTTGTTCAGGGCGACAAAACCGGTGACTTATCTCTGCTGGAATTGATCAAAGATTTCATCAAAAAAAGAGATGATAAACCCGGTAATGTTTTTCTGGGCCTGGTTCACAGGATCGACAGGCCAACTTCCGGATTGGTTATTTATGCCAAAACATCCAAAGCACTTTCCCGATTGACTCAAATGGTTAAAAATAGGGAAGTTAAAAAAACATATTGGGCCATTGTTGCTAAGGAAATTATTCCGAGTTCGCAAAGATTGGTCCACTACCTCAAGAAAAACGAAAAAAATAACAAAGCGATTGTTTATCCAAAAGCGACAGAAGGTGCGAAAGAATCGATCTTGACTTATAATTTGATCAGGACCTTGGACAATTATCTTCTTTTGGAAGTTGATCTGGAAACAGGAAGGCATCATCAGATCCGTGCGCAACTTTCGAAGATCGGAGTTCCGATCAAAGGTGACCTGAAGTATGGTTCGCCACGTTCCAATCAGGATGGCGGAATTTCTCTTCATGCCAGGAAGCTTGAATTTATACATCCTGTGACCAAAGAAAACATAGAAATTACGGCACCAGTTCCGCAGAATGATGCAGTTTGGAGAGCTTGCGAAGAATAAACAAAACCCGAAAGAAATCCTTTCGAGTTTTTAATTTTTATAAAGTGGACGTTTCTTCTTTTTTCTCCTGATTCAGCAAGTTTGGAGATTCTTTCGCCAACTTGTTTTTTGTCGGGATCTTGTAATTGAATGAAAGACCAAAATTTCTAGTGTCATTTTTGTTGCGAATAAAAACATTCGGAATTGCATTAATTGTCCTCAGATTCGTTTCATTGGTATTGAAAACGTCGTTGGCAAACAATGTAAGCGTCATTCTGTCATTATTGAATTTTCTTGACAAGGATAAATTCAATGTATTATAAAATGATTTGTTTGGGTAGAAAAAATCGCTGTTCCCTTTTGTTAAATAAGTGTAATTGGCAATAAATTTCACACCAAAGGGTAAAATAAATTGTCCCGTCACATTATAGGTCCAATAACCTTTGGGATCAATAACCTCATCAATTTGCTGTAATTGATATGACCCATATAGAAAGATAAAACTTACTTTGTCTGGATTCATATCCATTTTCATGATCTCTTTGAACGGCGTATTGAAAACAGCTAACGGGATCGGGAATCCAATATTGAAATTATGCGTTTTCATACGGTCAATATTATCACTGGTTTGAGAGATCACATCTCCAGTTCTGGAAACTTTTTGTACCACCTGATTTTTTGCGTTGGTGAAATTATAACCAATGAAAGCATAATTCAAGGCACTTAATTTAATTTCGAAATTATCGAAAATGGTTGGCTGAAGATTTGGGTTTCCCGAATAATCGATATTGTCATTGCTGTATCTATTGTTGTTCGGGTTTAGGTTAGCAACGTTGGGTAAAGTGATCTTCTTGTTGTAATTGATATTGAAGGAAGCTATTTTCGGAATAATGTTGTATTGCACACTTGCATTTGGAAACAGTTTGAATTTTTCAAAAGATCTCAAATGATCATAATTTCCGTTATCTGGATTTAGGCTTGTTCCGTTGATGTTGTAATATTCTCCACGAAGACCGAGGACAAAATCCATTTTTCCCTTTGTTGCGCTGGCCTCAGAATAGAATGCAGTGGTTTTGCTTTTGTAATCCAGGTTTTCAACATTAAAATTTTCCGCAGTCAGTTCCAATTGGTCGTAATAAGCACCCAAACTTATTTTTCCTTCGTCTAAAATTTTAATGGGCTGGGAGTAATCCACTCTAAAGTTATATACATTTTGGTTTGAACCGTTATTCAGAACGTTTTTCATTTCTGAAGGTAGAGGCAAAACATCCTGGCTAGCCTGTCCAAAATCATTATTGAAGTTGGTATAAGCCCCTTTGAATTCTAATTTTTTGTTTTTATCATCAAATTTTTTCTGATAAGTTGCCGTGATTTCGTTTCGGGTGTTGCTTTGATCCGTTTTGTCCTTAGTAGTTGATTCTTTTCCCTCAAACAAAGAGTAACCGTCAACATAGCGGTCCGATGAACCAAAAGTCAGATTATAATTCAACAGCAAACGGTCTTGTCCAACATCAAATGTAAAAGCACTTCTCAAATATTGATTACGGTTATAATTATCATTGTACAGTCTTGATATTTCATCAATAGTAGATCTGGTTTCGCTTTCGTTGTAAGACTGCCCGACATTTAACTGCCAGCCAAACCATTTATTTTTTGAGTTGAGCGTTAAACTATTATTGAATTTACTTCTGAAATGTTCATAATTGCTAAAACGATAACCTCCTGCATAGGTTGCAGATAGATACGATCTCGCATTTCTGCTGGTAACGATGTTGATGATCGCACCACCAGAAGTTGCCGGAAATTCTGCGCCAGGCTGCGTGATGATCTCTATTTTTTCGATGCTGTTTGCAGGAAGCCCTTCCAGGTAAGCCGTTAATTGCGTACTGTAGATATTCAAAGGTCTTCCGTCCATATAAACATCCAGAGCTTTTCCCTGGTAGACCATGCCTGCCACTTCAGAAACAACCAAACCGGGGATTTTTTGTAATCCTTCTAAGGTATTACCGGAATTAAGATGTGGCTGCTCCGAGAAATCATAGACAGTTCTGTCTGCTTTTTGTTCAACGGCTTTTTTAGTTTTGGTGATCGTTACTGCTTCTATTTGTTTTTCTTTGTCGTCTTTTTCTTTTTTAGGAGTTTCCTGGGCAAAGTAAATTTGACCTAAAAATAAAACAGAGATCGGAAGAATAGATTTTACTTTCATAGTTTAGTTTGTAATTGATTAGACTTCCAAAACTTGGATTTGTTACATCAATAAACTACTGAGCCCTGTCCTTTTCTTCGAAATTGATATTCTTTTTATTGATCTGCTTTTTGTTTCCGAAAGTGTAATTCACGCTCAAACGCAGACTTCTGCCGTCCCAATAATTGTTCATCAGTTGCTTGCTGTCCTCAAAATACATTTCGCCTTTGTATCGTTGTCCAAAAATATTGGTAACCGTCCCATTGATTTGAAGCTGTTTTTCCATTAACGAAATTTTAAACCCGGAATTAAAATTGGAGAAATTCTCAAAACGGTAATTCACATTTTTGTAAGGAAGGTTTTGGTCGTAGTTAAGGAAAAGAGCAACCGTTTTAGCTTTGTTCAGAGTGAAAGTATTATTAATGGAATAACTCAAGGAATAACCTTTAAAAGTCTGAGCATTGATATTGAAAACTTCCGAAGTCTGATAAGAAGCATTGGCCGTAATATTGGCCTCCCAGAATTTGAAGAAAGTGTCTGTGTAAGAAACATTCATTCCATAGAAATCATTGTTGTAATAATTCTGGTAATCGCCTGTTTGAGATTCTTTATCAAGATAGGAAAGCTGGCCAAAGGCATTCTTTAATTTTAAATAATAGATGCTTGTCGAGAGTTTGTTGTTATAAGTATAACCCAATTCATAATTATTAATGTAAGAAGGTGTCAACAGCGGATTTCCTGTGGAATAAGAGTTCGGATTTTCATACCATCTGAAGGGATTGAGATTGCTCATACTTGGTCGGTTAATCCTTCTGGAATAAGACAAACTGAACACATTTTTTTCTTCCTTATATGAAACAAAAGCCGATGGAAACCATTGTCCATAACTGAAATTATTCGCAGTGCTTTTCACAAACGTATTTTCATATCGTAATCCTGCTTTCATTTCCCAATGTTCCCCGAAACTTTTGCCAAAACTTGCGTAAGCCGCATAATTTTCTTCACGGTAATTGAAAGTGCTGCTTTTCTCATTATCCATGACAAACTGGTGACCCTCCCGATCAAGATATCTCAAATCTGCTGAATTTCTGAATTGATTGAATTTTACTCCGGTTTCAATGGTCCCAAATGAAAATGGAAGTTCCAAATCACCTTGAAGAGAGAAAATCTGAGGCTTGATCATCGACAAAGTTTTCACATCCTGGACCGTATTTTCCGGAAGTGTCAAAGTTGAGAAATTAACTTCCGTATCATTATCATTTCTGTAGAAATTTCCAGCGAAACTCAATTTTTTTCCTAACGAATCCAACTTCAAATCATAATAAGTGCTGAAAGTATGTGTCGGCGATTTCTCTCTGTGATATGTGTTGGTCAGAAAGTATTTTTCATCTAGTTCCGGGCTGATGTTTCTCGTCGTGTTCATGATGTCCATCCCGTTTTTCCCGTTATCGAAAATATATTCCATCCCAACTTCAGAGTTTTTGTTGATTTTATAAGAAGCGCTCAAGTTCGGGGTCAAATCCTGCCACATATCTTTTCGGACAGATCTGCTGTAATTTTGCGATGCGCCAAGAATCGTAAATCTTTCATCCGCCCGTTTTGCACCTTCAATATAAGATGTTTTTAAGCTTAAACTTAATTTTTCGGTTTGATAATTCAAAGTTCCGTTAGTACTTCCGTTGAAATAAGTTCTTTGTGTCAATCCTGTACTGATGTTGCCGCTGAAACCAAGATTCGGGTTTTTCTTAAGAATAATATTGATAAGTCCGCTGTTCCCCTGCGCTTCATATTTTGAAGGCGGAGTCGTAATCACTTCGATTTTCGAAATATTCTCTGAACGGATAGATTTGAGATAATTTAATAATGCGGTTCCGGAAAGATTCAGCATTTTCCCGTTAATCATGACATTCACGCCGCTTTTTCCTGTGATAGAAATCGTTCCAAGATTCTCATCCACTTTCAGCATCGGAACATTCGCCAAAGTCTCGCCAGCATCCATTCCTTGCGAAGCGATTGATGCTTCGACATTAAAGATCAATCTGTCCGCTTTTCTTTCAAGGAGTTTTTTCTTGACCAATATATTGACTTGTTCAATTTGCTTCAGACTGTCTTTTTGAGTTTGAGCGAAAATTGCTGACGACAGGATTGTTGCGACAAATAGATATTTCAGTTTCATAATAGTTTATTTGATAGTTGTAAAAATCTTGATGCAAATGTATTTTCAAAGTCTTGCCTTTGAAATAGCGTTTAGATTTGATGAGGTTTTAATCCGACCAATTATTTTCATCGGTAAAAAACAGGCGTTCATAGAATCTGGTGCTTTGGATATTTTTGCCGTCCTTATTTTTGGAATATGAAAAAAATAATCCTCATCTTTATTTTAGCATCAATGATATCCTGCAATGGAACACATCGGGTAGATGTTTGGAAAACGGTAGCTATTGCGCCCGGAGACAGCATTGTCTTACAAAGGTTAAAAGCGCCCGCAACCGTAGAAATCAAAAATCTTTCACACAAAACGATAAATCTGGTCTCGGAACTGAATATACCGAAAACCATCATCGCAAACTCCGAATTCCAATACAGGTTACCGAAAAAGAGCAGATTGACAATGGAGAATCCAAATTCAGATTCGGTTTCAATACATTTGCACTATTCTTCTTCAAGACCTGTTTTAATTAATAACAAAGAACTACGATGAAAAAACAGCAAATCATCTGGCTTCAAATCATCTATTGGAGTCTCAACTTTTTTGGGACCGTGATCACACCTTTGTATTTTCTGGATAGAGAGGACGACTTACAGGGTACGGTTTTGAGGATCACCTTTTTTCTTGCAGGGATTATCACGTTTTACATTTGTTATTTGATAATCATTCCGAAAGTTTTCCGACAGGAGAAAGTTTATACGGTTATTCTTTCGTTCTTCCTGTCGATTCTTTGTTTTGCCACAGTCAGATATTTGCTGGAAGAAGTTTTACTGCCCGCGACTTTTGGATTTAGAAATTACAATGAGGAAACCGGGTTGCTTTATTACTTTTTTGATAACATTTATTACGGCTGTGTCAATGTATTTATCGCCGGAATATTATGGTTGCTGGAAAGATTTGGAGTGATCGAAAATGAAAGGCAAAAGCTGGAGCAGGAAAGAAACGAAGCGAAAATCCAGGCTTTGAAGACCCAGATCAATCCGCATTTTATTTTCAATACACTTAATAATATATATTCTCTGGTTTATCAGAATTCAGAAAAAGCTTTGCCAGCGATTGAAGAATTGAGCCAACTATTAAGATATAGCACGAAAGATCTGGAGAAAAATTTCATTCCACTGGAAAAGGAAATTGGCTATTTGGAAAGCTTAATCGAGCTGGAAAAACTCCGAATCAAAAATCCGGAATTATTGATCATTGAAAAAAAAATCGATCACCCCAACCTTGATATTACACCGATGCTTTTGGTTCCGTTTGTAGAAAACGCTTTCAAACATGGCGATTTCAGTGGGAAAGGTTTCACTTTGGGTATTTCGGACGACCATCAAACTCTGAATTTTCATCTGCAAAACTTCAAAAAGCAAAGGTCAAAAGACTCGCTTTCCGGAATTGGAATTAGCAATGTGAAAAAACGACTGGAAATCCTTTATCCCAAAAGATACGAACTGAACATCAGCGAAACCGAAACCGAATTTTCCGTAGATTTGAAAATTGATCTGAAATAATGAGGAAAATTAAATGCATCGTTGTGGATGACGAACCTTTGGCGATCCAGCTTCTGGAAAATTATGTGATGAAAGTCCCATTCCTGGAACTTGTTTTCTCTTCCGAAAACCCGATTGAAGCATTGGAATATATTCAAAAAAACGAAACCGATTTGATTTTCCTCGATATTCAAATGCCCGAATTGTCCGGAATCAATTTTATGAAAATCGTTGGTGATAAATTGAAATATATTCTCACAACAGCCTATTCCGAATACGCATTGGAAGGTTACGAACACAACGTTATCGATTATCTTCTGAAACCAATTTCGTTTGGCCGTTTCGAGAAAAGCGCATGGAAAGCCCAGGAACGATTTCCATCTGGTGAAGCTTCGGCAAATTCTTATTTCTTCGTCAAATCCTCAGGACTGCAACATAAAATTAATTTTGATGAAATCCTATACGTTGAAAGCATCAAAGATTATGTCAGCATCAAAACCGAAAATCAGGAATATATCGTTCTCGAAACTTTGAAATCTCTCGAAAGTCAGCTTCCTGAAAATTTTGCAAGAGTCCATAAATCTTTCATTCTTAATCTTGAAAAAATCGAAAAAATCGACGTGAAAAACGTCTTCCTCAATTCCGGAAAAGAAATCCCGATCGGCGAAACCTACAAATCCGAATTCTTCCTGAAAATCAGGAAATAATAGCTTATCTGTAGCATATGCTAAGTTATGCTTATTATCTTGCGCCCTTACTAAGAAATAATGTTAAATTTGCATCAAACACACAGACGATGCAAGAAAAATTATTAGCAATTATCAATTCTATCAAAAAGAATAAGTTTGAGGAATTACTTTCAGAGATCACTCCTGAACAAAAACTCAGGGAAGATCTCAACTTCGATTCTTTTGACCTAGCCGAACTTACCGTAAAAATTGAAGAGGAATTTGGAGTAGATATATTCGAACACGGACTGGTGAATTCGGTTAATGAAATCTTCGCAAAACTCTAATGTTCTTCCTGATAGACCGCAACTTTTCTCTCTCATACGAAGAAATCTTGCAACATGTGAATTCCCAAAATTCTTACATCGATTGCTATATATATCCTGACCTGAGGTCATTTTTTCTGAACTGGATCTTTGCATTGGTCAATCAAAAAAGTATTGCATTAATAGATTCTGATATTTCTGAAAAAGAGATCCTATCAAATGATCTACAGGTCGATCAATTAATTAGGATTGGGAATCCAATTAAGGTTAATTCGGTTGAGGAATTGGTAAATCTTATCAGTCATTCAAATTCTGAAATTACACTTTTCACTTCCGGAACAACGGGATTTACAAGAAAATTCACACATCCACTGAAAAATCTTATCAGAAAAATCAATATTTCTGTCGAAAGAAAGAATGATGTTTGGGGATTTGCTTTTAATCCGACTCACGTTGCCGGCGTCCAGGTCTTTTTCCAGGCTATTTTGAATCAGAATCTTTTGGTCAATGTCTTTCTGGCTCCGAAAGATCTTGTGATCAATGCTATCGATGAATATAAAATAACGAATCTTTCATCAACCCCGACTTTTTACAGATTACTATTACCGTTGAAAAAGTCATTTGATTCGGTGAAGAAAATCACAGTTGGCGGAGAGAAATCCGATAGCCATCTGATCTCAAAAATTAAGAATACCTTTCCAAATGCAAGAATCAACAATGTTTATGGCTCTACTGAAACCGGACCTTTGTTCTCGTCTCAGGATGACGAATTCTTTGTTCAGGAAAAGCATATCGGTCTTATAAAAGTTGTGGATGACGAATTATACATCCATAAAGATCTTTTTGGAAAAACAACCCAGTTGAATTTGATTGATGACTTTTATCCTACAGGAGATCTGATAGAATGGATCAATGATGAGCAAAGAAAATTCCGTTTTACGTCAAGAAAAAATGAGTTGATCAACGTTGGTGGCTATAAAGTAAATCCATACGAAGTTGAAGATGAACTCACACAGCATTCCAAAATACGGAATGTAAGAGTTTACGGAAAAGCAAATGCAGTTTTAGGAAATATCATCTGTTGTGAGATTGAATTACATCCAGATTCTGAACTGAAAGAAGAGGATGTAAGATCTTTCTTAAATGAGAAAATTCAAAACTTTAAAATTCCGAGAAAAATAACTTTTGTAGACAAAATAGAATTAACCAGGACCGGAAAAAAGAAAATAGTATGAAATTGCTCTAATATGTAAAAACTTTAATTGTAACTAATGAAAGCGATAACATATGACCTTAAAAAAAAATATAATCTACATATGAATGTATTGATCACAGGAGTTTCCAGAGGTGTTGGCTTGGAAATCAGCAGATTATTTCTGGAAAATGGACACACGGTTTACGGAATCAGCAGAACAGAATCCGAAGAATTAAAAATTTTGGAGAAACAATACCCCAATAATCTTTTCTTCAAAGCTTTTGATCTGTCGAATCCGGAGGATATCAAACAATCTGTTTTCAAAGATTTTGTGAGCAACCATATCCCGATTCACGTTCTGATAAACAATGCGGCAGTCGCTTACGATGATATCGTGACCAATCTTCATATCGATGATTTGAGAAAAATGTTTGATGTCAATCTCTATTCGCCAATGTTTTTGACAAAATATGTGATTCGGAACATGATCTATAACCGGGTTTCCGGAAGCATTATCCATATTTCCTCCATCAGTGCCCATACGGGGTACAAAGGACTATCAATGTATGCATCTTCCAAAGGTGCTTTACAATCTTTCTCCAAAAACATTTCCAGAGAATGGGGCGAGCGTGGTATCCGTTCCAACATCATCGTTCCCGGCTATATGGAAACTGCGATGAATGCAAAACTGACTCAGGAACACAAAAACAGGATCTTCAAAAGAACAGCTTTGAAAAAAGAAACCGATATGAAATCCGTTGCAGAAACAGTTTTGTTTCTAGCAGGAGAAAAATCTAATTCGATTACCGGGCAAGAGATCTTTGTAGATTCTGGAACGTTATAAAATTTAAAACTATGATCAATCTAATTTATAAAGCGCTTAACATCATACCAAAAACAATCGTAAAGATTGAAAAACTTTATTCTTTCAGCATCCTCAATTCTCATTCCGGGGTCAGGCTTCATTCTGACTTGAAGATTGGTAAGGCAACAGCTTTTGAATTGGATGATAACGCCAAATTTGAAATTGGAAAAAACGTCATTTGGAGAGATCATAACGCTATCAGGATCAGAAAAGGAGGCACTCTTATTTTTGGAAACAATGTGGATCTCAGTCATTATATTTCTATCAATTGCCTTGATAAAATCGCCTTTGGAGACAACACTTGTGTTGCAGAAGGATGCAAGTTCTATGACCACGACCATGCTTTCGACACAAAACCGGAATATATCTGGCATAAAGACAAATTCAATACAGCACCGATCATTATTGGCAAAAATGTCAAGATCTACAGTAATGTTACCATTCTCAAAGGTGTAACAATTGGTGATAATTCTATCATTGGAGCAAACTGCGTCATTTCAAGGAACATTCCTGCCAATTCAATCATCTTCGGAAAACATGAGTTGGTGAGATTACCTTTGATGTAATTTCCATCTTTTATCAGGGCAGCTTGATCCGCCTTCCGTTCCCGCTTTTTTCTTTTTTATCAAAAAAGAAAAAGAGCTCCACTCAAGTTGGGCTGCGAGAGATTCACCGTTTTTAAAAAATATTATGGAAAAAAAATAAAAACTTTTTAAGGTAAAAAAAAATCTGTGGCGTCATATTCATATGGAGTCGCTATCTTTACAGCAAATGGCCGAAAAAAAATCTGCATCGATTACGGAAGTCGTGAAAAATTACGGCTCCCAACTCTTGCGCTTTATCAATTCCAAAGTTGCAAAGACAGAAGATGCGGAAGACATTTTGCAGGAAGTTTGGTTTCAGACCAGTAGATTGACCAATCTGGACGAGCTGGAGAATGTCGGAGCCTGGTTATATTCGGTCACCAGAAACAAGATCATCGACAGTTACCGGAAAAAGAAAACTGAATCACTGGAAGATTTTGTCTATCAGGACGAAGATGGCGAGCTGAATGTGAAGGATATCCTTTTGGCCGATGATAGCAATAATCCCGAAATAGGTGTTTTCAAAGAAATGTTTTGGAACGAGTTGATGAAAGCTTTGGATGAGTTACCGGAAAAGCAAAGGCGTGTCTATATCCAAAATGAGCTCGAAGACAAAACACTGCAGGAAATTGCAGATGAAGAGAGCGAAAACATAAAAACAATAATCAGTAGAAAATCTTATGCCGTAAAACATTTGCGAAAAAAACTGCAGACACTTTACAACGATTTGAACGATTAATATTTAAAAAATGAAACGCTTTGGCGTTCCATCTGACAATTAAAATAATAAGTAGGTACAGATGAAAAAGAATAAAAAGAAATTTTGGCTGATATTCCCTTGCGTGATTGCTGCAATGGGATTGTTCATTTGGTTTTTCCAATGGCTTTGGAATACACTATTACCAGATATTTTGGGAGTGAAAGCGATTAATTATTGGCAGGCATTTGGAATATTATTGTTGTCCAAGATCTTATTTGGCGGCTTTAACGGGAAGAAATTCGGAAAAAGAAATCATTTCGTAGAAAGAGATGATATGAGAGCGAATTGGAGACACAAGTTTGAATCGAGATTTTGCGGAACCGAAGAAGAGCGTGAGGAATTCAAAGAGATGTGGAAACAGAAACTGGAATCCAAATTTTTCGGAACAGAAGAGGATAAAGACAAGTTCAAGGAAATGTGGAAGCAGAAATTTGAATCCAAATTCTGCAGGCCTGAACCTGAAGAAAATAAAATTTGATCAGACATGAAACATCATGATGGAATTATTACATGAATCGGCTGTAATTCCTTCTTCCGTTTAAAAATGAAAAAGCTTTCTTAGATTTAAGAAAGCTTTTTAAGTACCCCAGACGGGACTTGAACCCGTACATCCTTGCGGATACAGGATTTTAAGTCCTGCGTGTCTACCAATTCCACCACCAGGGCAAAGTAGAACTTGAGCGAAAAACGGGACTCGAACCCGCGACCCCAACCTTGGCAAGGTTGTGCTCTACCAACTGAGCTATTTTCGCATAAAAAAAATTCCTAATTTCTTAGAAATTTTTTAATATTGTGCGGATGAAGGGACTCGAACCCCCACGCCTCACGGCACCAGATCCTAAGTCTGGCGTGGCTACCAATTACACCACATCCGCATTTTCTAAGAACTCCTTTTCTTTTGTTTTGGTGAGTGCAAATATATAACACTTTTATATTTCCTCCAAAATAAATTCAATCTTTTTTTCAAGTTTTTTGGCTGTATGATTTTGAATAACATCAATACTTTTTATTACCTTTACAGACTTAAAACATTTTCGAGATATGGAATTAACAGGAACGATAAAGAAAATTTCTGATTTACAAACTTTTAGCAGCGGATTTCAAAAGAAAGAACTGGTTCTTTTGACAGAAGAGCAATACCCACAACCTATTAATATTGAATTTTTATCGGAAAAAGTTGACCTTCTCAATACATATAAAGTTGGTGATAAGGTGAAAGTCCATATCAATATCAGAGGGAGAGAGTGGACAAGTCCACAGGGTGAAGTAAAATATTTCAATTCTATTACAGCCTGGAGAATGGAGAAAGACGGTTCTTCTGACTTCAATGAGCCAACTGAAGCAGCCCCAAATCAAGGTCAATCTCCTGCAACTGAAAACAAGAATGTTTTCGCAGAAGATGAAGATGACGATTTACCTTTCTAATTTATAGAATTTAATTAAAATAAACTTCCCTGTACATTCTCTTGTGCAGGGATTTTTTTATAAATTCGGGGTCATTATAAATGATCATGGAAATCTTTAAAATCATTGAGCCAACGGTTGCGAAAGTCCCTGTTGTCATTAGTGTCCCGCACGCCGGAACCTTTATTCCGGAAGATATAAGATCCAAAATGGATCCCGGGATCTCAGATCAACTGGACGATACCGATTGGTTTATCGATAAGCTTTATAGTTTTGCAGGCGAACTTGGAATAACAATCATCGTTGCTAATTACAGCAGATGGGTTGTCGACCTTAATAGAGATCCGGGAAACCAGCCGCTTTATAATGACGGAAGAGTAATTACAGACGTTGTGACCATCACAGATTTCAATGGAAATAAGATCTATAACGATGATCATCTTCCAAACGAAGAAGAAGTTTCCAGAAGAGTTGAACTGTATCACAAACCTTACCAGGAAAAACTGGCTGAGCTTTTAAATGAAACTAGAAAAGAGTTCGGGAAAGTTTTGTTGTTTGATGCCCATTCGATAAGGAAATCTGTTCCCGGAATCCGTTCTGAGGATTTCCCTGACCTGATTCTCGGTGATAATGATGAAACGTCCGCTCATCCGGAATTGGTCAGGACAGCTGTTAATTCTCTCCAAAACAAAGGTTACGGATTTTCTCACAACTACCCTTTCAAAGGCGGATTCATTACCAGAAATTTTGGAAATCCGAGTGAAAATATCCACGCTTTGCAATTGGAAATGTGCAAGACCAATTATATGGATTCTTCGGAAATGATTTATGATAACGGAAATGCAGAACGAATTCAAAAGGTTTTGAATGAAACACTGGTGAGTCTTATTGAAACGATTAACAAAATATAAATTCTCGCTGATTGAGCAGATTTTGCAGATTCTATGTTTGAAGATTGATTTTGAAACAGAGAATCGCTCGCAGCCCGACTTGAGCGAAAATCCTTTTTTGCTTAAACTAAAGTTCTATTTAAATTGGAAATGTTATGCAAAAAAGATTGGGAGCGGAAGGCGGATTAGCTGCCCAAATAAATATAAAAGGCTTCGAGAGCATCAGCCTGACACAAATCAACTAACAACTGACAACTAAAAATGTACACATTCAAAGGATTATTAACCGAAAACGGATGGTTGGAAAACGTTTTTGTAAAGCTGGACGAATCCGGAAATATCTCTGAACTGAAAACCGTGGAAACCCCCGAAGGCGAATATGTTGACGGCTATGTTTTACCTGGACTTCAGAATGCGCATTCACACGCTTTCCAATATGCGATGTGCGGATTGGCAGAATATTTTGAAGGTTCGGAAGTTCCCGATGATTTCTGGAGCTGGCGCGATGCGATGTACAGAATTGCGCTTTCATTATCGCCCGAACAAATGGAAGATGTTGCAGCGATGTTGTATGCAGAAATGCTGAGAAATGGTTACACTTCGGTTGCGGAGTTCCATTATGTGCATCATGATAAAGAAGGGAAAGCTTATCAAAATCTCTCGGAATTGGGTGAAAGACTGGTAGCCGCGGCGAAAAGAGCAGGAATCAGGATCACGTTGATCCCGATGTTTTATCAGAAAGGAAATTTCGGGACAGAGGCTTATGATCTGCAGAGACGTTTTATTTCTAAAACAATTGAAGATTATTATCAATTGCTGGAAGCTTCTAAAAAATCGATTCAGTTTTATGACAAAGCGAATCTGGCTGTTGGTTCGCATTCTTTGAGAGCGGTCGCCAAAGAGGATTTGATTGAATCTTCGTTGCTTTCAAAAGATTATCCGTTTCATATCCACATTGCAGAACAATCGAAAGAAATCAAAGATTGCATTGACTTCTACGGAAAAAGACCTGCAGAATGGCTTCTGGAACATTGTGATGTGAATGAAAATTTTAACCTCATCCATTGTACACATCTCGAAGATAATGAAGTTGAAGGTATCGCCAAATCTGGTGCGAACATCGTTCTTTGTCCATCAACAGAAGGAAATCTGGGTGACGGAAGATTCCGGTTCAAAGACTATCAGAATTTTGGTGGGAACTGGTCCATCGGAACAGACAGCCAGATTTGCGTGAATCCTTTGGAAGACCTTCGAATTTTGGATTACGGACAAAGAATCCACACGCACAGGCGTGATACTTTTTTTCAGTCAAATTTGGGAGATAGTGGATTCAATGCGTTGAAGACAGCCTGGAAATCCGGACGGAAATCTATGGGATATGAGAATGAGAAGTTCTTCAAAATCGGACAAAGTTTTGATGCGGTTGTGATTGATGCAAAAACGCCTTTGATTGCTACTTCTTCTCTTAAAAATCTTTGTAACACAATTGTTTATTCATCAGATTCGTCACATCTTTTGGGAACTTTGGTTGCAGGAAAATGGGTGGTGAAAAATGGGAAGCACCAGAATTACGAAGATGTTCGACGAGGTTTTGTTAAGTCTATTAATGAAATCAAGATTAGATGAAATTGAAATAGGCTTCGAGAACCTCAGCCTGACAACTCTAATACTAAACTGTAACTATTAAAACAATGTCAGGCTTTTGTCATCCTGAGGCTCTCGAAGGATTCTCGAAGCCATCAGTAAAAATAAACTATTTGACAATAAAAAAATGATTTGGCTAGACCCTGATAATATTTCTTTTCCCGACCCGGAACTTTATAACCCGGAAGATGGACTGATAGCAATCGGTGGTGATTTGAAACCTGAACGGCTTTGGTTTGCTTATCAATTGGGATTATTTCCCTGGTATAATGAAGGCGAGGAAATTCTTTGGTGGTGTCCGGATCCGAGATTTGTCCTGTTTCCTATTGAACTTAAAATCTCAAAATCAATGAAGAAGATTCTGCGAGATGAAATTTTCACATTCACAGAAAATGACTGTTTTGAGGAGGTAATGAGACACTGCAAAATGGCCGAACGAAAAGGACAGGACGGAACCTGGATCAATGAAGCACTCATCAATTCTTTTGTGAAACTTCATCAATTCGGGAAGGCAAAAAGCTTTGAAGTCTGGCAAAAAGGAGAATTAGTTGGCGGATTTTATGGTGTGCAGGTCGGGAATATTTTCTGTGGCGAAAGTATGTTCTCCAAAGTTTCCAACGCCTCGAAAGCAGGATTTATACATTTCACAACCAAATACCAAAACGAATGGGAACTGATCGATTGCCAAATCCATTCCGAACATCTGGAAAGCCTGGGCGCAAAGATGATCCCGAAACAAGTTTATCTTAACATTTTAAAACGACAACAGTCTTGAATACTGAAAAACAAAAATGGGTCCTTTTGATAGCATTGTCTGTCATTTGGGGTTCATCATTTATATTGATCAAAAAATCTCTGGAACACTTCAATCCTTATGAGGTTGGCGCATTACGCGTTTTGATTTCCGGGATCGTTCTCATGCCTTATGCGATCTCCAAGATCAGGCAATTCCCGAAACAACATTTGAAATGGCTGATCATCGCAGCTCTTTCCGGCAACTTTATCCCGATGTTCTTATTTCCTTTGGCAGAAACCGAAATCAGCAGTAGTATTGCTGGAATCATCAATTCTATGATGCCAATTTTTGTAATTATCGTTGGCTCATTAGTTTGGAAATTTTCAACCACCAGAAAACAAATTATCGGAGTAATGATCAGTTTTGTCGGCGCATGTATTCTGGCTCTCGGAAGTGGTGAAAGTGGTGAGGTCAAAATCTATCCAATCCTGTTATTGATCTTGGCAGTGTTATTATATGCAATCAGTACAACGACGGTAAAATCAAAACTTCATGAAGTTCCGGCGACAATAATGTCAGCATTCGTATTTTCCTTCGTGTTGTTTCTTCCATCGTTAATCGCTTTGGTATTTTCAGGATTTTTCCAACATTTTGAAATGAATCAAGACAACCTGACCGGATTAGGATTTGTAGCAATGTTATCTGTTTTTGGGACAGGTTTGGCCATGATGATGAATTATAAGCTTCTTAGCGTCTCTACTCCACTTTTCGCTTCCACAGTCACTTTACTGATGCCGATTGTTGCGGTAATGTGGGGAATTCTTGATGGCGAGACTTTGAAGATGCTTCAGTCTATTGGAGCATTGATCATTCTGGCTGGGTTGATATTTTTGAGGAGCAAGCCTAAGACAGTTTAAATTAAACTATTCTTCAATAGAATCCTTTGACAAAATATATTTATTCAGCATATGATCTGTCAATTGATGAAGTTCTGTATTATTATCGGGATTTTTTCCATCTGCAGTAAAAAACTCCACCTCATTTTGATACTTCGAGTACCAAATCCCTTTTGTTGACCTGATCGTATCAGGTTGGGTAATTCTTTTGAAATTGGCAATCAGCTTTGCATCAATAGCAATTAGTCCGTTTCTGGTATTATTACAATCTTCCGGAATATACTCTTTACCATTCCAATACATGCATTGCTTTGACAAAGTTTGAAGCAGTCCCAATCCTTTTCCTATATTCTGTTTTTCAGGAACATTCTCATCAGCTTTATACATTTTACTTCCCACGACGAAGGTTCCGCAAATTATGGCACCCATTATTCCCAGATTACTTTGTTTGGTAAGAAACTCAGGAAGTTTAAAAACCGGGGTCGTTGTTATATTCACCACAATCTGGGATAGCTTTTCCACTAAAGATTTTGCTTCGTCATCAAAAGTGACATTAACATTGGTAATGGATGAATCATCATTGACTTTACTGAAGTTATGTGTACTACAAAAAGTTTTATAATCTTTATAGCCGAGAGATTCGCTAAACCAGTCCAAAGTAACGTCATCTATATCATAATCTTTACCCTTTTCTACCAACGAAGTATAGAATCTAACAAACGTCCTTTCGTCCTTTGAAAAGCCAAATCTTTTTTCAAATTCCAAACTTAGATAAGCCGCAACTGAACTTTTGCTTCCTCTCGGAAGCATTTTTTTTGTCTCATCAAAAACAGTTTTGACTAAAATTTTCTTCTTTTCATACATATAATTTATTTGAAGAATTAAATCGTTGTCCAAATTAGACAAATGCTTGTCCTAAAAATTACGGATTTCCATAAAACATATCATATTCACGTCCTTCTCATGTCCATCGTGTGTCTGGGATTGGACAATCACTTTAACTGAAATTTGTAATCAGAAATCAGTGATAAACAAAACATTACAAAAACAAAGTTACAAAACTGGTTTCAAAAAACAACCTGATAAGACGGAGGAAGATCTCTGGCTTGGGAAGCAGAAATCTCTCTTCCGTTTTTGAAGGTTTACTTCCCAAAAATTTAAGAAGCGCTTCTTTTTTCAACAATGTGTAAACATGCTTGTGACCTGTGTCGCAGGGAAGAACACGAATGTCAATTTTTAAATTTTTAAAATCATGTTACAATTTCTTTTAATATTATTGGGATTAATTTCAAATCCTTCAAGTTCAAATAACAATACGTCCAACTGTGGTAATGACGGCAGCACAACGCCAACTGTTGCACAACCAAATCCGGGTGATACGGGTGGAGAAGAAGGACATCCAGTGCCTCCAAAAATTATTGGTGGTTGATAAACTACTTAAAATCAGCTAGCGAAAGATTATTCTTTCGCTATTTTTTTTTAATTTGGTATAAAAACTGATTGTCTTGAAATTTTTATACTTTTTACTCGGATTATCATTTCTTATAGGCTGCTCTGAACATTCAATCAAGGAAATTGAAAAGACAACTGACAATGCATTTTATGACAAAGCGTTCGATTTCAGAGAAAAAAACGAATTAGACAGTTCATTTCTGTATTTCTTCAGAGCAAAAGATATTTTCCTTCAGAAAAAAGATAGTTTTGGAGTTGGAAAATGTCTTGCAAATCTTGCAATAATACAGGAAACCAAAGGCGATTACTTTGGCAGCCAAGAAAGCGGACTTTCTGCACTGGATTATTTCAATCAAAGAGATAGTATCGAATATAATTATATCTCAATAAATTACAACACTCTAAGCATTGTTTCAAGTAGATTAAAAGACTATAAAAAAGCTATCGAATTTTATTTACAGTCCATAAAATTTAGTAATGATTCTATAAATAAAAATATTTATAGAAACAATCTCGCAAATTCTTACAGAAAAGAAAAAAAATATAATTCTGCTTCTAAAATATTCCAATCCATTTTAGATAATAACACTAAAAAAGATAAGGAATACTCGAGAGCCTTATCAAACTTTGCATATAGCAAATGGCTTCAAAATTCAAATTTCAATCCTATTCCCGAATTTAAACAGGCTCTCAATATTAGGATTAAAGAGAAGGATCTTTGGGGACAAAATGCCAGCTATGCTCATTTCGCAGATTATTATTCAAGAAAAAAATCTGACTCAGCATTGTTTTATGCGAAAAAAATGTTTGATGTTTCCAATAAAATTAAAAGTCCGGACGACCAGATCGAAGCATTGCAGAAGCTCATTGTTCTGGATTCCAAAAATTACGCATCACACTTCAGCCGATATCAAGCGTTGAATGACAGTCTTCAAACCGCAAGAAACAAAGCGAAAAATCAGTTTGCCCTGATCCGATATGAAACCGAAAAGAATAAAGCAGACTTTCTGAAAGCCAAAGCTGAAAGCACTGAAAGACAAAATAAAATCACCGCTCGGAACATTATAGTGATTTCACTAATTGTATTATTTATTATTGCCTTTTTCTACTACAAAAAAAGACTTCAACAAGAAAAAATTATTGAAGCTAAAAACACCGAAATTAAATATTCCAAAAAAGTCCACGACCGTGTTGCCAACAGAATCTATCAAATTATATCTTTCATAGAAAACACCCTGCATCTGGATAAAAATTCTATTCTTTTTGCATTGGAAAATGTATACGAAACGTCACGTGACATTTCATATGAAAATGTGGATGTGAGCGAGAAACAAAATTATCGCGACCAACTTTCGCAAATGCTTGGCTCCTACTCTTCGCCTAAAACTGTGCAGGTCATCATTACTGGAAACGATGACGAAATATGGCAAAACACCAACTTGCTTCAGAAAACAGAAGTCTATCTGGTTCTTCAAGAACTGATGACGAATATGAAAAAACATAGCCAGGCCAATATCGTTTCGATTAAATTTTCCAGAGAAAACTCAAAGATAAACATCTCATATACAGACAACGGCATCGGAATAAAACAACTTTCACCAAAAAATGGTCTTCAAAATATGGAAAACCGTATTAATGCTATCAACGGAACAATTATTTTTGACACAGAAACCAATAATCTATTGAAAATCAATATTTCATTTCCAGTCTAAAATAACACTTATGTTTACAAAAATCCTTATCGCTGAAGATTACGAAAGCTCCAATATCTCTGTTCAAAAAACTTTGGAAGACCTTAAAATTGCGAATCCAAAATATGTCAACTATTGTGATGATGCCCTTAGCAGAATCAAAATGAGTTTGCAGGAAAACAATCCTTTCGAACTTTTAATAACAGACCTTTCTTTTGACGAAGACCACAGGGAACAGAATCTTAAAAATGGTCAGCAACTTATTTCTGCCGCAAGAGAACTTCATCCGAATCTGAAAGTGATTGTTTTTTCTGTTGAAAAAAAAGAAGTTATCATTGAGAAGCTCTTCAATGAGCAAAAAATAAACGGTTATGTAAAAAAGGGGCGTGAAGATGTGAAAGACCTGAAAAAAGCGATAAGAGCAGTTTTTAATGGTGAAAAATACCTTTCGTACGAATTAAAAGGTAAAAGCGAGGAAAGAAATTCCTTCGAATTTTCCGAATACGACACATTACTGGTTTCTTTGCTGGCTAATGGAACCCTTTTAAAAGACATTCCCAATTATCTGAAAGAAAATCAAATAAAGCCGGTCAGTATGAGTGCTGTGGAAAAAAGACTGAAGGAAATCAAAGAATCCTTAAACATCAATAGCAATGAACAACTGATTGCATTCTGCAAAGACTTTGGGATTATATAAAATTCAATAATAAACAGATTATTTTAAAAACTTTCGAAAATATTTTCGAAAGTTTTTTGTTTTTACGGATTTCCGTAAAAAAAGAATATCAGGCAGAAGTAATTTTGGATTGTTAAACAAATGAAAAACAACAATGGGAAAATTCATCATCACAAAAAGAAAAGACGGAGAATATCAATTCAATCTCAAGGCCGGTAACGGAGAGATCATCCTTACAAGTGAAGGGTACACCACAAAAGCAGGATGCAAAAATGGAATCGAATCCGTAAAAGTCAATTCCCAAATCGACTCCAGATTTGAGAGAAGAACTTCTACGAATGATAAAGATTACTTTGTTCTGAAAGCCGGAAATGGTGAAATAATCGGTAAAAGCCAATTATATAGCTCCAAACAAGGAATGGAAAACGGAATAGCATCCGTAAAAGATAATGCTCCAACCGCAGAAATCATTGACGAAACAAATTAACTAATAACCATGGAACTCAAATTAAAACTTGAACAACTGCATCAGCGAGTGAATGGCCTTAAAGACCAGATCCAGACGGAAGAAGCTACGAAAACGGCTTTTGTAATGCCTTTTATTCAGATTCTGGGCTATGATATTTTCAATCCCACAGAAGTGATTCCGGAATTCATCGCAGATATTGGAACCAAAAAAGGAGAAAAAGTTGATTTTGTTATTAAGAAAGACAATGAACCCATTTTCATTATCGAATGTAAAAGCTGGAAAGAAAATGCAGATGCCCACAATTCACAGCTTCATCGGTATTATCATGTTTCCAAAGCGAGGTTCGGAGTTTTGACCAACGGGATTGTTTACAATTTCTATACTGATCTGGAAAAACCAAACATTATGGACGAGAAGCCTTTCTTCACCATCAATCTTGATGATTTGAAGGATAGCTCTATCAAAGTTCTTGAAAGTTTTACAAAATCAGGTTATAATCTGGAATCGATCTTAGACTCTGCAGAAGCATTAAAGTATATCAAAGCCGTCAGAAAGGAATTCGAAAAAGAGATCGAAAATCCATCTGACGAAATGGTGAGATTACTGGTCAACCGATTTTTTGAAAGACCGCTTACGGCCAATAGAATGGTCTCTTTTAAAGAATATACCAAAAGAGCTTTAAGCATTTCGATCTCGGAATCCATCAGCTCCCGTCTAAAATCTGCTCTGGTCATCAATGATAATATCGAAACTGAAAAAACAACGGTCCCGACAAACATTGACCAGAATAATGACACTCCAAAAGTTATAACAACGGACGAAGAATTGGAAGCTTTCCAAATCGTGAAAGCCATTCTGCGTGAAAAAATCCCTGCAGAAAGAATTGCTTACCGGGACACACAATCTTATTTCGGGATCCTACTGGATGATAACAATAGAAAACCGATCTGCAGATTCTATTTCGGAGCTACCAGAAACCTTGTTGAACTCTTCCACAATGGAAAAGATGCCGGAGAGAAAATAAATCTTGATTCTCTGGATGATATCTACAATTATAGAAACGAACTTCATAAAACCATTGAAAATTATAGTTAAATGAGAAATATTTTGCTTTTAGTTTCAAGTATATTTTTAATGACGTTATCATTATTTTCCTTTTCGAAATCTGAAAATAATGGACATAACGGAAGATGCACAGGTTCTGCATACTGCACTGCCTGTTCCAATTGTTCCAGATGCGGACATTGTGGCGCTGGTGGAACTTGTGGTGTTTGCAGTAATAAAGGACAAAGAAATATTAGTATTACTGATCATTCAGCAGAAAAACCGAACACTTCTAAGTCTTATAAAGCCAGTAGAAAAAGTGGATTTCAGAAAACTCCAAATGCTGTCATTGACCATTCTGACATTACAATTCTTATCATATCCGAACGTTCCACAAATATTTTTGAAAAACCATCTTTCCAGTCAAAAGTAGTAGAAAATATTTCCAAAAATGAAAAGTTAATCCAAATCTCAAAATTAGATAACTGGTATAAAATAAAAGTTAAAAGTAGCGGGAAAATAGGATTTATTTATTACAAGGATGTAAAATCATGATCCGGTCTTCAAAAATAATAGCTTTATTTTTCCCTTAGTGTATAGCGTTGGTAGGCTTATTCAAGCAAATAAAAAATAAAAAAAGAATCCAATAAAACTCTACAAATTGCTTTACATTTTATAAACAAACATGGGCAATTTCGCCATATAGAGTTACAACCTAAAAATGAAAACATTATGAATTTAAAGAAATTTTTAAACGAAGAACAAGACCCCAAGGCTGTAGAAAAGCTTCTGGAAAGAATCAAAAGCCTTCTTACTTCTCAGGAGTTTGTAGAATATATTGCTGTCCAGAAAAAGCCAGCTCTCAATCTATCGCCGGACTGCATTGCCCTCACTAACAGAAGAATTATTTTCTGCCGACCAAAAACATTTGGCCTTTCAATGGATTTTCAAGATTACAGCTGGATAGATGTTGCTGATTGTCATATCAAAGAAGGGATTATTGGCGCTACTTTTATGATGAGAACTACAAGAAATTTCACCAATATGATGGATTATCTCCCAAAAGCTCAGGCAAGAAAGCTCTATCAATACGCTCAGGAAATCGAGGAACAAATGAGAGGTGTAAGAAGAGAAAAAGAGCTTGAGGTCCGAAGAGCTTCAGCAGGAGGTGTCACCGTAAATAATGCGACACCAATTATTACGCATCCTCAACAATTTCATCAGCAGCCACCAGCATTGCAGATAGAAAATGAAGATCCATTTGCTCTCTTGCAAAAATTAAAAGGATTAATGGAAAACGGCATCATTTCGCCTGAAGAATTCGAAATTAAAAAAAATGAAATCTTATCAAGAGTTTAATATTATGAAATCAAAATCTACTACCGTATTGCTTGCTTTTTTCCTGGGAGGAATAGGCGTTCACAGATTCTATTTGGGACAGAACATTCTCGGATTGCTTTATCTTTTGTTCTGCTGGACTTTTATACCTGCATTGATTGCGCTCTTCGATTTCTTCATTTTCATTTTTATGTCAGAAGATAATTTTAATTATAAATATAATATCCGGACAGGATTTTAAAATCAGAAAAGATGAAACCATTTCTCTCCCTCTGTGCGATATGTTGTTTCATCGGTATTTTCAAACTTCCCATAGAATATTATACTTTTCTCCGAACGCTTGTTTCTGTTGGTGCTTTAATTATTTTATATAATACTTTAAGCTTTAGACAACATTATTTCAGTATAATTTTTCTTATCATCCTTATTCTTTTCAATCCTGTTTTTCCCGTTTATTTATACCGGAAAAGTTTATGGATCCCGATTGACACAATTACAGGAATACTATTTCTGTTAATTACTTTTCTTGAAAAGCAGGAACAAAAAGAGGAAGACAAAATCATCGAAGAAACTTCAGAATACCCAACATATCAAAGCTCTCCTTCACGAGATAAAATCATTAATCCTAAAAAACCAAAAGAAGAATAAAGGTTATGGAGAAGAATCAAATAACAGAAAAACTCAAAGCTCATTTTTTAAGGCTTTATCAGATGGCAATCTGCGATGATGATTTCAGTGCTTTAGAATTGAAGATGTTATACAAATGCGCCGAAGAAAGGGGGATTTCATCTAAAAATCTAGACGATATCCTTTTAAATCCTATCAACATAAAATCATTGGTACCACAAACCATCGAAGAAAAAATCGACTATCTCTATGATCTTACCATCATGATCTGGGCAGACGGAATCGTTTCTCCGGATGAATATTCTGCAATGCAAAAATATGTTCTGATGTTCGGTTTCTTAGAAGAAAATGCAATGGCAATCGTAGATTATATGATTGAAGCTGTAAAAGTCGGAAAACATAAAAATGAGATCATATTTGAATTAAAAAACTGATGTATTATGGATACTACAAGTATAAAAAATTTATTTAAATTAAAGTCTGTTGCAATAGAACCTAAGCAAGAGCAACTTCCAAAAGTTGAAATAGATTCTAGCGAAGAATCTCCCGAAGAAAGCAGGAAAAGAACCTATCACGAATCCGGATACAGAGATAGTTCCAGAACCAGCGGAAACCACTCTACCCTCTCAATTTGTCTGGATGCGGTTTATTCAAAATTCCAGAATGAGGAAAAAGAGATGGTTGAAAAACAGCAAAAACTGAAAGAATCTTACATCAACGAGCAAAAGAACAAAGAAACTGAGATAAAAGCATTAACAGTTTCACAAGAAACCAAAGAGGAACAGCTAAAAAGCAAAAACTCAGAAGTTGAAATCCACCAAAATCAAATTGAAGCCCTTAAAGCAGAGATCATTGATCTGCCAAGAAATCCAGAAAAATATAATGTAAAAGCGACCAGAGGCGCATCTGCAAAATTCTGGATTGGTAGCATTCTTCTTTTACCGATAAGTCTATATCTATTCACATTTTATGTTTCGACTTCTTATTCTGCTTTTTTTAAAAACTTTGATGCAAAAAGTACGGTTATACAAAGTGTCTTCGATGCGCAAGCTTTCAGCAAAGCCTGGAACGAAGGACTGATTGAAGGAGCTTTCGTTACTTTAATTCCATTTGTATTTCTTGGATTGGGATTTCTGATCCATATGTTTGGCGAAAACAAATCCAGAGCAAATCACATCAAACTGGGTTTACTCTTCATCGTAACATTTATTTTCGATGCCATTTTAGCCTATGAAATTGAAGCGAGATTGTACGAATTGAATAAAACCTTCAATTCCCCAGAGTTTGACCTTCAAATTGCATTGACCAAAAATCAATTTTGGGGAATTATCTTCGCAGGGTTCATTGTTTATATCATATGGGGATTGGTCTTTGACTTTGTAATGAAAGAACACAGAGAAAAAGATAAGATCAGAAGTGAACAGGAGATCAGGCAGAAAAATGTTCTCTCTCTTTTAGAAAAAATAAATGTTTTGAAAAAAGATATTGAAGAAATCTTAGCCAGCATCGGAACAACAAAAGAACTGACCATCAAAACAAGAGGTAGGATCGAAGAACTTCAAAATATTATCGATGGAGTGATCATCCCGACCAAAGACTACAAACTTTATGCTTCTGAATATGTGCAAGGCTGGATCACTTTTATCGGTGAAAAAATAGCAGTTTCCAAAACGGAAAAACAGACAATGATTGACAGCTGTATTGAAACTTACAATGCAAACCTGGAAAATGTTGGCGCAAACTCTGATAATCAAAACCTGGTCTACCTATCATCCTTATAAACGTATTATGAAAAGAATATTTTACCTATTAATGATCATTTCTGTAACTTCTTGTTGTAAAACAGAAATGCCAGATTGTACGGATTGTAAACCAATTGTTGATTCAAATAATATCAATGTCAGTATTTTGATCGATCTATCGGATAGAATTGCTCCGAAAATCAATCCAAACCCGACAATGGAATATTTCCAACGGGATACAGAATATATCAAAGCAATCGAAAAAGGATTTCTAGATCATATCAAATCAAAAAAGATCATTACTTACGATGACCAGATGCAGGTTTTCTTCAATCCTGAACCTTCTGATCCGAAAACGAATGAATTTACAAAACAACTTAAAGTGTCCTTTGATAAAAATACCCGCAAAGATCACTTTGCTTTTGTTGACAAAAAATATTCTGAGTTACCTTTGAATATCTATCAATCAGCAATTCATGACGGACATTACGTAGGTTCTGATATTTGGGAGTTCTTTAAAAATAAAGTTAATGATTATTGCATCAGAAACGATAGAAAAAACATCCTTTTCATCTTGACTGATGGATATATGTATCATGAGAACACAAAATTTGAAGAAGAAAATAAAACTTCTTATCTGACCACCAAATTGATAAAATCAAACAATCTTTCAACTTCCAATTTTAAAGCTATAATCGAAAAAAGCAAGTTTGGTTTTGTCAAAGCCAACGATAATCTGAGTAATCTGGAAGTTATGGTCCTTGGAATCAATCCGGAAAAGGGCAATCCTTTTGAAGAAGCAGTAATAAAAGCATACTGGGAAAACTGGTTTAAAGAAATGAAGATTAAAAAATTTCAAATAAAATCGGCGGATCTTCCAAGCAATCTTGAACCCGTGATCAAACAATTCATTTTGAATAAATGACCTTAAAACAAAAAGCTCAGATTACTCTGAGCTTTTATTATTTTTTCTTGGTCTTGATCTTTTTGACCTGTTCTTTTATGAACGGATATTTCTGCTGCATATCCTTAATAAGAGAAGAATCCAATTCTAAAGCCTTTTCCAAAGCAAGAACTCCTTCGGCATCATTTTTCAGATTGAAATAGCTATTGCTCAGTTGATAGTATAACTCTGCTCTCTGATGCATTTGCAATGCTTTTTCAAGAATCGGTATAGCTTCTTCATAATCACCGATCAACATCAGAACCTCTGAATAGGCATACCAATTATAAAACCTGTTGGGCTCTGCGTCTATCAATTTTTTCAGACAACCTAGACTTTCCTCATACTCTCCGCAAGTGATGTAAAGAAAGGCCAATCTTTTCTGGTATTCCAAATTACCTTCATTAAGAGCAACTGCTTCCTGAGCAAAATAGAGTGCCTCTTTTGGGTTTCCCATTTCTTCATAGATGTTGGATTGCTCCATCATCGCCAGATAAAATTGGGGATCCTCTCTTAACGACTTTTGGAAAGATGTCAGCGCAGGAACCAACTTTTTAGCTTCCTTATAACACAATCCGATCTTGTAATAGGTGAATGCTTTTGTATACTCCAGATCCAGCATTTCCTCATAGACAGCAATGGCTTTATCCCACTCACTCATCGCCTCGTAACAAGCGGCTTTGTTTGCATAGACACCCACTGCTCCGGAGTTGATCGCTAGAATATAATCGAATCCCCTTATCGCCTCGTCATAATTCTTCTTATTGAAGAAAAACTGTCCATACTCATACCATGCGGTCTCGGAGAAAGGGAATCTGTCCAGATATTGATTGATGAAATCCAAGGCTTCCTGAGGACGATTGAGCTTGTTGTAACATAGCATTACATTCTCCAAAGAGTAATCATCGTAAGGGTCGTGCTCCAACGCCGAAGTATAATGCTTCAACGCATTGAAAGGGTCGTCCAGATTGACATATTCATCCGCAATGAAATTGTGAAGGAAATTCTCCTCTTCTTCCAGTTCCAATGCTTTCATGCAATATTCGATGGATTTTTTAGGATTTCCCAGGTTAGAATAATATTTTGCGCAACAAACCAAAAAGTCCGTTTCCTCCAAAGATGACTGATGTAGCTCATCGATCAGTTCCTTGGCTTTTGCATAACGCTCCAGTTCTAGAAAAACTTCCAGCTGTTTTGTTTTTACTTCCAGGGAATTCGGATGAATTTTCAAAGCATGGTTTACGGCCATTTCTGCATAACTGAAATCCCCCAACTCCAAGTAATAAATAATGATCTCTACATATTCCTCCGTATCGAAATAGAACTCTTCATTATTTTCTATCATGTCCTCGAACTTTTTTGCAAGTTCGTTTTCAAAAAATTCTTCCAATATGTGTGATTTAGATTTGAGATTTAGCTCCGCTCAGTTATGCTTCAGCACAAGTGAGGTCTGTAAATCAATTACAATTAGCCGGTCCTTAAATCTTCTTTTATAAAGTTAATCAATTTTATTCTGAAAATAAGTCAACTACATGTCATAACTTATTAACATTAATCGTTTTTCTGTTCAGAATATATTGTAGTCAAAAACATACCAAACGATTTTTCTAAGCCGGTAATATCGCCTGATTTTAGGTTCACACCTCCGTAGATACTATCATTGCTACGAATTTTGAAATTCGACAAAGAAAAGTACTGAGGCTGTTGCCCTGCTTTTCCTGCCAATTTTACCGTAGATCCCAATAGTTTTCTGGTAGAAACTGTCAGAACTTCATTATCGACCAGTTTAATTTTCAAATAATGCCTTGGCTGCATTTCCAGGGTCTTATTATCTATGGTGATCTTCTGCTTTTTATCTGAAGAGGAAACCAAATAAGCCACATTCTCTTCACTGGAAATATCGTCTGTTCCAGTATAATACAGATTCAGGATATAATAGGCCGGATCAAATTTCTGGAAAGTTCCATCCACACTTTCAATTGGTTTCAAAGAAAATGTGTTGGCGCCGACTTGTTTAGCTTTCTTATAGATCTCCCCAAATACTTTAACGTCATCATTGGAGAAGCCATTCACCAGAATCTCTCCCAGAAATTCCGATTTTGAAGTTTCTGATATTTCATAAAAAAATTTGTCTTTGTTTTCATTGACCTTATCTACTTTGTTAAGTGTAATACTCTGAAGATAAAAGAACTGAAAACAAAAAATGCAAATTGAAAATAATAATTTATGCATGTGTGATCTTTAAAATTTCTACACAATCCCTAAGACTATTTTCCCAATATTTAGGCTCTATTTTATAATCCTTCTCTATTTTATCAAGAGACATCGTGCTTCTTTTCGGACGTTTTGCAGGCGTAGGAAACTCTTCTGTAGTGATTGCTTTTAATACAACGGAAGAACCGGAGAATTCTTTTATCTTATTTGCAAAATCGAACCATGTGGTTTCCGGATAATTTGAAAAATGGTAAATACCGAAAGTCTTCCTTTCGGAGTCTATGATTTCCATAATAGCTTCCGCAAGATCATTTGCATTGGTTGGTTGTCCGAACTGATCGCCTACGATTCCCAATTCATCCTTAATCTCGAACAAATGCAACATGGTCTTCACAAAATTCTTATTGAACTCAGAATACAGCCATGATGTTCTGAGAATCACGGTTTCCGGATTGTTTTCCAACGCCAGTTCTTCTCCTTTTCTTTTAGACGCACCATAAACCCCGATCGGGGCTGTAAAATCATCTTCCGAATAACTTAAATTAGTTTCTCCATCAAAAACATAATCTGTAGAAACATGGATCAAGATCGCATTATTGTCTTTGCAAACGCGCGCCAGATTACCAACACCTTCCGCATTGATGGCAAAGGCTTTTTCTATTTCCTTCTCTGCCAGATCTACTGCTGTATAAGCAGAAGCGTTGATGACAAAATCAGGTCGATATTCTGCAAAAACAGTATCAACTTGCTCATAATCTGTAATATCTAAAACCGATGAGCCGGTGAAATTGAAATCATACTGATCATGATATTTTGGTGCCAATTTCTGCAGACAATGTCCCAACTGGCCATTACCTCCGATAACAAGTATTCTTTCCATATTATTTTGATTTATTCTGAAGCCTTAAATAAGCCACTCTCTCTTTGAATGTTCTGTGACCGATCTCGACAAGAAATTGAGAAAACTTTTCCAATGTGGCATCAGGCATTTTTTCCGCTCTTCTGGTCTTCATGTTGAAATAGATGACCGTCAGCCAAAACACAGCATGAACGACTCCATTTTCATCCTTCATCAGCAATTCTACAACAGCAGTGATATCATCTACAAAAATAGTTTTGCTCGTAATTTCAACAGTTGAATTATATCTTACTTCTTTCAGATAAGCGATCTCATTCTGGATCGTAACCCAGGTACAACCTGTTTCTCTCGTATATTGCTCATAGGTGAATCCATAGTTTTCTTCCACATGGTCTTCTCTTGCATTGAGCATATATTCCAGATATTTCACATTATTGAGATGCCCTATGGGGTCGCAATCTGCAAAACGGATCTTTACGGTAGATGAAAATTCTTTTTCCATAGTACAAAAATAAAAAAACCGCTCCGAAAAAGAGCGGTTTTAAAAAGTCTGTATCAATTAAAGACCTAATTCTTTTCTAACTGCCGGTGTAGCATCTATCCCTGCTTTGTAAAGTAATGCCGGTGTAGAAGCATCAAAAACATACTCGTAACCTGCTGCTTTGGCAATTTTTGAGATAGCATCGTTGATCTTTTTCTCAAGTGGAGCTAAGCCCGCCTCTCTTTTCTCTGCAATATCTTTCTGAGCTGCAGCATAAACCTGCTGAAGATTGTCCTGAAGTTTTTGAACTTCCTGGCTTCTTTGTTCATTTATAGCCTGAGTTTGCTTTGGAGCTTCTTCCTGATATTTTTTCATTAAGTCCTGAAGAGACTTACCTTGTTTCTCTAATTCTGCTGTTTTTGCAGTTTGCAAATTCTGCAATTGCTGATCAAGAGCTTTTGCCTCTGGCATAGCAGAGAAAATTGCATTTACATCTACAGAAGCAATTTTTTGTGCCTTTGCAAATCCTGTTGCAAAAACCATTACAACTGCAACTAATAGTACATTTAATTTGTTCATTTTAAAAAGTTATGTTTATTTAATATTTAATTTTAATTATCTTATTTTGAAGCTTCTACGCCTCCTCGTTTCTGCGCTTTGGCTCTCGGAGTTATCTTACCTCCTGTTTTCCCATTGCTATTAGATGGAGCATTAGTTTTGTTTTCTTCTGCTTTAGGCAACGTTTTTACAAGTAAATTCAACACAGCTTCTGTATAATCGTATTTTTTGTCCAAGAATATTACACTGATGTTGTTGCTTTTATCAAGAACTATGCCCAAGTTATTTTTGGTAGATACGGTCTTAATAGCGTTCCATATCTGGTCTTGGTAAGGTTTTGTAAGATTGGACCTAAGCTGATTGACCTCCCCGTTTGAGCCAAATCTTGCACCAATTGTATTACGTACGCTAGCCTCCAAATCTACGATTTCTTTTTCTCTAAGTTTTAACTGATCACCAACAAGTAAAACTTTTTCATTTTCGAAAGCTTCTCTTTTTCTTTCGTACTCTGCCTGTAATTTTTGTAAATCAGACCGCCATTGTTCAATCTGGGTATTAAGTCTGTTTTCAGCTTCCTTATACTGAGGCAATTTACTTAATACATAATTGGTATCTACTACACCGATCTTCTGTGCGTAGATTTGTGTAGTGGTAAAAAGAAATGTTACAATTAATGCAATTTTTTTCATCTGACAAAAATAATATTTATTTTTATAATGGTTGGTTCATCAAGAAGTGCGTTTGCCATCCTGATGGTTCAGAGCTTCCTAAGGTTTTATCAAATCCGTAAGCAAAATCAAATCCTATCAATCCAAAAGCAGACATAGACACTCTGATGCCTAATCCTGCAGCTCTTTTCAATTTAAAAGGGTTATATGTCCCGAAACTATTCCAGGCATTTCCTGCTTCTACGAATGTCAACGCAAATATCTTTGCTGTCTGATTCATAGAGACCGGATATCTCAATTCCGCAGCGAATCTGTTATAAATTGTTGCTCCTCCGTAAGGCGTGATATCATAAGTAGATGATGAGCTGAATCCTGTGGAAGAAGCATTTTCATAACCTCTCAACGGAACCAATTCTCTACCATCAAATCGACCATTGAACAAACCAACACCTCCAACATAATATCTTTCAAATGGTGGTGGACCTAATTCTTTACTATATCCATTCAGGAATCCCATCTCCCCAGTTGTTCTGAGGACTAGTTTTCCGATTACCTCGTTATAGAAATCTGCCTTCAATTTTACTTTGTAGAACTCCATCCATTTATATTTGTCCAAGGTACTCATTGTAGAGTAATCTTTGTTACTGAACCAAGAGTAAGGCGGCGTAAACTTCAAAGATGCTTCTATATTGGAACCATACGTAGGGAAAACCGGATCCAAACCAGCAGAGTTTCTACTCAAACCGATATTGAAACTGAATGATTTCGTACTACCATTATATTCCAGCGCATCTCCAAAATAGAAAGGATAATTACTGAAATTATAACTCTGAAACTGTATCCCCGTATAGAGTGAGAAGTAATCATCCGGCCATTTCAATAATCTTGTAAGACCGGCAGTAGCAGAGAATATATTCATTGTCTGATCTCCTGTCGAATAGGAATAATTTACTCTGGAATAATTCAACCCAACACTCAAAGCAGTCGGTCTTGTCCCAAATACCCAAGGCTCTGTAAAAGAAACTCCATAATTGGTAAAATATTGTCCTGCCTGTGCCTGAAGTGACAAAGTTTGTCCATCACCTTGAGGAACCGGTTTGAAATCCTTGAATTTCAAGAAGTTTTTCAAAGAGAAATTATTGAAAGTCAGACCAAGCGTCCCGATAAATGATCCTCCACCATAACCAGCTTGCAACTGTACCTGTGAAGATCCCTTCTCTACCAATGTCCAGTGCATATTTACCGTATTATCTTGTGGATTAGGTTTCACATCTGTTCCGATCTGTTGAGGATCAAAGAATTGCATACCTGCCAATTCGAAATAGGTTCTCTTGATATCCGATTTGGCAAACAAGGTCCCTGGTTTTGTCCTAAGTGCCCTTAGGATAACGTGATCATGGGTAGTCGTATTTCCTGACCAGGTTACACGGTTCCAGGTTGCTTTTTCTCCTTCATTGATCCTGATCTCCAAATTAATAGAATCCCCCTTTACGGATTTTTCAATAGGCGTAACATTAGAGAAAAGGAATCCATTGTTCATATAAATGGACTTAAGATCGGAATCGTCTTCTTTTCCTCCATCTTCCCCTACTTTCTTGTTGAATCCTACTGCATCATAAATATCACCTGTTTTATATCCTAATATTTTCTGTAAGAACTCAGTAGAAAAGGTTGTATTTCCGATGAAGTTAATATCACCGATATAGTATTTTTTACCTTCATTAAGTTTTACCTTGATGTTGTAACCTTTCTTATTTCTGGAAACCGAGTCTGAAACAATTGTCGCATCCCTGAATCCCAATGAGTTATAATAATTTATCAGGTTTCTCTTATCTTCATCGTACTTATCCTGAACAAATTTTGAAGGTTTGAAAATTCCTTTTATAAATCTCTTCTGTTTGGTGTCTTTGAAACCGTTATTTCTAAGCTTTCTGTCTGAAACCTGCTCGTTGCCATCAAACTCGATCTTGTCGATCTTTACTTTTTTGCCTTTTGCGACTTCTATTGTCCAATCTACTAGATTAGCATCATTACCATTGGCCTTTTCCTGAATGGTAATTTTTGCATCTGCAAAGCCTTTCGCAACATATTCCTGCGGGATCTTGTTTTGCAAGCTGGATATAAGGTTATTATTGATCTTGGTTCCTGGTTTCAGGTTATTTTCCTTGATGAGTTTCTCATTTTTGGATTTCCCGATACCTTTTCCCGTGAATTTGACTTCTCCAAGTTCTTTAAGGTCCTGCAACTGGAATTGTAGAACGACATTTTGCCCATCCACATCCTGAATATAAACCTCCACTTTTGAGAAAGACTGTGTTTCCCAAAGCTTTTTGATAGCATTGCTAACTCTCTGCCCGGGAATTTCTAACTTCTCTCCTTTCACAAGACCTGTAAAACGCAAGATCTGAGCTGGTGTATATCTTTTGACACCGTCTACCACGATATCTTTCAAAACATACTCTCCATTCTGGCCTGCAACAAGTTCTGTGTTTTCTGCATTGTTACCCTGTGGAACAACCTGCGCATGGAAATATGCTGAAGCTGTCAACAAAATAATGGGTATAATTCTTAATTTCATTCTTGAAGTTCTCTTTTCTAAATATTTTTATGGAATCAGCTGTTCGCTTGTTTTCCCATATCGTCTTTCTTTATTTTGATAATCTATTACACACTGGAAGAATGTATCTTTTGTAAAATCCGGCCAAAGTACATCCAAAAACTGCAGTTCCGCATATGCGATCTGCCAAAGCAGAAAGTTACTGATACGGACCTCTCCGCTTGTTCTTATCATAAGGTCCACCTCGGGGAAGTCTTTGGTGTAAAGATGATTCTGGAAAATCTTTTCATCAATATCCTCTACATCTATTTTCCCTTCTTTTACATCCTGGCTGATCTCTTTTACGGCTTTCAATATTTCTTTTTGAGAGCCATAATTCAAAGCAAGAATCAAATTGCCGTTTTTATTATGTTTTGTAAGCTCAATAACATTGACCAGCTGATCTCTTACCAGATCTGGCAGTTGGCTTATATCTCCTACGACATGCATCCTCAGTCCTTTTGTAAAGATCTCCTCGGCTTCCAACAATAATGTTTCTGACAGAAGGGACATCAAGGTATCTACTTCATCCTTTGGACGGTTCCAATTCTCAGAAGAAAAAGTATAAAGTGTAAGGTACGGAATATGGATCTCGTTACATGCATTGATCACATTACGCACGGCATTGATAGCATTTCTATGACCAAATGTCCTTTCTTCTCCTCTGGACTTGGCCCACCTTCCGTTACCATCCATGATGACGGCAACATGTTTTGGAAGTTTATCCTTATTTATGAGTTTTTTTAAATCCTGCATGATCATTATTTACAATAACAAGGTGGTCTTCCAAAAGAATAAGACAAGATAAGAGTTGCGGAATTGATCCAATCTTTTGAGTTTGGATTCCCTATATTTCTTTGGTTTATAAAATCCTGAACCACAGCGTTTGTCTGTTCTTTGTCAAGAGCTGTTTTTGCAACGCTGACATCTCCATCCTTCAGCATGCTATAGTCCACTTGGTCGGAGAATGTAGGACGGAAAGTGAATTCCCCAGATATTGCCCAATTGTAATTGAATTTATACTTTAATCCTACTCCAAATGGCAGACCCATTGTAAATATTTTTTCCTGAGCATAATTTACTCTAACATCTGTAGCAGATGCAATCGTAAGTTCCGGTTTGGAAGCATTCATATATAAACCAGAAACCCCAGCAAATATGTAAGGACTGATCATACTACGCTGTTCCTCATTCACTGGTAAAAAGTTATATTCAAAAAGTAGGTCGGCAGAGAATACGGAATTGGTTCCCCAAAGCTTCCTCATTCTTCTGTAATTTTCTTTGGCATACCTGTCATCAAACTGGATATTATTGAATCCTAAATTAAGCCTTACCGTTTGATACGGGTTAAAATTCATCCTATACATTATTCCACCGTAAAACGGCAGTCCATAATCAGACACAGGAGCCATAGGTTTTTGCAGGATATAGTTTGTCCTTCCTATATCGCCTACAAGGTTGCTCATACCCATCTGCACTCCAATCTCATGTCTTTGAGCTTTTAAGCCAAGAAAACAAAATAGGGCGATAAGGATATAAGTTGACTCTTTCTTCATTTTCAATATACTGAAACGTCTATTATTCAAAAATTTGGTGCAAATATAAAACATTTTTAGTTTAAGGAACTTCTTAAAGTTTAGTTAAATAAGATCGAAAAAATATAATTTATTGTTATAAAAACGAACATATTATCAAAATAGTCTTTAAAAAAAATAAAAGCCTTAATAAAGGCTCCTATTTTTTACCAAAAAACTTTTTCAGCTTATTTCTAACCCTGATAATAGTAGGTTCAGTATAATTTTTATCTTCCTCGAAATATCCATAACCGTAGCCATATCCGTAGCCGTAACCATAGCCGTAGCCGTAACCATAGCCGTAACCTTGCTTGACCACAAAATCGTTATAAACAAATCCTAAATTGGAAATTTCTTTGTTAAAATATTTTTCTGTTATCATTTTCAGCATATGCTTTTCCGTATATTCATGTCGAACGACATATATTGTGGTATCAGCTTTCTTGATCAACTCAAAAGAGTCGGCAACCAGACCAACCGGTGGAGAATCTATGATAACATATTCATACATCTCCTTCAACTTATCTATGAACTGCATGTTGCTATCGCTCATCAATAATTCAGAAGGATTTGGAGGAATCGGCCCTGATGTGATCACATCCAAACCAGGGATACTCGTATTATTGATGATTTCTTCAAGTTTTACCTGTCCTGTAAGATAATTGGATATCCCATTCTTATTATTGATCTTGAAATCTCCGAAAATCTTGGGTTTCCTAAGGTCCATCCCAAGAAGGACAGCCTTTTTACCACTTAATCCCAATACCGATGCAATATTGATCGACACATAGGTTTTACCTTCGCCGCTGATAGACGAGGTCACTAAGATGACCTTGCTTTTTTGTTCCTCATCAAACAAAAACCGAAGATTGGCCCTTACGGCTCTAAAGGCCTCTGATATGGACGATTTTGGTTCTTCCAGCACAGTCAGGTTATTATCATAATTGTTATGTCCTACAACTCCCAATAATGGAATTTTGGTAACTGTTAACAATTCTTTTATACTTCTAATTTTATTATCAAGCAATTCCCCAATTGCCAAGAAGATAAGAGGAATCAGCAACAAACCTCCCATGATCTGCATTTGGGTAGCATTAACGTTGGGGGCGATAGGTCCTTGCCCAAGATTCTTGGCCGGATCTATGATATTGAGATTACTTTGATTCGTTGCCACTCTCATTTGAGATTTTGACTGTTCTGCCAGTAAAGTATTGTAGGTACTTTCTATCATATCGTAACCTCTCTGTGCATCCAGAAACATTCTTTGCTTTTCCGGTAGGGTAATCAGATCGTGGTCTATCACTCCGATTTGAGAATTCAGATCAGCAAGTTTATCATAGTAACCTTGGAAATATTTCCGGAGCCCACCTTGCGAAACATTTCTTGCTTCGTTGATCAGTCTATTGATTTCCCTCATTGGCTCAGAATTAGGCGTATATATCAGCGCCATCTCTCTCCGTTTAGCATAAAGAGCCTTGAGTTCTGAAATAGAGGCATTAAAACCACCATCTTCTATCCCCGCCAAATTTAGATTGATCATTTTCTCTATACTGTTTGCATCTACAGAGTTTCTTATATCAGTAAGAGAATTAAGTTTTGTTACAAGCTCAGCTTTTTGAGCTTCCAGATTAGTAAGCTTTTCTAATGTTTTCGCATCGATATTTTCCATATCGAAAAGACGATTGTTAATCTTTAAGTTGTTAAGAACAGTAGCACTGGAATCAAGCTTCTTTCTGATTTTTATAAGATTATTACTAAGATATTCTACCGTATTTTGATCTACAATATTCTGATCCTGCAATCTCTTTTTTTTCAGCTCGGTTACAGAATTATTCAGAAAATTGATCGTATTATTCAGATTATATCCTGATTTACTGATGATCATAATAGAAGAAAGCTCTTTATCAAAATCCACGGTCAAGCTACTCACGATACTGTTAACAGCCTGGTTTACAGGAATAAGATTTATTATTATATTCTGAAGTTCCACATTAGGATTTGGAGTGGGATTTGGAACCAATCTGAATTTCAGATTAGGAGATTCATACCATTCGTTTATTTTAAGAATAGTGTTCTTTTTTCTAGAATAGGAAGGAACAGTTTCGTAGGCTTCGGTATTATAGTTATAGAGATAATTGGACAATCCTTCTTCCGGAAGAACGACTTCATAATTATTTTTCCCTTTGGGAATGATGTTTATATTATAGTTCACCTGCTGAAGATGCCCTTTATCAATCTCCAGAAAAACGGGACTATCTTCTTTATCCAGATAGGTGGTTTTAATTAACCCTTTCGTTGTATAATTTGTTATAAGGTCTAATTTTTTGACCAAATATTCATTATGGCTTCTGGACAATAGTATCTTTTTCAGATAAACTCCATCTTGATTGCCTCCTTGCCCCCATATAAAGTTAATTGATTGGTTTGGCGTAAAATAACTAGCCGTGTTATTTGAAATACTTAAGGACAAGCTAGAGGCATAAATTCTCTGTGCATAATATTTGCTATACACAAATGATATGCAGTAACCTATAAATCCCAAGATCACAAACCAATACCAGTTTTTGATGACCCTCTGAACAAAATGGGCGGGATCAAATAAATTAAATGACCCAATTTTTTCAGCCTCTTGTCCTGCGCCCTGTTTACTGTTATTTTTATCCGGAATCATTATTATAACTTCGTAAGAATTAGATAAATAGACATTACTGTTGTAAGAAGAGATACTCCTGTAGTAACTGCCTGCAAAGGTTCTTTTCCAAATCCATTGATACTCTTGGCATTGGTATTCAGATAGATAATATCTCCATTTTGCAACCAATAATAAGGTGAATTCATTGCATCTTCTCTAGTAAGATCTAGTTTAGCCACCTTTATTCCTTCAGGATATTTTCTATGGATAGTAATATTTTTTCTGTCAACGGTACGATTAAGTCCCCCATTCATTGCAATCGCCTGCATGATACTAAGCTGATTTGTATATGCCACTTTTTCCCCAGTGATATCTATTGTTTCCATATCTCCAAGGAAATAATACCTCAGACCATCCAGATTGAGTCTAACTTCAGATTTGCCTTGTAGAAAATTCTCATTCACCCGTTCCTGGATCTCTCTTGTCATTTCTTCCAAGGTCCTGCCCTCCGCTTTTATATATCCTATTCCAAAGATATTGACATCCCCATTAGAGTCTACTTTTAATCCATTTAAGTAATATGTTGCGGTACCTCCATGCCCACTTCCTGCCTGGCCTGCACTATTGCCTCCAGAAACGCTGCCGTTTCCAGTAGTACCAGCAGCAGATGCATTTAAAGAAGAATAAAATTGGGCAGCATCGCCATTAGGTGTAGTAACCACATTCAGCTTCAGGATATCTCCCTTTGTGACCCTATATTCTGGGACATTATAAGGTACCAGACCCTCCTCATTGATGGTTAAACTTTCACTAGGTTGCAGATATCTAATGTCTTTTTTTGACACACAAGAAGAAAATCCAACCAATATGAACAATAAAAATATGTTAAATGAATAACTCTTTCTCATTAATGTTTTTTTTTTACAAAAGTAAATTATTTTAATCTTTTTTAAATCTCAATAAAATAATCGGCAAATAAGCCCCTAAAAAACCCAACACCATCACAACAATCAATAGCTGATTGATTTTCAAGTGTCTCAAAAAGTAAACTACGACAATGATAAAAATGTAGTAGGTCACAATATATGCTGTTGAGCGACGGTGCGTAAGCCCCAGATTCAATAGTTTGTGATGTATGTGATTTTTGTCCGGGGACAATACAGACTTTTTATGATAGATCCTTGTAATAATAACCGTGAGTGTATCGATAATTGGTAAGATCAGAATAGCAACCGCAATTACAGGTGCTGTCTGCAGGTAGTAAAACACATCATCATTCTTTGCGATAAAGATCTCTATAAAAGAAATCCCTGTGAAAGCCAACAAAAACCCCAATATCATAGAACCAGTATCCCCCATAAAAATCTTTGTGCTTCTCTTATTGGAAAGGTTGTAGATCAAAAAACCTAAAGACGCAGCAATGATAATAGCACAAAGGATGACGAGCGGATCATTATGTGGCCCTAATCTGTAAAAGCTTATACCAAACAATATGCTCGTGGCTATCGTATAGCAGCCAGCAAGACCGTCGATACCATCGATAAGGTTGAATGCATTGATCAGAATAATAAACGTCATAATACTGAATATTACGCTTAGATAATAATTGACCTCATATATACCGAATACGCCGAACAGACTTCTTATCCTTACATCAGAGCCTATCACAACCAGCGAGGAGACCAAGATCTGAGCTAGAAGCTTCTTATATGCACGTAAAACCATGATATCATCCATCACTCCCACAAAAAACAGGATTATGAAAGACGCAAACAAGAACTTATAGCGATCGAATAATTCGTAGGCAAAAATGGGAGCACAAACACCCAAAGAAAAAAAGATAGCAATACCTCCCAGGTTAGGTATCTTTCTAAGATGTGAGCTTCTTGCACCCGGCTCGTCCATCAGATTTTTTCTTCTGGATATCTTTATAATTGTAGGTATTGCCGTGTATGTTATCAAAAACGAAAATGCAAAGCCCAACAAAAGCTTAAAGTAAAAAAAGGAGATTCCGGTGCTTTCTATAAAAGTTTCGAAATTATTATTCATCTAGTGTTTTTGACTTTTACTTATTATTTTGTCAATAGCCTGACAATTCTCCTAAGCCTGAAAAGACTAAGGATGTAATAAATTTTTTTTCTCAGGGGCAAAGATAATAGATAATTCTTACCAAACCGCTTATATTCCAATATATCTTTAATTTTTAAATCATTGAGTGCTATAAATCTATCCAATTCTTTTGACATTTTATAAAAATCGCCTTCATCTTTTACAAATGCCTGATAAGCGAGAAAAGTATAAACACCTTCCAGAATTTGAAAACCTTTCAGATCATTTTTTTGATCAGAAAATCTGCTTTGGTCAAATTTCTCGCCCACAGTTTCCACAGCTCTCAAAATATCCAAACCTTTCGTCGTATGACTTTTGCTGATAGAATCCTGTCTTTCCAGGTATTGATAATGATAATTCGGAATGAAGGCCAAAATATTACAATCAAGTAAAAGTTGCGGAATCAGTTCGATATCTTCAAAATGAATTCCTTTTTTGAATCTAATATTTTGAAAAAGTTCTTTCTTAAATAGTTTATTACATGCAAAATAAGAAATATCAGAGAAAACTGAGAGATTCTCCTCTAAAACTATTTTCTCCGGAAAACCAGGAAGCTGTGTCAATTTTTGAGTAATATTGCCATTTTCATCAACCTTCTGAAGGTTACAAATTGTCATTTCAGCTTGATGTTTTTCAGCCAGGTCATACATCTCTTCAAACATCGTTTCAGAAACATAATCATCGCTGTCAACGAAACCGAGATACTGCCCCTTTGCTCTGTCTATCCCAAAATTTCTGGCATCGCTCAAACCTCCATTTTCTTTTATGAAACCAAAAATCTTGTTTGGATGATCTTTCTGAAATTTCTCAATGATCTGTTGAGAATTATCTTTGCTTCCGTCATTCACAACAAGGATTTCGATGTCCTGTAAAGTTTGATTGACCAATGACAACAGGCATTTTTCCAGATATAATTCAACATTATAAACCGGAACAATGATTGAAACTTTGATAGCAGAAACTTGAGTCATTAATGTTATTTTTTATCGCAAAGGCGCAAATCAATTTTAATTACAATAAGTAATAAGTCACAAATTTTCATTTCTTCGAATCTGCGCAATCAGCAAAATCTGTAAGAAAATATTTATTTTTTTTAATTTCTTGTAAATCTAGGACTCAGGAAACCTCTTTTGGCTTCGTCGAAATCAGAACGCGAACAAGGGATGCAATTATCAATATCCTCATCTTCTCCAAAATACCAAAGATTGCTGAAAACCTCTCTTTTAAAAGCATATTGAGAATCATTGATCAAAACATAAAAGGTCTCGTAAGATTTTTCTTTCGGATGCGATCTCTGAATATTGATCCCTTCTACCAAATACCAGATCATCTGTGCCAAAAGCTGGTGATTGAGCTGAGAATCAGAATAGATATTGTAATTGAAGATCCCAACAGATTTCAGTCTTTCACTCAATCCTATTTCTTTCATATAAGCACAAATTTCCCTTCTGTTGAGTCCATTCACTTGTGGGTTCATAGAAAAAGCTTCGGCAAAACTTTCAACTGCATCGCAATTGATTGTTACCAGATCTGCTTTTCGGAAATAAGGCTCGGTTTTCTCTGTAGAATTCATCATTTCTGCCAATCGGATAATATCGAACTGAACTTCTTTGATGAGTTTTACAGAATCCATTTCGTTCAGATGCTTCTGATATCCGAGATGATGATAATTTTTTATAGAGAAATTTTTGGAACCTAGTATTTTGCTTAGGAAATTGGATTCGTGGATCTCTTCTTCTTGTTTCAACGAAACAACATTGCTGACCTGAGTATAATTGATATCTTTCTGATGAAAATTAAGCGCAGAAAAAAGCGAAAAAGCAAAATCATTGCTCCCGCCAACAATCACCGGAATCGCTCCTTTGTAATGACAAGCGGAGAGAACTTCCTGCAAAATATAATGCGAATCCTGTGGTGTTCTTCCGGAAACCAGATCGCCCAGATCCACTATCGGAATTTCAAAGTCAAGTTGAGATAATCTGTAAAACTCTCTCCGGATCCCTGTAAAATCCTGACTTTCTGCGTCTCCGTCGGCACCTCTGTAATCTGAAACGAAAAGCAAAACAATACTATCTTCTTTGATTTCATTAATGATCTTGTCTCCGATCTGCCATTTCTCGGTTCGGATTTTTTTTGGCGCAATGATAAAGTCTTCGAATTCCATAATCTATTTTTTATCGCAAAGGCGGAATTTTTTTTATCTCAGTCGTTTCTAAGTCGCAAAAACCAACTCCCGTTTTTATTAAACTTAGCGACTTTATTTCTATAATATTATTAAAATCTTGCGACTTCGCGTTTCAATTTATTTTACAATTTTTACAATAACATCTTTTGGCGTTTCCTTAGAAAATTGAATTAATTGATTCTTAAGTCTAAGCGTATTTTCTTTCTGTACAGAATAAAAAGAAACCGTAGTTCCGCCGGACATATAATTATTCTGAATCGTAAGCGTCCCGACTTTTGAGAAGTAATCCGGCATTTTTACCCATTCATCAAAAACCAAAGCAACATCGAACATCTCATTTTTTGCAGTTTCTGCAACATAATTCTGAAGATTCTTATTATCCAGAAACTTACCGTGGTCATTCTTTCTAAGTTTTGCCACTTCTATGCTTCCCAAACCGTAAGTATCCAAAAGATGTATGTTATTATAGTAAGTGATCGCACCAATATCATTGGCAACAACTCTCGAGTTTCTGTAATACTGATGAAGAAAATCTGCCAACTGGATCTGCTGGTCAAAGATATTTTTGGAAGCAAGCTGCTGCTTTTCCAACATTGTTCCAAATCTCATATAAAGCGTAATCAGCAGAAGAAAAACGGTTCCGAATTTTAGAATTTTGTTGGTCACATTTTTCTGAAAAACCTCATCAACGAAAGGTGTGATCGCAAATAAAATAACGACGACCAGATAAGATTCGTACCGAATCAGCCAACCGAAATTTGCAAATAAAAGATGGACTACAAATCCGCAAAATACCATAAACGGAATGGCATTTTTTGAGAGTCGGAGAGTTTCGGGGTTTGGCAGTTTTTGAGTTTTTAAGTTTCTGAAAATCTGAATCAACAAAATCAAAACCAATATCAGAACTGAAATTCCACGATAGGCATTTCCGGCAACTCTTGTTAAAAATCCTATAATTCCGTCATTAGTATTTCCTTTTAGAATCAAAGAATTCGGAAGGAAAAATGAATCGTGGTCAATAGAAATCCATCCGTAAACCAAAACCGGAGTGATCGCAAAAAGTCCTAAAGCAATACTTATAACATAATCTCTCTTAACAAAGAAAAGGTAAACGCAAATGAAGAAAATGAAAAATAGACTCTCGTATCTGAAACCTACGGCAATAATGGAAAACAAAGCGAGATTTGAGAAATTTCTCGGTGCTTTATCTTCAAGATATTTTTGGAATCCGAGTAAAACCAAAATCATCGCCAGTGTATGGAAAACGTGCTCCATCCCTGTCATAATCATCAGATGCAGAGGCATTAATAAAACGACAGATGATAATATGATGATATAGGTTGACTGAGAAAACTGTTTGAGATATCGATGAAAAACTAATATCAAACCAATTCCTGCGATACTATTGGCAACCAACGGGATGCACTCCCAATTTCCAAAAATTTTGATTAGAATCGCCAACAAAAATGTAAAAAGTGGAGAAGATGTTGTGGAGGAAAACTCATATTGCGTAATTCCCCAGGTTTGAAATTCGGCAAAATTTTTAGCCATTGACAAGTGAATGTATGCGTCATCCAAGGGATAAATATACCTTCCCGCAAATTCCACAACGACCTGAATATTGAAAAAGATCAACGATCCAAGTATCAGAAATAATATTATAAGTGCGATGCTTTTTTTCATCATTCCAAATTAATTGTTCCAAAGGAAATTCCTATAGGTCTCCGGTGTAAAACGGCCTGCATTGCCCTGGTATCTTGCAAATACAAAATAATAGAATACCATGAATAAGACATAAAACAGATGCCAAAAACGCTTAATATTCAGGTCAAGAGAGGCCAGTATATTAGCTACCACCAAAGGTATGAAACCTATATACACACCTACTAGCCTGGTAGAAAACACAGGGTTATCCCTAAATATGAAATACAAACAAATGCCCACTATCACAATGTTACGCATATATTCGTAATACAGGATCTTCTTACACGCCGCCTTATCATATGCTATTAATAAAAAAGAATTCAAGACCATCGTCCCATCCATAAAACTGGACGCTTTGTCCTCGTAACCAATATATCCGTTATAACCATTGGAAACATCTTGCAGGTTAAGACCATCAAGAAAAGAGGAGAATAAGTTATAGACATGAAATGGTGACAGTATAACACTTATTATGATCGCATAAAAGATCCTGCCGGAATTGAGCGGAACTGTAACAAGCCAATAAGCTGGTAAAAATATAATGGCAGACTTATGAAAGCCATAGGCAACATATAGACATAACAAAAACCACCATACCTTTCTCTCTTTTATGAATTGGTAAGAAAATATACAGACCGTCATACCCAATGCCTGTCTCATATGTCCACTATCCGCAATGAAAAAGCCTGGAATAAAGAACAGGAGAACTGTAAAAACCGGAAAAGCAGAATTTTGGTAAAACACCCTCAGTTTCAATCCTATTGTGATCAAAGCGCTTACAAAAGTAAAGGATTGGAATGGACCTCCAAATGCAAAAACTACTTTATTTAGTAATACATACATCCATTCTATATCTATTGATGATTTACGAAAAAGCATTCTGTCAAATATCTGCGAGTAATCCACCGCCGGGAAGTATAAAGAATAGAACGACCGATATATTGGATAATCCGCACCTACATTCCCCCTAAAACCAATTATAATTACCATCCAGGCACCTATCAGCCAAATTGCAAATGATTTTTTTTCTCCATCCTTGCCATATACCTCTAAAAAACTAAATAATATTAGCAAAAGGAATAGAATTGTAAATACAGGGTGAAGAAATATCATGAATGTTTTTAGTTTAAAATATTTTAGTTTTTACAAAGGTAATTCTTATTTTAAGATATCCGAATCAGATCGTGATTTCACTTCTGATTTAATTTACCCATATTCATCTTTTTGATAATTTTCTTACCAGAAATAACCTGACCGGCTCTTCAAAATATCTATAGACCGTAGAAGCCATTATCAAATTAATAGCGATTAACCCAAGCAATTCCAAGGCAATACTGACATATTCCGGCAGGTTCATCTGTCCCATGTAATTCTGAACAGGTTTGAACAAATAGAAAGCAGTAAGTTGCAACATGTAAAATGCAAAAGAAATATTTCCCATGTAAACCAGTTTTTTTGAATTGAAACCCCGGTCAAAAATAGTATTAAATGACAAAGAATATATGATTCCCGCAAAAGGTATCATACACAAGGCATCCATATGATAATCGATACCGGCAATAAAAAGTAATAGGGCAAGACTCAAAATAAAAATAACACTTGCGGCTTTTTTTGAGATTTGAAGATCAACCCTTAACAACCCAACTATAACACCCAGAAAGAACTCCGGAACAATTCTTTCCAAACCATTGTAGGTATAATTATTAAGGTCAAATCCATCTGTTCTGAACCATTTAACAATAAAAAAAACAACTATCGAACTTAGCAGGACCTTCCCGATCATCTTATTTACTTTAACTACAAAAGCTGAAACAACAAATAGAAAAAGATAGGCAAACCATTCATCCGATAAGCTCCACGAATGGGTATTCCAGCTAAGCGCATCATTGAGGTTCCATGCATGGACCATCAATAAGTTTGAAATAATGTGATCATTCCTTATGATCAAATCTTTTTGATGAAACAGGTATTTCCCAACATATAAAAGAATACCGACCAGAATAAAGGTCAATATCTGAAGTGGGTAGATCTTTGCAAATCTTTTGAGTATAAAGTTATAATAGGTCTTACCTGTTATCTTTGTTAAGAAAAATTGATCATAATATGCATAAGTTAAAATAAATCCGCTTAGAATAAAGAAAATGTCTACTCCTAAATATCCCTTCTTCAGTAAAAAGTTTTCTCCCCCGTCAATATAAACTCCAAAATGATATAAGAACACCCAAAGTGCAGTATAAAATCTTAAACCCGTCAAATTGTTCAGCATGTATTAATATTTAAATTTAGTACCCTCGCCACCTGTAAAAAATGATACGTTGGAACTATGACCACTATTATCTCTTTTCCAATATAAAAATTACAATCTACAAACGTAGCAAATATAGAGCTTCCCCATTTCTATATTATTTATCAGATATTTTTTTGACAATAAATTTTCTCATCGGCTCTTCATAATATTTGTAAAAGAATGATGCTAATAACAAATTGGCACCTATTAAGGTAACCGTTTTGAAAATAGCCAAAGGATACGAAGGAAGGTCTTTCGCATCCAGCCATTTAAAAGGAATCTTGAATACAAAAAATGAAATAAGTTGAAGTATGTAAAAAGCAAAAGAAACATTACCAAGATATATCAAAAGTCTGTTATCAAAAAAGAAATCCAAATATGTCCTATAAGACAAAGAAAAAATAATACCCGCCAAGGGAATAATACAAAAAGCATCCAGGTTAAGCCCCAGATTTCCATACATCAACAACAGAAACGAAAGAAAACTTATGGAAAACACTACAGTGGAGATAATTTTGGATATTTTCAATTTTATTCTAAAATATCCGAGTAACATTCCGAAAATGAACTCGGGGAACAATCTCTCCAATCCAAAATTAGTTAGTTTTTCCGGGTTATCAAGACTAAAATCCGTTGTATTACTCCATTTGAACAAGAAAAATGCGATCACTAGTATAATCAGTAGTGAAAATATTTTTTTGCTCTGTTTAAAAACAAAAGCGAACGGCACGAACAGAAACAGATAAGCAAACCATTCCGAAGATATACTCCAGGAAGGGACATTCCAGCTATGTTCCGCATTGAAACCCCATGAATGGACCATCAGCAGAATTGAAGGAATAAGTTCCGGGGACAATTTCAGATCTTGATGGAAAACATACTTGCCTACATATAACATTATTGCTACCATTATAAAGCTTATAATGTGCATTGGATATATTTTAGCAAATCTTTTTACCATAAAATTCCAATATTTTCTTAATGTAATTTCTCCTAGAAAAAAACTATCATAATAAACGTATGTCAGGATAAAGCCACTTAGAATGAAAAAAAAATCTACCCCGATATAACCATGTTGCAAAAAAAGACAGTCCAACTCATTAACATAAATTATTGCATGATATAGGAATACCCACAAGGAAGCATAAAAGCGTAAACCTGTCAAATTGAGCAATATTTCTTTCATTTTTTAGATAGCCAGATCATCTTTGGGAGAAAGATAACTTATTATTTGAATTTACATTAGCAAAAAGAGAGAATACCCAGATCACAAAAGTCGATAAGGGAGAGAACCTAGGTCGTATAGCTTTGTTGGTGCAAGAAGCAGGAATCTTATTATCAGAAGATCCAGGAACAGGTCTTTGCCCACACAGAAATAAGACAAAAAACACTATAACTACAGTGTAAAATTTCATCATTCGTTTGTTTTTTGCAAATTTAGGTAAAAATCACCAATAAAAATTACCGATCATCTGCATCCCGAAAGTCTGGAAAATACATAGGTAAAAAAGAATTTTGAATTGGTCTGAGCCAATATCCTTCAATAAAATCAAAAAATAAGGAACCAAAAACAGGCAAGCTCTCGCCGTTTCGCCAGTTCCATAAGCGCCGGTCAAAAACATTGCGGAAATGGCTGTTATGGCTGAAAAAAAGAGGATATTAATATTTCGGTTTTCAAAAACTTCGATCCCTTGTCGTTTAGAAAACAAAACCGCCAGAAATCCGAAAGACAAGAACAAAAATATCTCGCCGATATCTTCCAGCCTTGTCATCACATAAACAAATGGCTGATGAAACAGTCTGAAACCATCAGGGTTTTCGGATTGTGATGCCAATAAAAATGTTTCTAATTGATCATATCCCGTCGTTACATAAATAATTGCAAAAGCCAGAATAAAAACAACAGTACCCATCAGGCTCAGCCAAACAAAATTCCATTTTCCTTTCAATAAAAAATAGAAACTGATACATCCCAAAAATGCAAACAGGAACAATCCGGAGAAGGTCAGAAGATTGGTCAGGATCAATCCTGAAGAAATCAATAAAAATGAGATCGCATCAATTTTTTTCTGATGGAATATCCTTGCAAATCCTAAAAGGAAGATCAAGGTCGAGGTCAGAACCAATGCATCTATCGAAACCAAAAGATAAATATTGACAGAAGGGATGACAGCAAACAAAAGCAACATCCATTTCCTTCTTGTTCCCTCGAAGCCGAGACAGACTAAAACCTGATAAAACAAAGGAAACGACAAACATCCAATCGCAAAAAATACAATGGCCAAAGTCTCTATATTAGAAATATTCAGGATCCAAAAATGGAGAAGGGTTACAAACGGCGGATGCGTTTTGGTGTGCATCTGAAACTGCTCCAGATTCTTCGAAAAATCTCTCAGCCAAATCTGTCCGTCGGTAATGTTGATCGCATCCGCATAATATTGTCTTCCTTTAAAATAAAATGGCCGGAGGAAAGCAATATCAAAATCTCCTTGACTCAGATTCCCTAATAAAACCAAAACAATAGCAATAAAAAAGAGAAGATACACATTCAGTTTTTCGGCATACTTAAAAGCAAAAATACCGGAAACTAAAAACAGAAAAGCAAAGACAAATCCACTCCACAAAAACTGATTGGGATAGATGACAGAAATAGGGAAAAGAATACCTGTTCCTGTGTAACCGCCATTGTTCTGATAATAAAAATTAGCACCAGCGATCGCGACCCAAATGAATATCGCAACAAAAAAGACAAGCCAAGGAAAGCTTTTAAGATTGGCCCATTGTAATTTTTCTCCCATTCAAAATGTGTTTTCTTATTTTAATTGTCAAAAATATTAATAAAACTTCAGAATGCTCATTAATTTTTGTGATTATCCAAGTTTTTACAAAAGGCTTCGACTATGCTCAGCCTGACAACTCTTACACCGGATGGTTAACGGAATGCCACACTGAGCGTAGTCGAAGTGTCTGCCATCTATTCGGCTTAAAACATAAAAAACACGATAAGTAATTGAATTTTAACGAAGTCAACCTTCCGCCTTAAAAACGCATTCTTTATAAAAACCTTCGTGCCTTTGCGTTAAAAATTACTTATTCAAAATCTCAAACACAAAAGTAGTAGAAGTCTCGAATTCCCCACCCTGAGTCGCTCCAAATAAGAACCGGGGCGTTTCCCCATCTTTATCCAGCAGGTGCATTGGGCGCTCCAATCTGCCAAAACGCTTGAGATGTTTCGGCGGAGCGGGCTCATTGATATAGCTTTTCATATCCAGATAGGCGATCTCCGGTTTTGTCCACTTAATGCCATCTTTTGTGGTGAGATGCAAACCATACTCATGATTATAGAATCCCATATCCCTTGCTATCATATGGAATTTCCCTTTTTCTTTCCATACAAAAGCATCTTCCAGCTGAGCATTATCCGGCTGGTTAGAAAAATCGATGACAGGATTCTCAGACACTTTCTCGTAAGGTCCGGTTGGGGAATCCGCTTTTGCCAGTCCGTATTTTCGGTTACCCCGGACGGAGCCTTTTTGCGTTTCATATTCCTGCGTGTTCCAGGATTTGTAGAACAGCCAATATTTTCCATCGTTGCCTTTCACAAAAGCAGGGTTGGTGGTACAATGATCATCCCAGGCACCTTCTTTTCCCGGAAGAAGTAATGGTTTGTCTGGCCGGATCCAATCGCCATCGAGGTTTTTCGAGGTTGCCAGACCGATTCTTTTGGTATTGGTTTTCCCATTGGAATTTCCCATAAAGAATAACAGATACTCTTCTCCCACTTTCTTGATCAGCGGGTTATGACAAGTGGTTGCATCCCAGAATCCTTCACCTCTCGGAGAAAGCACGACCTGCTTATGCTCGAATGGATGAAACGGCGAATCCGCTTCTGCACGACATATCTCTGAACCATTGAGCCAGCCACCCATTCCTTTTTCTTTTTTCCAGCGGGAGTAGAACAGATGAACCTTCCCGTCCTCTCCCCAGATTGGAGAGCTACACCAGATATAATAACCCTCCAAAGAAAACTGTCGCCCAATGGGTTTCAAATTGAAATAAGGCTTATCAGAAAAAACAAATCCTTTGGTAAATGACGAACCAAAAAACACAGCAGCCATTCCCAGAGCAGTGGTTTGGAGAAAATCTTTTCGGCTAAAGTCTTTGGATGTACTCATTTTGTATGATTTTCAGCTAAGTTATAGGAATTGAGTTGAGGAAGTGTCCTGCGGTTTGAGGGTATTAATAGCGTCGGGCTTTAGCCCGATGTCCCAAAAATCCCAATGGCTTTAGCCCAAATTTAGGCTAAAGCCCACTTTTCTATTTTCCGAATGAATGGGCTAAAGCCCATTCCTATTGATATTGTTTTCATGCAATAATTTCAACCAAAAAATACCATCATGTATAAAATATGATTATTTTTAATCCGTTTAACAAATTAAATTCACAAACGATGAGTACAAAAAATCAAATCAGTGTAGAGATCCCAGAAACAGTGATCTCAGATGTCAACAAAAAATTACAGGAGTGCCGGTCACTTCTTGCGCCTTATCTGCAGGGATTGACTCCAGAGCAAAGGGAAAGTATTTTCAAAATGGGAGACAAAACAGTAGCTACTGTGCAAAAAGTGGAAGATTACACAGAAACGAATCCTGAATTTGCACCAAGCTATATGGATCAGCCGGAGTTTCACAAAGATGTGGCTGTGGTCAACGGCCTTTCTCCACTTCGCAATCTGGCGAATCAATTGGTATCAGATCTCAGTGACACTATTATGCTAGCAGGAAATGAAGCCCTTCTCTCTGCTCTCCTATATTACGGGTCTGTAAAAGAAGCATCCAGCAAAGGCGTTGCAACGGCAAAACCAATATATGAAGACCTCAGCAAGAGGTTTACGAGAAAAGGCAACAGACCATCGCCTAAAGCGTAATCATTCCAAGCTTCACGTTTCAAAACGACCCTTTTAGGCTCAAAAACCAGCCAAAAAGGGTCGTTTGTCCTGCAAAAAGGTGGATTCTCAACCAAAAAGGCTTACCAATGAACCTAAAAGGATAATAAACGATGCAAAAAGGGTGGTTTTTGATGCTAATTGGTTGGATGATGATGGTGAAAGGGTGGTTGGTGAAGGTTTTTGGGTGTTTTTTTGGATGGATAAACTTAAAAAAAGTTTTAGGTAAATTGCGTTTAGCGTCTTATACTTTTAGGATAAGCGCAACTGGATATATTTTGTATTGGCGCAATGCGTATATTTGGATGTTAGTGGCAATTTTAAAATAACACACTACCAAAAATGAAAATCATTCCAATAGAAGAAATAAGAACGATGCTTTTAGTTGAGAATTCTATTAAACATAATTTTCCTAAAACTGTCAATTATAAATTTGACACGCTCTATTCAGAAATTGTAACTCAAATCAAAACAATTGAAATTTCATCTGAGTGCATTTTATTCAACAGCGTTGAAGCTCATAATACGACAAAAGAATTTTCAGACAAAATCTATTGGACAGAAAACATAACTTCTGCTGAAATAGAAAATTTTTGGTTCTTCGGTCAAAACGGACAAGGAGATTTTTGGCTATTTGACAAGAATAATAGAATCCTATTTTACGACCATAACCAGGAAGAATTAAACCCAATAAATTTTATAAACCTTGGCATTAATTTTCAACAATGGTTGCAATTTTCGTTTTTAAACAAACAACTTGATGAAATTTATGATACAATTGGGGAACTAGACAACCAAACAAAAATTGAGTTTAAAAAACAACTTCACTCAATAGACGAAAATTTATTAGAAAATTATCCCTTTGAAATATAAGCAAATGACAAGTGAGTTTAAAAATGCAATAGATAAATATTTTTCATCAGAAGAAACCAAAATTTTTCTGAAAGAGAGAAACGAAGAAAAAGATATTCAACAAACAGAAAAAGAGTTAAACATAACGTTTGACAATTCTTATAAGTATTTACTTTTAAATTATGGAGATGCTTATGTAGGAATTGGTTTGCTTCCTTGCACAAAAAGAGGTTCAAAAAAAGCAGAACAAACCATTCTTGAAATTACAAAATCATTTAGAAGTACTTATTTAGAATTTCAGGTTTGTAATGAAATCCAATCAAGCTATGTAATTTCTATTGACGGTTCAGGAGACCCAATATTTATTACACAAAATGGAAATGTAAAAATATATTATCACGACAACAACGAAATTGAAAAACTTGCTGAAAATTTTGAAGAATTAATATTAAATAACATATAAAAAAACTGCCACTAACAAGGGTTTTGCAATAGTGGGGCGAAACTACAAAGTTCAACGGTAATTCTTCGGTTCAACTTTTGTGCAAAATTGAAGATTTGTGCTTCGATTGCCCCACCATCGCAAAGCCCCGAAACGTTAGCAGACATTTTATGAAAAACCGTAAACGAACATTCAAAATATTTATTTCCATAGTGTTTTTATGGGTTTGTGGACATTTGATTTATATAACTATTGACGGTTTGACAGACAAAAAAATGAATGCAGACATTGCTGTCGTTTTAGGCAATAAGGTAAATGAAGATGGGACACTTTCAGAAAGACTTGAAAAACGTATGGAATGTGGACTTAATCTTTACAATTCTGGACGAGTAAAAAAAATATTGGTTAGTGGTGGACTTGGAAAAGAAGGATTTTACGAAGGAGACAAAATGAAAGAATATTTGATTAAACACAATGTGCCTGATAGTGTAATAATCGTTGACAATTTGGGCAGTAATACCCTTGCAACGGTAACAAACACCCCCCGCTGGTGCGAGCGTCACGCTCGTACTTGCAATAGGCACAAGCAAGATGCCTGCGCCAGCACTAAAAAAGAAGACCAAAACCTCATGCCAGTAAAGAATCCAATTTTATGCAAATAAAAGTTTATTCTCCTTCAAACCCTATCCTGAAAAAATACATAGAGTGTATTTATATTCTCACCCATACATCGGAAGAAAAACCTACCAAATATATTACCTTTCCATCTATTTTTACCATTGTATCGATCAGTGAAAAATCAAAATCGATTAGTAAAGGAAATAAATTAATCATCCAGCAATACGATGACAATGATGTTGAAACCAATTTGGTATCTGATTTCAATAAGCCTGTGTATGTACAGTACGAAGGGAAAATAAACGAAATCACGATTTATTTTAAACCCTTAGCCATTAATGCATTTTTGGAGAATGACTTAAACCATTACAACAGTTCAAACTTTTCTGAATTTTCACCTTTTGAAGATTATAAAAAAGCGATGATGGAAATTCTTTCTTTGCAAAATGATGTCGAAAAAGTTCAAGGTATTGAAAGTTATTGGTTATCCAAATTAATAGGATTTGAACATAACTTTCTTGAAACCGTTTTATCTGAAATGATGGATGAGGAAAATGACGCATTGACCATTACAGAACTGTGCGAAAAGAATGTTATCTCACGCACCACATTGAACAAGCACTTTAACAGACATATCTGCAAAACACCATCTCAATTCAAAAAGATACTGAAATTTAGAAATGCGGTTAATAAATACGTATCAGATAATACCAAAAACAACTTAACGGATATCGCATACGGTGTTGATTATTTTGACCAGTCTCACATGACAAGAGAATTCAAATCAGTGACCGGGTTTTCTCCAAAGGTTTTCTTTAACAAAACGACTGCACTGGAAAAAAAACAAATTCATTGGCTGTTTTTATAGATGGGTTTACACTTGTACAATTTTTCGTTTTATGATTAAATTACTTTTGTCCTTTAATCATAAAATGACCGAATATGACAACCCGTCAAGTCTATTTATTTATAGCGATCTTTCTGATTGCTTTTTTCCAACCAATCAAAGTACAATCCCAAAACCTGGAAAACATCGTTAATCCCATTAAGTCTCATCTAAAAAAACTTGAAAAAGAAAATAACTTAAGCGGAGTTGTTCTTATTGCAAAAAATGGTAAACCAATCTATAGAGAAGCATTCGGTTTCGCCAATTTGCCGGACCGTATAAAAAATAAACCGGACACGAAGTTCAACTTAGCTTCTATCAACAAGATGTTCACAGCAACGGCTATTATGCAATTGGTAGAATCTGGAAAAATTTCGCTTCAGGATAAAGTAGGTCAATATCTTTTGGATTATCCTAATAAAACGGTTGCCGACTCAGTGACCATCCATCATTTATTGACGCACACTTCAGGAATGCAAAGTTTTTGGGAAGAATACGACAAACTTGCGAAAGTGAACTTCAAAGCAGTTTCTGATTATCTTCCGTTGTTTGCTAATAAAAAACTTGTATTTGCTCCGGGTAGCGACTTCTTGTACAGCAATTCCGGATATATGGTTTTAGGATTAATCATTGAAAAGGTGTCGGGTCAGAATTATTTTGATTACGTAAAGGAACACATCTACAAACCTGCAAAAATGATGAATACCGATGCTTACGAATTGGCTAATGCTATTCCAAATTTGGCGACTGGCTATACAATGTCATTGGAAGAACCGGGACAATGGAAAAACAACATTTTCTCAAACGTAGCCAAAGGAACTCCTGCTGGTGGTGGTTATTCTACAGTTGATGATTTGTTGAATTTTGCCAATGCTTTACAAAACAATATTTTATTGAGCAAAGAAAGCACAGCTCTTTCTACATCAGGCAAAGTGAAGTATAGAGAAAGAAAATATGGCTATGGATCTGAAGAAAACTACATAAACGGACATCGCATTATTGGACATACCGGTGGACACGATGGCATCGCTTGTGAACTGATGATCTATCCGGATTTGGGCTACACAGTCGTTATTCTAACCAATGGAGAAGTCGAGAATTATTGGGAAGCGAGTAATCTGATTAAAAAACAATTAGTCGATTCAGCACCATCAATTGACAATTTCTTTTACACTAAAGATATCATCATGACTGTTTGCAACAAGGGTTATGAAGCTGGCATTAAGGAAATAGAAAGTAATTCAAAGACACATACATTAAGAGAAAACCTTATCGAGCGATATGGTTATAAGGCATTGTTCGAAAAAAAGAATGAACAAGCAATAGATTTATTTAAGTTAATTATTCGCTTTTTTCCAAACTCAACTTATAGCTATTATTATTTGAGTGAAGCTTATCGATTTTCTGGTCAAAAGAAACAAGCGATTGAATATCTAAAGTTATATACTGAAAAAGAACCGGAAGATACTGATGCTCAATTAAAATTAAAATTGCTGATGAAATAACCGCCACTAACAACAAATAAGCACAAAATGCTTGCCCCGCTGGTGCGAGCGTCACGCTCGTATCTCTATAGGCACAAGCAAGATGTTTGCTCCATCGTGAGGAAAATCCGATGTTGAGGATTTGCAAATCCGCGCTATCCAATTTGACAACAAACAAAAAAAGCACAGACCAAAATCTGTGCTTTCTATTTTATAAAAGTCTAATTACTTCTTCTTTGTCGGCGCTTTTTTCGTCGCAGGCTTTTTAGCAGTAGTTGCTTTCTTAGCGGCTGGTTTCTTTTTCTCAGCAAAGGCTTTCGGGTCTTGCGCTGTGATCCATTTTTTTACCTCATCCAGAGAAACGTCTTTCAGGTCTTCTACCTCGTATTTGGAGTCATCTTTCTTTTTTGGGATCTTGTAGATGTTCTTGCCGTGTTTTACGATAGGTCCCCATCTTGCATTCTCGATAGAGATCTTTTCTGCTTCCCATTGCTGGATGTACCGGTTGGCTTCTTTTTCCAGTTTCGCATCGATCAATTCGTTGATATCGCTTTGAGAAAGATTATCGAAATTATATTTCTTGGGAACATTCACGAAGATACTTTTGTACTTGATAAAAGGTCCAAATCTTCCCGTTCCTTTGGTTACAGGTTCGCCTTTATAATTTGCAATTGGTGCATCTGCCACTTTCTTTTCATTGATGATCTCTTCTGCACGGTTTTGGTCAACAGACAATGGATCTTCGCCCTTTGGAATACTGATGTAGGTCTCTCCCCATTTTACATAAGGACCAAATCTTCCAACACCGACCGAAACCGGCTGCCCATCAACTTCTTTAAGATCAAAAGGAAGCTTGAACAACTCCAAAGCTTCTTCCAGGGTAATGGTCGCAATATTCTGATTCGCCATCAAAGATGCAAACGTTGGTTTTTCCTCATCGTCCTGTTCCCCGATCTGTATCATCGGCCCGAATCTTCCGATCCTGGCGTGAACATTCTTTCCTGTTTTCGGGTCTACGCCCAGGATTCTTTCGCCATTGGCACGATCGGCGTTTTCCTCAACATCTTCGATCCTTGGATGGAATTTGGAGTAGAAATCCGTCATCATTTCTTTCCACTTCTGGTCGCCATTTGCAATCTCATCAAATCCCTCCTCTACTCTTGCCGTGAATCCATAATCAAGAATCTCGGCAAAATTATTGATCAGGAAGTCATTCACAACTTCACCGATATCCGTCGGAACGAATTTATTTTTATCCCCACCAAATTTCTCCTCGAGAACTTCTTTTTTGACGCCGGTTTTGCCCAAAGTCATTTTTACGATTTCTCTTGTTTGTGGTTCTATTTCTCTTTTGTCAACATATTCACGATTTTGGATCGTCTGGATCGTTGGTGCGTAGGTCGATGGACGACCAATTCCCAGTTCTTCCAGTTTCTTGACCAAGCCGGCTTCGGTAAATCTTGCAGACGGTCTCGTAAATTTTTCTGTAGCTGTAATTTTTTTATAGTCAAGAGCTTCGCCAACAGTTACTTTTGGTAATAATTTTTCGTTGTTTTCTTCATCGTCATCCTCAGTTTTAACAATTCCATAAGCTTTTAGGAAACCATCGAAAACAATCACTTCACCCTGAGCTTCGAAATTTTGCGGCAATTTTGCATTCCCGATTTCGATGACCGTTTTTTCAATTTTAGCATTTTCCATCTGCGAAGCCAAAGTTCTTCTGTAGATCAATTGATATAATTTGTTCAACTGAACATCACCAATAGATTTAACAGAAAAATCCGTTGGACGGATGGCTTCGTGCGCTTCCTGAGCAGAAGATGATTTGGTAGTATAATTTCTCGGCTTGGAATAATTCTCGCCATATTCTGAGATGATCTGTGCCTTTGCTCCATTGATGGCTTCCTGGGAAAGATTCACGGAATCCGTTCTCATATAGGTGATGAATCCTTCCTCGTAAAGTCTTTGCGCCAAACGCATCGTAGTCGTCACGCCATAACCCAATCTGGAAGAAGCTTCCTGCTGCAAGGTTGATGTTGTGAACGGAGCAGAAGCCGTGCGAGTTCCGGGTTTGGTCTCAACATTCAGAACTTTGAAGTCTGTTGTTTTTGCCAAATTAAGGAAGCTTTCTGCATCAGATTCTTTATCGAAATCTTTTTTCAGTTTTGCCAAGATCTCCTGTTGAGCATTATTAAGGAAAATACCTTCTAATTTGAAACTTGGCTTCGGAACAAACTCGCGAATTTCTTTTTCTCTTTCCACAACCAATCTCACTGCAACAGATTGGACACGCCCTGCAGAAAGGCCTGTTTTCACTTTTTTCCAAAGAACCGGTGACATCTCAAAACCAACGATCCTGTCCAAAACCCGTCTTGCCTGTTGAGCGTTGACAAGATTCTGGTCAATATCTCTAGGATTCTCGATAGCTTTCAGGATTGCATTCTTTGTGATCTCATGGAAGACGATCCTTCTTCTGTTTTCAGGTTTCAGTTTCAGTTCGTCTGCCAAGTGCCAAGCGATAGCCTCTCCCTCGCGGTCCTCATCGGAAGCCAGCCAAACCGTTTCTGCTTTTTTAACAGCAGCTTTCAGTTCTGTCACCAGTTTCTTCTTATCTGCAGAAACTTCATAGTCAGGCGTGAAACTCGACAAGTCGATTCCCATCCCTTTTTTAGGCAGATCACGGATGTGTCCGAAGCTGGACTTGACCTCAAAATCCGATCCTAAATATTTCTGAATTGTTTTTGCTTTTGCCGGAGACTCGACGATCACTAAATTTTTTGGCATCCTGAAAAATTTTTGCAAAAGTAGGAGTTTTTTATTTTATATAGCGTATTTGTAATGATTCAAAAAAACTATTGGTCCAAAAGAACTATGTTTCTAACTCAAAAAGCCTGCATCAATTGATGCAGGCTTGAGCCCTAATTATGAAGTAAGGTCTATTTTTTTATAATTTTCTGAGAATAAGCATTTCCTGCTTTATCGTTTGCAACAAGCAAATATGTTCCTGAGCTTAATTGTTTGATCGATATTGAATTTTCAATAATTTCTTTCTGTAAGACAATTTTCCCATTCATATCATACAATTTGGCCTCAATAGGTACAAATCCTTTCTTAGCTTTGAAGTTAACCATATCACTGCTTGGATTGGGATAAACGGTAAATGATCCTTTACCATCCTGAACATCGGAAACACTTAATGTAGAACCTTCTACGATATTTAATGTTGTATTGGGCGTTACATTTTCGACAGTATCAACTTTTCCGGATGGCCATTTTACAACAACCTTGGCAATGGCAGATGCCTGGCCAATCCCGAAATGGGTATTAAGCGTACTCATGTTACCGAAACCAGTTCCACTTTGCACATCACGGATTTGTTTTCCCCATGTTCCGTAGATCTCCACTCGTGCCCCGATTCCGTTTCTGTTGCTTTCAACTCCTTTTAAGGTAACTTTCAGCCATTTGTTGCTATTTCCGTTATTGATCAAGATATTCGTTCCACTTTGGATATCTAAAAACCCATCGTTATTAAGATCTCCGACCGGTCTGCGGTAGATATTCAGATTGTAAGGATTGCCGTTGGGGGTGAACTTGAAGTTACCATCTCCAAACATAATGGTATTTCCTGCGCCTAATATGTCTAGGAAACCGTCATTGTCAAAGTCATATGTTACATATTCCCTGCTAGAGTCTATAATGTTTTCATATCCGGAACCTGCGGTAACGTCTGTAAATGTTCCATCGCCATTATTTTTCATGATCTTATTAAGTCCATCGGTATCAGAATTGATCCCGATCATGGTGTCCATCAGTCCATCATTATTAAAATCTCCCCAGGCTGCTGACCAACTCTGGGAGGGCTCGGCCAGATTAGCCGTGTTAGCTACATTGGTAAAAGTCCCGTTTCCGTTATTTCTGTGCAGCTCATCAATATTTCCTCCAACTCCTGAACCGCCTTCTCCACATTTTGCGATGAAAAGGTCGAGGTCTCCGTCATTGTCATAATCTGTCCAAGTTGAAGCATAGTTCCCGCCTGAAGGGAAATCGCCTAAGCCACCACGATTGTGATTCATATTGGTGCCATCATTCAGATAATATCTGTTAGGGCCATTGTCATCACACACAAAAGCATCCAGTTTTCCATCATTATTGATATCTACAAAATTGGTACGCTGCGTCAGGTAGTTTTGGGTTTTTCTTTCAATCGTGTATCCTGTTCCTGTGGCATTTGCTTTCACAAAAGTAACGCCAGTTGATGAACCGTAGATCAGATCATTGAAACCATTGTTATCGTAATCTCCTGCAGCAATACTCCATTCAGGCTCTACTATGGTACTTGGAATCGTGTAAGTAACATCGGTAAATCCTCCGTCCGGTTTTTGATGAGAAATGACAATTTTTGTTTTATTGACCACAGAGACAATATCATCCAGATAATCTCCATTCATATCTACGATGCAATTGTTGTATGCCGAAGAAGCACCACTTGCGACTTGGGAAGTGAACGAAAGCCTGTCCGGTACGGCTACAGATTCTGATAATTTGAATTGAAACCCAGAGCTGCTCCATTTATTATCAAAGACGATATAATATGTAGTGTTGGCAGAACCTCTGAAATTTACCTGCGCAGAATATCCTGAATAATCATCATTGCTAGCTAAACAAGCCAATGCTGTACAACTTCCGGAATACACCATTATCCTCGTATCATTTGTCTGTCCTGCAATTACAGTGGACACCGTGACATTCATTTCTTGGGTCGGGGTGTATTTGTACCATGCTCCGGCTGTTCCAATACCATACTCCAACCCACATGCAGAAGGAGCTGCCATTCCATTAATTCCAGTAACCGTATAGGTTCCTACCGCAGTAAGATTCACAGCGTTGTTACAGGATGTTTGAGCCATTCCAAAAGAGATAGAACACATCAAAGTAAGTAGTAATAGTTTCTTCATATCTGTTATAAGTTTTTTATTAATTACAAGTTTGCGTTAATGAATTGATCCATTCCTGAACCAACAGTAAACCTTCGTCATGTACAACTGTTCTTCCCAACAATGGCATCATGTTACTTCCATCCGTAGATTGAAGTCTGTAGTGCATCACCGATTTGTTATAATTTCCAGGAGCAACAATTTTTGAGATTGTTGAACTCACAGGCTCGGCTGCTGTAACACATACACCAAGGTTTGTCAAGTTTGTGGTCTGATTAAAATTCAGCCTTAAGGCACGATAATCGCAACGTGCATTTTCTTGATGGCAATGGGAACAATTTGCATCCAGATAGGAACGCAAACGGATATCTACAGGTTTACTTGCATCATGATAATCTACCGTAGAGTTAATTGTGGAGGGATAGCTTGCCAAATAACCTTCATCTACCAGTTTTTGAAGCTGGTTTTTAATATTATTGGTAGAATAACCATATATATTATTCAAATTCTGAGGTTTCGTACCAATCGGGATCGCTTTACCATCTAATCTGTGACATGCAAAACATTCGGTTTCCGATGGTATCCTATAATTTGTTGTAATACTTTCGCCATTTGGTTTTTTGAAAGTGATTTCCTGAGAACTCCCGCTTTCAAAATCTTCCCCGGTTAAAAGAGTGGCTTCTGTTTGCGCATCGTTCCAAATATATTCCGCAAAGATCCATCCTGTGGATTTTCTTATCATCAATCTTGTTTCGATGATTTTCGTTGTATTATTGGGTTGTAAAGTATTGTAATAAAAATTCTTTATCAAAGTTGTTCCAACCGGAAAATCAAGTATTTTACCATCTTCTATGTACTTGGCCTTTGTACCTTCGGGCATCCAAATAAATCTTTTCTTCAGAGCATAATCCGTAAACAGGGAACTTGCCGGCTCATAAGGGATCACTTTGGCTACTGGTGTCAAATTTTTCAAATCTCCACTGAAAAATGAATAGGTCGACAATTTGGAATACGGAACTGCATTGATATCAAAATTGACAGCAGGTCCCGAAATCGAAGGCTCTATCACTGCACCGTCATCTTTACAGGAAATCGAGAAAAAAAGAGATAAAATAAGTAGAAAATAAATTTTTTTCATTAATTTTTAGTTTTTTGACTACTAATATAAATAATTAATCTTATTTCGCAAGCTTTTCCAAGTCAAAAATCATTAAATTTGCAAACTTAATGATCATTCCATCAAAAAATGGTGCATTGAGTTGATTTTAGAAAAAACAAAAACCTTAACGCCATCATATCTGTAATCATATTGCAGTATCATAATCAGAAATGCATCGCTTTTTCATCCACTTATATTATTTTATTTATAAAAACCGACTGATTTCCATCGCAACAGCTTTGGGAATTCTTTTCATTTGCGGATTTTTTGCTTCCAGAATTAATTTCGAGGAAGACATTAACCAGATCATTCCGAAAAACGACAAATCTGATCTGACCGCTAAAGTTCTGAAGCAACTCAATTTTTCAGATAAAATCATCGTCATCATCGAGAACAAATCGAAAGACGACAATTTCCAGCTTTCGGAAACTGCCGATACTTTCCTAAACAAGATCGAACCTTTAAAAAAATACATCGGTTCGGTCCAGGGGAAAGTAAATGATAACGAAATTTCGGAAACGTTTGATTTTGTCAATCAGAATCTTCCTTTGTTTCTGGATGAGAACGATTACAAAGAAATCGAAAGAAAACTCAATAAAGACAGCATTGCAAAACAGGTTGAAAGCAATTATGTTTCGCTGGTTTCCCCGACAAGTCTTGTAACGAAAGAATTCATTAAAAAAGACCCTCTCGGGATCACTTTTCTTGGAATCAAAAAACTGAATGCTTTGAATATCAGCAAAGATTTCAAGCTGGAAGACAATTACATCGTTACCAAAAACGGAAGGGACCTCTTGCTTTTCATCGAACCGAAAAACAAAAGCAACGACACCAAAAGCAATGAAGTTTTCGTCAATCAGCTGAACGAAATAAAAGATGATCTCAACACACAATTCAAAGGAAAAACGGAGATCAGCTATTTTGGTTCACCTGCAATCGCAGTTGCGAATGCGCAACAAATCAAGAAAGACATCCAGAATACGGTCATTATTTCGATGACGGTTTTGTTGGTATTACTGATGTATTATTTCAGGAATTTCTTTACGCCACTGATCGTTTTTTTACCGACCGTTTTCGCTGTTTTCATTTCGCTGATGGTTTTATATTTCATTAAAGATAAAATATCGGCAATTTCGCTCAGCGTCGGAGCCATTCTCATTGGAATCACGATTGATTATGCGCTCCATATTTTGACACATTATAAGCACAACAACAATATTGAAGAGCTTTACAAAGAAATCACACAACCGATTATTCTGAGTAGCGCAACAACCGCCGTTTCATTTTTATGTTTGGTATTTGTACGTTCGGAGGCGTTGAAAGATCTCGGACTTTTTGCTGCGATCACGGTTTTCCTTTCCTCATTTACCGCTTTGATCATTGTACCGCAATTATATCATCCGAAAGAAAAAACGGATAATGTAAATGCAAATTTCATCGATAAGATCGGAAATTATCCTTACGAAAAGAACAAACCTTTGATCATCGGATGTTCTTTGATGATCATTGCCTGTCTTTTTGGATTCCGTCATGTTGGTTTTAATGAAGATATTGGTGATCTGAATTACATTCCGAAAGATTTGAAGATCAGCGAAGCCAAGCTTGAGAAATTATCGGACATTACTTCAAAATCGATTTACACGATTTCTTACGGAAATTCTGAAAGTGAAGCTTTGGCGAGAAATTCTCAGTTGAGCCAGTTTTTGGAAAAAGAAAAAAAAGAAGGGAAGATCCTGAGCTATAATTCGCTTGGAAATGTCGTTTTATCGAAAGAAGACCAGCAAAAAAAGGTTGAAAAATGGAATAACTTCTGGAATCAAAACAAAAAAAACCAGACAATTTCTGCATTAGTTCAAAACGGGAACAAGTTCGGGTTCAACGCTTCTGCTTTTGACCAGTTCAATGAAAATTTAAATAAATCCTACTCTTCCTTAAGCTTAAAAGACTACGAAAAAATAAAGGCCCTCCAGATATCAGAATTCCTAAGTAACGACAATGGTTTTTATACGGTTTCGAATGTGGTGAAAGTTGACGAAAGGAAACGAGATGCTTTCATCAAAGATGTTGAAAAAAACCATGAAGCTTTGGCAATCGACCGCCAACAGATGAACGAGAACTTTTTGGGCTTGCTGAAAAATGATTTCAACACCTTAATTAATTATTCTCTTTTAGCGATAATTTTAACCATCATCGTTTTCTTCAGAAATTTTGAATTATCTGTCCTTACAATGTTCCCGATCATTTTAACAGGAGTTGTGACTGCCGGAATTCTCTATTTTCTTGGTCTGGAATTGAATATTTTCAGCACCGTTGTCTGTACTTTGGTCTTCGGGGTCGGAGACGATTTCAGCATTTTCCTGACGAAGGCGATGCAAAAAGAACATACGACTGGAAAAAATGAACTTCCGACATACCGAATTTCGATTATCCTAGCCGTTTTCACAACGATTCTGTCAATTGGTTCTTTGATTTTTGCGAAACATCCTGCTTTGCATTCTTTGGCGCTGGTTGCTTTGATCGGAATGTTCTCCGTGATTGTCATTACCTCAACTTTATATCCGTTCTGGTTTAGGTTTTTAATTATCAACCGACAGAAAAAGGGATTATCGCCGGTCACCTTTAGGTTATTTTTAAATTCTGTCCTATCATTTTTATATTACGGTTTAGGCGGGTCGATTTTTTCAGCGATTGGAAGTATCTTCGTGAAACGTTCGAAAGGAAGAACTTTAGACCTCATCAAATTAATTTTAGCAAAATTTCTGACATCCGTTTTATATTCAAATCCGTTTGTCAAGAAAAAAGTGATCAGAAATCCTAATGAGGATTTCAGCAAACCCGCGATCATCATTGCCAATCACACTTCCTTTCTTGACACATTGGCAATTGCAATGGCAACACATAAGATCGTCTATCTTGTCAATGATTGGGTCTGGAACTCTCCGGTTTTTGGAAAATTAGTTAAAGCTCTTGGGTTTTTCCCGGTTTCTCAGGGTATCGAAAACGGCAAAGAAAAACTGAAAGAAAAAATAGACCAAGGCTACTCTCTTGTGGTCTTTCCGGAAGCGGAAAGGTCCTACACCAACAACATAAAACGATTCCACAAAGGTGCATTTTACTTGGCAGAAGAATACGACCTGGATATTCTTCCGATCTATATCCACGGAAATTCCGAAGTTTTACCGAAAGGCGACTTTATCATATATGATGGAAGCATAACTGTTAAAGTAGGTACCAGAATCCTGAAAGATGACCAAAGTTTCGGGAAAAATTACTCCGAAAGAACGAAGAAGATCAACGCCTGTTTCCGAGAGGAATTTGCCAAACTGAGAAGTGAGATCGAGGATGAAAATTATTTTAAAAAAAAATTATTCTTAAGTTTTTTATATAAAGAAAATGAAGTTGTGAAACCTGTAAAAGAAGATTTCACCAAAAACAAATCGGTTTATTTCGAATTGGACAAGCATCTTCCGACTGAAGCCAACATCCTGCACATTGCAGATGACTTTGGTCAAAAAGACGTCTTAATGACGCTTCAACAAGCCGGAAGAAAAATATTCAGTTTGATAAAAAACAAAGAAAAAAGAGAAGTGGCCGAACAAAATTATCTTGTCAAAAGAAGGAAGATACATTACATCAATAACATTTCCGAGATCTCGAAAAACATTGATATTCTATTGGTATCTGACAAAAATTTTGACTTCAATGAAATTGAGATTTTACCAAAGAAAATCATTTTACTGAATATTGATAATTCCCATTTTCAAAATTCGGATTTCAATTTAATATTCAGATCGGACTCAATTAACATCTTCTGCCACGAATAATAAATATGAAAAGTATATTTTTGTATCAAATATTACTTACTAATGCCAAAAAAAATACTGGTCATTTATTATTCGCAAACGGGTCAATTAGAAGATATCGTAAAGAATATCGCAAGACCATTTGAAAATAAAAAAGACGAATATCAGGTCACATATTACAGCATCAAATTAAAAAAAGACTTTCCTTTTCCTTGGCCAGGCGATGTCTTTTTCAATACATTTCCAGAATCCTATCTGCAAATCCCAAGTGAGATACTCCCTCCACCGGAAAACGTTATGAACCAACAATTTGACCTTATCCTTTTTGGATATCAGGTTTGGTATTTGACACCTTCGATTCCGATTATTTCATTTCTGAAAAGCGGTTATGCAGAAAATATTTTGAAAGATACTCCTGTTGTTACCATTTCCGGAACCAGAAATATGTGGATGCTTTCTCAGGAAAAACTGAAAGTCTACCTGCGTGACCTCAGCGCTCAATTAGTTGGAAACATAGCGTTGGTTGACAGGCACGACAACTACACCAGCGTGCTTACTATTCTACGTTGGCTAACGACCGGACAGAAAGAAAAATCCGGAATTTTACCAGCAGCCGGAATTTCTGATGAAGAAATTGCCGGTTCTGTAAAGTATGGTAAGATTATTGAAGAGCATTTCCGCAATAATAATTTAAAGAATCTCCAGCCCGATCTGGTAAAAAACGGAGCGGTAGAGATAAGGCCTTTTCTGGTAAGAGTAGAAAAAGTCGGGAACAAAATCTTCACCGTCTGGTCCAATCTTATCATCAAGAAAAAAGAAAAGCGTCCATTGCTGATAAAATTCTTTAAGGTATATTTGATGGCAGCGATCTGGATCATCTCTCCAATCGTTCTAGTTTTCCATATACTACTAGCGCCGTTATTGTGGTTTAAAAGAAAAAAACAAAGAGAATATTTACAAGGAATTAATTTAAAATAGAAAATGAGCAACGTTTATATCACCAAATCTTCTACATACCTGCCAAACGAGCCGATAGCCAATGACGATATGGAAACCTATCTTGGTTTGGTAAACAATACACCGTCCAAAGCAAGAGCTCTGATTTTGAGAAATAATCAGATCAAAACCAGATATTACGCCCTTGACAAAAATGGAAACCCAACTCATACCAACGCCCAGATCACAGCCAATGCGATCAATGGTCTTTTCGATGAGAATTTCAAAAAAGAAGATATGGAACTACTATCTTGCGGAACAACTTCTGCAGACCAGATTCAGCCATCTCACGCATCTATGGTCCATGGTGAACTGGGTATGAACAAATCTGTGGAGATCAACACATCAATGGGACTTTGTAACTCCGGGATGAACGCACTGAACTACGGTTTCTTATCTGTAAAAGCTGGTGTGAAAAACAATGCTGTTTGTGTAGGTTCCGAGAGATTTTCTTCCTGGATGACAGCGGACAAATTCGACCACGAAGCAGAAAATCTGAAACTATTGGAAGAAAGACCAATTGTAGCCTTCAAAAGAGAATTTTTAAGATGGATGCTTTCTGATGGTGCCGGTGCATTTTTGTTGGAAAATAAGCCGAGAGAAAACCAGACTTCTTTGAAAATCGAATGGATCGATTTCTATTCTTACGCTCACGAGATCGAAGCCTGTATGTATTCCGGATGTGAAAAACAGGAAGACGGAAGTCTGAGATCCTGGGCAGATTATCCTTCTGACGAGTGGTTGAAGCAATCGATCTTTGCTTTGAAACAAGACACAAAGATCCTGGACCAATACATCCTTGTAAAAGGCGCACAGAGTTTGAGAGCATCTTTTGACAAACACGAACTGGACCCGGAATCTGTAGACCATGTGCTGGCACACATTTCTTCCGGTTATTTCAAAGATGGATTGAAAGAAGAATTTGCAAAAGTTGGCTTAGATTTTCCTTGGGAAAAATGGTTCTATAATCTTTCCGAAGTTGGGAACATCGGTGCTGGATCCATCTTCATTGCTGTGGAACAATTGATGAATTCCGGAAAACTTAAAAAAGGAGAAAGAATTCTTCTTTGTGTTCCGGAAAGTGGAAGATTCGCTTATTCTTGTGCATTATTGACTGTTTGTTAATGGAAAACTTGTTACCAAATTCTGACAAAAACTTCATAGAAAGTCTGATTCCTCAAAAGTTCCCTTTTGTAATGGTAAGCGGACTTCTGGAATATTCGGAAAATCATTTGATTTCCGAATTTGTCATTAAGGAAGATCAAATTTTTGTTAATGAAAATACATTTCAGGCTTCTGGTTTGATTGAACATCAGGCTCAGAGCGTGGCTTTGCATACGGGTTATAAATATTTTCTTTTAGGCAAAGAATCTCCGACAGGTTACATAGGCGCTATCAAATCTTTTGAAACAGAAAGTTTACCTCAAGTCGGAGACGTATTGAGATCGGAAGCGACTATTATTAATGAAATGATGGGCGTAACACTGGTAGAGATCATTACTAAAATCAATGATAAAGTGATTGCAAAATCGCAGATGAAAACCGTAGTGAAATAATTTTAAATGGAACTGAAGGACGAAAGTTTGATCAACATCCACAATTTTTTGCCTCATCGCGAACCAATGCTGATGACGGATTATATTTTGGAATTGACGGAAGATAAAGTCATCACATCATTTAAAATTACCCAAGACAATATTTTTGTTTCAGACAACACATTTATTGAGGCCGGATTAATAGAAAACCTGGCGCAGACATGCTCATCAATCCTCGGACAAAGTTTTTTCCAGAATCCGGATGTTGAAACAAAAGTGATCGGTTTCATTACGAATATCAAAAAAATAGAGATTTTCGCGTTGCCGAAAGTTGATGATATCATCATCTCAAAGGCTTCTTTGATCTCTCAGTTTGAAAACATCTGCAACATTTTTTGCGAAACTTTTCTTGATGATAAAATATTAATCAGAGCCGAAATCAATTTGTTTATTCAAGAAGTAAAACAATAACGATGAAAAAGCAAGACATTCCACAGGACGAAAGCAGTATGCAATCGGCAAATATGACCGAAATGTTATATGTGACGGATGAAAATAACAATTATACCACCGCTCAAAGCATTGGTTGGGAAGCCAAAAAAGCAGCCCTTGACGAATCGATGGCACTGATCAATGAGCGTATCGAAGAAGCTAAACAGAATGTTGCAAATGGAATCGTAAGTCCCATCATCTATTTTATGGAACTCAATAAAATGGATCTGCAGGTTCTTGCAGCCTATGTGGATAAATGGCAATGGACCGTGAAAAGACACGCAAAACCAAAAAATTTCAAAAAACTCAGCGATTCTACCCTGAAAAAATATGCAGATGCATTTGGGATTTCGGTAGACGAATTAAAAAACTTCGACGGTAAATAACAATGAAGATCAACTTTGAACACCACCAAACCGCTCACTGCGAAAACGGTGTTGCCTCCAACTTACTTTTAAATAAAGGGTTAAAACTTAGCGAACCCATGATTTTCGGAATTGGTTCCGGATTGTTTTTCGTGTATTTACCTTTCCTGAAAGTGAATTTTGCGCCGGGATTCAGCTATCGTCCGATGCCGGGAGCGATTTTCAGCAAAGCCGCAAAAAGACTGGGCATTAAAATCAAAAGACAGAAATTCTCCAATCCCAAAGATGCACAAACCGCTTTAGAGAAAAATTTAGAACAGAATATCCCGACAGGATTGCAGGTTGGAGTTTTCAACCTGACTTATTTTCCTGAAGAATATAAATTTCATTTCAACGCACACAACCTTGTGGTTTATGGCAAAGAAAACGGCAGATTTTTAATCAGCGACCCTGTAATGGATTTCGCAACTTCCCTTTCCGAAGCCGAACTGGAAAAAGTTCGTTACGCAAAAGGGGCACTTCCACCGAAAGGTCATATGTATTTTCCGACTCACATTCCGGAAACGGTAAACCTTGAAGAAGCCATCAAAAAAGGAATAAAAGACACCTGCAAAAATATGCTGGCTCCCGTTCCGATTATTGGTGTAAAAGCGATGCGTTGGGTGGCAAAAAGCATCCCGAAATGGGCAGAGAAAAAAGGAACGAAAGTAACCAATCATTATCTTGGCCAGCTCATCAGAATGCAGGAGGAAATCGGAACCGGCGGTGGCGGATTCAGGTTTATTTATGGTGCTTTTTTACAGGAAGCTGCTGTCATTCTTAAAAATGATGAGCTGAAAGAACTTTCAAAGGAAATCACAACAATCGGCGACCTTTGGAGAGATTTCGCGGTGGATATTGCGAGAGTTTACAAGAATAGAAATTCGAAAAGTGATATTTATAATCAGCTTTCAAAATCGATGCTTCATATTGCTGATTTGGAAGAAGCTTTTTATAAGAAACTGAGAAAAGCGATTTAGTTTGGAGAATATTATAGAAATAAAAAATCTTTACAAGAAATATCAAAATGCAGAAGAATTTTCTGTCAATGATATTTCTTTAAATATATCTAAAAACGAGATCTACGGAATTCTCGGTCCCAACGGAGCCGGAAAAACTACGTTGATTTCTATGCTTTCCGGTTTGATCAAACCAACTTCAGGAAGTTTTACCATCAACGGACTTTCTCCTCAGAAAAACAGCACAAAACTGAAACAGATTATTGGCGTTGTTCCACAGGAATATGCGCTTTATCCGACTTTGACCGCTAAAGAAAACCTGATGTTTTTTGGAAGCTTGTATGGTTTAAGTCACAAAAAATTAAGAGATACCATCGATGAATCTTTAGAATTGATGGGCTTATCAAAATTTGCAGATAAAAAAGTCGACCAGTTTTCAGGAGGAATGAAACGCCGTTGCAACCTGATTGCAGGAACGCTTCACAATCCGAAAGTTCTGTTTCTGGACGAACCGACAGTTGGTGTTGATGTACAATCCAAAAAAGCGATTATTGATTATCTTTTAGATTTAAATAAAAAAGGAACGTGCATTATTTACACTTCGCACCACTTATCGGAAGCGGAAGAATTTTGTACTCAAATCGCGATTATCGACCACGGAAAAATTCACGCAACCGGAACACCTGAAGAACTGGTGCAAAGAGTTGCCAATGCAGAAAACCTGGAAGACGTTTTCATATCATTAACCGGAAAAGAACTGAGAGATGTTGTATAAACTGTGGAGAAGTTTTTTTAAGGAAATCCTTTTACTTAAGCGCGATATCGGAGGAATTGTCATTATATTTCTAATGCCTTTGCTGCTGATCATAACCATTACATTGATTCAGGATTCGACGTTTAAAAATCTGGAAGGCTCAAAAATTCCGATTATTTTCATCGACAACGACCATTCTGAAATTTCAAAAAAAATAGAATCCGAACTGAAAGCCAGCAAAAGTTTCCAGCTTTTGCCCAATTATAACGAAAATTCGGCTAAAGAAGCTGTGTTTTCCGGTGATTATCAGATGGCGATTGTGATTCCTCAGAATCTGACGAAAGATATCAATTCAAATATCGATTCAAAAGTTCAGACGATTGTAAGTTCTTTTGGTTTGGAAACGGATTCGACAGCAACAAAACCCGTAGCCTCAAAAGCCAAGGATATTCATTTATATTTTGACCCTGCAACCAATGCCGGATTCAAAAATTCGGTAATGAATGCCATCAACAAAATGGTTTTTGAGATCGAGAATAAAAAAATCTACAAAGCGTTTCAAGACCAACTGGGAACAACGGAAGATTTGGATAACAAGAGTTTGATCACTTTTAAAGAAATCGTTCCGAAATCTGCTTTTGAAGTCAAACCCAACTCGGTTCAGCACAATGTTCCGGCTTGGGCGTTGTTTGCGATTTTCTTCATTGTCGTGCCTTTGTCGATTAATTTAGTTAAAGAAAAAAGTCAGGGAACGAGCGTGAGAGTTCGTGTAAGTCCGACGCCGTATTATATTCATATTTTAGGAAAAACATTTACGTATCTGATTATCTGCGTCATCCAGTTTTTACTGATGGTAGCCGTTGGAGTCTGCCTTTTTCCGTATATGGATTTACCACAATTTGACGTGACCGGAAAAATGTTCAATCTCCTCATCGTCACTTTGTTTGCAGGTTTAGCAGCCATTGGCTTCGGGATTTTACTGGGAACCGTTGCCGATACTCAGGAACAGTCTGCCCCGTTTGGTGCAACTTCCGTAGTTGTTTTGGCAGCGATCGGAGGAATCTGGGTTCCGGTATTTTTAATGCCTGAATTTATGCAGTCTATAGCAAAGTTCTCTCCTATGAATTGGGGGTTGAATGCCTACTACGACATCATATTACGAAACAGCGGAATCGGTGGAATTGCTAAAGAACTGATTTTCTTATTTTTGTTCTATCTTGCAATGGTTGGAATATCATTAATTTACGAAAGAAAACAGAATGCAGTCTAAGGAAAATTTAACTTGTACAGAAGAAGTTCGTGTAAGGTTCAACGAAACAGACCCTTTGGGAATTGTTTGGCACGGGCATTACATCGTGTATTTTGAAGACGGTAGAGAAGCTTTTGGAAGACAGCATGGCCTAACGTATCTTGATATCCAGAAAGCGGGTTATGTCACACCCATTGTGAAAAGCACCTGCGAACATTTTTTACCATTAAAATATGGAGAGACCTTTAAAATTGTAACAACTTTCGTGAATTCAACTTCAGCGAAATTAATTTATAAATACGAACTTTTTAACGAAGAAAATAAATTGGTCTGTTCAGGAGAAACGATACAGGTTTTCTTGGATTCCGACAACAATTTATGCTTATATAATCCTGAGTTTTTTCAGGCCTGGAAAGATAAAATGGGATTATCATGAGGAAGGAAATTTACATCACAGATTACAACTGCATCACGCCTTTAGGTTTTGATGTTTCTTCAAACTGGAATGCCCTTTTGAAAGGAAAATCAGGCGTAGCTTTACATAAAATCATAGAAAATCAGGAACCTTTTTATGCTTCCATGATTGATTCTGAAAAACTGGAAGAAGAATTTTACCTATGCTTTGACGAAACTCAGAAAAAAAATTTCACAAGGCTTGAAAAAATGTTTTTATTAAGCTTAAAGCCTTTGGTTGAAAGACATTCTATTTCAGATGAAACGGCTTTTATTTTATCAACCACAAAAGGGAACATTAGTTTATTAAAAAATAAGACAGCTTTACCAGAGGGTGTTTTTCTTTCAAATTTAGCCCAAAAATTAGCTGATTTTTTCGGATTTAAAACTAAACCGATTGTTGTTTCTAATGCTTGCGTATCCGGAGTGATGGCGATTGCCGTCGCAAAGAACATGATTCAGGCAGGAAAGTATAAAGATGCTTTTGTAATTGCCGGAGATGAAATTTCAGAATTTGTGGTTTCAGGCTTCAATTCTTTCCAGGCAATCGGAACTGAAATTTGCAGACCTTACGATAAAAACCGCGACGGAATCAATATTGGTGAAGCGGCGGCGGCTGTTTATATAACTTCAGAATTGAATCAAAACGAAAAATTTAGTTTTAAAGTTTTAGGAGATTCAGCAATTAATGATGCGAACCATATTTCAGGCCCCTCAAGAACCGGTGACGGATTATTTGCAAGCATCAAAAATGCAATGACAGAAGCCAATATTCCGGTAGAAAAAATTGATTTTATTTCTGCACACGGAACGGCGACAATATACAACGACGAAATGGAAGCCATCGCTTTCAACAGAATGGAACTACAGAATGTTCCACTGAACAGCATGAAAGGCTATTATGGCCATTGTTTGGGAGCTTCCGGGTTATTGGAAAGTATCATTTCTATGGAAAGTGCTTTGAAAAACACGTTAATTCCATCCAAAAATTTCGAAGAAACGGGAACTTCTCAATCGTTAAATATTATTAAAGAAAACCAACCCGCAGAAATCAAATATATTTTGAAAACGGCTTCAGGTTTTGGTGGGTGTAATGCAGCAATTGTTTTGGAAAAATGTTAAAATGAAACCCATGAAAAAAACAGACATCTGCACCATAGAACATTCAAAAATCAATCTCAACAACGAGATTATTTTTGAAACCCAAACTGAAAGCTTTTCAGATTTTGCGAAAGAAGCTTATAAAACTTTAGAATTGAATTATCCGAAATTTCACAAAATGGATAACTTAAGTAAACTCGCTTTTCTTGCTTCTGAAATGATTTTAAAAAATGGCGATCATAGCAGAACGGCATTGGTTTTCGCCAATAAGTCATCAAGTTTAGACACCGATTTTAAATATCAGGAAAGCATCAATTCTCAGGAAAATTATTTTCCGAGTCCTGCAGTTTTCGTCTATACTTTACCAAACATTTGCGTTGGTGAAATCAGTATTAAACATAAAATGCAGACAGAGAATGCTTTTTTTGTTTTAGACGAATTGGATGAAGAATTTTTAAACAATTATGCGGAACAGATCTTGCAGTCTGGAAAAGCCGAAAAAGTACTATGCGGCTGGGTAGAGCTATATCAGGAAAGTTATAATGCTTTTGTATATTTGCTAAACAAGTAAAAAATCAAACTATCAATATCAAAGTGTATCAGACCAAGAATCTATACATTGACAAATAAAAATTATGAGCGACTTAAAATTAGAATTAAAAAACAAAATCGTAGAAGTTCTTAACCTGGAAGATGTTTCTGTAGACGAGATCAAAGATACAGATCCATTATTCGGAGGAGGTCTTGGATTGGATTCCATCGATGCTTTGGAACTGATCGTCCTTCTTGAAAAGGAATACGGAATCAAATTATCTGACCCGAAAAAAGGGAAAGAAATCTTTCAATCTATAGAAGTGATGGCGAAATTCATTGAAGAAAATCGTACAAAATAGTTAATGAGTCAAGGAATTGCCATAACAGGAATGGGCATCATCTCCGCCATTGGAAACAATGTGGAGGAAAATCTGAGTTCGCTGAAATCCGGAAAACACGGAATTTCAGATATTAACCTGTTTGAAACCCGCCATAAAGGAAATATTAAGACGGGCGAAATCAAATTATCTAATGAAGAGCTTATACAAAAACTTCGGTTAAACGAAGATAATAATGCAACAAGGACCACTTTATTAGGAATGGTTGCAGCAAAAGAAGCCGTAGAAAATGCCGGAATTTTAGACATTAACGAATATAAAACCGGCTTGATTTCCTCAACCAGCGTTGGCGGAATGGATATCACCGAAAAATATTTCTACACCTACGAAGATTTCCCTGAAAAGCAAAAATATATTGACGCTCACGATGCGGGAAACTCATCATTGCTGATTGCTGATTATTTGGGTTTAAAAGGTATGGTTTCGACCATCAGTACAGCCTGTTCGTCTGCAGCCAACGCAATTATGATGGGGGCAAAACTCATTAAAAACGGTGTTTTAGACAGGGTAATTGTCGGCGGAACAGATTCTCTTTCAAAATTTACTTTGAATGGTTTCAACACGTTGATGATTCTTACTGATTCTTACAATACGCCGTTTGACAACGACAGAAAAGGACTGAACTTGGGTGAAGCAGCTGCTTTCATCGTTTTGGAATCTGATGAAGTCGTGAAAAAAGAAAATAAAAAAGTCTTAGGTTATCTTTCAGGATATGGAAATGCAAATGATGCGCATCACCAGACCGCTTCTTCGGAAAACGGACAAGGTGCCTATTTAGCGATGGAAAAAGCGTTGAAAGTTTCTGGTTTAGATAAAGAACAAATCGATTATATCAACGTTCATGGAACTGCAACTCCGAATAATGATTTGTCTGAAGGAATTGCCATGATTCGAATTTTTGGAGAAAACAATGTGCCGGAATTCAGCTCTACGAAAGCCTTTACTGGCCATACTTTGGCGGCTGCGGCGGGAATTGAAGCGGTGTATTCCTTATTAGCCATTCAAAATAATATCATTTTCCCAAATTTGAATTTTAAAACAAAAATGGAAGAATTTGATTTGACACCTGTGACAGAACTCAAAGAGAAAAATATTAACCATGTTCTTTCCAATTCATTTGGTTTTGGAGGAAATTGTTCAACCTTAATTTTCTCAAAACCATGAGTGTAGTTTACATCAACAGTGCAGCCTGCATCTCGGTTCAGGACACTTTAAATGAAAATTTTTTCCAAAATTTACAACCTGAAAATTCGACTCAGGTTTTAAAAGCAATAGAACCCAATTACAAAGAATTCATTCCGCCCGCAGCGAGCAGAAGAATGTCTAAAACGGTAAAAATGAGCTCCGTAGCATCACAATATGCTTTAAAGGAAGCCGGAATCGAAAATCCTGACGCCATCATTGTAGGAACAGGAATGGGATGCTCCCAGGATTCTGAAAAATTTTTAAAAAATGTGATTGATAATAATGAAGAGTTCCTGACTCCTACATTTTTTATTCAATCCACTCACAATACTGTGGCAGGACAAATCGCTTTAGGTTTGCAGTGTCATGCGTACAATTTCACTTACGTAAACACTTCGTCGTCGCTGGAATTCTCATTTTTGGATGCAAAACTGCAGATTAATGATGGCGAAGCAGAAAACGTTCTGGTAGGTTCAACAGATGAACAAACCGACCGAACAATGGAATTGTATAAATTAAACAAAACCATTAAAAAAGAAGAAAATCTTCCCGTTGATTATCTAAACTCAGTTACTGACGGTGTAATCTGGGGAGAAGGAGCAAGTTTTTTTGTTTTAGGAAAAGATAAAACGGAAAATTCTTATGCCCAATTGAAAGATATTAAAATAAATAGTACTTTAGATTTAGCAGAAACTCGGCAATTTATCGAAGAATTTTTGGCTAAAAATAATTTATCAAACAATGATGTTGACGCTGTGATTTTAGGTTTCAGTGGAGATTCAAAATCTGATGTGTATTATAAAAAAGCAATGGATCTCTTCCAAGACTCTATGTTATTATATTACAAGCATTTGAGTGGCGAATTCAATACAACGAGTGGATTTTCTACGTTTATGGCTTGTCATATTTTAAAAAAACAAGAGATCCCGGAAGTGATGATGGTTAATTCCGCAAAGAAATCAGCAATTAAAAGCATTCTTTTGTATAATCATCTTGGAGGAAAAGACCATAGTCTGGTTTTGTTGGGAGAAGCTTAACACACTCTGTATTATTCCGTCTTAATGCAACTGAATATTTGAATCAAATTCAAGAATAAAGATGAAACATTATTTATTTATTCTATTTTATCTTTTCTGGAACGTCTTTATTTATGTCTTCAACGGAAGTGTCTGGATGTATATCTTCTGCTTCATTCTCTTTTCAGTAACTGTGGTTTGGGGTTCGTTTGATATTCAATTAAAATATTTCATTGATTCCACCACTCAAAAAAGAACGAAGATCAAGGAAGTTGCATTGACTTTTGATGACGGTCCTACTGAATTTACTCCGAAATTTTTAGATTTATTAAAAGAAAAAAACATCAAAGCGACATTTTTCTGCATCGGAAAGCAAATTGAAAAATATCCCGAAGCGTTTCAAAGAATTATTGCTGAAGGCCACACAATAGGGAATCATACTTATTCTCATTCCAAGAACACCGGATTTTTATCGAGTTCGAAAATGATTGAGGAAATCAAAAAATGTGATGAAGTAATTTCTAAAATCGGGAATATTAAAACCGATTTGTATCGTCCGCCTTTCGGAGTAACCAATCCGAATATAGCAAAAGCCATCAAAAAAACTCGGAAAAAAAGTATCGGCTGGAACGTACGCTCATTAGATACAGTTATTGAAAACGAAAAGAAAATTTATAATAGAATTACCAAAAATCTGAAACCGGGAAGTATTGTGCTTCTACATGACACTTCGGAGAAAACCTGCAACGTTTTGGTAGATTTATTGCTATTTTTGGAACGTGAAAAGTATTCGACTTTCACAATGGATTCAATAATTAATTCTACAAATAATGATTAAAAATATAGTTTTAGGCGCAGTTTTGTTGATCTCAGGTTTCGTCTTTGCACAAAATACCACAATGTCTTCTGCAGAATCTAAAGCATTCGTGACCAAAGTTTCAGCTGAAACAAAGGAGATCAAAACCTTACAGGCAGATTTTACCCAAACAAAAAAAATGGATTTTCTGGATAAAAGCATCGTAACTTACGGAAAAATGTCTTTAAGATCTCCGAATATGTTGAGTTGGAAATACACAAAACCTTATCAATACAGCATTGTTTTCAAGGACAACAAAATCTTTATCAATGACCAAGGAAAAAAATCTTCTGTTGATGCAAAAAGTAAAACTTTTGAAAAAATCAATAAACTGATTGTCGGAAGTTCCAATGGACAAATGTTCAATGACCCAGAATTTTCTGTAAGTTATTTCAAAAATGCGAACTTCAACATCGCTAAATTCACTCCGAAATCTGCTCAATTATTGAAATATATCAAACAAATCGAATTGCAATTCCCGAAAAACGAATCGACGGTTTCTCAGGTCAATATGACGGAAGCTTCGGGAGATACAACCAATATTGTTTTCAAAAACACAAAGATCAATGCGCCGATTTCTGCTTCAGAGTTTTCTTTATAGTCTGCTTTTTTTGCTATTGGCTTCTTGTAAAACCTACAAGTTGGAAAATGTAGAACCACTATCTCTTTCAAGAAATCAAAAGCCTTCTGAAAATCTATACTTCACTTCATCTCAGGACTATGTTTATAAATGCCAGATGGAAGTCTATGGTAATGACATCAGCGGAATTCTCATCATCAAAAAAATATCTGAAACCACGCATCGTATTGTGATGACCTCTGATTTTGGAAACAAAATGATCGATTTTGAGATTGGTGAAAATGATTATTTCAAACTCAACTACGTTTTGGCAGATTTGGACAAAAAAATGGTTATCAATTTCCTTAAAAATGATTTCCAGGAATTACTAAGAAAAAATTATCCTGTTTCTGAAAGGTTTGAGAACAGCGAATCTATCATTGATATTTCTAAGATCGATGAAAAGATCTACTATCTGTTTTTTGATAAGAAAAGTGATAATCTCACGCAGATCATTTACACCAAAAACAACAGAGAAAAAATCGATTTCACTTTTGATGCGAAAAAAACTACTTTTGCAGAAACGATCAATCTTCAGCACAAAGATTTTAAGATCAATATCAAACTGAATCAAATTACTGAAACAGAACAAGAAACAGAATAACCATGAAAACCATGCTTACAGATTTTTACACCTTACAGTCTTATGAAAAGACCGATAACGGAAATTTCTCGGCCAATATACTGTTGAACAAAGACCATAATATTTTTAAAGGCCATTTTCCGGGAAATCCCGTAACACCCGGCGTTTGTATGATGCAGATCGTGAAAGACCTGACAGAAGAATTCACTGGTTCAAAATTGTTTCTGAAAACAGCTTCAAACGTTAAGTTTATGGCAATCATCAATCCATTTGAAACGCCTGACTTGATTTTAGAATTGGACATCAACGAAAACGAAGACGAAATAAAAGTAAAAAACACCACCACCTTTGGCGAAACTATTGCATTGAAACTTTCAGTTACCTATAAAAAAATATAGTTATGAAACTGATGCTATCAATATTTGCAGCTTTCGTTATGTTCTTTCAATCTTCGGATCTGGAAGCTTTGAGGAGCAGTTATGCTGTCGCCAACCTATCCAAAGAAAATGCGGAGAAGTTTATCAAAACCGCGGAAAAGAAAACGTCTTCCGGTCCTATAATTTCTGCTTACAAGGCGGCTGCAAAAATACTGGAAGCGAAAATAACTTCCGGAATAGGAAAGAAAAAGGCACTCGTAAAAACAGGAGCACTCAGTTTGGAAGAGATCATTAGAAATAATCCTAATAACTCAGAGTTGCGGGTCATAAGAATGAGCGTTCAGGAAAATATTCCCAAAGTCGTTGGTTACTCCAAGAATCTGAAAGAGGACAAAGCATTCCTGATAAGCAATTACAACAAGCAAAATGAAGAGCTGAAAAATTATATTAAGGAATTTGCCAGTCAGTCCAAAACTTTTTCTAACACAGAAAAAGCAATATTAAAATAAAACAATGATCATCCAAGAAGTAAAAAATGCAGTTTCTGAAAAGAAAATCTGTATTTTAATTCCTACTTACAATAATGAAAAAACTTTAAAAAGAGTGATTGACGGTGTATTGACTTACACCGCAAACATTATTGTGGTAAATGATGGTTCAACAGATTCTACAACAGAGATCCTTAATAGTTATCATGAGATCACAATTGTTTCTTTACCCGAAAACAAGGGAAAAGGAAATGCACTTAAAACCGGCTTCAGAAAGGCAAAGGAATTGGATTACAATTATGCCGTTACAATAGATTCTGACGGACAACATTACCCTGATGACATCCCGGTTTTTGTAGAAGCTTTACTTGCCGAGAAAAAAGATGTCCTTCTGATCGGAAACCGGAATATGTCGCAGAACGGCATTCCCAAAAAAAGCAGTTTCGGAAACAAGTTCTCTAATTTTTGGTTTTGGTTCGAGACCGGCATTAAGTTGGAAGACACGCAATCAGGTTATAGGCTTTATCCTTTGAGAAAGATTCCGAAAAAATATTTCACACCAAAATTTGAGTTTGAGATCGAGATCATCGTAAGAACAGCGTGGAAGCATATTCCTGTGAAGAATGTTCCGGTGAAAGTCTTGTACGACCCGGCTGAACGTGTTTCTCATTTCCGCCCGTTTCGGGATTTCACCAGGATCAGTATTCTGAATACAATACTGGTTTTCATAACCTTGACCTACATAATTCCTAGAAACTTCATCAGGAATTTCAAAAAAAAAAGTCTTAGAAAGTTTATAAAAGAAGATGTCCTGGAAAGCGATGGCAGCAATCGTAACAAAGCTTTTTCTATCGCTCTGGGGATTTTTTTCGGACTTTCTCCGTTTTGGGGATTTCAGACTGCGATTGTAATTTCCCTGTCAATCCTTTTTAAGCTGAATAAGGTTTTGGCATTTGTTGCCTCAAATATCAGTTTGCCGCCTTTTATTCCGTTTATTATTGCTGGCTCATTATTTATTGGAGCTCCGTTTGTAAGCGGCGAAAGTAATTTTTTAAATCAGGACCTGAATTTTGAATTGGTTAAAACCAATCTCCTTCAATACATCATTGGAAGTTTTATCTTGGCAACATCAGCTTCTTTAATTATTGGAATTGGGTCTTATGTACTTTTGAAAAAGATAGATCCGAAAAACGGCTAAAGCCGGGGAATATGCATCATAATTCTCTTTTATTAATATTTGAATCTCGCAGATTTTAAAGATTAAGCAGATTTTTGAGAAATCATCTGCCAAATTTGCAAAATCTGCGAGAGTGCTAAAAATCAAAATCCATATTATACTGATAATCAATATTTTTATCATTTTTAATTTTTAAATGCGTTTGCCCTAGCTAAATCACTTTAATTTTTTCAAGGTTTTCTTAAGATATCTTTCAACATTTTCTTTATCCGGAACAGTTGTGATTTCTTTGGTCAAAGCTTTTTCGAATTCAATTTTTGCTTTATAATAGTCTTTAATTTTATAATAATATTTCCCGGATTGATAATAGCCCCACCAAAAATCCGGATTCAGAGATTGATAATGAATGATAAATTCATCTGAGAGAATTTCACTATGATCAAATTTAGAACTTAATTTTTTGTATTCTTCATAATTCTTGAACTTCTGAGAATCTATAAAAGGGTCTTTAGCAATATTCAATTCTGACTTTGCAAACTCTCCTGTTTTCAATCGGTTATCTGAGAAAATGTCATTCAGGTCATAACAGACAAATTCTCCTAACTGATAAGGATTGGAAGAAACCCAAACCAGTTTTTTCTGAGGCGAAAAAATCACAGCGTGATGCGCCAAAAGCTGATTAAGCGCTTTCTCATTTCCATAACCGATTTTTTCTCCCTTCAAACCCGATCGATCTCTTAAGATTGAAGCCATTTTTTCAGGGTTGAGCTTTGGATTCTCTTTTAAAAGTTCCTGAAGTTTTTCATATCGATACTCCGAATGACTTTCTAAAATCTGTTTTTGATTTCGTTTATTATTTTTGTAAGCCTCCGACTGAAAATGATTGGTACAAACAACCATACTTGAATTTTCAACTTTGTAAACACCAAAATTATCCGGAGAAACCTCTATAATCACTGCATTTTTATCATTTGCACTTCCCACCAGAATCGATTCCGAAACGAATACTTTTCTCTTTTTCGCAATCGCAATCGCTTCGTCAATATTTTTTGCAAACTGAAGAATCTCTCTTGTTACAAAGGAAATCGGCGTTTTTGCAGTCAAAGGAATTTTAGATTTTCCAGCGTTGATTGTAACCGTAATTCCTTCTTTATTCATTCCGGAAACTACGCCAATCATTCCCGGCCAGCTTACGGACATATACGGGATTCCGCTTTCCGGTTCTACAAATTCGATTAGCTTATTTTTAGCAAAATCGTCTCCAACATAAAAATCGAAGTTCCGCCCGATCAACAGATTGCCATCTTCCGTATTTTCATTCCAAACGGCCAAAGAAGAACAGCCAACCATCATCAGATCCTGCATCGCGTGACCAATGTCGTGAGCGCCGTGCAAATACAAGCTTCTAAGATATTTCGGTGCAATAAAATCATATTTATCCGATGAGTACTGAGATAACCCGAATAATTCTGCCTGAAAATCTTCACGGACATTCAAGTACATTTTCCGGTTATACCATTTCAGAAAACTTCTTAATAATTTTTGTTTGAATTTTGACGGAACAAAACCTTCTATCTTGGAAAAGAAGATGTCTTCCTGTTTCTGCATCAGATCTTGTGTCAAGGCACCATTGTTATAACCCAACTGCAGTGGATTTCCCTTGATATAAAGTTCCCAAAGCTGCTGTTTGTTCTTAGTTAGATAATTTTGATCAAAGCTAAAAGTTGAGTCATTGATTTTATCAACTTTTGGAATTTCAAGTGAGTATTGACCAACTTCCGGAACATGATGAACCGATTTTGAGATCCCACAAGACACAAGACTTACAATCAATAAAAAGTAAAGCAAAACTTTTTTCATCAATTCTTGTTTATGACTTCCATTAATCTTTCATCGATAACTTCTTTTCCAAGAATCTCCGAACAAGTAACAAATGCCCCGATCGTAACGCCAAGAATACCATGCATATTGATACTTTGCCCGGTTAAAAACAAATTACCAATCTTAGTTTTTGGAGAAATAATGGTTTTCAGAGGGTTGCTGGAATCTTTCACATAACCATACATATTGCCTTTGTAACCGCCGATGTAATCTCTGTAAGACAATGGCGACGAAGTATAGACCGCCTCTATATAAGAACGTAAATCAGGAAATTTCTTCTCTATTTCGGCAATGAATTGTTCGGCTTTTTTTTGCTTGAAATCTTCGTATCCCGATCCTCTTTCGTAATGTTCCGCAACTGTATTAAAAGAGTTTTCCCATTCTTTGACCTCATCATAATCCATATAGGTAATGGCAGTCAGGCTTTCAGAAAATTCCGGATCTTGGTTTGAAGAACAAGACGAAAGCATATAACATTCCGGCCATTTTACCGTTTCCGGCAAAGACTTTTCCCAAACAATATCTTCTGACCTGTAATGGTAATAATTATGATTAAAATGTTTAAAGGCATTAGGTTTCAAAACAATATAAACACTGAAACACGAACTGATCGGTTCAAGGTCATAGATCCTTTTTGTAAATGACTTTTTGTATCGCTCTTGTCCCACCAGATCCAAAGTTGTCCTGATCTCAATATTCGAGATGAATTTCTTGGCAAAGAATTCTTTACCAACTTTGGTCTTGACCGATCTCAGAATATTCTCGTCATCGAAAACAAATTCATTAACCTCAGAATGTTTATAAACTTCCGCACCATATTTTCGGAGTTCTTTTATGATCAATCTTGAGATCTGACTTCCGCCATTGATACATTTGTAAGAACTCTGGATATAGGAATTAACCGTCAGCGCGTGAACATACAAAGGTGTTTTGTTAGCAACACCAGCATATAAGAAATTAGAACCGGAAAGCACAGCCTGAAGTTTTTTATTAGGCGTGACGGATTCTATAAATTTCTGAGCATTGATGTAGAGAATATCATCATTATATTTTCCTTTTCCAACAAGATTATACCGTGGAAACTCATTACAAATATTTTGAATTTCCTGAATATATTTGGTTAAGTTATCTCTTTCGTCGGGAAATATTTTGGACAGTTGTTCCACGAAATTTTCATAACCCTGGGAATGTGGATATTCAATTTCATCATTATCGAATGTGATCCTGTCAAAACCATTTTCATCCAGTTTCTTTAGATTCAGATCCTGCATTATTCCAAGATAGGTAAAATACTGATTAAGGTTCTGTCCTTCGGAAAGTCCCCCTAAATAATGTACGCCTGTATCGAAAATCAATTTGTTTCTGGAAAAGGTCTGGAGGTTTCCGCCGTATTGATTATTCTTTTCCAGAACGCATACTTTAAGACCTTCTTTCGCCAAAACGAGGGCCGAAACAAGTCCTCCCAAACCGCTTCCGATAACCAATATGTCGTATTCTTTTTCCAATTTTTACAGAAGTGAGATGTTAGACTTTAGATGTTAGATTAAAAAGTATGCTTTAAACGTTGAATCGCTCGCAGCCCGGCTTGAGCGGAAATCCTTTTTGTGTAAACTTCAATTCTATTTAAACTGAAATCGTCTGCAAAAAAGATTGGGAGTCCTTCGACTTCGCTCAGGATAAACTACAGGTGGATTAAGCTGCCATAAAAATATTGAAAATTAATCAATATCGTCCCAAAAGTCAAAGTAATTGAACCATTGGAGCGGATATCTTTTTATCATCGATTCCAGATTGTGAACGTAAGAATTGAGTAAGCCCTGAGAATCACGTTTTTTGATGTTCTGAGCAACTCTTGCATAGAGATGATAGTGGAGATTTTTTTCCTTCATCACATAAACATAGACCACGGGAACGCCCAACCTGGAAGCAATCAGAAATGGCCCAGCGGGAAACTTCGCAGATTTACCAAGCAATTCAGTTTCAAGGAATTTGGAGCCTTCGAAATAGCGATCGCCCGTGAAACAGATCAGTTCGTTTTTGGACAATGCTTCATTGATCTCAAAAATGTGGGACATATCGTCTTTGACGTAGATAAATTTGATATTGCTTTTCTTAACGGCAATACTTTCCATATATTCCCGAATAACCGTAACTTCTTGGTCTGTAGTTACCAAATTGATCTGAGCATCAAAATCGATGTCGGCAAAAAAGTGTTCTGCGATTTCAAAATTTCCGATATGTGCGCTAATCAAAACGCCTCCTTTTTTTTGAGCTAAAAGGTTTTTGAGGTTTTCTATCCCGTCAAATTCGTAAGTAAATCGATTGCGCAATCCTACAGAAATAGCTGTTTTATCAATCAAAATCTTACCAAAAACAAAGTAACTTCTGAAAACAGACAACTTCGATTTCCAAGAACTGTAAGCTAATCTTTTTTTGAAATAATATGAAATGTATTGATTGCTCTTCTTCTCGAAAATGAAATAGTAAGTCGCAACAAAATAAAGAACAAAATAGGAACTGCGAACGCCGAGATTCTTAATGCACCAAACGAAAATCTGATAACCTAAGATCGTTCCTTTGGATTTGCCTTTCCATTTGTTCATAGCGCAGATGTTAGATTTTAGATACTAGATATTAGACTAATAACATCTTCTCGGGTTATGCCGTTTTTTCAGAAATTTTTTGCTCTATCGTATCATAGAAATCATCGAACGTCACAATCTGTTTGAAATCAGCTTCTCCTAACTTCACACCAAAATTGGACTCGATAATGACAACCATATCGATGTAATCCAGACTGTCTAGGCCTAGCGTTTGTTTGAGGTTGGCGTCGTTTGCGATATCATCTCTATCCACCTCAAATTCGTTGACAAGAAAATCATTAACAATCGTAATAATTTTATCTTTTTCCATAATTTTATTTAAACAAATTTCTTAACAATTAGTGCTGAATTGGTTCCTCCAAAACCAAAAGAATTCGACAAAAATACGTCAATTTTTTGATTTTTTGTTTCTGTTATGAGATTTATCTTTTTCGAGTCCTCATCCGGATTTTCCAGATTGATGTTTGGAGCTACAAAATCATTCTGCATCATGAGGATAGAATAGATAATTTCGCTTGCACCAGCCATCCAGCACTCGTGGCCGGTCATAGATTTGGTAGAACTTACAGGAACCTCGTTTCCGAAAATCTCGTAAATCGCTTTTGCTTCGTTGGCATCTCCTAAAGGTGTGGAAGTGGCGTGAGCATTGATATAATCGATGTCTTTCGCCGTTAATCCAGCTTGATTCAAAGACCTTTCCATTGCCAAAGCCGGTCCGTCAACATTGGGCGTAGAAATATGTCCTCCGTTGGACGAGAAGCCGTAACCAGCAATCTCCGCAATAATATTGGCGCCTCGTTTTTGTGCAGATTCCAGACTTTCAACAATCAAAGTTGCTGCGCCTCCACTTGGAATCAATCCATCTCTTGCGGAATCAAATGGTCTGGAAGCTTTCGTCGGGTCATCTTCTCTTGCAGAAAAAACGCCTAATCCATCGAAACTTGCCATTGAAAATTTGTTGGTTTCCTGAGCTCCTCCACAAACTACCATATCTTGCAATCCATTTTTAATCAATAAATAAGCTAATCCCAACGAATGCGAGCCACTTGCGCAGGCAGCACTGATCGTAAGATTGATCCCTCTTAGTTTAAAAATCGTGGAAAGGTTCATTGTGACAGTGGAGTTCATCGATTTGAAAATCGCACCGGAACCCATCAACTGTGTATCTTTTTTCTCTCTGACAATATCCGTAGCTTCTATAACTGCCTGTGAAACACTATCGTTTCCATATAAAATCCCGACTTCATTCTTATCTAAGAAATCCTGCTCTATTCCAGCTTGTTTTAAAGCATCGATTGTAGCCAAGTAAGCATATTCGCTTTCTTCACCCATACTAATGCGCTGTCTTCTGTTGAGAAGACTTTTCAATTCCGGTTTTGGAACACGACCTGTAAGTCCAGACCTGTATCCAAATTCCTTTCTATCCTGGTCCAGGACTATTCCGGATCTTCCTTCGTAAAGCGATTCTTTGACCTCATCCAAAGAAATCCCAATGCAGGAATAAATTCCCATTCCGGTAATTACAACTCTATTTTCCATTTTTGAAAATATAACAATTTAGCAATTTAAAATCTAAACACATTGGCATATTGTTAAATTTTTACATTGCCAGATTATTTTATGAATAAATTCCTCCGTTAATATTAATCACTTCACCTGTGATGTAAGATGATTTTTTTGATGCCAAAAATGCTACCAGATCTGCCACTTCTTCCGCTTCGCCAAAACGGTTTGCCGGAATCATTGCTTTCAACTCATCTTCATTAAAATCCTGGGTCATATCGGTTTTGATGAATCCCGGCGCAACAGCATTCACTGTAATATTTCTTTTAGCAATTTCCTGAGCCAAAGCTTTAGTCGCTCCGATCACGGCTGCTTTTGCGGCAGAATAATTGGTTTGTCCTGCCGTTCCTTTCACGCCGGAAACAGAAACCATATTGATGATCCTGCCATATTTGTTACGCAACAACTTCTGAATAAAGAAATTGGTCACATTGAAAAATCCGTTCAGACTTGTATTGATAACATTGTTCCAGTCCTCGTGTTTCATCCACATAAACAATCCGTCTCGTGTAATGCCAGCGTTATTTACAATGACTTCTACTACAGAATCAGGATTTTTCTCCTGCCAATCGCCAAGAACTTTTTGCGTTTCTTCAGAGTTTCCTACATCAAATTTAAGAATTTCGCCCGTAGAACCCAATTCCTGAACTTTAGCAAGAGTTTCTTCCGCAGCAGATTGATTAGATGTATAATTGATTAAAATATGATAGTTTTTTTCTTCTGCCAATTTTAGACAAATAGCCCTACCAATTCCCCTGGAACCGCCTGTTATAATTGCACATTTCATTTGGTTATGTTTTATTCGTTATTCCATAGGTTTTTATCTACGGTTATTGATATTGAACCCTTCGGGTTCTTTGATGTTTAATCATTTTTTTCCATAGGTTTCACCTACGGCTATTAACATTGAACCCTTTGGGTTCGTCAATTGATATTATTATTTTTTCAAATACTGTTTCACTTTCTCCAAATACGGATACATCACCATATCATCGGAAAAAGCAGGAATTATTTTTCTGACCTCATCATACAACTCCTTAGTTGATGACGAAATCTTATCCTGAAAACCAAGATATTCAATCGCCTGAACAATTGTAATTAATTCAATTGATAAAACTTCGAAAGCATTTTCGATAACTTTTCTACAAATCACAGCTGCATTGGTTCCCATACTCACAATATCCTGATTATCATTATTATTAGGAATACTGTGAACATACATCGGGTTGGACAACATCTGGCTTTCCGCCGTTGTAGAAGTTGCCGTGAACTGAACACCCTGCATCCCAAAATTGAAACCTAATTTCCCCAGATTTACAAATGGAGGAAGGATTTCGTTGATCTTAGAATTCAGAAGGTAATTTAATTGTCTTTCGGCAAGCATTGTCAGCTTTGTAACAACGATCTTCAGCTTGTCCATCTCGAGAGAAATATAATCGCCGTGGAAGTTTCCGCCGTGATAGACGTGTTGATCCTCAACATTGATGATTGGGTTATCATTAGCCGAATTGATTTCGTTTTCCAACACTTTTTCTGTGTACTCCAGAGTATCCAAAACAGGTCCCAAAATCTGCGGAACACATCTGATGGAATAATATTCCTGAACTTTTTCTTTAAAGACTTTATCTTGCTCTTCAAAATGGGTGTACAAATGGTCAGCTCTTTTTCTTACCAATTTGCTGTCAGACAAATGAGCTCGCATTTTTGCTGCAATTTTTTGCTGGCCTGCGTGAAGTTTTGTTCCATTGAGAGCTTCGGACAAATGGTCGTCATAAGCCTGAACAATCTCATTGATCGCACAGGAAAGCTTAAGTGAAATTTCTGTTAACTGACTGGCTTTGTAAGCGTTTACAATACCAATTCCGGACATCACAGAAGTTCCGTTCATAAGAGCCAAACCTTCACGGATCTCAACATTGATCGGTTCAAGTCCTTCAATTTCGAAAACTTCTTTTGTTGATTTTCTGTCACCTTTATAGAAAACTTCACCTTCGCCAATAAGCACCAAAGCCAGATGCGCCAACTGAACCAGATCTCCACTTGCACCAACGCCGCCATGTTCGAATATCAACGGCGTAATATCTCTGTTAATTAATTCTTTAAGCAAATTAACGACCGAATTGTGAACACCGGAATTCCCAAGAGACAACGTGTTCAACCTTGCTAACATACAAGCCTTAACTTCTGATGCCAGCAAAGGATTTCCGATTCCCGAAGAATGGCTTCTTATCAGATTATATTGTAACTGATGTGTATCATTATCATTGATCTTGAATTGCGCCATTGGTCCGAAACCCGTGTTCACACCATAGATGACTTTATTTTTTGAAAATTCTTTCAGGAACTGGAAACTTTTATCCACTCTTTGTAATAGTTCTTCATCCAGCTCTATTTTTTGGTTTCCAATTATTATTTTTTGAAAATCCTGAATGTTTAAATGGTTGCTAATTTTCATTAATTATAGTGATAAAATACAAATTTCTTATATAATTGAATATTTGTCATTAATTTTGCGCAAAGATAAAAGTTTTATTAAACAAATGAGTAAAGAATTTGTTGATGTTCTAGTCATTGGTGCCGGACCTTCGGGTTGTGTTTCCTCTGCTTTCCTAAAAAATAATAACATCAATGTAAAAGTTGTTGAAAAAACAAAATTCCCAAGAATTGTTGTTGGCGAAAGCTTAATTCCAAGAGTAATGGACCATTTTGACGAAGCCGGTCTTTTCCCAGCTTTGGACAAAATGGGATTTGAAAAGAAACTGGGAGCACGTTTTATGCGAGGTGATGAAGTCTGTATTTTCGATTTCAGCAACAAATTCGGAGAAGGCTGGGACTGGACCTGGCAAGTTCCTAGAGCAGATTTCGACAACACCTTAGCTCAAGAAGTTATAAATAAAGGAATCGACCTCGAATTTGAAACCGAAGTTATCGGAATCGAATTCAATGGGACAGATTCTGTCACAACTGTAAAAAATAAAGACGGAGAAACGAAAGAGATCCACGCCAAATTTGTGATTGATTCCAGTGGTTACGGACGGGTTTTACCAAGATTATTGAATCTGGAAAAACCTTCAAAATTATCTCCCCATTCAGCAATATTCTCTCATGTTGATGATATCAACAGAGAAGAAGGCGTAGAAGGAACGTTGATCTCATTTGATATTATTGAGACCGAAGTCTGCCTTTGGGTCATTCCCTTCTCAAACGGGAATACAAGTTTAGGGATTGTTGGTCCAACTGAATATATTGAAAAACTGATTGAAAACGGAGACACGGCCGATGCATTAAGAAAAGCGATCTCACTTTCCGATTATTATGTCAAACGTTTTGGTGATGTAGAATTTTTGTTTGAACCAAGACATCTGAAAGATTATTCTTGTTCGGTAAAAAGTTTATTCGGAGACGGATTTGCTTTAACAGGAAATGCTTCAGAATTCCTTGACCCGGTTTTCTCATCAGGAATGGCATTCGCCACAGAATCCGGAATGTTAGCCGCAAAATTAGCGTTAAGACAACTCAACGGAGAAACCATCGATTGGCAAAAAGAATATTCTGATCATATTTTATATGGCGTCAATGTTTTCACAACCTATGTAAAAGAATGGTACACGGGAAATCTTCAGGAATTATTTTTCCACCAGCCAGAAAATCCCGATGTAAAAAGAAAGATATGTGCTGTCTTGGCAGGCTATGTATGGAACAAGAAAAATCCGTTTGTGAGATTGCATGATTCCGCAGTTATCAATCTTGCAAATTACATCAAAGTGGAAAAACTGGAACAACAACAATAAAAAAAGACCGCAAACTGCGGTCTTTTCATTTAATTTCTTTATTAATTTCTCTCAGCAACAGCCTCCCTAATTTTTCGTATGCAGCCGAAATCCTATCATATTCCATCACATCTCCGCTCATTCCTGCTGGCAACTTTCCAACCACTTCATTAGCACTTATGTCAAGTAAAGTAACTGCTGGATTATCTGTTTCAACAAATCTTATATTAGCAGACAATATTGCTGGTTGCATTACAAATCCTCCGTGCCATCCAGGAGATATCCATTTCGCATCAACAACAAGGTTATATTTTGAATTAATATCTTTTTTAAATTCTATTTTTTTTGAATTATTTAGCGCTTTTAAAAAATCATCCAGATAAACAGACTTATATTTTTCCCATTCATCGCTCCACTTTTTCCATCCGGCTTCACTTCGTTTTGGATTTGACAAAAGCTCTTGCTTTCTGTTTTCTAGATATTGAGACTCAGTCATTTTTTCTTTCAAGAACAACACATTATCAAATTTCAGTTCAACACTTACTTGCGTTTGGTCCTTTAAAAAATCAAAATTACCTGATTCAATTTTAAGCTTTTGAGCAAACACAGTTGTTGTAATTGCCACAAAAAACATTAATAGTATTTTTTTCATTAGTTATTAATTAAAATTTTAAGCTCGTAAATCTATAAAATTAATCGGTTTTCTACTAATTGGATTAAAGACGATTTTTGATAAAATATCAAAATCTACAATTTCAATTTTTGGTCCGACTCTCAGTTTTGCCCGGAAATGATCCCGCACTTCGTTTACAAAATTCTCATTCTCATTGTCTGTACTTAGTTTGATAATGATTTCATCCAAGCCGATTTCATCCGACTGAATAACGATCTGATAACACAAAATATTATTAAAATCATTCAGGATATCACCCATCGCCGGCGGATAAAGTGTCGTCCCTTTATACTTTATCATCTGCTGTTTGCGTCCGATAACAGGGCTCAATCTCATTGTATTTCGTCCACATTGGCAAGGTTCATAATGTGCTTTTACCAGATCTCCGGTTTTGAACCTTAACAGAGGAATTGCTTCAACGCCTAAAGTTGTGATTGTCAATTCTCCACTTTCACCTTCTTGTACTGGATTTTCATTTTCATCAAGGATTTCTGTAATAATGAGTTCAGGATGCTGATGTCCGCCAACTTGAAATTCGCATTCTGTGAAAGCCGTGCTCATTTCGGTAGAAGCGTAAGTTGAGAAAAGTTGAATATCCCATTTCTCTTTGATTTTTTTTGAAAGAATATTATCTGCGAAATCTTGATTTTTAAGTCCTTCCCCAATACAAATCGCCCCATAAACACTGGAATTTTTGTAATCTAACCCGTGTTTCTCAGCATAATCTATCATTTTCAAAAGAAACGAAGGAACTGTGATCAGATATTTCGGTTTATATCTGAAAATCGAATCCCACTGCAATTCCGGAATCCCGGGTCCCATTCTCACAACACTTGCTCCCATTTTCCTAAGCCCAAGAAAATAGGCCAAACCTGCCATAAATCTTTTGTCAATCGTTGTAATCATCTGTACAACATCGCCTTTTTGAACCCCTGCACAAGCGAAAGAAATTGCTTCGTTATAAGCCAATCTTTCAAGGTCATTATCAGACAATCCAAAAGTTACAGGGTCGCCTAAAGTTCCGGAAGTTGTGCTATAATCTACAATCTTATCAAATGGAACGCAGAAAAAATTGTGATTATGTTGTTGCAAATCATTTTTAGAAGTCGTCGGGATTTTCTGTAGATCTTCCAAAGTCTTGATATCATTAATATCGAGATTGTTTTCTTTGAATAATCTCTGATAAAAAGGTGAATGATCTTGCAGGTAAATCAAAAGCTCTTTCAGTTTCGATTCCTGAAATTGTTTGATAGTATCTCGGCTGGATGTTTCAATTTTTGGGTATAGTTCCAAGGATAATGGTTTTTAATTCAAATTACATTAACCACAAAAAGTTTTTTATGCACTTAAGTTTAATAAAAAAGTATAAAATAGTTTGCTTATGAGCACCTAAGTTTTAAAATCTTCGGTTTTATCTAAAGTGAACTTCAACTTTGATAATAATAGATTTTCTAAAGTGGCTTAAGTGTTTAAACCAAACAATTCTTTTGTGACTTTTGTGGTTTTAATCTTTTGCACAAATTTATAAATTTTATAATTCTGAATTTGAAGTTTTTATCATTCAGAAACGCTATAAAATATGCTTTAAAAATCGACAAAAATCACTAAATTCGCAAACTTAATCCATCAGAAACAGATTTTAGAGTTTGAAAATGAGCAAGTTCACTGAATATAAAAGCCTTAGCCTTACTGAAACTGCAAAGAACGTTGCAGAATTCTGGAAAAACAACAATACTTTCAAAAAATCCGTAGAGATCCGAGAAGGACAACCGGAGTTTGTTTTTTATGAAGGACCACCTTCCGCAAACGGAATGCCGGGGATCCATCACGTTATGGCAAGAGCTATCAAGGATATTTTCTGTCGTTTCCAGACTCAGAATGGGAAGCAGGTTTTTCGTAAAGCTGGCTGGGACACGCACGGACTTCCTGTAGAATTAGGCGTTGAAAAAGAACTCGGAATTACTAAGGAAGATATCGGAAAAAAAATCACGATCGAAGAATACAACGAGGCATGTAAAAATGCCGTAATGCGTTACACCGATGTTTGGAATGATATGACCGAGAAAATCGGATATTGGGTGGATCTGGATAATCCTTACATCACTTACAAACCAAAATATATGGAAACGGTTTGGTGGCTTTTGAAACAAATCTATGACAAAGGTTTGATTTATAAAGGTTACACCATCCAGCCTTATTCTCCAAAAGCAGGAACAGGATTATCTTCTCACGAGGTTAATCAACCAGGCGCTTATCGTGATGTTTCCGACACAACGGTTGTTGCTCAGTTCAAATCGTTGCCGGAAACTTTGCCTTCGTTTTTACAAGGTTTTGGCGATGTACATTTCTTGGCCTGGACGACTACACCTTGGACTTTACCTTCCAACACAGCTTTGACAGTTGGTCCAAAAATCGATTATGTTTTGATTAAGACTTTCAACCAATATACTTTTGAGCCGATCAATATTGTTTTGGCGAAAGCTTTAACTGGAAAACAATTCGGGAAGAGATATACTGAAGGGACTGATGACGATTTTACAAATTATACTTCTGAAAGCAAAACAATTCCTTATCAAATCTTAGCAGAATTCAAAGGTGCTGATCTGGTTGGAATCCGATATGAGCAACTTTTAGATTACGCAAAACCTTACCAAAATCCGGAAAACGCTTTCCGAGTGATTTCAGGAGATTTTGTAACAACAGAAGACGGAACCGGGATTGTACACACCGCGCCGACTTTTGGTGCTGATGATGCGAAAGTGGCGAAAGAAGCGTCGCCAGAAGTTCCGCCAATGTTGGTTCTGGATGAATATGAAAATCCGGTTCCCTTGGTGGATCTGCAGGGTAGATTTTTATCAATCATCAATGATGAAACGTACGGTTTTGCGAATGAATACGTGAAGGCTGAATATCTGAATGATGAAGAAAAAGCAGCTGAATTTAACATTCAGAAGGAGAAATTAAAATCAATAATTTCGGATCTAAAGGTTTATTTATCTGTAGATGAAAGAATTGCTTTGAAACTGAGAAAGGAAAACAAAGCCTTCAAAGTTGAGAAATATGTCCATAGCTACCCGCACAGCTGGAGAACAGATGAGCCGTTGTTGTATTATCCATTGGATTCCTGGTTCATCAAAATGACGGATTTGAAGGACAGGATGTTCGACCTTAACGAAACCATTAACTGGAAACCAAAATCAACCGGGGAAGGCCGTTTCGGAAACTGGCTGAAAAATGCCAACGACTGGAATCTTTCCCGTTCAAGATATTGGGGAATTCCATTGCCAATTTGGAGAACGGACGACAAAAAAGAAGAAAAGATCATCGGTTCTGTTGAGGAATTATATAACGAAATCGAGAAATCCATAAAAGCAGGTTTCCTAAAAGAAAACCCGTTCAAAGGATTCAAAATAGGCAATATGTCTGAGGAAAATTATGACTTGATTGACCTTCACAAAAATGTGGTTGACAAAATCATTTTGGTTTCTGATTCAGGAAAAGAAATGAAACGTGAGAGCGACCTTATCGATGTTTGGTTCGATTCAGGTTCAATGCCTTATGCTCAACTGCATTATCCTTTCGAAAACAAAGAATTAGTTGATAACAACAATGCTTTCCCTGCAGATTTTATTGCGGAAGGTGTTGATCAGACTCGTGGCTGGTTCTATACTTTGCATGCTATCGGAACAGCGGTTTTCGATTCTGTAGCTTATAAAAATGTTGTTTCCAATGGTCTTGTTCTTGATAAAAACGGACAAAAAATGTCCAAACGTCTTGGCAACGCAGTTGACCCATTTGAAACTCTAGCGGTTTATGGCCCAGATGCAACGCGTTGGTATATGATTTCCAATGCGAATCCTTGGGAAAACCTGAAATTCGATATTGAAGGAATTGATGAAGTGAGAAGGAAATTCTTCGGAACGCTTTATAATACTTATTCTTTCTTTGCTTTGTATGCGAATGTTGACGGATTCAAATACCTTGAGAGCAACGTTGAAAATCGTCCGGAAATCGACCGTTGGATTTTATCTGAATTGAATCTTCTCATCAAAGAAGTTAAGTCTTTCTACGAAGATTACGAACCGACAAAAGCGGCAAGAGCCATCAATACCTTTGTAAATGACAACTTGTCCAACTGGTATGTGAGATTGTGTAGAAGACGTTTCTGGAAAGGCGATTACAGCGATGACAAGATCTCAGCTTACCAAACTCTTTATACTTGTCTGGAAATTGTTGCGAAACTTTCAGCACCAATTGCGCCATTCTTTATGGACCAATTGTTCCAGGATTTGAACAAAGTAACAGGTAAAGAATTGGTAAATTCTGTTCACTTGACAGATTTCCCTGTTGCGGATGGATCATTGATTGACCAAGATCTGGTTGAAAAAACACATCTCGCGCAACAAATTACTTCTATGGTTTTTTCATTGAGAAAAAAAGAAAACATAAAAGTTCGTCAGCCTTTGCAAAAAGTGATGATTCCTGTTTTAGATAAGAAAACCGAGGAGCAAATTTTGGCTGTTTCAGAATTGATCAAACAAGAAGTTAATGTTAAGGAATTACAATTGATAAACGCAGAAGAAGCCTCACATCTTATTGTAAAACAAATAAAACCGAATTTCAAAACCCTTGGCGCAAGACTAGGAAAAGACATGAAAACGGTTGCCGGAGAGATCTCAAACTTCACAACCGAACAAATTGCTGAACTGGAAAAAACAGGAAAAGCAACCGTTGCCGGATACGAAATAACAATCGAAGATGTGGAAATCTCCACAAAAGATATCCCGGGCTGGACAGTTGCAAGTGAAGGAAAAACAACTGTGGCATTAGATTTGGTATTGACGGATGAATTGAAGGCGGAAGGTGTAGCAAGAGAGTTCATCAACAGGGTTCAGAATCTGAGAAAAGAAAAAGATTTTGAATTAACGGACAGAATATCAATCCAATTGGAAGAATCCTGCCCTTTCAAACAAGAATTTATCAACAATCATGCATATATTTCTGCAGAAGTATTGTCGGATAAAATAGAATTTGTAAATTCACTTTCAAATTTCGAAGAAATAGAGATAGATGAAGAAAAATTCAAGGTGAAAATTGAGAAATAAATAGCACTAATTGATTATCATTAAGGATTTGTTAATTAAACATCATTATTGAAATATTTCAAATTTTATCTTTATTCTTGTTAATTAAAAAATGCGTAGCTGCTAATAATAAGCTAAAAAAATAAAAATTTGAACAATTAACAACGATGGAAATGGCAGACGAAAAATTAAGATATAGCGATGCTGAGCTGCAAGAATTCAAGCAATTGATCCAAGAAAAAATTGCAAAAGCAGAAAATGACCTTGGTCTTATAAAAGAAAGTTTTATCAATAATCAAAATAACGGGACGGACGACACTTCGCCAACCTTCAAGGCTTTTGAAGAAGGCGCAGAAACACTCAGCAAAGAACAAAATGCGATCTTGGCATCGAGACAGGAAAAATTTGTCCGTGACCTGAAACATGCATTGATCCGTATCCAGAACAAGACTTACGGTATTTGTAGAGTAACCGGAAAGCTAATCCCAAAGGAAAGGCTGAGAGCTGTTCCACACGCAACACTTAGTATCGAGGCTAAGAACATGCAGAGATAAAGAACTGATCTTCAAAATACAAAGTCCGAATTTCCGATTCTAAAGATTGGGAATTGGGGCTTTTTTCTTATAATGATGATATTGACTATTATTTTACTTTTGATCGCTGTAATTGGTTTTGCCCTTAGCAGAAGCCAGTCGGTCAAAAACATTTTTAAACCTGAGCAGAAATACCACACCATCGATGACGAGTATAATGCAAAACGTAAAGAACGACAGGATGAGATCGATGAACTCCTCAGCAAGATCGGAAAAAACGGCTTGAACGACCTTACCGAAAAAGAACGTAAAAGGCTGGACGAATTATCCAAGAAATAAGTAATTTGAATTACATTTGCAAAACCTTTTGAAGAAAGATCAGTCTCAAAAAAATCAAAAAAAATGGAATCTATAATTGTACACACCAAAAACTCTATGGAGCTTACCGCACTGAAAAGCGTGCTGAAGGACATGAATATCGAGTTTGAAAAATTTCACACAAAAAACAATTTTCATAATAAGAAAACCATCCAAAAGATCAGCGACAGAAAAGATAAAAAAATCACCAGAACACCAAAACCAAAAGGACTGTAATGAAGAAAATAGTTGCGATCACATTCTTGATTCTTCTCATTGATCAATTTTCCAAAATATATGTCAAAACCCATTTCCAACTTGGTGAAAGTGTAAATGTTTTTGGACTTAGCTGGTTCAAGATGACCTTTGTTGAAAACCCTGGGATGGCCTACGGATTACATTTCGGTGGATTGTGGGGGAAATATGCTTTGATTATACTGAGAATAGTCCTGGCAATCGGTATGATAATGCTTTTTAAGAAATGGCTGAAAGAAGGTGCTTCCAACTACCTCATCATTCCAATGGCAATGATATTTGCAGGTGCTATCGGAAATGTTTTTGATGGCGTATTCTACGGTGTCATTTTTGACAGTGGAACTTTCTATGATGCAGAATCTGGAACATGGATCGATTATAGCGGAATTTCCAAACTCACGCAATTCGGTCACGGCTATTCTGACCTCATGAAAGGCTGCGTGGTAGATATGCTGCATTTTCCTCTGGTAGATACAACCTGGCCAGAGTGGATTCCGGTTCTTGGAGGAAACAGAATCGAGTTTTTCAAATATATCTTCAATGTTGCCGATAGTTCTATCACGATCGGTGCATTGTTCCTTTACATTTTTAGGAAAAAAGCTTTTCCAAACGGATTAGATTTTTAGAAATAAGATCAAAATACACAAATGAAAATAATTAAGAACTTGATCAAAATATTCCTGCTGCTCTTCGTAGCAGGATTTCTTTTTATCGTTTTTGCCAATTACTCTATCACGAAAGAAAGTGATCCTTTTATTTCGTATGCGATTTCTGAAATTCCGAAGGTAAAAACCGCCGTCGTTTTGGGAACAAACAAAAGTCTGAGCAACGGGGGACCTAATCCATATTTCAAATACAGAATAGATGCTGCTACGGAACTGTACAGATCCGGCAAAATACAAACCATCATTGTAAGTGGCGATAATTCTGTAAAAGGTTACAATGAACCGGAACAGATGAAACTAGACCTCATAGCAAACGGGATCCCGGCAGAAAAGATCTACGAAGATTTCGCCGGATTCAGGACATTGGATTCCGTTGTAAGGGCTAAAGAAATCTTTGGACAAAACAAAGTCATTTTCATCTCTCAGAAATTCCATAACGAACGGGCTGTTTTTCTCGCTAAAAATCATGGAATAGAAGCTTTTGGCTACAATGCTAAAGATGTGGACAAATATGCGGGACTGAAAACCAATCTCCGTGAATATCTTGCAAAAGCCAAAGCCTATCTGGATATTTGGTTCCATGTAGAACCGAAATTCGGCGGAGAGAAAATCTTAATTCCTTAGAAAAAACCTTTCAATGTTTACAATTTACCGCCCGTCATATTTTGATGGGCTTTTTATTTTTTGTCTTCTATATTTGTTTAAGAAAATCATCAAAAACTATATAATTATGGTAACATTTGTTCTCGAGATCGTCTTTAGAATTATCGACTTTTTCACTCAATTATTTTAATTTATAAATTACTTAAGTTTAAAAACAAAAAGCAGTTTTCTAAATAAAGTTTAAAGTAAATTCGTAGAATCAATCAACAAAATATCATTGTGACCTTACTTAAAAACTGGAAATATCACGTTTTTACAATAACTTATCTTTTAAGTACAATTTTCTTTTTTTTGACATTCAAAAAATTGATCTATACAGAACTATACTCAAAAAAACATTTAAGCCTTTACATCTTCGAATTATTCTTTGTCACATTTTTACTTTATATCATTTCAAATATTGTTATCTATTTTATTGAACTTTTTTCATTAAAACAACTTTTCAGTTTTAGAAACATAGCATTGATCATCGGTATTGTATTGATATTACACGTTATTTTCCAAATAATGCTTTGGCCTTTTCTGATCTATGCACAAAATTTCTTAGTAGAATCCGAGGCCCGGTTTGAGTATACAGCCGATCAGACTTTTGACAAAAGAATTGTTAATTATTTTTATTTTCTCTTTATCACAATCAATTGGCTTGTCTTTATCTGTGCCTACAAGATCTATAAAAGCAAACAGGAGGATTTAAAACAAAAATTATCTATTGAAAAAAATCTGAAAGATGCCCATCTCAACACCTTGAAAGGGCAGATCAATCCGCACTTTATTTTCAACAGTCTCAACAATATCCGAGGATTGGTACAGGAAGACCCTTTGAAATCAAAAGAAATGATCACAAGACTTTCAGAATTGCTGCGATCGTCTTTACTTTTGGGAAAAACCAATTTTGTAACCGTAGAACAAGAAATGGAAACGGTTGAGAATTTTTTGGAGATCTCTAAGATCCAGTATGAAGATAGATTAAGTTTTCAGTTTGATATTTTGGACAAAACAAAAAGCATCCAGATCCCGCCGATGATCTTGCAGATGTTGGTAGAAAATGCCGTAAAACATGGAATCTCTACATTGAAAAACGGTGGTAATATTTTGATAAAAACCTATTTGGATAAGAATGACCTTCAAATTATTGTAAAAAATACGGGCAAGATCTCTCAAATTGAAGGTTCAACAAAAATAGGCCTACAAAACATCGAAGAACGTCTGAAGCTTCTTTATGATGAGAACGCTACGTTCAAATTATCCGAAAACAATGATGAAGTGATTGCAGAGATCAGCATCAATTCGGGAAATATTAATATTTAAATTTGACAAATGAAGAAGATCAATGCTATCATCGTAGAAGATTCCAGACTTGCACGGAACGAATTGAAGGATTTATTGAATGATATCTCTGAAATCGAAATTCTTGCCGAAGCAGAGAATGCCGATGTCGCTTTTGAATTGGTCAACTCCCATCAACCGGATCTGATCTTTCTGGATATTCAGTTGCCTGAAAAAGATGGGTTTCAGCTTCTGGAAATGCTGGAAAATGTTCCGATGGTCATTTTCACAACCGCTTTTGATGAATTTGCCATAAAGTCTTTTGAGTACAACACTCTGGATTATCTTTTGAAACCCATTAATCCGAAAAGACTTTCATTAGCCATCGAAAAAGTAAAACAAAAACTTGCCGATACTACAGAAAAGCAAGATAAAAAACTTGATTTTGACGATCAGATCTTCATTAAAGATGGTGAAAAATGCTGGATGGTAAAAATGTCCGAAATCTACCTTTTCGAAGTAGAAGGCAACTATACGAAGGTATTTTTTCGTAATGAAAAAGCCGTTTTAAACCGTTCTCTGAATCTCATTGAAAGGAAACTTCCTCAGGAAAAATATTTCCGCGCCAACAGAAATACCATTTTCAATATCAATTATATAGAGAATATCGAGAATTGGTTCAGTGGCAACTTGATGATAAAACTCCCTTATGATAATCAAGTGGAAATCTCCCGCAGGCAAGCCGTTCTATTCAAAGAGATCTATGGAATTTAATTTCTGATATTAATTTCTTAATGCGTCTAAAAACAAGATAAAATCTAAATTTTGTCTATTTTTGTACAAATTATAATTAAAAAATGTCTAGAATCCTTACCGGAATACAAGCCACCGGAACCCCACATTTGGGAAATCTTTTGGGAGCAATAATCCCAGCGATCGAATTATCAAAAAAAGCAGGGAACGAATCCTTTCTTTTCATCGCCAATCTGCATTCTTTAACTCAGATCAAAGATGCGAAAGAACTGAAACAAAACACTTACGAGATTGCTGCGGCTTGGCTTGCCTGTGGACTAGACACAGAAAAAACTTTTTTTTACAGACAAAGTGACATCCCGGAAACTTGTGAGTTATCCTGGCATTTGTCGTGCTTTTTCCCTTACCAGAGGTTGACGTTGGCGCATTCTTTCAAAGACAAAGCGGACAGACTGCAGGACGTAAACGCAGGACTTTTCACTTACCCGATACTGATGGCCGCAGATATCTTATTATATGATGCAGAGATTGTTCCTGTTGGGAAAGACCAGCTTCAACATTTGGAAATTGCACGTGATGTTGCTTCGAGGTTCAATAATCAGATGGGCGAAGTTTTGGTTTTGCCGCAAGCAGAACTGCAGGAGGACACCAAATATGTTCCGGGAATCGACGGGCATAAAATGTCTAAATCCAGAGGAAATATCATCAATATCTTCTTACCGGAAAAAGAATTGAAGAAGCAGGTTATGTCCATTGAAACTGACTCCAAAACTTTGGAGGAGCCAAAAGACCCTTCAACGGATAAGACCTTTGCAATCTATGAATTGGTCGCGACACCTGAACAAACCGAAGAATTGAGAGCAAAATATCTGGCTGGAAATTATGGCTACGGTCATGCGAAAAAGGAACTTCTGGATTTGATCTTAGTAAAGTTTGCGAAAGAAAGAGAAACTTTTAATTACTACATGAACAATCTTGATGAGCTGGAAATTAAATTACAGGAAGGTGCAGAAAAAACCAGAGTTATTGCCACTCAAACCATAAAAAGAGTCAGAGAAAGTTTGGGAATTTGATTCAAACTTTTAATCATATAGAAGCCCTTTCAAGATCTTGAAAGGGCTTTCTTTTATAAATACTCTTTGATTTCTGACAAATGCTTGATAAACGTCAAACTTTCTTCTTGAGGGTTTTCGTCTAAAACATCAAAGAAAATGACATCAATTCCAAAGTTTTGGGCTCCTTTCACATCTGCGATCCAATCATCTCCAATTAATATACTTTCTTCTTTTTTAGCTTTTGCAAGATTTAAGGAATAGTCAAAAATCTCTGGTCTTGGTTTTCTGATGTTGACAGAATCCGCACTGGTAATCGTCTCAAAGAAATCAGCAATTCCGGACAAAATACATTTTCTTTCGGTTACTTCCTGGAAACCATTGGAAATGATATGCATCTTGTAATTCTTTGATTTCAAATAATTGAGTAGGTCCAATGCTCCGTCAACCAGTTCATTATACTTTAGAATTTCGTCTAAAAAATGATGTTCAAAGTAGTCGGCAAGAATCCGATCGTCAATTCCAAATTTCAAAAATGTATCATAGAAACGATGTTTCCTAAGATATTCTTTATCAATTTCCTCATCTCTGATCTGCTCCCAAAGTCTCTCATTGATGATATGATAAGTACGGTGAAATTCTTCGAAATCGATTTTATAGGTTTCAGCAATTTTCTGCTGACCGAATAACTCCCTGATTGTTAAATATGCATTTTTGCGGTGGTCCCAAAGTGTATTGTCCAGATCAAAAAAAATGTGCCTTATGTTTTTCATAAGGCACAAATCTAATCATTTTCTGATCCACGTAGGAAAGTTCAAATCATAAATCAATTATTAAAATCTAAAAAACTTTAATTTTTCGAAACCAAAATAGCTTTTCTGTTTTTAGTTTTGAGTGTGTGAATATTCTTGGAATAATTCAACAAAAAATCAATTATTTCTTTTTTAGGCATCAAAGCTTTTTTAGTTAAAGTGTCGTTTTTTTTCATAGGCAGACTTTTACAAGAATAACGCCAAAAAAAAAACTTTATTATTATTTTGTCAAAATAATTTTATGCTCCTCCATTATTTTTCTAAGATTGATCAGCGCATATCTCACTCTGCCCAAAGTGGTATTGATACTTGTATCTGTATGATCCGCAATCTCCTTGAAGCTTAGCCCGTCAAAAAATCTCAATTTGATAACCTCCTGCTGGTTATCTGGTAGCATTACCAGCATCTTTAAAAGGTCTTCATTAATTTGATTATCAATTAACTTGTCCTCAATATTATTTTCAGGTTCTTTTATGATATCAAAAATAGAGAACTCTTCATTCTCAAAAGACGTTTCAGAGATCTTGATGTTTTTAGACTGCAACCTGTAATGGTCAATTATCAAATTATGGGCAATTCTTTTTGCCCAAAGGATGAATTTGTTTTCTTCTTTGTAGCGTCTCTCTTTAAGAGTTACGATTATTTTCATGAACGTGTCTTGAAAGATGTCATTTGCAAGGTCCTCATCCATCAATTTGTAATAGATAAAATTGAAAAGATCTTTCTTGTGCCTGTTTATCAAATAAGAAAGTGAGTTTTCATCACCGTTTTGATATTGTAGAATCAGCTGGCTATCAGTTTGCGTTTTCATAACTTTACTTCATTAAGTATAGAACCAGACCAGATATTAATTATAGAGATAATTAATTTGGAGAGATTCAATCTATTTTATTTTTCTGAAGTAAATTTATTCTATACGCTTTAATTTAGGTTTGTAAAAATAATAAAAAACTTAAAACGAAATGTTAATGAATTGTTAAACTTTCATTTTTCTTTAATTTGATTCAAATAATTCCAAAAAGTTAAATCATTTTATCACAACCAAAGGGATATTTATTGTGAAATTGACATTAAGCCCTTTCAGTTCCTTACCGTTTATTCCATCTTTATCAATTGAAAATCCATATCCGCCGGTCAGGTCCAAAATTCCAAAAAGGCTAAAACCAGCCTTTGGTGCAATATATTTATTCGTTGCTTCTGCTCCCAAAATAAAATAGTGGGCATGATAAAAATCGACGTTCTTCTGAAAATTCAGTAAAAGATCTGCGTTCACCTTTGGCATTATTACGAACTCATTGTTAGAGGAACCCATCAAAGCTGAAGCCCCAACTCTAAAAAGCACATCATCAGTCTTCAAGAAAAGCAGCTTCCCTCCGACCTCTCCAAAACTTTGGTTTTGATAGACATAGCCTACGTTTATGAATTTGTGCATCGTCAATTGCGATTTCATTGTACTAGAAAATAGGAGCACAAAAAGTATAGAATAAATAATTGATTTCATTCTGTTTGGATCTTAAAGTTCAAATTTAAAAAAACTGCTTCATCCAAAGACAAAGCAGTTTCAAGATTTCTAAAATTTTGGGTCTTACAACCCGAATTCTTTCTTAATATCATCTACTCGATCAAGTTTCTCCCAAGTGAAGAATTCCAGATCTTTCAAAGTTAATTCATTTTTCTGTCCTTTGTTGAAGGTTTTATCAGCTACGTAATAATCTTTGCCCATATGTCCGTAAGCTGCAGTCTCCAAATAGATAGGATTTCTCAATTTAAGGTTTTTCTCGACAGCATAAGGCCGTAGATCAAACAATTGCTGAACCTTCTTAGCCAATTCCCCATCATTGATCCCAACTTTTGAAGTTCCATATGTATTGATATAAAGTCCACAAGGCTCGGCAACACCGATCGCATAGGAAACCTGTACCAAAACCTCATCTGCGACACCAGCTGCAACTAGGTTTTTCGCAATATGTCTTGTTGCATAAGCTGCACTCCTATCCACTTTTGAAGGGTCTTTTCCAGAGAATGCACCACCTCCGTGAGCACCTTTTCCTCCGTAAGTATCAACGATGATCTTTCTTCCCGTCAAACCTGTATCACCATGAGGACCACCGATCACGAATTTTCCGGTCGGATTGATATGATATTTGATATCACCATTGAACAATTCCTGAATCTCCGGTTTTTGTTTAGCTTTCACCTTAGGAATCAAGATCTCTATAATATCTTTTTGGATCTTCGCCAACATGGCATCTTCACTCCCGAAATCATCGTGCTGTGTGGAAACTACAATGCTATCGATCCTTACCGGCTTGTGATCGTCGGAATATTCTATTGTCACCTGAGATTTTGCATCTGGACGAAGGTAAGGAATAGCATTCCCTTCTCGTCTTAGATCCGCCAATTCTTTCAGGATCTGATGTGCAAGGTCCAAAGCCAAAGGCATATAATTCTCTGTTTCGTTGGTTGCATAACCGAACATCATTCCCTGGTCTCCGGCTCCTTGAGCATTAGCCCTGGTTTCGAAATCGGTTTCGTCCAATGTTCTGTCCACACCTTGATTGATATCCGGAGATTGCTCATGGATCGCAGAAATGACACCACAAGAATCACCGTTGAACATATATTCGCTTTTCGTGTAACCGATCTTGTTGATCACATTCCTTGCGATATGCTGAACATCTAGATAAGCCTCAGATTTTACCTCACCTGCCAAAACAACCTGACCAGTTGTAACCAAAGTTTCGCAAGCTACTTTCGAGTTTTTATCGTATGCTAAGAAATGATCGATAAGCGCATCAGAGATCTGATCTGCGATTTTATCCGGATGTCCTTCAGAAACTGATTCGGACGTAAATAAATAAGACATAAATTATTCCTTTTGTATTTTATATTTCGAAGTCTAAAAAATGACGATTGTAAAAAGGAACTAAAAGAGAAAAATCTGTTTTAGCATTTTTTATTGAGGTTGCAATCAGTCAAAGTTTTCCTCCTTTATTCAAAATTCGACCGCAAAAATACATACTATTTTTTAGATTTCAAAATCAATTCCTATTGATCAAGTATGAATTTATTCAGGTTTGATACTGACATAATTTTCAGAATCCTTATAATAATTAAGCCTTTGAGACATCGATCCTCTGATTTCTGAAATTAATTCATCAATGATCTTTTGTTTATAAGTTGGCTTATAATATATCAGACTAATCTCTCTGAAAGGAAACGGTTTGATAAATCTGGAAACTTTTTGTTTCTGTTCGTAAGACAATTGCTCAACTCCCATTTCCGGAAGAATGGTAATTCCCCCCACTTTATCAACCATCTGAATTAATGTATTGATGTTGGAGGCCAAAAACTCTAAGTTATTTGGTTTCAAAGAATTCTCTTTCAGGTGACAGATATTCTCGAACTGGGTTCTAAGACAATTCCCTTCCTCCAAAAGCCAAACTTTGTCCACGTCAATGTCTTCCGGAACAACAAAACAGTCTTTTTTAACACCTGCTTCCTGATTTGCTGAATAGAGCATTAATTCCTCATTGAAAAGAAAGTCCTGATAGAATTCGTCTGCTGCAGAATATGGTGTAGAAATAATTCCGGCATCCAACTCTCCGGATTTCAGGGACTTGATGATACTTTCAGTAGTCATTTCCTTGATATTCAACTCGATCTGTGGATTATTTTGAAGGAATCTGAAGATCTCGTTTGGAAGAATATAACTTGAAACTGTGGGGATGATCCCGAGATTCAGTTTACCTGCAAGGATATTGTTTAGGAAATTAGCTTTATTCTTCAGTTCATTTACAGAATCGATGACTTTCTGAGCTTCCTTGATGATTTCTGCTCCTGCATCTGTCGTTCTGATCGGGTGCGTTGTCCTGTCAAAAACCTTCACATCAAGCTCATCTTCAAATTTCTGAATCATTGCACTGAGTGTTGGCTGAGTGATAAAACAAGCTTGTGCAGCTTTACCAAAATGTTTATATTTATCTACTGCAATCAGATATTCTAGTTGTTGGATATTCACGATTTCTAATTAATTTTATCTATTACAAATATAATTATTAATTTGTTTCATAAATAAGTTTTTTTATCGAATTTAGCATCTCAATAAATGAATTAAATCATAAAATCTGAAATATGGAAAACAAGAAAAAACTCACAAATTCCGTTGGCTCACCATATTACGAGCATCAGGATTCGCAAACTGTCGGACCAAGAGGCCCGGTTTTGTTACAGGATTTTGTTCTTCAGGAGAATCTTGCCCACTTTGTAAGAGAAAGGATCCCTGAAAGAATTGTTCACGCAAAAGGTTCTGGTGCATATGGAACTTTTACGGTGACGCACGATATTAGTCAATATACCAGAGCCAGGCTCTTTTCCAAAGTTGGGAATTCCTGTAAAATGTTTGCCCGGTTCTCTACAGTCGGCGGAGAAATGGGAAGTGCCGATACAGAAAGAGACCCGAGAGGTTTTGCCTTGAAATTCTATACCGAAGACGGAAACTGGGATCTGGTAGGAAATAACACACCGGTTTTCTTTATCAAGGATGCAAAAAAATTCCCGGATTTCATCCACACTCAGAAACGTGTCCCGAAAACCAATCTGAAAAGCAAGACAATGATGTGGGATTTCTGGTCTCTTAATCCGGAATCTCTTCATCAGGTCTTAATTCTGATGTCTGACAGAGGAACACCTTATGGTTACAGACATATGCATGGTTTCGGTTCTCATACCTTTTCCATGATCAATGAAAATAATGAGAGAACTTGGGTTAAATTTCATTTCAAAACACAACAAGGCATCAAGAATTTTTCTGATGACGAAGCCACAAAAATGAAAGGCGAAAATCCGGATTTTTCTCAGGAAGATCTGGTCAACTCTATTGAAAAAGGTGATTTCCCGAAATGGAAACTTTACATCCAGACAATGACCGAGCAACAGGCCAAAGAATGGCGTTGGAATCCATTCGATGTAACAAAAGTGTGGTTCCAGGATGAATTTCCGTTACAAGAAGTTGGTGTAATGGAACTTAATGAAGTTCCCAGAAATTATTTCGTTCACGTAGAACAATCGGCTTTTGCGCCAAGTCATCTGATCGATGGCATTAGCTTCTCTCCGGACAAAATGCTGCAGGGAAGATTATTTTCCTATGCCGATGCACACAGATACAGAGTGGGCGTCAATTCTCACCAACTTGAAGTTAACAGATGTCCTTTTGCTGTCAATAATTTCCAAAGAGGCGGCTTTATGGCGGATGATTCTGATTATGGCGACAAACCGAATTACTATCCAAACAGCTTTAGCGATGTAGAACCAACAGAATCTTACAAAAATCTGGAATACGATCTAGACAATACTCATGTTGCCAATTACGATAGAAATCAAAATGATGATGACCATTACACACAACCTGGGTTATTCTATACAAAAGCTTTGAATCAAGAAGCAAGAACAGCTTTGGTCAACAACATCGTTGGTCATATGAGCGGAATCGATGGACCAAAGAGAGACGAAATTATCAACCGTCAGCTTTGCCATTTTTTCCGAGCAAATATTGAACTAGGAATGAGAGTCGCACAAGGACTTGGAGTCAACATTGACGCTAATGCGATGAATCACGCGAAATAAAAAAGACCTGAAAATTTCTGAAACGCTGCATCTTTATTGAAGCAGCGTTTCTTTTTTGTCCGGAACCCGCTCCAAAACATTTCCATCATAAAAAAAGGGTGACGTTCTCATCGTCATCTGAGGAAACCAATCCTGCCAAATAATCAGTGCACCAAAAGACTGTAACGGGGAATATCCCCTAATTAATTTAGTTTGATCCTGAAAATTTTCCTAATAAAACCTCGCTTAAGCATTAATTGAAGTTAAATCAGCCTTAGTATGCTTATCTAAATTCAATATCAATTACTTTCAATAAAAACTTGTTAATTATTTTTATCGCAAAAAGTCATTTCGCAAAATATTCTTAATAAATTTGAAGAATGATTACGGCATTAAAAATTACTTTCAACACTATACTTTTATTTCTTTGCATAAGCTATTCACAATCACTCTATGCTCAAAAATCGGCTAAACTAAAAAATGATATCAAGCAAAACGGCGTTCTCTTTAATGAGAATCTTGACAAGGCATTTCGTGAGATTGACGGACTTTTGAAAATCTCAAGGGAGCAAAAGAATTATTCTGCTGAGTTAACACTATTAGATAGAAAATGCAGATATTTCTACAGTAAGAACAAAATTGATGATCTGATTGAATCTGCAGAAGAATTGGATTCAAAATCCCTCTTATATAATGATAGTTATTATCAAGGAATGGCTAACATCTATCTTGCAGAAGCCTTTTCCATCAATGGATTGAATGACAGAGCCCTAAGCTATCTAGACAAAGCATATTCTATACTGAAGGCCGACAATAGCGGTCAGAAAAAAATATTCTTTGCAAAAGCCAATGTGCTTATAAGTTATGGCAATATCTATTCTGATAAAGGAGAACCTAGAAAAGCCGTGCAAAAACTACGCGAAGTGATAAAGAGCTATAACGAATTAAAGAATGACAAGGAAATTGATCAATTTCAATATGTCAACTATTCTAACTTGGCCAGCATCTACGCCGATTATAATATTGATTCTGCCCGATATTTTGCATTGAAATCGGTTGTGCTAAAGCCTCTGGGTAAGGATGATGATTCTATCATGATGCTCAATTATTTCATATTAGGACAAGCTTACGAGAAGTCAGGCAATATTGAAGAGGCAATGAAGTACTTCCATAAAGCTCTCATAACCAGTGAAAAAACAGGAACCGAGCTCAACAAAAAGAAGGTCTATAATTCATTGGTAGAACTGTACAAAAAAAGTAATAAAAAAGACAGTGCCATTATTTATGAAAATAAGCTGAAGCAGTTGGAAATCTCCATTCTGGAAAGCAAGTATAATTCTTTGCAGAAGGTTATTGAAGTAGATGAGAAGACCAAGAGTCATAATAATTTTAAATGGATTTATATACTTCTCATTATTGTAATTGTGGCTGGCGTTTTTATTTTTTACATTTTAAAAAAAAACAAGCCAAAGGTTATTCCCCGCACTCTGAACGAATCTTACTCGATGCTTACAGAATTGGCCAGAAATAGTGACCCTGCCTTTATGTTCACTTTTGAGCAAGTTTTTCCAAATTTTTCCGAAAAACTTTTAAAAATCAACCCGGAGCTTCAGAAGTCAGAAATAGAGTTCTGTGCACTTCTTAAGCTCAATCTTTCAACCAAGGATATCGCAAAAATTACTTTCATAGAACCACGAACCGTCCAAAATAAAAAGTACCGAATCCGGAAACGTCTGAACATCCCACAATCTGTCGATATTTATAATTGGTTTAACACAAATTTTTAAGTCATTTTAACTAACTGATTATCAAGACGAAGTATCTGTTGTGTAGGTTACTTTATTTCAAAAGTAAGCAATGATGTAGTTACTTTTGGTAAAAATTGTATTACTGCTTCTACATTTGTAATGGCAGTCAAGTCAAATTAATTCAAATTTTAAAGTAACTTTATGAAAAGACAATTATTTATTTTTTCTTGCTTGCTCTTCTTATTGATGAATAATGTAAGAGCGCAGGTTTGGGAATCAGTAGGTAGTTCGGCCGGCATCTCACAGGGCAATGCCGGCAGACTGACCTTGATAAACGATTTTCAGGACAATTTGTATGTAGGATATTATGACGTTCCCGCCTTGAAAGGTTCGGTACAAAAATTCGATGGCACATCCTGGTCCTATGTCGGAAGCCAAGGCATTACGACGACTACAGCGGGATACAATTCCTTATCAGTAAACAATCAAGGTGTACCATACTTTCTGAACCAAGCCGTAGGAGCTGAGACAGGACATCAGGTGAGAGCGTTCCAAAATGGAACATGGACATCCTTACCTAATGTTACCAATTCCATAATCAATTTTAACTCATCAATTATTTCATCGGACAATGTACTTTTTGCAGTCAATAATGAGGGCAATGGAACAGTGAAAAAGTTCGTAAATGGTTCTTGGGTTCAGGTTGGAAACACCGGATTCGCAGGCGGAGTGCCTAACTTTGTTGATATTGTTACAACTACTAATGGTAAGGTTTATGTCAGTTTTAATACTTCTGGGAATGTCCGCGTCTATGTCAACGACCAAAACGCCAGCTCTACCGATGTATGGCAACCAGCAGGCGGCGTTACAGACCTTGCACCATCACCTACTAGTGAAGACTATAGCTCATCATTGGCAGTTGACCAAAACAATAATATCTATGTCGCGTATCAATCTAACTCTGCGGGTGGAAATAAATTGAATGTCAAAAAATTTGACGGTACTTCCTGGTCTCAGGTTGGACCAGTTAACTTTTCTCCGGGCAGAACGAAACATTCAAGCATAGCCATTGGAGCTAATAACAAGGTCTATGTTGCGGTAAGCAATTGGGAAGACGCTAATTTGCTAAGAAATTATGTTATGGGCTACAATTCTTCTACTGACTCTTGGAGTCAGGTTGGCACTGGCTATGCATCTCAAGGACAGGGTATATATAATTCATTGGCAGTAAACAGTACTGGAGATTTATTTTTGGCTTATGTAGATTCGCAGCTGGCAAAATTGTGCGTTAAAAAACTTAACCTTGAAGAAGTTGCACCAACATCTTTGGAAATCACAACACAGAACAATGTTGCACCAAATATCACGACAGATAAAGGAACATTGCAATTAAATTCTACCATATTACCTGCTAATGCCAGTCAAGATGTGATCTGGTCTGTAGAGTCCGGCAGTACATTCGCTACGGTAAGCCCAACAGGCTTGGTATCCGCAATAGCCTCGAATGCTGTAGTAACGATCAAGGCTGCATCTGCACTTAACTTTGCTGTTTTTGACACAATTGATGTCACGATTACCAACCAAAACAGTACAGTAGAACAGACAGGAATAGAATTAACAACCCTAAATAATGAGCCTACGGAAATTTTTGGGATTGGAAATACCTTACAGCTAAAGGCTACCATTTTACCTGCCGAAGCAGACCAATATGTTAACTGGACCATACAGGAAGGTTCCAATGTCGTATCTGTGGACGCTAATGGAAAAGTGACTTCCTTAGCCAATGGTTATGCGATCATCCGTGCGACAAGTACGAAAAGCTCAATCTATGATGAAATACGCATTGACGTGTTTGCAAACGGTTGTAAGCAGGGCAATGAGGGACCTTCTTCTGTCGGATTCAGAATAAGTGATGGAGGAATTAGGGGAACAGACGACTTCTTCATCCCAGTAGGAACACGTTTTGAAATGTCAAAATTAAGATTAAGAATTCTAACTTCTTCTACGTCACCAGTTTCTAAGGTAGATATTCATTTTTTACAAAGTAAACAGAACGGACAGCCTGGTGCAGCAATCACAGAGGTATACAATCTGACTCCTACTTCACAAAGATTTATCAAAGACGACGGCTTTGGGAGCTCTGAATATGAGATTGAAATCAATTTCCCTTCTATTACATTCAATGAAGGAACTTACTGGCTAAATCCAGTCGTTAATGTGGAAGATGGATCAGTTGTATACTGGAACTCAACAATAGAACCCGGACTTGGCAGCAGCTACTTTCAGGATATGTCAGACGGCAATGGCTGGGTAGTTGTTGCAGGCGGTGGATTTGCCGGATCTTACACATTGGTAGGAAACTGTACGCCAATGCCATTAACTGTTGCTCCTGTACAAGGACAAGATGCTAATATCTTCATTGGTGAAACTGTTCAGCTCCAGGCTAAATTAAATGGGACTGATACTTCCAATGTTAATTGGACTCTGGACTCTGGAAGCAATTATGCATCTGTCAATTCCAATGGTCTTGTTACCGGTCTTGCTTCAGGTATTGCAAAAGTACGTGTAACAGAACCAAATACTGGCAATTATGCAGTAGCCAACATCTATGTAACAGACCCTAATGCGTGTGGACAAGAAGTTCCTTCAAACAATCAGGAAGAAGGTTGGACCTTTTCCCGTCCCGCAGCTATTGATATAGATGTTCCTGTAGGCACAAGGTTTAATATTACCAGCGTTCTCCCAACAACAGTAGGTTTTGGAACAACTTTTACATTTAAATTCTATAAAGATAACAACGAAAGTCCCGGGGAGGAAATTTTAACAACAGGAGGACAAATTGTAGAAGATACAACCGGACCGAAATGGGACGGAATTCCATACTACGTTCACAAATATGAGGTAAAACTGAATCAGGAAGTAAAACTTGAAGCAGGGAAATATTGGATGTCAATGGATTCTGATGCCGCCGGATGGGAATCAACAACAGCCCAGTTCCTGGGCAATCCAATGATGTTGTATGACAATGGCGCTTGGATCGAAGCTCCTACCGGTAGCGACTTCGTATATGAGTTAAAAGGTACTTGCGTAGCCTCTGACCTTGCAACAAACGAAGTGTCTGGTAAAAATCTAAAATTCTATCCAAACCCTGTTAAAGATGTTTTGAATTTTGACGCATCACAAAAAGTGGAAAGTATAGAAATATATGGTATGGCAGGACAAAAATTAAATCATATCAAATTATCTGCTAAGAATGGTGTGGTTTCTACCGAAAAACTTCCAACAGGAGTATACATCTTCAAAGCATATCTAGAAGATGAAACAACTCAGTCTTTCCGGGTTGTTAAAAAATAATTTCCTTTAAACTGCCTAATCTTTTAGGCTGTCTGATCAAAGCTTATTAGAACGTTTTTTAATTATCATAATTCCAATACCGCTCAAAAAATTGAGCGGTATTTTTTTTGAGTCTGATAAGCGCTATTCCACCAGTCATAGTTCAGAGTGAGAGCGATCCTGATGGCGTTCCAATGTCAGTTTTGATCTGCTCTTTTTTATTTAAATTTTTCTAAATTCGCTTCCCGTTTTAATTTAATCTATGAAGAAAATTTTATTATCTTTTTTAGCAACTGCTTTACTTTCAGTTTCGAGTTTCGGCCAGCAAAGAATTTCTTTTGAAACTTCCGAAGGTTACAATCTTGGAACTGTTGTCGGTCAAAAAGAATGGACCGTGAAAACAGATAATGTTCCAAACAATAACTTCAAAGTTGTTTCCGGAAAAGCAACCGATGGCAATAATTCTGTTGAAGTAACCAGCACCAATAATTACACTGAAAACTTCACATTTCTCTTCAAAAAAATTCCGGAGTACAACAGACTTTCTGTTTCAGCAGATGTTAAATTGGAGAAACTGAACAGTTCAGATTATTATATGTTATCATTATACTATAACAATAATGACAATTACTCTTGGGCCGGCGGATTTAATTTTATGTATAGCGGTAAATTGTATGCCGACAGTGATGTCAATTTCTTGGATCTCGGAAGCTGGATTCCTGATAAATGGTACAACTTAAGAATTGAAATAGACCACGTTATAGAAAAAAATGTAAAATACTATCTTGACAATCAACTCGTCCATACCTCTGCTCTAGGACCAAAAGTTGTAAGAGCGAACGATTTGAATTTTGAATTTGACAATGATGGCAGTGGTTTTATCGTTGACAATATCATTATTAAAGATATGGACCAACTTTCGGTTTCTGAAATTAATAAGACTCAAATCAATATTTTCCCGAACCCAACCTCTGATTTCATTAATATTAAATCTGATGGAACCATCAAGACGATCAAATTATACAATGCTGCTGGTTCATTAGTCAAAACAGAAAGTAATGATCTTTCAAAAATTAATATTTCAACATTTCCAAAAGGAAATTATCTGATTTCCATAGAAACCGATTCCGGAATCGAGACTAAAAAAATCATCAAAGAATAAGCTGGGATTTCTTTAAATTTTAATAACGGTTGCTGATGATTTGGCAACCGTTTTAATTTCCCAAGCCATTTTTTTTCACTACTTTTGTAACTATGAGTCAAAAATGGATCTATAAACCCGAGCCTGATGAAGAGATTGTTGACGGACTGATTTCTTCTATTGGTTTTGGAACTTTAGAGTCCAAGATCTTGGTTATGCGTGACATCGACAATTATCAGAAAGCACGCGAATTTTTCAAACCAAACGGCACAGATATCCACAATCCTTTCCTGATGGCTGATATGCAAAAAGCAGTAGAACGCATTGCTACAGCCATAGAAAACGGAGAAAAAATATTAGTTTACGGAGATTATGATGTAGACGGAACAACAGCCGTTGCATTGATGCATCTGTATCTGAGCAAGATCGTCGATAAAAAATATCTTGATTTTTACATCCCTGACAGAAACGTTGAAGGTTACGGGATTTCAGACGAAGGAATCTATTTTGCCAAAGAGAATGGATTTTCATTGATCATTGCATTAGATTGCGGAATCAAATCTATCGATAAAATCGACCTTGCCAATTCTGTGGGTGTTGATTTCATTATTTGTGACCATCATCTACCCGGAGACGAACTTCCAAAAGCAATCGCAGTTCTGGACCCTAAAAGAAAGGACTGCAGATATCCTTATAAAGAACTAAGTGGTTGTGGCGTTGGCTTCAAACTTTGCCAAGGCCTTAATACAATTTATAAAATTCCGGAAAGTGAGTTGTTCGAACTGACCGACCTTTTAGCTATCAGTATTGCTTCTGACATTGTTGCAATGACAGGAGAAAACCGGGTCCTGGCAAAACAAGGGCTGAAGTTCCTTAGAAAAACGAGAAAATTCGGATTAAGACTTTTGATTCCGGAAGAGAAATTAGCCCATTTTGAAATTTCGAATATCGTTTTCGATATTGCTCCAAAAATAAATGCCGCCGGAAGAATCTCCCATGCAAAAGCATCTGTGGAGCTCATGATCTCTGACAATCTGAAACAAGCACAGCAAATTGTAGATGAGATCATCAATCTGAATGATGAACGCCGGGAAATGGACATCAATATTACACAATCAGCGATGAATCAAGTTGAGGAATTGCAAAAAACCGAACGTTTTTCCACGATCGTTTATGATCCAAGCTGGAACAAAGGTGTAATCGGGATCGTAGCCTCACGACTGATAGAAAATTACTTCAAGCCGACTCTGGTCTTTACAGAAGGAAACAATGGAGAATTGGTAGCTTCTGCGAGATCAGTCTCCGATTTTGACATTCACAAAGCTTTGGAATTCTGTTCTGATCTTTTTATGAAATTTGGCGGCCATCAGGCGGCGGCAGGACTTTCTATGGAGAAAGAGAAATTTAATGAGTTCAAAGTCCGTTTTGAAGATTATGTTAAAAATAACATCCAGGAACATCAGAAAGAACCTACCATTTATGTGGACAGCGTCGTCAATCCCGAGGACCTCAACAGAGAGTTCATTAATTTCCATAGAAAGTTAGCACCTTTCGGCCCTCAGAATATGAAACCCATCTTGGTTCTGAAAAATGTAAAAGTCAATGGTTATGTAAGATTGATGGGAAAGGAAAGCTCCCATCTCAAATTTAATATCTCTCAGCCCAATACAGGAAGAAATATAGAATGTGTCGGCTTCCGATTTGGACAATTTGCAGAAGATTTTAAAACGAAGACCTTTGACCTTGCTTTTACGATAGAAGAAAACCATTGGAAAGGCAATGTTTCGCATTTCCTGAATATCCGAGATGTGAAATTCCATGAATAAAAAAAGTCCCGATTCAAAATAGAATCGGGACTTTTTATTTAATATGATCTCCTTTTATTCTTTGATGATCTTTTGATTGACAATTCCTTGTTTTGTCATTATTTTTAGGAAATAAATTCCCTCACCATTATTGATCGTAAGTTTCACCTTTCTTGATGGTGCAAAATGTTTCTTTTGCAAAATACGTCCGACCACATCATGAACCTCTACAGACAATACATCAGAATCACTATCAATATTCAATTCGCCATGTGTAGGAACCGGATAGACACTTACATTCTGTTTTATCACATCTTGGGTCTGAAGTGTTATCGTTGGCGGAACTAACTTATTTGCATTCATAAGACCTGTAGAGCATGTAACAATTGCATTCACATCCAGCGATTCTCTTACGGCAGAATTATTGGAATAGACCAAAACTTTGATATAATAAGTTCCTGGAGATAATGAATAATTATCGACTTTTGGGCTTCTGCTATTCAGCCAACCTTTGAATCCGTCACTCTGCCATTGTGTTTTGGTGATCTCTGTTTCCGTTTCGCTACCATCGGCTTCCACTTTTACCAGATAGGTCCAATTTCTTACAAAAGATAAACTTCTGAGATTCAGCTTGGCATCTGTCGCATTATTTGGAATCGTAAATGTCCTGCTCTTATAGTTATAATATCCTTCGAAGTTGTTAAGGCTGATCCATTGGCTGTTATTTCCATTTCCTATATCAGCATAGCTCCAGCCAGGATATGTATGTCTTGTTTTTGGAGTAATTTCCGTACCATTGATATCATAACCTTTCCAATCATCATCATCTGCATCTATTGCAATGGCATTTCCATTATTATCCCTCCCTGTAGAAAGATCCGCTGTAGTATTTCCTACTTTGAAAGAAATAGTCTTTACAGATAGATTATTGTCTGCATCAGAAATGGTCAACTTAGCGGTATAATTCCCAGCAACATTATAAGTCACTATAGGTTTAACGGCAGAAGTGGAAGACACAGACGCTGCATTCGGGAATTCCCATGCGTATGAAACAATATTTCCCGTACTAAGGCTCGCATCAAAATTCACTTTATAATTGTTTGAAGCAAATTCAGATGCCTCATAATTGATTTTGGCATTTAGCAGAGAATGTTCATCCAGAATTGTGGTAACATACTCATTCGTAGTTATAGGGAAATTATAATCGAAATAGATATCCGCACTATTATCCACACTGTCCCCTTCTTGGAGGTCTGTTACCGACCTTACTTTTAGCAATACGTTACCATGACCGCCTGCCTTCAGTTTTATTTTTTTGAATTTAAATTCTACCTCGTTCCCCGTAATTACAGTTGTGACATCTGCAGATGCGTTTTGCAGCTGTAACGTATTGATATCGAATTCTGCAGGATCTATCTTCATTTTCACAACGATGTTCTCTGCTTCCGCTGTACCGGTATTTTCAAAATTAACAACATAATGCATGTATTTGCCAACAGCCGTCGTAGGAATGATCTCGCCTTCCATACAAGTAATATCGTTCGGATCAAATGAATTGACAACAGTCTGATCGAATTTGAAATTATTGTCTTCCGGGGTCAAATCGCTCGCGTTGGGTGTGATCTGCGCATTGAATGAAAGAGTATCACCAGAATTAACAGGGTTCGTTGGATCGGTTGGTGTATTGACCGTGAAAGTCAGTTCCGTAGCCTCATTGGCATAAGGTTTCAAGTTACTGTAATTGAATTCTAAAGAGCCGTTACTGATTGCTGCATAAGGCATAGAACTACTTTGGAATGTCATCTTGTTTTGATCATAATTTAGGACTATCTTACCGGACAAGGTTGTATTTCCCTTGTTTCTCCACACCAGTTTATATGTTGCATCGAATCCCGGTCTTGCTCCTGTAAGCGGTGCAATTACAACTTCCGCATCGTTTTGATTTCCGTTGGCTGTGACGCAAATATCCTGGGTGAAAATATTATTGTCGGAATCTGCAAAACTAGTTGAAAAATTAGCCGGAGAAATTGTAAATAAAGCTGGATTCTCTGCAAGAGCCGTCATATTAAAATTACCCGCTTGTGTATAGAATTCATACTTTCCATTCTGTTGAACGAAAGTCTCTCCAGACGTTGTTCCGTCATTGATTTTCAATTTCAGAAATTCGAAAGGATTGTCTGAAGTATCGCAGCCGTTGTTATTGCTATCTATTTTTACGGTTCCTGAGATTGTATTGTAAGACCCGCCTGGAGTGAAAGAGCAATAGGAGTTGATATTAGTGCTAAACAAATTATACATTTGAAGATTTGCTTTCAACTCATCCACCTCAGAATCATCAGCACAGATGTATTTTATATCTGTATTTCTAAATGGTGATATGCCATCATTTAAAGAATAATCAAATAACCAAGCTTGGTTATTTCCATTTTTCATGAAAAGATTTTCCAGTCCAGGATTGTCATTAAATGCAATAATATCGTTCAGATAAAAATTATGATTTAGATCCAAAGATGTTAAATTATTATGCCGGCAATCTACGGATAATAGCTTCAATTGATTTGTCAAATCTATATTTGACAAATTATTATATGAACAATTTAAATATCCTATGGATGTTTTGGATAAATCAAGAGTACTAATGTTATTATTATTGCAGAAAAGAGATGTAATTATTGTATTGTCTATATTCAAATTTGTAATATTATTATAGCTACAATCAAGACTACCTTTTGCATTCATAGAACTAACATTTCCTAATGTTAGATTCAATCCATGAACATCGAGAGAAGTTAATTGGTTATTGCTGCAATTAATATGTTCTAATAATGGACAACTTAAAACATCTAAAGATAGTAGCGCATTTTTATTACAATCCAAATCCCTCAATTTTTTGTTAGATGATAGATCAATTGTTGTAATCTGATTATTTGGCACGTCAACTACCATATTATCACGGATACTCCAGAAATGGTCTTTAGAATAATCGTGATAATTACCAATATATAATTTTTCCAGATTCAGAAGCGATGTAACATCTAATGATGATAGTTTATTTCCGGTAACATCGATATATTTAACAGATGGGCAATTTTGAAATTTCAGAGATTCCAAATTACTGTCCACTGCCTTAACATCTTCTAGCAAAGGACAATCTTTAAAATCATAAAATGTTGTATGTCCAGGATAATTATAAGGATCACCTGTTGCAACAGTCTTTAATTTGGCGCAATTTTCCACTTTTACAGATTCAACAGAGAATTCCTTGAAATCAAGATATTCAAGATATTGCAATCCTGTTATATCTATAGAACCAACAGTACCACCACCTGCATTAATCGAATTCATCGACAAAAAAATACCACTGAATTCTCTTAAATTTGTGAATTGATTAATTCCTTTTGTTGTTTCAAACTTATCAGTATATCCTTGACCTTGTAAAAAATTCAGATAACCTACAGCTTCTGCTTCGGATTTTTGTATTTCCCCATCATTATTGGCATCTACAACCAATAAATTACCGTTCACATCTTTAGTTCTCCAAAAACCATCGATCGAATTTGATTTTAAAAGCATAGCTTTAAGTCCTGCATCTAAATCAAGAACAGGATCACAATTCGAGTCCACAGTACAATTGATTATACCATATTGGTTTATCTTATCTTGTACATAATTTATTTCATTTTCATCGCAACAGATATACTTGAGCTTAGGATTGTTTGATAGATCGATATTCGAATAATTCCAATCGATATTTCCATTTTTTGTAAGTATTTGTTCCAAATTCGGGTTGCTATAGAAACTATGTCCATAATAGGCATTGGAAGTAGTTAGTTCAGTCAAATCAATACTTTTCAAATTAGGATTGTTAAAAATGATACTATAAGCATCTGTCCAATAAGTATTTCGGATTCCCTTTATTTTTAACTTGGTTGCAGTATTATTGGTACAATAGACGCCTGCAATATTTTCTGCATTAAAATACGATACACTTGTATTACTTATATCTGCTGATTCAATCGATAACTTTGGACAGTCAAAGCTTGCAATTGGATTACTTGAAATATCCAGACTTACAATTGAAGAAGTTTCTTTAAATTGAATATTCTGCAAGGCATTATGACTCAAATTAATCCCTATAAATGAATTACCACTTCCACAAGAAGCAGCATCACCTGCATTTGAAGAAATACTAGCATTTGCAATAAAATTCTTAATTGAATTATGGCTTAGATCAAAAGAAATGATATTATCAATATTATCATTAATTATTACATCATCTGCAAAAGCATTATAAGACAGATCTATAGTTAGGCCCAAGACATTCAGACTGGCCCAATTTATACCATTGTTAGTTATAAAATTATGATTTGCTATGAGTGCAATCCCGCAATGTCCTGGCGAAATATGAAGATTAGAAGGTAATGCGGTTAGATTATTATAAGAACAATCTAATAATTGCAAATTTTTAAAAGCTCCTATCCCTTCAATGGAAGAAATATTTGAATTACCAATATGTAATTTTTTTACATTTTCTGCTTCATCAACTTGCACTTCTCCATCATTATTGGCATCAATCTTAAAATAATTATCATTAAGATCTTTCGCAATCTGATTAGAAGTGTCTGCTTCCAGTAATTTTGCCTTAAAATTAGCATCTGGAAAGTCAATGTTTTGAGCCTGCATTCCTATAGAAAGGAATGCAAGCCAAAAAAGAAATTTTGTTTTCATCATTTGTGTTTATCGTGGGTAAAATTAATCTATAAGGTCATTAAGTCATTACTTCATTTAGAATTCGTTGGCTTTGAATTAGAATTCAAAATCTGCTGATCAGATCTTGTAGTCTATCCCTTTTTCTTTGAGATACCGGGAGTTGTGAATGATCCGACATGATTACGAATCCGCCATCTTTTTTGATATAGGATCTCATCTCATTCAGATTGATCAAGTGGGATTGGTGGATGCGCTCAAATCCATGATCTGATAGCAACTCTTCATATTCTTTCAAAGTTTTGGATATCATAATTACCTTATTATGATTTTTGATATAGAATTTGGTATAATTATCCACTGACTCGCATCGGATAATATCCTTGATCTCAAAAAGGTGGATTCCGTCCGAAGTTGACAGGGCTATCTTTTTGAAATTGTCGGTTTTTCTTGTGATATTTTCCAGAAGCAGCTGGATGTTTTTATTCTCATTGTTCAAATGAGTTATATTTTTGATTTTTCTGATAACCGTCTGCAGATCTTCCGGATCGATCGGTTTCAGAAGGAAGTCCAATGCGCTAAACCTAAAAGCCTTTATCGCAAATTTTTCGTGGGCCGTAACAAAGACGATATGGGAAGAGATCTTCCCATATTTGGTATTAAGCTTTTCCAATATATCGAATCCAGAGCCATCATTCATCATGATATCCAGGAAAACAATTTGAGGATTTGTTTTTTCTATAAGCTGTATTCCTGTCTTTACGCTTTCCGCCTCGCCCAGGATTTCTATCTCGGGAGCATATAAAGACAACATCGCTCTCATCCCGTTTCTGAGATTATGGTCATCATCTATTAAAATTGCAGTTATCATCATTTGTGTTTTATAAATTCTAATGGCAGTTTTATCAGAACCTGTGTTCCCAGGACAATTTCATTATTATTTAGTTCTGTAATATCCAATTCGATCTTTTTATTTTCCAATTGTTCCAGAGTTTCCAATCTTTTTTGTGAGATCTCCATCGCCATAGATTTGTGTGCATTCACAAAATTGGTTTTCCCCATCTTTGATCTTTCGATTCCCACCCCATTATCTGTGATGGTGCAAATAAGGTTCTCATCGATCTGTTGAAAAGTAATATCAATGAAACCTTTCCCTTCTTTCGGGACCACGCCATGAATGATCGCGTTTTCCACATAAGGTTGCAACAGCAAAGATGGAATTGCTGTATCATCTTCAATTTCCGGATATTTGTAGATTTTAAAATCGAATTTATGGTTGAACCTCAATTGCTCCAGTTCCAGATAATTCTTAAGCGCTTCTATCTCTTTATCGATTGTAATGGAGGATTCTTTTGAAAACTCCAAAGTAAGCCGCATTAGTTTTGAAAATTTGGAAAGATATCGGATCGCTTCATCTTTTCCATTCTGCATCACAAATGCTGAGATCGCCGCCAAGCAATTAAAGACAAAATGCGGATTCATTTGCAGATGTAGAGCTTTATGTTCGAATTCGGCCAATTGTTTCTGAAGGAGAATCGTTTTTTGCTTTTCTCGATTTCGGTAATATAAAAATGTTCCCAACAGAAAAACTCCCACCAATGCAATGATAAAAAAACCTTTCAGCCTTTCTCGGCTTGCATTCTCCCGTTTTTCCAGCTGTTCTTTTTCATATTGGAAATTAAGTTCGGTTTTCAAACGTTGCTGTTCATTTCTTACAATATCGAATTTTTCTTTTTCTATGTCATAATTTTTGAGATGTGATAGAGCCTGTTGCTGGTCTCCCTTTTTATCATATATTTCTGAAAGCAATTTTTCAACATTCATAGTTGTTTCAGTCAATTCAAGTTCTTTCGCAAGTTCAAGACTTTTATTTGCAAATTTTAAAGATTCGCCCAAGTTATTTTCATTAAAAAAGATCTCTCCTAAAAATAAATAGGTATAGGACAAACCGAATTTGTCATCAATCGATAAAAACTCTCTTTCAGCATTTTTCAGATTGGCTTTGGCTTCATCAACTTGCCCTTTACTCAAATTATACTGTGAATAATTATTGTAAAGCTCTCCTAAAGCCCTGGGATTCTCATTTTTTTGATAAGATCCAAAACTTTCATCAAAATATTTTTTCGAATTTTCCAGCTTATTTTGATAAAGATAGATCAGTCCAATATTTGATGCACTTGCAGCAAATGTTGCCTCGTCTTTATTTTTTGAAATCTTGTTGGCCTTCAAAAAATACTGCAGCGCTTTTTCTTTGTCATCAATGGATTTATAAATAACACCGATATTATTATAAAGTTTGGAGATCTGGAGCTCGTTCTTTGTCTCTTCATAAATTTTCAGCGCTTCAAAATCATTATCCAAGGCTTTGGCGTAATTATTTTGTTCAGAATGGGCAACACCTTTGCTCCCTAATGTTTTTGCCAATGTTTCTTTTATTTCCTTATGATCAGAAGTGATTTTCAAAAGGATCTTTTCCGATATATCAAAATTTCGCAAGGCTTTATCGTAATCTCCAAAAATCAAAAATGAAGTTCCGATATTCTGATAAGCAATGGCCTGTTGATAGGGACTCTTATACTTTTTGGCATTGTTCAAGGCAAGAATTGCAAATTTTTGCATCTGCTCCGGATCAGAATGTTTGTATGTATCGGAAATCTGATTTTGTAAAGCTGGAATGTTCTCAAGGTTCTTTTCATTTTTAAGCAAAGCCAATAGAGAATCCGCAGATTGTGCCGATAAGAATAATGCAGAAGGTATCAGTAGAAAAAGTAGAATTTTTCTCATCCGTTGTGTTTGCCGCAAAATTAGTTATAAGCAATTGATTTTAAAAACATCTAATGAGAAAATGTTGTTTTTGGATGAGAATTCGATTTCAGATTGACATTTTAATTTTCTAAATTTGAGATTTATAAATCATTGGTAATTTTGGAAAATCGCAAAAAGATCGGATTGTTTTTCGGTTCATTCAACCCCATTCATATTGGTCATTTGATATTGGCCAATTATATTCTGGAAAACTCTGATATGCAGGAACTTTGGTTTGTCGTAAGCCCTCAAAACCCTTTCAAAGACAAAAAATCCTTATTGAAAGACCATAACAGGCTGGATATGGTCCAACTGGCGATCAGAAATTATCCGAAAATGCGCGCTTCCAATGTAGAGTTTTCATTGCCGACTCCAAGTTACACGATCGATACTTTAACTTATCTTAAGGAAAAACATCCCGATTTTTCTTTTTCACTGATCATGGGAGAAGATAATTTGGGAAGTCTCCACAAATGGAAAAACTATGAATTACTTCTGAAAAATCATCAGATTATTGTTTATCCTAGAATTTTAGGTGAAGAGAAAAAAGATGAAGTCTTCGAGAGCCTCAGACTGACAGTTGCGCAACACGAAAACATTCATCAAATCGATGCGCCAATCATAGAACTTTCTGCAACCGAGATCCGAAATATGATTAAAGAAGGTAAAAATGTGAGGCCAATGCTTCCACCGGAAGTTTTTGAGTATCTTGATGGAAGTAGTTTTTATAAATAAATAGTGGATGAAAAAAAGCTTTATTTTAATTATCCTTTTGATCTTTCAAACTTTGCTTTTTGCCCAACACAAAAAGGTAGTAAGAATAAATTGTGATTCGATTTTTAATAAAAAAGGCTATTTCGTTTCCTTGGAATTTGATCCGAAAGATCAGGTTATATTAAATGTATTATTCATTTTTTCAAAAAAAATCAATGGAAAAGAAAAAATAATACATCAGGAAAGATTGCACAGTCAGTTTCAAAATATTGAGTTCATCGATTTCAATGGTGACGGGATCAAAGATATTTTGATAGAAAACACTTCTGATGTGAGAAGCAATTTGACCTACAATCTTTTTATAGTCGATTTAAAAAATCAGAAATTAAGGAAAATAGATGGTTTTGATGAAATCAAAAATCCAAATTATCTGAAGGAATATGACTTAATAGATTGTTTGGTAATGTCTGGAAGAAATTGGACAAGCTTTTATAAAATCAAAGGAAATAAGATCAAGGATTTTGGATATGTTATAGAAGATGGCGAAGACGAAAATGGAAAAGACCTGGAATATGATAAAAATTACAAGTTAACATTGGCAAAAATCCTGAAATCTGAAAAAGAAAAAAAATGAACATCATAGAAAAATATTTCTCAAAATATCCCGAAGAAAAACTCATCAAATGGTTTAAACAAATCTGCCTTGCAGAAGCTGTTTCCTGGTTTTTGCTTTTTACGGCTATGTATTGGATTAGGGAAGATAAAAACGGGATTTTACCTACAATTTACATTATTATCATTGGAAATATCCACGGACTGTTTTTCACGTTGTATCTTTTGTTGTTGCTGCCTGTCAGAAAGATTTTCGATTGGGATGATGAGGATTCTATTTTTGCATTATGTGCTGCTTTCTTCCCATTTGCAACCATTTGGGTCGATAAGAAATTAGCCCGGAAAAATCGCAATGAATGATGAATATCAATGAGGAAAATTCTCTATTTGAAATTAAACTTGATAACTTTAAAATATGAAAATCACATTCTTTTCTTCAAAACCTTATGACAAGGAATTTTTTGATAAAGCCAATCAGCAATTCAATTTTGAACTGGATTATTATGAAACCCATCTTGGTCCGCACGTCCTGAATCTCATAGACCATTCCGATGCTGTTTGCGCCTTTGTGAATGACAAACTAAATGCGGAAGTTTTGGAATCGCTTGCCAGCAAAGGTGTAAAATATATCGCATTGCGGTGTGCAGGATTCAACAATGTAGATCTGGAAGCTGCAAAGCGTCTCGGGCTGAGAGTTTCCAGAGTCCCGGCATACTCTCCGGAAGCAGTTGCTGAACACGCAATGGCCATGATTCTCACGCTTAACAGAAAAACCCACAAAGCTTACAACCGGGTCCGGGAACAGAATTTTGCCTTGAATGGCCTGATGGGTTTTAATCTTTATCAGAAAACGATCGGTGTCATTGGAACGGGAAATATTGGTGCCGCTTTTGCAAAAATTGCGAAAGGATTTGGTGCAAAGGTTTTAGCTTTTGATATTACAGAAAATCAGGAATTAAAAAATATCGGAATCGATTATGTTTCTCAGGAACAATTACTTTCTGAATCCGATATTGTTTCACTTCATTGTCCATTGATGGAATCTACACATCACCTGATCAATGAAGAATCAATCCAAAAAATGAAACAAAATGTCATGATCATCAACACCAGCCGAGGTGGATTGATTGACACAAAAGCCGTCATCAACGGACTAAAATCCAAACATATCGGTTATCTAGGGATTGATGTTTATGAACAGGAAGAAAAATTATTTTTCCGGGACCTTTCCCATACGATCATTGAAGATGACACGATCCAAAGGCTGATGAGTTTCCCGAATGTTTTGGTAACTGCACATCAGGCTTTTTTTACTCAGGAGGCCCTTGAACAGATTGCGACTTCTACTCTGACAAGTCTTTCCCATTTCGAAAAGAATGATGAATTTGAAAATCCAAATGCTGTTTTGATTTAATATTAAAACCACATAGGCACATAGCAATCTGAATATTCAGTCTGAAAAAAGGAAAAAGATAAAGTCAAAAAATTACTATTTAATCTTAATTTTCACTAAAAACCTATGTGTCTATGTGGTAAAAAATATTTTACTATAAATTTAAATAGACTTTAAATCTTAAAATAAAACCTTAAAATTCCATATCTGAACTTTCAGATAATGAAGTCATTGTAATTTTTACAGTGGCTTTTTTCATTTTTATTCCATTTTGGATGTAACAAATTTCTATTTCCGATTGTCTCATAATTAAGTATATAAATTTTTATAACTGAAAACCAATCAGTTGTAATCAATAAATAAATTTATTTACTACTTTGTATTGCATAATACTAATTTTAATACATATCTTTGCAATGTTAAATATTAGTAACAACAAAATACCTTAGCTACTATGAAAACTAAAATACTAATTGCAGTTATCTTTTTCTCAGGAATGATTTCTGCGCAACAGACTCAGAAAAAAACAGAGGAAACAAAAACTATAGAAGAAGTGAAACTTAGCAAAAAAGTTTTTGTAAAAAAATCTGACCGGTTTGTTTATGATGTTGCTTCCTCTCCTATTGCAAAAGGAACCAACTCTTTCAATCTTCTTCAGCAAACGCCAATGCTATCCAGCACAGACGGAAAAACTTTCAAGATAATGGGAAAATCCAGCGTTGTTTTTTACATCAATGGAAAAAGAACGCTAATGGACGCAGAAGCGATTACGGAAATGCTGAAAAATACACCGTCTGAAAATATCCAGAGAATAGAAGTGGTAACCGTTCCCGGAAGTGAGTTTCAGGTAGAAGCCAATGAAGGTGTCATCAACATCGTGATGAAAAAAAGCAAAACCAATGGCTACAACGGAACCTTAAAAATGAATAACAGCCAAAGTTTTTATAATAATCCTTCGTCCGGGATTGCCTTTAATGCCAGACAAAACAAGTGGTCGTTCAATTCCAATTTCAATATGGGAAGTTACAGAGAAAGAGAGAAATATACGCTTTCCAATGGTGACGAAACTTTCAGAAATGATTCTTACGGAACGATGGACGACCCAAATAAGAATTATGGTGGAAGTATCAACATCGATTATGAGATCAATAAAAAACAAAATCTTGGTTTCAGCTACAATATGCGATATAACAAGAGCTTCGGTTCTGTGTTGGATATGACGAATTATGAAAATGGAATATTATCAAACAAAACTGTAAACCAAGAAGATGCACAAACGAGAAACCACAACTTCAACCTGAATTATGAAGTTAAAACCGATACACTTGGTAGCAAATTGAGTTCAAACATTTCCTATTTGTGGTTCAACAGAGACAAAGTAAGTCTTGGTGAGACTTTTCCATTAAAAGCTGACGGCAGATACAGTGCTTTCCAGCAGGCAGTTCCCCAAATCATTAATAATTATGCAGCAAACATCGATTATATCAAGAAATTCAGAAATGAAAGTGCGTTTGCGATTGGTTCAAGCTACAATCACACCAATACGGATAGTGACACCAGACAAAATGACTATAATGGAAACACTTTTATAATCAATACCAACCTTTCCAATCATTTCATTTATAAAGAAAACATTATCGGAGCTTATGCCACATTCGAGAGAAAATTCTCTGATAAACTCTCTGCAAAAGTGGGAACAAGATTCGAAGCTACGCTTAGTACGGGCGACATTGTGGGAAAACCTGATATAGGTTTTGAAAGAAATTATAACAATCTCCTGCCTTACGCCACATTGAACTACACAATCAACGATAATAACAATATCAGCTACAGTTTTTCCAGCCGGGTGAGAAGACCGGGATTTGGGCAACTGAATCCCTCCAGAACTTACTTTACGCCTACCAATTATATTCAGAACAATCCTTTTATGCAGGCTTCGAAGAATTATAATCAGGAAATCAATTATATGTACAAGAATGCTTTCTATGCCAATGTAAGTTTCAATTATGCAGATAATGCTTATGGTCAATTGCCTTTGCAAGGAACTGAAACAAAAATTAAAAGAGATGAAAATGGAAATCCCGAATATGACGAAAATGGAAATCCGATAAAAATCACAACAAAATTCCTTAGATATATAAGAACCAATTATGGTAACAACAAACAATTGGGATTGACCTTAGGAATGAACAAAGCCTGGTTCGGCGACGTCTGGACAACCAATTACTCTGCAAACTTCGAATATGCAACTTACAAAGGTAGTGTAACGAAAGACCCAACTTCGCAACAAATCCCAGGAGACACAGAAGAATTACTGCCTTTTACAATTAATGTAAAAACGTTGAATACCTTCTTCCAGGCCAACAATATGGTAAGATTATCAGCAAAAAAAGATTGGTATCTGGGTATTAATTACTGGCTGATGCCGTCAAGAGAAATGGAAATTGGAAAACTTCACACACAACAGAGTTTCGATGTGAACATCAAAAAAATAATGGGAAATTTCACATTCCTCGTAGAAGTGAATGACCTTTTCAATCAAAATATAGTTGATATCAGAACCATACAAAATAACGGAAACTACAATACGGTAAGAAATTTCCAATACAGAAGAGAACTAAATATCAATGTGACCTACAACTTCGGAAATCAAAAATTGAAAAAAGCCAGAGAGGTAAAATCTGCCAACGATGCGATACGCTCAAGAACTTAATCAAGAAAAAATAAACTATTACTCTCAAAAAATAAAATTATGAAAGCCAAAACTCTCATCGCAGCACTTTTCTTCTCGGGACTGATATATGCACAAGAATCAAAGAAAGATACTGCAAATACAAAAAACATAGAAGCCGTTACACTTACAAAACAAGTCTTCAAAAAGCAAAGCGACCGTTTTGTCTATGATGTTGCAGCATCGCCTGTTGCTAAAGGAAACACCGCTTTTAACATATTGAAACAAACACCACTGGTTTCTTCAACCGATGATAAAACTTTGAAGATCATTGGGAAAAACAACGCTGTGATTTTCATTAACGGAAGAAAAACCAATATGGATGCCGAGTCATTAACGCAATTCCTGAAAAATACACCGGCGGAAAACATTCAGAAAATTGAAGTGATCACGCTACCCGGAAGTGAATATCAGGTTGAATCTTCGGACGGAATCATCAATATTGTCCTGAAGAAAAAAATGACCGATGGACTGAACGGGAATATGAGAATGGGAAATTCCCAAAGTTATTACAACTCTTCTTATGCAAGTCTTTCATTGAATTATAGAAAAGATAAACTGGGAATCAGCTCTAATATTAACACGAGTCAAAATATCCAGGAACAATATTATATTCTGAAAAATGGAACTTCGACTTCCAGCAATCAGTCAGAAGGTAGAGTGACCGACCCGAACAAAAACCTTGGAGGTTATTTAAACATTGATTATCAATTGAATGACAATAGCAATTTGGCTTTGACGTGGAATTCCTGGGCAAACAGAAGTTATGGTTCGACTTCTAATTTATTCAACACAGTCGTTGCTCCAAAAAATGGTATTGAATCAACAACTTATAATTACACCAAAAACCTTGAAAATTCCCGTTCGTACAACAACTCATTTAACTTGAATTATGAATTGAAAACAGATACTCTTGGAAGTAAATTGAATTTGAATGCGGCATATCTGCATTATAAACGTTTTCAAAATGCCGACAACAGAACATTCAGGTCTGATATGTTTCAGAATTTAAATAGTTTACAAGTACAAATCACACAAAACACGCCTCAGGTTATCAATAACTTTTCTTTTTTAGGAGATTATATCAAGAGATTTAAAAATGATTTCACTGTGTCTATCGGTGGAAATTATAACAAGACAAAAACAGATAACGACACCCAAAACATTACTTCATATTACGACGAAAATGATAATCTTGCAGAATATGATGATGCCGGAAATGTGATTGTTAAAAATCCAATTTTCAATCCCAATCATTTTATCTACGATGAAAACATCTATGGATTTTATTTGACGCTTGAAAAGAAATTCTCTGACAAATTCTCTGGAAAGATCGGTGCAAGGTATGAGATCACAAAAAGTGTCGGAACATCCGATAATTCTGAAAATCCTGCCTTGAATAGATTCGAGAGAAATTACAATAACTTTTTGCCTTACATCAGTCTGAATTATGGCATCAATGATAAAAACAATATCTCTTACGCCTTCTCCAGCAGAATGAGAAGACCAAGTTTCTGGGAGCTGAATCCGGTTAAAAATTACCTGACAGATGTGAATTATACTCAGAATAATCCTTTCGTAAAAGCGGCTTCGGTTTATACCAATGAGTTGACCTATATGTTCAAGAATTCTTATTTCTTGATTCTGAATCACTCTTATACAAAAGATGTCATCACGCAGGTTTCTTTGATTGGAGCCCCAGTCTCTCCAACCGGAACAGTTGGTCAAGACCAATTGAGATACATCAGAACCAATTTTGGAGATAAGCAGGAGATGTCTGCAATGATAGGAATGCAGAAGTCATTTTTCAAACAATATCTGACGACCAATTTCAATATCGGAATGCAGAGAAATATCAATAATGGTTTCCTGAATACCGACCCAATTACAGGCGATGTTTTCCCGGATTATGTGAACAAAATCAAATCTAACAGTTTGTTGATCCAAACCAATAATACCGTACGACTTGACAAAAAGAAAACTTGGTTCCTGGGCGTAAACTATTGGTATGTTGACAACCAGCAAATCGAATTGGGACAGCTTAAATCATTGATGAGTCTGGATGCCAATATCAAAAAAGTCTGGAACGACTGGACATTTGCCTTAGAGATCTATGATATTCTGAAAACCAATAAAGTCGAGATCAGCGATTATTCCCAAGCAGACGGAAAATACAATTACATCAATCAAAATCAATATAATCAAAGTGTGAACTTCAGCATCACTTATAACTTCGGGAACAAAAAAGTTCAGAAAATAAGAGATATCAGCAGCGCAGACAAGGATATAAAAAACCGCACCAGATAAACGTTCATTATATATTAAATCAAATTTTTCAATGAAACTCCCGATATTGGTTATTCGGGGGTTTTTTATTTTTTCTGATTTTCCAGATAAAGCCGTCCAAAAGATAATGCGTCAACTGTGGAACAACCAATAACGGTACCAGAAACTGTTGCCAGGACATTGATAATTCGAATGATTGAATTGAGAAATGCTCTCTCCAAACCAGAACTTCCCAAATCAATTCCTCGAAGAAAGCAAATCCGATGATAATCAATACAAATAATAAAATTCCAAAACTGGTTTTAAAGATAGAAAGGTTTTTTAATGACGAGTTTTCTTTTTGTTTAATTTCTCTGATGTAAATCAATGCGATGTAAGGAATCCCGTGGGAAATAACGTTCAGCAATGTAAAAATCAAATCATTATTAAAATAAACAATTCCAAAATACCAGGATAAATAAGTTCCGACAATAATGGCGTTTTTAGGAATATTTAAAGTTTTATCCTTAATGAAAAAATAAATCGTTTTCAGAATCCAAATCCCTAAAATAATCCAATAAATTAAAGTGATTCCGGGAACAAAATTAGGAAGTGAATCGAACCAGCTGAACTCATTTTCTACAAACCAATTGAAAGCCCGAGGCGTTTTTATCCAATACAACATTGGAAAAACAGTTGCAGAATAAATGGCGATACCGTCCCAAAATTTTGAAAAACCTTTCTTCTCGAATCTCGCATACAATCGCATAAATCCATATTGCTGACGAACAAAATGAAAGACCGCAACCAAAGCCAAAACCGACCAAAAGAACAAACTCCCGAATTGATAAAAAATCAAACCGAGAATCAGACTAACTGCAGGAATTCCCAAATACAAAAGCTTCCTTCTTCGGAATTCTTCTCTGATAAAATAAGTTTTGAATAAAGTCGAATAAACGTGCGCAACATCCACAAAAACAATAAGAATCAACCATGTATAGAATGAATAATGATTTTCAAGATTCTGAATTTGTCCCTGAAACAAAACTATAATTGTCAATACCAAAAATGGTGGAGACAAGATGAATCGCCAATCGGTTTTCGCATTATGAATCCAAGGCTGTTTCATTTCAAGATATTTATTTTGTTAAAGGTCAAATGTAATCTTGGGGATTTCATATTCCAATCATTTCTTTTGCAGCTCTGATTCCCTGATGAAAAGCTTCCTCAAAAATAGAAATTCCTGATAAATCGGTATGAGCAAAGAAAATTTTGTTATCAACATTTTGTTTTGCTAATTGTTTTTCTACTCCAAAAATGAAATCCGGAACAGGCGAAATCATCCCGTGTCCCAATTTATGAAACTGAATATCAATTATAAAATCTTCGATTTCCGGATGTGCGACTTTCAAATCATCAAGAACCAGATTTTTCAATTCATCTGCCTTCAGATTGTATAATTGTCTTCGTGCTTTTTTACAATTATCTGTAGAAAAACTTCTGTAATGTGTGATGACCTTCTCTCCAACAATTTGATTAAGGTTCTGATGTTGGTCATTGATGTAACCTAAACCTTCCGTTCCAAAAATCACATTATCCCAAGCCAGTTCTTCTGCACCACCAAATTCATTTTTCAATGTTAAAGTGGATAATAACCAAGGAACATAATTGAAATTTTTCAGTTTTCTGCTTTTGAAAATATATTGATTGACGAATTGCGGCGTTGCAAAAAGAACTTTCTCAGCAATAATTTTTTTTGAGATTTTCGATTGATTATCAAAAACTAAAACCTCAACATTATCTTTATCCGAATTGACATCAAAAACAAGATGATGTTTCAAATGTTTATTCTCAACAAATTCTGAAAGATGTTTTGCCAATCTTGCGTTTCCTTCCGGCCAGGTGAAAACCTGATCTTGACGATTAGTCGCCCAATTATTTTTTCTTCCTGCAAAATAATGGATTCCAGCCCAAGCGGAAACGTATTTCAAACCTAAACCATAATCATCTTTGCAGGAATAATCCAATAACCAAAGTAATTCTTGAGATTGAAAATGATTATTAACAAGCCAATCAAGAAAAGTTATTTGGTCGAGGTTTTTGGCTTCGTCACTGGATTTTGAAACCGGAATATCAAACCAATATTTTCCAGAATTATCTTTCTTGATTCGGAATTCGTCCATTAATTTAAAAAAACCTGTAATTTCTTCTTTAGCATTAGAGGAAATTCCGTTTTGAGGAATCAAATCATTTTGCCATTCATTCTTGAAAAATAAGCGTTCTTGTTTAGGAAAAGTCAGTTGCTCATCATCTAAAACAGGCAACCCATTTTCGTCATCGCCGAGATAGATTTTACAATCTTTCAGAAACTCAATCAATTCCAAATCTTCTTTATTCGGAATCGGAAGATAATGTGCACCGATAGGAAATTTTGAAAACCGGTTTTCTCCGTTGGAAGCATTTCCTCCGAGATGATTCTCCATCTCGACTAAAAGAAAATCATTCTCATTATTATTTTTCAAATACCGACAAGCCGAAAGTCCGGAAATTCCACTTCCAACAATCAGAAATTTTGTTTTGATTTCTTCTGTCGGTTTCGGAAAATCTTTTGCCCAAAGTCTATGCCCCAAAACAGAATTGGTTCCTGTGATTTTGAGTAAAAAAGATTTTGATTTCTGTTTGCAATATTGTAGAAATGGCAACATCAATCCTGCCCAAAAGATAGTCTTGAGAAAAGATTTCCGGGAAAATTGATTGGTAGAAGTTGGCAAAATTTAATTATAATTTTGAAACGCTTTCGTAGATATTCTTCTATATTTTTAAAATCGGAATCTGCATTAGTTAATATTTCTATTTGCCTCATTTGCATATTTTTTCAAACGTTCGTCACGACTCATTTTCCACTCAGAAAAAGGAATTGTGTTTCCATTCTTTATGTCTTCCTCTGCTTTTTTCAACGATTCCAAAATTTCTTCCTTGGTTTCGGTTCTGTAAACCGGCTCCATTACTCTGGCAATAGCTAGCAACTCTTCGGAAGTAAATCTTTTGTCTTTCATTTTTTTGAAAAAGGTTGGCTTTTTAATCCCTGTTTTCTCAATAATGTAAGAGATTTTGAAAGGAGATTCTTTCAGAATTAGATCTATACTGTTCTGGATTTCTATATATTTTTCGATTTCAGCTATCATAATTTTATAATTTTAAGTATCACTATTTGATACAAATATAATAAAATATTGAGACAAATTACTGGACTTTGCCCCATTCTTCATCAAAATATCTTACCAGAATCTGATTATCCAAACGATTCACTTCCAGATTATTTGCTTTCATATCCTTGCTGAAATAAGACATTTGTTTAAAATTGTAATCATAAAATTTCAAATCCGGAAGCCTTCTTATAATTTTGTTATCAATAGGCTGAAAAGAGGCGAGACAAAATCCCCATTCTCCAAAACTAGGAACATAAGAGTGATAGGCTGTTGTAAATGGAAAAATCTGATTAATGGTTTTCTCGATACACCAAAAAGATTTCGGTGCGAAATAAGGCGATGTGGTCTGAACGACTATTTTAGTGTCGTTTGTGGTTACTTTCTCCAGTTCTTTATAAAACTGTAGCGAATATAATTTTCCTAAGCTATAGTTCGAAGGGTCTGGAAAATCGATGATAATGATATCATATTTCTTCTTGTTCCCTTTTACCCAAATGTAAGCGTCTTTATTAATCACTTCAACTTTAGGACTAGAAAATGATTGATGATTCAGCCTTTTCATTGTTTCATTATCTCGGAAAAAATTGGTCATTTCTCCATCCAAATCAACCAAAGTAATATTCTTTACATTTTTATATTTCAAAATTTCTCGAACCGCAAAACCATCGCCTCCGCCCAGAACCAAAACATTGGAAATAGTCTTGGCCATAGACATCGCCGGATGAACCAAAGCTTCGTGATAACGGTATTCGTCAGCAGAAGAAAACTGAAGATTATTATTAAGATAAAGTCGGAAATCCTGATTATTCCTAGTAAAAACAATTCTCTGGTAAGGTGAATTATTTGCGTAGATAATATTCTCTCCGTACATTTTCTCTTCGGAAAAGGTCAAAAGTCTATCCGAAAAAATAAAAAGTGCCAATAAACTTAGAAAGGCAAAAATCGATTTAATTTTAAGTCCGATTGGATTTTTCAATTCTCTTTCCAGATAAAACGAAAGGAAAATCGCAATGGAAATATTAATCAAACCAAAAAAAAGCGGCGTTCTTATAATTCCTAAACTTGGAATCAGAACCAGTGGAAAAAGAATGGATGCCAGCAAAGCACCAATGTAATCAAACGCAAAAACATTAGAAACCAAATCTTTGAAAGCGACTTTATCCTTGAGAATATTCATCAGTAATGGAATTTCCAACCCAACTAAACATCCTGTCAGAAATACAAAAAGATATAAAACAGGCTCAAAATGATGAACCGTATTGAATAAATAGAATAAAACTACTGAGCTGATTCCTCCGATAACACCGACAAGAATTTCGATTTCAACGAATTTATTTAGCAAATCTTTATGAATAAATTTTGCCAAGTAAGAACCCACGCCCATCGAAAAAAGATAAACGCCGATAATGAAAGAGAATTGTTTTACAGAATCTCCCAAAAGATAACTTGCCAAAGCGCCTGCAACCAATTCATAAATCAATCCGCAAGTCGCGATGACAAATACCGAAAAAAGTAAAAGCAGTTCAAACGAAATCCGTTTTTTATCCATGAATCGCTGCGCTGATAATAATAGAAATCCCGATAATAAACGCGCCTAAAATAATTGCTAATGCGGTGTTATTATTTTTTGAAATCTCGTGCCAGGTCTTTTCCGGAGTTAATTTTTCAATAATGACATAGCAAATCAACAAAATGGCAATTCCCAAAAAAGAATATAATATCGAATTAAGTATTGGTAAATAATTAAAATCTCCCATAATCAATGTTTTTAAAATTTATTTGTGATAATATCTGTAAACCGAAGTTCCGTGTGAGCGATATCTGGTTGCTCCATCTCTGTACTTTTCCATTTTTGCACAATCGCAAAACTGGTTTCCCGTGTAAGTCAAATACAGAAACCAACCTAGAAAAAATATTCCTAAAGACAGCAATAGCTTATTATTTCTAATATAATTAATCATCTTTTCCATCAGTTTGTATACTCGTTAAAAGGAGAATAGTTACTGTTTTTCCATTTCTCCTTATCAAAAAGATATTTTCCCCAATAATTCAGAAGAACCAACGCCACCATTATTCCTATAATAATGAAGTAATTCCAAAAACTTACAGGTCTCCAAAAAGCCTGAATATCGAATGCCGGATTCAGCGTATCCGTATCAGGTGATGTTGCTGAAAAATTTGGATTTTTGAGTTTGAATTCTTTAGCCTTTTCTAACTCAGAATAGATTATGGAATCATTAGTTTGAAGATTAGATAAATTATAAGAAATCTTTTCACCCGTCGCCAGAGTTGTTACATCCACGAATCCAAACTCATCGTAAATAAAAGATTTTGTTCCGTCAGGAGAATAGAATGTTTCTCCACTTGGCTGTTCAAAGCCTTGTTTTTGCGCATTGATGGCGAAATGATATTTTCCGGGCGCAACACCACAAAAATTAAATTCTTTGTTCTTATCTCCTTCTGACCAGCTTTCTCCGCTTTCGTAGCCGTGATATTGTTCAATGTCTTGAGACGTGTATTCTATCTCATTCGTTTTTTCATTGACGAGACTCAATTCTACGTTGGCCCAGGAATTATCAACATTGGAATAGAGTTTTACATTAAGTGGAGCAGAAGCGCCACGCAAATCAAACGACTTCGAAATCAATTCTTTATTCCTTACAGAATCAAATCTGATTCTGTCACTGAAAACCTCATAATTAGTTCTTGAAACTGTGTTATAAAGCTGTAAAAGACTCATCAACAATGCAACAATTGCTAAAATATTTATCAATTGTCTGATGTTAATATAATAAGGCTGAACAATCCCTATTCCGGAATAATTCGGCATATGACTCGGTTTGAATTGTCGCTTGATTTCGCTCTTCGGAATATGTTTTCCCCAAAGAAAAGTTTTTTCTGTACCTATTTGTTCTATAGAAACCATTTCGGTCCCGTTCACAAATTCTTTATAATTGGCCAGGGAAAATTTAATTTTATCTTCGAAGAAACCGGTTGCAGAATCAATATTATTGGGAGTGGATTCGTACCACCTATAATTTTTCCCATTGAATTCTGCGTGAAATTTGAACTCCTTTTTCGGCATTTCTTTCGGTTGAAGAAAAACCCAATGTCCACTGCTTTCACTCAGGAATGCGTCATTTTTATCTTTGTCTTTCAGATAATATTCTCTCCAAAAAACAGAACTTCCATATTTGCGAACAACAATCGCAACGACTTGATATTCCGTTCCGTCAATTTTACCTTTTTGACCAATCTCCAAAACTACATTCTCCGTTGGTTTTTTGACAGTTTTTAAAATCGTTCCGGTCTCAGGATTAATTAAATTAGAGCAAGATCTACAAATATATTGTTCAATCTCGATATCGATTGTGAGAATATTTTCGGTTTTACAACTCGGGCAAACGTAGGTCTTCATCATCTCAGGATTTTGTGTTCTTTGATGATTTCTGCCTCGAAGTAAGTTAGCAATTTCGAGGTGATTTTTTCAACTTTCTCTGTATTATCATTATAATAATTACAAAGCAACAAATCTAAAGTCAGTTGTTGGAACTCCGGCCAGGTATGGATACAAAGATGTGATTCTTTCAGAATAATTGCTGAAGTAAAACTATCATTATCAAAAATATGAAACGTTTCTCCAACAACTTCTGTATCACATTCTGCCAAAAGTTTTTTGGCGTAATCTAAATAGGAATAATAATTTGTCAGTAAATCTGGATTTTCAACCTTCAGAGTCAATAGAACGTGTAATCCTTCCTGATAAATTTCTAAAGTTTTCATCATTAACGGTTATCAAGAAGCAATATCAGAATTTTTTGAAAACCTTACAATAGGATTAATAAAAAAGCTGTAAATATTTACAGCTTATTAAAAATTTATTTCTTCGGCAGAAAAACCTCAGCCAACATACATCTGGCACTTCCGCCACCGTTGGTTTCTATCACTTCCAAATCGGAATAGATAATTTCACAATATTTTTCGATTGCGGAAACTTGTTTAGGCTTCAAAGATCTGTAAGCACTTTGACTCATTACCAGGAATTTTTCTCCAAAATGATTCTGGACCTGAAGCATATTTCCAGCAAAGTTCTGCATTTGGTCTTCGGAGATTTCTATCAGCTCTTTACCAGAGCCCTTAATCGTTTCAATGACTTTTTCCCTTTCCAGTTCGTCATCTATACAATCCAGACAAATCACTACAAACTTGTCAGCTACACACATCATCACATTGGTATGATAAATAGGCAACCTTTCTTCTCCGGCAGTCTGATAAGAATGAAAAACCACAGGCTTGAATCCAAACTCACTACAGAATTTTCTGAATAGATCCTCATCCAATCTGAGCGAAACCGAACCATAAGCGATCTTGTTATCGTGGTCGAAAATCATACTTCCTGTTCCTTCCAGGAATTTATTGTCTTTTTCGGTTTCAGAATAATCGATGATTTCGTTGATTTTGAATTGTTCCCCGATTTGGTCAAGAATGTCATTTCGTCTTTCCAAACGTCTGTTTTTGGCAAACATCGGGTAGAGAACCACTTTTCCATCTCTGTGAAAACTAACCCAGTTATTCGGGAAAATGGAGTCTGGTGTTTTGGGGTCAAGCGTATCTTTTATGGTGATGACGTTGATGCCTTTTGCTCTCAGTTTCTCAACAAAGGTATTGAATTCCTTCAAAGCTTCTCCTTGAACATTGCCTTCCTGTTGAACCTGAAAATAATTATTAACAGCCGTTTGCTTGTTGAAACCGAAAGCAACAGGTTCTATCATTAAAACTGTATCTGTAGTTTGCATATTATCGAACTAAATTTAAAATTTAATTTATCTCGCAGATTTTTCAGATTTAGTAAATCTCCCAAACTAAAATTTTGCAAAATTTGCTGAATCAGCGAGAAATATCTGACTCATTCTCTCACCAACGGCAAAGTCGAACATCTCAACAATCCTCCCATTTTGGAAATTTCACGATAAGGGATTTCTTCCACTGTAATACCCCACTCGTCTCTGAGATGATGATTGAGTCTTGTGAAGGCTTTATCAGAAACCACTATATCCGGAGCAATTGAGAAGATATTCGGAACCATATCGAACATTTCTCTATCATTGATCTCGAAACAATTTTCTTCTCCAAAAATATCAACCAACAATTGATAATCAGACTCATCTACAAATCCATTTTTGTAAATGATACATTTGTCATTCCCAACAATATTGAATGTACAATCCAAATGAAGGATACCTTCGTAGGGCTTCGTATCGTTTTTTCTTAAATCAAGGTCGATGATCCTTTTCTTCGGGAAATATTCTTTCAGAATTTCGATGGCATATTCATTGGTTCTTGCCGTCTTCAGATTTCTATAATCCGGGCTGTAGCTGGTTCCGATGAAGAGAAATCCGTTCCAGACAATCACGTCTCCACCTTCTATATGCGCCGTTTCCGGAAGATTGATAATATTCCTCCAGGACACTTTATCGATGATATGCCTGTAAGCTTCCTGTTCGTCCGCTCTATCCGGAATGATATTCGAAATTATCATTTTGTCTTCTATCACGAACGCGACGTCTCTTGCAAAAACCTGGTTGTAATCTTTGATGATTTTCGGTCGGAAAACTTCAACATCATACTTTTTCAGAACCTTTTCGAATTCTGTCATTTCAGAGATAATATCTTGTTCCTTTGGGTAGATATTATTCTCGATCGTATGATAAGATTTAGCATCATAACTTTCTTCCAGAGTCGGAACCGGACCATTAGATTTCGGTTGTCCAAGAACTACGGATTTCAGTCTTCCAGTCTCATTTTTGATATTTAGTTTCATAAGTTACTTACAGTCATTTCTAAAGGTCATATGTCACCGCAGATTTAGAAGATATTTTCTAGTAAAAACAACAGCGATCTCATAATTTCAGAATCACGCAAATATAATTAAACGATTCAAACCTGTAATATTTTATTTTAGTTAATAACACCTGCCAGAGCGAGATTGTTGGAGAAAATTTCAGATTAATTATAATATTGCCGAAAAAAAATCCCCGAAAAATTACTTTCGAGGATTTTATATTGATTTTCAGAAATTTTTATCTGTTTGCAATATCCACATAGTCACGAAGTTGCGAACCTTGATAGATCTGTCTTGGTCTTCCGATAGGATCTCCTTTCAGTCTCATTTCTCTCCATTGGGCAATCCATCCCGGCAATCTTCCCAATGCAAACATTACAGTGAACATTTCTGTCGGGATTCCCAAAGCTCTGTAGATGATTCCTGAGTAGAAATCTACGTTTGGATATAATTTTCTTTCGATGAAATATTCGTCTTCCAAAGCTACTTTTTCTAGTTGCATTGCAATATCAAGTGCTTTATCCTGAATTCCTAATTTTCCTAGAATATCGTCAGCCGCTTTTTTGATGATCTTCGCTCTTGGATCAAAGTTTTTGTAAACCCTGTGTCCGAAGCCCATCAATCTGAAGCCATCGTTTTTATCTTTAGCTTTGGCAACCCATTTGTTCACATCGCCGCCATCTTTTTCAATCAATTCAAGCATTTCGATAACTGCCTGGTTAGCACCACCGTGCAATGGCCCCCAAAGTGCAGAAACACCTGCAGAGATAGATGCGAATAATCCCGTGTGTGCAGAACCTACCATTCTAACAGTAGAAGTAGAGCAGTTTTGCTCGTGATCAGCATGGAGTATCAATAATTTATCTAATGCAGCAACTACGACCGGATCCAATTCAAATTCCTCATTTGGTAATCTGAATGCCATTTTGTAGAAATTTTCTACATAATTCAGACTGTTATCACCATGGTTAATTGGTAAACCTTGGGTTTTTCTGTAAGTCCAGGCACAAAGATGAGAGAATTTTGCAATCATCAATTCTGCTGCAAGGTCCATTTCTTCTTTTGACTTAACATCTACTGCCTTCGGGTTGAATGCCGTTAAAGCAGAAGTTAAAGCAGACAAAACACCCATTGGATGAGCAGAACGCGGGAAGACATCGATCAGTCTTTTCATTTCGTCCGCCACGAAGTTATATTTCTTGATATTGTTCTCGAATGAAGAAAACTGGTCGGCCGTCGGCAACTCCCCGTGAAGCAAAAGATACATCACTTCTGTAAAATTGGATTTCTCAGCAATCTGCTCTATTGGATAACCTCTGTAGAACAATTCCCCCTTATCACCATCCAGGTAAGTAATTTCACTAATTGTAGCACCTGTATTTTTGTACCCAAGATCCAAAGTAATCAAACCTGTTTGATCTCTCAATTTAGAAATATCAATTCCTCTGTCACCGATAGTACTATCTACGATTGGATATTCGAAGCTTTTTCCATCGTAATTCAATATAACTTTATTATCTGACATTTTAAAAAAATTTATTTGCTAAATATAACACTTTCAGTCTTAATGCTCAACTGACAAAAGTCATATCTCACAATCGATTATATTAATATCAATAATTGAATAAAAAAAATAATTATTTATGAAAAAACCAAATAATTAACAAATTGATTCTCAAATAAATAAAAAATAAAAAGCATCTGGAAAATTCCAAATGCCTTAAATTATAATTTTTTGTTAAATCTTATCTTTTGATCTTGAAAGCATCCAAACCAGGGAAAATTGCAGTTTCTCCAAGAGCTTCTTCAATTCTCAACAATTGGTTGTACTTCGCCATTCTATCAGATCTGGAGGCCGAACCAGTTTTGATCTGTCCACAGTTTTGTGCAACTGCAAGATCAGCAATCGTAGCATCTTCTGTTTCTCCGGACCTGTGAGACATTACTGTAGTATATTTGTTCTGTTGAGCCATTTGTACAGCTGCCATTGTTTCAGAAAGAGAGCCGATCTGGTTCACTTTCACAAGGATAGAGTTTGCTGTATTTTCTTTGATACCTCTAGAAAGTCTTTCAACATTAGTTACGAATAGATCATCGCCAACCAATTGAACTCTGTCCCCGATTTTCTCAGTCAACAATTTCCAGCCTTCCCAATCATTTTCCTGCATACCATCTTCTATAGAGATAATTGGATATTTGTTTGCCAATTCAGCCAAGTAAGACACCTGCTCACTGCTTGTAAATTGAGCAGCATCCGGAGTCTGGAATTTTCTGTAATCGTAGATCCCATCTTTGTAGAATTCTGAAGCGGCACAATCCAAAGCGATCATCACATCGTCACCAGGATTGTATCCTGCTTTTTCAATAGCTTGCAATAACGTATCCAAAGCATCCTCAGTTCCTGTGAAAGTTGGGGCAAAACCTCCTTCGTCACCTACAGCAGTAGACAAACCTCTTCCGTGAAGGATAGATTTCAAACTGTGGAAAATCTCAGTTCCTTTTCTCAAAGCGTGAGAGAAAGAGTCTGCTTTTACCGGCATCACCATGAATTCCTGGAAAGCGATCGGCGCATCTGAGTGAGAACCACCGTTGATCACGTTCATCATTGGGACAGGAAGCGTATTAGCGTTTACACCACCCACGTATTTATAAAGAGGTAATCTTAGTTCGTTAGCTGCAGCTTTTGCAACTGCCAAAGAAACACCTAAAATTGCATTTGCACCCAATTTCCCTTTGTTAGACGTACCATCAAGCTGAATCATTACAGCATCGATCAAGTTTTGTTCGAAAACTGGAAGACCAATTAATTCTGGAGCGATAACTTCTTTTACATTTTCAACAGCCTTCAAAACACCTTTCCCCAGGAATTCTGGCGCACCATCTCTTAGTTCCACTGCTTCGTGCTCTCCTGTAGAAGCTCCGGAAGGCACAGCTGCGCGTCCCATAGCTCCACTTTCTGTGAAAACATCTACTTCTATTGTAGGATTCCCTCTGGAATCTAAAATTTGTCTTGCTTCGATAAATGAAATGTAACTCATTGTCTTGATGTTATTTTAAGATTTTTATTTGTTTTGTTTTTTTTAAGCATTGCAAATTTAAACATTTTAAATATTATGTAATGAATCCTTTTAGATATTTGACGATCTCAAAAGATGATTTATTTCAATATCTTATATTTTATTTTTATGATGCCTGCATTCAAGCTTGCGATCTTTTTAAAAGCCCCCTGACTAAGGTCAAATTCCCGAGACGGCTTCAACGGGCCCCGGTCATTCACCGTTATGATAACCAATCTACCATTATCTATATTAATGATCTTCACTCTGGTTCCGAAAGAAAGTGATCTATGGGCACCTGTCATTTTATAGTGTCTATAAACTTCCCCGCTAACCGTTTTCCTTCCATTAAATTTGTCAGCATAATATGAAGCTGTTGTAAATCTATATCCCGAACTGTGATTTGAGGGATTCCGACCTCCGCAAGAAACAACAACTATTAAAAATATGTATGTTTTCAATACATAATGGAATATTCTATAAAAAGTTTTCATTATTATAATTTACAAAGGTTAATAAATCAACAATAAAAAATGTTAATTGTTCATTAATATTTTGTTTATATTGCAGAAATTTCTAATTTAGTTTTCGAATTAGTTTAGAGATTAAAATATAATCTCCTATTTTAAATGAATTACGAAAGTATAAAATTAACGATAGACGGAAAAATCGCCATTGTTACGATCAACAGGCCGGAAAGCTTAAATGCCTTGAATGCTGGGGTTCTTAACGATCTGGAAAATGTTTTTGATCATCTGGATTCTGAGAAGACTGTTAATTGTATCATTGTAACCGGGAGCGGAGAAAAGTCTTTCGTTGCCGGAGCAGACATTAAAGAATTTCCTTCCCTAACTAAGGAACAGGCAACCGAACTATCAAAAAGAGGGCATTTGATCTTTAATAAAATAGAAAATCTCAGCAAGCCGGTGATTGCGGCAATCAATGGTTTTGCTTTGGGCGGAGGATTGGAATTGGCAATGTCCTGTCATATAAGATATGCATCTGAAAATGCAAAACTTGGTTTGCCGGAAGTAACCTTGGGATTAATTCCAGGATATGGAGGAACGCAGAGATTACCAAAATTAGTAGGAAAAGGAATTGCCAATGAAATGATTTTCTCCGCAAAAATGATCACTGCTGAAAAAGCCAAATCAATTGGTTTGGTGAATGAAGTTTTCCCTCTCGGAGAATTGCTTCCTAAAACGAAGGAATTGGCTGAGCAAATCGTTAAAAACTCGCCACAGGGAATTGCAAAGGCAATAAAAGCGGTGAATGCAAGCGACTCAGAAAAAGGAATGGAAAAAGAGATAAATTCTTTCGGAGAGCTATTCGCACAAGATGATTTTAAAGAGGGCGTTTCTGCATTTATTGAAAAAAGAAAACCTATTTTCAATTAAATTTGCAGAATGGATTATAACAAGTTCGACATTGCTTATCTTAAGATGGCGTCTGAATGGGCGAATCTATCTTATTGTAAGAGAAAAAAAGTAGGGGCTCTTATTGTAAAAGACCGAATGATCATTTCTGACGGCTACAACGGAACTCCTTCTGGATTTGAGAACAATTGTGAGGATGAAGAAGGAAAAACAAACTGGTTTGTTCTACATGCAGAAGCTAATGCAATCTTAAAAATTGCTGGAAGTACACAGTCCTCTAAAGGTGCAACATTATATATAACAATGTCTCCTTGTAAAGAGTGCAGCAAGCTTATATTGCAATCCGGAATAGAGAAAGTGGTGTATATGACCGGCTACTCTGATGACAGCGGGTTAGAATTTTTAAAGAATGCGGGAATCGAGATTTTAAATATCACTGAACAAGAATTATATCATTTATGAAATAAATAAAACATAATACAAAAACAATAAAACACAAATTATGAACTGGTCCGAAAAAATTACAGACTTCTCAAATTTTCTAAAATTTGAGAAAAGTTTCTCTGACAACACACTTGACGCTTATATCAGAGACATCAAAAAGCTGGAAAGCTTTGCAACAACAGAGTTAGAAGACGTATCTCCACAGAATATATCTTACGAAAACCTACAGGAATTCATCTACCAACTTTCGAAAAAGAAAATCAGCGAACGATCCCAGGCAAGAGGAATTTCTTCTATAAAGGCATTTTTCAAATTTCTTTTGGAAGAAGAGTATAGAGATGACAATCCTTCCTCTCTTCTAGAAGGTCCAAAATTGGGTCTATATCTTCCCGATACCTTGAGTATGGATGATATCGACAGAATAATAAACAGCATTGATAAAAAAACAGACATTGGACAAAGAAACCAATGTATTCTGGAAGTTCTGTACGGTTGTGGTCTACGCGTTTCTGAACTGGTGGATTTGAAAATATCAAATATTAATTTCAAAGAAGGATTTATCATTGTAGAAGGGAAAGGCGAAAAGACCAGGCTTGTTCCCCTTGCACACTCTACGGCAGAATATCTGCACCACTATATACAGAACGTCCGGAACAAAATCAAAGTCAACAAAAAACATGAGGATATTGTATTTCTAAATACTAGAGGTACCAATATGTCTAGGGTTATCGTTTTCATCATCATTAAGGAATTGACTCAAAAAGCTGGAATCAGCAAAAGTATTTCGCCACACACCTTCAGACACTCTTTTGCAACCCATTTGTTGCAGAACGGAGCCGATTTGAGATTCATTCAGGAAATGTTAGGACATAGCAGTATCACAACAACTCAAATCTACACGCATCTGAAAACTGAGGAGTTGAGAGATGTTATTTTAAATTTCCATCCAAGAAACAGAAACATCGCGTAGTTTTCTTAAATTTATCCAATGGAAAACTTGAGATTCTGCCCCAAATGTGGGCAGGAAAAATTATTGTGGAATAATATTACCAAATTTAGTTGCAGCAATTGTGATTTTGTTTTGTATCATAATACTGCTGCAGCTGTTGCGGTGATCATAAAATATCGGGATGAATTATTTTTTACAGTAAGAAATCAAGAACCTGGAAAAGGGAAATGGGATTTACCCGGTGGATTTACCGACCCAAAAGAAAGCTCTGAAGAAACTTGTTCAAGAGAGCTAAATGAGGAATTGGGATTAATAATTAATCCTGAAGAGTTTAAATATCTGGGAAGCCAGCCGAACATCTATCCTTATAAAAATATTGATTACAACACTTTAGACCTATTCTACCTGTATGACGTTGAAGAAAAATTTGAAATCAAATTGGAAGAATCCGAGATCTCTGAAACCATTTGGATAAAAGTTTCAGAACTTGACTTGGATAAGATCGCTTTTGAATCTCAGAAACGATTTCTTAAAACCTACATTGATAAACTTTAATAAAAAACCGGAAACTGATTTCCGGTTTTTGTTTTATTATTTCCATTTGATATTGCAACCTAAACTGGGTCTCTGAAAATCTTCTTGCTCCACTCCGGCCAAAAGATTTTCGAAAGCGATAATCAGATCTTCACCCGTGATTTCTTTCTGATTTCCTGGTCTAGAATCGTCCATTTGCCCACGGTAGATCAAATTTAGATTTTCATCGAAAAAGTAAAAATCCGGAGTACAAGCCGCATCATAAGCTTTTGCAATTTCCTGAGACTCGTCGTACAGATAAGGGAATTTTATGCCTCTTTCAACCACAAACTCCACCATCATCTCCGGAGAATCTGCAGGGTACCGATCCACATCATTAGAATTAATTCCGATAAACTCAATTCCTTGAGATTTGTAATCTTCATACAATTCTTCTAATTTATCGATGATATGAAGAACGAATGGACAATGGTTACACATAAAAACAACCAAAGTTCCTTTTTTTCCTTTCAAAAATCCAAGACTTTGTAATTCGTTATTTTTTGATGGATCAGGAAGTTTAAAATCTGGAGCTTTTGTTCCTAAAGCCAACATATTCGAAGGTGTATTTGACATAATATTTTATTTAATATAGCAGTGTATCAATTTACCATTTTAAAAAATCCGATTGGTAAATTGGTAAATTTTCACTTTGGTAAATTTGATAACAAAGATAATGCTTCTTGCAGAGAATTATCATAGTTGACCCAATTTACATTTTCCAATTTCCGATTCCAGGTCGTTTGCCGTTTAGCATAGCGTCTGGAGTTTTTCTTGATCTCTGAAACAGCGAAATCCAAATTCCATTCTCCATCAAAATACCGGAACAATTCTGAATAGCCAACGGTTTGCAAAGCCACTTTGTCCCTATCAGCGATCAAACCTTTTGCTTCTTCCAATAATCCGTTTTCCATCATTTTATCAACACGCAGATTGATCCTTTCGTAGATGATTTCTCTTGGCGCATCGATTCCGATTCTAATGGTTTCAAAATCACGTTTTATTTTTGGTGTACTAAGATTTTCGGTGTACGTTTTTCCTGTTTGCCAAATGATGTCAATTGCTCTTAAAAGCCTTCTGGAATTATCTTTATCAACTATAGAATAATATTCCGGGTCAAGTTTTGCAAGTAATTTTTGTAGAGGTTCAATGCCTTCTTTCTCAAAGATCGAAATCAATTTTTTTTGATTTTCCTCATTCGCTACTGGCAAATCATTCATTCCTTCCACAACAGCTTTTTCGTACATTCCACTTCCTCCAACCATTATGGCCATATCTTTTTCTGCAAAAATATCATCCAATTTTTTCAAAGCTTCTTCTTCAAACAGCCCAATCGAATAATAATCGTCCACACTAAGATTCCCGACAAAATGGTGTTTCGCTTCCGCTAATTCTGCATCGGTTGGCATTGCTGTTCCAATTCTCATTTCTTTATAAAACTGGCGCGAGTCGCAGGAGATAATTTCGGTATCGAGATGATTAGCCAAATCGATTGCCAATCGGGTTTTCCCGATTCCTGTAGTTCCAACGATGGAGATAAGACGTTTCAAAAACTTAATTTTTGCAAATTTACGAAATCATTATTTTGATTTAAACGCAAAGTCCGCAAAGATTTTTATAAATAACCAACTGCTTTCAAGTCCGCAAAGGCGTAAAACTTAACAAAATGAAAATAATTGCTGAACAAAGTGCCCTTACGAAACTTAAAATATTTTCAATTATTACAATGAAACTTTGTGTTCATTGCGTTTAAAATATTCTCAAAAGGTTTTGATTTTTTAAAGTAATAATTACTTATTTTTACAATCAGAATGGCTTTCAGATTACCAAACTCCAAACTTCCTGATGTGAAAACAACGATTTTCACAGAAATGAGCTTATTGGCACAGCAGGAAAACGCAGTCAATCTTTCTCAGGGATTTCCGGATTATCAACCTGATGAAAATTTAATCCAATACCTCGGTGAATTTTCAAAAAAAGGTTATAATCAGTATGCGCCTTTGTCTGGGATCAAAGAACTCCGGGAAGAGATTTCCAGAAAATTCTATCTTCAATATCACGTGGATTATCATCCGGATTCTGAAATCAATGTAACAGCCGGAGCCACTCAAGGGATTTTCACTATTATTTCTGCATTTGTAAAAAAAGGTGATGAAGTCATTATTTTTGAACCGGCATACGATTGTTATGAACCCGCAATTATCCTGAATGGCGGCATTGTAAAAAATGTCAAAATGCTTTATCCGGATTATGAAATTAACTGGGTCGAAGTCAAAAAGCTGGTTACCGAAAAAACCAAGATGATCATCATCAACAATCCGAATAATCCTTCCGGGAAAATCCTGAAACAAAACGATATCGATCAACTGATCTCGATTGTAAAAAATACGGATATCATTATTCTTAGTGATGAAGTTTATGAAAGTATCACTTTTGATGAAAAACCGCATCTGACATTGGCAAAATATCCGGAACTAAAAGAAAGAACCTTCATCGTTGGCTCTTTTGGGAAATTGTTGCACATTACAGGCTGGAAAATCGGTTATGTTTGTGCGCCTTCGGATTTGATGAATGAGTTCAGGAAAGTTCATCAATTTAATGTGTTTTGTGTGAACACGCCGGCACAATTTGCTATTTCTAAATATTTGCAAAATGTTGATGACTTCAAATCAATCTCAACATTTTTCCAAATAAAAAGAGATTATCTTAAAAGTGCTTTGAAGGAAACGCCTTTCCAGTTATTGGATTGTGAGGGAACATATTTTCTGTCTGCCAATTTTGGCGCAATTTCTGATAAGCAAGACAAAGATTTTTGTTATTGGTTGACGAAAGAGCACAAAGTTGCAACTATCCCGTTTTCAGCATTTTACAAAGACAAAATTGATGAAAGAGTGATTCGCTTTTGTTTTGCAAAAGAACAGGAAACATTAGAGAATGCCATAGAAAAGTTATTAAAAATTAAAATATAACATGAAATTGTCGCTATAAAAACTTTATAAATGACGATTGCATATAACCGAAATAAAAAAATAATAAATATTATATGAAAAACCTAATTATCGCCGCTTCTTTGTTAGTAGGGGTTAGCGCATTTTCTCAAGCAAAATTGGACCCGACAAAACTGAATTATTTTTCTGTGGATGTAAGTCCAATGGATGCTGCTTATTATCCAATTCAGGTAACTTCTTCCAAATCGGATAGTCCGAAAGTGAAAGTGGTTTACTCCCGTCCGCAAAAAAAGAACAGAGTTGTTTTCGGAAACCTTGTGAAATTCGGAGATATTTGGAGATTCGGGGCAAATGAAAATTCTGAAATCAAATTCTATACGCCAGTAGTAATCGGTGGAAAGGAAATTCCTGCAGGAACTTACAGTATTTTCGCTATTCCATTTGAAAAAGAATGGACAATTGTTCTAAATTCTGACATCGATAAATGGGGCGCCTATGCTTATGACAAAAGTAAAGACGTTGTAAGATTCAATGTTCCGGTTGAGAAAACAAGCTCTCCAATCGAATATTTTTCCGTGACATTTGTACAGACAAAGTCCGGAGCAGATCTGTATGCTGGTTGGGATAATTCTCAAGTTAAATTTCCGATTGAATTTAAATAATCTACAAGATCTTAATAAATAAAACCTTATCAGACTGATAAGGTTTTTTGTTTTTTATAATTTCATAGAAAGTAAATCTTCAAAGTTTTGGATCTGAACTTTTGGATTTTCGATTTTCCCAAAACCGTAAGTAGCATAAATAAAATCTACGCCAGCCTTTTCAGAAGATTCTTTGTCCCAAATTGTATCGCCAACATAGACCGGATTTTGTAAATTATTGCGTTCCACAATCAGCGTGATATTCTTGTCTTTTGGTAAACCATCGTTTCCGAAACATTCGAAATCTTCAAACAAATCATTAAAACTAAAAAACCCGATGAAGTTCTCGATATAACCCTTCATACAATTGCTGACGATGAAAAGTCGGTAGTTTTCAGTTAATCTTTCTAATGTTTCTTTTACATTTGGGAATAATTCGCCACCGTAATTTTTAAGATATTCGTTTTCTTTTTTTGCATAGATCTTTTCGAACTTTTGCAACTTATCTTTTGGAATAAAACTAAAATGCTGAGCAAAAATGTCATCCATTTTCATCCCTGAAAAGTCTCTTACGGCCTTAGATGTAATATTGATATCAAATCCGATCTCCTGAATGCTATCATTAAAAGCTTTTACAACGGTTTCCGAAGCGTTCCAAAGTGTTCCGTCCAGATCAAAAATAATGCTGTCTCTTTCTCTCATTATAAAATCTTTTCTCCATTAATGTAAACATGTGCCGGCAAAAGACTCCCTTGCCGATAAAGGATATTTTGGAAATTATCCGTTTCATAAGTAATGAAATCCGCTTTTTTTCCTTGTACCAAAATCCCTCTATCCTCCAGCCCCAAAGCAAAAGCTGCCCGGAAAGTAATGGCAGCAAGGACTTCCGCCGTCGTCAATTTCTGATAAGTTGCTAAAATGGAAGCTTGAGTTACGAGGTTTCCCATTGGAGCCGAACCTGGGTTCCAGTCTGTTGCGATAGCAAGAATTCCACCTTTATCAAGAATTTTCCTGGCAGGAGAGAATGGTTCTCCCAAGCCTAGACTGGCACCCGGCAATGCAATTGCCACCGTATTAGAATTGGCCAGAAATTCAATATCTTCATCAATTGTAGCTTCCAAATGGTCTGCTGACCTTGCGCCAACTTCCACAGCAACTCTGGAACTTCCGGCTGTAAACTGATCTGCATGAACAGTGATTTGAAAGCCTAATTTCTTTGCTTTTTCAAGAAAAGCTTTACTTTCTTCCGGTTGAAAAGCTGATTTTTCAATAAAAATATCAACTCGATTGGCAAGGTTTTCTTCTTTTACTTTTGGTAAAATTTCTTTCAAAATATAATTAAGATATTCCCCGGAAGTACCTTCGAAATCTTTTGGTTTGAGATGAGCTGATAAACAGGTTGGAATAAGAGTTGCTTTTGTGTGGCCCTGAGCTCTTTTAACAGCTCGGAGCATTTTAAGTTCCTCTTTAACATTCAATCCATAACCACTTTTTATCTCAATCGTTGTAATACCTTGTTTAATAAGCTGATTGACTCTTTCCAAAATCCCTTCAACTAAATCTTCTTCCGAAGCCTTTCTTGTATGTTCCACAGAACTCCAGATCCCACCGCCGGATTCTGCAATTTCGAGATAGGTTTTTCCAGCATTTCGCATTGCAAAATCGTTAGCACGATCTCCTCCGAAACAAATATGCGTGTGCGCATCTACAAAAGCAGGAAGTGCAATCTGTTCGCCTTCGATCAGATCAATTTCAGAATCTGGAAATTTTTGTTTTAGAAAATCGAAATCTCCTGTTTCGATAACTTTTCCATTTCCAGTCAAAATTCCTCCATTGGAAACGATTTCTAAAGATTCATTGTCTAATTTTCCTTTTAATAGAAGGTTGTTGAGGGTAATTATTTGTTTGAAAGGTCCTGATAATTTCATAAAAAAACTTGAAATGTAAAATTAACAATAAAGTTTGTTTTTTATACAATCAATATAAATTGTATTTTTACAATAAATTTAAATAATTGATGAAAACAATATTCATTACAGCAAGCCTACTACTTGGTGGGACATTTTTGCAAGCGCAACAAATTGATTTAGCTAGAAATGCACATTTCGTTAAATCAATGGATGAGATCAATAGTGGAAAATCTGTTTTAAAATATTCTGATATACAAGGTAATCCTTTTTATAAAAATGGTTTTTCGGAAGCAAGGATTGGAGATACAGGAACTACACTTCCTGTAAGATATAACATGTACAAGGATGCTTTTGAAGTGCGGAACGATAGTGACATTTATGCAATACCCAAAGAAAATACATTTTCAAAATTTGTTTTTGTAGCTACTAATGAGAAATTTATTTTGGCTAATGATGACGAAGGTTTTGCTGGTTACTTCTTAGTCCTAACAGAAGGAAAAAATAAACTTCTTAAGAAGATTGCTGTAAAATTCAGTCCAGAAGTTCCAGCTCCTAACACTTTGATTCCTGGAACTCCTGCAAAGTTTGAAAATCAAAAACCTGTTTATTACATAAAGACAGATGAAAATATAATAAAACTCACTAAGAAAAGTGAAGATTTACTAAGTGCGCTTCCTAGTGATAAAAAGGATGCTGTAAAAGATTTCATCAAAACAAAGAAAATCAAATTCAATCAGGAACTTGACCTTATTGCATTGGCTAATTTCTTAAATAAATAATAAAAAAGAGATGCAGATTGCATCTTTTTTTTAATTTTAAAATACTTCTCTTCCTATCTTCAGAATATTATCGCTTTTCCCCATCGAATAAAAATGCAGAACCGGAATTCCAAAATCTAAAAGTTCTTTAGATTGGTTGATTGCCCATTCTATTCCGACTTCTCGTACATCATTGTTTGTTTTACATTTCAACACTTCATTGATCAAAGCTTCAGGTAAATCGATTTTAAAAACTTGGGGCAACATTTGCAAGTGTATCTTTGTAGCAATCGGTTTGATTCCAGGAATAATTGGAACATCAATTCCTATTTCTCTGGCCTGTTTTACAAAGTCAAAGAATTTTTGGTTGTCGAAGAACATTTGCGTCACAATATAATCTGCTCCGGCTTCTACTTTTTTCTTCAACATTTGGAGGTCATAATTCATAGACGGTGCTTCGATATGTTTTTCAGGATAACCCGCAACACCAATACAAAAACTGTTATCCGTATCAGATTCTATCTTACCGTGAAGATATTCTCCGATTCCCAAATCGTGAATTTGTTTTACCAGATCCGAAGCATATTTATGCCCTCCAACAGAAGGTTCAAAATATTTTTCACCTTTCATCGCATCACCTCGCAAAGCCACAATATTATTGATTCCCAAATACATACAATCTACCAAAAGATATTCGGTTTCCTCTTTTGTAAATCCTCCGCATAAAACGTGTGGAACCGTATCTACGTTATATTTATTCTGAATCGCAGAGCAAATCCCCAATGTTCCGGGACGCATCCTTGTGATTTTTCGTTCCATCAAACCGTTTCCTCTTTCCAGAAAAATATATTCTTCCCGAGAAGTGGTTACATCAATAAAAGGTGGTTTGAACTCCATCAACGGGTCGATATTTTTATATAAATCAGCAATCCCAACACCTTTTTGGGGAGGAACAATCTCAAAAGAAAAAAGTGTTTTGCCGTTGGCGTTTTTTATATGGTCAGTAATTTTCATTTTAAATTTTTAGTTGTTTGTTGTTAGTTTTTAGTTGTTGGATTTTAAGTCGATGGTAAATTACCATAAACCGACAACTATCAACCATCAACTAAATTCGGAGCGAGCCATTTTCTGGCATAATCTAATTCAACATCTTTTCTTTCAGCATAATCTTTCAGTTGGTCCTCATCAATTTTTCCTACTCCAAAATATTTAGAATTTGGATTTCCAAAATAATATCCGGAAACTGCTGCTGTCGGCCACATTGCAAGACTTTCGGTCAACGTAACGCCGATATTTTCTTCAACATTCAATAAATCCCAAATGGTCAGCTTTTCCAAATGGTCAGGACAAGCCGGATAACCCGGAGCCGGACGAATTCCGAGATATTTTTCTTTGATTAATTCGTCGTTATCCAACGATTCATTTTCAGAATAACCCCAATATTCGGTTCTTACTTTTTTATGCAGATATTCGGCGAAAGCTTCTGCGAAACGGTCTGCCAAAGCTTTTACCATTATCGCATTGTAATCGTCGTTTTGTTCTTCGTACTCTTTTGCCAACTCATCGGCTCCGAAACCTGTACAAACGCAGAACGTTCCGATGTAATCCTGTTTCCCGGAATTCTCCGGTGCAATAAAATCACTTAAGGCAAAATATTCTTTTCCTTCAGATTTTTTATGTTGCTGGCGCAGAGTTCTAAAAGTCGAAATCACGTTCCGATTGTTATTATAAACCAAAATATCATCCTGTTCACTAGCATTGGCAGGGAAAATCCCGAAAATCCCTTTGGCTTTGAAACTCTTTTCTTCCAGAATTTTTTTGAGCATTGTCTGCGCTTCATTGTACAAAATCGTGGCTTGCTCGCCTACCACATTATCAGCCAGAATCTCAGGAAATTTCCCAAATAATTGCCAGCTTCTGAAAAACGGCGACCAGTCTATAAACTCCACCAATTCATCCAGATTTTGGTCTTCGATGATGGTAATTCCTAATTTTTTTGGTGTTGATATAGTTTCATTTTCCCAGTCGATTTTGAATTTTTTCTCACGCGCTTCTGCAATCGGAACATATTCTTTATCAACCTGGCGATTCAGGAATTTTTCACGGAATTCATCATAATCCTTTCTAATTTCTAAAGCATAGGCATTGGATTTATCCTGATTCAAAAGTGCACTTACAACACCAACAGCCCTGGAAGCATCATTCACGTGGACAACTGTGTTCGAATATTTAGGCGAAATTTTTACAGCTGTGTGAGCTTTAGAAGTAGTTGCACCTCCAATCAATAAAGGGAAATTAAGGTTTTTACGTTCTAATTCATCAGCAATATGAACCATCTCATCCAGACTTGGCGTAATCAACCCACTCAATCCGATCACATCTACTTTCTCATCAATCGCCGTCTGGATAATTTTTTCTGCCGGAACCATTACACCCAAATCCACAATCTCATAATTATTACAACCCAAAACCACGCTTACAATATTTTTCCCGATATCGTGAACATCGCCTTTTACAGTCGCCATCAGTATTTTACCATTGGATTTTTGAGTCTGGTCTTTTTGTGCTTCAATGAAAGGCTGAAGATATGCTACGGCTTTTTTCATTACTCTCGCCGATTTCACAACCTGAGGCAGGAACATTTTCCCGCTTCCAAAAAGATCGCCGACAACGCCCATTCCCGTCATCAGATTGATTTCGATAACATCAAGCGGACGTTTTGAAATTCCCCTTGCTTCTTCGGTATCTTCTTCTATAAAACGGTCGATCCCTTTTACTAAGGAATGCGTAATCCTTTCTTGCAAAGGCATTTCCCGCCAAGCCAAATCTTCCGCTTTTTCTTTTTTTGTGGATTTGACCCTTTCGGAATAATCGAGAAGTTTTTCTGTTGCATCGTCTTTTCTGTCGAGCATTACATCTTCTACCAATTCCAGCAAGTCTTTTGGGATTTCATCGTAAACTTCCAACATTGTAGGATTTACGATTCCCATATTCATTCCGGCTTTTATGGCGTGGTAAAGGAAAACCGAATGCATCGCTTCTCGCACAGAATCATTTCCGCGGAACGAAAACGAAACGTTGGAAACGCCTCCACTCACGGAAGCATTTGGAAGATTGGTTCGAACCCAGCGTGTTGCTTCGATAAAGTCAATGGCATTTCTGCGGTGTTCGTCCATTCCTGTGGCAACAGGGAAAATATTAAGGTCGAAAATAATATCTTCGGAAGGAAAACCAACTTGGTTAACCAAAATATCATAAGACCGTTTGGAAATTTCGATTCTTCTTTCGTAATTATCAGCTTGTCCAATCTCATCAAATGCCATAATTATGGCGGCCGCACCATATCTTTTTATAGCTTTCGCCTGTTTGATGAATTCTTCTTCACCACCTTTCAAACTGATGGAATTAACGACAGGTTTTCCCTGAACGACCTGCAATCCTGCTTCCAGAATTTCCCATTTTGATGAATCTATCATAATCGGGATTCTGGCAATATCCGGTTCGGAAGCAACAAGGTTAAGGAATTTGACCATTGCATATTTTCCGTCCAAAAGTCCATCATCCATATTGACGTCCAGAATCTGAGCACCGCCCTCAACCTGATTTCTTGCAATATCGAGTGCTTCAGAATATTTTTCTTCCTTAATCAAACGAAGAAATTTTTTGGAACCGGCAACATTGGTTCTTTCCCCAACATTGATAAAGTTGGATTCGGGAGTTATAATTAAAGGCTCAAGGCCTGATAATTTCAGATACTTTTTTTTACAATCTGTTTCCATAATTAATTTACCAATGTAAAAGTTTACCAATGTAACAATGAGATTCTTCACTTCGTTCAGAATGACACTCTGTTTGATAATTGGTAAATAGATACATTGTTATACTGTTATATTAAGTTTCCTCGGCTGGTAAGCTTGTACCAAATCTGTAATCGCTTTGATATGGTCTGGTGTTGTTCCGCAGCAACCACCAATAATATTGATCAATCCCTTATCCACATACTCTTTGATTTGTTCAGCCATTTGCTCGGCAGTTTCATCGTACTGACCGAAAGCATTCGGTAAGCCGGCATTTGGATAAGCAGAAATTCCGAAATCTGTGTGATTGGCAAGAATTTCCAGGTAAGGCGTCAATTGTTTTGCTCCTAAAGCACAGTTGAAACCAACACTTATCAAATCCATATGAGAAACGGAAATCAAAAATGCATCCGCTGTTTGTCCGCTCAAAGTTCTTCCGGAAGCATCGGTAATCGTTCCTGAAACCATAATTGGAATAGTGATATTACGTTCTTCTCTTATTTCATCAATGGCAAAAAGTGCCGCTTTTGCATTCAAGGTATCAAAGATTGTTTCAACCAAAAGGATGTCTGAACCTCCATCAAGCAAAGCTTCTGCCTGTTGTTTGTAGGCAATTCTGAGCTCATCAAAAGTGATCGCTCTGTAACCCGGGTCATTTACATCAGGACTTAAACTTGCGGTTCTGTTGGTTGGTCCGATTGAACCTGCAACAAATCTTGGTTTGTCGGGATTCTGAGAAGTAAATTCGTCACAAACTTTTTTAGCAATTTTGGCAGATTCATAGTTAAGTTCGTAAACCAGATCTTCCATATGATAATCCGCCATTGCAATGGTTGTCCCGGAAAATGTATTGGTCTCGATGATATCTGCGCCTGCCAAAAGGTATTTTCTGTGAATCTCTTCAATAGCTTTAGGTTGAGTCAAAGACAACAAATCGTTGTTTCCTTTGAGCGGAGATTCCCAGTCTTTAAATCGCTCTCCGCGGTAATCTTCCTCGGTGAAATTGTAGCGTTGGATCATCGTTCCCATTGCTCCGTCGAGAATCAGGATTCTATCATTCAATGCTTTATATAATTGTTCTGAATTGTTCATAATTCACTTATTTTTTTCTAATGTTCCATCCGTTTTACCGACGGCTATTCAAATTGAATCCTTCGGATTCTTTCCATCGTTGATTGGAAGACAAAACCTCAACATAGCCCCGATGGTAGCGGCATCCTTTTTTGTTTTTGGATTCTTCGACAAGCTCAGAATGACAAATGTTGTAAAAACAAAAAAGATATAGCGGACAGCGGGTTGGAATCTTGTTTCGAAGCAAAAATCTTGTTGCTCCAAATTCCATAAATTCTATTAGTCTAAAGCCTGTTTCAAATCGTTGATAATATCATCAATATTCTCCAGTCCAACAGAGCAACGTACCAATCCGGCAGTAATTCCAACTTCGTTTCTCTCTTCATCGGAAAGTTTGGAATGCGTTGTGGAAGCCGGATGTGTAACAATCGTCCTTGTGTCTCCCAAGTTGGCGGAAAGGGAACACATCTTAATTCTATTGAGGAAATTTCGTCCGCCTTCGATTCCACCTTTGATTTCGAAAGCCACGATGTTTCCGCCTAATTTCATTTGTTTTTTGGCAATTTCGTAGCTTGGATGAGATTTCAGGAACGGATATTTTACCAATTCTACATTGGGATGATTTTCCAGAAACTCAGCCACTTTCAGTGCGTTTTCGCAATGTTTTTCTACCCGAATCGCCAAAGTTTCTAAACTTTTGCTCAAAACCCAGGCATTGAATGGCGACATTGCCGGACCTGTATTTCTCGCAAACAGATAAATCTCACGAATCAAATCTGCTTTTCCAACCGCAACACCGCCTAGAACCCGCCCTTGACCATCAATCAATTTCGTTGCTGAATGAACGACCAAATCTGCCCCGTATTTAATCGGTTGCTGCAAGTAAGGTGTTGCAAAACAATTGTCAACGATGAAAATCAGGTTATGTTTTTTTGCAATCTGTCCGAAAAACTCCAAATCCAACACTTCGATTGCCGGGTTTGTCGGTGTTTCCAGGTACAAGATTTTTGTATTCGGTTGGATATATTGTTCTACGCTTTCCGCATCTTCTGCTTTGAAATAAGATGTTTCAATATTCCATTTTGGAAAATATTTTGTGAATAATGTGTGAGTAGAACCAAATATCGACTGACAACTCACAATATGGTCGCCCGCATCAAGCAACGCTGCAAATATTGAATAAATCGCCGCCATTCCTGTTGCAAAAGCGTAACCGGATTCCGCACCTTCCATTTTTACAATCTTATCTACAAATTCGGTAACGTTGGGATTGCTGAAACGGCTGTAAAGATTCTTGTCTTTTTCTTCTGCAAAACTTGCACGCATATCTTCCGCATCTTCAAATACGAAGCTTGACGTGAGATATAACGGCGTGGAATGTTCGTCAAACTGAGTTCTTTCGGTTTGAGTCCTTATGGCTTGTGTTTCAAAATTTTGGTTTTCCATTTTGTCTGCTATTTTCCATAGGTTTCACCTACGGCTACTTTTGTTGAACCCTTCGGGTTCGTTGATTGGTTTTTGATTTTGTCTCCACCAGTTTTACCGGCGGCTATTCATATTGAACTCTTGGAGTTCTTTCTGAATTTTTTATTTTGTTTCGCTAAGTCTCAAAATATCTCCGAAAACGCCTCTGGCAGTTACCTTGGCTCCAGCTCCTGCTCCCATGATCACGATTGGATTCTCACCATAACTTTCTGTGTAGATTTCGAAAATAGAATCAGAACCTTTCAGTTGTCCTAATGCCGAATTGGCTGGCACGGAAATTAGTTTCACATCCAATTCGCCTTTTTCTTTTTGCAAATCGCCGTGCAAATCGCCGACATATCTTAGGACGTGGTCAGGTTTCTGGTTTTCTTTGATTTTTTGATATTCGTCGTTTAATTCTTCCAATCTTGAAAGGAATTCTTCTTTAGAAACAGACAGCAGAGTTTCCGGAACAAGATTCTGAATATTGATGTCATCAAATTCATTGATCAGATCCAGTTCTCTTGCCAGAATCAACAATTTTCTTGCGACATCATTTCCAGATAAATCCTCGCGTGGGTCCGGTTCGGTAAAACCTTTTTCCAGAGCTTCGTTGATAATGGTCGAGAATTTATCGTTACGAAGCGAAAAATTATTGAAAACATAACTTAATGTTCCGGAAAAAACACCTTTGATTCTTGTAATATTTTCTCCTGAAAGATGCAATAATTTAATCGTATCAATTAAAGGTAAACCAGCACCAACATTGGTTTCATAAAGATATTTCTTTTTATTTTTTTCTAATAATTTTCTGAAATTTCGATATTCCGAAATTGGTAAAGTATTGTAGATTTTGTTGGAACCAACAATGTCAAATCCATTTTCCACAAAAACCGTATAATTTTTAACAAAATCTTTGCTTGCCGTATTATCCACCATTACAAGGTTTTCCAGATGATGTTCGTTGGCAAAATCCACCAAAGACTGGACACTGGATTCCGTTTGAGAATATTTAATTTTTTGTCTCCAATCGCTTCCGAAACCAGCTTTGTTAAAAGCTATTTTTTTGGAATTTGCAATTGCGACGATTTTCAAATCGACTCTTTTTCTTTTCAGAATGTCGTAAGCAGAATCAAGTATTTGTTCAACCAAAGTCCCTCCAACATTACCGTGGCCAATCAAAGCGAGGTGAACGGTTTTTGGTTTTCCGTAGATTTCGGTTTCGATGATATTCTTTGTGATCTCAGTCTGATTTGCTATTACGACTATATTTACTCTTCCGGCAGAAGCGATTTGACTCAACAATAAAGGATAAATCTTGTTACGCTGAAGTTCCGATAAGATCTTATTGTAATTATCATAAACAAAACCGATAACGCTCAAATTATCAATGCTATAAATATTGCTGACGTGACCTTCCTTCGCTTCCTGCTCAAATTCTTTTTTAAGAAACTTGACGGCATCTTCCGCATCAACTTCGTCTACAAGAACAGAAATTCCATTTTCAATCGCTTGTTGGGAAATAACACCGACACTGATCCCTCCTCCATTTAAAGCTTGGAAGATGCGTGAATCTACACCGATTTGACCGAGGAAATTTTTTCCTTCGAAGTTGACCAAAGCTTTGTTTCTGTAAATATTAATTGCGTTCTTGTCTGTCATCAGTTCAAAAAAATAGGTTTTAAAATTGTGTTCAGTTGTTCATATTCCATTAGAAAAGCATCATGTCCGTGGATGGATTTGATTTCGTGATAGTGAACATTTTTATTTTTATATTTTAAAAGATCGTAAGTATTTTTGATTTCAAAAGCCGGATAAAAAAGGTCCGAATCGACTGACACCAAATGAATCTCTGCATCGATGTTTTCCAATTCATTTTCCTTTCCGCTGATGTTCATCAGAAGATGATTAACTAATTTATAAGCCTTTAAACTAAATCTTTCGTTCAGCCGTTTTCCATGGAAGTTGAGCCAGTCGTGAGACTTCAGAATTTGTTTCTCAGGATCTATTTCTCTATTAAACCTTGAATTAAGAGATTCCGGTGTTCTGTAGCATAACATTGCATGAACTCTGGCTTTCTCAAGCGGTTTCTCTTCTGATTCCAAAAGAAATTTCTGAACCAGGCATTGAGAATGTAACCAATCCGATGTTTTGAAATCTGTCGCAATCGGAATGAATCTTTCTGCTAAATCATTCTGCAAAGTCAGCATTTCCCAACCAATTGAACCGCCAACAGAACCGCCAACCAGTGCAAATAGTTTTTCGATTTTCAGATTTTTCAATCCTTCAAGAAAAACAGATGCAATATCCTGGGACGTGAAATCTTCGTAAGTATCAATGAAAAATCCGTCAAACCCATTTCCGGGAATATTGAAAGAAATAATTGTAAATTGACTAGTATCAATTATTTTTCCTTCTCCAACCAGAGATTTCCACCAGCCATTTTCGCCGGCAACATCAGAGTTTCCCGTCAAAGCGTGATTAATCAAAACAATCGGAGCAGAATACAGCTCTTTTCCAAAAAGCTGATAGCTTAATGGAATATCGAGAACTTTTCCATTCTGAGTCGTGAAGTTATTAATATTGATATGTTGTAGCTCGTTTTTCAATTTTGATGATATAAATTGAAAATGCTACGGGAAATGTAGAATAAATGTTTGGTTATCTTTTCCGCCATTGCGGATAGAATTTAGCACCTTCTTCGTTTCCGAAGGGTTGCCAAGGTTTCACAGAGTCTAATCTCTCCACCTTTCTCGATAACATTTTCAATATGTAAATGAACAATTCTGGCTGCAAATATACTTCACAAAGTTCACTTATTCCAAATTTCGGCTGAAATTTCTAAAATAATTATTTGTTAATAATATATTTTACCAGAACTTGCGTATAATATTTGCTTTAAAAAATTTCATTTTACAATAAATTATGGAAATCAATCTTAATAAACAAGTTGCTATCGTGACGGGTTCCAGCAGTGGAATCGGGAAAGGAATTGCTATCAGTCTGGCAAAATCCGGCGCGATCACGATCATAAATCATTCATCTGAACATTCTCGACCTGAAGCGGAGGAAACTTTGAAAACCATTGAGGAAAATGGTGGCGAAGGTTTTATCATCCAATGTGATGTGAGTAAGGAAGACCAGGTGTTAGCTATGTTCAAAACCACCATTGATAAATACGGAACTGTTGATATTCTTATTAATAATGCAGGTTTGCAACAAGACGCTGCTTTTATTGATATGACCCTCGAACAATGGCAGAAAGTAATTGATGTGAATCTTACCGGGCAATTTTTATGTTCAAGAGAGGCAATTAAAGAATTCCTGAAACGTGGAATGACCGAAAAATCCAAAGCGCTCGGAAAGATCATCAATATCAGCAGTGTTCACGAGACGATTCCGTGGGCCGGACACGCGAATTACGCTTCCAGCAAAGGCGCACTAAGAATGCTGATGCAAACGCTGGCTCAGGAATATGGGAAGCAAAAAATCCGTGTGAATAATATTTGTCCGGGCGCTATACAAACACCTATCAACAAATCAGCTTGGGATAATAAGGAATCTTTTGATTCTTTGATGACGCTGATTCCGTATGACAGAATCGGACAGCCGGAAGATATTGGAAATTTAGCCGTATTTTTGGCGAGTGATTATTCGGATTATATTACCGGTGCGAGTATCTATGTGGATGGCGGAATGACGACGCTGGAAAGTTTTGCAGACAACGGGTGATTATAAATGATGAATGATAAGTGATAAATGATTGATTCGCTGTGGTTTTTTAATCGCAAAGATTTTTTGAGGGGCGAAGAATTTTAAGAAAGCAGAGAACCGATGAATCGATTTTTTAAGCGGATGGTAATTTGGAAAATGTTTTTTTAAATGACTTATTCTTATTATCATTTATCGATTATCGACTATCATTTATCCGTTGAAAGAAGGGACAAACCTCAACATAGCCCCGATGGGAACGGCATCCTTTTTTGTTTTTTAGATTCCTCACTTTGTTCGGAATGACAAAGCGTCTGAAAAACAAAAAAGATATAGTGGACAGCGGGTTGGGATGTTCTAACAGATGCACAACCGTGATGCTCCTAATAAAAAGAATAATTATTCTCGAAAAATAATTAGAAAAATGAATGAAGAAGAAAAATTAAAAAATCCGCATTGGAAAAAGTGGGGACCTTATGTGAGCCACCGCCAATGGGGAAATGTGCGCGAAGATTACAGTACCAATGGCGATGCGTGGGGATTTACCGGTCACGATATGGCGGAAGCATGGACCTACCGCTGGGCGGAGGAAGGCATCGCGGGAATCTCGGATGAGAAACAGCAATTGTGCTTTGCCCTTTCTTTTTGGAATAAAAATGACTGCAGAGTCAAGGAACGTTTTTTCGGACTGAGCAATTATCAGGGAAATCACGGGGAAGATATCAAGGAGATTTTTTATTATTTGGACAATACGCCGTCTCATAGCTATATGAAGATGGTTTACAAATATCCGATCAATGCGTTTCCGTATGATGACCTCATCAATACGAATGCGCAACGCTCAAATAAAGACCCTGAGTATGAAATCTTTGACACGGGAATTTTCGACAACGATGAGTATTTTGATATTTTTATTGAATATGCGAAAGCTGGCGAGGATGATTTCTTAGTAAGAATCGATGTTCATAACAGAAGTAATCAGCCCGCTCCAATCGTGGTTTTGCCAACAGTCTGGTACAGAAATAACTGGATGTGGGGTTATAATGATTACAAAGGGCAACTCGGTTTTTCTAAACAAGGCGAAATAGATGTTCATCATAATAGTCTTAGTATAAAGAAATTATATTCCAGAAATAAAAATGTGGATGCATTGTTTTGTGAGAATGAAACGAATCGCGCAAGGTTATTCAATCTTCCAAAAACAGAAGGGTTTTTCAAAGACGGAATCAATCAATATATTACGAAAGGTCTTGATACAATCAATCCTTCTAAAACCGGGACAAAAGCTTCTCTTCATTGTGAAGAGATCATAGCAGCGAACAGTAACAAGGTTTTCGAATTCCGATTGTCGCCTCATATTATGGAGGATGCGTTCTGGGATTTTGATGACATCGTTTCAAGAAGAAAACAAGAAGCGGATGAGTTCTATGCGAATATCCAAAAAGATATCGATAACGAAGACGAGAAAAATGTACAAAGACAGGCTTTCGCAGGTTTGCTTTGGAACAAACAATTCTATCATTACAACATCGGAAAATGGCTGAAAGGTGACCCAAATTTCCCAATCCAGCGAAAAGGTTTTGTACGAAACAGCAACTGGGAACATCTTCATAACAAAGATATTATATCGATGCCTGATAAGTGGGAATATCCTTGGTATGCGACTTGGGATCTGGCATTCCATTGCGTGAGTTTCAGTGTGATTGATTCGGAATTTGCTAAGAATCAATTGATTACTTTGACGAAGGAATGGTATATGCATCCGAATGGTCAGGTTCCGGCTTATGAATGGAATTTTGATGACGTTAATCCACCGGTTCATGCCTGGGCAACTTTCCGGGTCTTCAAAATCGATGAAAAGAATAATGGGAAACCTGATCTGGCTTTTCTTGAAAGAGTTTTCCAGAAGTTATTACTGAATTTCACCTGGTGGGTCAACCGAAAAGATTATAACGGAAACAATCTTTTTGGTGGTGGATTCCTTGGTCTGGATAACATCGGTGCTTTCGATAGAAATATGGAACTAGGCGACGGCGAACATCTGGAACAAGCTGACGGAACAAGTTGGATGGCCATGTACGCGCTGAATATGATGCGTATCGCAATGGAACTGGCAACCTACAATCCGGTTTATGAAGATATGGCGATTAAGTTCTTTGAGCATTATCTTTATATCGCTGAAGCAATGGAGAATATTGGTGAAGGCAAGCAAGGACTTTGGAATGAAGAAGACGGATTTTTCTACGATCTGCTTCAGTTATCCAACGGAGACAGTGTAAATCTGAAACTGAGAAGTATTGTCGGATTGATTCCGATGTTTGCTGTGGAAGTTGTGGAACACAGTCTCTTGGAAAAACTTCCGGAATTCAAAAAAAGAATGGAATGGATCCTGAAAAACAAGCAGGATTTGACGAAACTCGTCTCGCAATGGTATGTAGAAGGCGAAGGGAACAAACATCTTTTGAGTATTCTGAGAAAAACGAGATTGACGAAAGTTCTTGACAGACTGGTTGATGAATCCGAATTTCTAAGTGATTACGGAATCCGTGCGATGTCTAAGGTTTATGAGGAAAATCCTTTCCGATTCACAGTTCATGGACAGGAACATGTGGTTTATTATACCCCTGCGGAAAGTGACAGCCGAATGTTTGGTGGAAACAGCAACTGGCGCGGACCGATTTGGTTTCCGATAAATTTCCTGATTGTGGAAAGTCTGCAACGCTTCCATTTCTTTTTTGGTGATGCATTGACAATAGAATATCCGAAAGGAAGTGGCGTTCAAAAGAATCTGGAAGAAGTTTCAAAAGATATCAGTGACAGACTTTGTAATATTTTCCTGAAAGATAAGAATGGAAACAGAGCGTTTAACGGTGGTGTTGAGAAGTTCAATCAAGACCCAAATTTCAAGGATTACATTATGTTCTTCGAATATTTCCACGGAGATAACGGCCGCGGTGTTGGCGCTTCTCATCAAACGGGATGGACATCTACTGTTGCGAAGCTGATTCAGCCGAGACTTTCCAGTCGATAATAAGTTTTAGAGTCGGAGTGTAGTAGAGTTTGAGTTTTAAATTTTCTCTCAACTCTCCGACCCTCAAACTCTACTGCACAACTACTCCGTTCACGCTAACTTCATAAGTGATCTCTACATTTGGCTCAAGCGTTTTTGAAACGGAACAATATTTTTCAAAAGATAATTCTGCCGCTTTTTTAGCTTTTTTCGGGTCGATTTCGCCTTCGAGGAAAAATTTTACTTTGATAGATTTGAAAGGTTTTGCTTCATCCACCTGAACTCTTTCGCCTTCCACTTCCGCTTTGAAATCTGTAATTGTCTGGCGTTGTTTTTTCAGGATTGAAACGACATCTATTCCGCTACAACCGGCAACGGCCATTAGAACCGACTGCATTGGAGACACTCCTTTCGCTCCCGGCAAAGTCGTGTTATCTAATAAAATAGAATTTCCCTGCTCATTGGAACATTCAAACAAAAAATCATCATTGATTCTATTAAGTGTGATTTTCATTTTTAAATTATATTATTTTTTTGAACACAAAGCTCACAAAGTTTTTTATTGCAATTCAATGTTTTTAGGTTCACAAGGCCACTTCGTTTAAATAAGATTTGTAATTAAAATCAAATTTACAAAATTCCCCTCGCTTTTATCTCCAGATATTTGTTGATGACATCTATATCGAGGTTTTCAGGAAACGTGTAGATGCTGTAAATCCCATATTTTCTGAGCTCCTGAATAATCAGTTTTTTCTCAAATTCGAATTTTTCCGCAATGATCTCATCATAGATCTGCTGCATGGTTTCCGGATTTGTATTGAGGAGTTTATGCACCTCGGAATTTTTGAAGAAAATAACCACCAGCAAATGGTTTTTGGCAATTCCTCTCAGATATTTCATCTGTCGGTCAAGGCCATCTAAAGTCTCAAAATTAGTAAACAATAAGACCAAACTTCTTTGATTCAGATGGAATTTCGTTTCCTGATAAAGTCTTCCAAAATCACTTTCGAAGAAATTGGTCTGAACATTATAAAGTGCTTCGGAAATTCTTTTCAGTTGTCCGGACCTGTTGTCTGCTGCGACTCTGTTTTCTGTTTTTTTTGAGAAAGTCATCATTCCGGCGCGGTCGCCTTTCTTTAGAATAATATGAGACAGTGCCATTGTAGCATTGATGGAATAATCCAGCAAACTCAATCCACTGAAAGGCATTTTCATCGTTCTGCCTTTGTCAATGAGCATGATGATCCGTTGAGATTTTTCATCCTGAAACTGATTGACCATCAATTTGCTGGATTTGGAAGTCGCTTTCCAGTTAATGCTTCTGATATCATCGCCCTGGACATAATCACGAATCTGCTCGAACTCCATCGTGTGACCCAGTTTTCGGATTTTCTTTATCCCGCCTAACATAAATTCGTTTTGAAGCGCCATCAATTCATATTTTCTGAGATTAATGAATGACGGATAACTTGCCAACTTCGCATCTTTTTGAAATGTAAATCTTCTGGAAACCAAACCAATTGGAGAATTGACGTAAATATTCAGACTTCCGAAACTGTACTCGCCACGTTCTTTCGGTTCGAGAATATATTCAAAAAATGTATTGTTTCCGCTTTCGATATTTTTCTGAATCAGGAAATCTCGTTTTTGAAATTGAAAGGGAATTTCGTCAATGATCTTGGTGCTAATATTAAAATTGTAATTATTTCTAATATCAACTTTAACGGAATTTTCATCGCCGTTTGATAATTTTTCCGGTAAAATTCTTTGCGCATTGATTCCTTCATTATTTAGAAAAAGAATCAAAGCATCAACTATTGTCAACAATAAAACAAAAATCAATAACGAGTTGGCAATCCACATCAACAACGGAAAGAAAAATGCCAAAACATAGCAAAATCCTACGCAGAATAGGGCGAAGAAGAATTTGTTATTGAGGTATGTTTGTTTTAATGTTTTCATTTTGATAATTCAATTCACTTTTTCTTTTCACAAAAAGGCTTCGACAAGCTCAGCCTGACACTGTTCAAATATTACTGTTAGTATTAGTGATGTCATCCTGAGCCTGTCGAAGGATTTCCAATTATTTTGTGGTTTATTATCTCGGAACTTCGATGCTTTCCAAAATCTGTCTGATTATTTCATCAGCTGTCAAACCTTCCATTTCACGTTCCGGAGAAACAATAATTCTGTGACGCAATACCGCCAACGATGCCTCTTTGATATCTTCCGGCGTTACAAAATCACGACCCCGGATTGCGGCAAAAGCCTTGCTTGCTGTCAGCAAAGCCAAACTTGCTCTTGGCGAAGCTCCTAAATATAAAAACTGATTTTCTCTCGTATTGATAATGATTTTCGCAATGTATTCCAGAAGGTTTTGCTCGACAATGATATCTTTTACCAACTGCTGATATTGTTTCAGTTGATATCCGGAAATGACTGTTTGTACAACATCCGTCTTATCCTCTAACTTATTGTGATGCTGATTTTTGATGATTTCAATTTCCTGTTCAAGATTTGGATAACCAACTTCGATTTTGAAAAGAAAACGGTCAAGCTGTGCTTCCGGCAGCCTGTACGTTCCTTCATGTTCGATTGGATTTTGAGTTGCAACCACCAAGAACGGTTCTTCCATTGGGTATTTGATTCCGTCCATAGTGATTTGACGCTCTTCCATCACCTCGAACAAAGCAGACTGGGTTTTTGCGGGCGAACGGTTGATCTCATCAATCAATACAAAATTGGAAAAAATTGGACCTTTTTTATATCTGAAATCCGCTTCCTTCACATTGAAAACCGAAGTTCCCAAAATGTCAGAAGGCATCAAATCCGGTGTGAACTGGATTCGGCTGAAATCTACAGAGATGGTTTTAGCCAACAATTTTGCGGTAATTGTTTTTGCAACACCGGGAACACCTTCTATCAAAACATGCCCATTGGACAATAATGCTGCCAAAAGATGTTCTATCATATTTTCCTGTCCTACAATGACTTTTGCGATTTCTGTTTTTACACGCTCCAGATTATTCCGCAATTCCATCATATCCAGCCTGGACTGGAATTCGGGCGCTTTGTCTTGGTATTGTTCTTCCATAGTTCTTATCTAGTTTATATGAAGCTCCGTAGGAGCGAAATGTTTGTAATAAAAAGCGATAGTTATTTTGCGGAGCTCCGTAGGAGCGACACTTTAATTATCGTAAAATTCGAACAAATATTTTTCTTCAAAAGGAATTTCAAATTTATTCAAAAGTTCATGATATTCTTCCCGGAAACTTTTCTTTTTATGATGCTCTTCCTGATTATTGATGTAATTAATGACTTTATCAATCTGACTTCTGGAATATGAAAAGGCACCATAACCTTCTTGCCAATTAAATTTTCCATCAAACCAATTTTCTTCATTAATAAATCTGGAAGAATTTGATTTTATATCACGAATCAAATCAGGGATTTTGAAATTCAGACTATTGAATCCTATCAGAAGGTGAGTGTGGTCAGGATTTGCATAAATAGCCAATAATTTTTGATTATTATTTTTAATGATTCCTGAAATATATTTTTGTAACAATTCTCGTTTGGCTGGATGAATCAGATTTTGCCTTCCTTCTACCGCGAAGACAAACTGGATGTAAATTTGAATGTATGTATTTGCCATTTTGTGTTTTTGTATCGCTCCTACGGAGCTCAAATTAATTATAACTATATTATCTACAAACATTTCGTTCCTACGGAACTCACTTTAAAATATCATCCAGTAATTGATTCATTCTTACAAGGTCTTCCTTCATCACGCTTGCATAAGGATCTTGTCCTTTTTTTACAAGTGTAACAGCCTCTTTTATTAGTTCAATATTTTTTCCGGTTTTCAGATGTAGTTTATTAATAAATTGTTCATCAAGATTATGAGTATCAATCATCAAATCTATTCTTATTCTATTCAAAAAATATTGTGCTTTCTTCGCCATCATCTCATGAAAATCACCTTCCTGTAGATAAAGATTTCCAATACTCCGGATAAATTCCACTGACGTATTTTTCAGAGGTTCAACAATTGGAACAATCCGTTGTTTTCTTTTGGCATTGAAAATAACGAAGACAACAAAACCTGTTATTAGCAGATACCACGCATATTTAAGCGGTGGATTACTGAGAATAAACCTCATCGGCGACATCGATAAAGGTGTATCATTTTTGATAAACCACACTGTTTCCCTGTTCGGAAGATAAGAAAGTACACTTTCCAGATATTTGTTCTTTGAATTTAAAATATAATAATTGGTCAAGACCAAAGGCTCTGAATGGATATAAAAATGCCCTTTCCCGAAATTAACTTTCACAAAATCCGCGCTAAAGGAAGATTCATCACTTTTAGCTTTATGCAATGTTTTTCCAAGAATCTCTATATCATTCCTGATATAGGAAAACCCTTGATTTTCAGGAAATTTATCAATAAACAACCTGCTTTCCCCCAATTTTTTATCGGTGAGTTGCAGATAATAATTTTCTTCACTGCTTACAGTCTTGAATCTAAAACCCAATGTATCTCTCAATTTTGCAGTAGTGTCGTTGGTAAACCACATCACATCGGAACCTTCGGAAACCTGATTTAAAATATATTGCCAGGAAACATCATCCAGTTTTTTCTGAATGATCAAGATATTATGTGGTTTCTTCTGATCATTTTTTTGATAATAAGAATAAGGAGAAGCTCTTACTTTTTCTAATTTCCCATGAAATAAACCAGCCGATTCCTGATTAAAAATATAAAGTCCAAAAGGTGTTTTTTTATCGACATCAAAGCTCTTTCGCCAATCCAAAGCAGATTTTCTATTTCCACTAAACATCGCCACCAAAATCAATATGATGATAAAAACAATAGCGTATATTTTGAATGTTTTGTTCATTGGCCTGCGGTAGTGAATTGACTTTTAGAATTTATTAAAATAAGTTTTAAAATACTGATAATCTTTCTCCTCTGCATCGAATTCGCCATACCAGATATAATCATAGACATAAATAATACGGCTGAAATTTTCTTTCAAATTAATGTCTTTCAGTTCCTTAAGATAATCCCGATTGGTTTTTTCGGGATTCCAATTGATCAGATCTTTGTCCGATAATTTTTTAAGTGCAAATAAAAAATGATAACGGATCGCTGAACGGTAGTCTTGCTGTTTTTCGAATTTCAAGATACTCTGGGGAAAATTGATCTCGTGAATGTTTTCTTCTAGATCCTTGGATGTAATATTAATTTTTCGATTCTTCTTACCAAATAAGAAATTTCCTTCTTTCGACATCAGATACCTGATAAGAAGATATAGCAAAGATCCAATTACCAGAATACCAATAGTTCGTAAAATGATCACCGTGTAATTGGTAGCTTTATTTGGGTCGATGCCTTTGAAGATCCTGGACAATAATTTGGCAATCTGTCTTTTGATAATATCCCAAAGAGATTCTTGAGGTTTTGAAACCCCATAATCGAACTCGTTTCCTTTGTATTTGTTTTTGAAATCTGGAGAGAAACTTTTCGGATAAAGTGTATTGTTCGTAGAATAATCGGATCTGACCAAAGAATCCGTCAAGACAAACTCTTCTTCAGAATCATAACTTATCGAATCCTCAACAACTTCCACTTCCTGCACAGTATCGTACTGAGAAAAAACAGAGCTTCCCAGTAAAGAAAAAAATAACAAAAGAAGGATTCTAAATCTCATCCGCTTCAAATTAACTCAATTTTATTGCTGAACAGACCATCGATTTTTATCCCCTGAGACAAGTACATTTTGGTTTAGTTTTTTTATGACGATAAATGGATATATAAAATAGTAAAAAGCGATCAGAGACAACGTTCCAAAGATGATGACCAGATTCAGAATCAACGGCATTGTCTGCGCATATCTGGTTACAAAACCTTCTATAATTCCGGCAAATATGGTAAATGGGACTGTACTTAAAAAAATTTTAAAACTATCTCGGAAACCCTGCTTGAAAGATTCTAATCTTGATAAGGTTTTCGGAAACAAAATAGATGCACCTAAAATCAATCCCGCCATGGCTTCCACCACCATTCCAAAGATCTCAAAAGCACCGTGCAGCCAGATTCCTTTAGCACTTTCCAGTAGAACATTCTGTGTTTTGAAAAAAAACTGAAATGCTCCTAGCATGATGCTGTTCTGCATCAAGGCATACAAAGTTCCTACTCCTCCGGAAATCCCATATATGTAAAGTTTTGCTCCAACTACCAGATTATTAACGATGATCATTATGGACGAGCTCCAATTGGATCCGCTTCCGTAAATTGCCGTTGCATCGCCTTTTTTGATATTTTCCAAGGTCTGGTTTACATAACCTTCTCCTAAGATCAGTGTCGCAAAATCTTTGTCATAAATAGATGAGATAACACCTATTGCTACAAACAAAACAAAAAAACAAAAAGCATAGTACAGATATCTCCGGTATTGGTAAACCGTCATTGGAACTTCTGTTACAAAAAAATGCCTGACCCGGTTTTCTTCTATTCTTTTGGTCTTATAGATTCTTTGAAAAATTTGGGAAGAGAGGAAGTTGAGATAAACCGTTGTTTTACTTTTAGGATAATAGGTCTGCGCAAAGGAGAGATCGTTAATAAGATTGATGTAAAGGGACGAAAGGTCATCCGGATCTTTTTTCATTTTTCCATTGATAACCTGTTCGATTTCCAACCATTTTGCTTTATTTTGCTTTATAAAAGCCACTTCTCTCATAATGCTAAAATAATAAAAATATGAATCAGATCGCCATCAATACTTCACAAAATGTAAATGTAAATTTTACATTGGCAGGTGTTGGAGAAAGGATCTTTGCTTTTTTTATCGATTCTTTCATCAAAGTGATATATGTTTTCATCATATTTTGGATCCTGCGCAATGTTTTTGACTTTTCAGACTTCACCAGAGGTATGGACGGCTGGTCTGTTGGTGCAATCATCCTGATCATCACACTACCCGTCCATATTTACACTTTGGTTTTGGAAAGCCTGATGGAAGGACAGACCTTCGGAAAAAGATTAATGAAAATAAAAGTCGTAAAAATCGATGGTTATCAGGCAGGTTTTGGAGATTATTTGATGCGTTGGATCTTCCGTTTGGTTGATATTATCGGTAGCATGGGAATCATAGCATTTATCACTTCATTAATATCAAAAAACCATCAGCGTTTGGGCGATATCGCAACAGGGACAGCCGTTATTTCTCTTAAAAACAATGTCAATATTTCACACACGATCCTGGAACATTTGAAAGAAGATCATGTCCCGACTTTCCCCCAAGTTGTTCTACTGAGTGACAATGATGTAAGGATTATCAAGGAAAATTTCCAAAAAGCATTGAAGTCCGATGATCGTGAGATCATTAATAGATTGACGAAAAGAATCGTTGAAATTTTAAAGCTCGACCCCGAATCTATACAACTGACTCAAAGACAATTCATTAGCATTGTTATCAAGGATTATAATTTTTACACGGGCAAAGATCAATAAAGCGGAATCAATTTCTGCAGTCATTTTAATATATTTGACAAAATTTTTAACCATTATAAAATGAGAATCTTTCTATTAATAACTTCACTATTGATAAGCAATCCCGTTTTTTCCCAATCCGAAACTTCCAAAACTGAAATTGTTTCTGATTCCAAGGCGGAATTTCCCGGCGGACAAACAGCTTTCCGAAACGAGTTCATGAAGATGGTACACGCCTATGTAGATATCACCGCCTATGGAGTGAATGGAAAATTTTCTTTTGTACTTACCATCGACGAGAAAGGAAAAATGAGTGAGCTGAAGATCTATCCTAAAGTCAGAAACGATGAGGAATTCAAGCAGGATATGAATTTTGCCATGAAGCGTATCAAGAAAAAATGGAAACCTGCAATAAAAAACGGAGTTCCGGTAAGTTCAAATATTATTTTCGAGATCAATTTTACTTCTGACCATTCTGATGAAGAATATTAAAGCCATGAAAAACATTTATTTTATTCTATTATTATTTTCAAATTTATTTTTTTCTCAAATTTTAGATGAATATCCAAAAGGCCAAACTTTCTACAAAGACGGAATCATAAATTTCTATAAAGAGGCCCACGAATTTTTGATAAAAAGCAACGCAAAAGAATGTGATCCAAAGGAGATATATGTTCCGAGAATTCTCGTATCAGCCGAAGGAAAAGTGAAAGTGGTACAAGATAGCGACACGCTGAATATTTCCAAAAACAAATGCGCATATGACCTGTCAATGTCTGTTTTGAAAAGTCTGAAGAATTGGTCACCCGCAGAGGTAAAAGGAAGGAAATTCGGGGCAATTACAGATTTCGTTTTCTATCCAAAAGATCTGATGAGTAATTACAAAGAGAATTATAAAGCCTCTGATCACATCTCCAATGCTGAGTATTTTGAAGGAAAGAAAAAATTCGACAAAGATTTTCACAATAATTTCATGGCATTATTCCAAGATTATCACATCAACGGGAACGTTAATATAGAGTTTTACATCAGCGGAAGCGGGGAAATTATCAATGCGAGAATTTATCCGGAAATAGACAACAAGGATTTTAACAAAGATTTTTTCAGAGCATTGAAAAGAATCAATAAAAAATGGAATCCCGCATTGTATTCTGGCTTGCCTATCAAACAAAGATTTGCGTTTCCCATAAGATTTTCTACCAATTTCAATTCAACAAATCCTAATAGCAATTATTAAAATTCTCAAGATATTTCAATCTGCCATTCTGTCACAATATTTTGTATCTTTGCAGACTTAAACAGTTCAAAGTTTTGGGTTCAAGGTTCTTCAACATTGGATTTCCAAATATTGAACTTTAAATCTTAATCTAGTGCAGGAAAAATATATAGACGAGACCAAACAAGGAGAAGCTTTTGCCATTGCTGAAAAATCCGGAAATTCCAAAAAATTATTTCTGGAAAGCTACGGTTGCCAAATGAATTTCTCCGATTCCGAGATTGTTGTATCCATCCTTAATGAGCAAGGTTACAATACAACTCTGAAAGCGGAAGAAGCTGATTTGATTTTATTGAATACTTGCTCCATCCGTGAAAAAGCAGAGCAAACGGTGAGGATGCGTCTGGCTCAATTCAAAAATCTTAAAAAAGAACGCCCCAATATGACCGTTGGTGTGCTTGGTTGTATGGCGGAAAGGCTGAAAACCAAATTTTTAGACGAAGAGCAACTCGTAGATCTGGTAGTTGGTCCAGATGCTTACAGAGACCTCCCGAATCTTCTCAAAGAAACTGACGACGGCAGGGACGCCATCAACGTAATCCTCTCGAAAGAGGAAACTTATGCAGACATCAACCCTGTTCGTTTAGGGGGAAATGGTGTTACTGCGTTCGTTACAATTACAAGAGGTTGTGATAATATGTGTACGTTCTGTGTTGTTCCCTTCACCCGTGGAAGAGAAAGAAGCCGTGACCCGCATTCTATCATAGAAGAATGTCTTGATCTTTGGAATAACGGTTACAAAGAGATCACATTACTTGGTCAAAACGTTGACTCTTATCTTTGGTACGGTGGCGGTCCAAAAAAAGATTTTGCAAAAGCATCCGAAATGCAAAAACTGACTGCCGTAAATTTTGCCCAACTTATGGAAATGGTCGCGAATGCGGTCCCGAATATGAGAATCCGATTTTCAACATCCAATCCTCAGGACATGAGCCTGGATGTTTTCCGAGTGATGGCAAAGTATGATAATATTTGCAAATACGTCCACTTGCCGGTTCAAAGCGGAAGTGACAGAATTCTTGGTTTGATGAACCGCCAGCACACCCGCCAGGAATATCTGGATCTAATCAAAAAAGCTAAAGAGATCGTTCCCGACATTTCTTTTTCACAGGATATGATTGTCGGATTCTGCACAGAAACAGAGGAAGACCATCAAGATACATTGTCATTGATGAGAGAAGTGGAATACGATTACGGTTATATGTTCGCTTATTCTGAAAGACCTGGAACACCTGCTCACAAAAAGATGGAAGATGACATTCCTGCTGATGTCAAGCAAAGACGTTTGGCGGAAGTGATCGCTTTACAAGGTGAATTGTCCAAAAAAAGAATGGCCTCTTATGTTGGTAGAGTTCACGAAATATTGATTGAAGGAGTCTCTAAAAAGAATAAGAACCAATGGAAAGGCAGAAACTCTCAAAATGCGGTTTGTGTTTTCGATATGCTGGAAGGACAGAAAATTGGTGACATTGTATCCGTTTTCGTCCACGGGAACACGCAGGGAACGCTTTTGGGGGAAACGGTTCTGTAAATTCGTAAAGCACAAATGGAAAGACTGTTTCTAATTTTCTTCTTTTTTTTATCCTTGGGTATTTCTGCGCAATTGGGTAGCGAAAAATGGAGTGAGGATATAAAATATCTGCAAAACAATCTTACCAATAAGCACTACAATCTTTTTGCTCTTCGCCCTGAGGCGGATTTTACGAAAGAACTTAATAATATAATTGCCAGATCGAGTAATCTTACTGATTTTCAAACGGCTTTGAAACTGCAACAAGCACTTGCAAAACAAGGCGATACGCACACTAATTTGTCATTAAGGAAATTCATCAACAACAATGAAATCCTGCCATTAGGCTCATATTTTTTTGGAAATGATTTTTACATTACATTTACCAACGCCGAAAACAAAGAATTATTGGGAGGAAAGATATTGGCTATTAATGATTTTGACATTAAAACTGTAACAGACAGTTTATCGACCTTATTCCCAAATGAAAATTCCGGGATTTTCAGAAATCGTATTCCGGAGATTTTGCCTTATAATCAAACGCTCAAAAATTTTGGTTTTTCCAAAACTGATGCAGTAAAGATAAAATATGAAAAGGACGGAAAAATATCTGAGAAAACCGTTTTCCCATCTGCAATAACAAAGCAAAACCGAGTAAGAATCACACCAAAAACCTTGACTTTTGTTCAGGAAAATAAGAGGAAATATTTCGAGAAGAAATATTTTGACGAGGATAAAATCCTTTATGTTCTTTACAATGTTTGCACAACCAACGAAAAGCGTAATCCATCTTCTGAGAATCCGTTGAGTTTTGGAGAATTTGAAGATTCAGTTTTCAAGATCATCAAGGACAATAAGGTTGACAAACTGATTTTTGATATGCGGCAAAATGGAGGTGGTAGTTCAAAACAAGGCAGAGAATTTGTTAAAAAGCTGTCCCAGAATCGTGACATCAACAGAAAAGGTCATCTTTTTGTTGTTCTAGGCCGTGATACGTTTTCTTCTGCAATACTGAACGCGACAGATTTCCAAGAGGAAACCAAAGCTATTTTCGTAGGAGAAGAAACATCGGGAAAGCCTAATCATTATGGAGAAATTCAAAGTTTTGAATTGCCAAATTCCAAGTTGAAATTGACCTATTCCACATATTATTTCATCAGAACAAAAAAGAAAAACATCAATACCATAAAACCTGATCACGTTGTAGAAGTATCTTTTGATGATTACATTAATGGTATAGACCCTGTTTTTGAGTTTATAAAAAACTATAAATAATTTTGAAGAACATTCTAAACATATTATGTTTTTTACCGATTTTGATCCTTTCACAAAATTCAAAATGGGATTATATTGGTAATATCGTTTTTGATGACAAAACTGATAAAAAAGATTTTAGCCTTTGCAACGGACAACATATTTCTCAATATTTTAATGACTCGAAAGGATTCCAATACAAAGGAGAAAAATTGGCTATCGAAGAATTTCAGAAAAAATATAAGATTGAAGATGTAAAAAAAGAAAATGACCGGGTAAGGATCCGTTTTGTTGTCAATTGCAATGGAGACGACAGATTTAGGATCTTTAAAACAAATTACAGCTACAAGCTGACAGTAATTGATAAAAATACTACTTCACACCTTTTAAACATTACCAGATCTCTTAAAGACTGGATACCAAAAGTTATTATTGGTAAAAAAATCGATTATTATCATTCTTTAGAAAATTTTGAAAAACAAAGCAAAGTTTACGATCTTGCAGAAAATATTTATTTTAGAGGTAAAGTTTCGAAGATCAGAAACAAAGATTATTTGGATTTGAAAACCAAAGCATTGGGAAATTATGATGAGGAAAAAATAATGCTTTAAGGTTAGACTCATCATTTCAACAAAGTTTACAGAAAGCAGATTGCTGAACTGTAAATTCAATTTAAAAAAAATTCAAAATCAAAAAATCTTCCGATTTCTAAGTGCAGATCTCGGACAAAAAATTAAAAAAATGGCAGACTTACAATCTATAAAAAACCGCTTTGGAGTCATCGGAAATTTTCCGGCACTTAATCGCGCTTTGGAAAAAGCAATTCAGGTTGCTCCGACAGATATTTCCGTTCTTGTAATTGGAGAAAGTGGCGTCGGGAAAGAATTCATCCCGAAAATAATCCATTCAGAATCAAGAAGAAAACATCAACCTTACATCGTTGTAAACTGTGGTGCAATCCCGGAAGGAACCATCGATTCAGAATTATTTGGACACGAGAAAGGTGCTTTTACAGGTGCAACTTCTACCAGAAAAGGTTATTTTGAAGTGGCTGACGGCGGAACAATTTTCCTTGATGAGGTCGGAGAATTACCGCTTCAGACCCAGGTTCGTCTTTTGAGAGTTTTGGAAAGTGGCGAATTTATGAAGGTAGGTTCTTCCCAAGTCCAGAAAACCAACGTAAGAATCGTAGCTGCAACGAATGTGAATATGATGAAAGCCATTCAGGACGGACGTTTTCGTGAAGATTTGTATTATCGTCTGAACACGGTTCAAATCGACATGCCACCTTTGCGGGAAAGAAAAGGTGACATCCATTTGTTATTCAGAAAGTTTGCGATTGATTTTGCTGAAAAATACAGAATGCCCGAGTTGAAATTGACAGACGATGCCGTTGCTTACCTTGAAAACTATGCATTTCCGGGAAATGTTCGTCAGTTGAGAAATCTAGTCGAGCAAATGACTGTCGTTGAGCAAAATCGAGAAATCAATTCTGTGAAATTAGCAGAATACATCCCGATGAATGCTAATTTACCAGCAGTTGTTTCTAAAACAAATGGAACCGGAACTTCCGGAGACTTCGGCTCGGAGAGAGAAATTATGTACAAGGTCCTCTTTGATATGCGAAATGATATTAATGATTTAAAATCCTTAACTTCGGAACTTATAAAAAGTAGAGGAAGTGCGGACCTTAGCTCTCAGGAAAAAAATCTGATCAATAGGATCTACACTCCGGAATCTGCTCAGAACGCAAACCCAAATTCTTTGCTTTACTTCGAAAACAACAACAGTAATCAAAACCAGATCCATAACCCAATGATTATTTCTGAGGACGAAGACCATCATTACAACGATGTAGAAGACATTGAAATTGAGGAAGCTAGACCAGAATCCCTCTCACTTCAAAACAATGAAAAGGATTTGATAATCAAAGCCTTGGAAAAGCACAAAGGAAGAAGGAACAAAGCAGCGGATGAATTGGGAATCTCGCAAAGAACACTTTACAGAAAAATAAAACAATATAATCTAGAAGAATAAAATGTCAGCAAACCTACAACCAAGAAGCGTAAATTTCAAATTTGGTGAATATATTTCTCAAGCGATTGACTTAATGAAGAAAGATTTAGGAACGATAATACTTTCATTCCTATGTTTTATGATTATGTCCATTATTCCTTTTTGCGGAATTTTAGCTGCAGGTAATTTCTATAGGATCTGTTACAAAATTGATAAAGGAATCCCAACCGGAGCTGGAGAAATTTTTAATTTTGATGATTTTGTGCCGTATTTTATTTTTCAATTGTACATTTTTGCAGGCATTTTTCTAATTTTCATTCCGTTTGGCTTTTTGGCAATTTTTGCGGACAATGACAATATTGTTTCTGGTTTTGTTGGAGGTCTTGGAGTGATTTATTTTATATCTGTATATTTTGTATTGATTTATTTATTACTTCAATCTTTTTACATTCCTGCGCTAATTACATTCAAGCAAATAAAAGATTTGAAATCTGCTTGGAATATCTCTAAAATAATGACAAAAGGAAATCTTTTATCTATACTTTTCTTTTCCATCGTAGTTGCATTTTTGGGAGAACTGGGAATTATACTTTGTGGAATTGGGTTGTTTATAACTTTACCTTTTATAAATGTAGCTCATTATTTTGCCTTCAAAGATGGTCTTGCACAAATAGAACACGATGAACTAAGAGAAATCGGTCAAAAATTTTAATTATGAAAAAGTTTTTTGGGCTTTTAATTTTAACATTATTATCAGTAACCTCCTGTTATTCATTCACGGGTTCATCTTTGAGAGAAGATATGAAAACGGTGAAGATCAACACTTTTCCGAATAATGCCGCAAACAACCTTCCTAGTTTGAGTCAGGATTTTACAGTCGCTTTACAGAATCGTTTTCTCCAAAGAACAACATTGAAAGGTGCAGTGGAAAATCCAGACCTTTTGATAGAAGGAGAGATCAGCGATTATAATATCACTCCTACAAGTATCGGGTCTGCAACGACAACGACATCCGGAAACACAATACAAGCACAGCAAAACAAGCTGACAATCTCTGTGAAGGTCCATTATGAAAATAGCAAAGACCCGACATTGAGCTTTGACCGAACTTACAGTGACGAAGCCGTTTTCAATAGCGACCTAGACCTGAACACGATAGAAACTGCACAAGTGAGAATTGTGAACGACAGGATCATCAACAAAATTTTCAATGATATTGTAGCCAATTGGTAAGAAGAATGAATACTAGAGTTTTAGAATTAGTAAAAAATCCGAAAATCATAACCGAATCCGATCTGGACATTTTGAGATCCGAATCAGAAAAGATGCCTTATGCGCAAAGTATAAGGGCACTCTATCTTTACGGGATCAATCTTTACAAACCGGAAAATTATAAGGAAAATCTTTCTAAAACCGCAGCCTACACGACAGATAAAAAGATACTTTATCACTTCATTAATTCTGAAAGAATTTCTAAAAAAGAAATCACGCCAACATCAATTACACCTGAAGAAAAAACTGAAAATCAATCAACTAACGATAAAATAACAGAAGACGCAAAACCTGCAGAATCTGAAATCGTAACGGAAATTGAAAATACAGAAACCCATTCTGTCCTGAATAAATTTGATGTTGAAAAAATTATCGAAACTGAAAATGCAGAGAACTCAGAATTCATAGTTGTAGGTGGAGAAAAGAACCGACTGCTCTACGAAGGTGAAGAAAATTTCCTCGAAGAGAAAAACCCGGAAGTTGACCTGGAAGCTTCTCAAGAGTCTGGACAACTCGTTCTAAAAGAAGAAATTGAAAGCATTGATACTCAAATCATAATTGATGAAAATCCTGCAGAAGAATCTATTTCTGTTCAAGAAAACATTGATGTCATTTCTATCCCGGAAGAACCGAAAATAGAAGCGATCTCAACAGAACAGGAATCTGAACCCGAAATAACATCGGGAGATATAAGCTTTAATGGAGTTCAGGAGTTTCTTCCGAATGTGAAATTCTCAATTCCGAAAAATCATCTGGATTATCTGAATCCTTCGAGAAAAGAGAAATCAGAGGAAAAACCAATCCAAGAAAAATCTGTCATTAAATCAGAATATAAAGAGCCTTTTGTAGAAAATATTCCTGAAGATGATATTGATGACAGCCAGATCAGTTTTGAGGACACGCAGTCTTTTGAAATTTCTGAACCTCAAAAAGTTCAGGAAACAGTCGAAGATCCAATTCAGGAACAAAAAGCTGAAGAGAGTCCAATCAATTTTGAAAATACGCAAACCTTCGAAATCACCGAAAAAGAAACTCCTGAAGCTGAAATCAAACCAAAAATCACTGAAACTAAAACTGAAGTTCAAGAACCTGTTTCTGAATGGAAACCAATGTCATTCTCTGTAAATATTCCGGATGCATTGATTGGTAAAAATGAGACAGAAGAAAGAGAAATTCCGAAGATCATTACGGAAGTTGACGTTGCCTCAACGCCTGAAAAAATTGATGAAGCTGAAATTCAAACAGAAATCATTGCAGGAGAAGCTCAAGAAGAAGAAAAGGGAATTGAAATTCCTGAAGAAGAAAGACCTATTTTAAATGTTTCTTTCTTTGGAAATGATGTTTCTAAAATCGAAGAGAAGAAAGCAATCATTCCAATTCCGGAAAAAGCTGAAACCAAGCAAACTCCTGAAAGCAATGTGGGAGCTTTTATCAATACCTGGCAAAGTTGGCTGAAAATTGAAAGACCGGAAACCAAAGAAGAGCCATCCAAAACCAAAGAAAAGATCATTGACAACTTCATAGAGACCAACCCGAAAATATCCCAGTTAAAAGAAGAAAGCAACTATGTTGTGAAGGAGAAAAAGGACGACATCTCTCACCTCATGACAGAAACCCTGGCCAAATTATATACGGAACAAAAATTATACTCCAAAGCAATAAAGGCTTACGAGATACTTTCAGAAAAACATCCTGAGAAAAAAGATCACTTCGAAGAAAAGATCGAAGAAATAAAAGACATCAGAAAATCGCAATAAAAAAACGGGACAAATATTTGTCCCGTTTTTTTATTTTAGCTCAATTGGATTATTTCTGCTTTTTATTTCTGCCTCCATCCGCTTTTGTCTTTCCTGCATTTCTTTTGGATCAATTGGTGGCCGGTTTCCACCGCCTCTTCCACTATTCCTTAAAGCATTGACGAAACTTACAGGGTCTTTTTGTATCTTTTTCTCCATCTCTATATACTTCGATTTGGAAAGAGTGATGAATTGTCCTCGATTCAAAGGTTGATATATCTCTGCTATTTTTTTCGTTTGCATCAAATCGAAAGAGTAATCGCCTTTTGCATCCTGAATTTTTACTATCAATCCCGGCAAACCAGAGAATTTGTAAGGCCCATCCTGAAAAGGAATTTCTTGTGTAAACCAGGCATACCAAGTTCTTCCTCCGAATTTCGTCTCTGCTTTTTGGGTTTGATAATCTCCAATCTTCACAGTTTCCGGCAAGATTTTCCATTCAAAAACAGGAGTTTCCGGATAAGAATAATTATCTCTGCCAATTCTTGATCTATAGGTCAAACTTTGATTGGTAAGGTCTTTTTCAATGGTAAACTGAAGATTGCTTCTCAAATTTTGCATTTGTTCTCTGTCAAAATTCCTGGTTGCTCTCATTCTGTCCATGAGAGAATCTCTCTTCAAGGAATTCTCGGCATAGAAAAGTGATCTTTTCCCATCGGTATCCAAATAGGCCAATTCCGTTTTTTTCTCCGTATTTGTAGAATCCGGTGTCTGTGTAACCTGGTAAATAAAACGAGTACTTTGTTGGGCTATTACCAATGGCATCGCCAACAGGCAAAATAATTTTATTAGTTTCATATTCTATTGTCTATTGCTTAATTCAATTGGATTTGTATTTCCAAAATTCATAACGTTCCCATGACTTGGTGTGGCATTTTGAGTCGGATTACCCATTTGCATATCTTGTCCTCCCATATCTCCATTTGGCATTCCCCCATTCATTCCTTGTCCGGGCTGGCCACCAAATCCTCCATTGCGTTGATGCATTCCTCTTCCTCCTCCGGGATTGAAATTATCGAGATTGATCTCAGGGTCTTTATTTTTCACCATTTCCATTTTAACAGATGCCTTGTCACCTTGGAAGTTAATTCTTGTTGATTTTCTTGCATCAGGTCTTATATCCTCCGAAAAAGAATTTGGGATTGATATTTTTTTCAGGAAATTGAATTTATAATCTCCTTTCTCATCTTCAAGCTTTACGATCAACCCTGGTAATCCGGAAAATTTGTAAGGTCCGTCATATACTTTGATGTCTGGGGCAAACCAGGCGGTCCAGGTTCTTCCACCAAAACTCGTAGTGGCTTTCTGGACTTTATAGCCATTAAGGTCAGAAATTTGATCAGAAATATTCCAATTCATTTTTCGGTCCTCCTGATAATAAACTTGCTTTGAACCAACATTTTCAACTAGACTTACCGTTTTATCTTCATTATTTTTCTTGATGAAATATTCAAAAAAAGTAGGTTGGATCGATTTTCCATTCGCCAGTTTTGGAAATTCCGGTTTGTCTTTTTTTGACTTTTTTATATCCGGGTTTGTTTGGCTTTTCAAAACTGCAACTAGAGAATCCCTCAACAATTTACTTTCACTAATGAACAATGATTGGCCATTTTTCACATCCAGAAAAGTTCTTTCCATCTTCATATCTACGAGATTGATAGTATCCGGATTCACCTCGGTCTGATAAATATATCTTTCGGTCTGGCTCATCATTTTCCCAAAAATGGAAAACAGCATCATCAAAATAAAAATCTTCTTCATAATTAAAACTGATTGTTTGATTAACAAATTCGGGCAAAGTTAATTATAAGAACTATCAGAATTAATATTTGTTCATTTTTTGATAACAATTTAACATTAACAAACTGTAATTCATTATCAAACGAAATGATAAAGTCTATTTAAAATCGTTAAAATAGATGTCATCGATTTGAGATTGCGGAAATTAGTTCGTACTTTTGTAGACTAAAATCAGTCTAAATAAAAACAATGATACAAGTAAGCGATCAGGCAAAATCCAAAGCGGCTCAGTTGATGGCTGAAGAAGGCTTCAATCCTGAGACCGACTATATAAGAGTGGGCGTAAAAAGTGGCGGTTGTTCCGGACTAGAATACGTCTTGAAATTTGATAATGTGAAAAATGAGACCGACCAGATCTTTGAACATAACGGTGTACGAGTGATAATCGAAAAAAAATCCATCCTTTATCTTGCTGGTACAACTCTGGAATATTCAGGAGGTTTGAACGGAAAAGGTTTTATTTTTAATAATCCAAATGCTGCAAGAACTTGCGGTTGTGGAGAGAGTTTTAGTCTATAGACACGAGATGTTGGATATGAGATACAAGACTTTTACAGTCTGGAATCTGATGTCTGAAATCTGAAATCTTAAAAAATGAGCAAATATACAGAAGACGATCTACGCGTCGATTTAGAAAATAAAAAGTACGAATTCGGATTCGAAACGGATATCGAGTATGAAGATTTCCCGACTGGTCTGAATGAAGATATCATCCGGGCAATTTCTACCAAGAAAGAAGAGCCGGAATGGATGACCGATTGGCGTCTGGAATCTTTCCGAATCTGGCTGAAAATGACAGAACCGGACTGGGCGAACATCAAATACCAAAAACCTGATTTTCAAGCAATCAGATATTACGCAGCTCCAAAGGCAAAACCTGAATTGGCAAGTCTTGATGAAGTGGACCCGGAATTGTTGAAGACTTTTGCAAAATTGGGAATCAATATCGAGGAACAGAAAAGATTAGCGAACGTTGCGGTTGATATTGTGGTAGATTCAGTATCGGTAAAAACTACGTTTCAGGAAACTTTGAGAGAAAAAGGTATTATCTTTTGCTCTATTTCCGAAGCGATCAAGGAACATCCGGAATTGGTTAAACAATATCTTGGGAAAGTAGTTCCAAGAGGCGATAATTTTTACGCCGCCCTGAACTCTGCAGTTTTTTCTGACGGAAGTTTCTGCTATATTCCAAAAGGTGTAAGATGCCCTATGGAATTGTCAACTTATTTCCGTATCAATCAGTCCGGAACGGGTCAGTTCGAGAGAACTTTGGTGATTGCTGATGAAGGAAGTTATGTCTCTTATCTTGAAGGTTGTACAGCACCGTCAAGAGATGAAAATCAGCTACACGCTGCGGTTGTGGAACTAATCGCTTTGGATGACGCTGAAATTAAATATTCTACTGTTCAGAACTGGTATCCCGGAGATGAAGAAGGAAAAGGTGGAGTTTTCAATTTTGTAACAAAAAGAGGACTTTGCGAGAGAAACGCAAAAATCTCCTGGACTCAGGTTGAAACAGGTTCTGCCGTAACTTGGAAATACCCGAGCTGTATTTTGAAAGGTGATAATTCGGTAGGTGAATTTTATTCAATCGCAGTTACGAATATGCATCAATATGCAGATACGGGAACAAAGATGATTCACATCGGAAAGAATACCCGATCAACCATTATTTCAAAAGGTATCTCTGCCGGAAAATCCAATAATTCTTATCGTGGTTTGGTAAAAGTAATGCCAACTGCAAAAGGAGCGAGAAACTTTTCTCAGTGTGATTCTTTGTTAATGGGTAATGAGTGTGGTGCTCATACTTTCCCTTACATCGAAATCAAAGACCCGACTGCACAATTGGAACACGAAGCAACGACTTCGAAAATCGGGGAAGATCAGATTTTCTACTGTAACCAAAGAGGGATCGATACAGAAAGAGCAATTGCCCTGATTGTAAATGGATTCAGTAAAGAAGTTTTGAATAAACTTCCAATGGAATTCGCCATTGAAGCTCAGAAATTACTGGAGATTTCTTTGGAAGGTTCTGTTGGTTAGATTTTTATCGCAAGGTTAGACAAAGATTTTTTTGATTGTTTGAAAACATTTTAAAGAAATACAAAGCCACTAAAGCTTAAGAAAGCAATACAAGTTTTAAATTGAATTTCTACAATTAACTTGTTTATCTTTGCGAAAAATAACACAAATGTCAGAGAATGAAATTTCAAAGATTGTCTTTGAAAATGGATTAAAGATTCATAGAAAATTGGGCATAGGCTTATATGAAAGTATTTACGAAAAATGTCTTTTCTATGAATTAAAAAAAGCAGAAGTAAAAGTCGAAAGACAAAAACCTCTGAACATCCAATATGAAGAATTGTTACTGGAAAATGCTTTTAGAATGGATTTATTAATTGAAAACAAGGTTGTTTTAGAAATTAAATCTGTTGAAAGTTTAAATAATTTTCACGCATCACAATTAAAAAATTATTTAAGACTAGGAAATTATAAGTTAGGAATGCTTATCAATTTTAATTCTCAACTATTTAAAAATGGTGTAATGAGAATCGCAAATGGTCTTGATTATTAATACAAAATAAGAAACAATAGTATTTCATTTGATAAGCGTTAGCGCCTTTGTTTCACTTAAAAAAGCAAAGGAGGATAAAAAAAATCTTTGTCTAGCCTTGCGATAAATTTAAACGTATGTTAGAGATAAAAAACTTACACGCCAAAATTGAAGATGGCGCAGAAATTTTAAAAGGAATCAATCTTGAAATAAAACCAGGCGAAGTTCATGCTATTATGGGACCGAACGGCGCAGGAAAATCGACTCTTTCTTCTGTAATTGCAGGAAAAGAAGATTACGAAGTAACGGAAGGCGAAATTCTTTTCGAAGGAGAAGAAATCGGCGAAGATGCGCCTGAGGAAAGAGCACACAAAGGCATTTTCCTTTCTTTCCAATATCCTGTGGAAATCCCTGGGGTTACGGTTACCAATTTCATCAAAGCTGCTCTTAACGAAACCAGAAAGGCCAACGGACTGGAAGAAATGGGTGCTAAGGAAATGTTGGGATTAATTCGTGAAAACTCTGAGAAATTAGGAATCAGAAAAGATTTCCTTTCCCGTTCATTGAACGAAGGTTTCTCTGGAGGAGAGAAAAAAAGAAACGAAATCTTCCAAATGATGATGCTGAACCCAAAATTGGCAATCCTTGACGAAACAGATTCAGGATTAGATATCGATGCTTTGAGAATCGTTGCTGATGGGGTTAACAAATTTAGAAGCGAAGGCAACGCTGTTCTGTTGATCACGCATTATCAAAGACTTTTAAATTATATTCAGCCGGATTTCGTGCACGTTCTGGCAGATGGAAAAATCATAAAAACAGGAGATAAATCCTTAGCACTTGAATTGGAAGAAAAAGGTTACGATTGGCTTTTGAACTAATTCAAATTTAATTTTAATCTTCTAAACGATGCAAAATCAAACCATTACAATGGCTTTATTTGAACAAACAATAAATCAACATTCAGATTTTTTGGAATCGCTTCGTCATTCTTTTTTGAACGAAGAGAGAAAAACCGCACTTCAGAAATTTGAAGAGAAAGGTTTTCCTACCAAAAAAGATGAAGAATATAAATACACGAATCTGAAGGAAATCACGGAAAAAGATTACAATTTTTTTCCTTCAGAAGCGCATCATATCACCAAAGAGCAATTGGACGAATTGCATCTGGGCGAGGAACATTTTGACTGGATTGTTTTTATCAACGGGAAACTTCACAAAGAATATTCTAACATTTCCATTGAAAATGCAGAATTCCTGACGCTGAATGAAGCTCTAAATGATTCAGCAAAAAAGGAAACTTTCAATCAATATTTCAATACGATTGCGAGCAAAGACCTGGCTTTCACCAACCTGAATCTGGCTTATTTCAACGAAGGATTTTTCCTGAAAGTTCCCAAGAATATCGTTATCGAAAAACCGATTCACGTCTTTTACATCTCTGACAGTCAGGAAGAAAACACTTTTTACAACACAAGGAATCTTCTGATTGTAGAAGCTGGAGCAAAAGTAGAAGTAATTGAAAGTCATCACAATTTTGATGAATCTTTTGTTTTCACCAACTCTGTGACAGAGATTTTCACTTACCAAAATGCAAAAGCTGATTGGCACAAATTGCAGAACGACAGTAATACATCTTACCTTGTGGACCACACATTTGCGAAGCAGGAAAGAGACAGCTTAACAACTGTGAACACCTTCTCTTTCGGAGGAAAATTGGTTCGTAACAATCTGGATTTTATTCACAACGGCGAGAATATCAACTCGTTTATGAACGGCATCACGATTATCGGTAAAGACCAACTGGTAGACCACCACACGGCCGTTCATCACAACACGCCAAACTGCGAATCTTACCAGAATTACAAAGGGATTTTCAAAGACAAATCGCACGGTGTTTTCAACGGAAAAGTATTTGTGAACAAGATTGCTCAGAAAACCAACGCTTATCAGCAGAACAACAATATTTTGCTGGACGAAGGCGCAACTATTGACACAAAACCTCAGCTGGAGATTTTCGCAGACGATGTGAAATGTTCGCACGGTTGTACCGTCGGACAGCTGAACGAAGACGCAATGTTCTATCTTAGAGCGAGAGGGATTTCCAAGAAAGAAGCCAGAGCATTGTTGCTTTACGCTTTCGCCAACGATGCAATGCAAAATATCGATATCGAACCACTGAAAGTAAAAGTTTCCAAACTTCTGGCAGAAAAACTGGAAGTTCAAATGGAATTCTAAATCAAATCGCATCTCTCGGGTGCGATTTTTTTATGGGCGGACATTCGCGCTATCCACTCATACTCCTCACTCGGCGGCTCCACTGCGTTCCGCCGCCTCGTTGCGGGGTAACCGTTACTATCACGGCCGCAGATTCAACTTCTTTTGAAATATTTGTCACTAAATTGTAAATTTGAACCCATATAGAACAAATTTATTTAGCACAAATGAACTACGAAAAAATACAATTCAACCTCAACGCTTACAAAGAAACCGGCGAAATCCTGGATGCAGCAAGATTCCTAATCCATGAATTCGAATTGGATGATGAGAACTTTTTAGGATTTGGTTTTCGGGAGGAATTAGAAAAGAACTCGATATTATTGACTGCTAATGGAGAAATCGGAGATATGCAGGAAGTTCTGATTCCAAAAAATCTTTTTGATTTTGATTTGACATTAGTTCTTAATATGCTTGCCCACGAAATGTTACACGTCCGCCAGAAATCACCCAAAATGATGATTACGGACAAAAACGAACGCGAATGGCAGGCTTACTACGAAATGTTATTTCACACCAATTTTCCGCAGATTCCGGAACTTTCGGATTATTACAAGAATTTCTTTGGCGAAAAGGCTTTGATATATTATGGAAGAATGGCTGAAGGAAGTGAATTACAACAGAAATATGCTGAACAAAAAGCTGATGTTGAAAAGCTTTTGAAGGAATTAAAAAATCCTGACAACACTTCAACAATCCTTCGAGACAACGTGTGACATCTCTAATACAATAATATAGCCGTGTCAGGCTGAGCCTGTCGAAGCCTTAAAATATTTAACAATGACAAAACCTGAAATATCCTGGAGTGATTTTGAGAAAATCGACATCAGAGTCGGAACCATCATTTCTGTGAATGATTTTGAAAAAGCCAGAAATCCTTCTTATCAACTGGAAATCGATTTTGGAGATCTAGGCATTAGAAAATCTTCTGCTCAAATCACAACTTTATATTCGAAAGAAGAATTGATAGGAAAACAGATTCTCGCTGTTGTGAATTTCCCGAAGAAACAAATCGCCAATTTCTTTAGTGAATGCCTTGTTCTTGGTGTCTATGGCGAAAATAAAAGTGAAGTAACTTTGTTAAGTCCGAGTTTGCCTGTGAAGAACGGATTGGAAGTCGGGTGAAATTCACTTAAAAATCAAAAATTTATTTGATATAAGGTTTAACCTCATCAAGAATATCAAAAATCAATTCCATTGGTAAATCTTCTTCCATATCCAGAAGTAAGATTTTAAATTTTTTCCTGCCTTCAGATAAGAGCTTGGGATAATCCAATCTATCGCCGTGATAAAAGCTGAGATAATGTTTCTGATGTTGTTTACTATAATAGAAATAGCAGAGCATCTTCTTTTTATATTTCAAAAAAGGAAGTCCAAAGCTGAAAGTTTCGGTAATCAGTTCATCAGAATTTAGAATCTTTTCCCGGATAAACAGAAGTGCACTCCTCGCAGGCTCATCGATCCGGTAAAAATATTCCTGAATTGGATTCATTAATCAAAATTCTGAAGCTCAACCAACTTTCTGTAAGTGCCGTCTTTTTCCATCAATTCCTGATGAGAACCTTGCTCTACAATATCGCCTTTCTCCATCACGACAATATGGTCAGCTTTCTGGATCGTGGATAATCTGTGTGCAATCACCAAAGATGTCCTGTTCATCATCATCTTTTCCAAAGCGTCCTGAACATATCTTTCGGATTCAGTATCCAAAGCAGAAGTCGCTTCGTCAAGAATCATAATTGGTGGATTTTTCAAAACTGCCCTTGCAATGGAAACACGCTGTTTCTGTCCACCGGAAAGTTTGTTTCCGTCGTCTCCGATATTGGTATGATAGCCTTCCGGAAGCTGTGAAATAAAATCGTGAGCATTGGCAATTTTAGCCGATTCTATAATTTGTTCTTCGGTTGCATCGGGATTTCCCATCAGGATATTATTGTAAACCGAGTCATTGAACAAAACAGATTCCTGAGTTACCATTCCCAACAATTTGCGATAATCCGTCAGTTTCAGATTTTTGATATTATGTCCGTCAATCAGGATTTCGCCTTCGGAAACGTCGTAGAATCTGGCCAATAGATTAGCAATTGTTGTTTTTCCACTTCCGGATTGTCCAACTAACGCCACAGTCTTCCCTTTTGGCAGATCGATGGAGAAATTTTTCAGAATCAGATTAGATTTCTCGTAATAGAACCCAATATTTTTGAATTCAATTTTATCCTTTAATTCAGAAATTGGTGTCGGATTAGGGATTTCATCAACTTTCAGATTGTAATCCAAAACTTCGGAAACCCTTTCCAGACTCGCCATTCCACCCTGGATATTAGAAACTGCATTTGACAACCGTTTTGCCGGATCTAAAATCTGGAAGAAAACTGCAATAAATGCTAAAAAAGTCGCAGGATCACGGTTGGTTCCGTTGATGATCTCTGTTCCGGCGTACCAAGTGATCAACAACATCGTCACAGAACCCAGAAACTCACTCATTGGAGAAGCCAATTCCCGCCTTCTGCTCATCGATATGGCATGATGTTGCCACTGACTTGTGGTTTTATTAAAACGATTTTTCAGAATTTTATCCGCATTGAAAATCTTGATCACTTTTGAAGATTTCAAGGTTTCATCAACCAAAGAGAAAAGATTCCCTAATTCTTCCTGTGCATTTTTAGCCTGTTTTTTCAAACTTTTTCCAACCCAGGAAATGATCCATCCCATAATCGGGAAAACGACCAATGAAAACAAGGTCAATTTTGGAGAAAGCAGAAACAACGCAGTCAATGATGAAATAATCATAAACGGCGAGTTCACAATATCCACCAGAGAACCCATAATTCCGCTTTCTACACCACCGATATCGTTGGATATCCTGGACATCATATCACCTTTTCTTTGTTCCGTGAAAAAAGAAACCGGCAATTTCAGAAACTTGTCGTACATCGCCGTTCTCAAATCTCTTGTGATACCAACTCGATAATTAACCAGCAAATAAGAGCCAATATAACGGAAGATATTCCTCAATAGAAAAGCAAAAGCCGTCATGCAGCAGAGAATCGCAAGAACTTTGATCCCGCCATGTTCATTAATATTGACTTGAATTGTATAATATGCCCAATCTTTCACATAGGAAAAATAATCCGCCAGTCTACCATTCCAAACCGGCGCTTTTGTAGTGTCGATCTCATCAGAAGTTCCGAACATTATGCTGAGAATCGGAAGCAATGTCCCTATGGAAAAGATTTGCAACAGCGAGTAAAGAATGTTAAAAAACATACTTCCCCAAAGGTATTTCTGATGCGGTTTTGCAAAACCTAAAATTCGTTGGTATGGTTTCATTAAGAAAAATTGAAAGGCAAAAATACGGAAAATAAATAGCTTGCAATAGATGAAAGAAAATAGATAAAAGATAAAAGACTCACAATCATTATATTTTATCTATAAAACACTTCTTTCTACTACTTGTCAAGACGTTAGAAATCGTATTTTACCTTATCGTTATACTTCGGCTGGAAGTTCTTGGTATCGAATTTTTCAATCGTTTTAGCGAAATTATTGATAATGTTGGTCAGATTGTCTGCATCTACAATATTGATATCATCATTCACAGCGTGGTAATGAAAAGCTTTGTTCATATCAACTGTCGAGATAGAATGTGCAATAATCTTTCTTTTTACAAAATTCACATTATCAGACCTATAGAATAATTGCTGGCCTTGATATGGGTCTGGATAAACCTTTAAACCATTGACTGCGTTTGCATTGATCAATTCATCAAAATCAGAAAGCTCATCGCCTGTCATAAAAACTGCATTTTTCCCGAACTGAGATTCCGTTGCCAGCATTTCGAAATTGAAGAGCGCTTTGATATTATTGAAAACAGGATTAAGATTTTGATTTTCAGATAATGCTTTTGAACCAATCAATCCGATCTCTTCCGCATTGAAAGCCATAAAAACCATTGAATAATCTGTCTTTTTATCTTTAAAATAATCAGCCAGGCCAATCACTGTAGAAACTCCGCTTGCATCGTCATCAGCTCCGTTGTAGATATTATCTCCTTCCTTGTCATTAGTTCCAATGTGGTCAAAATGTGCTGAAAAAGCCAAACTCTGTTCTGATTTTCCTTTTTTGATTCCACAAACATTGTAACCTTTTTGTCCTTTGTACTCGAAAGGAACCAGGTAAGAATCTCCGAAGCAGTAACCCAGGCTATTTTTTTTGAATTCCTGAGCGATGTATTCCGCAGCTTTATCATTTTCAGGCGTTCCGAATTTCCTGCCTTTCATTTCATCAGAAGCTAAAGTTGAGACGATACCGACAACTCTTTCTTTGGAAATATCCTGAGCAAAAGACAGAAACGATCGGGCAATTAAAACAATGGAGATTACTTTTTTCATAGTTCAGATTTATTAATTAAGTATTATAAGTCCCTTTTTTATCCAAATTGTTACCAATAATCAAACATAAAGGTAATATCGTTTATAAATAAAGAAAATCTCGAACAAAATGAAAAATAATAAAACGCCTGCATAATAGATATTCTTTTTTGAATTAATGAAAACCAGTGCAAAGCTTAGCGGAATATGTGTTATCATCCGTATTCCATATAATGGCATTAGCGAGTCCAGATAATCTTTTCCCTTATATAGTGTATCTACAAGGTCTAGGCAAAACATTATCCCAAGGAAAGCAAAAAGCCATTTTCTTCGGGAGAAAAAATAATTTTTGTAATCATTGCCATAATCTTTCACATCTGTCGGATAAAGCAATGTACAAAGGACAAAAAACAAAATGATGTAACCAATAATGAAGATATATTGTGTAAAGGTCCAGGACGTAATGGCTCTAAGACGGTATTCCCACCACCAGAAATGGATCATCAAAATAAAAACATACAGAACCAATAACAGATGTAACCAAAATGGTTTGTTCCTCCCGGGATGCTGTATGAATCTCACGCTTCCATTCAACAACGTTCCGATTCCCAGACTCAGGATAATGCTGATGATTGTTTTTAAATGATTGAATGTGTCCACGCTACCAATCTTTTACACAAATCTATCAAAATAAAAAACAGCTTCCAAAAAGGAAGCTGTTCTCACTCAAAAAAATCGTCGTAAGCCTATCGAAGTCTGTCCACAGATTTTACGAGCCTCTCATCTTTTCTGATGTAAACATTTGCCAAAAGCAAACATATCATCGAGATGAATGGGAAAATCGGCTCAATACCCTTCTCAGGAAACTGAATTCCTCCGGATAAATTTAGTAACCAGTAAATCAAAAGACCAACCAACAAAGCGTTTATAATAAGGCTGATGTTGTTCAGCAATATTTGTCTTTTCCTGTTTTTGAAACTAAAAATACTCAATACCCCGAATAATATTAAAATCACCGTCGAAGCATTGATCGTCAAATATTTTCCAAGGATATCAAAATCCTGTGCGGTAATGTTAAGGAAGACACTTCCCAAAACGGCTAAAAATATCCAGACAGTTTGTATTCTTTGTAACATATTTATTATAAATCCTTTATAAAAAAGGTTAAAATAGATTGCAAAAATAAAATAATTTTTGCGTAATTCAAAAATTAATGTAGATTTGCATTGTAATCACTCAATAAAAATGGTAACCTCCTGGTTTTCATTCTTACTTATACACAAATAAAAATTACCTTTTACGTATTTATATGTTTAATATTGAAACGCTACGGTCAAAATCCGATGAGGAATTGGCTCAACTTTCTAAAGATCTAGGCGTTAAATTGGCTAAGAAAAGCTCTCCTGAAGAAACCGTTTTCGCTATTCTGGACTATCAGGCTTCCAATCCGAAGATCATTAAAGATTATCTTAACGCTACTCAAGAAAATATGACAAAAAAAACAGAAGAGAATCCTTCAGGAAATGCCGCTCCTGCAAAGAAAAGAGGCAGGAAGCCCGCAGAGAAGCCGAAAGAAGAAAATATAATTCCAACGGAAACTGTTGCTGCCACCAGCACTGAAAAAGTTCCGGCGGAGATTGTAAAGGAAGAAGTAAAAGCTCCGAATCCGCCAAAGAAAAAAGCGCCAAGAGCGAGAATCACTCCAACTCAGACAGAGGAACCAGCTTCTACCATTCCAGCTTCCACCGAGGAAGTAACCCCAAAGACTGATGAAAAGCCTGAGCAAGAGGAAAGAAAGCCTCAACAAAAGCAACAGCCTAAGCAGCAAAACAATCAGCAGCAGCAAAAGACCAATAACAACAATAGAGGTCAGCAAAAAGCACAAAATCCCAATTCTCAACAACACAACAATCAAAAAGAACAATCCGAAACACAACAGCCAGAAGTTGCAGCCCCAAAAAAGGAATTCAACTTTGATGGAATTGTAACCATAGAAGGCGTTTTGGAAATCCTTCCGGACAACTACGGCTTCCTTCGTTCTTCAGATTTCAGTTATATTTCTTCTCCGGACGATGTTTATGTTTCTACCAATCAGATCAGAAATTATGGTCTGAAGACCGGAGACACTGTGAAAGGAATTGTAAGATTGCCAAAAGAAGGTGAAAAATATTTTTCTCTCCAGAAACCAACGGAAGTTAACGGAAGAGACCTGGCATTCATCAAAGACAGAGTAGCTTTTGAATTTTTGACACCGCTTTTCCCTCAGGAGAAATTCAATTTGGCAGGTAAAAACTCTACACTTTCTACAAGAATTGTAGATTTATTTGCGCCAATCGGAAAAGGGCAAAGAGCGATGATTGTTGCACAACCGAAAACAGGTAAAACAATTTTACTTAAAGATATCGCCAACGCTATTTCTGCCAATCATCCGGAAGCTTACATGATGGTCCTTCTAATCGATGAAAGACCTGAGGAAGTTACCGATATGCAGAGAAGCGTGAATGCAGAAGTCATTGCTTCTACATTTGATGAAGCGGCTGATAAACACGTAAAAGTGGCAAATCTGGTTTTATCCAAAGCACAAAGAATGGTAGAATGCGGCCACGATGTGGTGATCCTTCTGGATTCTATTACACGTTTGGCAAGAGCTTACAATACAGTAACGCCAGCATCCGGAAAGATCCTTTCCGGAGGTGTGGATGCCAATGCGCTCCACAGACCGAAACGCTTCTTCGGCGCCGCCAGAAAAATCGAAAATGGAGGTTCTTTGACCATTATTGCAACCGCTTTGATCGATACGGGCTCCAAAATGGACGAAGTTATCTTCGAAGAGTTCAAGGGAACTGGAAATATGGAGCTGCAGTTGGATAGAAAAATTGCCAACAAACGTATTTATCCTGCTGTAGATTTGGTTGCATCTAGCACGAGAAGAGACGACCTTCTTTTGGACGAGGCCACGCAACAACGCATGTGGATCATGCGAAAATATCTGGCAGATATGAATCCTCTGGAAGCTATGGAATTTGTCCAGAAACAGATCAAAGGGACAAGAAATAATGAGGAATTCCTGATGTCTATGAATAGATAATTCACACATTAGATAAAAAAGCTCGGCTCGCATTTGCGAGCCGTAACTTTATTATTACCAAGGCAATAAATTTATTTTTAAGCGACGAAAACATCTTCAACATCTGTTTTTCTGCTGAGAACTGCGTGTGCATATGAGCAATGCGCTTTGATAGACCACCCATTCTTCCTTGCAAATTCTACCGATTTTTCTACCAAAGTCCTTCCCAATCCTTTCCCTTCGAATTTTGGAAAAACCATTACATAGCTCACAATCAACTTTTTAAGTTCAGGAACAATCGTGTAGGTCAATCTCCCGATTTCTTCCTGATGATTTTTCATGGATATAAATCCACCATTCCCAGACTTTTTGTTTTCGAAAATAAGCTCCATAAAAATTTGTTTTGAAAGTTATTAGCTAAAATTATTCCAAAAATTTTGATTTAAGGGTAAATGGAGTGTTAAATTTTTGCCTCTATGTATTTGAATAATATCGAGATAACAAAAGCGACCAACACCAATAAGAAATTTCTTTTTGTCTCGCTCGTTTTGAACAACTCTTGAACTATTCTCCTGACTTTATCATATTCAAAAAATAATATGACAAAGACGAGAACCTGGTAATATATCGCTGAATTCAAAGCTTTTATATCGTAAATATAATCCTGAATAATGATATTCGAAAGAATGATGGTCAATAAAATACATCCGAAGATCCTCGTCCTATTAAGTAATAAACAAATTCCGCCCAAGATCTCCAGAATACCAATGATAATAGGATAAGCCAACGAATAGGAATAGAACGACCACATCAATTGATGACCTTCTGATAAATTGGAATCGGCCGATTTCTCAAAACCCTGAAACTGGACAGGCTTACCTAAACCATAAACAATCATTGAACCGGCTACCACAAAAATTATTGTCCAATAAAAGAGATAAGTGATGGTCTCTATGGAAATTTTCATCAGATCAAGATTAATAATTGTTCTATAGGTCTTCCAAGTTTCTGAAATGTTAGTTTTAAATTAAAAAATCATGGCATGGACATCTTTTTGAAACTTTCATAACCAAAAATAGATCTTCAGAACTGCCTGGGTGATTCTCATGCTTTTACTAAAACAAATGGTTTTTCTCCCGAATCTCCTGAGATGGGTTCTGATATTTAGATTTTTTCTCTCGATCCCATTGGTCCCATATCTTTGGGTAATATGGATGTCTTCGGGAATCAGATATTGGTAATTTCTCAGTTTATCTGTATAGATATTTTCTGTTTTGGCATTGAGCAATGTTTTTATCACGGCATTGAGTGTCCTGTTATTTCTTCTGCCGATATAGAAGGCCACAACTTTTTTGGTCGTTTTATCAATCGCATAGGCCAGCCACATCAGATTACTTTTCTTTTTGATGAAAAATCGCATCTCATCCAGTTCGTAGGTCTTTCCAAATAACAGAACAGGAATACGAATATTCTCAGAAATATTTTGGATTCTTTTGAGTACTGTTGTGGCAGATATGTTCAATACTCTTGCGATCGAGCGGATACCGAGACCTTCTTTTATTAATTGACCGATTTTAAAATCAGTTTCTTTCCTGTATGCATTGTATGAGTAATGATCCAGAAATCTTAGACCACAGTTTTTACAGAAATATTGTTGTTTCCCGGTTTTGGTATGTCCGTTCTTTGTGATATCTACAGAATAGCAAAAAGTACAGATACCCGACTCACTAACTTTGATACACCTGTTATGATTCTCAATCATTTGCGATATGTTTTTTCTTCAAAAATAAACGAGAGCAGGTAATTCCTACTCTCGCTTTTAAATTTTTTAATTATTATTTTATCTGATTTTCAACGAATTTAACATTGAAAACTATACTCATCACTAAGTTTGGAACATGACCCAATCCGAACGGGTAATAGTTGTTACGGCTTACCTCCTCTACACTGCCATCATCAGTATTTTTGGTGTAGCTCAGCCTCACATTACCCAGATGGTCCTTGTACTGGTTTTATTTTAAAGAACATCTTCTCCTTTGTAAAAACTCCATCACTAAATCTGAAACACCTGTTATGATGCTCAATCATTTAAGGCATCATTTACCTACAAAAGCAAACGATAGTAGGCTAGACCTACCATTGTTCAACAACTTTAAAATTATTATTTTACTTGATTATCAACGATTTAATATTTAAAATCATACCCATCACTAAGTTTGGAACATGATTTCAACTTCAATAATCATCAAACTGTTCTCATTAAAGGAGTAATTTTGAAAATATTGTTATTATTCAATTCATTTGGTAATGCCCAGCGATTTATCAATTCTTGAAAAATTACTTTTTGAGACTCTATTAGTGATTTGATTTCAATCCATTTATTATCCCTTTTTAAATCATTTTCGTTTAGAAAATCTTCATAAGAAGCAATTATTAGTGACATTATTGCTATTTTTTTTTCTGAGGATAATTCATTTCCCCTATAAAATTCAATAAAATCCTTTAATCTTTTGGAATTTGCCATTTCTAAATCCCAATCTTGTTCTATACCTGTATAAGGTAATCTTAATTCTTTACTAAGTTGTTCAAATATTTCTTTCTTTATTATCATTTTCAAATTATGGTATTAATGGATATGCCGTTTTAACTCCACCTCCTCCAGGAACCAATCTTATATGAGTAGCAGCTTTCATCGTCCCATCCGGCATGATAACCCTTGCTGGAAATCCTTTAGGAATTGGAATATTTACAGCTCCATTACTTGTTTTGCTAATATTATCTAAAATGAATTTGGCCGCTTTTTGATCATCTAAAAATTGTCCTTGAGATGCACCAGATCCTTTTGCTCTGTTCATGATAAATTTTGTAGCATCCTTCCCATGATTAATAAAGGTATGCCCGAATTTTTTCTTTGTTAATTCAATTACAGCCTCTTTTGTTCCCTGTTTAACCGCTTGCTTTGCACTTTGTTTTGCCGTTTGCTTTGCTGCCTCCTTAGCACCTTTTTTTAATAAAAGTTTTAATAAAAATCTAATACATGGTCCACAGTTTGTCTCATTTGATGAACTTGTGATAGAACTTTTATACATATTGTCTGACTCTTCATAATCCTTTCCTACTTCTACATTTCCTTCTTTTGAGATATCCCCTTTGTTGAAACCACCATCATCTGTTGCACCTCTACCATTATCCCTGGAATCACTTCCGCTATCAGAATTATCGCCAAAACGATTCACATTTATAGCTGCGGTCCCTGCAGATATTTTTATATTACCAATAACGCTTATTGTTTCATTGCCATTGGCATCTGTCTCGACTCCACTATTATCGGATGTTTCTCCCTCCATTCCCGTTGGGTCTATCATCCTTACAGGGTTGTTGTACACATAAGCGTAAGGTTCAAAGGTCTTCTCTGCCAACGGGTCATACTGTCCAAACCTTCCGATATCAGGCATATAAAAACGTGCACCATAATCGTACATCCCCGTCTCTTCCAATTCCTTCCCGTTGTACTTCCAGTTCTCATACGAGACTGATGGGTTGTACACCGTATTTCCCCCAGTCTTTGATATAATGTTGATGTGGTTCAACCCAAACGGGTAGTAGTTGTTACGGCTTACTTCCTCTGCACTGCCATCATCAGTATTTTTGGTGTAGTTCATCCTCACATTACCCAGATAGACCTTGTACTGGTAAATATACTTAGAATTTTGATAATCGTATAACTGTTTAATTATAAACTAAGTAATCTTATTATATTTGTATAAATTAATCAAATGAAAAAATATAGTTCAATTCTATTCATAATATTACTCACAGGTTGTAATTTTAATACAGTCTATAAAAATAGAGAACAAGATAAACAGGATGCAGAAAAAGTGACAGAAAAATTTTACTCACTAATGAATAGTAATAATAGACAGAAAGCTATCAAATTAATGAGCCAAAAATTATTTAAAATAACTTCAAAGGAAAAATTCAATCAAATTTTAGATGAGTCTTCTAAAGAATGTGGGAATATTATAAGTGATTCTTTAATACACTGGGAAACAGTTGCTGTAGAAGGTACAAATCCAAAAAATGAATATGTATTAATTTATGATGTAAAAAGGGATATTAAGAATACACAAGAAAAATTTACTCTATATAAAGAAAATGATTCTATTAAAATTTTAGGATACGATATTAGATTTTAATGTGCTAAAAATAAAATCCCCAATTAATATTGGGGATTTTTATTTGCTACTGTTTCATCAGATAGTTTTTATAAAATTCATATTTGCCTAATTGGTTTTTCCTGTAAATTTTAAAAGATTCCGTATTTGATTCTTTGGATATAGAATCACCTATCTTTAAAGTATCTCCTTTCGTATCTGTGGTAGTTATACAATAATCATCAGTATAATAAAATTGCAATGACTTATTTTCATAGTTATAAACTTTAATAATTTTTGAATTTATTTTATTTTGTTCAAAGTATTTATTGTTTAAATAAACATATCTGTATAAATAAAAATAACAAAATGCTATCATCCCTAACAAAATAGGAATAAAGCGATAATATCTAAACGATTTCATTTCTATTTTTTATTATTTGATTTGGAAAATAGGTTTCACGACAGGTGTATAATAGTAATTTAATTGGGCATTTACTGCCGTAACTGGACTTCCTTGTATTCCTACTCCAACCTGTCCTGAAAAATTAATAAATCCACCTCCCTTTATTGGATTTTTAATATCCACAGGGGCATAAGAAGCACCAATTGAAGCATCAACTCCCAGTCCCAGTCCTGCTGATACACCTACGGCATGTCCTTGCAAAAACGAACTTTGAATTTTTCTTGGATCACCTGTATATGTTCCATTTCCAAAAGTTATTCCTGCATTTCCCTCAATACCGGTACCAACTGAAGCACTTACTGTTGGAGTAAAGTATAGTCCAGGTTCCTTTCCTCTTGTTAATAATGTGAAATTAATAGGTGTCGAACCAGCCCCTAAAAATGCGGCCACGTTAGAAGATAATCCTAGAGAATAACTATCTGATATTATATTTCTTGCAAAGCTGCCATTCCAAATGTTTGATATAGTATTACCAACAGAACTTGTACTGCTTGATGAAGATTTTAATTTACCTGTTACACTTACTCCATCTATTTGAGTTTCTCCTCCAGATATCCAGCTATTATCACCTCTTGTCCAATTAACGCCATCACTATCAGTGTATTTATCTCCCGCATTTGCACCCCCACTATTGGGTGGAGGACAACATCCTGTAGTCACTTGGCTACCTCCACCTGCCCATTTTTCCGGTAGATTTCTTCTTTCCATAGCACCAATGGAACCGCCGGCACCAGTTACTCCACCGTCTCCGCCATCTCCGCCTCCCGGATCAGAGTTGGCTTCTTCACCTTCCATACCGGTAGGGTCAGCCATCATTACAGGGTTGTTGTACACATATGCATACGGCTCAAACGTATTCTCTGCCAACGGGTCATACATCCCGAACCTTCCTATATCCGGCATATAGAACCGTGCACCGTAGTCGTACATCCCTGTCTCCTCAAGCTCCTTACCATTGTACTTCCAGTTCTCATACGAGACTGATGGGTTGTACACCGTATGCCCGGTCTTGGCCGTGATGTTGATATGGTTCAACCCAAACGGGTAGTAGTTGTTACGGTTTACTTCCTCTGCACTGCCATCATCAGTATTTTTAGTGTAGCTCAACCTCACATTACCCAGATGGTCCTTTTACTGGTAAATATACTTAGAATTTTGATAATCGTATAACTGTTAAACTAAGTAATCTTATTATATTTGTATAAATTAATCAAATGAAAAAATATAGTTCAATTCTATTCATAATATTACTCACAGGTTGCAATTTTAATACAGTCTATAAAAATAGAGAACAAGATAAACAGGATGCAGAAAAAATAACACAAAAATTTTATAGCATTATTAAAAAGGGTAACACAAAAGAAGTACTCCCTCTTTTTAGTCAAGATTTTTTTAAAGTGACAAATAAGGATAAGTTTCTTGAATTATTTGAAAAAACCAATAATGTATATGGGAAAATACTAAATGATTCCCTTGTGCATTGGGAAACATTAGTTATTAAAGGAAATAACCCCAAAAGCGAATATCTTTTAGTTTATTATGCAAAAAGAGAAAATATAGACTCTCAAGAGTACATTACTTTACATAACGAAAAAAAAGGAATAAAAATATTTGAATATCGAATAAATGTTGACACCTTATCTAAAAAAAAATGAGCAATTTAAATTGCTCATTTTTTTTTAGGTTTATTTCGTAGTGTCTTATAAAGCTGAAAGTTTCCAAAACTATCTTTTCTGTAAACTTGATAATCATACGAGTTTTTTGCCTTATAAATCGAATCACCCACTCTTAAATCATTTTGATTTTCACCCAAATATAAGATACATAGCTCATCAAATTTTTTACATCCTTTAAATTTAACTTGAACATAACCATTTCCTCTGCCTATATTTCTTAATTCATCAACTAAACCATAAATTTTATTATTGTATGAATTTTTACTGATTTTGTATTTATTGTAAGAAAAATAGATAACGAAACAAGATATAAATAAAATGAATAAAATGATATTTTTTTTATTTAACTCCATATTAAATATGATTAATTACCTGTTAACAATCCTGAATAATCTGCTACTCTTGGCCTTCCATCAAAACCTATCCCGATTCTTGTGTTAGAAATAGTAACGCCTGCTCCTACTGAACCTTTAGCTCCTACTGAAATCCCACCTGTTATTGTGTGCCATCTATCTCCACTGAAAGGAGCCTTAGGATCAAAACTTACAGAATACCCTCCATTTATTCCTCCTACAGCTGCGGCTGTTCCTGTTATGTAAGCCTCTGTTCCTACAACACTATTCAAACTCAAATTAGAAACATTACCAGAAAAACGGCTTGTAAAAAAATTCAAATTACCTGTTCCTCCTGCTCCTAAGCTAAGTCCCAAACTTGCAGTATTAAAAGGATCTACATAAAGCCCCGCATCTTTACCTCGTAATATTACTTCTATACCTCCTGAAATTCCGAATTCTAGTCCTCCACCAGCGGAAGTACTAAGTGTAACTCCCATTCTGTCTGGGACAATAGATCTCGCAATACTACTATTCCAAATATCGGATATAATAGCACCAGCTGTTATTCCTGTACTATTAGAAGATGAAGCTGAAGAGGATTTTAATTTCCCATAAACAGTAACCCCTTCAATATCACTTTCAGTAGTACCATCAGAAGTCTTTCTCTGTGCCGTAATACCAGCCGGACAGCATCCAGTGGTTACCTGGCTTCCATTGCCTTTATCAATATTTTTCCACTTTTCTGGAAGTTGGTTTATGTACGAATAATCTTTTCGGCCGCCTCCGGTTTCTTTCCAATTTTCTCCGCCGCCAGTCTCTCCGCCTCCGCCGCCAGAATCAGAAGATTCCTCTCCCTCCATTCCAGTTGGATCTATCATCCTTACAGGGTTGTTGTACACATATGCATACGGCTCAAACGTATTCTCTGCCAAAGGGTCATACTGCCCAAATCTACCTATATCCGGCATATAGAACCGTGCACCGTAGTCGTACATCCCTATCTCCTCAAGCTCCTTGCCGTTGTACTTCCAGTTCTCAAAGCTAACAGATGGATTGTACACCGTATGCCCGGTCTTGGCCGTGATGTTGATGTGGTTCAACCCAAACGGGTAGTAGTTGTTACGGCTTACTTCCTCTGCACTGCCACCCTCCGCACTTCTCTCATAGCTCAGACGTACGTTCCCAAGATGGTCTTTGTACTGGTAAATATACTTAGAATTCTTGTAATCATAGAAACCCTCCGCTGTCGGGAAGAAGTCCGGGCTGCTCACCGCCTCCATCGGGATACCAGGTTCACCAGGCTCCACGATCACCTTCTGCTCAAGCTCAAAGGCCTCAGGCTGGCCAGCCAATGTCTTCTCCGGGTTTTCCAACAATGTTCCATCCAGCTTGGAGGTGTAAGGCGTGGTATAGACAAAGCCATCCAGATAGTCCGTATCTATGCTCTGCCCGTCCACAAGGAACTGCTTGTGTACCTTTACCCCGTCTGCACGGTAGGTATAGTTCACATCGTTGTTCCCCTGCTTCACATGCTTCGGCAGGTTCATATGGTTGTACAGGATATCTTGGGTGATGCCCTTATCCGGCATCTTCAGCATGTTCCCGTTGTTGTCATAGGTCATCATGCCACCACCTACTGGGTAGCCACTGGTATTCTGGGAGCTGTCGTTGATGGTGAACAGCTTGTTGCTCAGGTTGCCATTCTCGTAGGTATAGAAGAGATTGTCCACCAGCACACCGTTTTGTGCTAAATTTTGCGGTCTCGCATTTCGTTTCAGGGTCCGGATGTTGCCGTTCAGGTCATAGGTCAGCTGCTCGTTGTAGTGTTTGGAGTCCAGGGTACCCGTCGTCCTCACAGATTTGTGGTCTGCCTTCAGCAGGCGGTTCAGCCCGTCATAGATATATTCGTAGCGGTTGGCATTCTCTCCCTCGTAGCTCCAGTCCACCTCTGTGATGTTCCCGTTGTAGCTCGTGATGCCACTGTTCACAGGGTCATTGTACCTGACCTTGTAGGAGAACAGCCTCGCCGGGTCCAGTGGCCTTGTAGTGTCATCCTGCTTCAGGTTGATGCCCGTCATCCAATTGCGGATGTTGTAGTCGTAGAATATCTGCTGCAATGGGGCAGACAGTGCTGTAAAATTGCCATCAGACAAGGTACCTGTCTTTTTCCAGTCCACCTGGTCCTTCTCGTTGTAGTGGTTCTCGGCGAGCAGTTCCTTCGGGGTCCTGCCCACCACCTCGTGGTAGTGCTTCAGCAGGCGTTTGTGGTCGTCATACACAAAATCCTCCATGATATGGATTGGGGCCTCGGTGGCCACCCTGTTGTGCCAGGTCTCCGTTCTCTGTACCGCACCTGTAAAGTCCAGCAGGGAGTAGGAAACGGTTTTCCCTCCCAGATGGTTGATGGTATTGGTGCCTATGCTTCTTCCCAGCTCGTCGTACCAGATGAAGGTCTTGGTCCACCGCTGCTCGTCCACATTCTTCACATAGCTTGCTACGGGAAGCCCCTTGGTGCTCAGCTTGCTGTTCTGTGCATCATCGGTCAGCGTCCGCTGCCCCAGGATAGTGGTCTCGCGCACAGGCAGATCGGGCTCCCCTGAGATATTGCTGTCATACAGCGTGGGATATTTGTCATAGTAGTTGATGCTCAGCAACTGTCTCACCGAGGATGCCGCAGGATAGGTATTATCAACCGTGTACAATATCCTGACCTCATCATAGTTCGTTCCAAGGTCGTTGCTGCGATAGACATTGTTATTGCCCACGTTATCCGCGGCGGTCTGCTGGCTCTGTCTGTAGGCATCCGGCAGCAGGTTGCTGGAGCTCCTGTTCCCCGCGCCTGGGTCGCATAGTCCAGAGTAGGCCGGTCGCCCATACTGGTCGAACTTCGCAAAGGTCCAGTAGCCGTATGTTCCCATATTGGCATCCTGCGTCATGATCAGCCTGTCCTGCTTGTCATAGACGAAGTATTCCCAGCCCTTGCCCGGCAGCTTCTTCTCCACCAGTCTTTCTCTGCCGTCATACCGGTACTGGTAGCACAGCTCCTTGATGATGCTGTTGTCAGAAGGATTCGTGATGGTCTGGTTCGGGTTGTTCTTCAGTTCCCTGGAGGCCATCGGTGTGATCACGAAGACCAGCTGGTCGTACTCGTTATAGACATAGTAGGTGTCCACATTCTCGAGGTTCGCACCGGGACCTGCGGGAGCGCCGGAGGGTCCTTCCACGGGATCCATCAGGACACTTTTCCTTATAAGCAGGGTCTGCCCCTGCGCATTTTTATATTCGGAAGTGGTGTTCCCGTCCTCGTCCGTCACCTTGTTCTTATAGAGACTGTTGGCAGGGTAATGCCCGCTGATGGCGAGGGACTGCACATAGTTCGCACCGTTCTGGACAGACGTTGTGGTGGTGAACTTCAGCACTTCATTTTGCACATTGCCCTTATAGTCAAACGTGGCAGGATGTCCCTGCCAGGCATTGCCCGGTGGCGTCTGTTGAAGGATCCTGCCCAGCGGCGAGTTCTCCATCATCTTCTCACCATAGATGGTCTCGTTGTCATAGATAGATGCATTGGTCGCATTGGCAGCAGGATATATATTCCGGGTGCTTACCCCGGACTGTGGCACAGGCAGATAATCCCTTACCTGTCTTCCCAGCCCGTCATATTCGATATGGGTCACTACATCTTTCCCTGTAGGGGATGCGCCGACATTCAGGATCTGCTTGGGCCTGCCCAGTCCATCGGAGTATTGGATGACCTCCATCCTCTTCACACAATCGGCCGTAAGGCAGGTCGTGCTGAACACATAGTTCTCTGTCTGGGTCTGTGCTGAAATGAAGAATGAAAAGTATAGAATGAAAAGTGATAAATATTTCTTCAATGAAAAGTTAAAAGTGAAGAATGAAAAACCTTGTTCCATCCCTTTGTTTCTATCTCTTTCCGTTATTTTATTTTGATCTTTGTGTTTTTTCATGGTTTAAAGCTGTTTTTGAGGTTTTAATACTAGAAACGAGCATACTGATAAGTTCCTTGGCAAGAAAAGCGCTCTCATCAAAAAGTACATCATCAATATGATCTGTCTGGTGAAGTAGCTCCAGCCAGTATAATGTTTCATTGGCTTCTTTTAGGGAGATATGGAGCTTATGGATGAAATCTGCCCGGCTTTGAGCAAACTCAGCCTCTCTTATCAATGCTCCTACAGCCGTACCACTTCGTAACAACTGTTTGGAAAGAACATATTCTTTGTGCTCTGTCAAGATCTTATACAATTGTACAATATGGATGCTAAAACTGAAGCTTTTATCTTTTAATATATTTTTCATTATTGATTTTTAGCTTTTCATTTTAATCCTTGTAATGGTATTCGTTCTTTTTCAGCACACGCAGCACCTCGTTCCCCGAGCCGTCCTTCTCCATCCTTTTGACCTCCTGCAACCTGCCGGCATCATCATAGGTATAGTACTCCCGCTGTCCCGATGGTGGGGTCACGCATCGCACACCGATCAGCGGGTCGTAGCTATAGGTCGTTACCTGGTAGCTGGAAAGACCTTTTCTGAAAGTATCCAGCGCGTCAACAAGGTCCTGCTCGGTCTGACCTGCATTTGCCAACGGAGGATTGTTGTCCGTATTGGAGGCATTCACTATGGCATCTATGGCACTTGATGGGATCGTGGACAGCAGGGCACCCTCTACCTTGGCGATGGGCATTGTCTTGTTGTAGCCCCAGACCACAGAGACGGGGATACCGTTCTCCAGGGTGTACTGTGTCAGGTTCCCATAGGTGTCGTAGGAATCGAAGGTGATCTTCCTGTCCTCCACGGCGGCGTTCTCCCCCTTCTTCACATAGATATATTCTGGAAGTATCATGGTCGTTCCGGACACATTCGTATTGTACTCTTCTTGAAAGGTCCTGACCTCCGAGTTGACGACCCCGTTCTTATAACTCTTCACGATGAGCGGGGTGGACAGAAGATTCTTTGTCAGCATAGAATTCAGCACACTCTGTGACTGCGCCGCACCCAGCTCTGCCGCCGACACGTCCTGTGGATACCGGAAGGTCGTCTTCATCGTGTTCCCGCTTCCGCTTGATACGGACTCCGTTGGGTACGTATGTTTGTATGCTGGGATAGAGTAGTTGTTCACTTGCAGGGTCTCGATATAGTCTGTCCCGTTGACATAATCACGTACCCTTGTGCTGTCCTCTCGGATCCAGGTGTTTCGAAGTGTATATAATCTATAATTAAAATTATACATAACTGCAGGACCACCTACGCTACCATAGCCCTCTCTTACAGATGCCGGATAGATTTTTAATCCATAGCCCATACCAAAATCATTGTATGTAGCGCTACCATATTGTGAATTGAAGTGGCCGTCGAACAGATAGCTTTTATAAGTTTCCTTGACCTTTTGGTTATTTGAGTTGAACAGTATTTCTTCTTTTAATAGTCCATTTTCCATATTGCCCGGTGACCATGTTAGACTGGTTGCGTTATCCTCACTATACATGAGGTCATAATCTTGGGTATTAATGAACTCATATTCCTTTCGGTAAGAGTTCTCCGGATGGCTTTCATCCTTATAGTGTTCCTGCACAAAGGTATAAGCTATTGGTTTACCATTGATACTGGAGATTTGCCAGCCCGGGTTATTGACCACCAAGGTTTCTATGGAGGATTTGTCATTTGAGAATTGGGATGGTGAGGGACCTATTCTTACAACACGACTATTGAAGTACTCATCTCCATGTATGACACCACTCGATTCCAAATAGGGCAACACATGATTTTCTGTAGGTATTCTGTAAGTATATTCCCTTGTGATTTTTCCATTGTTTTGATCAAAGGATTCTATTTTTTTCACCCTTATGGTGCCTAATGGTTTTGTGTCTACAGTAATTGTATCTATAGGTGTAGGTTCGCCTGTAGTGGTAGTTGTAATTTCATCCCACATATAGACTGCGGTACATTTTTGAGGGGGATAATCACCTCCTCTGTCCATATATAATCGGTAATTTCCGGCAATATCGGTTCTGTCATACAGAGAAGTGGCAGTTGTTCCTTCAATTTGAATACCAGTATCCAAATTTTTCAGATGCCATTTACAAGAATATGGGTTGGTATAAATACCGTCTGGGGGATTTTTTGAGAATGACAAACTTTTATTCGTTGCTTTTTCCGGAATGTAGAAGGTCGATTCTGTAAGGTCCGGATTGACACTATAATCATATCTTGCATCATAGTAATGGTCTTCTATATAATCTTCTGTATGATAGTCATAGATCACTGTTGTTGTTAGTGAGCCATTGTTATCTGCCTCATATTCTATATTGGTATAACCTCCTGTAGGATACGTGATACGTTTTAGATTTCCAATTTTTCCATAATTTATATTTGGTTCTTTATTAGCACGCAAATACTTTGTATCTCTGCTGTAATATGGGGTATCCGTAGAAGCGATTGCTTTTGTTCCATTATTGGCTCCGTTATACACGCCCCAAAAATCCTGGTCATTGGATGTACGGATCGGTAGATTATTACCATAATAGTCAAATACATATTTGCCATTAGTAAGATTGTCCGTAACACCTGTTAACTTCAGTCTATAGTTTAAGCCAGCAATATAATCGCCCATATACATAAATCCGGGACTTGATGTTGTAGGTAACGGATCTGAGGATGGAAAGTGATCATATTGGAGAGTAAAATCTTTGATAACTTGCCCTTTATCATTTACCACAGTTATACCTTTCAGATAGATCTCTCCCGGAAGATCCAAGCGTTGTGGATCTGTTGTCTTATTACTGTATGTGAATAATACCTTACCTCCATTGAATTGTATCTCTGTTAGTCCGGTTTCATTTGAATCCGCATAATTGATGCACTTACCTCCTACACTTGGACCAATTGGTGGACCATAGGCAGGTTGTGGCCCGCCAACAAACAAGCCTAGACTTACTTGGGTCTGTATACTAGTTATATATCTAGTATATGCATTAAAAGAGCTATAGACATATTTTATTTTCTCGTTCTTTGGGGATATGATCTGATCGGTCTTAAAACTTGGAGTATCATAAGTGAACTGCCCAGGGCTTATACAACTATTCTTGTTCCTGATAATATCTCCTGCATTGTTGTTGAAAATATACCTGAATCCCTGTTCATCTATAATATCCATATTATTACGATAATCAGAACCTGTGATACTTATCTGGTTGTAAGGAATTGGAGTACCCTTTACTCCTTTTCTATCAAGGATATATTTACCTGATGTGTTAAGTAGTCTATATGTGAAAATATCAGGCTCACCGTCATAATAAGGCAATCTTACTCCAGCCGCTCTGCCTGCAAGGATGTAAGTAGGATCATTCTGATCCAGACCTCCATTTGGATTAAAATAGGGAATATCTGGTCTTTCTCCGAGATCAAGATTACCGATGACCTGTACCGATAAGGATGGCCCCGTATCCAGTACCCAGCCTAGCCCAACCCGTGTAGCGATCTGGTCAACCTTGATGCCCGTCGTAGTATATCTTAGAGCTATCGGTATCTGCTGACCATCAAATTCTATGGTATAGATAGGTATGGAAAAATCAGCAACACCGGTAAAATTACCTGCCGGAATATCTACAAACTGTGATAATGCCGCAGCTTCAGGTGTCTTGGGGTACATATCTATGGTCTTTGCAATGTTAGAAGCATTACCTACTTCATCCTGTGCTTTAATTCCTATAGCAATAGTAAATAATAGGATTAATGATAATTGTAATCTCTTTTTCATAATTTGTTTTTATTCTTTCACGATTTTAGTGGTCAGTTTCTTGTCTTTCTGTGTCGGGATGCTCGCTTTGATGATGTAGACCCCCTGTGGCAATCTTGAGGTATCGACCTTAGTAACTTTATTCTTCGTTTGCGATTGCTGTATCACCTTCCCCGTCATATCATAGACATAGATATCCGCACTCTCGAAGTCCAATCCTATCTCCACGTAGCAATAATCCTTCACAGGATTCGGGTAGATCCGGATATCCTTGTTCTCCAGCAGGTCCTCCAAATCACTGTCCAGCAGCTTCACCACCTTCCAGTTCTCCTTGCCCAACTCTTCCGCACTCGTTCCAGCCAGGATGTACGAACCGTCCCTGTTCAGCAATGCCGATGTCAGCCTTTCCTCCCTCTTCTTGTCCCTGCCCTCCACATACTTTCTCCAGACCTCCTTGCCATTCCTGTCGATGTACAGCATCCAGAACGTCTCATCGTTCTTCTCAACCTTGCCCTCACTCTGGGTGTAACCACCAATGAGGAATCCTTTCGTCCCGTCCTGGTTCTTTTCCCTTTGTTCCCTTATCTCATTCAAGGACATCAGCACATCCCTGTTTCCGAAGTTGTAAGATCGTTGCCACTGCTCATTGCCATCCTCGTCCAAGGCCAATACCCAAAGGTCTGTCCCTTCCTCCAGCTTCGCCCTCTTGTTGCCCGAGGTCTCGCTCCTGCTCTCGCCTCCGATGATGTAGCCCGTGTCCGTCAGAGCCAGCGTCCGGATATGGTCGTCCTCGCTTCCCCCGAAGTTCCTCTCCCATTGTACCTTATTGTTCCTGTCCAATTTCACGATCCAGTAATCACCTTCGCCATGGTTATCTGTGGTTTTTGGTTGATAGTTGATGGTTATTGGCCCTTCGCCTGTCATGCCGAGCGGGGTCGAAGCATCTACACCTGCTGAGGCCTTTGCACCCCCATGGTCTGCCGAGTCTCCTTCATTATTAATTTTTAATTCTTCATTAATTGCCCCGCTTCTGGAATAGATGCCCATCAGGACACCACCATCCTTCGTTGGGATCACCTTCTCAACCTCGTCCAGGCCTTTGCCACCCAAGATGAGCTGGCCGATGACCTTTCCGTTCTTGTCAAGTTTGGCCACAAGGACATCCTTGGAGCCATAACCCTTGCCCCGAGCTTGTCGAAGGGTGGGATGATTGGTTGAGCCTGCTACAATATATCCTTGATCTGTTGTCTGGGTTACACTTCTTGCTTCTTCACTATATCTTGTTCCTATCGTCTGCTGCCATTCTTCTTCGCCATTTTCATTTATTTTAATCACCCATATATCAGAGGAACCATTAGATTTTGCTTTTTTATCTAATGCCAAAGACGAATAGGAAGTGCCGGCCAATAGAAAACCGCCTTCCCTCGTGGAAACGGTGGAACTGAGGTAGTCGTGACGATTCCCTGAGAAATACCTCTCCCAGACCTTCTGGCCCTGCTGGTCAAGCTTCAGGATGTGGTAGTCGTAGCCTTTGTTTTGATTGGAGTTTGGGTTCTGATCCTTTTGGATGGATGAACCGGATACCAGGTATTGGCCGTCTATCGTGACAGCAAGCCCGGAAAGGAAATCCTGGGTATTGGAATCTACGTTCTTCTGCCAGCTTACCTTTTGGGCATGGACATGGCACAGGACAAGGACGCCCACGCTGATGCTGAGTCTTTTCATGGTATGAGTTTTTTTAACTGTTATTCTCTCGATGCAATGATGGCAAGGAGATGCGACAAAACTTGTCGCTTTTTATTTTTTCTAAAATTAATTGTTTTTTTACTGCATTCAAAATATTTTTCATTATTTTTTATTATGTTAAATGGGTTTAATGGGCTTTTTTAATGAAATGGCAAGCCTAAATCATATGACCATCGAACGAGCATCGAACAAGGGATATACATCGGATATAGAATAGATATAAATTGGATATAGAATGGATATACAGGGGATATACAAACCCAATATTATGTTAACAGAAAATCATAGAAACAAATAAATCTGCCCAGATCATGGAGATCTGCGAGAACAAAACCTGTGATCTGTTAAAATTTCATGTGCCATTCATAAAAAAATCCAAATAAAAAATAACACGCCAACTTCTGTCGTATCATCATGATACATTTGCAACATCAGCTGATAAAAAACAATTTAAAAAACAACTTATCAAAAACATGTATTATGGGAAAATTATACGACTCATTATTATCAGGCACTTCAGGACGTACAGGACGTATCGTGGTGGCCAATGTCTATGGAAACGAGATCACCAGAACTCGCCCTAGAAAACGTAATACTCAGCCAACCGCCAAACAGCTTCTCATCCAGAACAGGATGAAACGGTGCGCAGAGTTCATGCAGTCCTACAAAGGATACGCCTGCAGGCATTTCGGGAACAGGAGCGGAATGAGATCATGCTATAATCTGGCAATGACCAATCTGATGGAGAACTTCAAAATAGACCATGCAACCTCATCCATTACCCCCGATCACTCCGCTTTGGCTTTTTCAAGAGGAAATCTTTTGGCAGCAGTTCCTCTTTCGATAAAATTATCCGGAGCCAAGCTGGACATCGCATGGCAGGACAATTCAGCAGGGAATGTCGAAAGGGAGAATGATCTTGCCCAGATCCTCCTGGCAGCAGAGGACGAGAATCTATCGTTCTTTATCGAGAACGCCGCAATTCGTTCAGAGGCTTTCTACTCAGCCAATGTACCGATCAATTTTCAGGGAAAAATACTCCATGTCTGGATGGCCTTCCGTTCAAATGATAACGTAGCGGTCTCAAACTCGCAATATATTGGTACCATTGCTTAACTAAACAAACCCAACTATAATTATTTAAGGCTGGGTTTATTTTCGGGTTAAAAAAAGTTAATTTACAAACGACTAAAAAACATTAGCAGGTAAAAGATTATCTTTGCCAATTATTTGCAGAATGAAGAAATTAGTCATTATTCCTACTTACAACGAAAAAGAAAACATAGAAAAGATCATTTCTGCTGTTTTTGACCTGCAGCAGGACTTTCATGTTTTGGTGGTTGACGATTCTTCTCCTGACGGAACTGCAGACATTGTAAAGGAACTTCGTGAGAAATATCCGCTCCAGCTCCATTTGACGGTCAGAAAAATAAAGGACGGATTAGGCAAAGCTTATATCCACGGATTCCAATGGGCAATTCATAACGAGTATGATTTCATTTTCGAGATGGATGCCGATTTCTCCCATAATCCGAAGGATCTGATAAAACTTTATGAAGCCTGTAAAGATGCGGATATGGCTGTCGGATCCAGATATTCTCAAGGTGTGAATGTCGTGAACTGGCCGATGGGAAGGGTCTTGCTCTCTTATTTCGCTTCCAAGTATGTCCGGTTTGTTCTCGGACTCCCGATCCACGATACGACAGCCGGTTTTGTTTGTTTCAGAAAAGAAACGCTGATCGCTATCGGTTTGGACAAGATAAAACTGAAAGGCTACGGTTTCCAGGTCGAAATGAAATACCGCGTCTTCAAAAAAGATCTGAAGATCGTAGAAGTCCCAATTATCTTTACCGACAGGACCGAAGGCGAAAGCAAAATGAATGGCGGGATCATCCAGGAAGCTGTTTTCGGAGTTCTGAATCTTAAATGGAAAAGCCTAATCGGAAAATTGTAACCATGAAGTATTTCTTTTATATATTGATGATTTTCTGTGTTTTTTCTTGTCAGGAGGCAATACAAAAACCTGAGCATATTTTGTCCAAAGAAAAAATGGCTGAGATCATCGCCGATTTTGCCATCAATGACCAGAGCTATACCATCGGGGAAAATATCAATTCTGAGAATGCCACAAGATTTATTCTGAAAAAATATAATATCAAAGGCCAGCTATTCTCGGATAGTTATAAGTATTACATGACAAAGCCTGACGACCTGAAAGATATTATGGATCAGGCCCAGGAACTGATCAAGGCAAAAGACCCGAAAGCGGAAGCTTACATCAATAAAAAATTAAAAGAAAACCCAGATCTGCCACCACAGGCAAGATAGATTTGTAGAATGGATCCTCTTCGGTAAAAACCGAATTTGGGAGATTAATAATATTAAGGAATGAAATTTTTTGAAATCGAAAAAACTTCAGAATCAAAAGCGAGAGCTGGAGTGATTACGACGGACCACGGACAAATCCAAACCCCAATATTTATGCCGGTCGGGACCGTTGCATCGGTAAAGACCGTCCATCAGAGAGAACTGAAAGACGATATAAAAGCGCAAATTATCCTTGGGAATACATATCATTTGATGCTTCGTCCAAAGATGGACATTATGGAGCAAGCGGGCGGACTCCACAAATTTATGAACTGGGACAGACCGATTTTGACAGACTCCGGCGGTTATCAGGTTTTTTCTTTGGCAAAAAGCAGAAAGATCACTGAAGAAGGCGTGAAATTTAAATCTCATATCGACGGCAGTTTGCAGTTTATGTCACCAGAGGTTTCTATGCAGATCCAAAGACAGATCGGTGCCGATATTTTTATGGCTTTCGATGAATGTATCGCTTACCCGAGTGATTATAACGCTGTGAAAACCTCAATGGAGCTTACACATCGTTGGCTGAAAAGATGCATCGATTGGACGGAAGAGAACAAAGAACTGTACGGACACAAACAGAGATTGTTCCCGATCGTTCAGGGTTCTTGCTATTCCGATCTGAGAAAAATTTCGGCAGAGGTCATTTCAGAGGCCGGAGCAGAAGGAAACGCTATTGGCGGACTTTCTGTTGGAGAGCCGGAAGAAGAAATGTACAGAATCACAAATGAAGTGACGGATATTCTTCCAAAAGAAAAACCAAGATACCTGATGGGTGTCGGAACACCTTGGAATATCATTGAAAGCATCGGACTTGGGGTTGATATGATGGATTGTGTGATGCCAACGAGAAATGCAAGAAACGCTATGCTCTTCACGTGGCAAGGTGTGATGAATATGAAAAACGAAAAATGGAAAACTGACTTTTCGCCCTTGGATGAGTTTGGGACAAGTTTTGTGGACCAAGAGTACAGCAAAGCCTATGTCCGTCACCTTTTCGTAGCGAAAGAATATCTGGCAAAGCAGATCGCATCGATTCACAACCTGGCATTTTATCTGGACTTGGTAAAAGTAGCGAGAGAGCACATTATCGCAGGAGATTTCTACCAATGGAAAGAGCAGATCATTCCTCAGTTAAAACAAAGATTGTAAAAGAGAAAAGTAAAAGAACCAAGATCTATCCTCAGACTTCTGACATCCAACATCTGACTTTATGAAAATCATAGACCTGTACGTCATCAAAAAATATTTGGGAACCCTCATTTTTATGTTGGTACTATTATCTGTGATTATCATGGTTGTGGATGTTCAGGCAAAAACGCCAAGAATTGAGAGCAATGGTTTTACGGTAGGTTACTTCTTACTTAATTTTTATCCGTTCTGGATCATGAACCTGATTCTGACCTTTATGTCGATCCTGGTCTTTATCACGGTAATTTTCTTCACTTCCAGGATGGCAAATAATACGGAGATCGTGGCTGTCATTAGCAGTGGTGCAAGTTTTCACAGATTTGCCAGGCCTTATCTCATCACATCTTTGCTGATCGCCTTTATCACGCTTGGAGTCAATCATTTCGTTTTGCCGTGGTCCAACATCAAGAAAAATGTGCTGGAACCTTATACCTACAATGCGATCAATAAAGAAAAGCTTTTGGGGAATATGATCATCGCTTCGAACATCAATCCCAGCGAATATATCTTTGTCAACAGCTACAACAAAAAAGAAAACCGTGGTTCCGGTTATATGTATCAAAAATTTGACAAGAACAAGAATCTGACCTATCAGATCATGGCAACCGACATCCAGTGGGATGCAAAGAAAAAGCATTTTGTCATCAGCAATTATACGGAAAGGACCATAAAAAAAGATAATACGGAAATTCTTGGAAATGGGACCACCAAGATCCAGGATTTCAAGCTTCCGCCTTCCGAATTGTTTCCTGATAAACTGGTAGCCCAAAACAAAACTACACCCGAATTATTAGAAATGATAAAGCGTGAAAGAATGAAAGGTAATAACAATGTCACTTCTTTCTATAATGAACTTTACCAAAGAACATCCATGCCTGTCTCCATTATTATTCTGACTTTTTTAGGATTGTCTTTGTCTTCTCAGAAAAAAAGAGGTGGACTTGGACTGAATCTCGCTTTGGGAATTGCTTTGGCCTTTTTATTCGTATTTTCTTTTCAGGTTTTGAATGTTGTCTCCGAGAACAAAACTTTACCCCCACTTTTGGCAATGTGGCTTCCAAATATCGTGTTTGCCCCTATTGCGATCTATCTGTATGTAAAGAGAGCGAATGAATAAGCAGTCCATCTACCTGACCGGCGTCCGGAATTCTCCATACCCGATCAACCCATCGAAATTCCTGCCGAAAGGTGTGTAATATAGGAAAGCCTGATAAAGATTCTCTGTCTGCCAGAAATTACCGTTCACTTCGCCATAATTTAGTTTTCCATCAGCATCTTTTGTTGCGATGATATAGTTGTAAAAGCCTTGCTTCAGATAGATTTTGGCAATGTATTTTTGAGCTTTCTCATCATATTGCATCTGGCTGGTTTTGTCAGCTTTATAATCATTGAACATCCCCAGAACATAGAATTCTTTATCAGATCTCTGACTGTCCAAAGCAAAATGCACCCAGGAATAATCGGCTTCTCTGGAAGGATCTCTTTCTATTCCCAGATCATTTCTTCGGAAATAAAAAGCCCCATTCACATCCGGCTGATACTGATAATCTGCCGGATAAGCCCAGACAGGATAAAGATAGGTCTGATTTGCGCCATCTATATTCTCCGTATTGGCCACCATATCCATAGCTTGATTCATGGTCTTATTATCAAAGTAGTAAAACTCATTATTTCCAGGAAAGGCCAAATTCAATTGTTGGAACAAAAGCTGGTTTCCCAATGTGGAACTTGGGCGAAGGTTATTTAATGCGATTCCCCAATTGTTATTCTGGATGACACTCAAAGAGAGTGAGGAAAGATTATTGGTAATTCCCGCACCGCTTCCCGTAGCTTGGACTTCTATTCGTTGTTTTGCATTTGGGTTTCTGGCATCTATAAATCTTGTGACATTGATTCCCAAACTGGCCCCATCTTCATAAATACAAAATCTTCTTTTGAACAAAGGTTTGTCTTGAGAGTCTTTGTAAACAATGATCTCATAATTACCCGAAATCTTGGGCTGAATCTTTTCGTTTGGAAAAGTCAGCTGGTAATGTGTGTATTTCTGATAGGTATTGAAAGAAAACTGGAAATTCTCTATCAATGCATTCATGCTTCCATTCGCAAATTCTGTAAAAAAAAGACCATCGTCTTCCCAGTTCTTATTATAATGTTTGTAAGTATAACGATAAAGCTGGCTTGTATTTGAAAGATCGTCAAATCTCAAAATCAATTGCTCCCCTTGTCCGATGACAGCTGTCTCATCATTGGTCTTGGGATTGAAAACCTGGATGCTTTTAATTTCCTGCGCAAAAGAAATTGCAGCTAAAAAAAGAAAAAATAGTTTAATAACCTTCATCTTGCTAAGTTAATGTTTTATATTTTTACAATTAAAATAAAAAGAATGCTGCACGTAAAATCCTTTGCATTTAATCCATTTTCAGAGAATACATACATCATTTATAACGATGAAAAGGACGCTTTTCTTATAGATCCGGGAAATATGCCCGAAGCGGAAACCGAAACTTTACATGATTTCATCAAAACGAATGAACTTAGAATAAAAAATATATTGCTCACTCACGCTCACATTGACCATATTATCGGTCTACAATGGGCTCATGATACATTTAATGTTTCGGTCCTGATACATCCTGATGAGATGGAAATTCTTGATCGTGCATCTTTTACCGCAAAAAATTATGGTTTTTTCTTTCCGGCGTTCAAAGGAAAGATTCAGCAGATCAAAGAAGGAGAAAAATTAGATTTAGGACCGGAAACCATTGAGATCTACGATGTTCCGGGACATTCGCCGGGAAGTGTTGCTTTTTATAATGAAAACAATGGATTTGTGATTTCCGGTGATGCGCTTTTTATGATGAGCATCGGGAGAACTGACCTTTACAAAGGTGATTACGAACAACTGGTTTCAAGTATCAACAATAAATTGCTGACTTTACCAGAAAACACCAAAGTCTATAGCGGACACGGAGAATCAACATCAATCGGTTTCGAAAAAGAGCATAATCCTTTCCTCAAATAACAATTGATTACTCATGAAATACAAGTTTTTATTTTTATTTTTAATAATTTCCAGTCTCGTATTTTCTCAAAATGAAAAACTGGATAAAACTAAAACTGATAATATTCAGAAAGTAATCGGGTTATTTCAGGCTAAAAATATTGATGGGATTTCTAAAATTGTTAATTATCCTTTGAGCAGAGAATATCCAATTCCCAATGTTAAAAACGGTGCTGATCTCAAGAAAAGGTTCAATCAGATTTTTGATGAGAAAATCATTGATTAAATCTCAAATTCGAAACTTGATCAATGGTCAGAAGTTGGCTGGCGCGGAATAATGCTGGATAACGGAGACCTGTGGATTGATACCGATGGAAGAATTACAGCGCTTAATTATCAAAGCCAATTTGAAACAAATCAAAAAAACAACATTATTGCTAACGAAAAGAAAAATCTGTTTTCGTCTTTGAAACAATATAAATCGCCTGTTTATAAATTCACTACCAAAAATTATCTGGTTAGAATTGATGAATTGAGTAACGGAAAATACCGCTATGCTTCATGGAAAATAGGCAAAAAAGAATCTACAAAACCCGATTTGATTTTGGCCAATGGCGAAATCAGAATGGAAGGAAGCGGAGGCAATCACACCATTACTTTCAAAAAAGACGAGTTCAGTTACATTATTTACAGGGGAATCATTGGGGTAAAAGATGCACCAGAAATCGATTTAACAGTTGAACAAAAAAATAAAGTTATTATGCAACAAGATGGGAAATTAATTCAATAGTTTATGCTGTCAGGCTGAGGCTCTCGAAGCCTTTTAAATAAAAAAACGCTTCCAATTAGAAGCGTTTCTATTATCTTTTAGTCCTGATGAACTTCTGACAAAATCGGTCCCGAAGAAACCAGTTCCAGAGCTTCGTCATTATCGGTGAACTGCTCAAAATACTTGATATATCTCGCAGCCAGATCTTTAGCTTTGGCTTCCCAATCCGAATTATTCTCATAGGTATCCCTCGGGTCAAGGATGTTTTCGGAAACGTTTGGCAACGATATCGGGAACTCCAGGTTCATCACAGGAACTTTGTTGGTTTCAGCTTTATCAATACTTCCATCGATAATCGCATCGATGATTGCCCTGGTGTCTCTCAAAGAAATTCTTTTTCCGGTTCCGTTCCAGCCTGTATTTACCAAATAAGCTTTCGCACCGTGCTCTTTCATTTTTCCAATTAACGTTTTAGAATACATTGTCGGATGAAGCGTCAAAAATGCTTCTCCGAATGCCGGTGAAAAAGAAGGTGTCGGTTCTGTGATTCCCAATTCTGTTCCTGCTAATTTGGATGTATACCCGCAAAGAAAATGATATTGGGCTTGTTGGTCTGTCAAGATAGAAACCGGAGGCAAAACCCCGAATGCATCAGCCGACAAGTAAATGATCTTACTTGCATGACCAGCTTTGGAAGGAAGGACAATTTTGCTGATATGATAAATCGGATAGGAAACTCTTGTGTTTTCCGTAATAGAACCGTCAGCGTAATCTACATTACCTTCGTCATCTGTAACCACATTTTCCAGCAATGCATCTCTTCTGATAGCACCGTAAATATCCGGTTCTTTTTCCTTACTAAGATCAATCACTTTTGCATAGCAACCACCTTCGTAATTGAACACACCATTGTTGTCCCAGCCGTGCTCATCATCACCGATCAGGTAACGTTTCGGATCTGCGGAAAGTGTGGTTTTCCCGGTTCCGGAAAGTCCAAAGAAAACAGCCACATCCCCATCCTCTCCTACGTTTGCGGAGCAGTGCATAGATGCCATTCCTTTCAGGGGAAGATAATAATTCATAATGGAAAACATGCCCTTTTTCATCTCACCACCATACCAGGTTCCGCCAATAATCTGCATTTTCTTTGTCAAATCGAACATTACAAACACTTCCGAATTAAGCCCGTGCTCTTTCCAATTAGGGTTTACAGATTCGGAAGAGTTGATGACCACAAAATCCGGTTCTCCATAATTCTGAAGGTCATAGTGAGAAGGACGGATGAACATATTCATCACAAAATGAGCCTGCCAGGCCACTTTTGTCACGAATCTAACCTTCAGTCTCGTATCCTCGTTAGAACCGCAAAACGTATCGATAACGTAGATTCTGTCGCCGGAAAGGTCTTTGGTCACGATATCTTTTAACTCATCAAAAACTTCGACTGTAGTTGGGCGGTTGATGTTTCCGTCCCACCAGATCGTATCCTGAGTGATATTGTCTTTTACAATATATCTGTCTTTTGGAGACCTTCCTGTAAAAATTCCTGTTTTTACAGCCACAGCGCCCGACTTTGTCAAAACGCCTTTAGCAAATCCGGAATTGTTCGGGTCCATTTCCGCCTGGAAAATTTCTTCGTAAGTGGGGTTGTGGATAATCTCTTTCGGATTGAAAATACCTTGACGTTCAAGATAAGATTTTAACTTGTCCATTTTTAATTTTTTTGAAGATTAAGGGTGTTGCGACAAATGTAAAAATATCGGCGAATTATCAAAGTTTTTATAAACTGACTTTCATCAGTTTAAATGAAATTTATAATTAATTAATAATCAACTAATTAAACTTGACCATTGAAAGATTTTGGAGAAACCCTGCTTTTTGAAATAGCTTTCATAATCTCCAAATTTGGACGTCAGAACGAAATCTCCACCCCAAGCTCCCAAACTTTTGACAAAGCCCGGACAATTTTGGAAATATTTTTCTTTCACAGTTGGAACTCCGAGGAAATCGGACAGTTTTTGCTCGTGAATGGTCATTAATTCTGAAAATTCTTCCAAATTCTGACTGTTGACAATCAATTTGGTTAATTTAGAATAGTCATTGATTAATTCCGTTGAAGTCGGCTTGGACTTATAATGAGAAATTCCTTCTCTTGTATCTTGCTTTTGGTTGAGATGAATGAAAATCAGTTCATTTTTGAAACTCGGATCGAAATCAATTTTATGATAAGTCCTTTCCGGAAAACGGCTGTAGAGAACTGCAGATTTCTCCTTCGCAACCGCAACATCATATCCACTTCCGCCAAGACTGATTTCGTTCAGAATAAAAGCATCGATATCTGCCCATTCTGCAAGATTGTTCATTAATGTAGAACTGCTTCCCAATCCAAAGTCTGAAGGAAACTGAAGATTGGTTTTGATGTGATAAGAAGTATCATTTTTTAGTTTGGATTCAGAAAGACTCTGAACATTTCTGAGCGTTTTAAGAATGAATTCTGCCGCTTTGGAATCATTGGTTTCAATAATTTCCCAATTTTTATAATCAATTTTAGCCTTTAGCCATAATTGATTCTGATGATAAGCTTCCCAAACTATCAATGACTTTTGGTCTTCATTCTCCGTATAAAAAAGCTCTTGTCCCAGCTTTGTTGGAACAGCCAGGACAAGAGCGCCATCAACAGCAACATATTCTGAGGTAAGCATTAATTTACCGGGAGAGAAGATTCTCTTCATATATGCGCTATTATTTTTTAATTATTAATCTAAAGACCAATGTGTCGCTCCTATAGAGCTCTCACTCAATTGGTCATTATTTCCTATAAACATCTCGCTCCTACGGAGCTTCAAGAAAAGCTGACCATCAATATTACAATCATTTCGCTCCTACGGAGCTCACTTAATTGTTTATTATTTTTTCTACAACATCTCGCTCCTACGGAGCTTTGCTAAATTTCCCACAGGGAATTTAGATTTAGCAGACAAAGCGTAGAATCTTATGCAGCCTACTTCGGCACTTCGGATTAAAATTCTTTAATTAAATTGCAGAAGCAACAGTCACTTCCGGATTGATTTTCTTTATCAAACCCTGAAGTGTTTTTCCTGGTCCAACTTCTATAAAATTAGTTGCGCCGTCTTTTATCATATTCTGAACACTCTGAGTCCACTTTACCGGACCCGTCAACTGTGCGATAAGATTTCTCTTAATTTCTTCCGGGTCAGAAACCGCAGTTGTCGTGATGTTCTGATAAACCGGAATCGTTGCATTTCTGAACTTCGTGTTTTCAATCGCAGCAGCCAATCTCTCCTGAGCCGGCATCATCAATGGCGAATGGAACGCACCATTAACAGGCAACAACAAAGCTCTTTTTGCGCCGGCGGCTTTCAAGGCTTCACAAGCTTTTTCCACAGACGCTGTTTCTCCGGAAATCACCAATTGTCCGGGACAGTTGTAATTGGCAGGAACAACAATTCCCTCGATTTCTGCACAGATCTCTTCAACTTTCGCATCTTCCAGACCGAGAATGGCAGCCATAGAACTTGGGTTGATATCGCAAGCCATCTGCATCGCCTGTGCTCTTTCGGAAACCAATTTCAATCCGTCTTCAAAAGATAAAACGCCGTTGGCGACCAAAGCAGAAAATTCGCCCAAAGAATGTCCGGCAACCATTTCTGCGCCCAGTCCGTTCGCTACTTTTACTGCAGCAACCGAGTGCAGGAAAATAGCCGGCTGGGTAACGCTGGTTTTTTTAAGGTCTTCGTCAGTTCCGTTGAACATTACAGAAACAATATCAAAACCTAGAATATCATTGGCAGAATCCATCAGGTCTTTCACATCTTTTCGGGAATCGTACAATTCTTTTCCCATCCCGACAAACTGTGAACCCTGCCCAGGAAATACAAGTGCTTTCATACTTTTATAAATGATGATTGATGAATGATAAATGATGATTCATCAATGTTTAAATTTTGTTTATTATTAATATCGAATCAGCGAATCTTGAATCAATTATCATTCATCGCCTATCAATTATATTACTGCATCAATCTCACTACTCTGTAACCGTTGTTGATGTAAGCGCCATTTGGTTTTGCTTTTACAAATTCAAATTTTGTAGCCAGCTGCGTTTGTGATTTGCCGATCTGTTTGAAGATTTCACCTTTTTTGTTTTCTCTCGTCAACATATCGTTCATCACATCAAAACCGATAACGGCATATTTTGATGGTGTTTTACAATATTTGCCTTTGTAAGCGGCAAGAATTTCTTTTTCGAAATCGCCCTCGTAGTTGATTTTTCTGTCCATCAGATAAACCAGACTCGCTTTTGAAAGGTCATCCACATTTTTCTCAAAGCTTGGACTATAGAACATACTGAAGGCTTTTACGCCATCTGTTTGCTTTCCAAGCGCAATAATTTTTGAAGCAAATGCAGCACCCGCAGACTCGTCATCGTCAGCCAGAATTGCAATCACAGGAACAGATTGCCCTGTCATCATATTGTTTTCTAATTGAATTTCTGATGAAGAATTAACAATAACCACATTGGGTTTTGACAATGATTTTTCCAAACCGGATTTAATCGCGTTAGCATTAGCTTTGGAATTATCTGCCACGATGTAGATTTTCTGGTCCTGATAAACCTGACCTACTTCTTTTACGATTCTATCCGAATAAACAGAGTTTTCAGTTTCGATGATAATCAGATTGCTGTAATCAAAAAGGTCTTCCGAGTTCGCAAATGGCGCAACGACAGGAATCTTTTTATCATTTACAAATCTCAGAACTTCAAGAACACTTGATTTGAAAAAAGGCCCAACAATCAAATCTGTATTATCAGGATTGATTTGGGAAAGACTGTTCTTGAAAGTCGTTTCGTTGCCGGCATCTACCACTTTGATGTCCAGTTTTTGTCCATTAGTTGCATTTCTCTCAGCTGCCAATTTTGCACCCGTCAGGAAATCCATAGACATTGTTCTGTACTTGGCATCGTTCGCATCGTATCCGAAAGGCAGCATCACAACAACACTCAAAACATCACCGCTTTTTTTAGAATACATCGGATCTTGTTTCTTGATTTTCAAAACCATTCCGGCTTTCAGTCCATCAGAAAGATTTGGATTAAGGCTAATCAACTGGTCCAATGTCACATTGAATCTGTTCATAATACTGAACATTGTATCACCATTCTGAACAGTGTAAGTCACATAATCATCTTCTGAAGAAGTTACAGATGAGGAACTTTTCTCAGGTTCGGAAACTGTAGTCTGCCTTGTCGTTTCAGTAACCGGGGCCGAAGTTGCATTGCTTTGAGAATTATCTTCAACCTTGATAGATTGAGAAGAATTGGCAACAGGATCAGCACCGGAAACTCTGATTGCCTCTCCCGGTTTCAGACCTGTTGTTTCCAATCCCGGATTCAAAGCAAATAATTGCTTTTGTGTCAGGTTGAATTGTCTCGAGATCTTATAATAATTGTCTTTGGCCTGAACTACATATAAACCTTTGTCCGAAGAAGTCGTTTCAGTTTTGTTTACTGTTTTGACTTCTGCAGGTTTTTGTGTAGTTGTGGTTTGAGCAACAGTTGTAACCGCAGAACCACCAAATTTCTGAATGTTATCGATTGGCAAAGTAATCTTGTCCCCGATTTTCATATGAGAATCTAACTCAGGATTCAGTTTTCTAAGCTCGGCTTCAGAAATCTGATACTGTTTTGTAATGCCGTAGATGGTTTGTTTTGGCTGCAAAGTAATGGTCCCTGTTTTGCCAGATCTTGTTCCTGACACAGCTGGAGAAGCTGCAGCTTTTGAACCTCCTCCTTTTGAAACGACGATGACATCGCCAATTTTAAGGCCACCTTCTTTTTTGGAAGGATTCAATTGATACAATTCATCAATCGTTATACCATATTGTTTAGAAATCCCATAAGGCGTTTCCTTTGGTGCAACAGTGTGGGTTTTCTGTGCCGAAAGCCCTAAAAATGCGATAAGTCCTGATAAAATGAAAATCTTTTTAACCATCCTTTTTATATAATGTTACAAAAATAATGCTTTCAGATTAAATGGGCGACATTATCAGTTCCGATTTTTGAACATCCATTTGTTGATAACTATCGGCAATCCATTGCCTGCCAAAATCCGCATAGAACACACTGAAATTCAGCACTCTTTCCTGCCAAGTTCCGCCGGGATGAACTTTCAGAAACAGATTTTGCATCTGCTCAAATTTCTCAGACTGCTTTATTTTTTCGGCTTTCAAAAGGCGTTTTTGCATTCTTCTGAATGATTTTAATTGTCGAGTTTCCTCTGCATTTACAAGATTTACAAAGGTTTTGTCTGTTTGTTCCGCTTTTATTTTTATTTCTGAAAATGAATTGATCAAATCTTGTTCTTTCTTTTCGAGAAGTAATTTGATCTCGTTGTTATGTAGTATTTTTTGATTGATAACCTCTGCAAAGTTCCCGAAGAAATCTTCGATCTTCAATCCTGAGTGTTCAATTTTTCTGAAAGTTTTCTCTTCCAGAAACAACATCGAGTTTCTTGGAATCAAGATGGGGAAAGGGAGATCGATGGATTCGAAATGATCTTTCAATTCTATCCAATACATAATCTCGGCATTTCCGCCAACGTAAGCCAGATTTGGCATGATCGTTTCCTGATAAGCCGGACGAAGAACCGCATTGGGACTGAATTTCTCCGGATGATTTTCCAGTTCATTTAGAATTTCTTCTTCTGAAAATTTCAAATCGGTTTCTAGAATGAAATAATCGTTGTTGATTTTCTCAATTCTATTTCTGGTTTCTGTCAAATAAAACAGATTGATTTCTCTTGGGTTGACCTGAACTTTATGATATTTTTCTTCGAGAAATTGTCTTTGATTTTTAGTGGTTTCGAAAAGTTGATTTGATAATAATTCTTTTCTGAAAATATCTTTGACCTGATTCTTCAGTTCTTTTTGGTTTCCATCGATTATGAGTAATCCGTAATCTGAAAACAATTGATTGACCAAATATCGAATCGCCTGTGTATGGGTTTTTCCTTTTTGATAGGCTTTTTTAATCCAGAGAATCAGTTCGGTTCCGTAGAGATTGTCTCTGAATTCCTTCTCAAATTCCTGAATGAAAAAGGTTTCATCGATTTTGATATTTCCAACATCGCCGCCAGTATTGCCTTTGATTTCGTAATAATGTTCACGGGTCTTGAAGTGGTTGACCTCATCAAAATCGTGGTCTTCCGTTGCCATCCAAAAAACGGGAACGAAATTGAATTCCGAAAAATTGGATTTTAAAAACTCTGCGGTTTTGATGGTCTGCAAGATCTTATAAACAAAGAAAACCGGACCTGTAAACAGATTAAGTTGATGACCGGTTGTAATTGTAAAAGTATTTTTATCTTTCAAAGAGAAAAGATAATCCAATTGTTTTGGAGACATCTGTTCTTCCTGATTTTGAAAGAAAATTGCATTGTAAAGGATTTCTCTTTTATCCTCAGAATATGAATTTTGTTTCTCAGAAATTTGATTTTTGAAGTTGTCTAAATCGAAAGTTTTATTTTGAAATCCTTCCAATTTTTTCCCCAAGAAGTCTTTTATAAGCTGTGGAATGCTGTCTATATGTTCGAAACCGATGGTCATTTGGTTGATACTTTTTATATTTTTAACGCAAGGTTCGCAAAGTTTTTTTAACAACTTATTGTTTTTAAGATACGCAAAGGCGTTTCACTCAGCAAAGTTTTAAGGTTCTATTTATTTACAAATGTTATTTTTATGTTTTAATTGCAGCCCGACTTATCTCTAATTTATTTATTTTTTCATTTGAATCGATGAATCTCGTTCCTCGATTTGAGCGGAAATCCTTTTTGCTTTTTTGCTAAAAAGTAAAAAGATTGACTTCATCGAACCACTTCGTTAGGTTTGGGAGCGGAAGGCGAATAAAGCTGCCATAATTATTCTAACAAAATTAGTGGAAAAGATACCAGACCACACCTAAATTCAATCGAAAATCATAAATAGGGTAATTTGGTGCCGTGAACGATTTGTTCTGCATAAAAGTCTGGTTGATATGCTGACCTTCTACATAGAAAAACATACGCTTCACTTTCATATTAATGTAAACATCAGCAATAGGCTGTCCTCCAATTGAATAAGCGCTAGTTCCGGGTAAAATATAATCATTCAGAATCGGTGAATATTCTCTCGAAGCAAATTTGGTGAAATAGTATAATTTAATTCCAGCCTGGATTTCCGCAGCTTTTTTGAAAGCCGGAGCTTGATAATACAAATTGACCCTGCCGATAAAATCCGGCATTGGTAAAAGATTATCGTTGGTCAAAGCTTTTTGGAACAACACCCTTCCGTTCAAATGAAATCTTTTATAACTGGCAGTTGCTTCGCCACCGATCTGAGAAATGTTGAGGGAAGATGAACTCTGTTGCGGTTTTGCTGAATTGTCGAAATATGTATAATTATCGATTCTATAATAATCCACAAACAATTGTGTGTCGAACCATTTTGCTAGTCTCAAGGTTCCACCGATTTGTGTTACGGCTTCATTATTGGGGTTTTGCAGATAATAATTATAATTGAGGTAATGCGAAGAATTCACGAGATAATTAAAACTCGGATAAGCCGACTGGAAATTAACTCTACCTTCTACCAAGTAATCTTTAATCGGCTCAAAGACCAATTCGTTGGTTGTTTTGATGTAATCTCCGAATTCTGAACCTTTGGAAATCTCCAAAAAGGATTTCAGTTGGATCTTATCTAATAATTTAATTTGCAAATTACCAACGGCTCCGAATCTCTGTTCTTTGAAATATCCGGGAATATTTAATACAGGATAAGCATTTTTGTTTCCAAAAGTAATATACTGATGACGGAATCCTGCATCCAATTTGAATTTCTCATTATCCCAAACCAAAGTGAATGTATTGCTGAGATTGTTGGAAAACTTTTTACTATCTAGAGAAAATCCTGTAATATCTATACCACCAAAAAAATCTGTATTCGTTGTAGTTTCCGAGAAATAGTATTTATTTCCCTGATGATAAATTGTATGCCTTAGTTTGAACGGGTATTTCGCCGGGTCAAAAGGTGAAAAATCCTGGCTAAAATAATATCGTCTGTAACCATATCTCGATTCAGCACCAGATAAATTGGTCTCGATATTTTGACGATTGTTGAATCTGGAATCACCACTTAAGAACACATCCAGATCGGCTATACCTCCATTTTCCTGATTGTTTACGTTCTGATGGATGTAATGGGCATAGGCCTCATACTTACCATTTGGAGAAGTATAATGTCCACTGAAAATCGTATTGTTACTTGCCGCTAAACTATTTCGATAAAGACCTTGCGACCTTAATCCCATATATTCTATCGCAAAATTGAAATTCTTGCCAACATTTTGCGTGTAGGTTGTATGAAGCTGCCCTCCATTTTTCATTGCGTTGTTATAGAAAAATGTGGTTGTTGGTGTTTTGACATCGTAATAATTGATGTCGTTTTCTCCTAAAATATAGAATGATTTATTTTCAGGGAGAAGGCTAAGATTTTGTTCTGCATTTTTCTCATACATCAAATTCTGAAATCCTGAACCAACATTAGCATATTGGATTTTTCCAAAGTTATCTTTTTTGTTATACTGGGTTACGATGTATGACCTCTCAATAGCAAATGTCGTATCGTAGATCTTCTTTTCGGAGAATCTTTTTTTGACCTGATAATCATAAATGGTCGGCTTGTATATTTCTAATGAATCCTTCTCCCCGGAATCTACTTTTAAAGTATCGGAAGAGATTTTGTTAGAATCCGTTTTATTTATCTGTTGTGCATTAATGATGATATTCAAAAACAATAACAGAGTGAATAGGTATTTCATCAAGGAAATTTGAGTACAAAAATACTAATTATACTGAAATAAAAAATCCCGCAAATTGCGGGATTTAATTATATAAATAATATTTAAATTATTTTTTGATAACTTTAGTGTTTTCAACACTTCCATCAGCATAAACAGCTTGAACTACGTAAGTTCCTTTTGCAAGATTAGAAACATTAACTTGTGCGTTAGATTTTTCTCTCTTGATAACTTTACCTGACAAATCGATAATTGCAATTTCTTTGATATCCTTAGAAGATTTCAAAGTAACAACATCTACAGCTGGATTAGGGAAAGCAGTCAACCTGGTTTTGTTAGCGTTTACATCAGAAACACCTAAATTAAGGTTACCTGAAAAAACACTGAATGCTGGGATTGGCAATCCTGTAGCAGTACTAACCGCCTGACTAACCCCTCCTGCAAAACCTACGGTCGGACTTACGAATGCTAATGAGCCAAAATATGGTGAATAAGTTGCATCACCCGGAATCTCAGTCCAGTTCAATCCACCATCTGTTGAGTAAGCTGATCCTGCATCAAACCCTGAAGTAACATAAGTATTGGCCGTTCCCGGAACATATGCTATATTGTTAGAATAAAAAGTTCCATTAGGAGTAATAGGTGTCCAGGTAGCTCCACTATCAGAAGTTGAATATAACAAAGAAACTCCATCTTCATCGGATATCAACAATCCATTAGTAGAATCTTTGAACGCTACATCAGCTGTAAATCCAGTAACTGTTACTCCACCAAAATCAACAGCAGGAGTCTCGAATGCTTGCCAAGAAGCCCCTCTGTTTGGAGAATAAAGAACTCTTCCCAAGTCTGTTCCGTACCAGATATTATTACCTTGAACCGTAATTTTAGAGGTATATGCATATTCCGCACCATCAAGCGGGGTAGGTGCTGTTCCAGTAGGAATATTGGTCCAAGTAGTACCACCATTGGTTGTAGTGTACATTTCGTATCTTAAGTTAGCTCCTGTACCAAATGGATCTCCTGCACAGAATCCATTGTTCTCATCCCAAAAATGAACCACATTTGCAAAGGAAATTCCTGTACTAAACGATGCTGTTGTTTGTTTCGTCCAACTTGTTCCAGCATTAGTAGATTTCCAAATACCATTTTGGGAACCTGAACCAGAGCTAACAATCCATGCAGTAGTAGCAGAAATCGGATGCATATCTCCAATGGTAGCTGCAGCAATAGGACCAGAAATCAATTTATTCGCCCAAGTGTTCCCACCGTCTGTTGATAGACCAATATATCTACCCGTATCTGTAGCAGAAGAAGCTGCTGTGTCACTAAACCAAATTGTATTGGCATCTACAGCTTTAAGAACATTTACATAGTGTAGTGCCGGAGCTCCTGTTGTTTTCGGCACCCATGTCTGAGCTTGTGATAGACTTCCAAGAGAAAGCAATGCTAAAGAAAATAATATTTTTTTCATATGATAAAATTTAATTTTACTGTAAATATAATAATTAATACTGAAATCCAGTCAATTTTTAACACCATTTTTTTAATTAACATTTACATTTGATATTTTTCATAAAAAAACACCTTACTATTTTATAAGGTGTTTTAATATTATCCTGAAAAATAATTTTAGTTATATCCTGGATATTGTTTTAAGTTTGGATTAGCATTAACAGCTGATTGACTGACTGGCAAAACGAATAATTTATCATTTGCAGGAACATCACAATTCATTGTGCAATTTGATGCTTTTGTAATTGGCAAATTGTAACGCTTAAGATCCAAGAACCTCTGTCCTTCTCCGAAAAATTCTTTTGATCTTTCTGTTATTATATCAGTAAGTAGTTCAGCCCCTGTACTTGTATAAACCTTACCTTTTCTTTTTGCAGAAAATGTATTTAATTCTGTAAGCGCTAAAGTCTGCTGACCTGTGTGGTAAAGCGCTTCAATATGACTCAATTCTGCATCCGCGAATCTTAGAATTTTAAGATTTCTCATGTAATCTTTTAGAGCTGAATTGGCATCAGGCCTAGTTTTATTTGGGTATTTGGTTGTCCAATACCCTTGATTACCAGTAGCATTATTGACCGCAAATAAACTTCTTCTGACATCCGTAGTATTAAAAGATGCATAAAAGGACTGCATGAAAATAAGATTTCTCTTTGAATCCAATCTACTATAGTAAGCCGGCAAGGCAATATTAGAACCTATTCCGGTAACAATATTTGAATTTTCGTTTTGATCAAGCTCCCAGATTGTCTCAGGCTGGTTTTCAGCCAAGGCATCGTTATCACCCGAAAAATAACTTACATAGCCTGCTTGATCTATTGGAGCCAATTTATATGATGCTGCATTATTGATTAGGTCCGAAGTATATTGCAATGCAAGTTCAGCATCCCCAGGTGCTCTTCTTGTTAAATAAACTTTTGATAATAACAATTTTGCTGCTGCTTTCCCTAAAAGCACTTTAGTAGATGGTGCTGCTTCAGCACCTTGTTCCCCAGCTTTAAGGTCAGAAATTATCTGCTCATAGACCTGAGCAACTGTGGATCTGGCCGGCTGAATCAATGAACCATAGTTACTCAACACAATCGGCACACCATACTCTTGATTGATACCAGAAGTTGGAGTTGGAGAATAATAATTAACCAAAATGAAATAAGCGTATCCTCTCATTAATTTTGCTTCAGCTTTTATTCTTTCAACATTGGCATTAGAGGGTACATTTGTATCATTGATAACCAAGTTACAGCTCATTATGACATCGTACATTAATCTATAAAAACCAAAATCGCTCTGATTAGGACCATAAGTTTTATTAGCTGTGAATAAATATAATGCGTTGGTTGATGACATAAATAATTTATCGCCCAATAAATCTCCAAACAACAAAAGCTCTGTCCCATATCCGCTAGTAGATGACATATTAAAGTATGCCCCTTTAAGCAACATTTGCATTTTCTCCTCAGTTAAAGGTACTTCAATGTTGTCTGAACTCTGAGCCTCCAGGTCAAGATCTGATTCACTACAAGAATTTGTAAATGCCAGACATAATAATGACGATGCGATTAAAATATATTTTTTCATTTTCTTTTTGTTTTAATTAAAATCCTACTTGAACTCCCAGAGACATTGTTCTAAGTACTGGTGAAGCATACCAATATCTTCCTTTACCTAACCATGACCAAGAATTAGAATTTGATTCCGGGTCATAATTAAGGTTTTTATCAAACGCCCATGTTAATAAATTGGTTCCTCTTAAATAAATTGTTAAATTATTAAGCCCAACACTTTCTTTAAACAAACTTCCAAAAGAATAGGATATTTTCATTTCTTTTAGTCGTATGTGGTCACCTTTTCTCATAAAACGATCTGATTCCAATCTAGAATTGCTTGGATTACCAATAATTGCTTTAGGGTTACTTGCCGTATAGTTTTCCATTCCTGGTGCATCTGTCCAGCTATCATATAAAGCATCTGTAATTTGGTTACGTGTTGGAAATCTACCATCATGCAACGTGTAGGACTGAACACCATTTTGAACATAGAAATCAAATTGTCCTGACAATAGGAAACTTAATGTCAAGTTTTTATATTTGAACTCATTAGTAACTCCTACATTATATAAAGGGAAGGCGCTCTTACCTAACCAAGCTCTATCTGCTTTTGTTTTATCATTTGTCACATCGGTTTTATCACCGTTTGTGTACCAAAGTGCATCACCCGCTTTGATACCCTTAGTAGCATCATCAGCTGTTGCAACACCTGCCCATAACCAAGTATAGTACTCTCCAAGTACATGTCCTGGTGCTAACGCTACTAAAGCATTGGTAGCATCACCTGCATCATCTCCTTCAAAAGTACGTAAAGCTTGGTTATATTCATCCAAAACAGTTTTTGAATAAGCCCCATTTGCATTGATATACCATTGGAAATTACTTGTTCTTATTGGAGTTGCCTCTATTACTAATTCAAATCCTTTATTATTTATTTTTCCAATATTCGAGTAGAAAGCACTTGGCCCACCTGATTCTGCCGCAGGATAGAAATAATCTATAGCATTATCCGTTATTTTTCTGTAATAATCTAATGTAAACTTCAATCGATCGTTAAAGAAACCGATTTCAGCTCCAATATCCAAATGCTTAGATTCTTCCCATGTTAAAAGAGGGTTTCCTGCATTCACGATTGATCCAAATCCACCAGCTCCTCCGTAATTATAAGTCCAATTGTAACCAAGCAGTGTTGCAGAGTTGTATTGTGCACCCCATTGATCCGCATAAGGGATATTACCTAAAACACCATAACTAGCCCTTATGTTAAAAGTTGAAAACGCTTTTGGAGCGAATGACTCCTGTGCCACATTCCAAGAACCACCTACTGACCAAAATGTACCAAATTTTTCAGTTCCTAAAGTAGAATTACCATCTCTACGGATTTGACCAGATACAGAGTATCTTTTATCAAAGCTATAATTTAATCTTCCGAAGTAAGAAATTTGTCTCCAAGCTAGATCATCATTATCTGCAAATTGATCATCCGAAAATTGGAAATATGGATCATTTGAGTTTGTTGTAAATGTTTGCACATTCAAAACATTATAGGTGTGATCTTGATATTCCATCCCTGCTGATGCATCTACAGAATGTCGATCCCCGAAAACATTATGATAGTTAAACGTATTACTCCAGTTCCAGTCCAATGTATTTGTTCTATGATCACCTAAAAACCCTTGATCCTGCGTCATAATAGTAAACACAGGGTGTCCTGCAGCTACAATTTCTCTTTCTCTCATGAACATTGCTTGTGCACCAAATAATGAATTGAAAGAAAAATTCTTTGAAAAACTATAATCCATATTGGCTGATGTAATGAACGTATTAATAGCCGACAATTGTCTTGCTTCATTTAACATAGATACCGGATTAAAACCAGGAGTATTATTTCCTGCCCCCTCACCTAAATCTAATTGATTATAAGACCCGTCTTCATTATAAATAGGTCTCAATGGAGAAAGCATAATTGCCGAGGTTACAGGATTCGCAGAAGCCCTTCCCCCATAGTAAGTATTTCTTTTTACATTAGAATAGTTTAAATTCAAACCAAACTTTAGTTTATCTGATGCCTTATGGTCAACAGCTGCATTAATACTTATCCTATCAAATGCAGAGGTTAAAATTAATGGTTTATTTTGGTAATAAGAACCCCCAATTCTGAAAGACGTGTTTTCTCCACCACCTGAAGCTCCAAAATTATATGTATTAACAACCGATGTACCCCTGGTGACAGCTTTAATCCAATCTGTATTGGTATTTTTTAAATCTCCTTCATTATAATAAGTATTCTCATAATTTTGAAGGAAATAGGTTTTTGCCTCGTCCATATTAGTAACAAGATCCTCAGACACCCCTTGTCCTCTACTATTCCATACCAGCATTGAACCATACTTGATATACTCATCAGCATTCATCACTTTCATCTTATCGTAAGCTCTATCCTGAAGTCCTGTTTCTGTAGAGAATTCAAATTTGGTTTTCTGATTGAATTTTCCTTTTTTTGTTTTAATGATAATTACACCATTAGCACCTCTGGAACCGTACAATGCAGTAGCCGATGCATCTTTTAAAACCTGAACAGACTCTATGGCATTTGGATCAATAGCCGCTAAAGGATTCCATGATTCCATTACTTGGGCATTGTCCGCTCCTTTACCTACAACTACACCATCGATAACATATAAAGGGTTAGGTGTTCCAATCAAAGAACTCACCCCTCTGACAATTACCATATTAGAAGACCCTGGATCACCACTTGCGGAAGAAAAGTTCAAACCTGCAACTCTACCATTCAAAACTTCATCAACAGATGAGAATGGCGTAGACTCAAAGTTAGCCTTAGAAACTGTACTATAAGAACCTACTTTCTGAGCCGGATCCAACTTGATGTTTCCAATTACAACTACTTCTTCAATGTCTTTTGTGCTAGCTGTATCTCTCTTAGCTTTCTGTGCCATTAATGCCTGTCCCGTAAAGAACAATACGCCAACGGATAACAATCGTAATTTTACATTCATATTAACACTATTTAATTATAATCTGCAAATATGTTAAAAAAAATTAACAAGAACAAAAGTTAACGGCCTAAATAAATTAAATTTTTAAAAAAAAATCATTCTCTTTGAAAAATGGATAAAAAACAAGCTGAAAACCATGCTAAAATTTATAAATCATTGATAGTTATTGAAATATTCATTGAATTAAAAACATTCGCACAATTCTTTATTTAGAATTAATACAAATTAGCAAAATAAAAAAAACCGCCATATTTGGTAGTCATGGTCGGAAGATTTTCTTCCGACTTTTTTGTTTTTATATGCGCAAAAAATAATTTTACAATTACCTGATAATCAAATAATTAACTTGTTTTTGTCGTTTAAATTTTGTATATTTATACTGATAATCAAACATTTATGTCAGTATTCAATGACCACAAAGTTTCCCTTAGTCAGGTTCTGGATTTCATTCCCGAGGCGCTTTTAAGCCATCTATCAGCGACCACCAATGTTGACCACTATAGTAAAGTGCTCCATGGGAGGAAAATGTTCTATCTGCTTTTATTCTGCGTCTTTGACAACGATAGATTGAGCCAGAGGACACTTGAGGACACTTTT
>NZ_KE384528.1:0-115487 GCF_000426465.1 Epilithonimonas caeni DSM 17710
TTGTGCGCCTACAGGGCCAGTATTACCCGTAACACCCTGAATGCCTTGGATTCCCTGAGGACCTGTTGCGCCAGTCGCTCCTACCGCACCTGTTATACCTTGTGCACCTGCGGGGCCAGTATTACCCGTAACGCCCTGAATGCCTTGGATTCCCTGAGGACCTGTTGCGCCTGTAGCCCCTGTAGGGCCAGGAAGCGAACTTCCAGAATTTTTTGCATACAATGCATACGGCACGCTCAATAGTTGGGATGTTCCCGTTATAGTATAATTCGTTGAACCATTAGGATCTGTTTCTGTTTTGATGAAATAAGTATCAGCACCCCAGTCTATTGCAGAATAAGAACCAGTTACCAATGTCCCCGCACCTATCTTAGCAGTGACCAACCCATTCATATTGGTTTGTGGACTTTGCGTTTCAGAATACACGACTGTTCCAGTCGGAGAACCTTTTAATATAGAGAATTTCATCCCTACATTCTGATTCTTAATCAGTTCATTGTTTGAGTTTCTTATGATAGCCTGATAACTCATAGCATCCTGTGATTGGGAAAATGCCAAAATAGAAGCCAAAGAGGCCGCTAGAAAAGAAAGCTTTTTCATAGTTAAATTATTATTTATTAGTTATTTTATTTATCAGCTTTTAAAACCTTGAAGACCTTGACAACTTTACCATCTTTTGATATCTTAAGATAATAGACAGCCGCAGGATAAGAGGTCACAGTTATAGAAGTCTGGGATCCATTGATAGCCTTACCTGTTAAAACTTTTCCACTACTGTCAAAAAGCTCATAACGGTATTTCCTATAATCAGGAAATCCAACCTTAAGATACAATACATCTGGAGTTGGATTTGGATAGATTTTAAGACTTAGATTAATTTCTTTGATGTCAGAGCCTAAAGTTTCTATTATTTCATAGGAATACTGAACACCTGTAGAAACATTACCTGACGAAGAGATGGATGTTTCGTAAAAGGACTGACCAATTGAGGAAGTAACACTCCCACCCGAACCGGAAGAATTATCTCCATTGGCATTAACAGACTCTTGGGCTGAAACTTGGATAGAAAAACCCAAAAGCAGAAAACAACCCGTGATTAATGTAGTTTTCATATCGTATATATTATATATTTATTAGTTTTTCAATGATATACAAATATATAAATATAAAAAATACAAATATTAAATTATTACAAATAATATAAAAACCACAAACCGCCTGATCAAATGATAATGTAGGAAAACTTGGCTATGGCGGACATAAGCGCCCGAGATGATATTTATAATTTAAAGGATGTTCAAATCAATGTCCCAACATTGTTTTCAGGTATTCTCTATTCTGTTTCACGGAAGAACAGTCGGGTCTTGATAAAGAAGCCCTTTCATTGTATTCATCTGCTTTTTGGTAATCTCCTAAAAAACATAAGCAAACACAAGCTTCAATATTCGGTATATAGCCTGTATGATCATCGTGAATAAACCCTACGGAAGTTGAGTGGGCAAGCCTTGTGGCTAAATCAAACCAGCGAAACGCCAAATCATAATTGCCTTCATCCTTATAGTAGTATCCCAATTCGCAACAAATCGATGCTCTTGGAATGTCATATTCAAAACTTTTGAGCAAAGTCGGAAGAATTTTATTTCTCTGACCAATATTTTTATAACAAACAGCCAGATCATAAGAAGAACTAATTATATCCTCAAACCAACCTAATTCCGTTGCCAAAAATTTCTCATAATATCCGATTGCCTCCTGCAATCTCCCATGATCCCTCAGTTCTCTAGCATAATAATATAGTTGTCTTGGGGAAAACTCTTTCCCACTATTTTCCAAATTTCTGTAAATATCAATATTTCTGGTAGAAAGCGCTTCCAATTTCGTTTTTTTATGCCAAATTTCAATATCAGTATATTGCAGTTGTCCTATTAACGGAATACATTCGTGAACAGGATCGATCCATTCATAATTCCTGCTTCTTTTAAACAACCTTTCCCTGGTAGAATAGAACGCAGGTTTATTATTTTGATCAAATGACAAGACATATTTCATCGTGACGATCTCAACATCATTATTTAAAGTTTTCTTCAACTCATTGATTTCCTGAACCGATTTTTCAGGAACAATATCGTCCGCATCCAGCCACATCTGATAATCCATAGTTGCTTTGGAAAATGCAAAATTACGAGCGGCAGAAAAATCATTGACCCATTCAAAATCGTAAATTTTGTCCGTGAATCGCTTGGCAATTTCTTTCGTTTTATCGGTAGAACCCGTATCAACGATGATGATTTCATCCGCAAAATCTCTCGCACTTTCCAAGCATCTTGCTAAAACTTCCTCTTCATTTTTAACAATGAGACACAAACTGATTTTCATAGACTCGAAAACAAAATTTTTATAACCATAAATATACAGCTTTTGATGTGTTGATTATTGTTATATTTGATTATTAATAAAAACTATGGAGAAAAAACTCAAACTCTGGGACGCTGTAATGATCGTAATGGGATCGATGATTGGAAGCGGGATTTTTATCGTGAGCGCAGACATTATGCGGAATCTCGGTTCCGGCTATTGGCTGATTGTCGTTTGGGTGATTACAGCAGTAATGACCGTTGCAGCGGCCATTAGCTACGGCGAATTGTCAGCAATGTTTCCAAAAGCAGGCGGACAATACACTTACATCACAGAGATTTTCGGCAAACCGATGGGATTTCTATACGGCTGGGGAATGTTCACTGTAATTCAAACAGGAACCATTGCGGCAGTTGCGGTTGCTTTCGGAAAGTTTACAGCTTATCTTGTCCCGGCACTTAATGACGCTGCTCCGATTTTCCAAAATGGCGACTTTAAAATCACCTGGATTCAGATTCTGGCGATTGGCGTGATTCTATTCCTGACTTTTGTGAATACCCGAGGCGTAGAAAGTGGAAAGCTTCTTCAGAATGTTTTTACCTCATCCAAAATTATTGCACTTCTTGGTTTGATTGTTCTTGGCTTCGTTTTGATCTCTCAATCCAATTGGAATTCCAACATGAGTTTCGGTTGGGATGCCTTCCAAAATCTGAAACAAACCGAATGGAAAAATATTTCCGGCGCAACTGTTCTGGGCGGAATTGCTGCGGCAATGGTTGGTTCGGTTTTCAGTTCTGTGGCCTGGGAGAATGTGACCTTCATTTCCGGCGAAATCGAGAATCCAAAGAAAAACGTGGTGAAAGCAATGATTTTGGGAACTTCTGCTGTGATGATTCTTTATCTTTTGGTCAATTTTGTTTACCTCAATGCGCTTGACAGAGATTCTATCGCTTTTGCAGCGAATGACAGAGTTGCTGTTGCTGCAGCCGAAAAAATGTTCGGAAATGCCGGAACAATAATCATTGCAGTTCTTGTAATGATCTCAACTTTTGGCTGCGTGAATGGAATTGTTCTCGCCGGAGCAAGAGTTTTCCAAACGATGGCAAAAGATGGTTTGTTCTTAAAATCAGCCGTAGAAAATAATAAAAATGGTGTTCCTGCAAAATCACTTTGGATGCAGGGAATTTGGGCAAGTTTGCTTTGTCTTAGCGGACAATATGGCGATCTGCTGGATATGATTTCGTTCGTGATTGTTTTGTTTTATATGATAACCGTTTTTGGTGTGATTTATTTGAGAATCAAAAAACCCGAATTGGAAAGAGGTTACAAAACTTTTCTTTATCCTTTCACGCCCATTCTTTATCTTTTGATTGGAACCGGATTTTGTATTTTATTATTCATCTATAAGCCACAATATACTTGGCCAGGATTGGGATTAATTTTGCTTGGATTGCCGGTTTATTTTTTTATTAATAAGAAAATTGACAATATTCAGTAATCGAATAAATATTTTATGCAGGAATTAGAATTATTAATTATTGTCATAAAAGCTTTTGAGAATAAGGCGAACGAAATGATAAAGATATTGGCTGATGAATTTAATCTTGACTTATCAGCTGAAAATCCATTTGGAAAGCTACTAAACGTAGAAAATAATTTAAGAAAAGGAAAACTAAGAGAGAACTGGACTTATTGGTTTCATGGTGACGCATCTGATTTCATAAATATTGAAACAGAACAGTTTCTTCATGTTAAAATTAATAGGGCTGGAAATTTTGGAGCAATTGACAATCATTATCTCTTTGAATTTTTACAAACGACAAAATCTCTAGATTACATCAGAAAAAACATAGAGACCGAAAAAAAGTTTGGTGAGCTATTAAGTATTTTAACTGACAAAGGAATTTTAGTAAATATTGGTGAGGATCCTTTCAAAACATTAATCTTAAAACATTAATTTTTATTCAAACTCAATAATTTTATTTTGTGATATGAAAATTAGCGATATTTATAAAGAACTATTTTCAAAATATTCCGATAATGAAATATTAAAAAAAGATTATTGGAAAGAAATAGAACAATCTTATTCTCAAAAAAGCAGAAAATATCACAATCTCATTCATCTTGAAAATATGATTCTAGAATTGGAAGAAGTGAAAGATAAAATTTTAGATTATGATTCCATACTTTTCTCAATTTTCTATCATGACATTATTTACAAAGCGACATCCAAAGACAACGAAGAGAAAAGTGCAGAAAAGGCAAAAATCAGACTTGAAAAACTGAATATCCCTCAAGAGAAAATAGCCAGAATTCACAATCAAATCCTAGCAACAAAATCTCACAAGAAAAATGAAGACTCTGACACCAATTTTCTCCTTGATGCAGATTTGGCAATTCTCGGTCAGGATTGGAAAATCTATGAAAATTACACTCAACAAATCCGAAAAGAATATTCAATTTATCCTGACTTTATGTATAAGCCTGGACGCAAAAAGGTACTGATTCACTTTTTAGAATTCGAAGAAATTTTCAAAACCGATTACTTCAAAGGAAAATATGAAGAAAAGGCTAGAGAAAATATTCAAAGAGAGTTAGAAATCATTTAACTCTCCAGCAAAAACTCCTTATAATTCCCCAAAAACTTAACATCAGCGCCAATTGCTCTCAACTCATCAATCGAATTGACATAAAGAACATCATCCCAACTACCAACAACGGTCACAAAGAAGAAATAATTCCCCAATTTTGTTTTCAAAGTTCGGGATTCGATCTTGCTAAGGTTCATATTTCGCCACGCAAAAACCGATAAAACCTGGTGTAAGCCTCCGGCGTGGTCTTGTGGTAAAGTAATCAAAAGTCCGGTTTTCTTTCCGGAACTGTTCAAATCGCTGTCAAAACTTTCCTCACTTTTAGAAATCACAATAAACCGGGTGTGATTTTCTTCCACATCGTGGATATTGTCATTAATGATTTTCAATCCATATAATTCTGCTGCAAACTTATTCGCAACTGCCGCAATTTTTCGGTCTGGATTTTCAGAAACCCGTTTGGCAGCAGCTGCCGTAGAAGCGAATTCCTGTTTTGGAACGTCCGGATAATTTTTGTTAAGTGAATGAAAACTTTGCGCAAGTGCCTGCGGATGAGAATAGATTTTTTCAATCGTGTTGTCATTATCGTTACTTGGATGAATCATCAGATGATGCGCAATCGGCATTACAGCTTCCGCTTCAACTCGGATTTCAGGCGTTTGATAGAGATAATCCAAAGTCATAGAAACCGTTCCCTCTATCGAGTTTTCCAACGGAACCACCGCTTTATCCACCTCATTATTCTGAATCGCCAGAAAACAATCTAAAATATTGGCTTTTGGAATCAATTCTTCGTTTGGGAATAATTGAGTCGCGGTCAACTGCGTAAAAGATGCTTCGGGTCCTAAGAATGCTATTTTCATACTGCGAAATTAAAGATTATAATTAAAAAATTACCACAAATCGAAGATTCGACGAAGTCAAAAGTCACAAAAGAAAAAGTTAATTGCTCTTTAAGCTAAAAATCAACCTAAAATCCTTCGACTTAGTTTATATTGAGCGAAGTCGAAATACTCAGTATGACAATTCTAACACTAGACTTAAATCATCAACGGTGTCAGGCTGAGCGGAGTCGAAGCCCTTATCAACAAAAAGTAGAAAATTTGAATAAAAACTTTTGTGACTTTTGTGGTTAGTCTAATCAACCATTTTCTTGGAGAAATCAAAATTAAAATTTGCACTTATGATAAAACCATTGTTGTACTGGAACACGTTTTTACCTTCCACTTCCCTTCCTAATTGAATAATTTGATTCAGATAACCGCCTTCTACTCTTACCAAATCATTGAATTTATATCCTAACAAAACTCCGATTCTATTCTGGTCAAAAATATTCTCACCAACATTTTTCCCGAATCCAATCATCACCTCATCATAAACTGCAACATAAGGCGTTTTGTCCGCAATTGAATTTCCTTTCAAAGGCATTTGCAAACGAATCATATATCGCGCTCTGTTCATAAAAGGATATTGATCTTCCGAGGTCAAGTTGGCATTAGAATATCGTCCAACCCAGCGCTGTTCCAACATAAAACGGTGTGACAAATCAATTTTTCCAATCTTGTCGATCACCGTTGCCATTTCGTAAATCCTATGTTCCGTGAAGTCTTTTCCCATTCCGTTCAATGGGATTTCGCCGTAAGGAAAAGTCTCTGCCCAGGCGTAACCTAGGCGCAATTGCAGATTCGGATTTGCCTGATAATTGATTCCCAGACGCAAAAGACTCTGTTGCCAGGTCGTGATATAATCATTTCTTCTCCACTGATATTCAGTATGGATGGAGAATTTGGAATCTAATTTGAAAGTTCCGTTGTAAACGTACCAGCCGATATTATTGTGATCGCTGATTCGGTTTTGTGCAGAAAAAGAATTTGAAATTAAAACTAAGAACAATGCGCTAAAGAATAAATTTGCTTTAGTGAAAACCATATTGAAATTTTATCGATTTCAGCAAAAATAGGGATTCAGAAAGGGAAAAACAAATTGGGCAAACTGTATTTTGTTTTAACGCAAAGGCACAAAATAATTTAAAATGAAACTTATATTTTAAGGTATGAAGATTTTAGCTTCGTTAAAATTTAATTGGTTTCTATGCTGATGGCTGGAACTTTATAATTATTGAATTTCTTATCGGGCTGCAGAATTCGGGCTCTTTTCAAAAGATCTTCCGCAATCAGAATCGATTCGTTGTGAACTTCGATATCATTCAGGAAAAATCTTGATGCTGATGTGAGGTTCAATCTTTTCTTGGCCTCGGAAACCGTTACTTTTTCGAGATTAAGAGGTTTTTTCATGATGATATTGATCAAACCATTTTTGACGAGATCATCATATTGTTCGATTTGCGAAGACGGTGATTTATAAACCTGAACGCTTTCTATGTCATTCGGATTGAAGCTATGGAGCAAAACATTAGAAACAATCACATTATCAACAATATAAATCGGATTAGCTTCAGATTTCTGAGCGAAAGAAAATTGAACACAAAATAAAACTGCGAAAGCAAGAATCAGCTTTTTCATAAATTTTAATTAAATTTAAAAGTAATAAAAAATTTTGAGGGTTCGAAAGGCTCAGCCTGACAACATTGATTAGACCTTACTTCTAGCACTGTCATCCTGAACAACTTGTCGAAGGATATGTAACTAATCGTTGGCATCGCCTTTTTCGATACCTTCTTCAATCTTTTCAACTACCTCTTCTTTTTCTCCTTGTGAAATTTCGAATTGGTCTTCTTTATCCTCATTTCGCACAACCAACGAAATCCAGATCGGAAAATGGTCGGAATCCACAGACCTCATTACTTTCATATCGACCAACCGGAAATGCGGGCTTACGAAAAAATGGTCCAGAGGCCAGCGCAGAAACCAATATTTGACGTGAAATGTATTGAACATTCCCCTTCCACGCCGCGGGTCGAGCATTCCGCTGGATTTTAGGAACAACTTGGTCGTTCTGGACCAGGCGACATCATTCAAATCTCCAAAAACTATTGCGGGGCTTCCAAATTCCTGAGCTTTTTCACCTACCAGAAGAATCTCCGCATCGCGCTCGGTACTTTCCGGATTTTCCTGCGGAACCGGTGGTGTCGGATGGATTCCGAACAATCTGACCGTTTGATTATTATAATCCAGATCCGCAACAATCGACGGGATCTCATCATCAATCAAATAATTGACTTCGTAATTTTTAACCGGAAAATGGCTGTAAAACAAAAGCCCGTAAGTGTTGGCCAGCGGCACTTCAATTTTATACTCGTAATTTTTGGTAACCGGTTTCAAAGCATTTTGCCATTCTTCATCGGTCTCCAGAAAAAACAAAACTGACGGATCTTGTTCTTTAACTAAATCTATTAATTTCTGATAATTCCTGTTATGCTGATAAACATTACAAACAAGAATATCCAAAGTTTTTTCTTCTGCATTTGGCTGCGTTTTATCAATCATCGTTTTCCCGAATCTGGTGTAGGGAGTGATGATGTAAAACAAATAAACGCTGCAAACGATCTCTACGGAAAGAATGATTTTTTCGTAAATACCAGGCTTATCAAAAACAAAAAACCACGTAACAATCAGAACAAGAAGAATTACAAATTTCTGAAACCGTGGATAATCAAAAACCCGAAAAGTCCAGTAATTATTTCTGATAGCCGGAATCAGCACCGACGAAATCGCTAAAACGGAAATAACCCAATACAGACAGTGCGTGATACTTTCCATTTTACTTTAATCCTTGATATTTTTTCCGAGAATAATCAGACTTCTTTTTTCACCGTCGAGTTCGGCAATATTTTTGAGATTTGCCCATAATTCAAAACCAAACTTTTCGAACAAATTCAAACTCGGAAGATTATGGGAGAAGATGAAAGCCAGTAGATTTTCGATTCCAAGTTCGTGGGATTTTTCGATGGCATATTCCAGAATCAACCTGCCTAAACCTTTTCCCCGATATTTTTCATCAATATAAATACTGATTTCTGCCGTTTTCTGATAAGCCGGTCTTCCGTAGAAATCCTGAAAACTTACCCAACCAACCATATTTTTATCCGAATCCAAAACTATCCAAAGCGGACGGAATTCGGAGTTATGCTGATGAAACCAGTTGATTTTACTATCAATAGAAACGGGTTCCAGATCAGCAGTAACCAATCGCGATGCAACTGTAGAATTATAAATTTCCACAATTTTAGGAAGGTCTTCTAAAGTCGCATCACGAAAAGTCATTTTAATGATTAATTGTTAATTATTAATTGAGTTAAACGCCTTTTCCAGATCAGCAATCAAATCCTCCGCATCTTCGATTCCGACACTTAGTCTTACCAGATCATCCGTGATTCCAAGAACTGCTCTTTTGTCCTCTGGAATCGAAGCGTGCGTCATCATCGCAGGAAGATTTGCCAATGATTCTACTCCACCCAAAGATTCTGCCAAAGTGAAAACTTTGATATTTTCCAGGAATTTAATCGCATCTTCTTTTTTACCGGATTTGAACGTGAAGGAAACCATTCCGCCAAATTCTGTCATTTGTCTTGTCGCCAGATCATACTGTGGATGAGACGATAATCCCGGATAATAGATCTTTTCTACCAAAGCATGATTCTCAAGATATTTAGCGATTTCGAAACCATTGTCAGAATGTCTTTGCATTCTAAGTGCCAAAGTTTTGATTCCTCTTAACACCAAATAAGAATCGTGAGGCCCTAAAATTCCACCACTTGCAAACTGGATAAAATGTAATTTTTCTCCTAATTCCGTATCTTTTGCAATCAAAGCGCCGGCAATCACATCAGAATGTCCGCCCAAATATTTCGTTGCAGAATGCATCACAATATCAGCACCTAAATCCAATGGTTTTTGAATATAAGGCGTTGCAAAAGTGTTATCAACCGCAATTAAAATATCTTTGCCTTTTACAGTATCAGCAACCATTTTGATATCCACCAATTTCATCAAAGGATTAGTAGGCGTTTCCAGCCAGATCAATTTGGTTTTATCGGTAATCACATTCTCTAATTCTTCAACATTATCAAAACCGATGAAAGTAAATTTCAACTGATATTTTTCGAATAATCTGGTGAACATCCTGTAAGAACCGCCGTAAAGGTCGTCCACAGCAATCACTTCGTCGCCAGGGTTGAGCAATTTCAGAACGCAATCGATAGCAGCCAAACCGGAACCGAAAGCCAGACCTCTCGCTCCGTTTTCTATACTAGCCAAAGCATCTTCCAAAGCCTGTCTTGTAGGATTCGCTCCCCTTGAATATTCGTAGCCGGAAAGCAGTTGTCCCGGACTTTTTTGTGCGAAGGTTGATGTTAAAAATACAGGAACATTCACAGCACCGGTTGCTGGTTCGTGGTGTTGTCCACCGTGTATCACTTTTGTATTGAATTTCATAATATTTTATTTACCAATCTAAAAATCTAACAATGTAACAATTGAATTTATTGGTAAACTGATACATTGGTATATGATTAAATTAATTTTACATTTTAATAGCCGACTTTACTGCAAATTCTTCTGCAATTTCTCCCAACCATTGCGCCACATCTTCTTCGCTGGTTGCTCTTTCGTAAGTGTGTCCAATAGAAACCAGAATCTGATGAAAGAATCTTTTCATTTCGTCAACAGGCATATCTTTTGTCCAAAGGTCGATTCTAAGAGCTTCCATTGCTTTGCTGTCCCAGACTGAGATCATCGCTGCTTTGGTTTCCTGTCTTTTTATTCCGCCGTCTTCGGCTTTCCAAAACAACTTTTCGGGAACATGATTATCGTCCAATTCTACATCTATAACGATTTTTGTCTTTTTCATTGATTTTATTCTTAAATATTTACATTCTTTTTTAGACACAAAGTCCACAAAGATTTTTTATTGTTAGCTGTTTTTAAGTTCACAAAGGCGTAAAACTTGACAAAAGAAGAATTCTCCTCTAGTAATATTACATTGTCAAATACTCCAATTCTATTTTGGCCTGTAATCTGAAGCATTGAAAATCTCCGTTGCATTTTTCTTCAAAAACACAGGTAATTTTTCTTCCGGATGAGCTTTCAAATAATGTTTGCAAATCTGCCAACCAGTCCAAATTGCAATCTGCGGAGAGCTTTCTCTATCCACTTCCGTATAGAATTTTGAAAACGGGCCAACAGTAATGAAGCGCTCAGAAAGATTGGGATCAGGACTGAAAAGCAAATCGTTTTCTACAAAATAATTCCAGATATTGGCTTCATTCGCAACAGCCCAGTCATATTGAGCTTTTGTATAATTCATTTTCAGATTATCCGGAACATTTGGTAAAAAAGCATCTTGAAGAATCTGAATCTTTCCCTGGTAAACGATTTGATCTAAAAATTTTTGCTGCTCCATCTGAGCAGGAACCAATCTTGCGGCGAAAAAAGCAGAAATCTTCGGAACTAGATTTTCCGGATTCATAGATTTTTGAAAGTAAAGGTCGAGACCATTATAATTTTTGTTCCCGTCCCCCATAAAACCGGTTATATCTACGAAAAGCATATTCTCATCTTCTCTCAGAAAAATCGGATCTGTAACATTTTGCGGATCAATAACCGATGAATATAAATAAATATGCGGCGGCACAAATTTCGGGAAATAGTTCTTGATATGAGAAAACAGATCAGCAAGTTCTTTGTTCAGCTTAGTCTTATCGATTTTTGAAATTGCTTCCTTGTAAACCCTAACTTCCATTGTATCTTTTCTTCGGTCTCCGTAATCGGCATCTGGAACAGAACCCTGAAACCAAGGATATTTCTTTTTGAAATCGTCCAAGCTAACAGAAGAATTATAAAATTCACCAGACAAATCGGTAAGCTCAACTTTTTTGACAGGATTCTTGATCTCGACATCCCATTGGTTTTCATTTTCCTTTTTGCAGGCGGATAAACTGAAAACAATTATCGCCGAAAAAGAGATATATCGGAAAAACTTCATTATTTTTACATTAAGATTATCGAAAAGCAAAAATAAGAATTTTAAAGGATGAAGCTTCCAATTATTACCGAAAGATTGATGTTAAGAAAATTAACGCCAGATGACCTGGATGATATGTTTCTGTTGGACAGCAATCCCGATGTTGTAAAATATGTAGGCATACAGCCTTTGACGAAGAAAGAAGAAAGCCTTGAGATGATTGAAAATCTTATTGGTCAATACGAAAAGAACGGAACCGCAAGATTGGCGGTGGTAGAAAAAGAAAGTAATAGATTTATTGGCTGGAGTGGGATCAAACTTTTGACAGAAGAAGTCAACGGCTTCAAAAACGTTTATGAATTGGGCTATCGGTTTCTACCTGAATTCTGGGGAAAAGGTTATGCTACAGAATCCGCGAAAGCTTCATTAGACTTAGGATTTGATCAACTGAATGCTGATAAGATATATGCTTATGCCGATGTTGAAAATCTGACCTCCAACTATATTCTCACGAAATTAGGTTTTGAAAACAAAGGGACTTTTCTTGACAAAGGCGATATTTGTAATTGGTATGAATTAAAAAAAAATAATAGAAAATAAAAGAATGCAGACACAAAAAGTAATCGATCATATTGTAAACTGGCTAAAAGATTATGCTATCAACGCTAAAGTAAATGGTTTCATTGTGGGAGTTTCCGGAGGAATTGATTCCGCAGTGGTTTCCACATTAGCAGCAAAAACAGGTTTGAAAACTTTGGTTTTGGAGATGCCGATCCGTCAAAAAGCTGATCAGGTGGACAGAGCACAAGATCACATTGAATTTCTAAAATCCAATTTCCCAAATGTAGAAGGTTTCACTGTTGACCTTACCCCTGTTTTTGAAAGCTTCGAAACCACAGTAAACAATTATAAGGAAGGTGCTTGGAGCAAAAATCTTGCTTTGGCCAATACCAGGTCCAGGTTCCGAATGGTAACACTTTATTATTATGGACAGCTTAATGGTCTATTGGTGACCGGGACAGGAAACAAGGTCGAAGATTTTGGTGTCGGATTCTATACAAAGTATGGCGATGGTGGTGTAGATATCTCTCCTATTGCCGACCTTTACAAAACACAGGTCTACGAAATCGCCAAGAAACTTGATATATTGGAAAGTATTCAAAAAGCTATTCCAACAGACGGGCTTTGGGATGCGGATAAGACCGACGAAGACCAAATGGGCGCAACCTATCCTGAACTGGAATGGGCAATGGAACAGCAATTTGCGGGTAAAACAGAAGCAGATTTTGAAGGCAGGCAAAAAGAAGTGATGGAAATCTATCTCAAACTTAACAAAGCCACCCAACATAAGATGAATCCGATCCCCGTTTGTGAGATCCCACAAGAATTGAAGTAAAAAAAAATAATATTTCATCCAATCCGAAACAATAAGTTATGCAAGAAGAAATCAGCAAACATTCCAGGAAAATTTATAAAACTGTGAAAAGTCCAAAACATACAGTTAATGAAAAAATCAAAGAAATCATCATAGAAATCTTTATCATCGTTTTTGCTGTATCCCTTTCTATCTGGTTGCATGGCTGGAGTGAGCATAATCACGAACAAAAAGAATCTAATAAATTCCTGAAAGAACTGAAAGCAGACCTACAGGCAGATGCAAAACTTATTGAAGAAAATAAAAAAACATTATCAAACTTAGAAAACGATTATAAGTTTATCCTTTCTCTGAAAAATCTTAAAACTCCTATCACAGATAGCCTGGTGGGTTCACATTCTAATTTCTATCTTTTAGGCTCCGCATTCAATGTTGGAAGGTATGAGGGTTTCAAATCTAGTGGTAAAATTGGGACCATAGAAAATGATGTTCTCAAGAACGAAATATTGGCGTATTATCAACAAACCTTGCCCAATCTGACATTCAGAGTTAATTTTATAAATTCCGAACAACTGAAAATAAAGGATGCTGATTCTGGTAATCGTAATCTATCGGATTTTTATACAAGTCAAAAGATGCAGTCTAACTATTCTAACCTGAGTTATAACAGCAAAGGCCTCATTGATGAATATCAAAATGCACTAAAACAGATCAATCAGATCTTAAAGGAAATTGATGCCGAAAAGTAAAATTAAAAGGTATTAAGTACAAACAACAAAATCCAAAATATATGAAAGTCAGAAATCTACTCGCCATTTCAATAGGTTTGATCTTTACATCAGCTTTTCATGCTCAGGAAACTACACCTGCTGCAACTCCAATAGAAATCACAGAACGACTGAATATCCCAGGCCCATTAAACTTCTATGGAAATGAATTTATTCTGGCTTTGAGCAAACAAAACTCAGCAACCTGGGCACAGCAACAATACATCATGAGAGATGATGAGCTCAGCAATTATAAGGAATTGATCAACATTTCCTATTTCGACAAAGAAATTGACATGGAAACTGCTGTGAAACAAAAAGTAGATTTTGTGGAGAAACGCAAGGACAGGACCCAGGACAAATATTCTTTCGTAAGCATAACAGAAAGCCCTGACGGCAAAGAGATGATTGTGGATTATCTAACGACAACCACGCCCAGTGAAGGCGAACCTTTTGCAGAATACAATCTTGACAGATTCAAGAGTTATGATACGGGCGAAAAAAAATCGTTCGTCATTTTTTCTTATTCCAAAAGAATTGCAGGTGATCTAAAATATGCAGCGAGGTCCTTATCAAAAGAAAGAGGCAGAATAATGGAAGCAGCGATAAAAACCGCAATTCCGTCCGTGACTTACAAGCCTACAGAAGTTGACAAAAAGAAATAATTATTTCAGATGTTAGAAGTTAGATAATGACGAATGATGAATTCTATATAAAACGTTGCATAGAGTTGGCAGAAAAAGCTTTGGGACAAACTTACCCCAATCCTTTGGTAGGCTCTGTCATCGTTCACCACGACAGGATCATTGGTGAAGGTTTTCACAAGAAAGCGGGTGAGCCTCATGCTGAGATCAATGCCATCAATTCGGTAAAAGACGAGGATAAACATCTGATTCCGGAATCTACGATCTATGTCTCCCTGGAACCTTGTGCGCATTTTGGAAAAACACCGCCTTGTGTACTAAAAATTGTGGAATTGGGATTCAAAAAAGTCGTGATCGGCGCCATGGACAGCCACGATAAAGTGAACGGAAAAGGAAAAAAAATAATTTCTGACGCAGGAATCGAAGTTGTTTCCGGCATTTTAGAAGATGATTGCAGAGAACTCAACAAACGTTTTTTCACTTATCATGAGAAAAAACGGCCTTATATTATCCTGAAATGGGCACAATCTGCGGATGGTTTTATGGACAAAGATTTCAAACCGATCCAAATCAGCAATTCTCTTTCGAAGCAGTTTGTCCATCAGATGAGAAGTGAGGAACATGCTATTTTAGTAGGAAAAAACACTGCGCTTCATGACAATCCGGGTTTGACCGTGAGAGAAATCGAAGGAAGAAATCCAAGTAGGATTCTCATTGATTTCAACCTTGAAGTCCCTAATGATTTTAAAATCTATAATAATGAAGCAGATACTCTTATTTTCAATTCGATAAAGGATTCAGAAGAAAACCATTTGAAATTCATTAAAATAGAAAAGGAAAATTCTGTCAATCAGATTTTGGAGAAATTGTATGAATTACAAATCCAATCTGTGATTGTGGAAGGCGGAAGATTTACATTGCAACAATTTATCGATCAGGACATTTGGGACGAGGCTATTATTTTCAAAAATCCGGATCTTCATTTAGAAAACGGAACCAAGGCACCTGATTTTGATTCAATCCCTCAAAAAATAGAAAATTTGAGAGACACTGAGGTTTTATTTTTCAAGAATCGGGGTCTTGATTAATATCAGAATCATAAAAATTACAGGCTAGGAAAAAATACGTAAATTCGCACCTTTAATATTGCTTTCACATTTACCTTTGAAAAGTAATAAAAACTATCTATGAAAAATCTGAGTGCTTCCGTAAAAGGTTTAATTTTTTCTTTGTTGGCAATGGGATTTGCATTCGCTATCTACTTTTTGTTTTTAGCCAAGCCAAACTACTATTTGGTGGACAACCCTACGCCTGAGACTTATTATTTCAAGATCAATAATGGTCAGGAAAATATTCTTTCTGCAGGGCAATATCTGAAAGTTGACCTTAATAAAGGAAAAAACAGCATCAAGGTTTTTGACCAGAACAAAAAAATGCTTTACGATTCCGCTTTCTCTGTGGAAAAAGTGAGAGGGTTGATCAATATTACCCATAAAGATTATTACATCAATAACCAATATTACGGCTATGGACTCAATAAAGATTCTTTGATTGCTGCACAACCAGGAATCGAGATCGATAAGAAACAATATCTGGGCGATGTTAAGAAAATGAACAAACTCTATTCTGAAGATTTTTATTACAATCTGGATGAAGACTACGACCGTGTCATCAAAAATGTTGCAAAAGTAGAAAGCAGATCCAAGATTTTCAGAAAACAGGATTTCATTAATTATTATAAAAATTATTACAAACTTTAATAAATTAAATGGTCATCAATCTCAGTGTCATTTAATATTTATCATTCATAAAATGGAGCATAACAAAGTAACACCATATAACTCGGAGTACAGCAAGAAAAGTCAGGTAGAAGACATGTTTGACAACATTGCACCAAAATATGACCTTCTGAACCATGTCCTGTCTATGAAAATAGATGTGCTTTGGAGAAACAAATTGGTGGACATGCTGAAAAAAGATAAGCCAGAGCTCGTCCTGGATGTTGCAACCGGAACAGGAGATCTTGCGATCACAGTACAGAAAGGGACCAATGCAGATGTTGTAGGACTCGACCTTTCCCAGCAGATGCTGAATGTAGGAATAGAGAAAGTTAGGAAGCAAAATCTGGATGGTAAAATATCTATGCAGAAAGGAGACGCTGAACAACTTCCGTTCGAGGACAATAAATTTGATGGAGTTACCGTTGCATTTGGAGTAAGAAATTTTGAAAATCTGGAAAAAGGTTTATTGGAACTCAGAAGAGTTGTAAAAGAGAACAAAAGTATTTATATCTTAGAATTCTCAAAAGTAGAAGGATTTCTAGGCCCATTCTATATGTTCTATTTCAAGAACATTTTGCCTGCTATCGGGCGTTTGGTGTCCAAAGACAATCGCGCTTACACGTATCTTCCGGATTCGGTAAATGCTTTTCCTTTTGGAGAAAAAATGAAAACAATACTTCTCGATACAGGTTTCAGAAAAGTAGAATACACAAAATTAAGTCTGGGAATAGCCACCATTTATAAAGCTACCAAATAGAATGAAGCAGCGTTTATTGAAAATTTTATCATTGATCATCCTTTCGGGAAGCGCTATGCAGGCGCAGAACTATAATAATCTGTTCAGAACCAGAGACAGGGCACACAACAGAGAGGGCGTGGATCTGGAGAAATTCAGCTATGGATTCTATCTGGCTGCCAATAATTTTGATTACAAGATGAATCTGAATCCTACCTTGGGAGTCGATGGCAACAAAAATCTCGTAGAGCCCAAATCTACTTACAGCTTCGGAGCAGGATTGATCGGAAAAATGAGACTTAACGAATTTTTGGACCTAAGAATAGAACCTGGATTGCATTTCGTACAGAGAAACCTGACCTTCAATACATTTGATCACGTTAACGAACTGTATCCATCAGGAGTACTTTTGCCCAATGGAGAATTAAGCCAGGTAATCACAAATCCGGATGAAAGCATGATCAAGAAGGTTGTAAAATCCACTTATATAGATGTCCCTGTTCTATTGGAGATCCATGGAGACCGTTGGTATAACTCCCGCCCTTATGCGGCTGCAGGAGTCAATTATCTGATGAATTTGCAGTCCAATGAAACTTCGGAAAGTGATAATCAGCAAAATGTCTTCCGTACAACCTCCCATAATTTTGGCTGGTCGGCAGAGATCGGTATCCAGTTCTATTTTGAAAGGTTCAAACTGACACCCGCCATCCGGGGGACATTCTTCACCAACAACGAATTGGTTGCAGACAAGGCAACTACACCACCTTATTGGTCATCCGCCATTTCCACATTACAGTCGAGGGCATTCATGTTCGTATTGAAATTTGAATAAAAGATAAACAGAGCTTTCTTATGAAAGCTTTTTCTGTCTTCAGGGAAGAAATATTGTCTAATACTTTTAAATTCAAATACTCAGTTTTAATTTGTCTTCGATTCTTTGTTCAAAGTTAAATCATTATAAATCAAACACAAAGAACATCTAACTCATAAAAGAGAAATATCGTGTTAATTCATCATTAATTTTTCCTATTTTTGTAAAAGTTAGAATTTAATTCTGGTTATGTTAAGCGAATTGGAAAACAACTTTTCTGTTTTAGAAAAAAAGATCCTCAATCTTTATAAAAAGTATAAGAATCTTTCGGAAAAATACGCAGAAACGTCTGATGAGCTACAAAAAGTGAAGGAAGAATATGCCGAGGAAAAACGCAGAAACCAGATATTAGTAGAAGAAAACAAAGAATTAAAGCTCTATTCAGCAATATCGGGAAACGCAGAACACAACAGGCTGATGAAAAATCACATCAATCGGTTGGTAAAAGAAATAGATATGTGCGTTTCTGAATTACAAAACAGTGGTTTATAAAAATGGATTTCAGAAGAATAACAATCAATATTGCAGGAAGAAATTATCCATTGAATGTACCGGCTGCAGAAGAAGAGACCCTGCGTAAAGTGGGGAAACAGATAGAAAGTATGATCAAGGATTTCGAATCGAGCTTCGATGTAAGGGACAAACAGGATGCCCTTGCAATGTGCGCTTTGAAACTGGGGACCAATGCAGAGGTGTATTCTTTAAACAATGAAAAAAATATTATAAATACAAACGAACGTGTTGCAAAAATCAACACGCTCTTAGAGCAATTGGAAAAATAATTTTTTCTATTACAAGCTGCCTACAATAGTTCTAACACAAAGAAGTAAACTCAACAATTAAAAATTACCGGACGAAAGTTCATTCGATGGCGTGCTGCCCTGCGCAGATTACAGAGAGTGAAAATCAGTTCAAATCGTGTTTTTATGGAGTTTACTCTATAACTGAACTGTTGTAGGTTTTTTTATATACTTGATACAAAGTAAAATGTATGAAGTATTATGGTTAAAATGAAAGGTCATTATACAGTGTACCTTTCACAGAAAAGAAGGACAATTAAACTCAATATATATTAAATTTATGGACACAATCACTATTATCATCGGTGTCGTGGCAATTCTCATAGGAGCGGTCGGTGGACTTTTATTCGGTAAAAGTTCCCTCAATTCAAAAGCTCAATTCATTATAGAAGATGCCAAAAAAAGAGCCGAGAACATTATAGAAAAAGCGACAGTTCAGGCGGAGGCTGTGAAAAAAGAAAAACATCTGCAGGCCAAGGAAAAATTTCTGGAACTGAAATCGGAACATGATTCCAATATCAATCAGAGAGAGAAAAAAATGCAGGAAGCCGAAAAACGGATAAAGGACAAAGAAAACAAGCTGAACGATGAGCTCAGTAAAACAGGAAAGCTTGAAAAGGACCTAGAAAGACAGGTAAATGACTATAATAAAAAGCTGGAGGTCATTCAGAAAAAACAACATGACCTGGATGTTGCAACAGCCCAAAAAGTAGAAATGCTGGAAAAGATCTCCAATTATTCTGCAGAAGAAGCCAAGAACGAACTGGTAGAATCTTTGAAAGCTGAAGCTAAGACGAAAGCGCAGGCTCACGTTCAAAGCATCATGGAAGAGGCACAACTGAATGCAAAAAATGAGGCGAGAAAAATTGTTATCCAGACCATCCAAAGAATTGGGACAGAACAGGCAGTAGAAAATTCGGTTTCTGTTTTCAATATCGAATCTGACGAGATCAAAGGTAGGATCATTGGTAGAGAAGGTAGGAACATCCGTGCTCTGGAAGCTGCTACAGGAGTTGAGATCATTGTGGATGATACTCCGGAAGCAATCCTTCTCTCTTGTTTCGATCCCGTGAGAAGAGAGATCGCGAGATTGTCACTTCACAGATTGGTAACAGATGGTAGAATTCACCCTGCAAGAATCGAAGAAGTGGTAGAAAAAACCAGAAAACATATCGAAGAAGAGATCATCGAAGTTGGTAAAAGAACCATTATCGACCTTGGGATCCATGGCCTTCACCCAGAATTGGTAAAAATCGTTGGTAGAATGAAATTCCGTTCTTCTTATGGTCAAAACCTGCTGCAACACTCCAGAGAAGTTGCAAATATCGCTGCAACCATGGCCGCTGAATTAGGATTGAATGTAAAACTAGCGAAGAGAGCTGGCCTTTTACATGATATCGGAAAAGTTCCGGAGCAGGAATCAGAATTGCCTCACGCACTTCTTGGTATGCAATGGGCTGAAAAATATGGAGAAAATGCTGAAGTTATCAACGCCATCGGTGCTCACCACGACGAAATAGAAATGACCTCTCTTCTATCTCCAATCATCCAGGTTGCAGATGCTATTTCAGGAGCTAGGCCTGGCGCAAGAAGACAGGTTCTGGAATCTTATATCCAAAGATTGAAAGACCTGGAAGCTGCAGCTTTGAGTTTTGAAGGCGTTTCCAGCGCATATGCCATCCAAGCCGGTAGAGAACTAAGGGTAATGGTAGAAAGCGGAAAAGTAAATGACGAAAATGCTTACCAACTATCTTACGACATCTCCGAAAAGATACAGAATGAGTTAACTTACCCTGGGCAAGTAAGGGTAACTGTTATTAGAGAAACAAGAGCTGTGAATATCGCCAGATAATGTAAAACTTAGAAATAAATTGTAAAGGCTTCCTAATCTGGAAGCCTTTTATTTTAAATCAGAGTATCGAATTTCTTTTTAATATTATATAATTCACAAAGATTATAGACTAAGTCAAAAACCACTTTGGAGCGCGCAGACTAATCACAATATAGTGAAATTACTCTACACTCACAGAATCATCTCCTCTTCCATCCGCAACAGCGTGGATATTTTGATGATCATCTACAAGAATTATTTCCGTTTTTCCGATTTGTTTGATCTTTTCGAATTTATAATTCTTTTTCTCAAGAGCTTTGATGGTCGTTTCTGGGAAGTCATACTCTACTTTCACAACTTCCGGCAACCATTGATGATGAAACTTTGGTGTATTGATCGAGAAATTGGCATTTTGCTTAAAATCAATCACACCAACAATCGTCTGAAAAACCGAAGTCGGAATTGTAGTTCCACCAGGTGTCCCGACAACCATTTTTACTTTTCCGTCTTTTAGAACTATTGTAGGTGTCATAGAAGACAACATTCTTTTTCCCGGTTCTATTTTGTTCGCTTCTCCTCCAACTGCGCCAAACATGTTCGGAACGCCTGGTTTTATGGAGAAATCGTCCATTTCATTATTCAGGAAAAAACCAGCTCCGGAAACAACTGTTTTGCTTCCGTAATAACCATTGAGCGTTGTGGTAATGGAAACCGCATTCCCAGATTTATCCAAAATCGAAATATGTGTAGTTTCTGTACTTTCTCTTGGTTGATTCACAATCTTACCTACATCTTTGCTTGGTGTCGCTGAGTTTGGATTATAAGATTTCCAACGGTTTTTAAGATACTCATCGGAAATCAGCATTTGGGTTTTATCTTCGGTAAAATCCGGGTCGCCCATATATTCTGCTCTGTCCGCATAAGCCCTCCTCTCGGCTTCCACCATGACCTGAACCGCTTCAGCAGAATTCTGTTGATACTTTGAAAGGTCTTCGTAAGAAGCCATTTTCAGCATTTGGGCAAGCAATGTTCCTCCGCTGGAAGGCATTGGCATTGATACTATCTCGCTTCCTTTATAATCAAAAGACAAAGCATTTCTTTCCTTCGTTTTATAATTTTTAAGGTCTTTTGCCTGAATAATCCCGTTCCCGAGCTTCATCTCGGCAAGGATCAATTCAGCAGTTTTTCCTTCATAAAACTCTTTTTCTCCAGACCTTTGGATTCGTCTCAATGTTTCTGCCAACTCTGGCTGAATCAACAAATCCCCAGCTTTCCAGCCTTTGTCATTAATAAAAACAATTTTGTTCTTGTTATGTTTTTTGAAATCAGCTTGGTGTCGATTGAGAAGGTCGGCTTCCTGCTCTGTGATCGCAAAACCTTTTTGCGCTAAATCTATTGCAGGTTCTATCAATTTCGAAAACGGAAGTTTAGCATATTTCAAGGTTTCGAACATTCCGGAGATACTTCCCGGAACGCCAACTGACAATCTCCCATATTGTGACAGATCTGTATTTGCATTTCCCTTTTTATCCCAATACATATCGAAACTTGCTTTAGACGGCGCAGTTTCACGATAATCCAAAGCCAGCTTTTTCCCATCGGAAGTAACAGCAACCAAAAAGCCGCCACCACCAATATTTCCAGCTTGAGGATAGACAACCGCCAAAGCCAGTTGTGTTGCAATAGCAGCATCAAAGGCATTTCCGCCTTCCTTCATAATTTTGGAACCTGCTTCACTTGCTAAAGGATGCGCTGAAACCACAACACCTTTATTCTTAACTTTAACTTCTTTGATGAGATCAAAGTCTGTATATTGTGCAGAAACAGTGATAGATAGAAGGAAGCTTGCGTATAGTATTTTTTTCATATTCTTGGTTTATTTTATTGACCACCCCGTCATTCTTTGAATTTTCGCCACCCCTCCAGAGGAGGGGAATTTTCTCATGGCTTATGTTTTATTCTATAATTATATTAAATCTGTCTAACAATCCGCTGAGATTGTCTTTGGAAAATTTGGTTTTTTTGAGTTGATTTTGATTGGGATCAATGGAAAAATTAATCGCATCTCTGAAATCTGAATTATCCAAAATCGTTCTGTCAAAAACAGCATTGCTCAAATTGGAATCCGTAAAAACTGAGTTCGAAAGATTGGTTTCCGTAAAATCAGCCTCGTTTAAACTACAATTTTTAAAAATCGTTTTTCTAATGTCCAATTGATAAAATGAGGAATGATTCATCAAACAATCTTCAAACCTGAATGAAATATTGAATTGATGAGCATCTTCAAAATTGATTCCTATCAATTTACAGTTTTTGAAAACAACGTCCCGAAAAGCTGTCTGATTGATTTTGACGTTGCTGAGATCACAATCTTTGAAATCGCAATCGGAAAATTTGTAATCGGACAAATCCTGATCTGCGAAGTTACAATCCGTAAAAATACAATTGTCGTAATCCGCTTTCGGAATTTTGCCTGTACCGAGCTTTGAGAATTTTTGTTCGGAGAAATAGTCCATCAGTCAATAAAATAGCTTGTTGGTGTTTCGAATTTTGGCTGAGAGATTTCCGCCTGTTCAAAAATAGAAAACTGGATCGTCTTGCAAAGACTGTTTAGCGCCAAATCATTTTCCTCTTCGTCAAACGGGTCTTGAATCTCCTGAATAAGCGCATCTAACGCAATGAAAGTGTAACTGATGAACAAAACGATAACTGGTGTCATCCAGCCGATCGTATCAATCAAACCAAACGGCAACCAAAAACAATACAGATAAACAGTCCTGTGAAGCAAAACGCTGTAAGCAAAAGGCAAAGGCGTATTCGCAATTCTTTCGCAACCTCCTGCAATACCGGACAAATGATTCAGTTGTACATCTATTGAAGACAAAATAATTGTATCGATCTTCTGGTTTTGATTCTGAGCATTGATCCACTCCCCCATCAAATCTAGGATGATAATTGGTTTGAACTTTTTATCATTTATTTTCTCAAAATTCTCTTCAGAAAGTAATTCTCTAAGTTTTTCATTGCCTTCTTTATTTCTCAACTGAAAGTTAAGCGCCCAACAAAATGCAGAGATCATCTTTACGAATTCCTGTTTTCTAGTTTTCGAATCTGGCGACTTGTCATTAATCAAAGTCAAAACCTGACGTGTAAGAGACCTTGTCTCGATGACCAATGCTCCCCAAAGTTTGCGTCCTTCCCAAAATCTGTCATAACTTGCAGAATTACAAAATCCCATAAAAATGGCCAAAGACAAACCCAGCAATGTGAAAATCGCAGGATTGAGATGGACTTTGAAATCGTAAATAAATCCTTTAAAATAGAGTACAATTACCGAAAACAAAGTAATGATCAATAATTGCGGAATAATCTTTCGCAGAACAGAACCTTTCCAAATGAAAAGCATCAAAAACCAGTTGGTTCTTTGTCTAATTATCATAATAAAACTGAATTGAGAAATGTCTGTTTTTCAAGCTTTCAAAAAAACAGATAAATTTACTGAATGTTCTGATGAAGCGAAAATTCTGAAGCTAGAAATTTCAAAATTATAAAAATAAGAGCCTCGGTTAAAAAAAACTGAGACTCTTATTTGACTTTAAATTATCTGTGTCCTTTATGAGGGTTGCCGTGACCTTTTATCTTGCCAAACTTCTGATGTTTAGGCTGATTATGATATTTTTTTGAAACCATTTTTTTATGAACATATCGAGGATTAGAATTAAAGTGGCCAACCTTAACAACATTGTGAGGCTTGTGTTTATAATTCCTTACAACTAAATGATCTCCATGGTTCCCTCTGTATCGAGCATATTGTTTGTAGTGAATTTTGTGTCTTTTAAAAGGATATCTGTCAACCAATACAACTTTGTGAGTTTGATACAAATTAATGTGACGATATCTAACCGGCAAAGCCGTGGAGTGCAACCATCTGTTTCCGGAAAAATAGTAATATCTGCGATGCGGGACATTATAATAAATATCGTATTCCGGCAAATAATAGGATTCTACATAATTATAACCTCTAGGTCCCCAATCTGGCTGACTGTTGATGTTAATATTTACATTGACCTGAGATTTCACAAAACCAGTACTGAAACCTGTCATAATCATCAGTACCAATAACAATAATCTTTTCATATTCAATTATTTTTTAAGAATATTTCTTTACAAACATAATACCATAGAACTTAAACAATTAGAAATCAATTATTACAGAAATTATATAATTTAAAAAAATCGTTTTGAAATCGCTTTAAAAACAAATAAATTTACAGAACAGTTCTGAGTATTCAGAAAGTTTGAAAATGGAGAAATCGAAAAAAGTTCTAATTGTTACCTATTATTGGCCACCAGCTGGTGGGCCTGGTGTTCAGCGCTGGTTGAAGTTTGCAAAATACCTTCCCGAATTTGATTGGGAACCAATTATTTATACACCAGAAAACCCAAGTTACCCTTTGATCGATGAGACTTTGATAAAAGAAGTCCCTAAGAATCTGCAAATTGTTAAAACTGATATTTGGGAACCTTATCAGATTGCGGAGAAATTCAGTAAGAGTAATCAAAAATTCAAGGGTGGACAGTTTGATGTTGGAAAGAACCAATCTTTTATGTCGAAGCTTTCGATTTTTATCCGAGGAAATTTTTTCATTCCAGATGCTAGAAAATTTTGGGTAAGACCATCGGTTAAATTCCTGAAACAATATTTGAAAGAGAATAACATTGATGTTCTCGTTACAACTGGTCCACCCCATAGTTTGCATCTCATTGGACTTGGATTAAAAAAAGAATTGCCAAACCTGAAATGGGTTGCCGACTTCCGTGATCCGTGGACAGAAATCTCCTATTACAAACATTTGAAACTAACTTCCGGCTCTGATAGAAAACACAGACTACTGGAAAGATCGGTTTTTGAGACTGCAGATATTACTTTAGCGACAAGTTTTACGGATGCAGAAAACTTCAAAAAAAATGGAGCTAATGCTTTTTGTATTACGAATGGATTTGATGAGTCAGAGAATTCTAGAGTTGGAGAATTGGAGAGTGAGAGAATTAGGAAATTGGGGGGTAATGAAACTATGAGACCATCAAATTCCAAATTCACATTAAGTTATGTTGGGGTTTTGGAACAATTGCGAAATCCAGAAAATCTTTGGAAAGCATTAGAGAATTTGTGCAAAACCAATTCTGATTTCGCCAATGATCTTGAATTGAAATTTGTCGGACGGGTTGATGATAAAATTCTGAACGCGATTGAGAATTCGGTTTTGAAAAATAATATTAGAAACCTAGGTTATCTTTCTCATAACGATTCTGTGAACGAAATGAAAAATTCGGATCTGTTATTGATCACCAATTTCCCGAATGAAAGTTCAAAAGGTATTATCCCAGGAAAATTGTTTGAATATCTTGCGACAGGGAAACAAATCATTTCATTTGGACCTAAAGATGCGGATGTGGAAACTATTCTTAACAAAACAAAATCAGGAAAGCATTTTGATTATCAAGAGAACTTTGGAATCCGGGAATTCATATCTGCACTTTATGAGGATTGGAAAAGCGGAAAAGCAATTCAGAACGAAGCTAATATCAATGAATTCAGTAGAAAAGAATTGACGAAAAAACTAGCGGAGTTGCTGGATGAGATTTGAGGTATTTAGTTTGAAAGCATTTGTTTTTTTTAAAATGAACTTAAAATTCATATTTATTTTGGTGTTGGCATAAATTTTTCTATTAACTTTAATAATCAAATATTAATCACAAAAATTATATCATGGGAAATAAAACAAATGGCCTATTGGCATTGTTAGGATTGGGAGCTCTTGCTTGGTGGAAATACAAAAAAGCTTCTCCTGAAGATCAGCAAAAAGTAAAAGACACTATTAACAACGCAAAAGACAATCTGACCAAGTTTGGCAACGACTTAAAAGATAAAGCCTCCCAAACAGCAGAGCAGCTGAAAGCAAAAGCTGAAGAACTTAAAAACGACACCCAGCAAGCTGCGGAATAAATAAAAAACCGTCTCGATCATTTGAGGCGGTTTTTATTTTTTAGTGAAAAGCTATTATTTCCTGATCGTCATTTTTTGAAGGTAGATTCATCAAGACAATAGCAAACAATATCAGAACAATTCCGAACCACTGCATAGGAATCACTTCTTCGCCCAATAACACAAAAGCCATCGTCACAGAAACCGGAAGTTCCAAAGATGAAATAATGCTTCCCAATCCCAAACCTGCTTTCGGAAAACCTATATTGAACAAGATTGGCGGAATAATAGTTCCAAACAAAGCCAATATAAATCCATAAGTCCAAAAGATAGAATAATCAAACGGTCTGATGTGTTCTGTATTTTCTGTAAAATTGAGATAGAAAGATCTCAGTCCTTCAAAATACATTGGCCCTATCTGAGCAAAGAATAAAAACGAAAGCACAACCACAGTTCCTCCAGAAAGCATTGTCATACTTTTTCTCAAAACAGGTAGATGTGTCGCCAAAGTATTGGATGTAAACATCGTCATTGTAAAAGAAGCCGCTGCTAATAGACCCCAAAAGATACCATGCCAATCGATTTCAACTTCTAGATTGATCAAATTGGTTGCTAAAACTGTTCCTGCCAAAACTATGATCACGGCAATTACTTTTCTAGCATTCGGGAATTTTTTGGCAATGAGACTTTCTACGACAACACTGAACCAAACCGACTGCATCAGCAATACAATGGCAATAGAAACATTGATATACTGAACGGCGATGTAATAGAACAAACTTGTAAATCCCATAGAAGTTCCTGCCAGCATCAACATCCTTATTTCTTTAGGATTTGGTTTTGACAATTGTCTTTTTGAGGTTTTGGTTTGAATTAGATTCAAGATCAACAATCCTACAAATCCTAATAAAAACTGCGCCGTAGTAACCTCAGAAGTTGTAAAACCTTCCTTGTAGGACATCTTTACAAATGTTGCCAGCATCCCGTAAATACTAGCACCGATACCAACGAAAAAAACGCCTTTTAATATGTTTTTCTTCTCCATAACTCTTTTTCAGCCGGCGAATTTACAATTTAAAAAATTGGTGCTGAATTTCAGAATAGACAAGGTACTAGCAAAAAGATTAATTAAATCGAAAAAAAACCGTTTCGAAATTGCGAAACGGTTTTAAATATTATTGTTTTATAACTTTACTTTGATTTTTGCTTCCATCTTTATACTCGATGTTAAGAATGTAATTTCCTTTTTTGAGTTCTGATAATTTTACTTCTTTCGAAACTTCATTGATCATTTTAAGTTGTCTTCCAGAGAAATCTGAAACTATGATTGACTTTATAGCTTCAGAATTATCTATATGGATCACGTCTTTAAAAGGATTCGGGTAGATCTTGGATTCTTTTTTACCGGAATCAGTAGTTGCAAGAACAACATCCTGAGATATTTTGAAATCATCCAGCAACAGCCAATAATCACCCGATATCCATTGTCCCGAAACTCTGAGTTTAAAGTCCGCATTGGTTGGAACATTACCCTGTGGAATAGAGCCTGACCAGGTTTTGCAGGAAAGCACAGAATTTAAACTTATCGTTTCCAAAGTCTGATAATTCTGTCCTCCATCTACCGAATATTCAACTTTCAAAGTTCCATTCACGGAACCTCCAGAATAGATATGGGTCTTGTATTGGAAAGAAACATCCAGCTTTCCTCCGTTAGAAGCTGCGGAACTATATGTTGTAGACCCAGATGCTCCTCCACTCCAGAATTCTCTATTAATAGTGTAAGCCCCTACACAAGCAGAGATCACACTGCTACGAAAGAATGACACATTGGTGAATCCAGGATATGTATTATTCTCAAACCCTTCATTCACACTGATCTGAGCCGAGGAATAAAATGCAGCAAACAAACTTGCAAATAGTAATTTTTTTTTCATTTGATAAACTTATTAAAAATAAAAGCCACCCGAAAAAAATTTTCGGGTGGCTAATTTATTAAAAAAGAATCAAGGATTATTTACCTTCTTCCATTTTTCTTTTCAATTCTGCTAATGCATCGATATCTCCAAGGGTAGATCTTTCTTCGTTTGAAGAAGATGAAACATTGTTAGATCTGTTGTTAGAAGCCTCTCTAGCATTTTTCTTCTCCTCATCTCTGAAGATACCTGTGTGAGAAACAACAACTCTCTTGAATTCTTTGTTGAACTCGATAACTTTGAATTCAGCAGTTTCTCCTTTCTTGATCTTAGATCCATCTTCTTTCTCTAATAATCTTGAAGGGCAGAAAGCTTCAACCTCAGCATCTTCGAATTGTACAGAAGCTCCTTTATCGTGAACTTCTACCGCAGTTCCTGTGTGTATAGTTCCTTCAGCATATTTAGTTTCGAATTTATCCCATGGGTTCTCAGTCAATTGTTTGTGACCTAGAGATAATCTTCTTGCTTGAGTATCCAATTCCAATACTACAACATCTAATTTATCTCCAACTGCACAGAACTCGGATGGGTGCTTGATCTTCTTGGTCCAAGAAAGATCAGAGATGTAGATCAATCCATCGATACCTTCTTCCAATTCTACGAAAACTCCGAAGTTTGTAAAGTTTCTTACAGTTCCAACGTGTTGAGAACCTACCGGATATTTAGCTTCGATGTTTTCCCATGGATCTTTGTTCAATTGCTTGATACCAAGAGAGATCTTTCTGTCTTCTCTATCCAATGTCAACACTTCTGCTTCTACCTCATCACCTACTTTTACGAAATCTCCCGCAGATCTCAAGTGAGTTGACCAAGACATTTCAGAAACGTGGATCAATCCTTCTACACCTGGAGCGATTTCTACGAATGCACCATAGTCAGCAAGAACCACTACTTTTCCTTTTACTTTGTCACCAACTTTCAAGTCAGCAGAAAGAGCATCCCAAGGGTGAGCTTCTAATTGCTTCATACCCAATTGGATTCTTGTTTTCTCATCATCGAAATCAAGGATAACAACTTTTACAGTTTGTCCGTCTTCCAGGATCTCAGATGGGTGGTTCACTCTAGACCAAGAAAGGTCCGTAATGTGAATCAATCCATCTACTCCACCAAGATCTACGAATACACCGTAAGAAGTGATGTTCTTAACAGTACCTTCAAGAACCTGTCCTTTTTCAAGCTGAGCGATGATCTCTTTTTTCTGACCTTCGATATCTGCTTCGATCAATGCTTTGTGAGATACAACTACGTTTTTGAATTCCGGGTTGATTTTCACAACTTTGAACTCCATAGTTTTACCTACGAACTGATCGTAATCTTTGATTGGCTTCACATCGATCTGAGAACCTGGTAAGAATGCTTCGATTCCGTGTACGTCAACGATCATACCACCTTTAGTTCTGGATTTTACAAAACCGTTTACGATCTCTCCAGTTTCGTGAAGCTCGTTTACTCTATCCCAAGCTTTAAGCGTTCTGGCCTTTCTGTGAGATAACTGTAACTGTCCGGTTTTGTCTTCTCTTCTGTCAACCATTACTTCTACCTCATCACCTACTTTAAGTCCTTGGTTGTAACGGAATTCGTTAAGAGAAATAACACCTTCTGACTTGAAGTTGATATCTACGATAGCTTCCTTGTCTGTCAATCTTACAACTTTACCAACGATCACGTCGTTATCTGTAAGATCGTTCAAAGAGCCATTATAGATCTCTTCTAATTCTTTCTTCTCGCTTCTGTCCTCTGCATTAAGTCCTGATTCGAAAGATTCCCAATCAAATTGTTCTGGTGCTACGTTTTGGTTCAAAAGAACCTCTGCTGAATTTGTCTCTTTTGACATTTTCTAATAAAATTTGTATTCCTATTTACTCAGACTTTGGCTTTGCTGTGAATCCTGAAAAATATGGAAGATGTTAATTGTTAATGTTTTACTTCGCCAAAAGTGCGTTCACAAAAGTGGTGCAAAATTAAGCAAAATATTTGAAACCAACAATACTTTCATAGAAGTTGAATTTAATTATAACCAATTGATAATCAAATTAAAACCAACACGGTATTTAGGAGCTAATCCCGCTATCCGCTACTACTCCTCGCGCCAAGGCTTTTCCCATTGCCAGCTGTGGGGTAACCGCTTCTATCGGGGCTATGGTTTTGTCAAAAAAATTCAAACTTTCAAACCACCAAACTTTCCAACACTAAAACCCAAAACCAAATCTTTATCTTTGCAAAATGGAATTACAACCAATTTTTGAAAAACTGCAGATCCAGGATATGAATCAAATGCAGAAATCGACATTTAGCGCCTCTGAAAACGAAACCGACATCGTTTTGCTTTCGCCAACAGGTTCTGGTAAAACCTTGGCATTCTTGTTTCCTGTTCTTAGAAATTTAAAAACTGATGTTAAGGGAATCCAAGCAATCATTCTGGTTCCAGCCAGAGAATTAGCTTTACAGATCGAGCAGGTCTTCAAATCGATGGGAACAGATTTCAAAGTGACGATTGCTTACGGCGGGCATGATAAAAAGATTGAAATCAACAACTTGATAGAATCACCTGCTGTTTTGATCGGAACACCGGGAAGAATTGCTTATCACTTAAAAAACAAAAACTTTGATCCAAGCTCAATCAAAACTTTGGTTCTAGACGAGTTCGACAAGGCTTTGGAACTCGGTTTCCAGGAAGATATGGAATATATCATCGGTTCTCTAACTGGTCTTTCTCAACGTATTTTGACTTCTGCAACTTTAATGGACAATATTCCGGAATTTGTGAAACTCAACAAAGAAAAGAAAATCAACTTCCTCAAAGAGAACGAGTCAAAACCGAACATCCAGCTGAAAAAGGTAATGACAACCCCGGAAGAAAAGCTGAATACATTATTCCAATTAATCTGTAAAATCGGAAACAAAAGAACGTTGATTTTCTGTAATCACAGAGATGCGGTGGACAGAATTTCAGAACTTCTGCGAGAGAAAGGAATCCAAAGAGAAACTTTTCATGGCGGAATGGAACAGGACGAGAGAGAACGCGCACTTTTTAAATTCAGAAATGATTCAGCAAGAATCCTGATAACTACAGATCTAGCCTCCAGAGGTCTGGATATCCCGGAAGTTGAATCCATCGTGCATTATCAACTACCTCCCAAAGAAGACGCTTTCATCCACAGAAACGGCCGGACTGCAAGAATGAACGCCAAAGGCTTTGCTTATCTTATAATGACGGAAGACGAGAATTTCCCATTCATCAAAAGCAATACACCGGAAGAAAACGTATCGGAAAGCAACCGGGTTCCTGAGAGAACACCGAACCAGACGATCTACATCAGCGCCGGGAAAAAGGACAAAGTCAACAAAGTTGATATCGTAGGTTATCTCATCAAAAAAGGACAACTGGAAAAGGATGACATCGGCTTGATCGAAGTAAAGGACACAACTTCCTACGTTGCCGTCAACCGAAAAAAAACTATCGAACTCCTAAAAAAATTGGCCAACGAAAAACTGAAAGGGAAGAAAGTAAAAATAGAGATCGCTTATTAAAGCGATCTTTTTATTTGATTCCGGAAACATTCATCGGCAAAACATACACTGAATGTGATGCTGTAATAAACAACGTCGAATTATTTTCCCCACCAAAAGTCACATTGGAAGTCCAGTCTTCATTGATCGTAATGTTAGTCAGTTTTTCCCCTTTTTTATTAAAAATCGTCACACCCTTTCCTGTTAGATAAAGATTGCCCTGATCGTCCAAAGTCATTCCGTCCGATCCCATTTCGCAGAACAATTTCTTTTCGGAAAGTTTGCCTTCGCCCAAGATGTTGTAAACATAAGTTTTTCCCGCATCGATATCGGAAACATAAAGTTTTTTCAGTTTTTCAGAACCGATAATTCCGTTGGGTTGAACGAAGGTCTCCAGTTTTGTGATCGTTCCGTTTTGATTTCTGTAATACAGATTTTTTTCAGGAATCTCTTCCTTGAAATTTTTCCAATAATCTCTTTTGTAAAGCGGGTCTGTGAAATACATTCCGCCGAATTTATCAATCCAAATATCGTTAGGACCGTTCAATCTTTTGCCCTCAAAGCCTTTTGATAAAACCTGAATGTCTTTATTTTTATTGATTTTCCAGATCTCTCCATTGTCATCGGAGCAAGTTATCAGATCATCATTTTTATCGAAATAAGTTCCGTTGGCTCTGCCGGTTTTGTCTAAAAAAAGTTCAATTTTATTGGTTTTCCAGTTCCAGAAATAGATTTTGTCATTTGGTTGGTCTGTGAAATAGACATTTCCTTCGATGTCAGAAGCCGGACCTTCAGTAAAAGAAAATTGACTCGAAAGTAATGTTGGTGGTACTTCAAACAATTTTTCGTTCACATTCTGAACTTTGCAATTCATCAAAACCAACAGTAATCCTATTAAACCTAATCTAAAATGCTTTTTCATTAATATAAATTCTAAAGTTGCAAGGTACAATTTGTAAAAAAGAATTAAAAATAATTATCTTTGGAAATTTGATAAATCAATGAAACTGAATCTTCCTGACAAACTCTATTACTCCATTGGAGAAGTTGCTAAGGCTTTTGATGTAAATACGTCTCTAATTCGTTATTGGGAGCAGGAATTCCCCATCATCAAACCCAAGAAGAACAAAAAAGGAAATCGGTATTTCACACCTTCTGATATAGAAAACCTGAAGATCATCTATCATCTTGTCAAAGAAAAAGGTTATACGCTGGATGGTGCAAGAGTCGCACTTACCACCAATACAAAACTATCCGAAACTATTACAATTATTGACCGATTAGAATTTGTAAAAGCTGAACTTCTTAAATTAAAAAATTCTTTGAACGACTAATTTTGGTCGTTTATTTTTTTCCGTTTTATCTATTTTTATTGGTTTTATTTTTAATTTTACTAAAAACACAAAATGAAACCAAATTTACCTTTCCAGATCCGGAAAAGGCAACTTTATAGTCTTGTCTTTTTTGGAATTCTGATTCTTGCACTGCAGTTTTCTTTCACCTTTTATAAAAAGAATCAGGTTTATAAAACTCCGGATATTCAATTTGTTTCTGAAATTGAACCGGAGGTGATCTTATCCGAGTTCAATCCGAATGAATTAGATGAAAAGCAGTGGAAAGATCTTGGTTTTTCTGAAAAACAAATTAGAACGATCTTGAAATACAAAGAAATCGTTGGTGGACATTTCAAATCAAAGCAACAGTTCAAAAAATGCTATGCAGTTTCGGATGAGAAATATGAACAACTGAAAGATTATATTTTACTTCCGGAAAGCAATCCTGATTTCAGCAATGATCAATTCAGTTATAAAAAATCTGAAAAGAAAAGACTGAATATCAAAGGGAAATTCAATCCTGACAACTATTTTCAAAAAGATTGGGAGAATCTTGGCTTTTCTGAGAAACAAGCTGCTGCAATCCTGAAATATAAAAATTATCTTGGCGGAAGTTTCATCAGCAAAGAAAAGCTGAAAGAATGCTTTATGATCAATGATGAACAGTTCGCACAGATGTCGCCTTATTTGATTTTACAAGATAAGACTCCAGAAAACCTGGCTCAAAAATTTGAGAAAAAGAAAGAAAAAGAAGTAGTGAAAATCAATCACTATTTTGACCCGAATGAACTGAATGCTGAACAATGGCAACAGTTGGGATTCTCTGAAAAACAAGCTGTTTCGATTTTGAAATATCGAGACAAGATTCTGAAAGGTTCTTTCAAATCGTTGGAAGATGTTCAAAAATGTTTTATGATTTCGGCAGAAAAATTTGAGGAAATGAAACCTTGGATCAGACTTCCGGTAATTGAAAAATCAAAAGAAGAAAGACCGATCTTAGCCGAAAAAACAGATTTTTCTAAAATAGATCTCAACCAGATCAACTTCAAACAATTAAGGGAATTTGGATTTACCGAGAAAGATTCAGCAGGAATTTTAGCTTTCAGAAAGAAACTGGGTGGATTTATCAATAAAAATCAAGTTTTGGAAACCTATGAAATCGACAGAGCATTAGGAGAAAAATTAATTTATGCCACGAAGTTGGACAATTCGAACGTTGCAAAATACTCGTTAGCAGAAGCTCCACAAGATTGGTTGAAAACACATCCTTATTTCCGATATTCTGCCGATAAAATCATTTATTACAGAAATACATATCCTGACGACAAAAAGATCTGGAAATGGTTGAAACTGAAACCTGAATATGAGGACAAAATGAGACTTTATGTAAAATGAAAAATCCGCAGGTTTATCTGCGGATTTTTTTTGATTTATTTCAACTTTGAATTATTTCAATCCAAAGTTTTTAGAGATACCAACTGTAACTCCTTTTCCGAATCCAAATCCAAAAGTATTGGTTTTCAAATCAGAATCTTTAATTTTCTCTGACTGGTAACTGATTCCTCCTACATTAAAGTTAAGTCCAAAAGAGTTTTTGAAATTGATGAAAAGGTTTGGTGTAAAGCCAATTCCAAAACCGTTTGATTTGGTTGTTGTAGAATAAGCCAATGGTCCTGTAGCAGACACTGTAGATTTACTATTATTGAACAAAACATCCAAATCACCGAAAACTGAAAAAGTATCGTTCAATGGCATCGTATATCTTCCAAAAACACCATATGTAAAACTGTTTGTTTTGATATTAGTAATAGATTCATACGTATCCCAACCGTTATAAATCGTTTGATAATAATCATCCTTTGAGGAGCCAACTCCAAATTTCACACCGGCTGTAAAGTGGTCGGCAAACTGATAACCAATTGTGGGAGTGAATTCAAAGTTATCTGATTTCAAATCACCGGCAGTTGTATAGTTCTTATTAGTCGTATTATCATAAGAGATATTTCCTCCCACCAAAAGAGTGTTCTTTTGAGCACTTACCAATCCGAATGATGCAATTGCTCCAGCAATAATTAATTTTTTCATTGTTTGTAATAGTTATATTTTGAGGTCGCAAATTTATAGAGTTCAAAACTATTTCAAACAGATAAAAAACTGACTTTTATCATAGAGAATCAATCGAAGGTTTTACTAGAATCTTCTAACAAACTATTCAACTCCTTCAATTCAGAATCAGTCAAATCACGCCATTTCCCAACAGGAAGATCCAGTTTGATATTCATAATACGAATCCTTTTGAGCTTCTTCACCTCATATCCCAGATGTTCGCACATTCTGCGGATCTGACGGTTGAGACCTTGCGTGAGCACAATCCGGAAATTCATTGTATCGATTTTTTCAACCTCACATTTCTTTGTGATCGTGTCAAGAATAGGAACGCCGTTTCTCATTTTTTCGAGAAACTTTTCAGTGATCGGTTTATCAACCCTTACATAATATTCTTTCTCATGATTATTTCTTGCTCTTAGAATCTTATTGACAATATCGCCATCGGAAGTTAGAAGAATCAATCCTTCACTTGGTTTATCCAGTCTGCCTATCGGGAAAATACGTTTTGGATGGTTGATATAATCAACAATATTGTTTTTCTCACGTTTGGTGTCCGTGGTACAAACAATCCCTACGGGTTTATTGAAAGCAATGTAAACAAACTCCTCTTCTACTTTTCTAATAGTTTTCCCATCTACGAAGATCTCATCCTCATCAGAAACTTTTGTTCCCAATTCAGGAACTACGCCGTTGATAGTGATCCTACCTTCTTCCAAAAGTTTGTCCGCAGCTCTTCTTGAACAGAAACCGACCTCCGATAAATATTTATTGATCCTTATTTTTTCCAATTTCAATTATTTAAATCAACAAATTTAAACTCATTTTTCAAAAATTCCGCAGTTGCATCATTTACAGAATAATTCCCAATCTTAGTTCGTCTAAGTTGCGTCAGATATGCTCCGACTTCTAATTCCTGACCTATGTCGTGAGCCAGACTCCTTATATAAGTTCCTTTGCTACAACCAACGGTAAAAGACACGAAAGGCAAATTTATTTCTATATCATTGATGTAATGAATAGTAGTCTTCCTTGATTTCATTTCAACTTCTTCGCCTTTTCTAGCTAAGTCATAAGCACGATTTCCATCGATTTTGATGGCTGAGAAGACTGGTGGTTTTTGATCGATCTCTCCTATGAATTTTTCTAAAGCCAAACGAATCTGCTCTTCCGTAATATGGGAAAAATCTCGATGTAAGATTTCCGGTTTTTCGGTATCATAAGATTCGGTTTGGACACCAATTTTAATTTCCGTCCAATACTCCTTTGGCGCATCCTGAATCTCCGGAATCTTCTTTGTGAATTTCCCCGTGCAGACAATCAAAAGTCCCGTTGCCCTTGGATCCAATGTTCCGGCATGACCAATTTTGAATTTTTTAGGCAATTCTTTGAACTCTCTTTTGAGTTTATACTTCAACTTATTGACAGTCTGAAAACTGGTCCAATCCAAAGGTTTGTCCAAGAGAAATATGTGTCCGGATTGTAATTCTTCTGCTGTCATTTTTCGAGTTGGAGGGTTTGAGAGTTATAGAGTCTTTTTAAAAGGAAGGATGTAATGCAGCCCGGCTTGAGTGGAGCTCTTTTTCTTTTTTTGGCTAAAAAAGAAAAAAGCGGGAACGGAAGACGGAAAAGCTGCCACTAAAATATTAAATTGCTTTCAACGAAGTCAAATAGCTGCCCAAATAATTCTATTTAAAAAAATAAAAATAGACCAACAAAGCTATACCTACGAAAATACGATACCAGCCCCAAGGTCGGAAACCATATTTGTTAAGCAAAGCGATAAAAGATTTTATAGCGATCCAGGCTACAATAAAGGCTACAATATTTCCAACTATGAAAATTAAAATATGATTCTGGGATTGCAAAATCATTTCGTAACCTTTCATTGGATTCGGTGTCTCCTTTCCCCAGGTTTTTACAAAAACAGAATAGACCGTAACCGCCAACATTGTAGGAACGGCCAAAAAAAATGAAAATTCGGCAGCGGCTTTTCTGGATAAGCCTTGCGCCATTCCTCCAATGATGGAAGCCGCACTTCTACTCGTCCCGGGCATCATTGCGAGACATTGCCAAAAACCTATCGTCACAGCTTTTTTGATGGATATTTCTTTCTCATCATGAACAATGGGATTTTTGAACCAATTGTCAGCAAACAACAATACCACACCTCCTAAAACCAAAACAGATGAAATTGCAATTTGATTTCCCAGAACAGATTCTATGGCATCATCCAAGAAAAAACCAATGATCAGAGCCGGCATCACGGCAAAAGCCAATTTGTAATAAAACTGAAGATTACTGAAATCGAAGAACTTTTTCCAATAAGCAACAACCACGGAAAGTATTGCGCCAAACTGGATCGAAACCTGAAACATCTTCAAAAATTCGGTTTCTTCCAATCCCATAAGGTTTGCAGCAAACCCCATGTGTGCCGTGGAAGAAATTGGTAAATATTCCGTAAGTCCTTCTACGATCGCAATGATAATTGCTTTTATCAAATCCATAGTTTGTTTTTATTTTTACTAATAAAAAACTTTGCCCCGAGTTACCAGGACAAAGCTGTTATTTTTATTTAAATTAAAATTAATCTTTGTTTCTTTTCAGAATTGCAACCACTTGAACTACAAAACCTGCAATCACCAAAAATGGTGCAAGTCTTATTCTTCTAAATGAGAAAATTTCCTCATTCCAATAATTCGGGTCAAATTTCCCTTCCGGAGTCGTATTTGCATCTGCACCCATCATCAGCAGGAAGCCTAAGAGAATCAATCCTAATCCGATCAACATCAATTTGAAATTCTTATTTCCAAAATAGAACGTCTTTTTCTCGACAGTTTCAGTTGTCCCGAACTGGTCTGCAGAATATTTATTTTTTGCTTTTTTTGCCATTTTTAAGAGTAATATAAATCATCCACGTTGCTACGCAAGAATCTCCAGGTTGCAAAGATAGTACTTGCAATGGTAATAAAAACACCCACGAAAAGAATTATCAAAACAAGATAGACATATTGGGTGGTATCCTGCACAAACGGAGTCCCGATCTGATTGGTAAAGTAATACCAAATACCTCCCAGAGCTAAAATCCCTATAAATGCACCAATCAATCCAAGAACCAGAGCTTCCCTGATAAAAGGCATCAAAATAAATCTCCTTTTTGCGCCCACCAGCTGCATTGTTTTGATAATGAATCTTTTAGAAAAAATCTTCAGTCTGATAGAATTATTGATCAATACAATCGCTACAATCAAGAATAAAATTGAAAATGCCAAGATCCAGGTCAATATCCTGTTCAGGTTGTTATAAACGTCAATTGTCAGCTTATTATCATTGGCCACATCTTTCACACCTTCAATAGCTTTTAGCTGGGCAACAACACCATCTATTTTGGCAGGATCCACAAACTCCGGTTTGAGAGTAACCTCTACAGAAGCTGGAAAAATATCTTCCTCGAAAAGTGCATCGGAATCAATTCCCAATTGTCTTTTCGCAATTACGGAAGCTTCCTGTTTAGAGATATATTTCGCTTGTTTCACATAATTCTGCTGCTTGATCTTTGTAAAAGTCTCTTCCTGGAATTTAAGTGTTTTCGCAGAGTCTCTTGGATCAAGATACTCATCAAAGTAAGCTTCAACCACAAGTTGCTCTTTGATATAATCCGAATATTTTTGAGCATTGATCAATATCAATCCAAATAATCCCACAAGGAATAAAACCAGTGAAATACTGATGACCACAGTAATATTACTGGATCTAAGTCTGCTTTTATTAAAATCGTCTACGGTCTTTGGCATCAAAAAAATTTTTGCTAAAATAGAAATTTTCGTTTAATAATCGGCTTTGGTCTCTGTTAATAAAATCATAAAACAAGCCTAAAGGACCCAATCTATTAAGTATCCTTATAACGTCCAAATCGGCATTTTTCTTGTTTAGATAAATTTATCAAATCAAAAATTATGAAACTCTTACGTCAAACTTCGGGGAAAAATGTCTTCTACATCAATCAAAATAATGAGAAACTCAAAGACAAAGAAAAAATAGACTACATAAAGTCACTTGTGATCCCGCCAGCCTGGACAGATGTAGAGATCACAACCAATAAAAGAGCAAAGATATTAGCAGTGGGCCGTGATCAAAAAGGCAGGAAGCAATATATCTACAATCCAAAATTCCGGGCTAGAAAAGATGCTGATAAATTTGACAGGATCCTACATTTTGCAGAAAATCTCGAACATATGCGCCGCGTCACAGGGCAACATCTCCGCAAGAAAAAAATGTCCCGTGAAAAGGTGATGGCTGCGATGGTAAGACTTCTTGACTCAGCCTATTTCAGGCCCGGAAGTCCAAAATATACTCAGCAAAACAAAAGTTATGGGTTAACGACGATCCGCAAAAAGCATTTGACAATCGAAGGTGATGAGATGATTTTTTCTTACAAGGGAAAATCGGGAAAATTTCAGGAAAAACATGTTATCAATTCGAAATTATCAAAAGTAATTGCCCAGCTTGAAGAATTACCCGGCTACAGACTTTTCAAATATTACGATGAAAACGATGAATTGATCATGGTGGAAAGCCAGGACCTGAATCAATACATCAAAGAAGTAATGGGAGAAGAATTCTCTGCGAAAGACTTTCGTACCTGGGCAGGAACGATGATCGCCGCCGGAATCCTGGACGAACTCGGGATCTGTGAAAAACAGCAACAAAAAGAAATGAAAAAACGAATCCGAAATGCTATTGTTGCCGTTTCCGAAAAATTGGGAAATACACCTGCTGTCGCCAGAGATTCCTACATTGACCCAAGAATTTTTGAGCATTACAAAAATGGGCAGACTATCCATTACTTTCAAAAAGAGATCAAAAAACTTTTGAAAAAGAACGAAAATCTTTCAGAAACAGAAATTGGCGTTTTGCATATGTTGAAATCTAAAGTAAAAGCTTCGTGAGCCTCAGCCTGACAGTTTGTACAATTCCCTTTACTTATCCCAAAATATCAATTTGATAAGTATTTGAATACATCTCCTATTTTATTGATCAGATCCGTTGGTAGCATTGCCTCTGTCGAGAATTCTCCAGCAGCAAAATCGCCCGCTTTGCCATGGAGCCAAACTCCGAAAAGGCAAGCATCTTCGATTTCATATCTTTGAGAGATCAATGATGTTAAAATCCCTGTCAGTACATCGCCGCTTCCACCTTTTGCCATCCCTGCATTGCCTGTGATATTGTAAAACACTTTTTTTTCCGGTGTGACCACTGCTGTATGATGATCTTTCAGAATAATAAAAATCTGTAATTCTTCCGCTTTTTGTTTTGCTAATTCTAATCTTTGAAAAGAGTTTTCAGTTTTTCCAAAAAGCCTTTCGAACTCCAAAGGATGCGGTGTAATGACCGAGTTTTTTGGAATTAGATTTAATTCCTGACTTTCAGCTAAGATATTAAGTGCGTCCGCATCCAAAACAACTGGATCGGTATAATTTTCAATAAATTCCAACAAAGCTTTTTGTGTCTCTTTTTCTTTCCCCAAACCAGGTCCTATTCCGTAAACCGCCTTTTCCTGAATTTCGATTTCAACAACGTGATCTTCTCCGGAATCGATGAACATAGCCTCAGGAATTTGAGATTGGAGAACCATATTTCCACATTTTGGTGCAATAATAAAAGTCAGTCCACTGCCAGTTCTGAGTGCTGAAAGAGTCGACATCAAAACCGCCCCGATCTTACCATAACTTCCGCCAACCAAAATACTTTTCCCGTAAGTGCCTTTATGACTGTATTCTTTCCGAGGTTTGTAAATGTTTTTGATCAAAACTTCATCAATTACAAAATAATCGGTTTTTGCCTCATTGATAAAATCTTTATTAAGGCCAATATCTAAAACTGTGATCCTCCCACAAAATTTCCCGGTTTCCGGATGAAGAAAACTTCTTTTGTAAAACTGAAAAGTCAATGTGAAATCTGTTTTGAAAACCGTAGAATGTTCATTAATTATTTTGTCCGCAAAAAGTCCGGTCGGAATGTCAATAGATATTTTAGGAGCCTGAGTTTGATTTAATTTTTCAATTAAGTTTTTAAAATCATCAGACAATTCCCGATTCAATCCATAACCGAATAGAGCGTCAATAATCACTGATCCTCTATTATTCTCAAATTTAGAAAAACCCTTGATTCCTATTCCGCTGATCTTCTTTATTCTATCAAGATTAATTTTGGAATCATCAGAAAACTTAGAATTATTTTCATCAATAAAAACATCCACATCAAATCCTTTCTCATAAAGCATCCTTGCGATTGCAAATCCATCACCACCATTGTTCCCGTTTCCACAGAAAATCGAGAAGCCTTTATTTATCTTAAAATTGATCTCTATCCAATCTGAACAAGCTTTTGCAGCCCTTTCCATGAGATCAATGGAAGAGATTCCTTTTTCAATGGTAACAGAATCGGCTTGCTTGATTTGGGTTGATGAGAGGATTTTCATTTCGGGTTGATTACATGATCATCAAATTTAGTCAATAAATTTATTTTGGAATATTAACGAATAAACTATTATAAATAAAAAAAAGCTATTTTTGTTTATAACAATAAAAAAAACAACTATGGGATTTGTAAAAGAATTTAAAGAATTTGCTTTCAAGGGCAATGTAGTAGATCTTGCAGTCGGTGTTATCATTGGAGGAGCATTTGGTGCAATTGTAAAATCGTTGGTAGATGATGTGATCACGCCGCTTTTACTTACTCCGGCCCTGGAGGCTGCGGGTGCAGAAAACATCAAAGAATTGGCCTGGAACGGTGTTACTTATGGAAATTTCCTTTCTTCTGTCATCAGTTTCCTGGTGATCGCATTTGTTTTGTTCTGGATCATCAAATTGGCTAACAAAGTTAACAAGAAACCGGAAGAAGCTCCTGCTGGACCATCATCTACAGATGTTCTATTAGCAGAAATACGAGATGAGCTTAAGAAAAAATCATAAAAAAAATCGCCACAAATTGTGGCGATTTTCTATTTTAACAGGTCTAATTCTAAGATGTTATTATTCTTTTTCATACGCTCTTGTACTATTTTTTCTTGAGATCTTACATAATCCTGACCTCTTATTTCTTTTCCAGAATCATCAACCATATAAGCTTGTCCGCTTAATGCTGCTTTCTTAAAATTCGCTAATGGGTCCTTCCTGTAATTTTTATAAATCGTTTGATATTTTGTATAATTAACAGGGATTGGTTTTTCGAATTCAAAAGCGAAAATATCTCTTTCAAAAACATTGTTTTTAATTCCCTTCAGCTCCATCTTGTGAAAGCCCGATTTATCTTCAATTCTCACAATAAGACCTGGTAACCCATAGAATTTATAAGGTCCATCCTGGATTGGAATTTCTGTTGAAAACCAAGCAATCCAATGTCTCCCTGCAAAATGAGCTTCAGCTTTTTGAACATTCCACTCTCCTACTTTTTCTTTATCTGGTAAAATCTTCCAATTAATTTTAACTTGTTGGTCAGCATTATAAAGTGTCATATCCAACGAAACAATATGATTGATTTTAAAATCGGGATAAGATTTCAGAACTTTATATCCAACCACACCTTGTTTTCCAGACATTTCTACTGGATTGTCACTGTGAGCTGCCATATTCTTTTTGAATTGAGCATCCATTATAGAATCGTTCTGGAAAACATATTCACTGTAATATTTGGAGCCTTTTTTATCAATATCCAAAACCATTAATTCTGATTTTTTGGTTTCCAAATCTGTTGAATCTGTCTGGAACTGATAATCGTAATAAAATCTTTGGTTTTGAGAGAATACAAAAACAGAAAAAAAAAGGAAAATGGATAAAAATAGTTGTTTCATAAGCCGGTTATTAATCATTGATTTGAATTAATTTTATTTAGCAATATCAAGTTCAATTCTGTTATTATCTTTCTTGATTTGAGCCTTCAAACGGTCTTCCTGCTCTTTGGCAATCTTTGTAGAAGTTCCATCTTTCCCTGTCAGCACGATCGATGTTCCGCCCATCTGAATTTGTTTGATTCCTTTTGTTGGGTCATTTTCATATTCTTTCAAGACTTTTTGGAATTGTTTGGAATTGACAGCTATTTCTTTTGCTTCCCAAACATTGATATCCATATCGCCAATTATATTTTTAATTCCTTTCAATTCTAATTTGTGAGAACCTGTTTTGTCTTCAATTTTGACAATTAACCCTGGTAAACCGTAGAATTTGTAAGGTCCGTCTTGAATCGGAATGTCTGTAGAAAACCAAGCTATCCAATGTCTGCCAGCAAAATCTGTTTCAGCTTTTTGAGTATTCCATTCTCCGATTTTTTCTTTTTCTGATGAGATTTTCCAATTGATTTTTCTGTCTTCAGAAATATTATATGCATCCATTCCCAATTTTCTGTGAAGATTCGTTTTATAATCAGGATAAGTTTTGGTTACAGAATATCTCACATTCCCTTTTCGCATATCCGATTTTACATTGATTGAACCTGTCGCCTTCAGCTGTTGTTCCAAGTCTGCTTTCATCAAAGAATCTGAATTAAAAACCGTATAGCTATAATATTTGGAACCATCTTTTGTAGTATCCAGAAACATCATCTCCGTTTTGATATCGTCCAAATTGGTTGAATCTGAAATGAACTTGTATTCATAAATAAAACGTTTGTTTTGAGCAAAAGCCAGAATCCCAAAAATCAGGAATAAATTAATTAATAGTTTTTTCATAATTATAAGTATTAAAAAAGCCGGCGGACCGGCTAAATGTTATGAATGTAAGTTGTTTATTTTGTAGTAACTTCAATTTTTCCAGTCCCGTTTGTTTTGAAAACGTTCACTGATGAAATAGTGCTTGGTTCAACTTTTTGAAGTTCAGATCTATCAACTTTTTTCCCATTGATGTAAACTGTTGTATTGTCCAGCGATTTATCAAGAACAACAACTTGGTTTGACCTGTTGATTCTTTGTGGTGGCGTAATATCTTTGTTATAGACCAATGCTTTCGGAGAATCCAGGTTAGAATTAAAACTGATTGTCCAAGGATTGTTCTGGCGCATCTCTTTGTTCAGTTCGCGTTGTTTTTCCTGTAGCTTCTTCTGTTCTTCCATCAATTCTTTCTGTTTTTCCTGGAGCTGCTTTCTCTTTTTCTCCATTTTTTTTAATTCTTTTGGAGATAATTTGGATTTAGCTTCATTAAAGAAATTATCATCAGAAAACTTAAAATTGAAATTAGTTGTCAAATCCTTGACTTCCGGAAAATCACTTAAATCGAAACCATAAGCTACAGTTCCATCAGTAAAAGAATCTTTTCCATATTGGTCTTTTATCAATTTCTGGAACTCAGCTTCCGAATAGATTTTCCCATATTGCTCAGAAGCTTCTTGCGCTTTTTTCTGTGCATCCTGAATCATTTTCTGAAACTCGGGAGAATTGATCTTGATCTGCATTTTCTCAGCTTGTTCCTGTGCATTTTTCAAATTCTTTTGGAACTTGGGGGACCGCATCATTCGCTCTGCTATTTTTGCTTGCCTATCAGCATCAGCAATTCTTTTTCTGAACTCTGGAGAATTGACCATTGCTTCAGCATTCTTCGCAACTTTATCAGCATCAGAGATTCTTTTCCTGAATTCGGGCGAATCATACATCCTTGCCATTTCTTCCGAATGCTCTTCCAAGCCTTTGATATTTCTCCTATAATTATCAGAGTTTACAACATCGTCCATTTGGGCCGCAAGAGATTCCATTTCATTTTCCAAAGCTTTATATTCAGGCGAATCCTCTTTTTTAGCTTTTTTAAGTGCCGATAATGCTTTGCTTTTTTCGGCCATTTTTTTGCTGATTGCCGACATCTTCAGATGGTCTTCCTGTAAAGCTTCGGAATATGCTTTTGTTTGTCCCTTGTGATCGCTTACCAAACTATCAAACTTTGGCCGGATCGTATCCATTTTGATTTTTTTGACCGCGATCTCTATCGCTTTGTTCGTTTCTTTGATTTCCTTGTTTTTAGCATTTACCATATAGGCAAACACCATAAAAAATAAGATCGGTAACGCAAATAACTTGCGTGCATAGCTGTACTTGGTTTGATTTTTTGTAATCATTGTAAGTCTTTTTTTGAGGTTAGATGATAAAAAAGGACTTGTGACAGGTAAAACCGAACCTGAGAAATGACTCTCCAATAACATCTGCGCAAATGCTTTTGTGTCCGATCTTTTAACTGCTTTTTTGTCCGCCAAGTATTCGTGAATAAGATTGATTTCTTTGTTGATAAAGTAGAACACGGGATTGAACCAGAAAACAGATTTCGTCATCTGCATCAGGAGTTTGTCCCAGCTGTGTTTTTGTTGAATATGTACCATCTCGTGCTTCAGGATCTGCTGTCCGACAGGCGAATCCAGCTGAATCGACTGCTTCCAGAAAAGATTTCTAAAAAATGAGAAGGGAGCATTGTTTAAGTTGGTCTGATAAAATTTGATTCCCTCGATTGTTTCATTCGGGAATTGTTTTTTAATAGATTGGATTCTTAGGATTCCGACAATCAACCTAATTAAAAGAATGATTGAAACCACTCCAATAACTGTATAAAAAACCGAATAAATAGTGATATCATAGTCTGTAGTTGTTTGTAGTTGATTTTGATTGAGCTGACTAAGCAGCAGATACAAGTTCTTATTGGTCTCTATCGTAAAATAGGAAACCTTTATAAGTGGCAGAACCAGGCTTATAATAACGGACAACAAAAGGTAAAACCGATTGTAATGATGGAACGTTTTATCCTTGAGAAACAAAAGATAATAAGCAAACATCACTGTTGAGCAGAGAATCATTTTGCCAAAATACAGTAGCATTGGTTCCATTATTCCTTGTTTTTAAGTTCGTCTAATAAAAGTTCCAAATCTTTCACACTGATTTCGTTTTCTTCTACCAAAAATGAAACAGCATTGGTATAAGAACCTTCGAAATAATTCTTAACCAGGCTTCTGATAGACTTTCCGCTATAATTCTCCTTACTGATCAAAGGAAAATATTCGTGTTGTCTTCCAAAAGTTTTGTAGTTCACAAATCCTTTTTCCATCAAGATCTTCAGAATCGTGGAAATCGTGTTGGTATGCGGTTTTGGCTCGGGAAACAATTCTAAAACGTCTTTTAGGAATCCTTTCTCTATCTGCCAAAGGTATTGCATTACCTGTTCTTCTGCTTTGGTTAACTTATTCATATTCTTTCACTTTAAAAACAATCAATCTTATATCACTAAAAACTTAGTAATACAAATGTAGGATTAATTTTGATTTGTACAACTATTTTTTTAGTTAAAAGAAGTTAAAAACCATAACCTACTGATTCATAGAGTTAAAATTTATCAGTTACCAGTTATTTTTAAAATATTTACAATTATGCTTGACTTGTAAAGAAATTGCCGTATATTTGCAGAACAATATCGCGAGGTAGAGCAGTAGGTAGCTCGTCGGGCTCATAACCCGGAGGTCGCACGTTCGAGTCGTGTCCTCGCAACCAAATTATGAGAATCAATTTTTTGATTCTCTTTTTTATTGAACCCTTTCATAGTTTCAAACTATGAAAGGGTTTTTAATTCGTAATAAAAAGTCTTTAAATAAATTTGTACCTTTGATCATGGCAAAGATCTTAAAAATATACCCGCAAAATCCGCAAGAAAATTTAATAGACGAAGCCGTAAAAGTCCTTCAAAACGGCGGAGTTATCATTTATCCTTCGGATACGATTTATACGATTGGTTGTGATATCTATAATCACAAAGCAATGGAAAGGCTCGCTCTGATAAAAGGAATCAAGATTGACAAGCAAAAATTTTCAATCATCTGCAACGACCTGAGTCATCTCTCAGAATTTACAAAACCGATAGAAACATCTACTTTCCGTTTTTTGAAAACGCATTTACCCGGTGCATTTACATTTATTTTGGAAGCGAACAGAAATCTTCCGACAGCCTACAAAGGGCACAAAACAGTTGGTATCAGGGTTCCTGACCATATTGTCCCACAATTGATCGTGGAGAAATTGGGTCATCCGATCGTTTCCACTTCTATCCACGATGATGATGAGATCTTGGAATATTCTACAGACCCTGAGCTGATCGCTGAAAAATATGACAAACTGGTTGACATCGTCATTGATTCTGGTTACGGAGACAACGTGGCTTCAACAATTGTAGATTTAACTTCCGGGGAACCGGAAATCATCAGACAAGGAAAAGGAGTTCTTTAATTCAAGATTCAAAGTTTTTTAATAAGTCTTCGAGGACCTCAGACTGAAAAAATATCAACTGACATAAAAAAATGAAATTTATAACATCGCCTGCCAAATTGATGAACGTAGAAAATTCTACAGAATTTTTAAAAAGCACGACTCCTAAATTCATCAAGGATTCAGAATTCATCCAATCTTTTTTAAAAGAGAAGTCTCCTAAATTCCTGGCCGAACTGATGGAAATCTCTCCAAAACTGGCAGACGATAATTGGGAAAGGAATCAAAAATGGACTTCGAAACCAACCGCCAAAAACTCAGCACCAGCAATGTTTGCTTTCACAGGAGAAGTTTACAGAGGTTTGGATGCGCCAACTTTGGACAAAAACGCGGTTGATTACCTTCAGAAGAATTACAGGATTTTATCCGGACTTTACGGACTTCTGAAGCCTTCTGACAAAATAATGTTATATCGATTGGAAATGGGAAGGCCTTTTCAATTCGGTTCTTACAAAAATATTTATGAATTCTGGACAGATAAAGTGACGGAACAATTGAATTCTGAACTTAAAAAAGGAGAATTGGTCATTAATCTTGCGAGTAATGAATATGTAAAAGTTATCAATCGTAAAAAGCTGAAAGGCCAAGTAATTGATTTTGATTTCAAACAGATACAACCTGACGGAAAGTTGAAAACGATTGTGGTTTATACTAAACACGCACGAGGTTTGATGCTCCGTTTTTGCGCTGAAAATCAAGTTCAGACCTTGGATGAACTCAAAGCTTTCAATTATGAGAATTATCTTTTGGACGAGAAATTATCAACCGAAACTAATTTGGTTTTTACAAGGTAACTATGAAACTTTCTGAAATCAAAGCTATTTTCCAAAACGAACTTTCCGAGCTTTATTCTAAATCAGAAACAGAAGAATTATTCTCTATTTTTTGTGAACACTTTCTTGAACTGAATAAAATCGAGTTGAGACAAAATCTTGATAAAGATCTACCTGAAATCGATTCAAAAAATTTTTCAAAAGTTATTTTGGAACTGCAAACGGGAAAGCCTTTTCAGCAAATCCTTGGCGAAACCGAGTTCTATGGAATGAAATTTTTCATCAATGAACACGTTCTGATCCCAAGACCGGAAACGGAAGAATTGCTGGAATTAGCGATTGGGAAGATCCAGGAGAAAAGAAAAAAGAATCAAATTATTGATATTGGGCAATTCGAAGGGCTTCGAGAGCCTCAGCCTGACAACACTGATAGTTTTGATCAATCGGACTCTATAACTCTCGGACTCTCAAACACTTCACTCAAAATATTAGATATCGGAACAGGGAGCGGAATTATCCCGATTGTTTTGAAGAAATATTTTCCGGAAGCTCAAATTTTTGCCATTGATATTTCTGAGGATGCTTTGGATGTCGCTAAAAGAAACGCCAATTTTCATAAAACAGAAATCAAGTTTATCCAAAAAGACTATCTGAATGAAAAACTTGATGACACCTATGACATTATTATTAGCAATCCGCCTTACATCGGAATAGAAGAAAATATTGAAATTGAAGAATCGGTAAAAGGTTTCGAACCAAATATTGCATTGTTCTCTCCTACTTCCGATGCTTTGATTTTTTACAGAAAAATTGCCCATGATTCTATAAAACACCTTTCCGAAAACGGAATGCTTTTCCTGGAAATTAATCAGAAATTAGGAAAAGAAACTTTGGATCTGTTTCAACATTTTTCCGAAGCTGTGCTTTTGAAAGATATTTCCGGTAATGACAGAATTATTTTTGTGAGGAAATAAAAATCTACACCTTCAATAGATTTGACTAAATCAGTCTCCTCTCCAGAAAAGATATTTTTATCCGATTCTCTTTTTCACGAAAATCTCGTAAGCCAAATACATGAGGGGCAATGCCATAATACCGATATAAAACGCATTTTGCATTGCAAGCTCCGGAAAGATAGCAACACCATAAACCAATCCGAAAAAAGCCCCCCCTAGATGCGCAGCATGACCAATATTATCATTCATTCTTGGATTCAGCATCATATAAACAGAATAACCAAAATATAATGCTCCGAAAATAAAACCAGGAATAGCAACAGGGATAAAGAGAATGCCTAGTCTTATATTGACAGGATCTAATATCACAGCTGCAAAAATAAGCCCAGAAACCCCTCCACTAGCACCAATTGCGGAATAGAAAGGGACATTTCTGTAATGATATAGACAGAATAAATTCCCAAGAAGAATAGAACCTAAATATATGATCAGAAATCCAACAACCCCAAAAACTTGTATTACAAAAGGACCAAATGCATAAAGAACGTACATATTAAGAATCAAATGCAGCCAATCTCCGTGAAGAAATCCTGCAGATAACAACCTTATATATTCTTTTCTTCTTTGGATAGAACCGACTTCAAACTTATATTTTTGGAATAATTCCGGCTGTTGAAATCCAATGTAACTTGTGACACAAGTGATCACTATTATAATTAATAAAACGATGTTCATTATATTTTAAGTTTTTCAAGCTAAGACTCTCAAAGTCTTTTTTATTTTCTAATTCTCTTCTTCAAATAGATTACCTATAGTTCCACCCTCGTCATCCAGATCCGAGTCAGGTCTTTCCTCAATTTCTGGTTCCTCTTCGATAATTTCCGGCGGTTCAGGGATAGTGATATTGATATTTTTGACCTTGTCTTTTGTTAATTGATTTCCAATAGCTTTGATCCCTTTCACAGCAATAAATTCGTCCAGATCAACCGTTTCCGGGTCTTTTTGTTTGTCTTTGATCTTTGGGAAAACCAATTCTGCGATAGCGCCAGCTTCTGTTGTTACAAATTCGATGAAAGACTTTGGGTTGTCGTTTGCGAAGAAAGATTGGACATTAGGTGTAGCTTCCAAAAGGAAACGTTTTACAAAATATTTATCCTTTTCACCATCAAAATATATACAAGTAATCGGTTGCTCCGGTTTCCATTTTTCGAGAATCAGATAATCATCATCAAAACGGTTCATGAGATCAAAGGAAACCAGCTTGGCCTCACCCTGGGAATTGATGGTAAGAATCTTATTATCACCTTTGAAGCTTCCCAGCAGAGTTCCTCTTCCATCGGCGTTCAAACGTCTTACAGAATCATCAAACCAGATTTTTCTAGGTGCTAAAGTTGATACGCCTTCTTCTTTCAGGTCAACTTTCTTGACCGCATATTTGGTCACGAGATTTCCTTTGGAATCACGCCCTTTTATTATAATTTCGGAAAAATCGATATCGATCTTATTTTTTCTTACTCTTGCATTCGGTTTCAATAAAACGGAAACCACTTCTGCCTCACCATTTGGATTGGCAGAAAAATAGAGCATTTCTGAACCTTTCTTATCAGAAGCCAATTTATAATCCGTGTTTCTGGTAACACCTGTCACAGAAAAACGTTTCATGTAATACGGGCCTTCTCGACCTTCTCTATAGATCGTATTATAAACTGTACGTTTATCATTCTTTTTCCAAACTGCAACATGGACTATATTCTTGCCAATAAAAGTTTTGGCCTCTACCTTTACGACTTTCATCGTACCATCTTTTTGGAACGTGATGATATCATCTATATCCGAACAATCAAAAAGGTATTCATCTTTTTTAAGTGATGTCCCGATAAAGCCCTCTTCCCTATTGACATAGAATTTTTCATTAGCAACAGCAACTTTGGTAGCATCGATCGTATCGAAAATCCTTAATTCGGTTCTTCTCTCTTTTCCTTTTCCGTATTTTTTCTGGATATTGGTATAATAATCTATTGCATAAGCGATAAGATTTGCCAAATGATGTTTCACTTGCTCGATCTTACCTTCCAAAGCCAAAATATTTTCTTTGAATTTATCCAGGTCGAAACGGGAAATTCTCTTGATCCGGATCTCCGTCAGTTTTATAATATCTTCTTCTGTAACCGCTCTCAGAAGATGTTTTGTATGAGGTTTCAGACCTTCATCAATCGTTTTGATGACATCTTCCCAGGATTTGACCTCTTCAATATCATGATAGATCCTATTCTCGATAAAAATTCTTTCCAAAGAAGAAAAATGCCAGCTTTCCTGTAGTTCATGAAGTTCAATCTCAAGTTCCTTTTTAAGCAGAGAAACCGTATGATCCGTATTGTGCTTCAGAATATCGGAAACCGAGAGGAACATTGGTTTGTCACCAACGATCACACAGGCATTTGGAGAGATCGGAACTTCACAATCCGTAAATGCATAAAGCGCATCAATGGTCTTATCAGGTGAAACATCCGGATGAAGATGAATATTGATCTCCACACTATCCGATGTATTATCTTCAATTTTCTTGATCTTGATCTTTCCTCTTTCGTTAGCTTTCAAAATACTATCGATAAGATCACCTGTATTTTTTGAAAAAGGAAGCTCTGTAATTGTAAGTGTATGCTTGTCCTTTTGTGATATCCTGGCTCTCGCTCTTATTTTACCGCCTCGTTTTCCATCATTATAATTGGAAACATCCAACATCCCGGCTGTTAGGAAATCCGGAAACAATTCGAATCTTTTTCCTTTGAGATAAAGAATGGAGGCAGTGATAAGCTCGTTGAAATTATGAGGCATGATCTTGGTGGAAAGCCCAACGCCTATACCTTCAACACCTTGTGCCAAAAGTAATGGGAATTTTACCGGGAGATCTACGGGCTCATTATTTCTACCATCATAAGATTTGGACCAAATGGTTGTCTTCGGGTTGAAGACAATATCCAGAGCCAATGGTGTCAATCTGGCTTCGATATATCTTGCAGCAGCAGCAGAATCCCCCGTGTAGATATTCCCCCAGTTTCCCTGGGTATCTATCAACAATTCTTTTTGCCCGAGCTGAACCATGGCATCTGTAATAGAAGCATCTCCATGTGGATGGTACTTCATCGTATTACCTACGATATTGGCAACTTTGTTATAACGCCCATCCTCCAGCTCTCGCATAGAGTGCATAATTCTCCGCTGAACCGGTTTAAACCCATCATAAATAGAGGGAATTGCTCTATCTAAAATTACATAGGATGCATAATCTAAAAACCAATCTTTATACAGACCTGAAACTTTTTTCAGGCTCTCCTCGTGATGTGTACTTTCTTCCATTAATCTTTTACCATATTATCTTTTTGTCTGGTTTCCTGATTGGCTTTCACCACTTTGTTCAAAGAAAACTTCAAATCCTTCACCTCCTTTCCGCTAAGGTAGGAAAGGTCATACTTCAGTATGACAACATTATTTTTTTTACTAGAAATATAAATATATAATTTTCTAAATATCAATAGGTTGACAATATTGAATTTCAACAATTTATACTTTGGAAATTCATCTTTTGCGTTTTTTTTAGTTAATATGTACAGAATATGATTGTTCCTAAAATTGAGTGCTTCACCATCACTATCATATTCGAATATGGGTCTTCCCAACATATAAAGGAAAATAAACAACAAAAAGGGTAGTAACAACAACAGCCAAGCATTATCTCCAAGAACATCGAACTTATTGATCTCCAAAATATAGGCAATAATTCCTAAAATAAAAATAATACCTACGACCGAATATATAAAACTGTAGAAAGGTGTTCTGTTCCTGTTACTTAATCTCATTTGTGTTACTTGCTTTTTTAGTTCTTTGTTGTAGAAAAATTTTTTAAATCTCCATTTCTCTGATCACTTCTTTTTTATCAATATTAGTATCATCTTCAACCACCAGATTATCCAAAATGAACAGTTGTCTATCCGGCGTATTTTTTCCCATGTAGAATTCTAAAAGTTGAGTGATCGTCTGATCCTTTCCTAGAACCACAGGCTCCAGCCTAATATCTTTTCCGATAAAATGTTTGAACTCATCCGGAGAGATCTCTCCTAATCCTTTGAATCGAGTGATCTCAGGATTTTTCCCAAGTTCATTCAACGCTTTCAAACGTTCCGCATCAGAATAGCAATATCTGGTTTCTTTCTTATTTCTTACGCGGAAAAGTGGTGTTTGCAAAATATATAGATGTCCGTTCTTAATCAAATCGGGGAAAAACTGAAGAAAGAACGTGATCATCAACAATCTGATGTGCATCCCGTCAACATCCGCATCAGTGGCAATGATCACATGATTGTAACGCAAGTCCTCAAGGCTTTCTTCAATATTAAGAGCAGCCTGAAGAAGGTTGAATTCCTCGTTCTCATAAACCACTTTTTTAGTCAAACCATAACAATTGAGAGGTTTTCCTTTCAATGAGAAAACAGCTTGTGTTTCCACATCTCTGGACTTTGTGATAGAACCGGAGGCAGAATCTCCCTCGGTTATGAAGATCATCGTTTCAGATTTTCTTGCCGCTTTTTGATCGTTATAATGATGTCTGCAATCTCTCAGCTTTTTATTATGAAGCGATACTTTTTTCGCTCGTTCCCTTGCGAGTTTTTGGATTCCGGAAAGTTCTTTCCTCTCCCTTTCCGAGATCATGATCTTTCTAAGAATCGCTTCGGCAACCTCCGGATTTTTGTGAAGAAAATTGTCCAGCTTGTTTTTCAGAAAATCGATAACGAAAGTCCTGACTGTAACTCCGCCGGGCTCGATCTCGTTGGAACCCAACTTGGTTTTGGTCTGAGATTCGAAAACAGGTTCGATAACCTTTATAGAGACCGCAGCAATAATCGATTTGCGAATATCGGCAGCTTCAAAGTTCTTATTATAAAATTCTCTGATCGTTTTTACGAAAGCTTCCCGGAAAGCATTAAGATGTGTTCCTCCCTGCGTTGTATTCTGTCCGTTGACAAAAGAAAAATAAGTTTCCGTTTGTGATTTATCAGAATGGGTGATAGCAACTTCGATATCCTCATCCTTCAAATGAACGATCGGGTAGAGAATATCGCTTTCCAGCTCTTCTTCCAAAAGGTCTCTTAAGCCATTCTCGGAGTAGAATTTCTCACCATTGAAAACAATGGTCAATCCAGGATTCAGATAAGCATAGTTCCGAAGCATCCGCTCCACATATTCTTTTCGGAATTTGAAATTGAGGAAGATCTCACCATCCGGAACAAAGCTGATCTCGGTTCCGTTTCTGTCAGAAGAGTCTGTTTCGGGATAATCTGTTTTGATGATACCTCTGGAGAATTCAGCCATTTTCATACGGCCTTCTCTTACGGATTTCACACGGAAGAAATCGGACAAGGCATTTACCGCTTTTGTCCCGACACCGTTAAGACCAACTGATTTTTTGAAGGCTTTGCTGTCATATTTACCACCGGTATTCATTTTAGAAACAGCATCAACCACTTTTCCCAAAGGAATTCCACGACCAAAATCCCGTATGGAAACTTTACCGTCATCCATTTTGATTTCGATGCGTTTTCCGGCTTTCATCACAAATTCGTCAATGGAATTATCAATGATCTCCTTGAGAAGGATATAAATCCCATCATCCGCCGATGAACCATCTCCTAATTTCCCAATATACATCCCGGGACGTAACCGGATATGTTCCTGCCAATCGAGGGTTCGTATATTTTCTTCAGAATAATCCGGCTGTAAATCTTGTGACATAGTAAAAAATCAGTAACACACAAAAGTAGGAAATTGAAGCCAAAAATCCGAATTTTTTATTTTAAATATCTTCAAATCATTTTAATTATCTTTAGATATTCATGAAATAAAAAGCCATCTTTTATATTACTTTATAGTTTATAAAAACATCCCTCCGGAAACTTACAAATACTAAAAACATAAAAAGAACATATTTCATTTGATATTTTATTTCTAGACTAATAAAAAAACGCTCTCATTTCTGAAAGCGTTTTTTAAATTTATTTTTTGATTATTTTCTTGGAAATAATTTGCGAACCTGTATGAACATTCAAAATATATTGTCCGACAGGAAGCTTTCTAATATCCGCTTCGGAAGATTGACATTCAAGAACCATTTTTCCATTCATATCAAAAACTCTGATTTTTTGGATATTATGAACACCTTTTATCTTTATAAAATCTGATGTCGGATTTGGATAAGCCTGAGCATTGATCTTATCAGCATCAGAAACCGCCAATCCCGGAGTTTCCACAACCTCAATATCATCAATGGCTATAAAAGCAATATCTGTACAGTTGTAATGTCTAAAAACAACTTTGACATCTTGTCCTCCAAATGAAGTAATATTGATGTTGATATTCTTTGCAGTCTCTGTATAGCCAGCATCCAGAGTTTCTTCAAAAACCGGCGTTTCATCCCCTGTAAAAGTAGAATTTGCAGGAATTACATAAACTGCATAATGCTCTTGATACAATTCTTCATCAAAAGCACCGACTTTGAATTTCAGCCAAAGCAAATCTTGAGTAGCGGGCAAAGTAATCGCCGGACTTGTTAAGGTATTATCAGGCGTGAAAGCCTCAAGAAACCAAGACCAAGAAGTTGCATACCAACCTGTAAACGCAGGCATCTCATCATCATAAAATTCCCATTTCTGGTCATCACCATCTCTGTCAACATTCTCCCAAGAATTTCTTCCGGATTCTGTTTCAAAATCTTCCTTATAAATAATAGTTTGTGAAAAACCTGAAAAACCCATCATTAATAAAGAAGTAAAAAGTAATTTTCTGATCATAAATTCTATTTTTAATTCTTGCTAAAGTACAAATAAAAAACTCCCGAGTTATTGGGAGTTTTTTATTTTATATTGATTAAAAATCTACTTATACATTGAATCTGAAATGCATCACATCACCATCCTTTACGATATATTCTTTTCCTTCCACGCGCATCTTCCCGGCTTCTTTTACTTTGGCCTCTGAACCGTAATTTACAAAATCATCGTAACTAATAACTTCCGCACGGATAAAGCCTTTTTCAAAGTCTGTATGAATCACACCCGCAGCTTGTGGCGCGGTTGCTCCTTGGTCAATCGTCCAAGCCCTAACTTCTTTAACACCTGCCGTAAAATAAGTTTGTAGCTTCAATAAATCATAAGCCTTTCTAATCAATCGGTTAACGCCCGGTTCGTCCAGACCAAGTTCATCCAGGAACATTTCCCTTTCTTCAAAAGTCTCAAGTTCATTGATATCAGCTTCTATTTGTGCTGCAAGTACAACGATCTCAGCACCTTCACCTTTTGCCATTTCCTCGATTTTTGCGACCCACTCGTTTCCGTTTTTGATAGAGTTCTCATCTACATTGCAAACGTAAAGCACGGGCTTATTCGTCAACAATTGAACTTCACCGATGATTGGTTTTGTAAAATCATCGGTTGGGAATTCTCTTGCATTTTTCCCGTCTTCAACAAATTTCTGAAGATTTTGCAAAGTTTCATAAGCCAAAACATCTTCTTTTTTTCCAGATTTGATGAACTTTTTAGCTTTCTCCACAGCTTTTCCAATGGTTTCCAGATCCTTCAACTGAAGTTCTATATCGATGATTTCCTTATCTCTAAGCGGATCAACAGAACCCTCTACGTGAACGATATTGCCATTCTCAAAACATCTTAGAACATGAATAATTGCCTCACACTCCCGGATATTTGCAAGAAACTGGTTTCCAAGCCCCTCTCCTTTACTCGCGCCTTTTACCAATCCGGCAATGTCCACGATCTCTACAACTGCAGGGAGCACTCTTTCCGGGTTAACAATTTTCTCAAGCTCGAAAAGTCTTTTATCCGGAACAGAAACCGTTCCCAAGTTAGGCTCGATCGTACAAAACGGATAGTTGGCAGATTGCGCTTTGGCGTTGCTAAGACAATTAAAAAGAGTTGATTTCCCTACATTCGGAAGACCTACGATTCCACATTTCATAAAAAAAGGTTTAAAGTTTAAAGTTTTGAGTTTAAGATTTTTGATGTTGTCAACTTTGAACCTTAAACTTTGAACTTTCAGCGTGCAAATATACTATTTTTGAATTTGAATTTTCTACTTTTACAATCTTAATTAAAATGAGAAAATGAGCAGGAAAAAACGCGAATTCCAATCTTCGGAGCTACTGAATTCTTTTGCGAAAATCTACGGTTTTGAAGATAAACTGAAAGCTTTTGAAATCAAGGAATTTTTGCAAAATTATCTTTCTGATGCGCTTTTCTCTGAAATCGAAACTGTAAATCTAAAGGAAAAAGTTCTGGTTTTGAGAATCAAATCACCTTTACTTAAAAACGATTTCCGAATGAGAAAATCATTCTTCCTGAAAAAATTCCAAGAGGTTCTGAAAGACGAATCTCTGATCAATGATCTTCTGATTTTGTAGAAATATCCTGGATCATCTGTTTACTTTTCTCATCCAACCTAGACCTTAGCGGAAAGAAAAACCGGAAAGGGTTTCTGACAAAATATCGAAAAATCTCTCCAAAGATCTCTCTTGCTTCGTTCAATTCTACTTTTCTGGAACGGAACGCCAGCAACATGGATAATCCAAAGCTTACAATGAAGTTGAAGAATCCAATAATAAAAACCGTTACAAATGATATCCAAAATGTATAAGAGGTCACAACAAAGTCTTTTCCGTAAAGTCCCAACGCAAAATTCCCAGCCGCAAACGTTATGTGACGAATATCCAGATCCAGACCCAGGAAAAGCCCGATCGGAGCTGTGGCACCAAGAAAAACTCCGAACCAAAAATTGGAAATAATCCCTGCCCAATTTTTGGAATAATAGACCGACAAACGTTTTGCGATCTTTTGTCCAAAGAAATAATTGATGAAAGGATTTTTTGCAATTCTCTTAGGAATCTGAAAAAAAACTGAATTATTACTGATATTCCCGGAAATCACACCGGAAATAAAAAGGAAAACACCTGCAATGGAAGCGTGCAAAATAGCTTTGGACTGAAAGGGATCCAGATCATACAATAACTTAGTAGATTTTTCGAAGGCAAAATTTTGTTTAAAAAGTATTTCCAAACTATAAATTATGACCAAAGAAACAGGAAAAGACAATAGAACATTCCCTACAAATGCAATAAACTGGGATCTGAACAACTGGGAGACAACGTGAGCAAATTCCATATAGGCACTTCTATTACTTCCTTCCGATAAAACCTTCGCCATTGTAGCGGCCGTCATCGCAGGTTGTTTTGTTGCCAAGGTAAACCGCATCAGGTAAATCATTACAAACCCCATCGCATAATTCATAGAAAACAGAAATGCATGAGCAAAATCACTCGTATCAATGTAACTGTAAAGCATCTTTAATACACAAAGTGCCCCGACGATCACACCACCTCCGGATGCCTTCCAAAACATCTTCATATAAGATCCGACAGTAGAAGTAATATAATGCGTTCCCATTTCCGCCGTATGATTGGTGATCAGATGCGACATCAATCTCGTGCTGTCCGAGATCAGGTCCTGGAGATTATTCTTATGAGACTTATACTTTAAAACATTGAAGAATAATTGCTTGGAATTAATCAAATAGTCTTTTTCTTCATCAATTACAAAAAGCTTAACAATATCAGACATTCTTTGCAATTGTTGTCTGATCTTCAGCAATGATTGATTTGTCTTGCTGGAAATCCCATATTTGGAAGAGTTCTTGAAAGCAATATTAACAAACTCCAGACATTGGTCAAGATAGACCTTGATCTGTTTATAGACTTCGTCCGTTGATGATAATATGAAGTTCGGATTTTCTTTGAAATCAGCATTCAGAACATCAAGTTCATTTTGTAGTGCCAAAAAGGGATTATCAAAATTCCTATATTCCGGGGCCATTTTCACCACCTCAACATCCAGTGCATTTCCAATCACTCGCCATGCCAAAATATTGAGAGAAAACAACATCTCGTTTTTAACATGCTGATTATTAATAAATTTATCAATTTTCAATAATCTGAAAAGCTCGTCCATTTTATCTTCTGGTGAATTATGGAAAAACTCGAGGTCTTTTTTAGGCGTTACTAAAACATTATCTACCAGATACCAGATCGTATTTTCGTTTTCGATCGGAGGGAGGATCTTATTCAGTATTCGTTTTTTGAACTCCGGATAAAAGGCATTTTCCGACAGAATATCCGCTTCCGTCAGCGACAGATTGAATGGTTTTTCTTTGAAAATATTATGAATATAATAAATCAGATTCTCCCTTATCTTCTCATTATCTTTGAGATAAGCTGTAAAAACACCTAAATCATCTTTCTTCAGGCTTACAACAATTTCTGATAAAGGTTCTAAAGACAAAGTTTCATTCTGTTCAGAAAAATAGTTTTTCAGAATCGTACTGAAACTGTCTTTTTTTGTTAATCTAATTGCCATATCCTCACAAAAGTAATCATTTCAGAACAATATTGTTCATCTGGCGCATAATCCAGCTGTGTTTTTTCCTAAGATATGGTGTCGGATTTTTCGGATCGTACTTCTTAGGATTTGGTAAAACAGCCGCAATCCAAGCTGCTTCGCTTTTCGTAAGGTCTTTCGCCGGTTTGTTATAATAATATTGAGACGCAGCCTCTATACCAAAGACACCTTGCCCCATTTCAATGGAATTAAGATACCTTTCCAAGATAATATCCTTACCCCAAATCTTTTCGATAATGAACGTGTAGATCGCCTCCAAGCCTTTTCTAATCCAGCTTCTGCCCTGCCAAAGAAAAATATTTTTAGCGGTCTGCTGAGAAATCGTACTACCTCCCCTCACGACCTTACCTTTCTTATCGTTCTTCTTCATTGCCTTTTCGATAGCTTTATAATCGAAACCATTGTGTGTGAAAAACAATTGATCTTCTGAGGCGATCACCGCTTTTTTGATATTATTTCCCATGTCATCATAGGAAACATAATCACGTTGCAATTTCCCATATTTCACCAACCCTCCGATCTGAGTAAAGGTAATTGGCGGATTAAAGAATATCCCGAAAATAATGAAAAGTATATTCGCTAAGATTACAAACAAAAACAGTTTCTTGATGAACTTCCACATTGGTAAAAGAAATTTTAAGCGAAAATAAAACAATTTTCCTGTCCTGTCAAAATCTATCAATCAACAAACTTTCGAATATTATTAAAAATTAATTAACAAATAATTATTCGAAAACAGGAAATAGAAATCTAGCTTTGGGACATAAAAAAACTCACGACCAAAACTGATCGTGAGTTTTCGTGAGCGCGAAAGGATTCGAACCTTTGACCGTCTGCTTAGAAGGCACGCATACCACAACAATGACAATTAACATCACTGATTTTCAATAGGTTTCTTTTACAATATTTAATTTTTTCGGAAATATAATCTTTTAATATTGTCTTCAATGTTGTCCATTTCAAACCTATATAATTTCAACTTTATAATCATTTCATTGACTAGCAAGTACAATCTGAAATTATTAAATATTTATCCATAACAATATATCTTATTTAATTAATACAGGTTTCATCTTTTCTCTTTCCCTTTATTTAGTTCCAAATATTCGTCTGAAACCATTGAAGGATGTAAATTAGGTTCTTGTGCTTTTTTAAGTTTTGCTATTTCCTTTTCGAGAATTTGTATTTTTTCTTTTTGTAATTCAATTGTTTCTTTCCTAGACTCAGCAAGCTCTTTATAATCATTATCTTGCTCTTTTTTCATTAATGGCATATCATCCCTAAGCATTTCGCCTTTTCCCAAAATTAACCACCAAGGATTCGTCTTAGAATATATACGTAATATATTCTCTATTGCATCTGAATTAATAGGTCGTTTTTTCTTATCTCCAGTGAAATTACCATAAGACATATTAATATTTTTAAAAAATTCTTGCTTACTAACTTCAACGTTTTCAGCTAATTGTAAAATTCTTTCTTTAATAGTAGAGAAATTATTACCCATAAATTTGTATATTAGAGAATTAATTCTCTATATTTGTGTTAAGATTTAAACAATGTATAAAACAACGATTTACACAAAGTTACTAAAAAAACATAATCCATAATCATGAGCATTACAGAACTTGATTTAAGAACTCCATTGCAAAAACAGAAGGATAAGAGGAACGAAAAGATATATCAGGAATATATAAAAATTCTTGAAAATCCTCCACAAAATGCGACAAAATGGGCAATATGGAGAGCAATAGGAGAGAAATATGGTTTAAAAGCACAAGGAATACGCTCAATTCTCCACAAAATGAATTCAGTACAAAAATATGACACCTAATCAAGAAAGATTTGTACAACTTATCGATGAACTAAAACAATTAATGCCAGTTGTTGAGGCAGAGATTATAGGCGCTTTTTCGGGCAGTGTGGGAGCTGCCTCGAAGAAGCAAAAAAAAATAAAGTCTGATGAAGAAATTAAAAGAATCGTAATGAAACGATCCTTTTACAAAAAATAACATAAAAACAATAGCGAGACATTACTATGGTCGACCCAAAAACACTTATATCTGAATTGACAGTTGAAGAATTTCTATCACTTCAACCTAAACTGCATAAAAAATATGAATATGGATTGAAGGGAATTGCTAAAATTTTTGGATGTTCAATTTCAAAAGCAAAAGATATTAAAAAATCTGGCCATATTGATGGTGCAATCTATCAAAACCGAAACATTATAGTTGTTGATGTTGATAAGGCATTGGTCCTTTTCCATAAAAATGCCAAAAAATGAACTACTTGAACTTACTCTCTAATTTTTGGGAAGCCAATCAAAAACTGAAAATTGGAGCTTCTGCAGCTGTCATATATATTTTTCTTCTTCATAAATGGAATGAAAAGCAACTCGAAGATTTTACATTGTCAGACATTGAAATCAGTAAGAAATTAAGATTATCCATCAACACAATTAAATCTACAAAAGAAGTACTTAGAAATATCGGATTGATAGAATATCAAACTCAAAACGGACTTCCATGTTGTTACAAAATAGTCACTAACGAAATCATTTTTGAAAAGGAAAATAATTCTAAACAAAAAGTCACTGAAAAGAAAAAGCAGACCACCTCGAAGCTATCTAAAACTTCAACATTAAAAAATATTACCTCTCTGGATTCTACCTCTGTTGGTAAAAATGAAAAACCTATTAAGCTTATAGATATTCCGGCTCAATCGGAAATCAATTCAGATTCTCCAGAAAAACATGTAAGTCTAGAAAATCCTTCATTCGATGAATTTTTATCATTTGCTAAAACAATAAAAAATTATATGCCCGACTTAGATTCAAGTATTGAAACAAAATATATCAGTTGGTTAAATAATCAGTGGAGAAACGATTCTAATCGACCTATTACAGACTGGAAAAAAACACTAAAAAACATAATGCCGTATATAATTAACTCTGAAAAGTATAGTGAAAAACAAGAAATAATACCTCAGACCATTAACAGACCTCAAATCAAAATATGAGAAAAAACACACTATTGATGCAAATAGATAATCCTACCCATCACAATGCCAAAAAAGAAAAAATTAAAGCTTTAAAGGCATTGGAAGTAGCTAAGGCGTTAAACAGAAAACCCGTCTATTTATCAAAAGGTCATAGTATGGATTTTGAAAAATACAAAAAGAATTTAAGAAAAAAGTAGAACAAATTGATAATGGGAAGCTCTGAAAATGATCAAAAAATAATCCGGAAAAGTTTCGAGAATGAAAATAATCTCGACAGAATACGTTTTGGAAATGATTTCGTAGGGGACTTTCTTTTTGAAAATCATCAGATGACAGATATTCCAATCACTGCACTCCGGGTCATTTTCAATATCATTGCAATTATCAATAATGAACAGTTCCGGCCAGAAGACAGACCTAGGCAACTGTCATTGTTTGAGGAAGAATTTGAAACGGAAAATAACACTTTTGTTTCGATGAAAATTAAAAACAGTAAAATTTCGCCAAGTGGTTCTACAAAACAAGTTATTGATGCGTATGAATTTTTAGCTAAATTCAGAATGGGCTGGTATAAATCAATCAATTCCAAGGGTAAAGAAATTAGAACCTTTGGAGGACTAATCTCTACTCCAAGCTATGACCTACGAGGTTACACTTCTTTTTTAATCAGTGGTTACTGGTTAAAAAAACTAATTGTAATACCGGAATACAATTATATCCTGTATAATCTTGTTTACAATATCCAAAACAACAAGCATATCATTTTTGCAATTTGGCTGATGAAAGTGCCTGAAACAGGAACTGTACTAAAACTTTCTACGCTGAACGAGAAATTTGGACTGAATTATAAATCTTCTAGAGACTTTTGCAAAAAATTCCTTAAGCCATTACGGGAAAACCTAAATAGATTTAATTCTATCTCATTTAATTATAAAAACGAACAAAACGGAAATATTTCCATTTTGCCCTATTACACAAAGACCATTCTTGACAAGAACATTGAAGAGAAAACAATGACAGAACTAGGAAATACTTACCGTTTAACTTACTTCAGAAAAAGATTTAATCTCAATAAGCAGGAAATGACAAATTTCTCATACCAATATAGAACCATACCACAAACAAGGGAGTTGATAGAAAATGCCTTTAAAGATTTGATAAAACAAGCGCGAAGCCGAAAAGAAAAATCAACACAATTTCAAGGAACTGAATTTTTAAAAGAATTACAAAGAATCATCATTGAAAAATACAGAATGACAAAAACAGGAAAAATACTTCCGGATGGATATCCGATAATTATTTGATTTCGGAATTACAGTCCCACTTTTTCGGAATTGCGGTTCCGTCTTTTCGGAATTGCAGTCCTATCCGTTAAAAAAATATTAAAATTTTGAGAGAAATCTTTTTCTTTTCGGAATTACAGTCCCAACTTTTCGGAATTGCAGTCCCATTAAAACGAAAATTTACTAAAATGAATAAAATACAACTGAAAATAACACTGTAATCGGAATTGCAGTCCCACTTAAATCATTTGATTTCGGAATTGCGGTCCCATTTTTTCGGAATTGCAGTCCCATTTTTTCGGAATTGCAGTCCCGCCAAAACTATTTCAAACCTTTTATCAAAAGGCATTTTCGACAGTTACTAAAACTATATAAAACTAATATAAACTTTTCTTTTTTATAAAAACGTAAAATGCAACTTGATGCGGAAATGTGGATAACTTTTATCAAACCAAAATCATAGTTGCAGAAAGAAAAAAATAGAAAAATTCTAAACATGAAATTCAAGAAAAAAATCCGGATTACAAATGCCACTTCTTTCAAATTGGAATATTATGAAGGAGGCTCAGAATTGAAAACTAAAGAATTCAAAACATATAAAACTTTGGAGCAATTTCATAATCGTCAAACAGATTTCATGTACTTAGATTGTAACAGATATGCATTGATTGATGGAAATTGGCACAGATTCATCAAGCTTCAATCTCCAATTGTTTTTCAACAGGAGGTTGATTTTATTAATGAAACATTCAACGATGTAGTTGAAGCTAAAAATCTTCAAAAATTTGAAAATGAAGATTGATTTCTTCAAAATATGAAATGAAACATTATAAAAAACCTCAAGAAGTACAAAAAACATCAGATTATGGAAGAAAATAAATTTTATAGAAACGCAGATCTTTTTTTAGAATCAGAGAGTGATTTTAAGAAAAATGTTAAAAACGTATTTACCACAGAAGATTTTTCAAGACAACTTGATTTAGCAATGTACCTTTCAAAGTCCAAGTTCAAACAATTATTTTTTAATCAACATAATAAAAATATTACTGTAAATACATTTGACAAGGCTTTTTTAATGTCCTCGGCATTTGATAGCGACCTTAGCAATATGGGAATATATGCTCCTTTATCAGATATGCAGGCTAATCCAAAAATGTTCCCTAGCATAAACCTGAAGTTTATGCACATCGGGGAAACTATTACATTCCAGAAAATGAAGTATCTCAGCATGTTGGAAAGAAGAGGGTTGGATGTGAAAAACCAACACGCTTATAAATACACCTATGCTTTTTACCATAATGATAAAGATTCGTTTTATGCAGGTGAATTTGGTATTGGTGTAAACAATAGTTTATTTGATGTAAATCTTCTGGAAGAATCTAAAAAAGAAATTATAAACACTTCGTTACTTCCGACGCAATTTTGTATTTATCCTGGTTATGTGCAAAATTTCAATCAAAAAGAATATTGGAATAGCCAGGAAGTTGTGAATGATATTAAAAGGGTTTTAATCTCATACAACATTATGATGAGCCTATATTATGAATGGTCCATTTACATAAAAGAAAAAGATGGAATGGGATTTATCTTACCTATAGATTCCGATAAAATTAAAGAGTGTTTTGATTCTTCAATTTTCAGATTTGAAGAGCGAAAAAGAGTAATCCACTTTGTTAAAGATCATTACAGAAAAAAACCAAGAACGAATTCTGAAGATCTATCCGTGTATGTTCAACGATATTTAAGAGGTGAAAATAAAGTCATCTATAAAGATTTCAAAACAGAAATCATTCCTCCCAGATATGACTTGAATAGGATTAAAACAAAGAAAAATATTACAGATATTTTTAAGGACTAATTTGAGATATATTCTACGATGCGATGTACTAATTTTTCCAATTCTTGTTTTGCTAATTTTTCATCAGCTTCTGTTATGCGTTGCTTGCCCGACCCGGAGAGATTCTCAGCAAGCTTACTAGCCAGTTTGGTATTGGGATATTTATTATTTGGGTACATCAATCTTGCAAGTTGTGCATTATTGATGATAGGATTATGTTCTAAAAATTCTTTCAATGTCATATTGCAAAATTATATAAAATAAATGTTCTATATATAGAATATTTATTCTATATTTGAATTATCAAAATAAAAAAATGAAAACAATAGAAATTATATTCAAACCTACCAAACTTCTTGATAGTCGCAAATATGGTTCTACTCTAGAATTGGGGCAAGAACTTGTAGGAAACATGCAACTTTCCAATAGTTGTGTTTCCTGGGAAGATTGCAACGGACAGCAATGGGCATTTTGGATTGGAGATACTGCAGAACTTGTGGAAATCAAAAGCAGAGGCGAGGAAGCTGATTTGTATCGATTCTTTTTAGAATTGAAAGAAAACTACGAATATTGGGGATTCTGTACAATTACAGAAATTAAAGATTTCTGCAGAAGGAATAAAATTGAATTTAATGTAACAAAGGTATGATTTACACATTACAAGTTCCTCCTGCAAACCCAGCTCCTTATTTAAAAGTTATATACGGCAATGATATTGGGCGTTTATCAATTGTTGGACTTGTACTCATACTTGTCACTTATTTATTTTTAAAGTTTAGAATCAAATACATAAGAAAACAAAATAATGGAAAATCTCATCATAAATAACAATGAAACACTATTCATGACCAACATTATTTATCATGCGAAATTGCATTGGACCTCTTATGTTTTTCCTACGATATATACCGTAATTGGTGGTATGGGCATTCTACCTCTTTTTATGTTCAGAGGGATTCCACAAGTATTAGCTCTAATATTAGTTTTTCTTTTCTTCAAAGGGATTTTTAGAATATTGAAAAACAGAACCATCAAAATCTACGTTACTGAAGGTTTTTTAACAATCTCGTCAGGCATCTTCTCAAAATCGATTGTAGATATATCATTAGCAAAGATGGAAGGAATGATGATGCAACAAACTTTTTTGGGAAAGATTTTAAACTACGGTGTATTGATTGTTTCTACAGGAGCTACAACTTGTTCATACAATATCAAAAGTCCGATGGAATTGCGAAGAATTGTAATTAACACTAGAAAATAATTTGTAATGATGAAATGTACGTCTTCAAACCAACTTAGACATTTTAGTTTAAATCCTTAAGGAGGATTTTCGGTTTATAAACTTACTAATTTTTGTTGGTTATATATTTGTCTTCTTTTACGGATGGATTCTTCTTTTATCTGCTTTCTTTTTTCCAAAATCTGTTCTGATCTTCCGAAGTATACATCCCTCGGAGTTAGGTTATTTATCGACTCGTGATAGCGCTTGTTATTGTAGTTTTCTACAAATTTTTCCAGTGCCTGGATGAGTTCCTCGGGGTGATAAAAATGATTTAGTTTCACTACATTTTTCATCGTTCTGTGATAACGTTCAATCTTGCCCTGGGTCTGAGGATGCATCGGTTTTCCGTGAATCTGTTTTATTCCTAAATCGTCTTTCAGATAGCTTTTCAACTCATTGGAGACGTAGCAGGATCCGTTGTCCGAGAGCAGTTTCGGTTTGACTTTGGTCTTTAATTTCGCTTTTTTAATGGCTGTGTCCACCGTTCGTTTCACATCTTCGGCTTTCATTGAGTCGCATAGCTCCCAGTGAATGATGTAGCGGCTGTAATCGTCCAAGATCGTGCTCAGATAGTACCATCCCCAGCCAATGATCTTGAAATAGGTAAAATCTGTCTGCCACATTTGATGCACAAATTCCGTTTTGTCTTTGAACTCATTTGCTGCTGAAAGAAGAAAATGATTCGGTGCCGGGATTAAGTCTCTTTGCTTCAAAATACGGTAAACACTGGATTCTGAAATAAAAATACCTTGCTCATCGGTAATTTTGTAGGCCAGTTCCCTTGCAGACAATTCGGTGTGTTCCAAAGCGGTCTCTACCACCAGATCTTTCTGTCTTTCAGGAATGCTGTTCCATTGTCTTGTGTTTGCCCTTTTCGTAGTTTCCAAGCCATCATAACCGTATTCGAGGTAGCTTTGATACCATTTGTAAAAACTACTTCTAGCGATTCCAAAACTTTCCAAGGTTCGCTTCACACCGATTTCACTCCTGGTCACCGTTTGAATGATCTCGTATTTCTCGGCTGCGGATAATCTCATATATTTTCTGTATTTATCGATTAATCCAGCCTGTCTAAACTTTTTTTTACAATGTCATAGCGAACGACCAGGTCAGCTACGATCTCTTTCAAACGAGCGTTTTCCTTCTTCAGATCTGATACTTCATCACTCGTAGCCTCGCGAGCGACATCTCCATTGAGACGCTTCTTTCCTGCTTCCATAAACTCCTTGTTCCAGGCATAAAACTGCGACTGTGCAATATTATGGTTCCTGCAAAGTTCGGCTATGGAAGTCTCCGCTCGAAGACCTTCCATCACGATTAAAATCTTTTGCTCTGCAGTGAATATTCTGCGGGTGTTCTGCCGAATATCTTTTACAAATTTTTCGATCGGTTTCTTTTTCGGTGCTGCCATAATTAAAATTACTCTTTTTATGAAAACACTCCTTAACTTTTTAATATTTAATGTCTACTTTTTGCTGACGATTTACATATTGCTCAGAGAAAGCGTTGGTACTTTTTTATGATTGTAAACTCAATATTTATATATGGAGCTTTTTTATTGTTTTTGCTACTAATATTTTTTGGTAACAAGCCATTAAATAATCTAAAGTTGATTTACGTATTCTTAGCTATAGTTATTATTCCAATTATTCATCAACTTATTCTAAAGCAATTTATAAAATGGACTAATTCATAATTAGTAATCTAAAAAAAACGATGGAAAAATCAGATATTTTAAAAAAAATAATTGTTTTGCTTGGGTTAATAATTGCTTTTTTATTGATGTGTATTTATTGGAGAACAGGTTATTTTAAAATTTCGATTCAAACCAATAAAACTACAATCTATCTTAGAAATGGAGATTCAATCAAAACACAAAATTATTACAGGGATTTATCGGGCAATTGGATAATACTTGATAGAAATTTAGTAGTTCCCGAAAGCAATTGGAAAGCAATGTCAGTCAATTGATAATAATATTAATTCTTGCAGGATATTTTTATATCAAAAAGAAAAACTAAATAACCTCAAAAAACAAAAGAAAACAAAACTTATATAAAAAATTCACAAAATGAAAAAAAGTATTCTAACTGCAGTATTTTTTCTTTCTGCAACCGTAACATTGTCAGCTCAATTAGCTGTATCATCCATTCAAAACAATCAAACAGAGTTGGTGGTCAATGATTCCATTTCTATAAAAAAAGGAAACCATGTACAAATCTATCTTCCTGCAGGACAAGATTTTGTTTTTGTAAAACAAAAAAAGTCCGGACTGGGTGTCAAACTTTTAGGACAAGTGGCTGATATTGCCGGAACCGGAGCTGCGGCTGTTGGAATGGGTTCTGGAAATCTTAAAGTTCTGCAAGGCGCAACAAAAGTTATCACAACTGCCAATGCTGTAAATTATGGAGCTGATGCTATTGAAAAAATCAATGACCTACCAATTTCCAATGACGCTAAGAAAATAGCCGGCAAGAAAATGCAGATTCTAGATTGGAATTTTACAGACGATGGATGGATTCTAAATGTCCTTTTTGATAAGAAAAAGTACGAAATCTATCTGCAGGAAGCTGTTATGGCCGGAGAAATAAAGCTGTAGATATAATAAAAAAACCACAAATAAAACTGTAATCCTTATTCAGAAATAGAAATTATGATTACTGATGAGATAAAAAGAGAAATTGGAACAGCTTTAATAGTAAATAAATCACAATTAATAGATGCATTTGAATCATAAAAATATTGTAAAAATTTAAATTTTACATTAAATTTGAAAACCAAATAAAAGGTTTTATAGGTTCTATTCCTTTTTTTGGCACAAAGCTCATTTGAGTTTTCATGGTTATTAGTTTTTACCCGACTAAGTTTCGAACAAGGTCGGGTTTTTATTAATACGTTCATAAACCAAAAAAGTCATGAAATACTTTTATAGGTATTTACAGAAAAGAGAATTGCTCAAAAACCTATATTAATTAGAAGTATATCCCTGAAATCTAAACTGAAACTATGAATTTAAAATTGTATTTGAGTTGGTTTATAAAGCTTGAGTTTTATAGAAAAGTAATTGTATTATTTTCGGTTTGTGTATTATTTTTTTTAATATCATTGATACCATTCCATTATTTATTGTTAACGGGAAAATCAAGTGTTGAAACAGAATTTCTATACGACAATCAAATTTACCGTATTAATAATTTGAAAGATAGTATTGTTATTAATCTGTCTGATACAAAATATAATGAAAAAATAAATCCTCCTAACAGATTTGACCTTGCAGACTTTAAAGTCGCTAATAACAGAGATAATTTATTTTTCAGATTGAAAGATACTGTTCCCACTTTAAAAACATACAGGGCAACATATTTTTCTAAAAAAAATCTCCCAATTTTGGGAGAAACTTCCACATTGAAATCTCAAAACTATTATCTGGAAGTTATAGTACCTAAAGAAATGTTTAGAAAAGATCTATATAATTTTAGGAAACTAGATAGTATTAGCTTTGTAAGGCATGGGTTTAATTAATTGCAACTTTAATAATTTTTTTTTATAATATTATTTTTTTTAGAAAGTTTAATATCTGAGAATAAAGTTTTAAAAAAAGCAGGAAAAGTATAATTGATATTACTCTAAGAGTTGTATCCTTATAAATATGACCAATCCAATATACTGGAATAACAATCATTAGAATAATTATTAGATATAGAAGTTTGAAAAAGTTTTCTTTCATATGAGTGTTTTTGTATTTATTGCTAATATAAATATTATTTTTTTACCATAATTTCAAAAAAAATAAAACCCTAGCAGTTTTTTATATATGCTAGGGTTCTTTTATATATGAACAAATTGTGTTTATTATGATAAATTATGGTGTAACCCATGATGTCACTCCATTAACGGATTTTAGTATATATGTTCCAGTCGCAGGAGGAGAAGGAACTCTTAGATTAACCCATTCTTTTGTTACAACAACCTTTCCGGTGGATTCGTTATTTATTTGTGTTGTAGTTGTTGAAGGCAAAGTAGTTAAACCATTTTTAAGAATAATCAACGCATCTGACCTAGTAGTATCTGAAGTTCCATTTCCTATTGTAAATAATCTGTCTGCATTATTCCAAGCGGATGTTGAAAGAGCAGTATAACTTGTATTATAATTACCTGCAACCCATTCGGAATATGAAAAAGCTGTATTTCCTCTCCCTCCAGATATGGTTGAATATTGACCATTAGTTTTATTAAAAGACCCTCCAGAAATTGTTGAATAGGCAGCAGTGGCAGAATTATTACCCCCACCAGAAATGCTTGATGCATTAGCTGATGCAGAATTAGAAAATCCTCCACTTATTGTTGCATAAGTTGAAGTTGCAGAATTTGTATAGCCACCTCCAATACTTGAAAAATTAGAAGTGGCAGAATTAGTACCACCACCGGATATCACAGAACCTAGTCCATTAACATTATTACTACCACCACCTCCAATCGTTGATGATGTGCCATAAGCATAATTACTTCCTGCTCCAGCAACAAATGAACCTTGACCAATTGCAGAATTATTTACACCACCTATAGCTGCTGAATTTGTTCCACTTGCTGAGCTACCATTACCTCCAATAACTACAGCATTAGTATTTGTAGCTTGTCCTCCAGTACCGGCGAAGATTCCAGAATTAGTAGAATTAGCAAGACTATTCTGACCACCAACGATTACTGAATAATCACCTCTAGCTCCATAAAAATTTCCTCCACTAGCACTGTATGACAAATCGATGGCATTTGTACCAATATCACCATAAAAAGTGGGATTATTTTTTCTATACTTTGTAGCATAACCAGTTTTGCCATTTTCACTAAACTTGACAAATTCCTGATCATTATCGAATCTCTTCCAAATATTGGAATCAAACAAATAATAACCTGGTTCAGATATTAATAATGTTTGCGATGTAGGACTTGTAGTACTTGAAAATGATTGTGTGATATATACAAATGCTCCATTTTGCTCAGGAGTGTAAGTTTTATTATTCAATTCATCTGCAGAAAGTCTAGGTGCAATTATCCCATCTAAAACATTAGCTGTAGGATTTTTTACAACATCCAATGTTGCAGCAGGTTTGTCGGTATTTATCCCGACCTGAGAATAAAATTGAGAGCTAATTAAGGGAAATAGGGCAATGCCGAATCTGATAATTAAATTTTTGTTCATTTTGCGAAATTTTTAATATTTCGACAAAAGTCAATAATGAAATATGTAAAAACAACAAAGCCAATACTTTACAATCTAAATAGTCTTAAAACGGCTTAAAAACTACTCGCTAAATAAAACCAGTCTATATCTAGACTGGTTTTATTACCTGCGGAATCCTCTCGGTCTTTCCTGTTCTTCTTCCGGATCTTCCTTAATTCTCAAAAAAAAATTCTCGGTAAGGTTTTTTTTTTGAGCAATCTCTGACCTCATTCTTTGCATCGAGGTCTCAATGAAAAAATTGACTATAGGAGTTGAATCTCTATGTTTTTCTGAAGCTTTGAGAGCTTCGATATAATTGTTCTTTTTTTCCTGGTTAATTATTACCAAAGGATGTCCGGATTTTGCTAATATGAAGTTGGACAGAAGTCTTCCTAATCTTCCATTCCCGTCTCTAAATGGATGCAGATAAATAAAGAATTTGTGAAATTTTGCGCTTACAGACAAAGGATGCTCAAGATTTTTATCCAATACATTTTGGGTTTGTTCCAACAATTTAGGAACACGCTTTACATTCTCTTTATGGTCTCCAAAAATGGTATCTCCAGCTCCCATGTCGGTTTGAGTGTATTCTCCAGGATTGCTCTGATTCCGGTAATTAATCGTATGTTCGGTAAGGATAAAATGGAGTTCTTTGAGAAAATCCTCAGTCAATGGTCTGCTAAGATTTTTCATTGCAAACTCATATGCTTTGAAATGGTCCAAGATCTCGAAAGCTTCGAATAGAGATTTGTCATATATTTTCAAATCAAGACCTTTTTCTTTCAAATCCCTGGTTTCGTTTACAGAAAAAGAGTTGCCCTCAATAGCGCAGCTGTGAGCAGTAAACAAGTTCTCTGTATATTCTGCAAAATCATCAGGATTGAAAGCATCCACAATAATTTTTTTATACTCGGACCTTAGATTTTCATATTCTTGAAACAAATCATCCATAAACCAAAATTACAATTTTTTAGTTATTAATTACCTTTTCCTGCCTTGGTATTCATAATTTTCTTCTCTTATACTATTTAATTGAGTTAACATGGGTTCCTGTTGTTTGAATAATTGACTATTCTCTTGCGCTCTTTCTTTTACAGGATCCTGATCAGCATTTTTTTTGAGCATTTCCTCTTTTTCCAAACGATATAGTTCGACAAGCTCAGCTCTTGCTTCCGGAAGATTTTCCAACTGTGCATCCAGTGCAGAAATTTTATCTTCTGTGATCTTAGTCTGTTTTTCTATTTCTGCAATGTTTACTCCTTTTTCTGCAAGTTTCTCTATTTCCTTTTGAACTTCAACTCTAGCATTATCAATATTTTTCATGTAATATGGCAACTGTTTTTCCCAGTATTCATAATCTCCACTTTTATCCTTCGCATAACCTACAATTTTATTGTAAGTATTTTCTGCAGTAGAGATGCTATCTTTAATTTTTACAAACTCTTCAAACTTTCTCATAACAAAAGCAGAATCTGCAACGAGTTTGCTCTTTTCCCCCTCAATTCTCTTCTTCATAAGTTCAATTTCAATATTCGCCCTGGTTTCCGGATTGGTAATGATAGAAGTTTTCAACTCCTGGGTACTAATGTCGGAAATATCCAAAACATCTGCTCCTTTCTTCATTGCTTCCAAATATCTTGCTTGTTTTGACTGCAATTTCTGTAACATAAAAACATCAATACTGTCGTTGGTCAGCATAAAATTCATTCTTATGTTTTCGTTTTCATTTCCCTGCCTCCAGGATCTTCCTTCCACTTGACGTAGTGATGTAAAATTATACGGAAGGGAAAGTAGATAGGTATCGGTTGTTTTTTCCTGCAAGTTCATACCTTCTTGAATCGCCTCACTTCCGATAATAACCTTAATCTTTCCGGAATTAAAATTCTCCTGGATTGATATTCTCTGTGGTTTTGTAGTTTTCCCTGTGATAATGCCTACTTCATCAGGTTTGAATCCTATTTCTTTGATCAAATATTCTTTCAATTTAGGAAACTGGTCTACAGCGAGTTCAGAATAAATAATTTGTCCTGAATCCTGGATATCCATTTTGTTCTGCCTGATCAGGCGCATCATTTCAATAAGCTTCGGAGAATTTTCAACAAATTCTTTCACAGAAGGTTCTTCGCCATCGTAAAACGGAGATAAATATGGAGATATAGCAATCAACCGGGCATTGAGAATATGGGTAAGAATTGCTCCTTTTTCATTTTCATTAAAGCTCTGATTCAGTAATTCATATTGCTCTTTGGTAAGATCATTTTGTTCAATTTTATACTCTTTATTGATCTTGTTAGGTCGTATCAGTTCAGGATTATCTTCTTCGCCTTTGATGTCGATGAATTCCGACAAAAGTTGTTGGAAAAGAGTATTGTTCTTGAATCTCCGGACATTGGCTTTGAATTTAACGTCACCTTTTGCATCAATTTCCATATCATTATCCGCTTCCATGAAGGTTTCAAAGAAATTGTTAACATTAAAATAGCCTTTTTCCTCTAATCGTTTATTCGCAATTAATGATAGAATGGAATAATATTCCAATGGTTTATTGGTAAAAGGCGTTGCAGAAAGTAAAGTGATATTCCTGCCATCATGTTTATCCTGGATATATTGAGCTGCCATCCAGGTATTGATACCCAGCTTTGAAGTTTGTTGGTTCTGATTTCTAAAGTCCGAAGCAAATCTTCTATCCTCAATTTTTACTTTTCCTACGATATGATTGGCGTTGTGGACTTCATCAAAGGTCAGATGGTCAAATCCAAAATCTTCCCAGTCGTAGATTTTGCCACACTTCATTTTTCCCTCGATCTCTTTTTCTTTCTGCAGTTCTATTTGTATGTCTCGTTCTGTATTAGTAACGCTTTTCAGTTCATTTGCAGAAATGTAGTTGAATTTGGAAGCCAGATTTTCTGTAACCTCTTTGGAGAAGCCGATATTGTTGAATCCCTCATATGTAACGAGTGTTATTTCTCCGTCTTTATTATCAAATTTCGAGAGATCATAATCCTTTCCGAGATTTCCCAAAACATTCACTCTCGCATTCGGAATGGTCTCAAAAATCGTTTCTACCCATTGTTTTAGAATACTTTCGTTAGGAACTGCAATTAGAGGTCTTTTAGCATTTCCACGCTCCATAGCTTCATGCATTGAAAGAATTCCGGATAAAGTTTTTCCGAAACCAACTTCATGTGCAAGTAATCCGACACCCTTTGTGGTCTGTCTTCCAATTCCTGCTTTTTGAACTTCGGTCAGTATTAATTCTTCTCCCTTGAAATTCTGATAAATTCTGGAGAATAAAGGAAATCTTGAATAATCCGGAACATGGATATTGTTGTAATTTTCATTGAATTCTTTTACAAAACGATCTCTCAATTCTTCCGGAAGTTCTTCCCGGACAAACTTCCCAAACAGATCATTAGCGGCCACTTTTCTCCTTTCCCGGATCAAAGCATTTCTCTCTTTATCACTTCCGGTAACCGTGTCGTTATCCACAAATCCTTTAACTTCCCACGAGGACGAACCTTGGAAGGCATCATAAGGAAGTGTACTTACAAAATCTTTGAATTTTTCAGCAAGATTATAGTCTAAAGTAACTTTTTCATAACGATTGGAAATATAATTGTACTGATCTTTTTCAATCTTACCAAGGTCAAATTTATGTACAAACTCATGGTTCGGACTGATAATGATCTCGTCCAAATTCTTTGGTTTTGGAAGAACTTTTTCCAATAATGCTTTTTGTTTCTCATATTGGTTTTCAGTTCCACCTACAGAATGCTTGTCTGCAAAATCGATCTTCAGTTTCTTAAGCTTTGCATAAATATTTCCTTCAGTATAATAAAAATCGTGAATCCATTTCCCTTCTATATAGTTTGCATATTCGAAGTGTTTTCCGTAATTATTTAATGTTCCGTCATAATTTGTATCCCGGAAAGCATTGATTTCTTTCTCTGAGATATCCGAACTGTTTTGAATTGATGCGTTAACGATCTCATCATTTTTGGAAAATTGATACTTTAAAACCTTGGATTTTATATCTGGTTTCGTTTGGATCTTATATTCCTGATCTCTTTCGTTTTGAGATCGTAGGATCTTGTCCGCTTTTTTGTGAATTTCCAGAAGCGCTTTTGTGTCGAATTTTTGGAATTCGTTATTGATTTGGGAATCAAGCTTTGTGTATTTATCTATTTCTTTTTGAACTGCAGGAGATTTGAATTTAACTTTATCGAGTACTTCAAGAACCTGTTCAATTTTATCTTTAATTTCATCAAGATCAATAGTTTTTTCATTTTTCAGTTTTTCGAACTTTTCTTTTTCTGCAGTATCAGATTTAACAGCTATTTCGTCTTGAGTATTAGCATTCCACAAACCGTCAAAAAGATCTCCTATTCTTTCCGTTTCTCTCTTTTTTTGGATTTCTTTGATCATCTCCAAGGCATCATCCAAATTCCCTTTCACGTATTGCTCCGGTCTTCCGAAACGATTGTTCTTTTCGTGTATCTCTCCAAGTACCTTTTCAGGATTTTTAATGAAATAATCTGAAATATCTTGAGATATCTTTTGCTGGGATTTTTTGAGAATGATAATATCGGTTCCAATCTGGGTTCCTGCAAACGATCCTGATGGCAAACGAAATGCATTAACAATTTCTGCATTTTGCATTTTTTTCTGGCGGTTAAGCCATGGCGATGGCAGGACCATCGCAAGTGTTCCGCCGTCTTTCAAAACGTCCAGACTTCTTTTCACGAAATAATCTTCGTATTTGGATATTTTTGGTTCTTCTCCCAGTCCTTTATAAAAGCCTCGATGTTCTCCATAAGGCGGATTCCCGATAATCAGGTCGTATTTGTCTCGGTAATCTTGAGCTTTGGTTTTTACACCCTTTTCATCAACAAATTCCGTTTCAAAAGAACGGAGACTGATGTCGGCATCCGGATGGAAAAGTTTTGCAATTTTTGCCGTTGTTTCGTTGATCTCAAACCCAGTGACATAAGTTTTTGTATTTAGACTTTTAACAGCGTGAACAAAATTCCCCGTACCAACGCTTGGTTCAAGAACGTTTAAAGTTTTTGAGCTTTTGAAATTATTACTGATCAGATTCCGAATGGTATCAACGATCTTACTATCTGTATAATATTCATCTAAAATTCCTCGACCTTCTTTGGATGTACCACCACTTTTGTACTGGTTGGCAATATCTTTTAGATCTTCGGTAATTGCAAGATTTTCCTTCAGTATAATTTTCTTGTCTTCGGAAACAAAACAAGCTGCGGAAACAACTTCTGCAACTTGCTCATTAGTGATCTTGTTTTGTCCTTTGTATTTTAAAAGAAGAGCATCAAGCTCAGGAATATTGGTTGAATTTTCTAATAATCTTCCGCCCAGGGAATATTGTTTTTCTTCGCTCTTTCCATCATCATTCTGTTGTGGGCCGTCAGTGGACTCTCTTCCTGGTTCTGATCTTCCCAGATGGCTCCGTTTTCTTTCTGCAGGTCCATCTCCAGCATTGTTGCTGCCCACCTCTTGTCCTGCTCCGTTATTTCGGTTTTGCTGGGATTGGCTTTCTTGGAAAGATTCTCCAACGTCAGATTCAGGTGTTTTTGGTTCCACTTGCTGAGTTTCGGAAATTGTTCGGGATTGAGCTGTATTGTTTTCATTGCCGGATAATTTTTGTTGATTAATATTAGTATTTTCTTTTTGAAGATTGAGTTTGTTTTTCAGATAATCGTTCAGATCCTTATTCTGTGTTTCAGAAATGGAATAAAATGGACGAATGTCTTTTACATTATTTTCTGAAAATCCCTGCAGTATTTTTTTTGTGGCCAGATCTCCAGCTTTATCACCGTCCAGACAAAGAAACAATTTACCGGCAAAATCTTTATGGATTGCCATAAACCGGTCAACATTGGTAATTGAATTGAGTGAGACCAGCGTTCTGTTATTCGAATTACTGTTTTGTTTTTGTAACTGGAGGAAAGAAAGCATATCTGACATTCCCTCAAAAACGATCATTTCGTTTTTTGTTCCTTTTATTTCTGAAATATCAGTTTTTCCGATTTTAATCTTGGCTAAAGGGTTTCTGATCTCAAAACCTCCGGACAAATTCTCAAGTCCGATTCCGAAATATTTTTTGCCGTTGTTTTCGTAATGGATTTGCCTTGTGTACTGCTGTAAAATTTCTTTCGAAATTCCTCTCTGCTGGAAATAAGCCAAAAGTTTTTCGTTGTTTGGTGCTCCTGAATATTGAATCTTGATTTGAGAATAATTGTTATTTTCTTTTGATTTAAATTCATTTTTTCTTTCTGCAATGAATTCATTTTTATAATGGTTGGAAAATCCGGACAGGAAATCTAAAGCTTCTTTCCAGGATTTGTTCTCTAAGGTCATTACAGCTTTCAAAATTTTTCCACCTTCATTGGAATTAAAGCTAAAAAATCCATTCTCATTTACAGAAAATTTATCGTTCTCTGTTCTGAAAAAAAAATCCCTTCCTTTCTTGCTGTCAAATTTTACTTTTCCCCGATGTTCGAGATGTAAAAAATAGTCCAGTAAGGAAATGTTATTGGTTATGCTGTCGATTTCTTCCTGTGTGTATTTTGCCATTGTTTGCAATTTTTTTTAAGTCCATACTATTTTTTTATCTTATTGGCAAATAGGTTGAATTTGAAAATATCTTCTGCTTCTTTGTCCAAAATTTTTCTTGGAATGAGCTGAACTGAGACAAAAATGTCGGTTTTTCTATTGTAGGAATCAATTCTTTCCAAGCGTCCTTTGTAGTCATTTTCCACATTTTTGTAAAGAGAGTAAGGTAGAATGGTATCGGTCTTGTAAATGTAAAATCGAGTATAGTTCCACGGCGACTTGATTTCGAACCGTTGGTATTCCTTCCCAAATAAGATAGTATCACTAAGGTTCTTGCGATTTTTGTAGTTGATCAAAGGCTCTTTGGTATAAATTGCTCCAATTCTTTTGTTGTAGACCGATCTTGCAAACTGGTATTTACTCATTGCAGGGAGTAGCGGCATTCCATTCTCAATCTCGTTCCCTTTATTAATATCGAAGTAGACAGAATCATTAATAAAATATTTATTCGTTATTATTTCTGGAATCTCAAGGGATGGGACAAACTCTATAATAGAATCTCCCATGTAATTTAACTTGGAAACGTGAAAACTTTTCATGGAATCTAGACTTTTGGAAGCAGTGAAGTAAACGTTCGAAATAATATCAATCCCTCCTTTTGGGGATTTAATCTCCTTTCTACATGACAAGAGTGTTGCAGAAAGAAAAAGTATCATGGATAAAAATGTTGCTTTTCTCATTGTATTAAGGATTAAAAAAAGCGGTAATTCCTTAGTTTTACCGCCTACATTATAATTTGGTGATGGAGCTAAATTCCTCTAGATATACTTTGTTCACGAACATTTGATTTTTCGTGTTTATTATCATTATCCAAACCTTGAATTGGCTTATTCGTATTGATACGATTCATATCATTGTCATAAAGGTTAAGGTTCTTGTATTGAGGATTAAGAACTGCCTTTCCTTCAATCACCTTGTCTTCGATTTCAAATTTTACTTTTACAACATTTCCTTTTTCCAATGACTTGATTGTATTGTCCTTGTATTCCGGTTTATCAAATATCAGATTTGACTTATCAACTATTTGTGATGTATCTACCCCGTAGTTCTGATGAAATTTTTGGAAATTGTAATTACCCCACTGATTCTTTTCTCCATTTAGATCAAGTTTGACAAAGGAGGATTCTCGTTGATTTGTCTTTGGGTTATCGAATTCAATTTTGACAGATCTTCCTTCCAAAAGATTTACCGCCTCTTTTGCTGTAAAGTAATTGTCCTTTGACACCTTGAAATTTTGAACAATAGCCTTGTCTGTGCCATTATTCAATGTTGCATCATAGGAGTTTAAAAAGACACCTCCTTGCTCAGACTTACTGAATTTTATTGAATACTCTACCGTGTTACCAGGCATAGCTTTATCTGAAGTTGTCTTTACTTCAAATTCCTTGTCTTGAGAATTAATTCCGGCTTCCAGATCTTTGTGAAGTTTTTCACTATCACCAAAACCAAGGTATCTAAATTGTGCCTTCAAATATTCTACCTGGTCGAATTCTTTTTGTGTTGTTTCCATAATTTGTGGATTTTGTTTGTTAATATAAATTTGAATTGTGTTTTGTGTATTACCATCATACTGTTTTAGAGATCCCGGATTACGAATTGCTTCAGCCGCTATATCTTTGATTTTTCCGCCGATGATTTCTGTCTCATTTTTTTTTGAGTTTAGAAAACCACTATCGATATCATCAAAATAATCTTCAAGGAAGTTGTTATGTGGTTCTTTGCTATATAAAGCATTTGAATCTGCATAATGTTCTTTAGAGAACTCTTGTGAAAGCAATAAGTTTCTATCATTAAGGATTTCTTTTAAACTTGAAACCAATTCGTTTTTCACATCTTTATCCGTTGTTTGAAAGATTGGAGGCTTTAAATGTTCTCCATATGGTCTAATAGAAATTGATTTATTGTAACCTTCCGGCATAAAATGTCTTTCCATATTCTTTATAAGACCTTCAAGCGAATCAACCTCAGTACTTGATTTTGCAATACCCGGAGTAGTAGCATCCAGCATCAGAGTTTTTTCATTATTATTCAAAATACTTACTATTTCTGAAGCTTTATTTTGGATATCCAATTTTTGTTCACCTACTTCAATAAATGGAATTATTTCGATTCCTAATTTTTTTGCTTCAAATTCATAATTCCGGAAATGATAGGCTTGTTTTTCATCTATTTGTGTTTTGGTCATTCCTGAACTTAAATCTGTTTGTTTAGTAAGTTCCTTTGCCCATACGTCAGAAAGAAATTTTTGTTTATCTGCCTCGTTATTTAAAGTTATCTCTATACCATTTGAATTGTCTTGTACAACGAAAATTCTGTCAGTCATTTTTTGACTATTGATGAAAACTGCTAATTGAGTATTACTGTTAAATTTTGATTCCACAGCGGTAGCTTTCGATGTGTCATTGTCAAAAATTGTTTTTAAAGAAAAATTAGAGTCTACAACGATATCTTTACCTTTTTCAGAATAGATCTGCATATACTTTTTCTCTTTATCAGTAAATTCCCTATCACCATCTCGAAAAAAAATTTCGGGAGAACTGTTTATCATTTCGTTTATAAATTCTTTGTAGGCATTGGTTTTAGGGGTGATCACTCTATCAGACCAGGATAATTCATTTTTTTCCATTGTATTAAATTTAGAAGTGTAGTTTTCAGAGAGAGAATCGGTATTTGCGTTACTGTTAATTCTCATCTTTCCTTCATTCATAAAGGATTCCCACATTTTTTGTCCGTTTTCACTTTTCAACAGAATAGCATCGGTAATGGTAATGTTGGAATGTTCCAAACGCTTGCTGTAAAAATCTACAAGCTCAGGCGTGATGTTGTTTCCGTATAGAACACAACTTGAACCTCCGAACTTTGAAACTTTTTCAATAATAAAATTCTCCTGGTTATTTGCTGGTAAGATGAATTTTCCAATAATGTTGAGCTGGGAATTGAGAACCAGCATTTCATTCTTGTCCGAAACACCGAACTTTTGGGAAGTGATGTATGCTGCAACTTCTTCGGGGGATTTTACCTTAATTGGTTGGAAATTTTCAACTAGAACCTGTTTTGAGAATGAATAGGCTTGGATTTCCGAAAGAGGTTGAGAAACATCTGTTCTATGCTTGAGCTCTTTTAAAAGCTTTTCGTTGAAAATAAGATAATTTCCACTTCTGAGATTGATGATAATACCGTCATTAACTTTTACATCGGTATTTTGAAGTGCTTTTTTTAGTTTTTCAAGTACATTTGCATCTGCCTTAGATGCTTTGAGATTACCACTTGGATGATTGTGTACTAAGGTAATTGAATTGGGATTAGCCTCGATGATATTCCCAATGATCTGTTTATTATCAATGAGTGCAGCATTATATGAACCTGTAGAAATATGCTGAACAAAATACCCTTTGTCTTCAAAATCATAAACGAGAAATGCGTGTTCTACCGCTTCATCTTCCAATGATTTGAACAGCCACGCAATATCGTTATGGTTCTCTATTTTTTCGGAACCAAAGAATTGAAGAGAATTATTTTCGGAGAAACGTCTTTCTATTAACGCAAAATCTGTACTTTCTCCTGGATTTTCCGATTGCCGTGGTATATTGGATCCTGCACCAGTATCATCGGTTCTGAAGAGTTTGAATGGTAAACTAGCTCTTGTTGTCGTTTTTGCGTAAAGTGTTTCCCTATCTTCAGAAAATGAGAAATTCGAATTGAGCGATTCTTTCTTCGGTTTTGTAGTGGTTTTAAATTGAATTTCATTGTCTTGAGTAATTGCAGTATTATATTTCTCTTCCAGTTCTCTTCTTAGTTGGAGGATGGGAATTGTCGAATCATAGTCAAGTAGATAAGGTTTAGTTCCTTTTCCAGAACGTATAACTAGACTTTCCCCATTTTTAAAAGAATCGTAGCCTAATTTAAGAAATTCTATGTTAGCAATAGCTTCATCAATAGAAGAAAATTCCATTTTTTGGAAACCTCCTAGATCTTTGCCTTCACTATATTTTCCTATTTCTAGCTTGATTTGCATTGCCGACAATAATATTTAACAAAAATCTAAAAAAAATAGTTAAAATACTATATGTCAACATTTTGCAATCTAAATAAACCTAAATAAACCTAAAAACTACAATACTGATTCAACCTTTATAATTTTTTTATCTGTTTTAAAAAACTCAGGATGTCTGCCACAGGAAGTGGTTTTGGAAGATAAGACCCAACTCGAACGATACAACAGTTTTACAAAACAAAAGGGTTGAAGTCTGACCAACGTTCGGGGAGACTTACATTACGTTCATTAAAAATAACAAGAGCAGGCTTTTGCCTACCCTTGTTGGTTGTGAATTTTGTATTAATTCCTTTTTTAATTATTATTGATAAAGGAAATCAACACTTCTGGAACATTACCAACGTGCTACAAGATGTAAAATAAACAAATAACGCCACTCAAATGAGTGGTGTTGCTATTTTGCATTCAGTATTATAAATGTAGAGTGATATCATTTCGATTATATACGATAATTCTATCTTCCTTATTAGGAGTGTTGAATAATATCATTCTCCACTGATTATTAATACTGGAAAGGTTTAATCTAATATTATTACTTAATTGATACAATCCCGATGTTCCTCATTAAACTTGAAAACACCTTCGTCTGTATGGATTTCTAAGAACATAGTACTGGTATCAAAAAGCAAAACGTTGCATGCAATTATTTACTTCCTTGTTTAAAAGATTATAGTAATTTTTTACTTTTGGAAGAGAAACAGCCGTCTGTTGAGTTGATAAAGGTGCATTTTCCATAGCCCTTGCAATAGTTAGTCATTTATAACTACAGGAGATTCATAAGCCAACAATCTGCCAAAACCACTCATTACAGCATTCCCAGCCCGCCACTCCACATAGAACGAATATCTCAGCACTAGGGTTCATCAAAGCCGGGCTCTGGTGCGGGGAGAAAGAAGAAAAATACCCTAAACCCTATTTAAAAGTGTTCAGATTACAGGGAATCATAAATTATTCGTACATTTTTGCTGCAATCAAAATATTTGCAAAAACTTTCCAATTTATATTTTCAGGAATAGGAATATTATTATTTTGATAATAACCTTCCATATCTTCTGTCCAACTTGCAATACTTTCTAAATATTCTGCTAAAGTTTGATTCGCCCATTCTTGAGGGTGGCTATTTAAATTGGTAACTAATAAATAAACAAAATCAACAAAATCTTCTTTATTTGCAATCTTTTCTATTTTTTTACTTAAATCTATCATAATAGTTTATCTAATAGTAGTATCAATACTCTTTGAAGTGTTATTAAAATTTTAAGTGTTTGTTTAAAATTTTAAATATTTCCGAAACTAATTCTTTTTGATTTGAATGTTTTTGATTTACAAAATCAACAATATCTCCATTTGGGTCTATAACAACCACATCTAATAAAAAGGAATTACTTATATTAATTTCTAATCCAAAAATTTCGGAATTAATAATCTTTTTCCTATTAATAACTATTTTAAAGTTAGATTCTTGATAACTCTCCTCAATTTCAAAATCATCATTTAGGTTATTTTCTAAATCGTTAACTATTTCTGCGAAAAACTCTTTATTATATTCCATATTTATGGTTTGGGATTAATTAATTTTATATTAGTTCCAGTAGCAGGAGGCATTGTAAGACCTTTTGCTTGATACAATTTTTGTTGAATTGTTGAATTTGGAATTACTTGATACCAATTTTTATTTGCATCCTTCAATTTAAGAATATTGGGATTAACATCAAATTCTGCATAATGAGTTAAGTTAATATCAGAAAATCCTGTTGGATTTTTGTATAAAACATTTCCTCTAGGAATAACTCCTGTTGAAGAAAATGAACTAAACTCTTCGGCTGTCATATGTTGACCAACACGCATCAAATTTGTTGTAGGACTCTCATAAGATAAAAGCCTCCCAAATCCTCTCATAACAGCATTCCCAGCCTGCCATTATTTAATTATAAATCCTTAATATTTTAATTTCTCCAATTGGAGTCAACCCTTCGGTAAAAATTATATTTTCTCCAACTTTAAATTTATCTCCTAAAAAGTTTTCTGATAAAAAATTAATTTCTACTTCATCTTCCTCACCGGGGAAAAAAGATTTTTTGCCATTTAATAACAAAATCCTTCCTGATGTTAGTCCTTTTCCTAAATTAAATGTCGGTCTATAACCATTAATAAATGGAGTTTTTCTGACATTCTTATATAAGTATAATTTTGCTCTAATTGTCATGTCTACTCTGATTAAGTGATCTTAAAGCCTGAAAATCAGCTGCACTGGCTACTGTAACAAATGGATGCGTATGTCCAAAAATTGTTGACACTTCACCTGGGGCAAATGAAATACCATGGAGTCCAACACTTACAATTACTCGTGCGCCGGGTTATTTAAATTTAAAGTTCGCTAAAACTCCAGTTTTTTTTAAACTTTTATCCAATTATTTGAAAGGTATGAATTTCGAATTATTATCTATTTCGTTCATATTATCACTAGTACAATTATTAAAAATTACATTTAACACGGATGAGTTAAAAACCGTTTCTATAAAGACACAATAATCAAAAATAGATTCAGAAAAATCACAATCATTTAATTTACAATTAAGAAAAGTACAATTGATAAATTTTGAAGCAGGTGAATGCACATCTATGAATTTTGTATTTATAAATATCATATCTTCAAATAAAATACCTGTTGATATTACACTGTTAAATAATGACTCACTAACTATAGATTTTTTAAAAACAGATGTAGCTAATACACAGGTTTTATATTGTACATCTCTTAAGCTACATCTTATAAATCGACTTCCTCTTAAATCACAATTATCAAATTGAGAATTTCTGATTTCAACTTTCTCTAAATTAATTCTATGAAAGTTTTCATTTGTATATATATTCATTATCTTAATTTTTTCACCAAGATTTAGGGTCTATGTGTACTTGATTCCAAGGTATAACAGGGTCATCATAATGAACCCCAGTTTTTTTAATAGGGATAGGATAATTATTATAAAGTCTACTAGATATATATCGATGATTTCCATCTATAATTATGCCTTCTGCATTAACTTCAATAGCAGTAGGCTTACTTCCTTGTTTTAAAAGATTATAGTAATTTTTTACTTTTGGAAGAGAAACAGCCGTCTGTTGAGTTGATAAAGGTGCATTTTCCATAGCCCTTGCAATAGTTAGTTCATTTATAACTACAGGAGATTCATAAGCCAACAATCTCCCAAAACCTCTCATAACAGCATTCCCAGCCTGCCACCCCACATAGAACTTGAAAATCTCAGCACTCGGGTCCATCACAGCAGGACTCTGGAGTGGCATAGGACCAGGTGAGCCATACTTTGTGGTGTCAAAAGCGGCTAAAACAACAGTACGTCCTTGCCCAGTTATTACATCTCCTCCCATTGCAGCTGGTGCCATCTGGCTAGGAACCGTCATGAACGAGGTAGATCCATTCTCAGTAACGGTTCTATTTTTATTAAGGTCGGTCACACTTCCGTTCACATTCACATATGATCCAGAAATCCCAAGACGTGTGAGCGTCTCCCCGTTACTTCCTGTCAACTGGTCTGCCTGACTGTCTTGCCATGTTACATTTCCAAAACTGTCCCTATACCAATCATCCGGTCCTGCTTCCATTGCATCTAGACTGCTTTTTTGTGTCCAATCAACTGGTGACATCCCTGTCGGATCACCAAACATGATAGGATTGTTATAACTATAAGCATAAGGCTGCAAAGTCTGCTCGCTTAGAGGGTCGTGCTGCCCAAAGATAACCGCATCCTGAAAATAGATCCTTGCACCAAAATCATAACCTCCAAATTCCTGCAATTCCTTATTTCCATATTTATAATTATAAGGTATTGCCATTGGATCGTACACAGTTTTTACTGGACGTTTCAAGAAACTCATCCCAAAAGGATAGTAGTCGTTTGTGTCCATCACTTTCAGTGTATTGTTGGTGCTTTTTACATAGCTTATCCTTACATTCCCGATGTGGTCTTTGTACTGGTAAATATAGCGAAGATTTTCGTAATCGTAATAACCCTCTGCTGTTGGAAAGAAGGAAAGTATCATATCATCTACGACCGGACCACCTGGGTCTACGACCACTACCCTGTCGGAGGACTCAAATGCCTCCTCCTCCCCGGCCGTTACTACTCTTATCGTAGAGTCGTCAGGTACTTCCAATGCCTTTCTTATGGGCTCTATATTCGGCGTAGAGTACTGGAAACCGTCCAGATATTCTGTGTTGACAATCGTCGTGCCTTCTTCGTTATTCAATGTGAAGATCTTTTTCAACTTCACACCATCCGCACGGTAGAAGTATTGTAAAGAGTTGTCCCCCTGTTTTATCTCGGTTGGGAGATCTAAGTAATTGTATGCTATGGAAGAGATTCCTTTGTCTGGCATCATTGTCATATTGCCATTCGGGTCATATTGTATTGTGCCATTACCTCCCTCGTAGCCACTGGAATTCTGCATCGCATCATTGATACTGGTGACCATGTTCCCATTGTATTTATAAGTTAGGGCATCAATCATCAAAGCGGTATATGATAGATCACTTTTGGCATTTCTATAAAGGTGCGTGATGTTCCCATTGAGGTCATATAAAATGCTTTCATCATTGATTCCTGTCATAGGATTTGTGCGATCCGGGTCCTGGTAGACGCCCTTGAGAAGTCTGTTCATTCCATCATACTGGTAACCGTACCTTTTTTTTGAGCCCCCGTTGTTCCACCAGTCTATCTCAGCTATATTGCCATTATATTTGACAGGTGCAGAGTTGGCATTTTCGGGGTTATTGTATTTTATTTTATAATTGAACAATTTTCCAGCTTGTGGATTTCCATTTGTATCAAGGTTGATACCTTTCAGCCAACCCCTGATGTTGTACGCGTAATCTATTGTTTGTAAAGGATTTCCCGAAACACCGCCTACTTTTTTCCAGTCTAGCTGCCCAATCTCGTTGTAATGATTTTCTACTAAAAGCTCTTTCGGAGTTTTACCGACGACTTCGTGTGTGTGGGTCAGAAGCCTGTTCTGGAAATCATATCCAAATTCCTCTTTGATTACCAATTCCTCACTGGAACTCTTACGTTTATGATAAGTATTCGCTTTTTGGATTACTCCTGTAAAGTCTAAAAAAGATTCTGTTTTGGTATAGCCCCCTAAATGATTTTTGGAATAGCTGGCAATAGCTCTTCCTTTCTCATCATAATAGACATAGCTCTTTGTCCATGAGTTTTTCTCAATGTTATTAAGGTATGTGGCAACGGGCAATCCTGTCGTATTGATAGTGTTTGCCTGTGCATTATCCGATATATAGCTTTGTGTAAAACCTAAGGTAGAGTCATTTGGTTTATCCACAGGATATGTATCATAATAGTTGACAGACAGCAATTTGGTAATCGTATTAGGGTAGTTTTTATTAGCATCGTTATCATAATAGACCGATAGTCCGGGCTGCGCAAAATTAGATGCGGTCCTTGATACATTATTAACACCTTTTGCATTAACTTGTCCCTGTTCATATATTCTTCCTGGACTTCCATAGTCTTGTAAACTTGTATAGACCCCCGTATAACACACTCTACTTAACTTATCATATTTGGTAAACAGCCATTGTTTATTGATGCCCATATTGGCATCCTGTGTCATCACCAATCTGTCTTGGCTATCGTAGATCATATACTCCCAACCTTTGCCTGGGCGTTTCTTTTCTACAAGTCGCCGTTTTTTGTCATATCTGTATTGATAGCATAAATCACCCAATAACGTAGCTTGCCCTACAGATATGCTGGTACCTCCTGCCAATGCTTTTATTGATTCTGATGCCATTGGAGAAATGATAAAAGCCAGTTGGTCATAATCATCATAAACATAATAAGTATCAGCATCTTTCATTCCATCATTTTTTCTTTCCAGAAGAGTTTGACCTTCGGCATTTTTGAAGGTTATCAGCAGATTTCCATCCTCGTCCCGCGTCTCATTTTTATAAAGTTGATCAACATCATAATATTTTGCAGGATACAATTGCAAATTATAACTGGTGGCGTTATCTGATGGTGACCAACTGGTGTTGGTAATAAATCTTAATAGCTCATTTGCCGAGTTGGCTTTATAATTAAGAGTTGTTTTTTTGCTATTCGTACTCCATATTCCGGGAGCTGTGGTTGACAAAGGTCGATTCAAAGGAGAGAGTTCTAAGTCTTTCTGCACATAAAAAGGAGCAGTCCCTTCATAAAGCGGATTTCCAATAGTCTCCGAAACTGTACCATAAATTGCTCCATTGGCAGAGCTCTGCTGTGGCATCGGAAGAAAATCTTTGTCCTTTCTTCCAAAGGCGTCATACTCTATTCTGTTTACAATATCTTTACCTGATGGAGATGCTTTTATAGCTATACTCTGCTTAGGCTTGCCGAGTCCATTAAAATAGGTAATACTTTGAGATTGTGGCGCATAATCATTGCTTGAGGTAACAGGTGCAAGATAGGTTCTGGTATAGATATAATTCTCACCATTTGCAGGACTATAGACAACTGGCGGAGTGGTTGTGCCACTAGTGGAACTGCCTGTCTTTGCCCAAAACACGGCTCCGTTATTATAAATGATGTTTTTCGAGTCTGCGTGGAAACCCGGAAGCATTTGAACAGTCTGATTCACAACAGTCTGTGGCGGCTGGTAACTATCAGTAAGAGGTGTATTAGTCTGGGAAAAACCGGAGATACTCCAAGCTAATCCCAGGATGATAAGTATCTTTTTCTTCATAAGATGACTTTTATGGGGTTAGTTTTTTTGTTTTTCAAGCTTTTCAAGTCTTTCTATCCTGTTTAATAGACTTTTAAATTGATGATTTTCGGATTCTAATGACTTGATTTTTTCAGATTGAAATGTAATTTGTTGCGTTTGCTCTTTCAAAATCTGATTTTCACTCTTCAATTCTTTAATCTGTTTGTTTTGTTCAATAGAATATAATGTTAGTTCTTCTATCTTTTGTAGAAGCTTGATTTGGAATTCACCAACATTCACACCTTCCTTTTCCATTTCTTTTGCTGAAGCAATCTCTGGTAAATGTTTCTTCTCTTTAATATGTTTTTCCACTTCTTCCAAAGTTGGCAATCCATAATCTTCCTCAAATACAAAGTCAGCTGTCGGGCCTTGAGTAACTTTGACTTCTGTCGCTTCCAGCTTTCCGCTAACTGCTACATTTCCGTTATTGTTAAATACCGTTTGCTTGGCCCAATCAAACAGACCGTTTGCCAATCTTGGGGCTATATAGAGTTGCGTCGATCCATTGTCTGGTGTATGAAAAATCCAACTGTTTGAACCATCGCTGATAATATCACGGGTATTGATATCTCCTGTGGTCTTTAAAGTTCCATTGATATCCAGTGTCGCACTAGGATTTTCTGTATTGATGCCGACATTGCCCCATTTATTTATATAAAATACTCCTAATGAGGATTTCAGCTTTACACCCCCCCACCATTTTACATCTAATCCCCAGTCACCACCAAATCCAACATTTGTGTTAGAAATATGGTAATTCTCAGGCTCAGATGCATTGTTACCATATAAATTGGTGAAATTTATGTTTTGTGCTTTAATATAAAAAATAGATAAGGCAAAAATTGATATTAATAATATTTTTTTCATAATTATGATTTTTATTGTTTATAGTTGTTTTCTTTGTTTATTATAAATAGTTGACGGCATATAATATTGGATAAAATATATATTTTTTCTTGATTCTGTTTTATTTATCATAAGAGAAACTAACCCCAACTTGCGTATTATTAGGAGGTGATGTACCATTATTTGAACGTATCATAACATAGCCATTTGTATCTATTGTAATTGTCCAATTTGTTTGATTTATAACTTTGACACTATTTGGTCTACAATTGGCACCAATATAACCAACTGACACCCCAGATCCACTTGCATAGCTCATCCCTAACCCTGTTAAATCAGCTTTGAAAACAAGAATTACTTCTATATGGTTAGGTTGAGTTTGTTGTATTGAATTATAACCTTGCAGTGTTACATAATAATTTGGTGTTAATTGACAACTTAAAAATTCACAGCTTCCATTTTGATTGGCAGCCTGCTGCCCTTTTTGATCGATCTCTGCAATTGCCATCTGATTAGCTGTCTCAATATTATCATATGAAAAATAAGTGTCTTCAGGTACAACATACGTGTAAGCAGTTCCTAATTGCCAACTAGGACAATCGTTTTTAAAAATTTTGCGTTCTTGTCTTTTGTTATAAAACCTACTAGGTGCATAATTATATTTATATTCTTCAATAATATTATTATCCTTATCCAGGATTTTTTCCAATCGGTTTGTATGGTCATATTTATAATATTTCTTAAATCCAGATGGGTCTGTAGTACTGGTCATACCTATTAGCGGGTCATAAGTATATGTAGTTACCAGATATGTTGGTGAATAGCTCTTCCTGAAAGTATCCAGGGCATCATTCAACAATTGTTCTGAAGCTTGATCAATGTCTGCATTTGATTTAGTTACAATATCTGAAATATTTCCTGAAACCTGACCATAAGTTACACCTACAATTTTTGCAATAGGTAATGTTTGATTATAACCCCAGATTATCGCTGTCGGTTCTTTAGATTTATCTGTTATTTGCAAAATATGTCCTTTACTATCATATTTGTCAATACTAAAAATTTTATCCGTATCAACAGCAGTATTAATGACATCACGAGATTGATAAGATGCGATTGGTTGTAGTTTCCCATCGGTATCTTGAGTAGAGCCATATTTTACTATTTTTTCACCTTGCTTAATGGTATTTTTAAAAGATTCGGTTTTAATGATCTCCGAATTCCTTTTCTGATCTATCAACTGTTGCATCTCTGTGGTTTGCTGTCCTAAAGCTAGTATATCCTTCGGATAATAGAAATTTGTAAAACTTGTATTTTGCCCGGAAATAAGTGTTGCTTTTTTAGTTAAAGGGAGTATAGGCTCATAATCATAAGACTCAATATTTTCTATTGCATTATTAGCAGAAGGGTAATTCCAAGTGTGTTTTTTTGTTAGTAAATTTCTATGCGAAGAAATACCTCCGGAAATAGTGTATCCTTTATAATAATCCATACTAGGAATATATCTTCTTTTATTAAGAGAAATTGCATCTAATATTTTGTAACTATATTCATAAGACTCTTCATTAAGTAGAGTATTAGTGGAGCTATATGTCTTTTTTAATTTAATTTTTCCATTTCTCACATCGAAATTAATAGGGATATCTAAAAAAGGAAATGCGGAATTATCTCTTAAAAGTATACCCATAGGCCTATCAGTTGACATAACAGGTAGTGTACTTGGGTATTCTTTTGGTGAAGAATACTGATAGGTTGTATAGCCCTTTCCTTGCTCCTCTTCCCTCACTTCAGCATATCCTACATAAGTATTCTGAGTTCTGTCAACACTTACTAAGCTTCTAAGCATAGTGAAAAAAGTTTCACCAATAAAGGTAACCTTCTCATTATAGGAGAGGTTATCAAGAGATTTGTATCCTGCACTATAACCATAAGAAGGAACATTATTCACATAACCGGATGTTAAACCATCTTGCTCTTTATATGTGTATTTTAGTGTTCTTACATTATTCAGATCTGATAAATCCTGTGCTAAGATCCTCAAGCCTCCTCCTAAAATCTCTTGGTTATTCAATCTAAACCTATTGGCTTCATAATCTAATTTAGTGTACCCTCCTGTTGGATAAGTTATTTTTCTCAGCATCCCAACTTTCATATCATTTTCATCGGGATATATTGAGCGATTACCTCTTAAAGAAAAAACTTCAGGTACTTGTAATTGAATTGGGAGTATAGAGAATTGTTTCAGATTTCTGTTCATAAATAATATTGGACGGTCACCTCCAGTTGTATTTTTTTTATAATATCCATACCAATCGCTTTGATTAGATGTATTGCTACCTGGTAAAGAACCATCAAAATAACTTAGATAATATTTGCCTACCAATTTGTTCTCGGCTCCAAATTCTTCCACATAATCTAAGTATAGCCTTTTATTAGGACCATCATCAAAATTATCATTCATATAATAATAATTTAATCTATATTCTTTAATCATTTGACCATTCGTATTATAGATTTGTATATTCGTTAAAGCTTGATCTCCCAATAAATCTTTTCGAGCATGATTATATTGAAACATTACAGTAGCTTCATCAGAAGTAATTGCTTTAATACGTTTGGGATTAAGATATATGGTTGTTTCATTAATATTATTATAATTTGGTGGCTTAATATAATCATCTCCATATTCTGGACGATCTAAAAAGTATTTGTATAATAGCTGGGATGTTACATAATATGGGCTGCTTTCATAAATGAAATTAACTTTTTTATTTGTATTGACATTTTCAATCTTATTTATGTGCCATGCCGAAATATCCCAGTTTAATTCCTGATGATTAATTCCCCCAAAAGGTTCTGTCGCATAAAAACTATTAGGAGAATCCAAATAGGAAAGGTCATAGTCATTGAAACTATATTGATATCCATTATGTGTGATATTAAAATCAAAATAATCTCTGAGAAATCTTTTGTCGTCCGGAATACTTTGAAGGAAAGTTGGGACATTGGTGGGATATGTGATTCGAAGTTCTTTTATTGTGCTACTGAATTTGCTGTCTGTAGGTTCAATTTCTATAGGACTTGTGTTTTCCAGCTTCTCTGTGAAAGGCCCTATTTCCATTTCAGAATTAGGATAATAAAATTGTGTTAGCAGACCTGGAGCAGATGCTGTAAAAACATCTGGAGAAATATCAATATTATCAGGACCTAGTTGGGGGTAAACAGGAGAAGTAGAGATACAAACATTGGAATTTCTATATTTCCATCCAACTCTTAGCGGGTGACCTTTTGTGGACTCACAACCAATTGGCATGATTGGAAATCTTCTTGCTACAAAATGAAAATCGTTAACCTCTTTTATACTTCGTCCGATATTTCCTCCCGCATTTAAAACCCACCCGGTACCCACTCTGGAAGCAACTGAGTTTATTTGTATACCCTGTGTGTTATATTCTAAAGAAATTGGTATTGTTAATCCATCCAGCTTCAATTCAAAAAATGGAATTTCTATTTTGGCTTTTCCTGCATATAAATTTACAGGGACAAAACTATATTCCTGAAATCTTGCAACAGATGGTTCCTTTGAATCGGCAACCATTAATGTATTCATAAATCCATTAGGAGCAGGTTCCGGCGTACTTAGTTGAGAATATACTTGTATAATATTAAAAATAAGCAATAAATTTAAAATCTTTCTCATAATGTTTTTATTCTTTCACGATTTTAGTAGTTAGTTTTTTATCTTTCTGTATCGGGATATTGGCTTTTATAATGTAAACACCCTGCGGCAATCTGCTTGTGTCAACCTTGGTAACTTTATTTTTTGTTTGTAATTGCTGGATTTGCTTCCCAGCCATATCATACAGATAGATATCCGCAGTCTCGAGGTCCAGCCCAATCTCCACATAACAATAGTCCTTCACAGGATTAGGATAGATCCTGATGTCCTTGTTCTCCACCAGGTCATCCAGGTCTTTATCTCCCAGCTTCACCACCTTCCAGTTCTCTTTACCCAACTCTTCTGCACTCGTCCCCGCCAGAAGATAGCTTCCGTCACTCTGCAGTTTTGCAGATACCAGCCGTTCCTCATTTTTCTTCTCCTTGCCCTCAACATACTTTCTCCATTCCTCCTTGCCGTTGGTGTCGATGTACAGCATCCAGAACTTCTCATCATCTTTCTTGACCCTTTCCTCTGCCTGGGTGTAACCTCCCAACAGAAATCCCCTGTCCTCGCTGAAATTATCCTTGTTCGTCCTCCTGATGACATCCAGGCTCATCGCCACATCCCTGTTCCCGAAGTTGTAGCTTTTCTGCCAGATCTCGTTACCATTTCTATCGATATTTAGTAACCAGATATCTGTACCTTCTTTGATGTTTTCTTTTTTATTGCCCGATGACTGGCTTGTACTCTCTCCAGCTATGAGATAACCGTTCTCTGTATTGACAATGGTCTTTGGACGGTCATCGCCGCTTCCGCCATAGGTCCTCTGCCATTCGACATTGGAATTCTTGTCCAACTTCACTATCCAGAGATCGCCATTTCCAAAGCCGTCCTCGGTCTTTCCGCTGAAGGTCTTGACCGATGATGTCAGTTCTGGTCTTGTATTTTCGTTTTGGAAATTATTATTCTGAGCAGAATCTTGAGTTTCGGGATTGTTCAGATTCTCAGATTTACCGGAAGTCGAGTAAATAAGTAAAACCGCACCGCCGTTTGAAGTTGGGATCATATCAGTAACTTCATCCAAGGATTTTCCACCGAGAATGGTCGTCTGCTTTAATTTTCCGTCCTTGTCTAGTTTTGAGACGAAAACATCTTTGGAACCAAACAGCTTTCTGTTGTCATTGATGTTACCTGCGACGAAGAATCCCCGGTCTGTTGATTGTACAACAGCCGAGGCCTCGTCATTGCTTTTCGTTCCAAGAGTTTTTTGCCAAATTTCCTCACCATTTTCGGATAATCTTATCAGCCATGCATCCGAACCACCGAGGTTATTTTCCTTCTTGTCACCCGATGCATTGGAGAACGATGTCCCAAAAAGAACGAAGCCACCTTCCTGTGTCGCAATGCTTGAATTCAAATAATCGTGCCTCGTCCCGCCAAAATACTTCTCCCAGAGTTTATTGCCCTGTTGATCAAGTTTTAACACACGAAAGTCGTAACCCTTATTTGATTGCTGACCATCTGTTGAAAGTTCCTGGGATTTTGTGTTAATAGAACTTCCCGAAAGCAATATCTGCCTGTCGACCGTGGAGGTCATGTTCGTGAGAAAATCCTGTGTGGAGGACTGGATGTCCTTTTGCCATAGCGTTTTTTGTCCATAAAAAAATCCTATTGCAAGGATTCCTATGCTAATGTAGAGTTTTTTCATCAATTAATATTTGTTTTCAAATTTAACATTTTTCTTAAAAAAACAATAAAAAAAACAAGGTTTTACACAAAATATATGATAAGTCGAATTTTATCATAAAAAAACCAGTCTTTTCGGACTGGTTTAATAATTATCTTCTGAACCCTCTGGGTCTTTCCTGTTCTTCTTCCTGCTGCTCTTCTTCTCTGTGCCTGTTGGCATCTTCATACATATCTCTGTCATTGACGTTGAGCTGAATATCAGAATCTCCTGCTTTTGAAATCTGTTTTTCATCCGGAGAGATGTTGTTCACAGAATCTATCTCTCGGGAAACAATATTCATGTCATTAGATATTTCCTTGGCAATTTCGGGATATTGGTCTATTTTGTCGTATAGAAAATTCTTGAGTTTTTGTAGTTCTAATTTGTAGGTGTCGATTTCATCTGCATTTTTTCTTTCTGCAACCATCTGCGTTAACTCAGGAGCATTTTTAATCATATCCAATTCTACGACTTTATTTATTTTTTCATCAAATACAAAAACTGTTTTTGTCCAAGCCAACTGCGCAGCCGTTTTTTTATCATTCACATTATACTTTGAAAAAGTATCGGTGTATTGAATCTTATCTTTGCTCTTTTCAATAATTTCATCTAACTTTTTGTCCCTTTCATAGAGGTTGACATTCAGCCGGCTGTTATTATCAGTTAGCTGGAAAGTTATTCTACTTTTGTCGTTATCGGCTACGATGGTAAACCCCTGCAGGAATTTTTGAATATCATCTGCAGAAAGTTTTTTCGAGAAAGAATTATCGCTTTCTATAATACCGTATTTCTTAAGGTCATCCGTTGGTAAAGTGGTGGTGTTCATATTTAGATATTTACTGTTATGTCATATTAATGGTCGATTCCATTATATTGCGTTATTAAATTGTTTACTTTGATCAGGTCATTTAAAAAATGAGCCGGATCTATGCTTTGCCCGAATTCTTTTACAGAAAAGTGCAGATGTGGTCCGGTAGAATTCCCCGTATTGCCACTTCTAGCGATAATAAAACCCGCATTCACACGTTCACCCACATGGTAGTAGATGTCTGAAAGGTGGAGATATGCTGTTTCAAAACGATCAAAGTGTTTTATTTTTATAAAATTTCCACCACCTTTAGGATCCCACCCAACAGCAGAAACGATTCCGTCCATTACAGAATAGACATTTTCATAATTGGCCTTCAGATCGATTCCGTTGTGAAATCTGGTATTCCCGAAGATAGGATGGTATCGTGAACCAAAAGGCGAGGTAATAGCAATCTTATTTTTAATAGGCATCACTATTTTAGAGAACATTTCTTCAGGTTCATCTATCAGATCGTACATCACTAAAGATTTATTCTTTTTTGGAAAATTCTCTTGGTAGGCTTTATCAAAATTTAGCAAAAGCAAAGAATCCTTCATTCTCGCATACTTTTCTTTTTTGTCACTATTGGCATATTGTTTCATCAAAACTTTGAGAGAATCAATTTGATTTTTCAGGTCAGTTTTTGTAGTAATGCCAAAAAATTTTTTCCATGAAATCTTTTCTTTTTTTTCCGTTGATTTTGTTTTCTCTTTTGCATCTTCAACAATCTTGCTTTGCTCTGTCTTTTTTTGTTGAATCGGCATCAAGGTATTGAATTGTGCAAAAGAAAGATTCCATGCAAAAATGAACAATGTCAATATGGTTTTCTTCATTTTATATTTCATTTTTTTTCACTTTGTTATTTAATTGATTCACTGACAATCAGCTCTACTTCTTTATTGATCTTTCTGAAATTGGTCATCAATACGTCATCTTTGCGGTCATATCCCCTTTTATCGACAAAAGAATAATAGGAAGGCATCTTGACATAATTGTTCTCCTCTTCCTTTATCGCTTTCATATCAAGATTGATCTTTCCACTAATAGCAGAAGTTTTGTATTCTTCGGTATTGTTTTCTTCGCCTTGTGCGATCATCCCGACCATTTCTCCGGTTTTAAGAGCTGCAATTTTTCCTGCAGGAATCATATTGTCCATTTTCTCGTTGATGCTAGTGGAAGTTCCTTGTTGTGAGATGGATTGGGAGTAGGTTTTCTGTTTGATTTTTCCGAATAACTTTTCAAGCCAATCAAGAGTATTCTTATCTCTTGCCGACCCCGAAAGAATGTTCCCGACAATGGCAGAAATGGTATCCGCCACTTCCTTTTTGTAAAACTGACGAAGTTGGGGAATTTCCTGAAGACCAAGCAAGACGGCAACCTTGTTGCTTCTTGCAGTCGCAACAATATTGTCTATCTTATGGATATAAATTGTCGGAAACTCATCGGCGATAATTCCTCCTGGTAGATTATTTTTAGAGTTGATGAGACGTAAAGTCCTATTAAGCACAGAAGAATATAAAGCCGAATTGATGTCTTGTGTTCCAGGGTCCGAAGCCAGTATGATGATGGACGGATTTTCCCTATCAGTTATCTTTAGTTCCACTTCGTCTCCGGAGAATACCCAAAAACTCTCTTTAGTTGCTAGTCTTGATAGAAATATCTTTAAAGTCCCTACTTGTCCTTCCAGTTGGTCGAATGCTTTGTTATCATAGGCGGACTTGAATGGTGACAATAAAGACGTTAACTCTTCGTGGTCAAACAAAGTATCGAAAATCTCTTTGTAACTTCGATTCATAAATGAAAGGATATGTGGCAGATCTGAATACTTTCCGTTTTCGTGAGTAGCAAAGAAATAGATGCAGGAAGAAAGGAAATTAATGGCGGATTGGGTAAAGAACTGGTCGGATCCACCACCTGCACTAGCACCTCCTTTTTGCAAAGATGAGACCATAGCTTCTGCCATTTCCTGTGCCTCTGCCAATGTATTGACATATTTTTTTGCGAACGGATTTATCCTTTTTGATTTTTCGACCTCATTCAGATTGATCACATGGAAACTGTAATTGTAATCGGACTCCTTACTCTTTTTCAATAAGTAATGATAATAGGCTATCTGCGCCAGGTCCGGAAATTTGAAATCATAAATTGCGAGACAGTATCCCTTGGCTATCATCTGTCTAATGGCAGGATTAATCACACCAAATGATTTCCCCGAACCAGGTGTCCCGATAACCATTGTCCCACGGAAGGGATTTATATTCATCCAACCCTTGTTATTTTTTCCTTTGTATCTGAATAAATACGGAATATTGATGGTCGTATCAGTTACTACAAGTTCTTTATTCTGATCAAAACTTTCTTCATCCACGTTCCAACGATCTTTGCCCATCTTCTCCTGCATGATCTTGGAAATAGAGTCCGCCGCAGTCTGCGTTATCACAGCACCTCCAAAAGAAAGTATGAGATAGGAGAGCTGATAGAGATTAAGATGCGGGACAACGTTCTGGAGATTTGGATCAGTCGATGGCGTAGCAACAAACAAAGCCCCAAAGATCATAGCCAGACCTGTTATCATTGGAATAATGATAGATCTTACTACATTGAGATCTTGTTTTTTCTTTGCCCTTGTTCCCACTGCAACCAATGCTATCAGAATAAGCGTGGCAACTTTGGCGTTGATTGGCGGATAGAAAATTTTCATCTTGATAAACCCGGCCAATAACTTTGAAAGAACGGGAATGTTACTATGCAGAAAAAATAAGCAGACGCAGTCCATTATGACTATAAAATAGACAGCCTTCTGCATGAACCCGTAGATTTTTATCTGTTGTTGGTTTTCTTGCATTTTTTTAAATGTTGTTTTCCTTTAATTTTGCTTTGAGTCTGATAAGAAAATGCTCTTCATTCTCAAAGAACACTTTTGCTTCAGTAAGCCTTTCAAAATATTTTCCGGCAAATTTTTTCAGTATATTTTTTTGCTTCGTGGATAATACTTTGGTCTCCATTATATCTCTGATGGATTCACTTTCTTCCAATCTTATGACGGTTCTCATCTTTTCCAAAAGATATTCTCCAATATTATCTATTCCGAACGAAGTGGCTTCTTTTCGAAGTTCCCTTTCCTGTGACCTTGATAGTTTTATAGTAAATTCCATATCAAAAGGTGTCAGCTTTAAGAATGTCGGAATAGTTCACTTTCATTTCGATGGTTCTTCCGGAGAGCTGTTCCTCGATCAATCTTATCATCATCACTTTAGAATTAGGATAAGTGAATTTTTTGAACACATAGATATTTCTAAAATTTTTTCTGAAATGCTTTTGAGGATTCAACTGAAAAAGCGGTGTCATGTCGATACTTTGGTTGTTCGTTGCCTTATGGATCTTTTTATCCTCGATGGAAAATTTCAATGTTTCGATGTCGTAACTGAGGTTGGAACTGTTCTTAAATGTCATATCCAAAAAGATGTAATCGCTGATGACGTAGACATTGTTCAGCTGCATACTCAGTTTTAGGTCGTTTTCTTCCCGGATCGGATTTTTTTCTGATTTTTTCTGAATAATATCCATCGCAAATTTTCTCAACTCAAGATTAGAAAATACTATATTATTAAATTCTATTGGTTGCATTGCTTCGGGTTGGATATGGATATTCGTCACAGTATTCAGATTTTCGAAGTTTCTGTAAACTGCTCTATATTGCGCAATAAAAGATTGCCCGACAACTGTGATGACCCCTATTTTTTCTCCAATAAAAAAGTTATTTGTTATTTTCAATTTCTCTTTTCCTTCAGTTTCGGAATTGTCTGTAATCTTGACCCTAGCAATGTTGGTAGATGGGAGGTCTCCGGTCAGTTTTTCAGTAGAGAGGTCCACATACTGGATGGGCTCCGGTGAAATAATATGCAGATTTATGCCCTCTGTGATCTCTATTTCTGGCAGATCAGATATGATCTGCTCTTTTGTTGCAGTTTGGGCGTGGATCGAATAATTAATAGTAAATAGTAATAAGGTATATAAAATTGATTTCATCTGTTTATTTTTTTTGTTGGTTCTGTGCATCTTTCAGTTGTTTTTCGTCAATCAGAAAGACATAGGAGTTATATTTCAATTTGGCTTTGTTTGTCTTGATAAGGTTGGCAATAGATCTGGAAGTTGAGGAGAATAATTTTGAGCCGAGACTTGTGAAAAATCCTTGATTTCCCATTTCTATTTGGGTTCCTTGAACCGAATTGCTTCCCATCTCTTTCATCATATCCCTGAAGATACTTTGTGGCACGTATAACCCTTTCATTCCATCTACGTCGTAAATCGCAAGATTGACTGGAAAAATATCCCCTCTAGTAAACACTGATACAATTGTGAGGTCTACTCTTTGCATTGAAAAACCAGAAATCTGTCCGTAGAGTATAGAACCTTTGCTGATCTTTCGATTGCCTACAAAAATGTCTTCCAGCAAACGGAACCTGATCCTGCTTCCAAGGTATCCTTTGTTATCTTCATCAATGACTGCTTTTATGAAGCTGTTTTCCTTCTCTTTGTAAAAAGCATTGAAACTATTGTTGATCCCTGATTTGCTGACATTAAAAGTAGAGTTGAGAAATGCATCCATCTTTTCTTTGTCAGCTTTGAGTCTTTGCTCTGCTGCGAGTTTGCTCTGGTATTCCGGATCTCTTGCTTTTTCGATAGAATCCATTACAAGCATCTGTCTTTTCATTATTTTTACAGGGTCATTTTCTTGTGTTTTTTCGGATCTACTTTGATCAGTATAGTTATTGGAACCATAATTTTTACCAGTGTCGTCAGAATTACCTGAAGCTTTTCCATTGAGCATTCTGATAATATCCTGGGAACGTTTATAATCACGATCATCATCATTCTTCTGCTGACGTTGCTGTTGTTTCTTATAATATGAATCATTGTTATTCCCATATCTCAGTTGATCGGATTTTTCATCAGCCACTGCTTTTAAAGAATCTATCTTACGTTTTTCGGCATATGTAAGATTATCACCATATTGCTGGAGACTATCTTGTCTTTCATCCAGACCTCCAAGCATTGTCCTGTCTCCCTTATTTTCAAAATACTTGTCATAGGCATCATTTTTCGACATTATGGAATCATTGCTGTCTCCCAACGAAAGAGAAAGTTCTTTATGTTCTTTTGGTTTCGGTTTTTCTTTGGTAAATGAGCTTACAACATATCCTAACAATAAAGCCAAAGGCAGGAACATCAACGGAAACACATATTTTTTCTGTTTGAAATCAATTTTTTTAATGTCCATTTTTGAGTGTTTGATATTGGTTAAACAAGTAGTTGATCCTGAGGCTGTCTTCTTTTGTAAGAGATCCGTTATCCCTTTTAAGTTTATATTTTTCCAGCTGCTGCATTATTTTCCCCATTTCTTTTTCTTTCTCATCCCTTTCTTTTTTTTTCTCATCACTTTTGGAGTATAGAACAGGAAGCTTGAAAGAATCTTCTTTTTTTGCTGGAAAAAAAACACCCTGGACAATCATTCCTATGAATGATACAGAAAGAATCAGCATCGCATAGATAAACACCTGTTTTGGATGTCTTTCCAGGAAAGCATAGTATTCTTTATATTTTAATATTATATTGTCTATCATTTTAATATTTTTTAATAAGCACTTTTATTTTTTTCATCGATTTGATCGTTGTTGAGGATTCTCCAATCTTTTATCATTACACCATGTGGATTGTTGGGACTTCTAATGATGTCCTCATAAAAACCTTCGGTTATAAGCTTTCTGGTAATAAGGGATGATTTTCTATTGATAAATTGCTTTCCAAAAAAAGTGAACTTATTTTTTTCCAGATCGATTTTGATAGAATCTGTCTTAATAGTGGCTACTGCACTTGATGCGATGATCTGGTTGTAGAATCCTTTTTCCCGGAGATTGGCGTATTCTTTTTTCCCGCTTTCATCAATGAGATAGAGGGATTTCTGAACATTTTCTTTGATGTATTTATCATCTGGTGCTATTGTGAAAAACAAACGGTGGAATAATTCTATCTGAGCTTTGTATTCGACCGGGCGATTGAGCATCACATCGGTCTGTTTTACCAAGATGGGAACACCATTGTCTAAAACATAGATAGACTTTCGGGAATCCTGTATCATTTTGTAAGAAAAAAAGAACCCTGCTATAACAATGAAGACGGCAAAACCAATTGCTGCTATTGATACTGCTTTGTTGACCTTTATTCTCCTTTCTATATTTTTTATAAGCATAATTTACAGTAATTTAAGGTTAAGGATTATTCTTTAGGGGATTGTTCGGAATCCTTATCTGGCGATATTCCTTTTTTCATTGCAGCGCTAGTTCTACCCGATGCTGAACCTGAAGAAGCAGACTTCACAGCTGCTACCGCTGCACTTGCACCTCCTGTTTTAACAGCCATCATTGCGGTTTTAGCCCCACTTGCCACTTTTGCTGCCGCACTTTTCATTTTACTCATTGCACCAGCTCCACCTGCTGTAACAATGGCATCTGCAATTGTAGGAGTCATCAGTACCCCTACCCCTGTCACAATGTAGGCTACAATTGTCTGAAGCAGAATGAACAAGAAACCATTGCCAGCAACGAATTGGAGAACAGCTGCATCGTCAAAAGCTCCGTTGGGTGCTAAAGTATCTAACCTATTAATCTGCATTGTATAGGCACTCATGATAAGTTGTTGTCCGATATTGATGATGGTATAAGTTATAAAAGTGTAAAGATTGACGTTGATATATTTGGACATCCAATTACTGAAAGAACTTTCAAACCCTGGGATCATAGATACCCCGATAGCGATGGGGCCTAATACTTCAAGTATGTACATCCATATTTTTTGAATAAAGAACATTAGATAGACACAGACACGAAGAATCGCCAATGCAATGACTTGCAGTAGATCACCCAATAGTTTTTGTATTTGAAAGTCCATTTTTATCTGCCATTCGTACAGACTTTGGTCCAGATCAAGCATAGAGTCACCAATCTCAGATAAAATACCTCCTCCTTCCGGTTTTGCATCTTCTATTTGTTTTTGTTTTGCCTTTTCTTTAGCTTTTGCCGCAACTGCATAATCCAACAGTTTTGATTGTTTTTCAAAAGCCTTGACCCTGAGAGCATCTGCATCTTTTTCCAATGATTCAAATATGGTTGCACTTGGTTGGGCCAATAATGATAAAGGCATGCTGATAAGTCCAGTAAATGCAGACCAATAAGTCAGAATGAGACCTATAAAGAAAGGGCGAATCATTGGCACTATCTCCCAGTCCCTGTCCCCCGAGATCATCTGCCATCCCATGGTGCCAAGGTAGATCATACAGCCCAAGCCACCAATGGCCCTCCCGAACAAAGCAACTTCATCGGCTCTTTGCTGCATAGTCACATCCAGTGTGGTAAAAGCTTTCATGAACCAATCCTCAAAGCTTCCTTCGCCTTGAAAGAATCCCAACGTATTGGAATAATCTTGAGTTGTCGCTTGCCCAAATAATATCAAGGGCATCAGGACCGCCAAAAGGCAGAATCCGAATGATAAATATTTTTTCTTCATCTCTTTGGTTGTTTATTTTTTTTTAAAATTGATATTTATAAGTGCTCATTATACCGGCTACAATTTCCCTGTCATTTTGCGGGCGGAACGTTTCCTTTATATCCTTAATCTTTTTATGATAGGTCATCAAAAGGGACGTTTTTCTATCATGGCTTTTTATTGTACCCAATAATTTTCGCCATCCGATTAGGATTTCGTGGTACATCAGAAACCGTTTTCCACGTGGCATATCCATTGTCCTGGACATCACATATTTTTCTTTTAGGAAGTCCAATTGTTCTTTCAATCTTAAAAGTTGACCAGACCATTCCATTATTGTAAAAACTTCCGGATCTAAAATTCCCCAATCATTGGCCGTTTGTGGATTATCCGGAAACTCTTTCAATGGTTTGAGCATGGTCTTATAATACAATAGCCATAAAGGGTCGGCATCCACGGTCAAAGAGGTCCAATGTGCCAGGTCTTGGATATTTCTTTTGTATATGGTATCATTTTCTGTTTTGATCTGTTCTGCCTTCTTTTCCTCTAACTTCACTCCAGCGAGTCTTTGGGTTTCTGTCCCATTGACTTTAAGAGGTCTGAGGTCGTCTCCATCCTTGTAATCCCTATTTATTTTCGGCGCCCAGATTCCCCAGACCGTGGCGTAGGCGAAATTCGTTTGTATGCCTAAAAAGTATTTAGGATAAGGTCTCCAGTCTCCCCACTTTTCAAATACTGCTCTTTTCTCTTGCGCAACAATAGATGGGTCATAAATCCTTTTCACAGTTTGGGCATTCCCTTGATGAAAAGAAAGGAATAATAACAAGTAAGTAATTGTCTTTTTCATATTTAGGTGTTTATTGTTAAAAGCTCCATTTATATTGATTAATAATATTATTGATGATATATTTATCAAGGTTGATATACTCACTTAATAAGGGAACTTGATATAGGTATGGGACAGTTTTACGGTTTTTTATTTTTAATATGATGTACAAAATATCTGAATTGATAATGGATGCTTTTGTGTAGATATTGTTTAATATTTTTTCTCTATCATATTGATCCATCAAAAAATCATTTTCCTCATTCAGCAGTTCCTTTGTGACCTGTTCTTGTAGAGTCAATGCTTGATCAACGATCCTTGCATAGGTTTCATATAATAAAATTGAATATTCTGGATGTTGAGCTGACAATTTGAGCATGTCGGCAGAATTAGTTCCTATATCAGTCAGTAATTTTCCTATTTGTATTAATTTTTTGCTTTGTTTTATGGCACCATTTACATTGGACAAATTTTTATATATGAATTCTTGAATTGCTATAATCTGAACTATTTTCTTATTGATATCATCATAGAATTCGTTTTGTTTTTTATATGAATTTAAAAATGATTCATTACTTGCCAGTCTTACCACTTGGTTTTTTGTGATCTGTGCCAAAAGTCTATCATTAAAACTTAAACCGTAAGATTGAGCATTTGTCATTAGACACGTGCTAAGGATGATAATACCTAATAAATATTTCGTCTTCATGTCTATTGAATTTAAAATCCTTGGATATTGTTAATAATTTCCCGTATAATTTGTTTGTCCAAATTCACATAGGCTTTGAGTGAGTTTTTTTTCCATTCTACTTGATTGATCAGATCTCTTACTTTGGAATAGGTCCAGAATGCTTCATTTCTCAAATCTTTCATTTCTCCTAAAGCATAATCCAAAAGGATTTTCCGTTCAGCTTTTTCCATTTGGTTGATAGCTCCATAAGAAAGAACAATACCTGTAATTAGTCTCAAGTTCATCTGTAGTTTATCTAAAAAATTAATCTCAGCAGGAAGTGCCACAACAACCGAATAGGGTGCAGATTGTATGGCTTCATATGTTTTGCTTTGATAATCTTTTATCATATTGATCTCTCTGCTGATAGCAACCCCGACCGAAATTGATTGAACGGCAAAAGAGACAATTCTTAGCCTATCTTGTATTTTAACCTTGGTTTCTCTGAATTTTGACCATTGTTCTTTATTTGTTGTCTCCAGAGAAGTATTAGAAATTTGCTTATTTCGCATATTGACCTGCCTATCGTTTTCTTTCATGGCATTGTTGATCTCAACATCCATCATAGGGAACGATACATATTCTTTCTCCCAAGCAGACCCGTTGCCGCTGCTAGAAGTTGTTATCAAAATAATAATTGACAAAGCACATAAAATCAATATTCGTGACTTCATTCTTAGACTATTTTTTGATTATTAAAAATTCCATTTGTATTGATTCATAATTCCTTCGACAATAGATTTATCTGCATCAACGTAACCCTGGAATGGATTAGCAGATTTCCAGAATCCAATTCTAATGGCTCTCTCAAGTCGTAATTTTACATCTAGGATCCACATTTCTAATATCATTACCTTTTGCAAGGTCTGATTTAAAAGTTTACTTCTGTCTCCGGCTGTAGCTAAATTCAGTTCATCACTTTTAATAATATCAGAATATTCTGTTACAATATCTGCTGCACTCGTATAGACTTTCTCCGAAGACTTTACACCAAAAATTGAATACTGTGGATGTGAAGAAACAATATTTAAAACATCACTGGTATATTTGTATGAGCTCTGAAGTGAGGTTAGTATATTTTTGATCTGAATACCGTTGCTCAATGTTCCGGAAACTTCCCTTAAACCTTTCAGTACCTTGTTTTGGATATCATTGGCAGCAACCATCTGTGTTCCGACCCATGTCTGTGCCTGTTGTAGTTTGCTTTGCTGTTCCACTACTTTTTCCTGTTCAGCTTTCATATTTTCGGCATACAATACCATTGCTGCTGTTGTTGTCACATCGACATAGGTACTTTGAGCAGAGATTTTTCCTGTCGAAATAATTACTACTGTCAAAATAAAAATCTTAAACTTTTTCATTTTTGTAAATTTTTGTATCAATAAGCTCGTAAAAACTAATGTCTTTATTTTTCATTTCTTCATTAATGATTTTCCATATATTTTCTCCTTTGTACTTTTTTTTGATAAAATCGTAAAAGGTTCTAACCTTTTGATCTATAGGTTTTTTATAAAGATTAACCAGCGATACGAGATTAGCTAAAGAATCTCCGGATTTTTTAAGATCAGAGACAAATATTTCTAAAGCTTTATCATAATCCCCAAAATGATTTACATAATATTCAACGGCTGATTTTTCAGGTTTTTCCGTCGTGTATGTCAAATATTGCTCAAGAGAAACTTCGTTACCATAAACTTCTCCCTTAGAACCTCGCTTTATGTAGAATTCTTTAAAAGGGCTTCGTCCGAATTTATTATTCAAATTGTTTATTGTGAAGATTTTATTTTGTTCCACCTTATTTAAAGAAAGTAAGGATGCAATCTTGTCAAAATTATCTTTGAATTTGGTTTGGTCAAGCAATATGAAAGTATCAGAGTTGTTGATAATGGAATCTTTCACTACTGCATTTCCAATAATATCGTCTAGTTCTTGTGTAACAACCACTGCTTCACCCCAAAATTTTCTCACTGTTTTATAGAGATAAAGGATATATCCACCCATTAATTTTGAAGCGATTGCCTTCCAAGCTTCTTCTATTATAAGTGCTTTTCTAAAGTCTTTTCTCAATCTCATTTTCTGGATAAATGTGTCCATAATAATAAGTGTCACAATCGGAAAAAGTTTTGGGTTATCTTTAACATTATCAATTTCGAAAACAATAAATGGCTCATCAAAAAGGGTGTTATCAGCACTTTCATTAAGGGTTTTTTCATACCTTCCTCCTTTATAAAAATCAGCAAGCACCCTGAAAAACGTCCTTGAATTGAATTCTTTTTCAGAAATTTTGTGTTTCCTGTCATTTAGATATAAAGGCAGGAATTTTTCCGCATATTCATAGAAAGAATTGAATGACAATTCCTGTAATTTCATTTTATCCTCTATATCTCTCACTCTTTTTACGACCGCATTCTTGTATTCAGTTTCATATTCTCTACTATCCCTGGGTGTTGCTACAATATCTCTTGGTGAGGCAACCATTAGATGTGTCTCATTATAGATTTTTCGTTTTGTGTCATCTGAAAGATTCTCATATGCAAGAGTAATCTTATGATATACTCCAGGATCATAATCAGGATTATTTAGATTTTTATCCGGATGGAATTCAATCGCCTTTTTTCGGAAAGCATCTTTGATTTCTTCAGCTTTTGCATCAAATGATATCCCGAGGATAGAATAATAATTTTCCTCATAATATTTGTTCTCAAAATCAGAGACGATATCTTCTTCATAGATATTATATCTTCTCAAATACAATATCAATTCTGTGGTTGTCTTGTCATTATACCAATTGGTACCGCCATTGAAATATTGATGATAATAGGACAGTAGAAGATTATCTATCGATGTGCTCTGGACATTGGACATAGAAGCATCAGCGCCTTCCCAAATCATAAAGACCAGATTTTTAAGGAAGTCCAATTTTTCAAGATTTAGCTCTTCCTTGCTGGCAAGAAAAGGATTCATCGTAATTGGTTTTTCCTCAGTATACTGAATGTATTTTCCTCCTTTATACTTGGATGTGCCTGAATAGGAATCCCCTGTATCGACAATCACTACATCATAATTATAGGTCAGATATTGCTCAATGATGTTGTTCATCAAAAATGATTTGCCTGAACCGGAAGGTCCTAAAACAAATTTGTTCCTGTTGTTGATCCTTCCGGTATCTCTAGGCAAATCATTTGGGTCTACTTTGATAGGAACACCTTGCCTGTCTGTAAATCTCAGATAGAAGTTTGATTGTTCATCAATCGGGTAGCTCTCTTTAAAAAAAAAACACAAGGCTGCTTCGCTTGTCGTCATGAATAGGTCGTACTGTCGAAGTTCAACGGCATTGCCCGGAAGACAGGAGCGCCATAGCTCCATTTGGTTGTAGGCATTTTTAGAAACGATAATCCCTTTTGTGAACAGCTTGTTTTCAATCATCGACTGCAGATTTTCCATTGTTTCGAAAGAACAAGCAGAAAATGCCACCGAAAAATGAGCATTCACAACCAATTGTCCGTCCACTGCAATATTATGAAGCAATTCTTCTATCTCTTGAGCGATGATACCGTTCGAAGGATTGTTTTTGGCTACCCCTTCATGACGTTTTTTCTTTTTATCAAGTTCCCTTTGCTGCTGAGCCTGTGCTGGAATTGCGATGACTTGATTATAGATAATTGTCTTATAATCTTCCAGCTCGTTGATAAAGCTGAAATTGTCAACAGCGGTCTCTGCAGCTGAACCATTTCCACCCAAGATAGAATATGTTTCAATATTAGAAGGAAGGTCGATATTCTCCACATCTACAAATGAGATGGTTTTCACATAGTCATTTCCAATCTGCAGATATTCGTTGGAGCTTTTGATATTATCAAAAACTGACATTTCGCTAAAATTCATGCTCAATGTTCCACCTATGTAATATTCAAAATCATTTTCAAAAAGATACTGTGGTTCGCAATTATTTTGTTTTAAAAGCATAAAAATCTTCTGACATTTATCTCTCAGATCTTTATAATTTTTTTCAGAAAAATCGTATTGCTTCTTTTTTGGTTTTAATTTATCATCAACAAGATCTGTGAACAACAAGATCGTATCAATGGTTTTATACAATCGCCCCTCAAAATGCTCGGAGTACTTTTGTTGAAGAAATTGATTGTCTTTTTCTGCTTTGTATTTTTTCTTAGAAAAGATATCCAGTTTTTGAACAATACGGTTTTCTCCAATAATGGACACAACCTGATTAAGAATGGTATGAAAGTTTTCATACATATCAGGGTCGGCAGAATATTGTTCAACTATATTTTTTATTCTGATTCCTATAACCGGGTTTCCGTATTGCCCAACCAAAACATCAAAATTCCAACTGTGTTCTTCTCCATTGTCATAGCCAATAAAAGGAATATCAAATTGATTTTTTTTTATTTTACTCATCTTTTACCGTTTTTTAGTCTCTATTTCTTAATATCAAAAAGCTTAATTCCTTTTTGCTTCATTATGTTTCAAAAGTTTACTGGTTTTGAACTTTTTTGGGAAAATAAAGATCTCATTATCATTTTTTGTTTTATTGTAAAGCCCCTTTTCATCTTGGATTTTAAAAGTCCAATAGATACCCCCGCCACATATACCAATCCATATAATTGCTACGAGTTTTCCAATAATCTGAGACAATAACATTCCTCCTATAAGACCTCCTACAGCGCATCCCATAACATAATAGATGTACTTATCTTTTAGTCCGTATAAGACAAGGGGCTTTTTCAGCCCCTTGTATAAATAGAATCCCATTGTATTATTAAGGGAAGAATGCGCCTACAATAGTTGGTACAATGAAAAGGAAGATCATTGCGCCTCCATAACCAAGAAGCTCTTTGTTGACATCCTGATCGCCATTCTGCCATTTGTTGTAAATTCTAAGACCACCAACAAAACCGACAATTCCGCCAATCGCATAGACAAGCCCACCAATCTCAGTTCTATAGGTTGCAAGTGTTCCAGTAGCAGTTCCAATAGGTCCTGCAAAAGCGAGACTTGACATTCCCAATACCAAAGCCATTGATAAAAGCTTTCTTTTTGATAGCGTTCCAGCTATCTTCTTTACTGTTTTTTTCATCATAAGAAAAAATTAAGGGTTAATAAATAAGTGAATAATTGTTATAAAGTAGAATGATAGACCTTTTGTCCATCATAATTTGCTATCATATGGACAGTGGTTTCTGATAATTTCAATAATGATTTCCAGTCGTTTTTTTTTCTGCTTGTTTCTTCATTATTGTTGGCAGAAGCTCCATCATCTTTCTCAGATTCGAAATAGATTTCTTTTTCAGGAGTTTCTGTTTGAATTTCCTCAGAGGGTACATCAGTTGGGGTTGCATTGTCTATATCCTGTTCTGCTTCGAATCTTCTTCTTAGGTCTTCTATCTTCGGTTCATCTTCAATTGGCGCATTTTGAGATTGGAATTGATTCTTCAAAAAGGAATTAGGGGTATTGATATTTTCCACATCTTCAATTCCGACCATGTTTGGAGCTTGGGCATTGTTTTCTGCAAAGTCGCCGAGTGAAAATTCTTCTGTTGTATCGGTCTGGGATATTTTCTCTTTTTTCAAGAAAAGGTCATAAAGGATATTTCCGGCGTAGTACAGGAAATATATCACCAAAAGGATCGATAAATATTTTAACATTTTTTAGTTTTTAAATTGTTCTTTTTAATTCCATGACTTGAGCTGCAAGTTTTCTGAACTCCTGCTTTCCTAAGGCATAACGCTTCCCCAGATCGATTACTTCATTTAGCCCAACATCAAATGTTTGGAATTTTCCTAGTTCCAGATGAAGGTCGTTGTCCATTTCAAATTCACGTTTTTTTCTTTCTTCCTTATGCGACTCTCTATCAGGTAAGAATTTTTCGATATTGATATCATTGTATTTTCTCTCCAAACTTATTTTAAAGGGTAATTTGTAATGTTTCATTTATTTGGTCGATTATTTCGTTAAATGGCTTTTTTACGGCGTATTTTTGTTCGTAGGTCAGTTTTCTGGTATCGATGGTTTGAAGACAATTCCTTTTGTAGACAGGATTCTGTATTATTACACCATATTTTGAGATCTCTTCATCCATCTCCTGCTGATTAAGATATTTATATCCCTTATCATATTTTGAGCGAATAAAGATTCGTTCTGCCTGACTTTCCAAAAGACCGAGTAGGTTTTTAAAGACCAGTGTCGATTTTACCGATACATCAGAATATTCAAATGGAATGATGATAAAATCGCTATAAATAAGAAGGTCAGAATACTTCTCGTCAAGTGTTCCTGCCAAGTCAAAAATGTTGATATCTTCACTGTCTCTTAATTCAAAAAGACTCTCAATGTCTGAAAATGGTTGCTCTTCTTCTCCGATAACCTCTACATCATAGAGCTTGGGAATCTCTAATAATTCATCTTCTTTCCATTTATTGTAGAAAGATTTTTGATAGTCAAAATCAAAAACATTGATTTGCCTTTCTGTAACTTCTGTCAAATAATTGGCGAATGCTATTGAAAGAGTCGTTTTTCCTGTACCGCCTTTTTGGGTAGCAAATGTGATTATCATAGGTCTATCGTTTTTTTCTTTTACGTCGTTTCTTGTTTTCCTCTTCTGCAGGGTCTTTTCCTGTTCCCCCGGATGATTTTCTGAACTCGAAGATCATATCGTTAATACTTTTGGTCATCTCTTTTGAAAAATCTTCATTTTTGTTTGCGAACTCTGATTCTTGATCTTTAGTTGGATATAGGAAGTTTAGATATTCTTTTTCACCAATCAAATATTTCAGTTCTCCTACATAATGCAGCCTTTCATGGACTGCATAATATTTTCCTTCGTCTGATCTTATTAATTTAACCTCCGGATTATTTTGAGTTTTGAGATATTGCCTTAAATCATTTTTAACAGAATTGAAGATTTCTTTATTTTTTCTTTTCCTGGTTTCAAACAACATAAAATCACTTGGGGCATTTTCTAGATCTTTAACTTTCAAATGTTTTTGCAGAACCTGCTTTGAAATGTCATCCGAAATGTTGTAATCTTTCAAACTTTCAAAAAGCCTCTTATCGATCATTTCAGAAGTAAACTCAAAAAGCTCATTCATTTTCATGATCTCGCTTCCCTTGTAGACCGTTCCTGTTTTATGATCTATCAACGTGTAACCGAAAGGTGTTTTCCCATCTTTATGATGGAATACGATGTCTATCCCGAACATATCTCTGAGCTTCTTCTGTAGTTCGCTTTCAAATTCAATTTTAGGTTTCCAGTCCTCATTTTGTTTGTCTTCCGGAAGCATTGCTTCCTGCTCTCTTCGATCTTCTACTTTAAAAACTTTATTGGAACTTAGATCTTTGTATTTTGAAAGAATGGCTTTAAGCTGCTTGGCTCTTTGATTGTTCTGTGCAGTAGTAAGTATTAAATGGTTTCCCGAAATGGTCTTTACACTCACTCCGTTTTTCAAAATATCAAAAGCATTATTATTGTTTTTGTTCTGAGAAAGTCGGTAGCCTCCTCTTAGCATCAGTAGCTCCATCTGCTTTAGTGTACCATATTTATAAGCCAGTAATTTCTCAATCCGCTCTTCTGCATTCAATCCGTACAATTTTTCCATCACAAGAGCTAATGCTTTTTGAGCCTTCAACTTTTCATAACTGTCATTGATTTTCTTACCTGAAGATTTATCTACTCTTGTTGAAACAATATGAACATGTCTGTTTTCTGTATCATTGTGGAAGACTACAATGAATGGCTGTTCACCATACTTCATTTCATCCATAAAGTTTTCTGCAATCTTTGTCAACTCTTCTTTAGAATGTTCTTGAAACTTGGTAGAGATCATCGCATGAAATTGCGGTTTTTCAATCTTTGTGCTTTGGAAAGAAATTGAGGCCAGATAATTTCTGACTTCTTCTTTTGTTGAATTTTCATTAATAAACGATGGGAAGTTTTTCATCAGCATCAATTCACCTTTGCCCTTGTCAACTTTTTTGTCATTATACTCTACACCTGGAAAGTGGATTCCCGCAGGATCTAATACCTTTACGATCATTTCCCCAGCATTCTATAAATCTTCATGAAAATTTCATTCTGCTCATTTTTCAATTTTTCAATCTCTGCAAGTTTTTGTGAAAAATTTCTCAAATCTTTCTCAGAAACAAATTTTTGCAAATTTGCTATTCTTGCAATCTGATTGATATTGGTTTCAATTTTTATAAAAATGTTGTCTTGTTTTTCAATGAACTTCAGCACTTTTCTCCTTTCGTTATCCATCATTCTATTTTCAACTGAATTAATGATCAACTGGGTAAGAGAGACCTGTCTTTCTGAACAGAATTTTTTCCAAAGTTTCTTCTTTTCTTTCTCTATTCTGATTTCAATTCTTATTCTTTCCGATTTGTTCTCCATTCTTAGTTTTTCCATATGTCAGAATAAACTGACTTCAAACATTTCGATTGTCATATATTCAGCAAAAATGATTTTTCATTTAATGAAGCGCAATAGTTTTAAGACTACCAAACCTAAATAGTCTTAAACAGACCCAAATAGTACTATTATTTAAATTTCTAAAGAAGCAAGAGATATTGTCATATGTAAAACATCAGAAATTTGAAAAGCAACGCTGTCTAATTAAAAATTATTATTACTAATTGCGCATCTTCTTTTTTTTCTAAATCTCTTTAAAGAAGAAAAATGAGTTCCGAAGTTTTTCCCCCTTTTTGTAAAAAAGGCAAGAAGGTCTTTGCCTGGTTAAACTTGAAAAGTTTGTCCGGACAAAGACACATCTTGCTAATTAAATGCGCCTATTTTTTTAGAGGTCTTAAATAGCCTCTGATAATACTATTCATTTTTTTTAAATCATTGATATTCAGTAACAGTTATTTGAAAATTAACATACTTGATAAATGATTAAAAATGTTGATTGCAGAAAAAAATGAAAAATTTCATGTATGATTACATTGATTATACAAGCATTAACATATTGGAATTAAGCTATTTAAACATTTCAATCTTGTGCTATAAATAGATATACCAATTAATATTTTGACAGGGTATAATTCTGAGACCTACTGTTATTTTGATAGGGTATAATTCTGAGACCT
>NZ_KE384528.1:115697-373930 GCF_000426465.1 Epilithonimonas caeni DSM 17710
AGGGTATAATTCTGAGACCTACTATTATTTTGACAGGGTATAATTCTGAGACCTACTGATATTTTGATAAGTGTTAAATAACCTCTAAATTAACAACATTTCCAATTTCTGTCACGACATTCTTCAAATATTCATTTGCCCGGTTCTTCCTTCCAACCGCATAAATGCCAGTCGTTCGATTAGACTTATGATTAGCAGCTCCTTGGGCCAAATTAATGTCAATCACTGGAACTTTGTCAGAAAGTTCATCCAGTATATCTAAAAAAAGATGCTTCAATGAATAGAAATCTTCCGTTACTTCAATCGGTTTTCCATTTTCATCAAGGATATTTTTATTGTTTTTGACAATCCTTGACCATTTTCGGGTAATAGTTGTTGGTTTTACAGGTTCAAGTCCAGGACACTGAAAAACTGCAAAAACATAATCATCTTCATAAATACATTCATTCAAAATTTCTGTCCATAATGGCAAAGCTTCGGGAATGATCACTTTTGTTTCCCAAATGTATTGCCTACCTTTTTTTATCAAAACAACATATTCCTGATTTTCCAAATCCACATGTTTTCTTTGAACTCGTAAAAGTTCGGCGGAACGTGCGCCGGAAAGGAAAAATATTTGTGTGTATCTGTAAAATTCATAATGATTTCCCTGCAGATATTTCAGAATGATATTAACATTCTTTTTTGTCAATACCTTACGAATTTTTGTAGCTTCAATTTTCTTTGTGATATCTCTGACCGGATTGTGGTCAATACACCCATATTGGATCAATTCCCTGAACAAAGTCATTAGATAATGTCTGAATTTATTATAAACAGACGGCGTTAATTTCATTTTTTCCAAAAGGTTTTTGATGTGCCAAATCTTGATATCCTTAATAAAAATAAAATCATATCGCAATACTTCGATAAACTTCTGCATACGATTAACTGCACAGCGAATTTGCTTCAGATGATGCGGTGATGCTGAAATTGTATTCTGTGAAATTGTCAAAGCTTCATAAAGGAATAGATCTGGACGTAGTTCTTCCGATTCAGAGACCATGTACTGTTTAGAGATGGGGTTAAAATTATGGAAATCTAAACCTTTTATCATTTCTTCTTTTGTGGCCTCAACCGCCTTTTTCCGTTCAATAATGTTGTCAAAAACATTGACCTTCATTCGGTATTGAAATCCTTTTGGGTACTTGGACTCAAATAACGGGTCGTAAAATATGCATTGAACAAACCATTTCTTTTTAAGGTCTTCCTTGGACCGTAATTCTTTGTAATTTTTAGGTGAGATGAATACTTCTGTTCGAGAGCATCCGTTCTTGAGATTTTTCATTTTGGCAGAGTTTAATGTTGTCGTTTATGTTGTCGTTTAACATTAAATGCCGTTGTCGAGGTAGTAAAAAAATCAGGAAACCCTTTTGTGGGAGTGGGTTTCCTAATTGTGAGCGCGAAAGGATTCGAACCTTTGACCGTCTGCTTAGAAGGCAGATGCTCTATCCAGCTGAGCTACGCACCCATTTGTAATTTTTAGAAATTACTAAAACTTGTCGGGGCGGCAGGATTCGAACCTGCGACCTCCTGGTCCCAAACCAGGCGCGATGACCGGACTACGCTACGCCCCGTAGATTTTTTTTTGCGGAGGGTAAGGGATTCGAACCCTTGCGACCCTTTCGGGTCGACAGTTTAGCAAACTGCTCCATTAACCACTCTGGCAACCCTCCTTGCAATATTTTAAAGACCGTTTGTTCCTCAATTGCGAGTGCAAATATAGAACAGTTTTGTATATCTACCAAACTTTTTTTCTGTTTTTTTTTCATATTTTTGAATCATAAATACTCCGTAAAACACTTACAGATGCGTAATATACTATATCTCACAACCTTAGGAATAATTATCATTTCCTGCGGTTCACAACAAAAAAATGTAAAAAGTAAAACACCAACTCTTCCGAATGCCCCAAAACCTTTCATCGCAGAAAAAAAGCCACAAATAAAAGAAGATGAAGGCGAATATTACAAGGTCAATATTGCAGATATTACCAAAAATGACAATACCATAAGCTATGGCTCCATCGTAAGCGCAAACCCAGTAGGTTACAAAATCACAAAAAATTATTTTCCGGCTATTGGACAAAACTTCCGCCAGAGATATGTGATTTTACATTACACTGTACTTAATGATGAGAAATCTATTTCAACATTAACTCAACAATCTGTAAGTGCCCATTATTTGGTAAGCACACTTCCCGATAAAGAAATTTATCAAATCGTGGACGAAAATAAAAGAGCTTATCACGCGGGAATCAGCTTTTGGAGAAAAGACCAGCAACTGAATGACATATCTATCGGAATTGAGATCGTGAATCTTGGTTACACGACAGATTCTCTAAATAATAGAGTGTTTTATCCTTATCCGGAAGAACAATTCAGAAAAGTAGGAGCTTTAGTCAAGGATATTGTGACGAGATATAATATCCCGCCAACCAACATTTTGGCCCATTCCGATATTGCGCCAACAAGAAAACAGGATCCGGGACCACTTTTCCCTTGGAAGAGATTGTATGACGAATATCAGATCGGAATGTGGTATGATGAAACAGCAAAACAAACTTTCCTGGATCAAATATTAACAACCAACGATATTGCTTTACAATATAACAATCCTGAATTTGTTTCCAAGATCCAGCAGCAGTTGGTTCAATTTGGTTACGCACTGACAGTGAATGGGGTCTGGGACAAAACCACTAAGCAGACGATCGAGGCTTTCCAATTCCATTTCCGGCCAAGCAATTACAGTGGTATTATGGATGCGGAAACCTGGGCGATCTTGCAGGCTTTGATTCAGAAATATCCGCAGAAGTAAATAATAACAGCCTCGAAAACTAATTTTCGGGGCTGTTATTGTTATTGATAAAAATCTTACTTACTCAACAAAAGAGAAACCCATTCTTCTCTCTGGATTTTCTTTTCAAGCTTCAGATCTTGTTCTGTGCAGACCTCCAGAATATCATCCACATCGAAGAAGCAAAGTCCGGACAACAGCAATTTTCCACCATCTTCCAAAACGGAAACGTAAGTCGGGATATCGGAAATCAAAATGTTTCTGTTGATGTTGGCCAGAATTACATCAAATTTTTCCTTCCCAAGATTATCCGCACTTCCCAGTTCGATGTCCAATTCTACATTGTTACGCTCTGCATTTTCCTTGGAATTCTCTACAGACCATTCGTCGATATCAATAGCCACGGTTCTTCCCGCTCCTTTTTGTTTGGCAAAAATGGCTAAAACAGAAGTTCCGCAACCCATGTCCAGAACTTTCTTATTTTCCAGATCCATGTCCAACATCTGCTGAATCATCAAATGAGTCGTAGGATGATGACCTGTTCCGAAAGACATTTTTGGCTGAATCACAATCTCGTGCAGTTGTGGATTTGGTTCGTGGAATTCTGCCCGGATAAGCACTTTGTCTTCAACATTGATTGGCGAAAAATTCTTTTCCCATTCCTCATTCCAGTTGATATTTGGCATTTCTTCGTAGGTATAAGAAATTTCAACCTCATTATTCTGTAAGAGATAAATATTTTTCAAATCCTCTTCTTTGAAAAGATCTTTCTGGATATAACCCAAGATACCGTCATATTCTTCCGTGAAGCTGTCAAAACCGATTTCAATCAGTTCCGCCATCAATATTTCGTTCCAGGGTTGTAGAGGTTTTATTTTGAAATTGAATTCTAAGTAAGCTGCCATTTTTGATTTTTTGCAAATTTAGTTCATTTTAAAAACTATTTAAACTTGTTTTGAAAATTAAACCATATAGATACATAGTTCTTAAACAGTTCAAATAGTTTTCTCTAAGTGTCTATGTGGTTAATAGACTTTAATTCATTTTAATCTGATATGTAAATCCGACATGAAACCATCTTCCGGGCATGGGAACGAGATTGGTTTCGACATATTTTGTATTTGTCAGATTGTTGATCAAGATATAAAAATTAAGGTCTCTGATCCGGAAGTTAAGTTGTTCATCAAGGACATTATAACTTCCAAGGTTCACGCGTTCCGAATATTTATAGATCAATTGATTGCTGAAAAACTTCAAGAACTTCACACCCAGTTGCGCCACAAACTGGTGTCTCAGATTCTGCAAAGCATATCTGGAAAGTTCCTCATTTTTATATTGATTATCAAGATAAGTATAACTCAATCGATAATTCAGAAATGATAGTAATTGATGACTGAATTCTGTCTCAAAACCTTTTAAATTGATTCTGCCTACATTTTCCGCTGTCCAGGGACTTTCTGGTGCTGGTTTCAGCCAATCGATGCCATCACTTGTATTTCGGATGAAACCGCTCGCTTTCGCCAAGATCTTTTCATTCTGGAATCGATAGCCCAATTCTGACAAAACAGCACTTTCCGGAACCAAATCAGGGTTCCCGATTTCTGTTGGACTCTTATAATACAAATCGGTAAAAGTCGGAATCCTAAATCCTTTAGAAATCGCTCCAAAAACTTTATGATTAGGATTAAAAATAAATCCCACATCCATCCCGGGATACAGAAAATTATCGCCGGAATAATTCGCCCAGCTTGCTCCGGGATTGATCTCTAATTTTTGGTTAAAGAATTTGAACTGATGGTCAAAAAACACCTGTGTTACATCTCTTTTTCTTTCTCCAAGATTACTGCTGGTTAAAAATTCTTTTCTGTAATCGATTCCGACACTCGTAATTCCTATTGATGATTCATAGGTCCCGTTCACTGTTCCGCCAACGTTATTTCCGATGTGCATATTTCTGTAATACGAAGGATTTTGACGGATGAAAAGATACATATCCTGTCCTCTTCTCCAATAGACGCTGGAATTAACAGAGAGATTATTAAATTTCTGTTGATATTGTAAACTTACTACAGAAGCTTGCGTTTCTTCATATTGATTGATTGCTGTTGGTGAAGCATAAAAACCGTTCGCCCCGAATTTCTTCTCGGAAAAACCAGCCTGCAGGCTTACACTTCCATCATTCAGTTTTAATTTGTTTTGATAGAAAAAATTTCTGATTTGATAATCCGTATTGTACCGATAACCGTCGGAAACGCCATTGCTGATTGAGAAAAGATTCGTGAATTTTTCCGAACCAAAGGTTGCAGAGGCCGACAAATCATAAGTTTTGAAATCGCCACCTTGTGCTTTGATGGTTACTTGCTCTTCAGATGACGTTTTGGTAACGATATTGATGACTCCTGCATAAACATTTTGGCCGTAAAGTTTTGCCGATGAGCCTTTTATGATTTCAATCCTTTCCACCGCTGAAATATCAAACGGAATATTGAATGTGTTATGTCCTGTTTGCGAATCATTCATCCGGATTCCGTTAACCAAAACTAAAACCTGTTCAAAAGAACTTCCCCGAATGGTGATATCGCTCTGAACACCATTGGAACCTCGTCTTTTGATATCCAATCCGGAATAAAACTGAAGCAATTCATCTATACTCGTTGCCGGACTATTTTGGATTTGTTGTTTGGTAATGACAACTACATTTTCGTTGACATCATTATAAGGTGTTGATAAAAACCGACCTTGTAAGTTGACTTCATCAATGTCTTTTTCCTTGTTCTGCGCAAAACTGTGGACTGATAAAACCACAATAGACAGAGCCGTGAATATTTTCTTCATATAATTTCCTTTCAGATAATCGGGCGCAAATATAGAGATTAGCCTAATTCATTTAACCAATTTTGTATAATAATTTAACCTGAATTCGGGATAAGGAAATTATTAAATTATTGATTTTACAATGCTCAATTGTTTTTATCGCAAAGAAAAACAAAGGAATATACTCTCTAAAATGATTTTAAGTCAAACAATACCACTTCGTTTATCAAAGTAAAACAAAATTTTTGTCTCACTTTGATAAGTTTTACGCCCTTGTCTTTCTAAATTATTGAAAATCAAATAATCAATTTTTTGTTTGGCTTTGCGATTTATAAATCCTTAACCCGAACTCACGTTAATTTAAACATATCAAATCCCTCCGGGATTACTCACTAATAGAAAAATCAACGAACAACCATTCTATCTCCATCGGAACTAGTCTTCAAAAAACTTATCGTTTCTATTAACAGAACGTTCTTGCGGAACTTGAAAAAACGATTGGATTTTATGATATTATTGTGATGATTTACTCTGAAATGGTGTCGTGATTACTTATTATTTTTTCGTAAATTTGTTGGTCTTATTTTTACTATGGCTACAGCTTCTGAAATCGATATCAAAAAATATATTTTCGTTAAAAACGCACATCTTAACAACCTGAAACACATCGATGTTCTGATACCAAAGAACAAACTGATCGTCATCACGGGTGTCTCAGGAAGTGGAAAATCGTCACTCGCTTTTGACACGATTTATGCCGAAGGACAGAGACGGTATGTGGAAAGTTTGAGTTCCTACGCACGTCAGTTCTTGGGTAAATTGGAAAAACCGAAAATTGATGATATAAAAGGTTTGGCACCTTCTATTGCAATTCAGCAAAAGGTAATTTCGTCCAATCCGCGTTCTACGGTTGGAACTTCAACGGAAATCTATGATTACCTGAAATTGCTTTATGCCAGAGTTGGAAGAACTTTTTCACCAGTTTCCGGAGAAGAAGTCAAAAAAGACAGTGTAACGGACGTTATCGATTTCATTAAAAATTCTAAAAAAGACTCTACTTTTTTACTTTTGGCACCTTTGGCATTTGAAGTAAAAACCTTTGCTGAATTATTGAAAACATTAAAAGTTTCAGGATTCACAAGATTGGAAGTTAATGGCAATGTTGCCGGGATCGAGGATCTGGAAAGCTTCGGATTCGTTCCTGAAAATGGCATGACAATCAATTTGGTCATCGACAGATTCAGTTATGAGGAAGACGAGAATTTCTTACAACGATTAGCGGATTCTATCCAAATGGCGTTCTATGAAGGTCACGGTTATTGTTCTTTAAAAAATACCGAATCAGGGAAAATCCGTGAATTCTCCAATAAATTTGAACTGGACGGAATCATTTTTAACGAACCGAATGTCCATTATTTCAGTTTTAATAATCCTTACGGCGCTTGTCCGACTTGCGAAGGTTATGGAAAAGTGATTGGAATTGATGAAGACCTTGTGATTCCGAATAAAAATCTTTCGGTTTATGAAGATGCTGTGGCTTCATGGAAAGGTGAAAGTATGAGCGAATGGAAAAAGGAGTTCATCAAAAAAGCTAAAGATTTCCCGATTCATAAGCCTTATCACCAATTAACCAAAGAGCAGAAACAATTCCTTTGGAAAGGTGACAAAACCAGAAGTTTTCCAAGCATTGATAATTTCTTCAAAATGCTGGAAGAGAATCTTTACAAAATACAGTACAGGGTGATGCTTTCGCGCTATCGTGGAAAAACCATTTGTCCAACCTGTGAAGGATTAAGATTAAGGGAAGAAACAAGTTGGGTGAAAATCGATGGACATAATATCCAATCGTTAATTGAATTGCCTTTGGACGAATTACTTCCATTAATAAAAAGCTTAAAACTCAACGACCACGACAGAGAAATCGCCAAACGTCTGACTTACGAAATCGAAACAAGATTAGAATTCCTGACGAAAGTTGGTCTTGGTTATCTGACCTTAAACCGAACTTCAAACACCCTTTCCGGTGGCGAAAGTCAGAGAATCAATCTGGCAACAAGTTTGGGAAGTTCGCTTGTGGGTTCCATTTATATTCTGGATGAACCAAGCATTGGTCTGCACTCTCGAGATACGGAAAATCTGATCGGCGTTTTAAAACAACTTCGAGACCTTGGAAATACAGTGATTGTAGTAGAACACGATGAAGATGTGATGCGGGAAGCAGATTACATTATCGACATTGGCCCGGAAGCGGGTTATCTTGGCGGAGATCTGGTTTTCAGTGGTGATTATAAAGAGATGATGAAAGCGGATACTTTGACCGCAAAATATCTGAATGGCGATTTGAAAATTGAAGTACCAAATAAACGAAGAAAAACAAAAGAATTTATTGAGATAAAAGGTGCCCGTCAAAATAACCTGAAGAATATTGATGTCAATGTTCCGTTGGAGTGCCTAACGGTTATCACAGGCGTTTCCGGAAGTGGGAAATCGACTCTGATGAAGGAAGTGATGACGAATGCCATCCAAATTCAGTTGGGAATGGGTGGAAAAAAGGCGGATTATGACGCTGTGGAATTTCCAAAAAAACTGATTCAGAATATCGAATTGATCGACCAAAACCCAATTGGAAAATCGTCCCGTTCCAATCCTGTAACCTATCTGAAAGCCTACGATGATATCCGAGACCTTTTCGCTAAGCAAAAATCAGCCAAAGTCCAGGGTCTGAAACCAAAGCATTTCTCTTTCAATGTAGACGGCGGAAGATGTGACGAATGTAAAGGTGACGGCGTGATTACCGTTTCGATGCAGTTTATGGCAGACATCGAGCTGGAGTGTGAACATTGCCACGGAACGCGTTTCAAAAAAGAAATCCTCGAAATCAAATACGACGAGAAAAACATTTCCGACATCCTTCATATGACGGTTGACGAAGCGTTGGAGTTCTTCAAGGAAAACCACGAAGAAAAAATCGCGACCAAGCTAAAACCGCTTCAGGATGTTGGTTTGGGTTATCTGCAATTAGGCCAGTCCTCTTCTACTCTTTCCGGAGGTGAGGCTCAGCGAGTGAAGCTGGCATCGTTTCTTGTAAAGGGTGTGACAACGGACAAAACGTTATTTGTTTTTGATGAACCTTCAACTGGTCTGCATTTCCACGATATCAAAAAACTACTGGCATCGCTTCAGGCATTGATAGAATTGGGACATTCGGTTGTGGTAATTGAGCATCAGCCGGATATTATCAAATGTGCCGACCATATCATCGACGTTGGTCCAAATGCAGGAAAATACGGTGGCAAAATTGTTTTCACAGGAATACCGGAAGATCTGGTGAAGGAGAAGAAGTCTTTTACAGCGAAATACATCAAAGAAAAACTCAAATAATAAAGTTATCCACAAAAAAATGTGGATAAGTATGAAATTTTAACATTCAGTTTACATTTCGTATTGTTTTTCTTTCTAAATTTACAATAGAGATTTAGGAAATGATCACAAAATTTGCTTTTGACCCAATTGGAATTACTCAAATTAAATTTGATATAAAAATTTAAAGGATAGCATTGTCGGCTGTCCTTTTTTGTTGTTGTCTAACTAAAAAAATGAGATGTTTTTATCTACTGAACCGGCTTCTAAAGAGTCGGTTCTTTCATTGCTAAAACTCTTTAAAATTCATAAAAAAAAATTTTCTCGCAGATTTTTCTGATTAAGCAGATTAATTCAACTCTTGTATCCGCAAAATTTGCTAAATCAGCGAGAGTTAAAAATATTTTACAAAAAAAGACTGTCTCTTTCGAAGCAGCCCTTTCCTTTTCATTCTACAATCTATCTATTTAGAAGCATTCACATTGATTCCAATTTCAATGTCTTTGCTAATCATCCATTCAGCAGGGTCAGTTTCATCAGTCCCGAATTTGATTCCCCAATCTGCTCTGTTTACAGTAAATTTAGCTTCCAAGCTCGCTTTGCCTTCAGCAACAGTCACTTTCGCAGGGAAAGAAACGTTAAGCGTTTTTCCTAACAACGTCAAATTTCCGCTTACAGTTTTGTTAGCTCCGGCAATCGCATCTTTTGGAAGTTCTCCAGCCAAATCAGCTACAGCAGTGATTTTGAAATCAGAAGTTGGTTGTTTCTCAACATCAAAGAAATCAGCATTTTTAAGGTGCGCTTCTAGGTCAGCGGGTTTTTTATCAGCCTCAGTTACAGAAGCAGGGTCAACTTTCAAAGTCGTCATATCGATTACAAAATCTCCAGAAGTTACCGCATCATTTTCAACTGTAATTTCTCCAGATTTCAAGTTAAGCGTACCCCATCTTGGCGCAAATCCACCTTTGTGGAACGCTTTCCAATTTACTTTAGATGCCGTCAAATCCACGTTGTAAGCTTCACCGGTTTTTGCAGCAACTTCTTGCGCATCTTTTACAGTTTCTTTTTTGTCGTTACAAGCCGTGAACAACAAAGCTGCTCCTATAAATGCTAATACTGTTAATTTTTTCATAGATAATATTTTAAATTAATAATTTTTCTTGTAGCAAAAATAATACCTCAAGCCTTATTGAGTATTGATGTAGGTTAATAAAAAACAAGACTGATAATAAAGAAATATTATTCAAATTCCTTTGAAACGCCCAGCCCAAACAAAGCAAAATCGTAAACCGCCGGATCATCTGGATTATATTTTCTGAGAATCGCATCCAACTCTTCCACTGCCTTCCAGTCGTTTTGTTTTCTTGTTAATATTCCTAATTTTCGGGAAATATTGGCGGTATGAACATCTAATGGAACGGATAAAAACTTCGCATCGATCTTTTCCAAAATTCCAAAATCTACACCTTTTTTATCTTTGCGGACCATCCAGCGCAAAAACATGATCAGTCTTTTGGAAGCCGAATTTTTGTAAGGTGAGCTCACGTGTTTTTGTCCGCGATGTTTTTCGGAAATGAAATGATTTCTGAAACGTTCGATGGAATGATAAAAATTGATTTCGTTTTCATTAATGAGAAAAGCATCTTCCAGACTTTCAAATTGGCTATAAATTCTTTTAAAATTCCTTAAGAAGAAAATGAAATCTTCGTGATTAAATGTCCTATGAATCGCTTTCTGTGGAATTCTCGCCAAATCAGAATCGGTGAAATTCATTACAAAATCATACGGCGAATTTCCCATTAGCTCCATCATTTTGTTGGCATCATTGATAATAGATCTTCGGTTTCCCCAAGCGATGCTTGCTGATAAAAATCCAGAAATTTCAATGTCCTGTTTCAAAGAAAAACGGTGTGGGATCTGAATCGGATCATCCGTAATAAAATCGGGAGAATTGTAAAGTTCCGCTTTCTCATTCAGCAAATCGAAGATGTCTTTTTCCTTTAATACCATTCTTCAAAAATACGGATAAGTTTTATCGAAAAGTCTCAAAAAATTATTGATATGATGCAAAAAAGTCGCAAACTTTCCGATTCGAAAACATTTGCGACTTAATAAATTAATGTCCTAAAATCTAATATCTAGATTCTAACAGCTAATTTCTTTTTTATCTTCCAATCACTTCTGTAATTGGTTTTCCAATTGCTCCACTTGGGAATTCGATGTGAAGTAATGCTGAGATCGTCGGCGCAATATCTGTCATATAATAATCGCCGTTGCTCTCACCATGCTTGATTCCCCAACCCATAAAAATCAATGGAATGTGAGAATCATAGGAATTCCAGACGCTGTGCGTTGTTCCTTTTTTCGCATAGGTCGGTAACATTCCGTCGTGCGAAATGATCTGGATATCGCCGCTTCTCTGCCAGTTATAACCATTGATGGCTCTAGATTTTATCGGCTCCGGAATCGCTGACGAGCCAATCTTTTTCAAATCAACAGCGTACAAAACTCTCGGGTCTTTGTTCAGATTATCGATGATCGTTGTTTTGATTGCTTCTTCATCAAGATCTTTCTCTTTGATCAGATTCTGATTCAGGTAAATTTGATAATTATCGATGCCAAGAATCAACTTAGAATTAGCATACTTTTTCTCCAGTTCGGCACCCAGATTTTTTTCCATTCCCTCATCAAAGAAACCACCTAAGATTTTATTGGCTCTCAGGAATCCTTCCGCATTTGCACCACCGTGGTCAGCAGACAAGAACACCAGGTAATTGTTCTTCCCTACCTTTTCATCCAGCATCTTGAAAAAAGCAGCCAAATCTCTGTCCAGTCTGATGTAAGTATCTTCAACCTCGATAGAATTCGGGCCATAGGAATGTCCTACGTAATCTGTCGAAGCCAGGTTAATCGCCAGGAAATCCGTTTCAGTTCCTTTTCCTAAAGCATAATTATCCAAAGCCGCTTCAGCAAACCTCAGCGTCAAAGTATTTCCGAAAGGTGTTGTTCTGATAACGCCTTTTTTAGTGGCATAGTCCGTCAATAGATTTTTATAGGGGAACACGGGTTCTTTCGCTGTTCCAACCGGATATTCCCATTCTACATTATCCGCCGTACTTTCTGTGTATTCATTAATTGGTAAAGCTGTTTCCCAGCCACTAGCCAATAATTTTTCAGGAACTTTCTGGTCGTTGAAATCTTTCACCCATTTTGGCAGTTCATTCATATAATAAGAACTCGTAATGAAGTTCCCGGCAGAATCATCAAACCAAAAAGCACCGGTCGGGTTGTGACCAGCAGGTAAAATCGAAGCACGGTCTTTCAAAGAAACGCCGACGACCTTTGATTTGAAATTACTCGCAATCCTCAATTGGTCTGTAACTGTCGTTGACCAAAGGTTCTTTGGGGAATGACTTCCGTTTCTTCTGTTATCTGTTCCAACTGGATCTACACTATCGTCTGTTGTGCAGTAAACATTTTTCCCGGTTTCCTTATCCGTCCAGTCGTTCCCGGCAATCCCATGAATAGAGGGAACTGAACCTGTATAAATAGAAGTATGGCCAATCGCCGTAACCGTCGGAATGTAAGGAATATGTACATTATTAAGAGAGTAACCTTCTCCCAAAAGCCTTTTGAAGCCGCCCTTACCAAACTTTTTTTCGAAGCGGTAAAGATAATCCCAACGCATCTGGTCCACTACTAATCCTACAACTAATTTTGGTCTTTCTCCTGAATTTAATCTTGTTTTCTGCGCATTTACATTTCCAAATGTAGCCACAGCCAAAATGAAAATCTGAATTTTTCTGAACATTGAATCACTTTTTATTGAAGTCCAAATTTAAGGCTTTCAAAAGTTTTGGGATATGAAATCTCATTAAACTTATTTGAATATTTAACTCAGATAGAAAGACCTTATTAATTCACCTTGATAAATCAATCAAAATTACCTTGATGAATTGATAAAGTTATCTTGATGAATTAATATAATCATCCAAGCAGTTCTAAAGTACGATTACAATAAACAAAAAAGAACGGACAAATTTGCCCGTTCTCTTCAATATAAAATTTAACAATTCTATTTTCCGCCGCCGGAATTTTTCTCGACATCGGTTTTAGTATTTTCCTTGACTTTCTGGTTTCCGAAACGTTTCACGAATGTGAGCGAGAATCCATACCAATCCCATTTATTATAATTTTTCACAGTACCAATCTGGCTGTAAGTTGTCGTGTTCATACTCGGTCTTTTGAAGATATTCATCAGCTGTAAGCTGGTTTCAATCTGAGAAACCGGGAAAATCTTGGTCACAGAAATATTGTGAAAAAAGTTGTACTTATTTGCAACTGAGTTTCCGTAATTCTGATTATCAACGCTGAACCATCCGCTGATATTAATATTCTTATTGAATAAATTGGTATAAGAAAGATTGGTAGAACCGCCAATGTAGCTGATATAATTGTTATCACGGCTCAATCCGTTTCTGATATTGAAATCACTGTTATCTATGTAGTACCACCCAAGTCCGAAGTTCACATTCAGTTTATTTTTCAGGAAGTTTTGATTGGTGTTGGCAAAAAGGTAGAACTTTTCTACTTTTCCTTTGAAATTATCCGGAAAAGAAATCGTTTTCCCATCTTCTTCTTTATAATTGGTCCAATAATCCTGGTCAGTAAACATATATCTGGCCGAGATAAAGTATTTTTTAAACAAGCCAAACTTCAGCACCACTCTATCGCTCGGATTTGGAAGAAGCTCCATATTTCCCCGGTAATAGATTCCGCTATTACTAGGCATTTCAAAAGGATTGAATTCCGAAAACCAAGGTCTCCAAAGGTTATGATTGTAAGTCAAGCTCAAATCATAATTGGTACTGAAAGAATACTTAATCAATAGATTCGGCAAAAACGTACCATAAGAATCTTTTCTTCCCTGATTCCCTACATTTTCTCTGATTTTGAAATCGATGTGTTCATATCGCAGACCAACTCTGGTTTCCAATTTTTCAAAAAATGTTTTGCTGTAATTGAAATAGAGTGAATTGATGTTGTCCGTATAATGAAAATCGCTGTTTGCATTTTTGGTTCCATCCATCAAGTCCAGATAAGCATTTGGGATCACATTATTATTAAAATCTGCTTTTCCGCCGACTTCCAGAGTTCCACCTTTTCCTAATGGCGTTGTGAAATCTACTTTCACATAATAATTTCTGTTTTGAGTATCAGAATTAATCAAAGTCTGTTCAGTTGCCGGAATATTATTCCATATTGGTTCCGCATCCTGTTCATCAAAGCTTTTCAATGTTCTTCCTGTAGAGCCCTCGCTTGTTTCGTAATTAACTCCGAGATTGACGTCCAGAATTTTGTTCTTTTCTTTATCATAATATTTGTAGAAAAAATTGGTCCCCAAAGTATTATTAAGGTTAGAACCCGACAATTTTTGGTAATCAATTTTCTTAAAGTTATTATCATCATACGACCTTATAAATGAGTCCGTTCCAGAGTTATTATCACCTCTGAAATATTCCATCACAAGACCGATATTGTTCTTGTCATTCAGTTCATATTCAGAACTGGAAGAAAAAGACGGATTCTTGTTGATATAAGTACTTTTGGAATCAATTAATTCCCGGTTTTTATTGGTATAATAAGAAAACTCGCTAGAATTTTTGGTAATGAAAACATTATCATTATAACTTCCCGTGAAAGTCTGAGTGAAATTTTTCTTATGATAGTTAAGGTTCAAACTCCCATACTGATTATTCTTGGTATTCTGAGTATTAGTAAGAGAAATGCTTCCCTTCATACCTTCATCATCCCGCTTTTTGAGAACGATATTAATAACCGCTCCGGTTGCTTCATAGCGTGAAGACGGACTCGTAATGACTTCGATTTTCATCAGGTTATCTGCAGGAATGGTCTTTAGATATTCCTTCAGTTCCTTTCCTGTAAAAACCGATTTTCTGTCGTTGATATAAACCGTTACCGATTCCCCTTCCGCTTTTACATTGTCATTGTTATCGATGCTTACCAAAGGCGTCATTCTCACTATATCCCAAGTTGTATTTCCTGCCAGGATAGAGCTGTTTTCCACATTGAAAACTGTTCTGTCGGCCTTACTTTGTACAGTCGGTTTTTTGGCGATAACTGTGACCGCTTCTATTTCTTTGGATTTAAGAGTGTCTTGTGTCTGGGCAAATGTGATTGCAAAAGAGAGTAATCCCAATAAGGATAAAGCTTGCTTCATTGTTATAGTTTATTTGTAAAGATAAGACAACTCAAAAAGGATAATGTTACATCGAAAGTCAATTAAATTTATATTAAATCGAATTTTAATTAAATTTGAAAGAAAACAATTACATACAGTGAATACAAAAGTTAATGAACATATAGAAAAGTCCAGACAATGGAAAAATGAGATGAGCGCATTGAGAACCATTATCCTGGATTGTCAATTGACAGAAGACCTCAAATGGGGAAAACCGTGTTATTCCTTTAGCAAAAAGAATATTGTCATTATCCAAGGTTTTAAAGAATATTTTGCACTTCTGTTTTTCAAAGGCGGAATTATGAAAGACCCTGAGCATCTTCTTGTAAAAATGGGAGAAAATACACAAGCCGGAAGACAAATGCGATTTGAAAATGTTCAGGATATTCTGGACAAAAAATCAATTATCAAGGATTATATTTTCGAAGCCATTGGAATCGAAGAACGTGGAGAAAAAGTACAAATAAAAAAAGACGCAACGCCAATTCCTGAGGAATTTCAAATTAAACTAAATGAAAATCCCGAATTGAAATCCGCTTTTGAGTTCTTAACTCCTGGAAGACAACGAGCATATCTGTTTCATTTTTCTGCGCCAAAACAATCTAAAACCAGAAAATCCAGAATCGAAAAATATATCCCAAATATTCTGGATGGAAAAGGTATGAATGATTGACAATATTTTAAGTCTCATTGATTTTGCAAATCTCGCAGATTCTATAGAAGAAAAAATTTGCGTAAACTTCTAAAACTGCGAGAGAAATATTTTTATCTAAATACAACCAATCAATATGAAAAATAAACCTCAGCTTTCATCAGAACAACAGGAATTAATCAAAACTCTGAAAACCCGTTTTGAAAAGAATCTGAATCGTCACGAAAATATCCAATGGAAAGATGTTCAGAAAAAACTGGAGTCCAATCCAGAAAAACTCTGGTCACTCAGCGAAATGGAAAAAACTGAAGGCGAACCGGATGTTGTAGGTTACGATAAAAAAACAGACGAATATCTTTTCATAGATTGTTCCTTAGAAAGCCCAAAAGGCAGACGAAGCCTTTGCTATGACCGGGATGCGCTCAATTCCAGAAAAGAAAATAAACCCACAAACAGTGCAGTAGATTTGGCCAATGAAATCGGAATCGAGATTTTGGATGAAAAACAATATCGTGAGTTACAATCATTGGGAAACTTCGACCTGAAAACATCCAGCTGGGTGAAAACACCTGATGAAATCCGGAAATTAGGCGGTGCTATCTTCTGTGACAGACGTTACAACACTGTTTTTCTCTATCACAACGGTGCCGAATCGTATTATGCTGCGAGAGGTTTCCGTGGGGTTTTGAAGGTTTGACTCAAGCACAATCTTTACAAATCCCTGTCAAAATACAATTTACGCTTTCAACAGAATAGCCCTTTTCCAGTGAAAACTGAACTTCAACCGGCAGACATTGTATCGTTTCGCATTTTGTACATCTGAAATGAAAATGATGGTCTGCCAGTTTTTTCTCTTCGCATTTGATGCAGACTGCAAAATACTGTTTTCCGTCTTCTGCAACAATTCGGTGGAGAATTCCGTCTTCGCAGAATCTGTTTAATACTCGATAAATCGTTGCTCTATCAATATCAACATTGATATTTTTCTCGATAGAATCCTGACTCATCGCTTTAGCTTTATTAGTTAACAAATTCAAAACAGCTTCTTTTGCTGGCGTATTCCTTCTTTTTATTTTCATTAATGCGATTTAGTTGCAATAATAAAAATTAATCATAACTTTGACAAATAAAATGACAAAAATTATTTAAAATGACAAAACAAGATCAATTTGATGTTATCATAGTTGGGGGAAGTTACGCCGGACTTTCTGCCGCAATGTCTTTGGGAAGGTCACTTCGAAAAGTTTTGGTGATTGACAGTGGAAAACCTTGCAATGAACAAACTCCATATTCGCATAACTTTTTGACCCAGGATGGAAAAACGCCAAAAGAAATATCCAAGATAGCAAAAGAACAAGTTAGGGACTACGATACTCTACAATTTCACGATGGTCTTGCAACAGAAGGCAAAAAAACAGAAAATGGATTTGAGATCACAACAGAAAAAGGCGAAAAGTTTGGCGCCAAAAAACTTATTTTCGCAACAGGGATTATAGATGATGTCCCGAAGATCAAGGGTTTTTCCGAATGTTGGGGAATTTCTCTGATTCATTGTCCGTATTGTCACGGTTACGAATATAAAGGAAAGAAAACTGGAATTATCGCTAATGGCGAACGTGCGTTTCATATTTCATCACTGGTCAACAATCTGACAGATGATTTGACGATCTTAACCAGAGGAAAAGCTGACTTTACAGAAGAACAATTTCAAAAACTGAGACAACATAACATCGATATCATCGAAACAGAGATTGATGAGATCCAGCATCAGAATGGAAATATTGAAACTTTGATATTATCCGACGGCAAAAAACTGAACTTCGATGCAGTATATGGCGCATTCCTCTTCAAACAACATTCAGACATACCAGATTCTTTAGGTTGCGAATTTACAGAACATGGTCATATCAAAATCGACAACAAACAAAATACGACGGTTCCGGGTGTTTATGCTTGCGGCGACAATTCCTGCGCAATGCGTTCTGTCGCCAATGCGGTTTATACTGGCAACCTTACCGGAGCAATGGTCAATATGGACTTGACGAATGAAGATTTTTAATAACCAAAAAACCGCATCAATGATGCGGTTTTAACTTATATAAGGATCTGATTAAAATTTCAAATCACCATTCACTTCTCTTACAGCCTTAGCAGCTTCAGCAAATTTTGCCTTTTCCTCATCGGTCAAAGAGATATCTACAATTTTCTCAACACCGTTTTTCCCAATAATAGCAGGAACACCAAGACAAATATCACTTTCGCCATACTCACCATCCAACATTAGAGAACAAGGAATCATTTTTTTCTGGTCACAAGCAATCGCCTGAACCATTACGGAAACAGCCGCACCAGGAGCATACCAGGCTGAAGTTCCCAATAATTTAGTAAGTGTTGCCCCACCAACTTTAGTTTCTTCGATAACGTAAGCTTTTTGCTCATCACTCAGGAATTCTGAAACAGGAACTCCATTTCTAGTTGCTTTGCTGTAAAGTGGCAACATCCCAGTATCAGAATGTGCCGCGATCACCATACCGTCAACATCAGAAATTGGACTTTCTAATGCCTCAGCTAATCTGTATTTGAATCTTGCAGAATCCAAAGCACCTCCCATACCGATAATCCTTTCTTTTGGAAGGCCGGATGTTTTGTGAACCAAATAGGCCATAGTATCCATCGGGTTAGAAACAACGATGATGATCACATCCGGAGAGTTTTTAACAAGATTTGCAGTAACATCTTTTACGATACCCGCATTGATACCGATCAGTTCCTCTCTTGTCATCCCAGGTTTTCTAGGAATCCCGGAAGTAATGACAGCAACATGAGAGCCAGCTGTTTTGCTGTAATCTCCCGTTGTGCCGGTAATTTTCGTATCAAAACCATTAAGAGAAGCTGTCTGCATCAAATCCATTGCCTTACCTTCTGCAAAACCTTCTTTGATGTCCACCAAAACTACTTCAGATGCGAAATTTTTCATCGCAATATATTCAGCACAAGAAGCTCCAACAGCTCCAGCCCCTACTACAGTTACTTTCATAATATATTTATCAGTTTAAAATTTTTATATTGTATTGTTCGTAAATATAATAAATCTTGTAAGATCCGAAAAAAAATTAAATCAAACATTTGTCATATTTGCAAATGACTGTTCTCTATTACCATATGATATAATTTATCCTATATTACTAAAACATGAGCCAAAATGTGGTTGATATTTCGTAAATTTGCTTAGAAAAAAATTAAAAATATGTCAGAAAACAACATTAAATCTATTGCTGTTTTAACATCTGGAGGTGACGCTCCCGGAATGAACGCAGCACTTAGAGCCGTTGTAAGAACAGCAAATCACTACAATATAGAATGCTATGGGATCCGAGAAGGATATAATGGACTAATTGCTGGTGATGTAATAAAAATGGGACCTCGTTCCGTGAAAAATATAATCAATCAGGGCGGAACTATTCTGAAGTCTGCCCGATCCAAGGAATTTATGACACTGGAAGGGAGAAAAAAAGCTTTCGAGCAATGTCAAAAATTAGGCGTGGATGCATTGGTTTGCATAGGCGGAGACGGAAGTTTCACTGGTGCAAAAGTTTTCAATGAAGAGTTTGGGATCAAAGTTATCGGTATTCCGGGAACTATTGACAATGATATATTTGGTACAGATAAAACCATTGGTTATGATACAGCTCTTAACACAGCAATGGACGCCATCGACAAAATCCGCGATACAGCAACGTCTCACAACCGTGTTTTCTTCGTAGAGGTAATGGGACGAGATGCTGGATTCATCGCCCTTAACAGTGGAATTGCAACAGGAGCTCTTGACATCCTGATCCCGGAAAGAAAAGACAGCCTTGATGATCTTTTTGAAACCTTCACTACGGCTGAAAAAGTGGGCAAATCATCAAGCATTGTTGTGGTTGCAGAAGGTGAAGAATTAGGAAATATCTATGACCTTGCAAAAGCAACAAAAGAAAAATTCCCCAATTATGACATCCGTGTAACAATTCTTGGGCACATCCAAAGAGGAGGCTCACCAAGTTGTGCAGACAGAGTTCTGGCCAGTCACTTAGGATATGGAGCCGTCATCGGTCTGATGGAAGGCAAAAACAAAGTGATGGTCGGGATGCAATCTAACAAGATCACTTATACGCCGATAGAAGAAGCGATTAAAAAACATAACGAAATAGACAAAGACCTGCTTCAGATCGCCGAGATCTTGGCAATGTAATTCTTAATAAAAATAAATATCAAAACAAAACCTTAATTTTTTTAATATGTCAACAATTAAAGTAGGAATCAACGGATTCGGGAGAATCGGACGTTTAGTGTTCAGAGCAATGACTGAAAGATCAAACATCGAAGTTGTAGGTATCAATGACCTTATCGATGCTGAATACATGGCTTATATGCTAAAATACGATTCAGTTCACGGACCGTTCAAAGGAGAAGTATCAGTACAAGGCAACAACCTTGTGGTCAACGGAAAAACAATCCGTGTAACAGCTGAGAAAGACCCTAACAACCTAAAATGGAATGAAGTTGGTGCAGAATATATCGTAGAATCTACAGGATTATTCCTTTCTAAAGATTCTGCTCAGGCTCACATCAACGCTGGTGCTAAGAAAGTGATCCTTTCTGCGCCTTCAAAAGATGATACGCCAATGTTCGTAATGGGTGTAAACCACAAAGAACTGACTGACGATATCAAGATCTTCTCAAACGCATCTTGTACTACAAACTGTCTTGCGCCATTGGCAAAAGTGATCCATGATAACTTCGGTATCGCTGAAGGTCTTATGACTACCGTACACGCAACTACTGCGACTCAGAAAACTGTAGATGGACCGTCTGCAAAAGACTGGAGAGGTGGTAGATCGGCATTGAACAACATCATCCCTTCTTCTACAGGTGCTGCAAAAGCAGTAGGAAAAGTGATCCCTTCTCTTAACGGGAAATTGACCGGTATGTCTTTCAGAGTTCCAACTGCTGACGTTTCTGTAGTTGACCTTACGGTAAAATTGGACAAACCAACTTCTTACGAAGAGATCTGTGCTGCTATCAAAGCTGCATCTGAAGGTGAGTTGAAAGGAATTCTTGGTTACACAGAAGATGCTGTGGTTTCTCAGGATTTCGTAAGCGATGCAAGAACTTCTATCTTCGACAAAGAGGCTGGAATCATGTTGAATCCAACTTTTGTTAAATTGGTATCTTGGTACGATAACGAGTGGGGCTATTCTAACAAATTGGCAGATATGCTTGTACATTCAGCTTCTTTGTAATCTGAAGCTTTATGATAAAATAAAACCTTTCAAAATGAATTGAAAGGTTTTTTTATGTTTAAAAATGATAAAACTCACAACCGTTTTATGGAGCAATAATTGTAATTTTATGTGAGATGGAAAAAACAATTTTAAAGCCTCGATTTAAAGATGCATCTCATTTCAGAAATTTTTGGGAAACCGGGAATGGTAAAAGCCTGATAGAATTTTCCGGCGCCGAGGTAAGCTTCAGAGATTTTGACAAATTCTCTCATTACTATTATGATGTAGATGAGATCGGAGATCAGGTCGTGAAGGACATCTATTTTACCCGATCATTTCCTGAAGCTTCAAAACAAATTGAATCCTATATCAGAAATGGTATTTCTGAAAACGATAATATTTCTGAAAGTGTAAAGGTACTTTTCGGACAAACTCAATCAATTCCAGATTGGGTAGATTTTGATTTGATAAAATATGGTGCAGAACTTTGTATGCGTTGCAATGTGGACTCATTAATTTCATTAAGAGACTATTGTTTAATTGGCGGCTACGATTATGCCTATCTCAACAAACCGCTTATCGCTACAGAAGCTCTGAAAAAGGGCGCTGTAAAGCGTTTATCGGAAACCCTGGACTTTTGGGTGAATGTCACAAGAACCGACGCACTTTTAATTCATAAAAAAGGTTACGAATTTGCTATAAAAACCAGATTGATACATTCCTACGCAAGACTTTCCATAAAGAAGTATTATAAAGACTGGGACACGGAAAACTGGGGCGAACCCATCAATTCCTGGGATATGATGGCGACTTACATCGGTTTCAGTCTGGTATTTTTATACAGTTTGCACAAATTGGGAAATACATTTTCAGAAAAAGAGGAAAAAGGGCTGTTTCATCTTTGGAAATATGTCGGTTATCTTTTAGGAATTCCCGAATATCTTTTACCTGATGATAAAAAACAGGCCACAGAATATTTTTATCTTTGGACCTCCATACAACCGCCATCAGACAAAGATTCTATACTACTGGCTCATTCTTTATTAAATGAATCCCTTGAAAACCCTATCCTAAAATTCAGTTTCCAAAGAAGAAACCTTCGTTATCTGCACATCTGCTGCACATGGTTCTTGTTGGATGATGATGTGTGCGAAAGACTGGAAATCCCAAAAGTAAAATACAAGAACCTATTTCCAAAGTCAAAGCAACTGTTTAATAAAATCTATGAAAGCTTATTAAGTAGAGAAGCCCAAATAAAAAAGGGAAATATGGATCAAATGAAAGTACTGGAGGATTATCTAAACATAACAAAAAATTCAAATTTCCATTAAAATCAAATTGGTAAAACTAAAACCTCCGATTAAAATAATATTGGATTTTGATCTTAAAATTCCGTATTTTTGAGAATAATTTTTTTGAAATAATGAGTACGAACGACGATAAGAAAAAAGCACTCCAGCTAGTGCTTGAAAAACTAGATAAAACCTACGGAAAAGGGACTGTTATGACTTTGGGCGAGGATTCTATAGATTCTACAATTGAAGTAATCCCTTCCGGATCTCTAGGTATCGACCTTGCTTTGGGCGTAGGTGGATATCCAAGGGGAAGGATCATAGAGATCTACGGCCCTGAATCTTCTGGTAAAACCACATTAACTCTTCACGCTATTGCAGAAGCTCAAAAAGCAGGTGGGATCGCGGCCTTCATAGATGCAGAACATGCATTCGACCGAAACTACGCTGCAAAGTTAGGGATCGATCTGGAGAATCTGATCATCTCTCAGCCAGACAATGGAGAACAGGCTTTGGAAATTGCGGACAACCTGATCAGATCAGGAGCCATTGACATTGTTGTAATTGACTCTGTTGCAGCACTGACGCCAAAAGCAGAGATCGAAGGCGAAATGGGAGATTCCAAAATGGGACTTCATGCAAGACTAATGTCACAGGCTTTAAGAAAATTGACGGCTACTATCTCCAGAACAAAATGTACCGTGATCTTCATCAATCAATTACGTGAAAAAATTGGTGTGATGTTCGGAAACCCTGAAACTACAACAGGAGGAAACGCTCTTAAATTTTACGCTTCTGTAAGAATTGATATCAGGAAGGCAAGTGCTCCGATCAAAAATGGGGACGAAGCTGTCGGAAGCCGTGTAAAAGTAAAAATTGTTAAAAACAAAGTTGCACCACCTTTCAAACAAGCAGAATTCGACATTATGTACGGAGAAGGCGTTTCTAAAGTTGGAGAGATTTTAGATACTGCTGTAGACCTTGCTGTGGTCAAGAAAAGCGGATCTTGGTTCAGTTATGAAGACACTAAATTAGGACAAGGTCGCGATGCCGTAAAAGAGGTATTGAGAGACAACCCGGAATTGGCAGAAGAAATTGAAGGTAAGATCAAAGAACTGATCAAACAAAAATAAGAGAAAAGGCTGTGAACAATTTCACAGCCTTTTTTTATTTGAAGAAATAACTCACTCCAAGGCTTATAACCTGCTCTGATTTTTTCTTTTGCGCATCTGGATCCAATGTCCAAGACTCTACCAGATTGGGATATGTATTGGATAGTCCTATATCATACTTCAAAGCAATTTCCAACTGGCGCCTATAGCTATATCCTACGCCTGCTCCTAATCCAAAGTTAAAGGAATTGGCCTTTCCATTGATATTAGGATATTGTGGATTCACAACATTTGGGTCATAATAATCCCTTCCTGTAGGGAGATTTTTTACTTTTTGATTGATTAAAAAATTGAATCTTGGACCAATCAATCCAAAAAATTCCGATTCTGCCTCTGAGAAATAAGCTTTAAAGTTAAGAGGAACACTTAGATAGTTATTGGCGTACACAGCATCATAACCAGATCTGCCTTTAGCTTCTTTGGTCTTTCCTGTTTCTCCCGCCCCATAATATAAGATCTCACCTTGTATATAAAACTGTTCCGTAATACCAACCGGTACTTGTGCCACAACACCTCCTAAAACAGAGAATCTGGGTCCGGAAGGATTGTGTGCATTTCTTACTCTGGAATAAGTTCCTCCTGCCACAAGGCCAAATTCAGTAGACCTGAAATCAATCTGCGCCTGAGAGAACAATGAGATCAATAGTAATGACCCGAAAAGGATTTTTTTCATATTAGTGTTTTATAAATTTTTATGCTCCAAATTTAAATAAAAAAAATGAGAAGCCCAGATAGAGCTCCTCAAATATATTTAAGTACTTAAAATCTTAGTCCTATTATGCTAAAACCGTCGCAACAGTTTTCCCAATCTCAGCAGGAGAATCTACAACATGAATCCCGTTTTCTTTCATAATAGCCATTTTTGCCTGAGCAGTGTCATCAGCTCCGCCAACGATAGCTCCGGCATGTCCCATTGTTCTACCTTTTGGCGCTGTTTGTCCTGCGATGAAACCTACAACTGGCTTGGTTGAGCCACTGGCTTTGTACCATCTTGCAGCTTCAGCTTCCAAAGATCCACCGATCTCACCGATCATTACTACAGCTTCAGTTTCAGGATCGTTTATGAACAGCTCCAAAGCTTCCTTAGTCGTAGTTCCAATAATTGGATCTCCACCAATTCCGATAGCCGTAGAAACCCCGAAACCAGCTTTTACAACCTGATCAGCAGCTTCATAAGTCAAAGTTCCGGATTTTGAAACGATACCGACTTTTCCTTTTTTGAAAACGAAACCTGGCATGATTCCGATCTTAGCCTCATCAGAAGTGATAATACCAGGACAGTTTGGTCCGATCAGACGGACATCTCTGTCTTGGATATAATCCTTAACTTTTACCATATCAGCAACAGGGATACCTTCTGTGATACATACAATAACTTTGATACCCGCTTCAGCAGCTTCCATCACGGCGTCTGCAGCAAATGCAGGTGGAACGAAAATAATACTCACATTAGCTCCTGCTTTTTCTACAGCTTCAGAAACTGAGTTGAAAACCGGCTTACCAAGATGCTCTGTCCCTCCTTTTCCTGGAGTCACGCCTCCAACTACGTTGGTTCCGTAATCGATCATCTGACCTGCATGGAAAGTACCTTCGTTACCTGTAAATCCTTGTACGATAACTTTAGAATCTTTGTTTACTAATACTGACATTTTATATTATAATTTATTGATTTTATAAACATTTGTTATTCGCAAAAATAACGATAATAATCCAAAAATTTCTTGGAATTAAAGATTTTTTGAAGATTTAAAATATGATTTACTTCAGATTTTTGACTTTTACCTCTTTTCTTAGATAATCCCTGAATTCTTCCGCAATTGGGCCAAAATAAGTTCCTTTTTTCAAGTTTCTATTCACACCTACTTGTGCTAAAAGAACAGTTCCGGATTCGATTGTAAGACCAGAAGCTATCCCCACTTGTCCCCACATCGTCACCTCATCTTCGATGATGCAGCAGCCTGCAATTCCGGTTTGCGAAGCGATCAGACATTTTTTTCCAATGACTGTATCGTGGCCAATCTGTATCTGATTATCGAGAATACTTCCTTCCCCAATTCTGGTAGAATCTGTCACACCTCTGTCAATCGTACAACTATTCCCTATTTCCACATTATTTTCAATGACAACGTTTCCTACAGAAATCAATCTGTCAAAATTCCCATTTAGTTTCCTGTAATAGAATGCATCTCCTCCAATCACTGTATTAGATTGAATAACAACATTATCTCCGATGATTGTTCTGTCTCCGATAACAACATTAGGAAAAATGTGGCAGTTTTTTCCAATCCTCACATCATTTCCAATAACAGCCGATGGATGAATGGAAGTTCCATCGCCTACTTCCAGATCGTGAAGTTCTTCCTTAAAATTTGAAATTCTTGTGAAATGGGTATTGATCTTATTAAAATCCCTGAATGGATCATCGGAAACCAAAAGAGCCTTTCCTTCCGGGCATTCTACTTCTTTGTCAATTAAAATGATCGTAGCTGCGGAATTAAGTGCTTTATCATAATATTTTGGATGGTTGACGAAAACAATTTCTCCCGGCTTTATCATATGAATTTCATTAGTTCCAAGAACCGGAAAATTCTCGTCTCCGATATATTTTGCACCAATGATATCTGCAATGGCTTTGAGTGTTTGAGGTTGATTGAAAGTCATAACTAGATGTTATAATTTAAAAATTTGATTTTAAACTGCCATTCGTTATTTTGAAATGACGAATTGCACGCAGCCCGACCTGAGTGGAGCTCTTTTTCTTTTTTGGAAAAAAGAAAAAAGCGGGAACGGAGGGCGGAAATAGCTGCCATAAAAAAATGAAAGCTGGAAAACTTAATGCTTCCAGCTTCCTGCTATAATTTATTTCACTCTTTCCAAGTAAGAGCCGTCTTCTGTACTGATCTTGATCTTGTCACCTGGTTCGATGAATAAAGGAACCATTACTCTTGCACCTGTTTCCACGATTGCATTTTTCAGAGCGTTGGTCGCTGTGTTTCCTTTCACACCTGGATCTGCCTCTATAACTTCCAGGTAAACAGATTGTGGAAGTTCTGCAGAAAGTGGTGTTTCATCCGCTTCTTTCAAAATGATGGTCACTTCTTCCCCGGCTTTCATCAGGTTAGAATTCTCGATCATTTCCTTGTTAAGATAAAGTTGAGAGAAATCCTCGTTATTCATGAAGTGGAAACCGTTCTCGTCATCATAGAGATATTGGAATTTTCTGGTGATCACCTTTACTTCGTCAATTTTATGACCTGCGGAGAACGTATTGTCCAATACCTTTCCGTTGGTTACAGATTTCAGTTTTGTTCTTACGAATGCAGGACCTTTTCCTGGTTTTACGTGTAGAAATTCGATTACTTTGAAAATATCATTGCTGAATTCTATGCAAAGTCCTTTTCTTATATCGTTGCTTGTTGCCATTAGTTATATATAAACTTATATTATTTTTTATTCTTTGTTGGACCCGTATCCTTTTACGATACCTCTTGGGGAATTCTGTATAAAGGTAATGATCTCATCCCTTTCTACAGTAGGAAGCATTTCTTTCTCTATGTATTCTATTGCCTGGGTGGTGTTCATTTTCATCTGGAAAATGGCCCTGTATATCTTTTGGATCTCGAAGATCTTATCATTGGTAAAGCCTCTTCTCCTTAATCCTACGGAATTGATACCGGCATAAGAAATTGGCTCTCTGGCTACCTTCACATAAGGCGGAATATCCTTTCTGATCAATGACCCTCCGGAAACCATAACGTGCTTTCCTATTTTTCCGAATTGCTGAACAGCAGAAAGACCTCCCATCACTACAAAATCACCAATTTCCACGTGACCTGCGATCCCACATCCATTTGCAATAATTACATTATCACCAACGATGCAGTCATGTGCGATGTGAGAAGTTGCCATAATTAAACAGTTATTCCCAACTTTTGTATAACCAAGCGCCTTGGTCCCTCTATTGATAGTAACACATTCTCTGAGTGTAGTTCCATCACCAATGATGACCTGTGTATCTTCTCCATCAAATTTAAGATCTTGAGGTACCGCCCCGATCACTGTTCCGGGGAAAATTTTACAATTCTTACCAATCCTCACGTTTTCCATTATGGTTACATTAGGACCAATCCAAGTATCTGCACCTACTACGACATTTGCACCGATAGTTGTAAATGGTTCGATTGTTACATTTTTGCCAATTTTGGCGCGCGGATCTACTGCTGTAAGCTGGTGAATCATAAATTAAATTTTAGTTTTTGCTACTTGAGCCATCAGTTCTGCCTCTACAACGACACTGTCTCCGACATAACCGTAACCTTGCATATGTACAATTCCTCTTCTGATAGGTTCTATCAACTCGATTTTGAAAATCACCTGATCTCCCGGAACTACTTTTTTCTTGAATTTCACATTATCCATCTTCACAAAATAAGTAGAATAATTTTCAGGGTCCGGAACATTGGCCAATACCAGGATCCCTCCAACCTGAGCCATGGCCTCTATCTGTAAAACCCCTGGCATAACCGGTTCTTTTGGAAAGTGCCCTACGAAGAAAGGTTCATTCATAGAAACATTTTTAAGTCCTACCACATGAGTATCTGATAATTCCAAAATCTTATCTACCAACAAAAATGGAGGTCTGTGTGGCAATAATCTCATGATCCCGTTGATATCGAAAACAGGCTCAGCTTTCAAATCAAAATCTGGAACGTTTTTTCTTTTTTGCAATTTGTATTGTCTGTTTAGTTTTTTTGCAAACTGAGTATTTACAAAGTGTCCCGGTTTGTTAGCAATAACTCTTCCTTTGATCCTAACTCCAACCAAGGCCAGATCGCCAATGACATCAAGGAGCTTATGACGAGCAGCTTCGTTAGTATAATTAAGAGTAAGGTTATCTAAAATTCCGTTTGGACGAATAGAAACTTCGTCTTTACCGAAAGCAACTTTAAGTTTTTCCAAAGTTTCTGGCGTCAATTCTTTATCAACATAAACAATGGCATTACTAATGTCTCCACCTTTGATAAGGTTGGCATCCAAAAGTTGCTCTAATTCGTGTAAAAAGCTGAATGTCCTTGCAGAGGCTATCTCGTCCTTGAATTCTGATAGATTTTTCATGCTGGCATTCTGGGTTCCCAATACTTTGGTCCCAAAATCTACCATTGTTGTAATCTCGTAATCGTCAGCAGGAATTACCGTCAATTCTGAACCTGTAGAAGGGTCGATGTAATTCATCACTTCTTTGATGACAAGATATTCTCTAGGAAGTTCCTGCTCCTGGACACCTACTTTTTCTATTGCTTCTACAAAAAACTTGGAAGAGCCATCCAAAATCGGTGGTTCGGCACTGTTCATCTCAAGAATAGCATTATCAACATCCATCCCTACCAAAGCAGCCAAAAGGTGCTCACAAGTGTGGATTTTGACACCCAACTTTTCAAGCGTGGTTCCTCTTTCTGTAGTGGTTACATAATTGACATCAGCCTCTACCTGAGGGTGACCTTCGAGATCTGTTCTTACAAATACAAATCCGGTGTTTTCTTTTGCCGGTCTGATTTTCAAATTGACCTCTTTTCCTGTGTGAAGACCTATTCCAGATAACTGGATCTCTTCTTTGATTGTTTTTTGTTTATCGCTCATTGTATTAGTTTTGAGGTGGAAGAATGACTTCTTTGCCTGATACCTTTACTCTGATTTTTTATTTTCTAAATCGTTTATTCTCTTAACTATCTCCGTAAAATTACGGAAATGGACATAGTTCCTTCTATAATCACTATAATTGATCGCAGGTGAACCATAAAGCGTTTCCCCATCTTTTGCAGAAGAATTAACACCACTCTGAGCCTGGATCTTCACTCGATTCCCAATTTTGATATGACCAACAATACCTACCTGTCCGCCGATCTGATTCCAGTCCCCGATAACCGTTGAACCGGCAATTCCTGCCTGAGATGCAATCACATTGTTCTTTCCGATCTTTACATTATGTGCAATCTGAATCAAATTATCGATCTTAGTTCCCTTACCGATAATCGTAGAACCTATTGTAGCTCTATCAATACTGCAGTTGGAACCAATCTCTACATCATCTTCGATAATGACATTCCCTAATTGAGGAATTTTCTTGAAACCTTCAGCAGTGGGCTGGAAGCCGAATCCATCACCTCCAACAACCGTGTTGGAGTGGATTACACAATTATCACCGACAATACAATGATCATATATTCTTGCGCCACTGTCAATTTTGCAATTTTTTCCGATCTTCACACCTTTTCCTATGTAAACGTGTGGAAAGATCTGTGTTCCGTCGCCAACAGTTGCTTTCTCAGAAACATAAGTGAATGCGCCTATATAAACATCCTCGCCTACTTTTGCAGTCTCGTGGAAAAATGAACCAGCTTCTATTCCTGTTCTTTTGCCCTGCATCTCCTGATAAAGATTCATCAAAACCTGAAAGGAAAGATAAGCATCTTCCACAACAATGATCACAGGTTTGTAATCTCTGTCCTCGATAAGGTTTTCAGAAACTATCAAAACCGCACATTCCGTCGTATCGATATGATTGGAAAAACGGCTCTGGCCAACGAAAGAAAGATGTCCCCGTTCCCCATTTTCTATTGGTGAAACTCCTGTGATAACAGTCTTTCCATCGCCAATGATCCTTCCGTTTATTAATCCTGCAATTTGTTCTGCGCTAAATTCCATAGTTTGCAAAGATAAATATTTTATTAATTATCTTTTAATTTTTTATAACGAATCAAGGTTACTTTTACCTTACTTATAATATTTCCCGGGGAAAATAAATGATATATTTCTTTGTTGCATTCTCCATACATCCAAATAATATCTGATTTTCAGATTCTTCGAGTTTTATCGTTTTTCCGGTTTTATCCATCAAATAGATTGGCTGCTTCTCTGTATCATAAGGCAAAAGCGAACGTGAGATCTGTCCCACCAATTCTTCTCCGTTTTCTATATTGAAATATTGGTTGACCTTTTCTACCTTTTGTTTCAAAAAATCTTCGGAAAATGGTTTTGATGAAATAATACTTTTAGGAAACTCTCTGTAAATAACTGTTCTGCAAAGTTTTGACAAAATAAAATCTTCATTATCAGTCCAGACTTTTATCGCTTGAAAAACATCCATATCATCCAGCATTGTAAACTTTCTGATATCTTCTTCTGTAGCTTCATCAAATTTATTTTTAACCAAAAAATATTTCAAGTTTGAAGGTGCTTCCAAATCAACATTCTCTGAAACCAGATATTTTGCCCTGTTAAGGATCTGAACCAAAATATGTTCTCCCAAAGCCGCAGTCTTATGATAATAAACCTGCCAATACATAAACATTCTGGCCGTAAGGTAATTTTCTATTGAATAAATTCCTTTTGCATCGATGACGAGTTTCTCATCACTCACATTCATCATAGAAATGATTCTCTCAACATTCACGCTTCCTTCGGAAACACCTGTATAAAAGCTGTCACGTTTCAGATAATCCATTCTGTCAACATCCAATTGAGATGAAATCAACTGATTGAAAAATGGCCTGTGATATTTCCCCTGGAACATTTCGATGGCCAAATCCAGTTTCCCTTTGAATTCCTTGTTCAAACGGTTCATCAAGAGGATTGAAATTTTCTCATGATGCCAATCGTCCATTAGCATGTTTTCTAAAGCGTGCGAAAACGGGCCGTGCCCAATATCGTGAAGAAGAATTGCCAGCATCGCCGCTTTTTCTTCTTCTTTAGAAACTTTTACACCTTTTAGCTTTAAAGTTTCCAAGGCTTTGAACATCAGGTTCATCGCACCAAGAGCGTGATGAAATCTTGTATGTTTTGCGCCGGGAAAAATAAGGGATAGAAGTCCGGTTTGGGATATCCTTCTGAGTCTTTGGAAATAAGGGTGTTCTATAATATCGAACAAAATCTCGTGGGGAATTTTGATAAAACCGTGAACCGGGTCGTTGATAATCTTGAGTTTATTCTGCACCTTTTATAGTTGATGATTGATACAAAAATAGGGAAATTTAAATGGAAAATTTAGTTTTAAATAACGAACAAAATTAATATTAATAATAATTCAAACCATTTGAGTTATTATTATATTTGAAGATAAAAAAAACTATATATCACATATTCAACCAATTAAATGAACCCAAAATCAACATTTGTTATCATCTCGCCATTTCTTATTATAATCGTCAATATTATTACTGCAATTATTTTTGGAAATCTTATCGGAAAATGGGCTTTTATTCCTCTGATCCTGATTGAATGGATTTTATTTCTTTTCTTTATTATAAAATACGGGGGCGCCTCTTCTATTAGGAATTGGTTAAAAAAATCCGGAAAAAACTGGGGATGGAATGTTTTTGCAATTATTATTGCCCTTACTCCATTACCAATTTTTCTAAAACATTATCAGTTATTAGATAATTGGTCGGTCTGGCTTCCGTGGATTTTACTGGCATTGATCAATCCTTGGCTCGAGGAATTTTATTGGAGAGGCCTTTTAAGCGATTTTACAAAAAAATGGAATTCTGCTTTATCAATTCTATTCACTAGTATTGTTTTTTCTGCGAATCATGCTGTATTTGGAATTAATTCTAATTTGTTTAAAGGTTATGAGGTTGTGATTTCGACCTTTGTAATGGGGATCATTTGGGCAATAACCTATAAGAAAACAAACAGCCTAAGATGGGTTATTCTTTCACACTTTCTTGTTGATTTTCTAAGTCTTTCTGCACCCTCATTTTTAGATCTATTCAAACCTGGAATGTAAAAGTTATCCAATGCTAAACCAAAATCCTTACAGTTCCTCAATTTTATTTTGGATAGATCCATTAATAAAATAGGCAACAATCAAATTAGTGACCCAACATAACCAGGCAACTATAAGATAAGAGAGATCTGGATCTCCTGATAATGATTTCAATGCAGGAAACCATAGCCTCAGCGTTACAGCGGCAAATGTGCATGCATAACTATAGACCATCAGCTGCTGATGTTTCATTATATTGTTTTTTTTGATCTCTAAAAAAGAACTTACGGTCGTACCAAACCAAATAATACCCAGACCGACAAACCCTGAAGCAGAAATCCATCCTCCATTAGCGAAAAGACCAATATAAATACCGCTGAGAGAACTTATAACGACGGAAAAAATATAAACAATTCCGATATTCCTGTGAATTTTCGGATATCTTTTTCGAAAACCTGGCCCAAACTGCCGCCATCCGACCAAAAGCGATAATCCACCAAAAATAATATGCGCAAAAAACGAAACTTTCCATAGCATGCTCTGGAGAATTTCCGGAGCTTTGGAACCGATAAAAGTATTTTTATGATCTACAAAAACATAAATCAAAGGGTATAATCCGATGAAAATTGCGAAAATACAAATAAGAACGAATAAGAATTTCTTCATTACAAAAGATTTGTTGTTAGAATTAAATCACTTTATCTACTAAACAAAGTTTCGGCAAAAATGAAGAATATGAGACCGCCAATCGTCCCAAAATGAAAGTTGGAACTAATTTTTGAAGATGTTTTTTGGAGGTATTGGTTAATTTTTCAGGTTCAGATTACTCCAAGCTTATATTTTGACTTTTTAGAAATTCTCTCGGAGAACAATCCATATATTTTTTAAAATTCCTGTTAAAGGAAGTTTTAGAATTAAATCCGCTTTCAAAGGCTAAAGAAAGAATTGTATATTTTTGATTTTCCGGCAATAATGCAATTCTTTTAAACTCTTCGATCCTCTGCCGATTGATGTAATCATAAAAGTTTTTATTTTCCATCTGATTGATCGTTTGAGAAAGCAGATTGGGATGGACATCCAGGATAATTGCCAAATTATTCAATGTCAGTTCAGGATCTTTGAAGACTTTGTCGTTATCTATTTTACTTAACAACTTCTGATAAACATTTTTTATAGACTCATCGCTGGCATTGGATTTCTGATATTTGACGATTACAGGATCAGACATAGGCTCCCGGTTGGTTTCATTTTCGACATTAGCGACAGTAATATCTTTTGAATTTAAAATTCCAACCTTGCTGATGCCAAAATAGGATGCCAACAAAATAAAAACAACAACCATGGTAAAGATGGCAATATCATTTTTCAATAGAACGGCAACCCAGATCAAAGAAATCCCTATAATGAGATAGTTCAACCAATTTAAATTGATTTTATCCGTGTTCGAATATCTCTGAGCTATCTCTTTTTTATATTTTTTAACCGAAATAAAACTTGCAAGGACATAAAAGATCCCAGAGATAATGATGAGAATACCAATATCCCTTCTTAAATATTTATATGAAGAGCCACCATTCTCATAGACGATTTTTTTTTCTTCAGACGTTAAGCAAAAAAAAGGAATCAGGATAATATAGATCAGGATCGGAGGTAAAAAATGCAGGATCCATGTATAGCCTTTTTTACTCTGCCCGGTCAGATCCCGAACATAGAGATACAGCATAGGCCCATGAAGCAGCGGAAGCGGGATTTCCAAACCAAGAAAAAAAGGAAACCTTACATACTCTCCGGAAAAAATCAATAAAAAATAAATTGTATTGATTCCTATTATCCAAAACCATAAAGCGAGAATATAATCGGCAGAAGTTTTCTGCTTTTTTCCTAAAATAAGGAAAGAAGAAAAACATGCAATAAAAATCCCTGCCAAGTAAAACATTAAAAACTAATTAAAATAATAATTGAGCTAAACCAAAATCCTCAAACTTTTCGGAAGAACCTTGATTTTGACCGGCGATTTGATTTTCTTGAATTCCCCATCGATGTGCCAGGTTTTTGTATTCACTTTGAAATCGATCTCCGAAACCGGGAGATAAGTCACATAATCGTCATCTTTCAAACGTTTGGTGAACATCCGGAAAGCAAAAAACGGAGAATAGGTCAAGGGAAATTTCTTAACTAGAACCAGATCCACCAAACCATCACTTTTACTCGCCATCGGTGCAATGTAAGCATTGTTTCCGAATTGGCGTGTATTTGCGATGTTCAGCATCAGATATTTGCCGTTGTATTGTTTATAATTCTCTTCCAGGAATTTGATCTTGATCGGCTTGTATTTGAAAAAGGTCTGAATGGAAACTTTGATATAATTCTTGAAGCCCCGGTCGGTTTTTTCAAATTCTTTCACAACCTTTCCATCAAACCCGGTTCCGGAAACATTGATGGAAAAATGTTCGTTTACCATAAAAGTATCGATTGTACGAAATTTTTCAGCCTCTATTTTTGCTAAAAGCCGAGAAATATTTTTATTGAAATTAGTTTCATTGGAAAAACCATTACCAGAACCAGCAGGAAAAACTGCAAGAATCTTCTTCGTATTAATAAGCTTCTGAGCCACAACAGAAATAGTCCCGTCACCGCCAACCGCCACAAAAACATCAACATCATCCCAATGTCTTCTAATGAAATCGTCTGTATCTTCCAAAGATCTGGAAACGATATAAAGCGGATTTTCAACTTTTTTAGAAAGACTTTCCAAAAAAGGCTGATAGTTTTTTTTCGCCGAATACGGATTGATGATGAAAGCAAATTTCATTTTCCAAAAGTAAAAATACTCTGAGGATTCCAGAGTATTTTTTTATTATTTATGGATTAATTTTTTATCGAAATGCTTCGAGAGCCTCAGCCCGACAACAAACCATTCACTAACAATTATTCGAGTTGTCATCCTGAGACTCTCGAAAGATTTTTTATAGTCTTAAATTCTTCTGTTATCAGCTTTCCAGTTTTTGATATTCTGTTTGATCTGGGAAGAAGACCAATCATTTTCGATGGTTTTATTTATCAAATCCAATAAATCTTGATCATCAGAAAACCTCAATGCAAAAATCTGAGAATCTGAGAAATGATAGGTTTGATCTTCCAGTCTATTTCCTGATAAAGCGAAATATCGAAATTTGAATTCATTAATGATAATTCTATCCTGCAGTCCAAGCGCATAATGTTGACGAAGCATGAATGATAACACGATCATCAAAATAATAACCGCAGAAATAGCCGTCCAAACCCAAACTAAATTTTCATTGACATTAATAAAAGTAAAGATTTCAAAAACTGAAAACACCAGCAGAATCAACGAAACCGGATAGAAAATAAAATGATGTAAAGGATAATATTTCCTGTAATTTTTCAAGTTTTGTCCGCTCATTTTATTTGATGTTAAATTGACTTACAAACTCAGGTTTCAACTGGTCTTTGATGTCTTTGAAATTTAAAGTGATGTAAACAACACCCGCCGCATAAGCCGTAATCTCGTATTGGTTGTAAACAAATGTGATTTTATCTTTGTCAAAATAGAAATTGTTATTTAGTTCGATTTTATCTACCAAAAGCATTTCTTTTTGCTCAGGTTCATCAAAATGATCTTGAAGAATTTTGTTCCAATTGGCACCAGCCGGATCTTTGAAAATATCGGCTTGAGAAATCACTTTGTTATTTTTCAGATCGAAAACTTTATAATTTTCAAAATAATAGCCGTGCGCGCCACCAGAATATCCACTTCCGGAATATTGCAAAGTCAAGACATCATTTTGATGAGATATCAATTTCATTCCCGAAACCTCATCCCAAGTCTGTTTGAATTCCGGTAAATAATCATTCGAATCATCTTTTTTCAACGATTCTTTTTTCAATTTCTCAAGAACATCCGTCAAAGCTTTCCTGGAATAATCTGCGGAGGTGATATTTGCAGGTTTGTAGATACTATCCAAAATCGTTTTGTTCGTAATATTTGGGAATACCAGAACTTGCTTTTCGAAAGACAAGGTCAAAGTTTTCGCGACCTGTAAAGAATCCTGAACTCTGATAGAATCCACAGTGAATTCATTTTTTGTAACGAGACTGTCAGATTTGGGAGATTCGGAAACATTTTTGTTTTCTGTTTTGTTGCAAGAGAAAAGCAGAACTCCAAAAGATAAAATTGCGATCAGGTTTTTCATAATGATATTAATTTTGCGTGAAGGAAAATTAAAAATAATTTCTGATTGAGTAACAAAAAACCTTCCAAAATTGGAAGGTTTGATCTATTAATCTGATTTAAGCATCAATTCTTGCGTAAACCGCATTTTTCTCAATGAATTCTCTTCTCGGCGGAACTTCATCACCCATCAGCATAGAGAATGTAGAATCTGCCTCTACCGCGTTGTCAATGGTTACTTGTTTCAGGATCCTGCCATCCGGATTCAGCGTTGTTTCCCAAAGCTGCTCAGGATTCATCTCTCCAAGACCTTTGTAACGTTGTACCTCTACTCCCTTTCCGTCCGGAGACATTTCAAGAGTGAATTGTTCACGCTCCTTCTCGTTGTATGCATAAGTTTTTTTGTTTCCTTTTTTCAATAGATATAAAGGCGGCTGAGCGATATAAATATATCCGTTCTCAATCAATTCCTTCATATATCTGAAGAAGAAAGTCAGAATCAAAGTTGAGATGTGAGAACCATCAATATCGGCATCGGTCATAATCACAATTTTGTGGTAACGAAGTTTTGCCATATTCAACGCTTTGGAATCCTCTTCTGTTCCTACAGAAACGCCAAGCGCCGTATAGATATTCTTGATCTCCTCGTTATCATAAACTTTATGGACCATAGATTTCTCAACATTCAGGATCTTACCTCTCAAAGGCAAAATTGCCTGAAAATGACGGTCACGACCTTGTTTAGCCGTTCCACCTGCGGAATCTCCCTCTACAAGGAACAATTCTGATTCAGCCGGGTCTTTTGAAGAACAATCCGACAATTTTCCTGGCAGACCAGAACCTCCCATCGGAGATTTTCTCTGAACCATTTCTCTTGCCTTCTTCGCTGCTTGCCTTGCCTTCGCTGCCAAAACAACTTTCTGAACAATGATCTTGGCTTCAGCAGGATTTTCCTCGAGGAAGTTCGTCAGCATTTCGCCCACGATTTTATCAACCGCACCAGAAACTTCTGAGTTGCCTAATTTCGTTTTGGTCTGACCTTCGAACTGAGGTTCCATTACTTTTACAGAAATCACAGCTGTTAAACCTTCACGGAAATCGTCTCCAGTAACTTCAACCTTTTCCTTTGCAGGAAGTCCTAGTTCATCGGCATATTTCTTAAGCGTTCTTGTTAAAGCCCTTCTGAAACCTGCTAAGTGTGTTCCTCCTTCGTGAGTATTAATATTATTAACATAAGAGTGGAGATTCTCGTTGAAAGACGTGTTATAACGCATCGCCACCTCAACCGGAATATCGTCACGCTCGCCTTCCATAAAGATCACATTCTCCATAATAGACTCACGGTTTCCGTCGATATACTCAACGAATTCTTTCAAACCACCTTCCGAATGGAAAACTTCCGTTCTGAAAGTTCCGTCTTCCAGTTTTTCTCTTTCGTCTGTTAAAGTAATCGTAATTCCTTTATTAAGGTATGCCAACTCTCTAAGCCGATTTGCCAAAGTATCGTAGTTGTAAACCAATTCAGTAAAAATGGAATCATCCGGTTGGAAAAACTGTTTTGTTCCTCTTTTGTCACTGTGTCCGATCTCTTCAACACCTGTTTGTGCCTTCCCTCTGGAATAAACCTGCTGATAGATATTCCCATCTCTGTAAACGGTAGTAATCATCTCGTTGGAAAGTGCGTTAACACAGGAAACCCCAACGCCGTGAAGACCTCCGGAAACTTTGTAAGAATCTTTATCGAACTTACCTCCAGCTCCGATTTTGGTCATTACAACCTCCAGCGCAGATTTCTGTTCCTTCTCGTGAAAATCTACAGGAATACCACGACCGTTATCCATAACTTCTACGGCATTACCTTCCTTTATCGCGACAGTGATCGTATCACAATATCCTGCCAAAGCCTCATCGATAGAGTTATCCACTACTTCATAAACCAAATGGTGGAGACCTCTGACCCCTACATCACCAATGTACATCGAAGGACGCATACGAACGTGCTCCATTCCTTCCAATGCCTGAATACTACTTGCTGTATATTGTTTTTGACTCATATTGTAAAAGATTCAAGATATAAAACTCAAATTTTCAAATAGTTAGCTTGAGAATTTTTCTTGTTATTTTTCTGTTAATTATTTTATTAAAGCTTACAAATATCGTTAAAAAAATCGAGATATGAAAGCCTTAAAATCAGTCAAAAAAGATAAGTTTTTAACAGGGATGTTTGGGGATTTTGAATAAAAAAATCGAGCATTATAGTTTGTTTGTTTTTTCTTTAATCATAGTATAAACCCAACCTTGGTCATCATACAATTCCAAATCATCGGCCGAATTAATTTTATAATATTCTCCGCCAGTAGAACCTTTAATAACATAAAGAGTATCCGCACCCTTAAATTTCAATTGCAATTTCTTTTTATCAACACCTAAATCCTTGAAATATTTAAACAAATAAAAAAAACCATCTTCTCTTTTAATTGATATTATCACACCCAAACCGTCATCAATCCAATATTTTCTATCTGAAAAACCATCAGATTTAATATAAGTTATATTATCATTAGATAATCCATAAATAGTCACTTTCAGATTGGGATTAAAATGACTGGTAGCATAAGCACCATTATCTTGAGTCATACCAACAATCAAATAATCAATAAAAACTTTTTCATATGCAGCACCATTGTACCTTTTATAAATTATGTAGGCAAGGTTTTGTAATTCTATCTCATTTATTCGTTCAGAAAGCCTAACATCAAGGCTAAGATTAATTCTAGGAACATCTTTATATTTTCGTACAGAAGATACATAGGAAGGTAAAACCTCTTCTTTTGGTATTATTTTTATTACTAAATACGAAACCAGACCTATAAAAAACAAAATAGCTAAAACCTTATAATCTAAAAAATCCTTATATGAATATTTATTTTCCATAAATAAAATTTATTACAAAATTATTCTAGTTAAAGATAAAGTATTACGGTTTTTCATAAAAAAAACCAAACTAGAAAAGCCCGATTCAAAATTTAATATTTATAAAATTTTTAACTTTTCAAAAACTCATCTACTTTTTTTGCACAATCCCTTCCCTCTGCAATTGCCCAAACCACAAGGCTTTGTCCTTTTCTGGCATCCCCGCAAGAGAAATATTTGGTTTTATTGGTTTGGAATTCTTTATTATTTCCAATCAGGTTTCCTTTTGGGTCAAGATTGATATCCAAAGCTTCCACCAAACCTTTCTGCTCTACATGCGTATAGCCTAAAGCGATGAAAGCATAATCACATTCGATGACAAACTCTGAGTTTGGTTTTTCTGTATAGAGATTCCATTTTCCGTCGGCATCTTTTGTCCATTCTGCTTCTACAAGACGAACGCCCGTAAGATTTCCGTTTTCATCTTTCACAAATTCTTTTGAGTTGACAGACCATCTTCTTTCGCAACCTTCCTCGTGAGACGATGTAACCTGTAAAGTCATCGGCATTGTTGGCCAGGGCATTGTTTCGTCGCGTTTTGTAGGTTGCATCGGTTTATAATAGATCTGATAGACAATCTCCGCACCTTGACGATTCGAAGTTCCGATACAATCCGAACCCGTATCACCGCCGCCAATTACAACAACTTTTTTCCCTTTGACATTAAGCTCTTCTTCATAAAATTTAATTCCGCTGACCTTTTTATTATTCTGAACCAGAAAATCCATTGCGTAATGAACACCTTTCGCATCACGATTCGGAAGCATCAAATCCCGAGGAACCGTACTTCCCAAAGCCAGAACAACCGCATCAAAATTCCGGTTCAATTCCTCGACGGAATAATTAACACCAACATTGACATTAGTTTTAAATTCGACTCCTTCCTGCTCCATCCATTGAACACGACGCTCAACAATATTTTTATCTAATTTAAAATCAGGAATCCCAAATCTCAACAACCCTCCAATTTCAGAATCTCTTTCAAAAACCGTAACCTGATGACCAGCCTGATTCAATTGATAAGCCGAGGCCAGCCCAGCAGGACCGGAACCAATAACCGCTACTTTCTTATCTGTTCTGAACTGAGGGACTTTTGGCTTTGCAAATCCTTGCTCAAAGGCAATTTCGATGATATTTTTTTCAATTTCCTCTATCGCAACCGGAAGATTATTAATCCCTAAAACACACGCTCCTTCACAAGGCGCTGGGCAAATCCGTCCTGTAAACTCAGGGAAATTATTTGTTGAAGTTAAAATATGATAAGCCTTTTCCCATTGCTTTTTATAAACCGCATCATTGAATTCCGGAATGACATTTCCCAACGGACAACCGCTCTGGCAAAACGGAACACCGCAATCCATACATCTTGCGGACTGCTCTTTCAGAAGCTTTTCAGTAGCCGGTTCATAAAATTCTTTATAATTCTTAAGCCTTTCCGAAACCGGAAATTTCGCAGGCAAATTTCTCTCATATATCAAAAAACCATCTGTCTTTCCCATTATTTTTTGTTTTTTGTCCATAGGTTTCCACCTACGGCTATTCAAATTAAACCCTACGGGTTTGTTGGATTAAACTACTTTTATTGATTCACAATTTGTCCTTCTATTACCTTTTTATATTCACGAGGATAAACTTTTACAAAGTGTTTCAGATTGTTTTCAAAATCACTCAAAAGATATTCCGCCAAATAACTTCCCGTGATTTCAAAATGCTCTTTGATTAAATCTAAAACCAGCTCGGTATCTTTCTCCGTCAAGTTTTCCAAGTCCGCCATATCAGGATTGAAATTCTTCTCCAAATCTTTTCCGACATCCCAGATATAAGCAATTCCACCACTCATTCCGGCTCCGAAGTTCCGACCAACTTCGCCTAGAATCACAACCGTTCCTCCTGTCATATATTCGCAACCGTGGTCACCGATTCCTTCAACAACTGCAATCGCTCCGGAATTACGGACACAGAACCTTTCGCCTGCCATTCCATTAATAAAAACCTTTCCGGAAGTTGCTCCATAAAGCGCAACATTTCCGATAATGCTATTTTCATTAGCTTTAATCACCGCTTCTTCATCCGGAAAAACAGCAAGTTTCGCTCCCGACAAACCTTTACCGAAATAATCATTCGCATCTCCTTCCAGAATCATTGTGATTCCTCTATTACAAAAGGCACCAAAACTCTGCCCAGCCGTTCCTTTGAAATTGAATTTCAACGAATCTTCCTGCATTCCTTGTGAATGATAGATTTTCGTCAGTTCGTGAGAAAGAATCGTTCCGACCGTTCTGTCCGTATTTTTAATTAAGAAAGAAGTTTCCACTTTCCCGTTATTTTGCAAAGCTGATTTTGAAGCTTCCAGCATTTTCCACGACAGGGATTCATCCAAACCATTATGCTGTTCTTCGGCTTTTATAATAGGCAAATCCGTTTCCATCTTATAAAGAAGCCCACTCAAATCAATATTCTGATGTTTCCAGAATTTGATTTCTTTTTTCTTTTCAAGACACTGGGATTGACCAACCATTTCATCAATCGTTCTAAAACCAAGACTCGCCATTATCTCACGGACTTCCATCGCCAAAAAGGTAAAATAGCTTACCAAATGTTCCGGTTTTCCTGTGAATTTTTTTCTTAATTCTTCATTTTGAGTGGCAATTCCGACCGGACAGGTATTGAGATGACACTTTCTCATCAGGATGCAGCCTTCCACAATCAGAGCAGAAGTTGCAATTCCCCATTCTTCAGCTCCCAGCAATGTTGCTATTACCAAGTCACGACCGGTTTTCATTTGTCCGTCTACCTGAACAGTAACCCTTTGTCTTAATTTATTTTTGATTAAGGTCTGATGCGTTTCCGCTAATCCCAATTCCCACGGCAGACCTGTATGACGAACTGAACTCAAAGGCGAGGCTCCTGTTCCACCATCGTAACCGGAAATCAGAATATGGTCAGCTTTTGCCTTCGCCACACCAGAAGCAATTGTCCCAACACCGGCTTTTGAAACAAGTTTAACAGAAATCCTTGAGTGTCGATTGGCATTTTTCAAGTCAAAAATCAACTGCGCCAAATCTTCTATGGAATAAATATCATGATGCGGAGGCGGAGAAATCAAACCAACTCCCGGCGTAGAATGTCGTGTTTTCCCAATCCAGGAATCTACTTTCTCCCCAGACAATTGTCCACCTTCACCCGGTTTTGCCCCTTGGGCCATTTTGATTTGAAGCTCTTCTGCTTCCGCCAGATATCTCGCTGTTACTCCAAATCTACCCGAAGCAACCTGCTTAATAGAAGAACGCAAGCTATCGCCATTTTCATCAATAATATACCTGTTTTCATCTTCGCCACCTTCGCCTGTATTACTTTTAGCACCTATCCTATTCATCGCAATTGCCAAAGTTGTATGCGCTTCCCAGGAAATCGAACCAAAAGACATTGCTCCGGTCGCAAAACGTTTCAAAATATTTTCAATCGATTCCACTTCTGATAAAGGAATTGATTGACGGTCATTTTTAAACTCCAGCAAACCTCTTAATAATGAAGCATTTTCTGTTTGACGATTGACAGCCCGGGAATACTTTTTGAACGTTTCGTAATTATCATTCCAAGTTGCCTGTTGCAAAAGATGAATGGATTGAGGATTGAATTGATGATATTCGCTGTCTTTTCTCCACTGGTAGATTCCGCCTGAATCCAGAATTCCAAACGCCGAATCTTTTTCGAAAGCCTGATAATGTTTCGCTAAAGCTTCTTTCGCAATTTCATCAAAACCAATTCCGTTGATTCTGGAAATCGCTCCCGTAAAACAAGTATTGACCAAAGGTTTATTAAGACCTATGATTTCGAAAATCTGCGCACCGTGATAAGACTGTAAGGTAGAAATTCCCATTTTCGAAAAAATCTTCAACAATCCATCACCAACTGCTTTTTTATAATTGTATTTAAGCTGTTCCAAATCTGCATCCTGCTTGAACTCGCCATCATAAAACATCTGCCTGATGCTTGCCAAAGCCAGATAAGGATTAATTGCGGTTGCTCCAAAACCAAGCAGACTTGCGAAATGATGAACTTCCCAAACATCGCCAGCCTCAATCACCAAACCAACTCTTCGCCGAACACCTTTTCTTATCAAATGATGATGAACAGCCGAACAGGCCAGCAAAGACGGAATTGATGCATGCTGAGAATCCAAAGACCTGTCGGAAAGGATAATCACCTCAAAACCATCTTCCACAGCATCCATCGCATAACGGCAAATCCTGTCCAAAGCTTTTTTCAGGCTTCCTTCTTTTTCATCCGCTTTGAAATAGGTATAAATGGTTTTCGACTGGAATTTCCCCGTATCAACACTTCTGAGTTTCTCTAATTGCTCATTATTAAGAATCGGATGTTCGAGTTTTATAGAATGGGCAAAGTTTTTATCATCCTCCAGAAGATTCCCATTTCCACCGATAATCGTTGTTAATGACATTACCAGTTTTTCACGAATCGGGTCGATTGGCGGATTCGTAACCTGCGCAAACAATTGCTTGAAATAAGAACTGAAATGCTGCGGCTTCTCACTCAAAACAGCCAATGGCGCATCAAATCCCATTGAGCCAATCGGTTCTTTGCCGTGAACCGCCATTTCTTTGATAACTTTATCCAGATCTTCCCTGGAATAGCCAAAAGCTTTCTGATATTTGAAAATATCATCGGATTGAAGTTTGTTGAATCTGATTTTCGGAACAGGCAATTCTTCCAGATTGATATTCATTTTATCCAGCCAATCACGATAAGGCTGTGATGTACAAATCTCTTTTTTCAGTTCGTCATCACTTACAATGATGCCTTTTTTCATATCAACCAAGAACATTTTACCTGGCTGAAGACGGCCTCTTTTGATAACATTTTTCGGATTAACAGGCAAAGCTCCCGATTCCGAAGCCATAATCACCAAATCATCCGATGTCACGCAATATCTCGAAGGGCGAAGTCCGTTCCTGTCCAAAGTCGCCCCAATCATTTCGCCATCCGTGAAAGAAATAGAAGCCGGACCATCCCAGGGCTCCATCATACAAGCGTGAAATTCATAAAAATCTTTCTTGTAGTCTTCCATTTGTTTGTTTCCGTCCCAAGCTTCTGGAATCAGCATCATCATCGTATGAGGCAACGAGCGACCGGAATGATAAAGCAATTCCACCATATTATCCAGATAGGAAGAATCGGATTGATTCGGTTTTGTCAAGGGCAAAATCATATCCATTTCCTGAGGTGTGAAATTCGGGTTTGAAAAGGTTTTCTCGGAAGATTTCAGCCAGTTGAGATTTCCACCGATTGTATTGATTTCCCCATTATGGGCCAGAAAACGAAATGGCTGCGCCAAACTCCAGGTGGGAGATGTATTGGTCGCAAAACGGGAATGGATCATCCCAAACGCGGAACGTGTTTTAGGATTCGTCAAGTCTTTGAAATAGTTACGAATCTGCACAGAACGCAATTGTCCTTTGTAAATCAATTTCTTACAAGAAAACGAAGCCACATAAAAACCAATCGGGTCATTGCTAGTCACGCTTGTAATCTGATGGGAAATATAATTGCGGAACACAAACAGTTTTCGTTCAAAATCTTTATCAGTTTCCACATCGAAAGGACGTTCCACAAAAAGCATTTCCATCACCGGCTCTACACTTTTCGCAAGGTCTCCCAAATCTATATTATTTACAGGAACCGGCCGGTAACCCAAAATCTTAAGCCCGAGTTTATCCGCAGATTGCTCAATAATCTCTTTGCACTCTTCGCGAATAAAATTATTTTGAGGAAAAAATAACATCCCCACACCATAGAAACCAGGCTCCGGCAAATCAAAACCGAAATTGAGAGCCTCATCATACAAAAGCTCGTGCGGAATCTGAATCTGCAAACCTGCACCGTCTCCAGTGTTGCTTTCATAACCGGTTGCTCCGCGATGTTCCATATTTTCGAGCATAGTGATGGCATCACTGACAATTTTAAAACTCTTGATACCTTTTATATTGGCCACAAAACCGACTCCGCAGGAGTCGAATTCTGTCTCTGGCAAATAAAGTCCTTGATTTTCGGAAATGGATTTTTGGGAAGTTTTCCTTGCTCTTTTCATCTACATCAATTTTGAATATTAACAAATTTAATAAAAAGACAAGCAAAAATGATTTTAAATTACCAAATCAGCAATTATAAAAACCATAAACAATATTTAAAACAAATAAAACATATTTTATTTGCCGATAATTCACATTAATTTAATATTGAATAATTATTCGTTAAAATTAAATTAATATTAAAAATAGTTAAAATGTTTATAATCAAATAATTAATTAAAATTAACATTTCACTTAAGTTCGAAAAAGATTGAAATAGAATCTAATTTTTCCAAAAAATTTGATATTTATTCAAAATCACCTAATAAAACAAAAACACCCCTAAAAAATTTAGGGGTGTAATATCTTAAAATATAATTTTAAACCAAACTATACTACATTTTATATAATTATTAATTTAAATTAATTTTTAACTATTTGAATTTCAAGCCTTATAAATAAAATTCAATTTTGATAATTCAATAGCAATAATTAAAATTACTTAAAAAATCAATAAATTAAATTTTATTTTAAATAATTTTCAACAACTATTTAAATAAAATATTAAACTAATTTCATTAATAAAACCTCATCAATTTTCTCAACTTTCACCAAATTATTTTTAGTTAAAGTTTTAGATGCTTTGTCCCATTTTTTACCAGAAAGTTGGGAGCGGGTTTTTACTTCATTCAATTCCAACGCATCTTCCTGAGAATTAAGAATTTCAAGGATTACTTTTTCATCTTCTCCTAATTCAACTGCCGGATTTTTCTTTTCTGGTCTCATTTGCGGAAAGAATAGAACTTCCTGAATTGATGGATTATTGGTCAAGAACATGATCAGCCTGTCCATTCCTACACCTAGACCAGAAGTTGGCGGCATCCCATATTCCAAAGCTCTTAAGAAATCTTCATCGATGAATCCCGTAGCTTCATCATCACCTTTTTCAGATAATAACAATTGGTGTTCAAAACGTTGTCTTTGGTCAATCGGGTCATTTAACTCAGAATAGGCATTCGCGATTTCTTTTCCACAAACCATTAATTCGAAACGCTCTGTCAAACCTTCCTGGCTTCTGTGTTTTTTGGTCAAAGGCGACATCTCCACAGGATAATCGGTGATAAAAGTCGGCTGGATGAAGTTTCCTTCACACTTTTCTCCGAAAATCTCATCAATCAATTTTCCTTTACCCATCGTTTCATCTACCTCAATTCCAATAGATTTTGCGAAATCGAATAGCTCCTGCTCAGACTTTCCGGTAATGTCAAAACCTGTGTATTTCAAAATCGCCTCTGTCATAGACACTCTTGGATAAGGTGCTTTCCAGCTGATTTTGTGTTCGCCGAAAGTTGATTCCGCAGAACCGTTCACGGAAGTTGCACAGAATTCCAGCAATTTCTCCGTAAAATCCATCATCCAGTTGTAATCCTTATACGCGACATAGATTTCCATTGCCGTGAATTCCGGGTTGTGCGTTCTGTCCATCCCTTCATTTCTGAAGTTTTTCGAGAATTCATAAACTCCGTCAAATCCACCAACAATCAATCTTTTCAGATATAATTCGTTAGCAATTCTAAGATATAAAGGAATATCCAAAGCATTGTGATGCGTGATAAATGGTCTCGCAGCCGCTCCACCAGGAATGGATTGCAAGATTGGAGTTTCAACTTCAAAATATCCGGCATCATTGAAGAACGTTCTCATTGCATTGAACAATTTTGTTCTTTTCACGAAGATTTCCTTAACGTGAGGATTCACAACCAAATCCGCATAACGCTGTCTGTAACGCAATTCCGCATCTGTGAAACCATCAAAAACGTTTCCTTCAGCATCTACTTTTGGAAGCGGAAGCGGACGAAGAGATTTGGTCAACAATGTGAAATTCTTCACCATCACCGTCATCTCTCCAACCTGGGTTTTGAACAACTCACCTTCGATTCCGATGATGTCACCGATATCTAAAAGATGCTTGTAAACCTCATTATATAAAGTTTTGTCTTCACCAGTACAAATCTCGTCACGGTTAAAATAAACCTGAATCCTTCCTTCGGAATCCTGCAATTCTGCAAAACTTGCCTTCCCCTGAATTCTTCTGGACATCAAACGTCCGGCAATCACCACCTTCTTCCCTTCTTCGAAATCCTGTTTTATAGATTTTGTGGAATCTGTGATTTTGTATTCAGCGGCCGGGAATGCATCGATTCCCAAATCGGTCAATTTCTGTAGTTTTTCGCGACGGATAATTTCCTGTTCTGATAATGACATTTTAATTCAATTTTTTTCGACTTGCAAAAATAGTGATTTTTAAATGGCTATGGAAGTTAAATTTTAGTGAGTGATTTGAAGTCCGCGAAGTTCTTTTCTGACAATCCTGGATATGTTTCGCAAAAAGTCAAATTTAGATTAATGGGAAAAACTTTCAAACCTTGAAAGAACGAATTGAAAACAGCCTTCAAACCCAGACTATTAGTATAAAGTTTTACGGTTAATTTTTGATTAATTTTTTAGTTACAGTATTTCCATTTTCAAATTTGACCTTTGCAACATATACACCTTTTAATAATTCGGTAATGTTTTGATTATTTTCTTTAATCATTTTAATGAGTTTACCCTCTGCTGAATAAAGCTCAATGACAGAGATCTTTTCTTTTGCCTTATAAACGAAATTTGATCTCAACGGGTTCTCGAACAATATTGACTCTTTAGAATCTACTTCTGAAACTTCAAGATCTGGCGTAACATCAAATTTACCAACATATATATTATTGTTGGTTCCGCTGATTTCTCCTGCAACAATGATAGAAGAAGGCGATAATATATTGAAACTTTCAGCCCATTCTGATGATGCATTCGTGTCATAAATATAGATACCATCGTTATCAAACGAACTATCTAAGGTGCCATTAGAATTCAGCCTTCCCAATAAAAGATTTGCTGTTCCACCTTCGAGACTTAAGCCACTAAAATAAATTTGATTTGACAGCGTTTTTAGTCCCGAGATTATAGCATTTGCTAAAACGTAACTTCCATTGTTTGCAAAACCTGTCGCTAGAGAACCATTCGAAGAATATTTTTTAAACGTTACCGTAAAGGCATTATCATTCGATAAAGCATAAATGATATTTTGGGCATCGTCTGTTGAAACATAATCGTAAGAAGCTTCAATTTCACCCAAAGAACCGAAAGAACTTACAATTATACTACCATTTGTGCCAAACGCCATATCCAAATTGCCATTCGTATCCACAAGTGTTAATGATGTAGTCAGGGATTGATAATCAGTCGATTTAACAATTAGCTTCCCATTTGGCCCGGAATAAACTCCTCTTGATTGTGTAAGCCCGGAAATTGTTGATGAAGAGATAACCGATCCTGAATTGATATCAATCTTATCCAAAATCACTTGCGAAGAAACATTTTTAACAGCATACAAATAATTTCCAATCAGCACATCTTTGGTCTGGTATGATGTGGAAGCTAACGTTACCATACCATTTGTCCCGAATGAATTATCAACACTACCATCGTTATTAAATTTAATCAGTACTCCTTGTTCCGGATAAAAAATCAATATTTTGTTTCCATTCAAATATAAATTAGCAGAGTAAGCATTGGGATCCTGATAAGATGTAAAATATCCCGAGTTTGCAAATGTTGTGTCAAGAGTTCCATTTGCATTAAATCTTGCTATAAAAACCTCTTCGTTATTAGCACCGTTAATTCGCATTCCCGTAACAACAATTTTTCCATCAGTCTGGACAATGGAATTTATAACAGAATTACCATTGGTCTGATGGCTTAATACAGAAATACCGTTTGTCCCAAATGTATTGTCAGTGGTGACAGTTTGCGCATGAAGGCACAAGGCTACGATACAGCCCAAAGTTGTAATAATTTTTTTCATTATGTGTGTTTTTTTTAATCCTTATGCTTCCATTTATACGAAGCATAAAAACAATTTATTAATTTGCAAAATAAGTGAAATTATCACCATTTTACAAAATTATTTTAACATCATTACTTAAAAAAGTGAATTTAATCCTTTACCAAAACCAATATTTCTTATTTTCCTTTGGCACAAATGTCCAAGCCAAAATCCTGCTGACCTTCTGACCTTGCGCCATATCAATAATTTTGAATTCGGGTACTTTGAGATTTTTAAGAAGAGTTGTCAATTGATGCAGATTATCCTTTTTGGAAACCAAACTTGTGAACCAAAGAACGTTCGAGGAAAATTCTACACTTTCATTGATCATTTTTTTGATGAAAGCCATCTCGCCACCCTCACACCATAGTTCGGATTGCTGTCCGCTAAAATTGAGATTTGGTTTCTGAGTTTTCGATTTCCTGAGATTGTTATTTTTTCTTCGATTACCTTGTAAAGCTGACTCTTCTGAATCGTGAAAAGGTGGATTGCACATAGAGAATGTGAATTTGTCTTCGGGTGATAGAATATTTTTAAAAATTGAATCAGTTTCAGGTTGAAGTTTCAGTTTTATATTTTCTTTTAGATCAGGATTGCTTTCTAAAATCTTTTGAGCGTTTTCCAAAGAATCCTTATTAATATCAGTTCCCAACATTTTCCAACCATAACAGCCATTTGCAATCAAAGGATAAACAAGATTGGCTCCCGTTCCAATATCCAAACCCTTAACTGAATTTCCTGTTGGGATTTCTCCATTTTCTTCCGCCAATAAGTCCGCTAAATAATGTACATAATCTGCCCTGCCAGGAATCGGTGGACAGAGATTGCCTTCCGGAACATCCCATTCTTTGACATTATAATATTTCAGAAGCAAAGCTTTATTAAGTGACCTAACCGCTTTCGGAATACTGAAATTAATCGTTGATGTGTCGTGATCATTTTTAAAAACGTAATGCTTCAACTCTGGAACAACAGAAATTAATTCTTCAAAATCATAAGAGTTACGATGAAGATTTCTTGGGTGTAAGCTGGATTTTTCGGTCATTTATTTTTCTTTCTCTAATTTTTGAATTCCGGCTTTCACATCGGGATGGTTCATAAAAAGATTCCAGACCAACCCTGTTCTATGATTTTCCATCATAACGGTCATCGGTGCCTGATTGAGTCCCATAAAAATCGGTGAGCACCAATTGTTGTTCAAATCGAATGAATCTCGGAAGCCATATTCTCCCCAAAGAAAATCACCATAATTAAGGTAGAAATTTTTCAGAACAGCCATTGATTCGACTGGTGTATAAGGAAAAGACGCAATCGCACCGGTTGGCGTTAATTTACCTGTATCTTCTCTTTCCACAGGCTCATCAGGATTGTAACCATTCGGCCCGTCAGAAGCCGTTAGACCCCAACCCTCTTTGCCGTAACCTTTTTGTTTCTTCGGATTTTCGACGCAATATAGATAATTGATTTTGGCAATGTTCTGATTGTTTTTAAAATAATTGGTGTATCTGTCCGTCAAACCGTGCGGGTCGTAACCCATAAAGGAATAATGTGCAAAAAACAACGGACCACCTTTGTTGACGCCAACATCCAGCTTGATTCCGTAATAAGTATTTCCGTTTGTATAGAAAGCACCTTCATCTGATTTCCCCCAATCTTTACGATAATCCTGCGCAATCTTATCCTGGCTCGCCCAACCTGAATAATACATACTTGCCGGAACGGAATGCGTTGGCGAAGCAATCGCCATCAAGTAAGTGACCATCGTCTCGTTCCAGCCAATCAACCTGTGATTGATTGTCCATGTCTGGTCAGGCGACCAATGCCAGTAGAGAAATTTGCTGTCGGGAGTTTGCCTGAACCAATCCCACTCTATTGCTTTCCAGAATTTATCGATTTTTGTTCTGATATTTTTTTCTTCAGCATTGTCTTTATTGAAGTATTGATGAGCCGCCAACAATCCCTGGACGAAAAATGATGTTTCCACCAAATCTGCTCCGTTATCCCTTTTCCCAAAAAACGGTTCGGTTTTCCCGGTTTTTCCGTCAATGAAATGCGCCACTGCGCCGTGGTATTTATCTGCTTTTTCAATGAAATTGACGATCTTGGTAAATCTTTCGACAGATTCTTTTCTTGAGATAAAACCCCTTTCGGTTCCTGCAATCAAAGCCATAATCCCGAAACCTGAAGCTCCGGTTGCAATCATATCCTGTCTTCCGTTGGTATTTTCTTTTGACAAACCACTTTCCGGTTCCGCACCATCCCAGTAATAATTGAATGAGGCTTCCTGAACCATTGTCATCAACTCTTCATCCGACATATTTCTGGTTTCAGAAGAAACGATTTCTGATAATTTAGATTCATTGAAAAGCTTATCCAGGAAACTGATTTTATAAGAATATTTCTTTCCTGTTTCATTAGTAAAATCTGCAAATCTATCGATATAAGCATCCTGAATTCCGACCGGTTTGAAATCTTTTCCATTGTCGGAGCGGTAGATTTTCACATACCTGATATTATTATCTGTGATTGGATTCCATTTCAAATCCACGTGTTTCATATAACCTTTGGCAAAAGAGATCTTCGGAGTTTCTACAATCGTTTTCTTTTCTTTTGAATCAATGAAAACTATATCATCTAACCAGATTTTGTTACTGGAATCAGAATTTTCCTGTTGAGAAAATACAATGGCTTTGACTGATTTCGGATCATCTTTCACAGAAGCATCCAAAGTTGAAATATCAATCAGAATATTTTCCCATTGATTCTTTTTTGTCAGCTTAAGTGTTACTGATTTTGAAAAACTTCCATCCGTTTTCTGAAGTTTTAAAGTTGGCAAAATATCAGAATCATTTTTCTCAGATTTGATCCAAAAGCTTAGAAAATTAGATTTGGTGAAGAAATCCTTTCCTCTTACATCTTCATATTCTATGGAAGCGTCCCATTTTCCATCTTTAGCGTTCTTATAATCCAATAAAAGAGAATTTCCGGGAGAATGGAATTCATTTCTATCAACCAATAATTTATTGTTCTGATTTTTGACAGAAGAGCTTCCGGAAGACTTTACATTTCCATAAAAGAAGTTATCTTTCATCAAACTGTTCGTGAAAAAAGTATAATCATATTGATATTCCTGCGCACATAACGATGCAGAAAAAAATAAGGCAGAATATAAGACGGACTTCATTAGATTTTGTTTTTGAAAAGATAATCAAATTCTCCGAAAGAGACATAAAAACAAAAAGACAGTGAAAAAACTGCCTTTAATTCTTATGATCAGAGTAATAATTCTATTTTGATGACAAAATATACTGCGCCATAAATTTCGCATTTTCTTTACTGAACCCATGAGCCGGCATCGGAACATCTCCCCAAACTCCCGAACTTCCTTTGATGATTTTATCTGCCAGTATTTCTACATTTTCCGGTGTGTTCTCATATTTCTCCGCCACTTCTTTGTAAGACGGCCCAATCATTCGCTCATCCAATTTGTGACAACCTAAACAGTCGGAACCTTCAATTAAAGATTGACCTTCTGCAATCGGATCGTTTACAACTTTTGGTGCTGGTTCCGGTTCAGAAACCAATACATCTTTATTACCAGAATTCTCATTTTTGGAACAGGAAAAAATTGTAGTCAAAAAAAACACCATTAAAATAACATTTCTCATTACTTATAATTTGAAACAAACATAAGAACAGATTCTTTACACTACAAATTTGTCAGAGAGAAAAAGCAAAAAAAAACCACAACATATCATATGCTTATGATATCACAGCTAGGCAAAAATCCGTTCCCATAAAATGAAAACGGACTTCCTGATATTATAGCACAAAATTTAGAATAGAAATTTAAACCCGAACGACAGTGGAGTCACTGCATTACTCATGCTTCCTGCTAATGTAGAGTTATACTCGGAACCAACAGATGCTACATGTGCCAATGACAAATCAGTAATTGTCGTTTTTTCACCCACAGAAGGCTTGATCGTAGTTTGTGAAAAATTAACCAGATTATAAGAAAACTCAACTGAAAAATGCTTTGTAACCAGATAGTCAAAACCACCTGCTAATGTAAGCCCGAACTGGTTGATCTTCGTATCAGACATTTTCTCTTTCCCTGTAATAATAGGAGCCGCAACTTGTCCGAAGAAAAACAAACCTCCTGCGACATTCCAGTATTTTCTGGCTAAAGGCTGGATAACCAACAACTGGGAATTGGCAAGCGTTTTAGAGGCATCTTCTGCCTTGATTCCGATATTTCCCGCCGCTATTCCAACCGCGGTAGTTGGCGCAACAAAATACCCCACTATTGGAAGGATAGTCGTGTTTGTAGATTTTACCTCACCTGTTTTTGTCTGTTGATAACCCAATTGTGATGTCACAAACCAGGTTCCTTCCAGTCCTTTTGATTCCTGCCCAAAAGCAAAAGTCATTGTAAATAAAGCCAAAGTAGTTAATAATAATTTTTTCATTTTTTGATTTTTTAATTAGTAAAAATTTAACACTACAAATATATAATTGATAAAAATAAAACCAAATATGAATTATTTCATATGAAAATATCAATAATAAATTATTAAATTAATAAAATTATACATTCAATCTCTTAAACTTTTTCATACGATAGACAAAAGCAATAATGTAGGTGGAATTTCGACCTTTTTATGATGATTATCAGTTCATTTCAGTCTTTGATGACTTATATTGTTAAATGCTCAAAATACCTATCTTTGCAGAATGGTAAAAATTGGCAACATAGAACTTCCAGATTTTCCACTTTTGCTGGCACCGATGGAAGATGTAAGCGACCCACCGTTCAGGAAATTGTGCAAAATGCACGGCGCGGATTTGATGTACTCGGAGTTTATTTCTTCGGAAGGATTGATTCGTGACGCAATCAAAAGCCGGAAAAAACTTGATATTTTCGATTACGAAAGACCTGTCGGAATCCAGATCTTTGGAGGTGATGAAGAAGCGATGGCAATGTCAGCAAGAATAGTGGAGACTGTAGAGCCGGATCTGGTGGATATCAATTTTGGTTGTCCTGTGAAAAAAGTAGTTTGCAAAGGGGCAGGCGCTGGTGTTTTGAAGGATATCGATCTGATGGTCAGATTAACGAAAGCCGTTGTGAATTCTACACATTTGCCTGTTACTGTAAAAACCAGGTTAGGCTGGGATAATGATTCGATTAACATTGATGAAGTTGCTGAGAGATTACAGGATGTTGGAATCAAAGCCTTAACCATCCACGCCAGAACACGTGCTCAAATGTACAAAGGCGAAGCTGATTGGGAACATATTTCCAGAATCAAAAACAATCCGAATATCGAAATCCCAATTTTTGGAAACGGCGACATCGATTCTCCGGAAAAAGCCTTGGAATATAAAAACAAATACAACTGCGACGGCATTATGATCGGTCGTGGGGCGATTGGCTATCCCTGGATCTTTAATGAAATCAAACATTTTTTCGAGACCGGAGAGATCTTACCCGAACCAACCATTGCAGAAAGGTTGGATGCCGTAAAAAATCACGCACTTTGGTCTGTGGAATGGAAAGGTGAACGCCCTGGAATTGTGGAAATGAGGCAGCATTACAGCAATTATTTCCGCGGCATTCCTCATTTCAAAGAATTTAAAACTAAGTTTCTTCAGGCTTTAACCCTTCCTGAGATTGATGAAATCATTGAGGAAACAAAACATTTTTATGCAGAAAATGTGAATTGACCAGATATCCTAATAAAATAAACAAACCCTTTCTGAGTAATGAACTTTGAAAGGGTTTTTGTCTTAATCAAAATACTTTTATTTAATTTTGTAACGTTTCATTTCATAAGTGAAACTAATTTCTAAAGAAAAAATTAAAAATGAAAAAATTATTACTTCTCTCAATATTGATTTCTGGAGTTTCACAAGCTCAGTTTTTCGAGGATGCAAAACCCTCAAAAACAGACACGCTGAAAGGTTCTAATACAGAATTCAGGAACTTTTGGGACGTCAAGAAATATGATATTGTTTTGGAACCGAACTTCGAAGCCAAAAGTATCAAAGGAAGTAATAAAATCAGTTTGACGATTGAGAAAGATATTTTGAATCCTGTTTTCCAAATCGACCTTCAAAGTCCAATGAAAGCTGATAAAATCACGGCCAGTTTTCCTATTGTTGATAAAAAAACAGAAGGCGATTTTATTTTTATCTCATCAAAAAAGAAATTCAAAAAAGGCGAAAAATATACGATTGATATTGAGTATTCCGGAAATCCATTGATTGCAAAACACGCTCCTTGGGATGGTGGATGGATTTTCACCAAAGATAAAAATGGCAATCCGTGGATGACGGCTGCGGACGAAGGAATCGGGGCAAGTATTTGGCTGCCTGTAAAAGATATCTGGAGTGACGAACCTGATAACGGAATCACCTTCAAGATCATCACACCGAAAGATCTTGTGGGCGTTGGAAACGGAAAGTTAATAAAAGAAGAAAACCTGGGCGATAAGAAGTCCTGGCTTTGGGAAGTGAAAAGTCCGATCAATGATTATTCCATTATCCCGTCAATCGGAAAATATGTTAATTTTAATGATACTTTTGATGGGGGAAAGGGAAAACTGTACCTCGATTATTGGGTTTTGGATTACAACCTCGACAAAGCTAAAAAACAATTTGAGCAAGTAAAGCCAATGATGAAAGCCTTTGAACATTGGTTTGGACCTTATCCTTTTTATGAGGATTCTTACAAATTGGTAGAATCTCCGCATCTTGGAATGGAACACCAGAGCAACGTTGCTTACGGAAACAAATATCAGAATGGTTATCTCGGCAGAGATCTTTCCGGAACTGGAATTGGCTTGAAATGGGATTACATCATCATCCACGAAACCGGACACGAATGGTTTGCGAACAACATCACAGCAAAAGACCAGGCCGATATGTGGATTCACGAAAGTTTTACAACATATTCTGAAACTTTATTTGTGGATTATCTTTTTGGAAAAGCCGATGGTAATAAATATCTCCAAGGACTTCGACAAAATATCCAAAATGACAAACCGATTATCGGAACTTACGGCATCCGAAATGAAGGTAGTGGCGATATGTACCCAAAAGGTGCGAATATGATTCACACCATTCGTCAGGTCATCAATAATGATGAGAAATTCCGTCAGATCCTAAGAGGGTTGAACAAAGATTTTTATCATCAAACGGTTACAACCCAACAAATAGAAAAGTATATTATTGACAAATCGGGAATTGATTTGCAATCAATTTTTGACCAATATCTGAGAACCATTAAAATCCCAACCTTGGAATATAAGCAAAATGGAAATCAGCTGACCTATAAATGGACAAATGTTGTTCCGAATTTGAAACTTCCAATCCGATTGGCCGATGGACAAGAATTGAAACCAACAGAACAGAATCAGACAACTACTTTGAAATCTGACAAACCGGTGGAATTTGATAAAAATTATTACATCAACGTAAAGCAGGTTAACTAAGATTTAACTAAATTTATTTCATTAAAACCATTTCAAATATCTTTGAAATGGTTTTATATTTAACATAATTTCAAAAACATATTATGAGAAACAAATTCATCCTTTGGGGAATCGTTGTATTAATCGTGACCTGGGCAACAGCGCTACTGATAAAGGCTCATTATTGGATTCCGATTTTGCTGACATTCCTCTATCTTTTGGGAATTTACAATACATATCAAACCAAACACGCCATTCTCAGAAACTTTCCCGTTCTAGGCTATTTCCGTTATATTTTTGAGGAGATTTCGCCCGAGATCCAGCAATATTTCATAGAAAGAGAAACGGACGGAAAACCATTTCCCAGGCATCAAAGATCGGCAGCTTACAGACGTTCCAAAAATCTGGGCGACACCGTTCCTTTCGGAACTCAACTGGAAATCAATCACAGAAAATATGAGGGCATCAAACACTCCATCTACGCAAAACATCCTAAAGAAGAACTCCCAAGGGTGATAATTGGTGGAGAAGCCTGCAAACAACCTTACAATGCTTCGCTTTTCAATATTTCTGCAATGAGTTTCGGAGCTTTGAGCGATCGTGCCCAGATGGCTTTGAACCGGGGTGCGAAAAAAGGAAATTTCTATCACAACACGGGCGAAGGCGGGATCTCGCCGCATCATCTGGAAGGTGGTGATCTTTGCTGGCAGATCGGAACCGGATATTTTGGTTGCAGAAATGAAGAAGGAAATTTCGATGCAGAATTATTTAAGAAATATGCAACCTTGGATAATGTGAAAATGATTGAAATTAAATTATCCCAAGGTGCAAAACCGGGTCACGGCGGTGTTTTACCAGCCGTGAAAAATACACCTGAAATTGCCGCAATCCGTCACGTAAAACCTGGCGTCACGATTCTTTCTCCGCCATCACACAGTGCTTTTTCTAATGCTGAAGGTTTATTGAAATTTGTACAACAGCTTAGAGATCTGTCCGGCGGAAAACCAATTGGTTTCAAACTTTGTATTGGCGACACCAAAGAGTTTGAAGATATCTGCGAACAAATGAATATCCTGAATATCTATCCTGATTTTATAACAGTAGATGGTGCAGAAGGTGGCACAGGCGCAGCACCACCAGAATTTTCAGATGGTGTAGGAATGCCTCTTGAACCTGCATTGATATTTGTGAACAAAACACTGATCAATTATGAAGTGAGGGATAAATTAAGGATTATTGCCAGCGGAAAAGTTCTGACATCGCTTGATATTTTAAGGGCTGTCGCAATGGGCGCTGATCTTTGTAACAATGCGAGAGGATTTATGTTCTCATTAGGTTGCATCCAAGCTTTGCGATGTAATACAAACACTTGCCCGACGGGCGTTGCAACACAGGACAAAATGTTGATCAAAGGTCTTGACACCAATGACAAAACGGAACGTGTCTTTCAATTCCATAAAAACACATTGCACACCTGCAACGAACTGATCGCTGCTGCAGGAAGAGAATCTTACGACCAAGTGGATGCGTCTATGTTTATGCGAGGCGATGAGTTTGAACATCTTTCCGACACTTATTTCCCGGATATTTTGGAGAATGTGAGGAAGCGATAATTTGTTTTAGCAATTTCCCAGTGAAAATTGATTTAAAATCAAAAACCAGCAATCAATTGCTGGTTTTTGATATTTATTAAAGAAATTATTCCCACTCAATTGTCGCAGGTGGTTTTGAACTGATGTCATAAGCTACTCTGTTGATGCCTCTAACCTCATTGATGATCCTGCCGGAAACGGTGTCCAGAAACTCGTAAGGCAATCTGCTCCATGTTGCGGTCATAAAATCGATCGTGTTGGCAGAACGGACTACGGCTGTATATTCATAAGTTCTTTCGTCTCCCATCACGCCTACAGATTTTACAGGAAGAAGAACCACAAATGCCTGAGACACTTTTTCATACAAATCATTCTTATACAACTCTTCGATAAAGATATCATCAGCTTCTTGCAAAATTCTTACTTTTTCGGCATCAACTTCTCCTAAAACCCGGATTCCCAAGCCAGGCCCTGGAAACGGATGCCTGTAAACCAATTCATGTGGAATACCCAATTCCTCTCCTACTTTTCTCACTTCATCTTTGAACAATTCTCTTAAAGGTTCCAGCAATTCAAACTCCATCTCTTCCGGAAGTCCACCTACGTTGTGGTGTGATTTGATAACCGCAGAAGGTCCTTTTACAGACTGAGATTCGATAACATCCGGATAAATTGTTCCCTGAGCAAGGAATTTTGCGCCTTCTATCTGATGAGATTCTTCATCGAAAACGTGAACGAACTCATTACCGATGATTTTGCGTTTTTGCTCCGGGTCGCCGATTCCGGCCAATTTGGATAGAAATCTTTCGGAAGCATCTATCATCTTGATATTCATATGGAAATGCTTTCCGTAATTTTCCATTACTTTTTTGCCTTCGTCCTTTCTCAAAAGTCCTGTATCTACAAAAATACAATTCAATTGGTCACCGATTGCTTTGTGGATCAAAACAGCAGCAACCGAAGAATCTACACCACCAGACAAGCCGAGAATCACTTTTTGGTCACCCACTTTTTCTTTGATTTCAGCAACGGTTTTCTCAATATAATTCGTCAGTTTCCAATTTTTATCTGATTTACAAATTCCGAAAACGAAATTCTCCAGCATTTTCCCACCTTCTTCGGAATGAGAAACTTCTGGGTGAAACTGTACACAATAAATCTTTTTCTCAGGATTTGAAATCGATGCGATAACGCCGGATTTTGCATTGAGTTCGAAACCTTGTGGTAATTCTGCAACCTCATCGAAATGGCTCATCCAAACAATAGAGTTTTGATAGACACCTTTCAGCAATTCGTTTTCTTTAACGATTTCCAAGTGTGCTTTTCCATATTCGCCTTTTTCACCTTTTGCCACTTTTCCGCCCAAAAGATGTGCAGTCAGTTGCATTCCGTAGCAGATTCCCAGAACCGGAATTCCCTGTTCGTAAAGTTCTTTTTCTACAAGATGCGCGTTTTCTGCATTCACAGAACTTGGACCTCCGGAAAGGATGATCCCTTTTGGCTTTTTAGCTATTATTTCTGATAATGGCGTGTTGAATGGTACTATTTCCGAATAGACCTCCATTTCACGGATCCTTCTTCCAATCAATTGGTTGTACTGTGAACCGAAGTCTAAAATGATAATTCCGTTTTGCATATAATATTGTAATATTTTTTAAAATTGTGCGTAAATAAATGTTCTTTTGAACGGGTAAAAAACCGGTGAACCAGTAAAGATCTGTCTCAATTCTTCTTTATAATCTTGTTTATATTGCTCTTTCAGATCGTCCGGAAGTTTTTCCAAGAATGGGATTATCGCTGTTCCTGAAGCCCAATCAAAAATAGCATCTGCATCTTTCATAATGTGCGGATAGACTTTCTCAAAGACGTTGATTTTCTTTCCATCATTGTCGGATAAGATTTTTGCATAATCTTCTATATTAAGAACTGAATATTCTCTTTTCCAGCCATTGAAATGTTTCTGATAAACCTCATGTTCTGCAACGACAGACAATAATTGATGAACGATGAAGTTATGATTCGATGGAACCTGAACTGCCAATTGTCCTTCGGGATTCAGTTTTGAAATCAGTTTAGGAAATAATTCCTGATGATTATTGCACCATTGCAAAGATGCGTTGGCGATTATCAAATCAAATGTTTCATCCAACTCTACCTGCTCTTCTATACTTCTTTGGAAAAACTGTAATCTTTTCATTGCGAATTGTTCTGCTTTCTGAAGCATCTCGGCGGAAGAATCGATTCCGACGATTTGGGAATTGGGGATGAAGTCCAAAAGTCCCGAAGTCAGTTCTCCCGTTCCGCAACCTAAATCGATAACGGACATATTGGATTCTATCTCAACCAATTTGAGCAAATCGAAATAAGGCGCTGAACGCTCCTGTTTGAACTGATCATATATCTCTGGATTCCAAGGCATCTTGATAGGTATAATTATTATTTATGAGTTAGACACTTCGACAATCCTTCGAGAACCCCAGGATGACAAAAGGTGACAAATCTAATACTAAACGATTATTTTTCAGCGATGTCAGGCTGAGGTTCTCGAAGCCTTTATATTAAATTTAAATTCCATATTCAATTTCCAAATCGCTAACTAGCCCCGATTGCAACGGCATCCTTTTTTGTTTTTTTTGATTCCTCACTTCATTTGGAATGATAGCTCGTCTAAAAAACAAAAAAGATATAGCACTTCGACTTCGCTCAGTATAAATTACAAGCGGGATCAAGCTCCTAAAAAAAAGAGACATTGGTCGCCCAACATCTCTCGTTATTTTAAAATTTCGCAATATCGTCTCGGAAAAATCCGTAGTCAAAGTCCACAATATTAGCGTCTTCGTAAACTTTTTTGCGAGCTTCCTCGAACGTGTCTCCAAGTGCTACCAAGTTCAGAACCCGACCACCTGTGGAAACCACTCGGCCGCCTCTGTAATCTGCTCCGGCGTAGAGCAATGTACTGTTCTTCACTTTTTCTGCGCCAGTTATCTCGAAGCCTGTCTCGTGATTCTGAGGATACCCTCCTGAACAAACCACCAAGCAAACCGCCTTTTTGTTTTTGAATCTCAATTCCAATTCTTTCCCGTGAAGACAATCCTCGATAACATCTACCAAATTGTTCTCCAACAATGGCAAAAGAACCTGCGTTTCCGGATCACCCAATCTCATATTGTACTCCAAAAGATAAGCACCTTTTTCAGTTACCATCAATCCGAAGAAAATAAATCCTTTGAAGCTAAGGCCTTCTGTTTTAAGGCCTTGAACGGTTGGATTCATAATATTCTGAACAAAATCCTGGAAATGTTCGTCTTTGAATTCCGGACTTGGTGCAGCAGAACCCATTCCGCCAGTATTTAAACCTTTATCTCCGTTCCCTACTTTTTTATAATCTTTTGCAGGGATGAAAGGGAAAATTTTATCTCCGTTGGAAACTGCAATGATCGAAGCTTCGAAACCTTGCAAAAACTCTTCTATAATGACCTGAATACCAGCATCACCGAAGATTCTTTTGATCATAAAGTCGTGAATCGTTCCTTCTGCTTCTTCCAGATCCTCTGCAATTACAACACCTTTTCCACCAGCCAGACCACTTGCTTTGATAACAACAGGGAATTTTTGATTTTGAAGGTATTCCTTAGCATCTGCATAAGAATCAAAGGTTACAGACTCAGCAGTTTTGATTCCGTAAGTTTTCATAAACTTCTTCGAAAATGCCTTACTTCCTTCCAATGACGCTGCTTTTTTTGCAGGACCAAAAACCTTAAGGTCAACTTTTTTGAACTCATCCACGATTCCTTCTACAAGTGGTGCTTCCGGACCAACAATAGTCAAATCCACCTTATTCTTGATGGCAAAATCCCTAAGTAGGATGATATCTGTCTCGTTGATGTTTTCTCCTAATTTTTCGGTAGTGGCGTTTCCCGGCGCGAAAAACATCTTTGTAATTCTGCCGTCCTCGCTAAGCTTGGTTGCTAAAGCCGAAGCACGACCACCATTTCCTACAATAAGTAATCTCATATTATGTTTTCAGTTTAACTTTTTAAAGTGCCAAATTTAAGTTTTTTTGAGGACAAATCTTGTACCTAGTCCGATGTATTTTTCTTAAAAATTTATTAAAAAGTATTATTCTGGCAACACCATTGGAACTTCCATCAATAAAATTTCGGAATTTTCTTCAGCTTCCAAAACGAAACTTTCCGTATCCCAAATCCCGAAACCGTCTCTGTCATTAAGGATTTGGTCGCCAATTTTCGCTTTCCCTTTGATGACAAAAACATAGACTCCGTTTCCTTCTTTTTTTATTTTATATTCTTTTGAAAAATCTTTATCAAATCTTGCCAAACTGAACCAAGCATCCTGATGAATCCAAACACCTGCGTCATCTGCTTTTGGAGAAAGAATCTGCTGGAAATCATTTTTCACTGAGTTTTCTTCGATGCTGATCTGGTCATATCTTGGCGTAACATCGGTTTTGTTTGGGATAATCCAGATCTGTAGAAATTTCACCGGTTGTTCGGTTGCATTTTCTTCGCTGTGCATAATTCCTGTACCAGCAGACATCACTTGGATATCACCTTTTTTGATAATCCCGGAATTACCCATATTATCACCGTGTCTCAATTCGCCTTCCAAAGGAATTGAAATGATTTCCATATCTCTATGCGGATGTCTCCCGAATCCCATTCCGCCTTCTACGAAATCATCATTCAAAACTCTAAGAACGCCGAAATGTGTTCTTTCCGGATTGTGATAATTGGCGAAATTAAAAGTATGATGACTTTTTAACCAACCGTGATTGGCGTAACCTCTGCTGTCGGATTTGTGATATACTGTTTTCATAAGTGATGATCTATAATTGATTTTTTAATTACACAAATTTCCCACTTTGAAAACTCTTACACATTGACGTAGGATAAGAACAAAAAACTCCGATGATTGTCGGAGTCAGAAATATATATTTTAAGGCACAAAGATTTTAACTTGGTCAAATTTTAAACAAGCATATTCAGCACATCAGGATTATCATTAAGATAAGATTCAAAATAACCAAGGTTTTGCATTCTCTGTTTCAAGCCATTAAAATCAGAAATACTGGAAAGTTCGATGCCAACGATTGCCAGCGCAGTTTCTCTTGAATTTTTCTTGGTATATTCAAAATGGGTGATGTCGTCATTTGAACCAAGGACATTCAGTACAAAATCTTTCAGAGAACCGGGACGCTGCGGAAATTTTACCATAAAATAATGTTTCAGACCATTGTAAAGCAAAGCGCGTTCTTTGATTTCCTCCATTCTGGTAATATCATTGTTGCTTCCGCTGACGATGCAGACCACATTTTTACCTTTAATCTGAGTGCGATATTCTTCTAAAGCTGAAATAGACAACGCTCCGGCAGGTTCCAAAACAATTGCATCTTTGTTATAGAGTTGAAGAATCGTATCACAAATCTTCCCTTCATCCACAGGAATGCAATCTGCAAGCGCATTTCTGCAAATCTCAAAAGTCAAATCCCCTACTCTTTTTACCGCTGCTCCATCTACAAAACCATCAACTTCCTGCAATTCTGTATTGAGATTATTATCGATGGAGGTTTTCATAGAAGGTGCTCCTTTTGGTTCAACTCCAATCAACTGCGTTTCTTTTGACAATTCTTTAAAAACAGTAGAAATTCCCGAAGCCAAACCACCACCGCCAATCGGAATGAAAACAAAATCTATATTTTCTTTTTGTTGTTCTAAAATTTCCAGTGCCAAAGTCGCCTGTCCTTCAATAATCTGAACATCATCAAAAGGATGAATAAAAGCTGCTCCCGAAGTTTGCGCAAATTCCAAGGCTGCATTTTTTGAAGCATCGAAAGTATCGCCGACCAATTTGATTTCGGCAAAGTTTCCGCCGAACATTTCGACTTGTTCCAGCTTTTGTTTCGGAGTTGTCACGGGCATAAAAATCGTTCCTTTGATTTGTAGCTGTTTACAGGAAAAAGCCACTCCCTGAGCGTGATTTCCGGCGCTTGCACAGACTATTCCGTCCGAAGTTTTGCCTTCATTGAAAAGGTTTTTGATTTTATTGTAAGCCCCGCGCAATTTATATGACCTCACAGGTTGCAGGTCTTCTCTTTTGAGAAAAATATTTGCGCTAAATTTTTCTGACAAGCGGGCATTGTATTGCAATGGTGTGTAATTCACCACATTTTCTATACTTTTTTGGGCTTCTTTTACCGCTTCCAAGGTTGGAAATATCATCGTTTCATTCATCTTCATTTATATTACAGGTGTTTGATTTTTTATAGGTTAACTATTTTTGTTTTTCATTCTTAAATGAAATGCCTTTGTATATCTTTAAAAAATTATCATTTAAAAGGAAACTTTGTTTAACCTTGCGATAAAATTAAACGCAAAGACAGACAAAGAATTGATTTTCTATTCTCCAAAAATTAAGATAAACAAAGGCGTTACACTTATTTTCGAAATACAAAATTTTAACTTTGACAAATCAATTTCAATTAATATGATTAATGTTTTAATAATTCAAATGAACTATTAATTTTCACTTTTCCGTTTTCCAGAACGAGTTTGTGACTGAGTTTTTTTGGTAATTGAGATTCAAAATGTCCAACGTAAATCAACGATTGTCCCTGGCCTGCCAAATCATCAATTACCTGATTAAAATATTGTGTCTGTTCATTGTCCATTCCCTGACAAGGCTCATCAAGAATCAAAAGCTTTGGTTTTTTAATCAATGTCCTTGCGAGTAAAGCCAAACGTTGTTTCCCAAGCGGTAAAGTATTTAACTTCTTATTTTTATCATCTTTCAAATCGAAGAAATGCAGCATCTGCTCCAATTGTTGTTGCTGACTAAAACTCAATTTCTGAAACAACGACATCGAATCAAAAAAACCGGAAGCAATGGTTTGTCCGACATTCGCATTCATATCGAAATACCAATGCAACTCAGGCGAAATCATTCCGATTTTTTCTTTAATGTCCCAGATACTTTCACCGCTTCCCCGCTTTTGCCCGAAAAGATAAATCTCATTGACATAAGCCTGCGGATGGTCACCATTCAACAAACTGAGCAATGTTGATTTTCCCGAGCCATTGTGACCCTGCAACAGCCATTGCTCACCGGAATTGACTTCCCAATCGATATTTCTCAGTACTTGTTTTTCACCATAAGAAATATTGATATTTTCCAGTTTGATGAGACTTTCCTGTTCGTTTTCCTGATTGTCTTGAAGGAAAAAAGGAAGCGATTTTGGCATTCTTTCTTCGCCTTTGGAAAAGTCTTTTGGAGAGTTTCTGTGAACTAATTTTCCGTTTTCTATTTCTACAAAATACTGAACACTTTCAGGATATTCGACATCGTTATTTATCAAAATCAATGTGACATTTTCCTGAATTAAATTATCAAAAGCCTGATTCAAAAACTGTCTCGATTTGGTATCCAACCCTGTGTAAGGCTGGTCGATAATCAGAACCTGAGGTTTTAGCCAAAGTGCTTTCAGTAATTGTAATTTCTTGTGTTCGCCGCTTGACAATTCTATCAATTGCTGATTTTTAAAATTTTCAAATCCAAAAGGTTCTAAATAGGATTCCAAAATTCCAAAATCAAGATTTTCTTCTTTTCCAAAATGATTCAGCTCTGCAAAAACAGTGGGTGTATCATTTTTAGCAAATTGATTATATCGCTGTTGATAATAAAAATTGCGGTCGCCTTCCAGATTAGTGAACTGAAACCAATTGGAAACGTACAGAACTTTCCTCTTCAAGTTTAAATTTTCATTAAAATTGACCTCAAATTTTCCTTCAAAATTTTTGATTTCTCCGGAAATGATTTTGGCTAAGGTTGTTTTCCCGCTTCCGCTTAATCCGCCTAACATCCAGCATTCCCCGGAAGATATTTCCCAGTCGAAATGGTTCAGTATGGGTTTATCATACTGGAAATTCAGGTTTGAAATGTGGATGATTGGGGTTGACATTATTTAAGTTTTTTGAATCAATTTTGAACACAAAGTGCACAAAGATTTTTTATTAACTAACTGCTTTAAGTTCACAAAGCCGCTTCGCTTAGAAAAGGTTTTGCATATAATTTGTCTTTCCGTAGGAATCTAGACTTAGTATTTTAAAATTATTGCTGAGATTTCTACGAAATGACAAAAATGCTGTTGGTTTTAAACATCGAATTGCTCGCAACCCGACTTGAGCGGAAATCCTTTTTACGCAACGAAGTGGAGTGAAAAGATTGGGAGCGGAAGGCGGATTAAGTTGCCCAAATCATTATTATTTTAAACAGTTTTGATGGACTTCATAGCCGTCATTGCAGAGCGCAGTTTTCTACCGACAATTTCTACCGGATGATTTCTCAAAACATCGTTCACATAAACCAATTGAGCGTTGTCAACCGAAGTTTTTTTGCCTTCGTTGAAGTCTTTTCCAACCAAATCTGTATCCACCGACTTCATAAAATCTGCCAACAAAGGTTTGCAAGCCTGGTCGAACAGGTAACAGCCGTATTCTGCAGTGTCGGAAATCACACGATTCATCTCGAACAGTTTTTTTCGTGCGATGGTATTGGCAATCAAAGGGGTTTCGTGAAGCGATTCGTAATAAGCGGATTCCGGCTTGATTCCGGCTTCAACCATTGTTTCAAAAGCCAGTTCAACACCCGCTCTGATGAAGGCCGACATCAAAAGATAATTGTCAAAATATTCCTGCTCCTCGATTTTCACATCACCTGCCGGTGTTTTTTCAAAAGCTGTTTCTCCTGTTTCTGCACGCCATTTCAAAAGGTTGGCATCACCATTTGCCCAGTCTTCCATCATTGTTTTGGAAAATTCGCCGGAGATGATATCGTCCTGGTGCTTTTGGAAAAGCGGGCGCATAATATCTTTCAGTTTTTCTGACAATTCAAAGGCTTTTAGTTTCGCAGGGTTAGAAAGTCTGTCCAGCATTCCGCTTACACCGCCGTGTTTCAAGGCTTCTGTAATGACCTCAACACCGTATTGAACCAATTTGGAAGCGTAACCTGCATCAATTCCTTTTTCGACCATTTTGTCAAACGAAAGAATAGAACCTGTCTGCAAAAGTCCGCACAAAATCGTCTGTTCTCCCATCAAATCGGACTTCACTTCTGCCACGAAAGAGGATTTCAAAACACCGGCTTTGTGACCGCCTGTTCCTACACAATATGCTTTTGCTTCTGCCCAGCCTTTTCCCTGAGGGTCATTTTCAGGATGAACGGCAATCAGCGTCGGAACACCGAAACCTCGCAGATATTCGGCACGAACTTCGGAACCCGGGCATTTTGGAGCGACCATAATTACCGTCAAATCTTTACGAATCTGCATCCCTTCTTCCACGATATTGAAGCCGTGTGAATAGGACAATGTCGCACCCTGTTTCATCAAAGGCTGAACCGCATTGATTACCGAAGTGTGTTGCTTGTCAGGCGTTAAATTGATGACCAAATCTGCAGTGGGAATCAGTTCTTCGTAAGTTCCGACTTTGAAATTATTTTCGGTTGCGTTTTTCCACGAATCTCTCTTTTCGTCGATTGCTTCCTGGCGTAGTGCGTAAGAAACATCTAGTCCGCTGTCTCTGAGATTCAGACCTTGATTCAGCCCCTGAGCGCCGCAGCCAACCACTACGATTTTCTTTCCTTTCAATGCAGAAACGCCATCAGAAAACTCTGAACTGTCCATAAATTCCGCCTGTCCTAACTGATGCAACTGGTCTCTGAGTGATAAGGTATTGAAATAATTTGCCATATTTTTAAGTAAAAAGTAAAAAGTATCAAGTAAAAAGATTACCGTAACTACTTTTTAGGATTAATATTTTTTTGATTTTTAAATTCTATTTTGAATATTTATTGAAAATTAAACACAAAGCGCACAAAGTTTTTTTAACAATTGAATGTTTTTAAGTTCACAAATCGAAGATTCATCGATTTCTTTGAATTCAATAAAAACTTTGAGATAAAGGCGCTTAAGCTCAACAAAGTTTGATTGTTTATTTACATTGTGAAAACATCGTCTCTTTTATCGAGATATTCGTTTTCAATAAGTTCGGGAGATGGTTCTCTTTTTTCAAACTCGAGGACTTTTTCGTGGATTCCTGCGCTGTTTTTGATGATAGCGATTCTTGCTCCACGCACGAATTCGATGAGTCCGTATTTGTTAAGCTCTTCAGTTAACCGGTCGATTTCTTCCCGATGTCCTGCCGTTTCAAAAACGATGTAATCCTGACGAATCACAACTGTAGATGCGCCATACTGACGAAGCAATCGTTCTACATAGACCTTTTCTGTCACCACATTTGCGGGAACTTTGTAAAGTGCCTGTTCCTGCCAGACAATCTCATCATCTGTATTGAAATAAGCTTTCAGAATGTCGATTTGTTTTTCCAGCTGACGGCAGAGTTTTCTCACGACTTCTTCGGTTTCATTAATGAGAATTGTGAATCTGTGAATACCTTCCACCTCGGAAGGAGACGTATTCAAACTCTCAATATTGATTTTTCTTCGTGAAAAAATCCCTGAAATTCTGCCAATTAATCCAACAGAATTTTCGGTGTATAATGTGATGGTAAATTCTTGTTTTTCCATTTTATGATAAGTTAAAGCTCCAAAAAGTTGGAAATATTTTGCAGATTTTTTAAACGCAAAGTCCACAAAGTTTTTTTATTTAATTCAATGTTTTAAAGTTCGCAAAGGCGTAAAACTTAGCAAAGTTTATTAGAACTGATAATCTATTTCCTAGTCTCTTTGAATTATTTTATAAATAATTATAAATTTATTTAAGTCTGATTTCTGATACCGAAGTCCCCTGAGCTACCATTGGAAAAACGTTATTTTCTTTCCCAACCATTACTTCCAAAAGATAAGCTCCATCGTGATTTATCATTGTTTCCAAAGCTGTTTTGAGGTCTTTTCTTTCTGATATTTTTTGTCCATCGATGTAATAACCTTTTGCAACGGCTACAAAATCCGGGCTCGTAATATTTACAAAAGAGTAACGCCTGTCGTGGAACAGCTGTTGCCATTGTCTTACCATTCCGAGGAATTCATTGTTTAGAATCAGGATTTTGACCTTCGCTCCGAACTGCATAATGGTTCCTAATTCCTGCAACGTCATCTGGAATCCGCCATCTCCAATGATTGCAACCACTGTTTTTTCTGGTGCGCCATACCAAGCGCCGATTGCAGCCGGCAAACCAAATCCCATTGTTCCCAATCCGCCTGAGGTTACACTGGATTTAGAATTATTGAATTGAGCATATCGACACGCCACCATCTGATGCTGACCAACATCGGTTGTGATTATTGCATCGCCATTTGTTAATTCATTCAAAACTTTGATAACCTCTCCCATTGTCATTACATCGGTTGTGGGATTCAGTTCATTTTGAATGACCTCTTTGATTTCTTCTTTTTCCAACTCACGGAATTTTTCCAACCAAGCTGAATGGTCGTTTTCTTTGAGAAGCGCTGTCAGCATCGGAAGTGTCTTTTTACAATTTCCCCAAACCGGAACGGTGGTCTTCACATTTTTATCAATTTCAGCCGGGTCAATATCAAGATGAATGATTTTCGCTTGTTTCGCATACTTATCCAAACGACCTGTAACCCTATCATCGAAACGCATTCCGACCGCAATCAGAACATCGCATTCGTTGGTCATTACATTGGGTGCGTAATTGCCGTGCATTCCCAGCATTCCGACGTGTAGCTTGTGGCTGGTTGGGAGCGCACTCAATCCCATTACAGTTGCTGCCGCAGGAAGATTGATTTTTTCAATAAATGCTTTGAATTCTTCTTCGGCTTTTCCCAAAATCACCCCTTGTCCAAACAGAACAAATGGCTTTTTTGCCTGATTAATCAATTCTGCGGCCTGTTCGATATATTCATTTCTGATTTCCGGCTCCGGGCGGTAACTTCTGATATGATTGCATTTTTTATACCCCGAATATTCGAATAATTGCAACTGGGCATTTTTGGTAATATCAATCAAAACCGGACCTGGTCGACCCGTACCTGCGATATGAAAAGCTTTGGCAATTGCTTCCGGGATTTCGGTTGCATCGGTTACCTGATAATTCCATTTGGTAACCGGCGTTGTGATATTGATGACATCGGTTTCCTGGAAAGCATCCGTTCCTAAAAGCGAGGCAAAAACCTGACCTGTAATACAAACAATCGGATTGCTGTCTATCATTGCATCCGCTAAACCTGTCACCAGATTGGTTGCTCCCGGACCACTGGTTGCAAATACAACCCCCGTTTTTCCGGAAGTTCTTGCAAATCCCTGTGCAGCGTGAATGGCACCTTGCTCGTGTCGAACCAAAATATGTTTCAGTTTTTCGGAATAGTCGTACAAAGCATCATAAATCGGCATAATTGCGCCACCGGGATAACCGAAAACTGTATGTACATTTTCCTGCAACAGAGCTTCTAAAACGGCTTTGGAACCGGATATTTCTACTGGTTTCGGTTGCTCTAATTCTGTGTTTTCTACTTGTGAAATGGTATTATTCATTTTAATATTTTTTCCTTAGAAAGTTGAACCCTTCGGGTTCTGATTTATTTGGTTTTCTTTCCATAGGTTTCACCTACGGCTACTGATATTGAATCCTTCGGATTCGTTTTGAGTTTTTTTCCTGTTTTCAAATTTCACCTCTAGATTTATATTAAATCCTTCGGATTCTAGTTAAAACATTATTTTGGAACGCAATACGATTGCAGCCCGGCTTGAACGGAGCTCTTTTTGCGATGACCAAATAGTTCAACTTATTGCTTCATTTTGTTAGCAAAAAAGCGGGAGTGGAAGACGGAAATAGCTGCCCCAAATAATATCTTATTCATCATTATCTTACAAATCGGTGACACAACCTTGTGAGGCATCTGCTACAGATTTGGCGTATTTGTACAACACACCGCTTTTCACTTTGTATTCCGGTTGTTGGAACTCAGCCTTTCTTTTGGCGATTTCATCGTCTGACAGCAATGCGTTGATGGTATTTTTTTCGGCATCCAATTCAATCACATCTCCATCTTTAATTAAGCCAATCAATCCTCCTGCAAAAGCTTCCGGCGTGATATGACCAACAACGAAACCGTGCGTTCCTCCTGAAAACCTTCCGTCGGTAATCAATGCGACATTTTTGCCTAAACCTGAACCCATCAAAGCGGAAGTCGGTTTCAGCATTTCCGGCATTCCGGGTGCGCCTTTTGGACCTTCATTTTTGATTACCACGACGTTTCCTTCCTTAATTTTTTTATCTTCGATACCTTTGATGAATTCTTTTTCGCCGTCAAAAACTATTGCTGTACCTTTGAAATAAGCGCCTTCTTTTCCTGTGATTTTTGCAACAGAACCTTTCTCGGCAAGATTTCCGTACATAATTCTGATGTGTCCGGTTTCTTTGATTGGATTTTTGATATCGTGAATGATGTTTTGCTGTCTGTCGATAATTGAAGTAACATGTTCCAGATTTTCCGCAATGGTTTTTCCAGTAACCGTCAAACAATCACCGTGAAGCAAGCCTAAATCCAATAGATATTTCATCACGGCTGGAACTCCGCCCACTTTGTGAAGGTCTTCCATCAGGTATTTACCACTTGGTTTAAGGTCGGCTAAAAATGGTGTTTCATCACTGATTTTTTGGAAATCATCTAAAGTCAAATCGTATCCGATGGATTTTGCAATGGCTATAAAATGGAGAACCGCATTGGTACTTCCACCCAGAATCATAATCAGCCTCAAAGCATTTTCGAAAGCTTTTGGCGTCATGATATCCGATGGTTTAATGTCTTTTTCTAAAAGAATTTTAATGTAATGCCCGGCAAACTGACATTCTTCTTTTTTTTCACGACTGAGAGCCGGATAAGACGAGGAATAAGGCAAACTCATTCCGAGTGCTTCGATTGCGGAAGCCATTGTATTGGCTGTGTACATTCCGCCACAAGCTCCTGCACTTGGACAGGAATTCTGAATCACGCCCTGGAAATCTTCTTCTGAAATTTTACCTGCGATTTTATTTCCCAACGCTTCGAAAGCTGAAACGATATTCAAATCTTCGCCTTTGTAATGTCCCGGCGCAATACTTCCGCCATAAACCATTATAGAAGGACGATCAAGACGAGCCATTGCCATCAGAGAACCCGGCATATTTTTGTCACAGCCCGGAACAGTAATCAATCCGTCATAATATTGTCCTGCGCAAACGGCTTCGATGGAATCTGCAATGATGTCGCGACTTACAAGGGAATAACGCATTCCGTCGGTTCCGTTGGTCATTCCGTCGCTGATTCCGATGGTGTGGAACATTAATCCAACAAGATTTTGTTCTTTAACACCTTTTTTTACAATCTCCGCAAGACCATTGAGGTGCATATTACAGGTATTTCCGTCATAACCCATACTTGCAATTCCAATCTGTGCTTTGTCGAAATCCTCTTTTTGAAATCCAATCCCATAAAACATGGCCTGGGTTGCAGGCTGAGTCGGGTCTTTTGTGAGGGTTTTGGAATATTTGTTTAAATTTTCTGACATATTTTATTTTTTTGACAGGTAATTTCTGTCGTATTTTTTTGATAGGATTTCATCCTATCCTTTGATAAATTGTCCCGTTGGGACTTTATGATTTTATTCTAAAATTAAATTCTTGCTTTTTAGGTATGAATAATCCTCTTCTAATACAAAATGACGATAAGCTGTCTGAATTTTCGCTGATAAACTGTCTTCCCAGTTCAGTTTGAAAGGAATGTTATCCAAAGAATCTAATGCTACAATTTCGGCTGCTGTTCCACAGAAAAAGCCCGCATCTGTACCCTGCATTTCTTCCGGTTTGAAAAATTTTTCTTCGTAAGGGATTCCCAGATTATCACAGATTTCAAAAACTATCGCTCTGGTAATTCCCGGAAGAATACTTCCTTTTGCAGGTGTAAAAAGTTTTCCGTCTTTCTCAAAGAAGATATTGGCTCCTGAACTTTCAGCTACATTTCCGTCAGCATCCAGGACCAACGCTTCGTCAAACCCTTTATCTTTAGCTTCCTGACAAGCTAAAATCGAGTTCACATAATGACCGCTTACTTTTGCTTCGACCTTGAAAGCTTTTGGATTCGGGCGTTCAAATGAAGACGTCATAATTCTCATTTTGTTGGCGAGATAACCGTTATCCCAATTCCAAACTTCGATTACGAGATAACTTTTTTGACCTTTTGACAAAGACATATTCGGAGAACAAATGACAATCGGACGGATATATGCATTACTCAGATTATTAATTTCCAATAATTTGTAAGTTGCTTCTACCATTTCTTTGGTAGAATAATCAAAAGGCATCATCATCGTTTCGGCAGATTTTCTAAGTCTGTCGTAATGTTCCTCTGCTTTGAAAATTTTAGTCCCATTAGCTGTTTTGTAAGATTTGATCCCCTCGAAAACAGCATATCCGTAGTGTAACGATTGACCGTACAAGTCGGTCTTGGCTTCTTTTGCTTTCACATATTCCCCATCAAAGAAGAGAACACTGTTGTCATTGTAATACATTTTGTATCGGTTTTTATATTTATTAAATGTTTTGTTTTAAATAAAAAAACCATTCTCGTGATGAGAATGGTCTGTAGTATTTCAATTTTCAAAAATTATCACAAGCCATCGCTCACCACCGGAATCCGATAATGACAGAAATGACAATAATAATTATTGAGTTATTCATTTTCTTGTTTTGAACGGTACAAATGTATAAACTAATTTCAATAAACCTTAATATTTTTGCAAAAAATTCATTTCAACAGTATCAATAATCTACAAAATATTGATTTTTATACGATATTCATCAAAACAGAAAAACCTCATAAGGTATTGATTTTCAATTTATGAAAGCTTAAAAAATTACGATGTCTAAAATTTTACTTAGAATATGAGGTTTTGGTGCTTAATTTTAATTTCTGACCTAATTCTTTCCAAGAAAAACGAAAAATCCACCGATTGGTGGATTTTTGTATTTTAGACACTTTGACAAGCTCAGTGTGACAATTCAATTTATTATTAAAAATGAACCTGCTGGATTTCTTCTTCGATTTCTTTTGGAGTTTCGTCTTCTGATTTGATGAAAACCATTGTTACGACAGCACCAATCAACATACAGATTCCGCCAACAACAATGTAATCAATTGCCATTTTCCCAAAAATATTGGAGACGATCGGTCCACCGAAAATTCCGTTAATGATTTGAGGAATGACAATGAAGAAATTAAAAATCCCCATATAGACGCCCATTTTTCTCTGCGGAATCACTTCTATCAACATTGCATAGGGCATTGCCAAAATACTTGCCCAAGCAAATCCCAATCCTATCATCGAAACCCAAAGTAATGATGTATCTTTTATAAAATACATCGATATCAATCCCAGACCTCCTGCCAATAAAGCTAAAGCATGAGTCTGTTTTTTGCCAAGGAATTTAGCAATTGGAGTCAGTAAAAACGCAAACGGAATTGCCCAAAGATTATACATTCCGAATAATTTCCCTGTCAAATCTCCAGCATTATTGAAAGCTTCTGAATGTGTATCTTCCGGCGATAACCCGAAATGATGCGTTGCCAAGGCACTTGTTGTGAAAACCCACATTGTAAACAGAGCAAACCAAGAGAAGAACTGAACAATTCCTAGTCTCTTCATCTGAGTCGGAATGTTAGCAAAATCCTTGAATATATCTGAGAATTTAGATGGTTCTGCAACTTCTTTTCCGTCTTCAAAAGACGCAAATTCCTCCGGAGAATATTCTTTAGTTGTGAAAATTGTGTATAGAATGGTCAGAATCAAAAATCCTGCGCCAACATAAAAAGAGAAAATCACATTATCCGCTACAAAGCCTTCCGGAGCAACATTCGAGATTCCTAGTCTGGTTAGCCAATCCGGAAGATAAGAACCGATTACCGCTCCAATTCCAATCAAAATCGTCTGTACGGAAAACCCAATCGTTCCCTGATGTTTTGGAAGCATATCTCCTACCAACGCACGAAAAGGTTCCATAGCCACATTGATAGATGCATCCATCATTGCCAGGAAAATCACTGCCAACAATAATACATTGGCGGCAATAAGATGAGTCACAGAAGCAGCATTTGGAAGGAGAACTAATCCGATTGCGCACAGAACTGCACCAATCAAAAAGTAAGGTTTTCTTCTTCCTAACGGACTCCAGGTATTGTCCCCCATATGTCCGATAATTGGCTGAACAATCAATCCCGTAACTGGTGCAACCAGCCAGAACCAGGACAGCTCGTGAACATCAGCACCAAGATTCGCCAAAATTCTACTGGCATTCCCGTTCTGTAAACCAAACGCCATCTGGATTCCCAAAAATCCCATACTCATATTGATAATCTGAGCAATGGAGAGATTGGGTTTTATTTTTTTTGTAAATATTGTATTACTTTGTTTTGATATCATTTTGTAATTTTTAATTTATGAATCATTGCATCCTCAATAGGAGTTTTAATTTTTGTCACTTCATCTACGACCTCATTTGGAACAGTTACTGATAAAACATATTGTTTCACTTTCCATTTCCCACCGACTTTTTCGAGAACGCCTGAACCTCTGCATATTTTCATTTGTGTGTCCAGAATCTCGTCAAACCAAGCAAAATTTCCGTCTTTGCTGAAATAGATATTTCGTTTTAATGATTTGAAGTTCCAGGTTGTTTTTTTATCAAAATAGGGTTTTGCCCAATCTTTGAATTCCTTCTTGTTCCAGACCTCGGTGGCGTCGGTTCCGATGAAAGTCGATTCTTCTGCAAAGCAATCGAAATATTTATCAAAATCTGCATCAGCTGCAAATGTATTGAAATCGTCCAGTAATTTATTAATATTCTTTTTCTGAACATTTTCATAAAATCCTTTTTTCTGGGCAAAAACTGAATTCGAAAATATTAAGAACGATGACAGTAGAAAGAGTGAAATTATTTTCTTCATTTGATCTTATTTTTTAGTTTCTATAATTTTTTTGATTAACACGATCTGACCAAGATGATAATAACTATGCTCTATCATACCGTCAAGATTTCTGATGTATGTTCCGTATTTTTCATCGACAAAATCTGCATCGAGTTTTTCTTCAGGTAAATTTTCTATCAATTTTGCAAAATCATCAGAATCTTTCCAGAAATCATCAAGAAAACCCTCCCATTGCTCCTGAGATTCTACGGGTGGAAAATCGAAACTGAATTTATCTCTTATTTCCAAATCTCCACCAAGCAACACATTTTTAATTCCTTTGATATAATAATGAATATGCTGTGCAAGAATAGCGATCGTATTCAGATTCTGAAACTTGGCCGTAGCTATTTTATAATCCAAATTTTCCAGATGGTCTTTAAAATTTGTATTCGCAATCCAGGTTCCATTCAGGATAACTTCCCGAAAGCGATTGGCCAATTGCAATTGATTTTTCATAGTCAAAATATCATTAAACGAATGTAAAAATTTGTTCGGAAACTCAATTATATTTTCCCGGTTTTGAATTTCAATTATTTCAATTCTAAAATTAATGAAGATTTTGCAGGAACAGACAAATTTGTTTTCAACTCAAAATCTTTGTCGGAAATAATATCCTTTCCTTTTGTGAAATTCTTCAGACCTTCAGAAAAACGTTTCAAATCCAGATTCTGGTTTTCTTTATTGTTATTAATTACAACCATTACTCTCTTATTATCTTTGTATCGGAAGTAAACATAAACGTTGTTGTTTGGAATGTAATGCAAGGTTTTTCCTGAGTGAATTGCTTCGTTTCCTTTTCTCCAGTTCAGAAGTTTTTTGGTGAAATCGAAATATTCGTTTTGAGAAGCTGTTCTTCCTGATTTCGTGAATGCGTTATTTGCGTCGCCAGCCCAGCCTCCTGGAAAATCTTTACGAATTTCACCATCGCCGCCATTATTTTTATCTCCGGCCATTCCAATCTCGGAACCGTAGTACAATTGCGGAATTCCACGAATGGTCAAAATCAAACTCATTGCTAATTTGTAATCTTCGACTTTTGGAAATATTTGGTTGAATCTATTCGTATCGTGATTCTCAGCAAAGACCAAAATATTATTGATATTTGGATAAAGAAAATCGTTGGCAAAATTGTCATAAACTCTCTGCATCCCGGAATCCCAGCCGGAATCTTCTCGAAAAACCTGACCAAGAGCATCATGAAGCGTAAAATCCATTACCGATGGCAAATATGAATTGTAACCTTCTATCGCTGCAATCTTGGAATCCTTCTGCCAATAAGACATTTGCGCCTGATCGTGCATCCAGACCTCCCCAACAATATTGAATTTCGGATATTCATCCGTGATTCTTTTTGTCCAATCTGCAATTCCTTTTTTATCGTTGTAAGAATAGGTGTCCACACGGAAACCGTCCAGACCGGCATATTCAATCCACCAGATCGCATTTTGAGCCATATAATTGACGACCATCGGATTGCTTTGGTTCATATCCGGCATTGTCGTATCAAACCAGCCGTCCATACAAGCAGCTTCGTCAACTTTCGCAGCGTTCGTATCAAACTGCGTGGTCATTCTGTAATTGCTTCTCTGGAAACCATTTTCCTGCCCGTTCCAGTAATGGATCCAGTCTTTGGAAGGCAAATCTTTGATAATCCAGCTTTTTGAACCCCAATGATTGGTCACATAATCCATCACGAGTTTCATTTTTCTTTTGTGGAGTTCGTCAGCCAGATTCTTGTAATCATCGTTGGTTCCGTAACGCGGGTCTATTTTGTAATAATCGCTTTGTGCATAGCCGTGGTAAGAATAAGAAGGCTCATTATCCTCCAATAAAGGTGTGTTCCAAATCGTGGTAACGCCTAATTCCTGAAGATAATCCAGATTTTTTACAATTCCTGCAATGTCGCCACCATGACGTCCGCCGTTTTTAGTTCTGTCTGATTTTTCGGCTGTATCAGGTGTATTGTCATTTTTTGGATTGCCGTTGGCAAAACGGTCCGGCATTATCAGATACATCACATCTGCGGACGTATAAGAATCTCTGTTTGCAGAATTCTGTTGTCTTTGCCTGAATTCGTAATCGATGGTTTTAACGGTTTTGTTTCCGTTTTTGAAGTTGAGTTTTGTTTTCCCGGGCTGAACACCGTTTGTATCAATCGTTACAAAAAGGTAATTCGGGTTTTCAACTTTTTTGACTTCTTTGATTTTGATTCCGCTTGAGAATTCGGGTTGAAGATCTTTGATATCTTTTCCGTAAACTAATAATTGAAGTTCAGGATTTTTCATCCCGCTCCACCAGAATGCGGGCTCTACTTTCTGTACCTGGGAATAGAAAATAGAAGAAAATACTATGGCAGAAATCGTTAATATTTTTTTCATAAGGTTAATTTTTAAGGTCAATTTAAAATTAAGATTTATTTTTAGATTCAAGTGAATTTAGCTGAAATTTGAACATAAAATCCACGAAGATTTCTTGATCAATTGTTTATCTTAAAGTTCATAAAGGTGTAAAACTTATCAAAGTAACATATTGAGTTGTTGAAAATTGTTAAACTGCTAGATTGTTAAATTGTTACATTAAATTTCGATTCTTTTTGCGATTTTATTGGCCAACCAACTTACATAGAATAATTGAAAACTATGGTAAATCATTACCGGCAACAGAAACAAAACTTTCCGGTCATCCGGAATCCCTAAAACCAATAGGAATAAACTCCCGTGAACTAAGGATTTCTTTGAACCACAGAAGGTTGTTGTGATGACATCTTTCGGTTTGAAGTTCAGTTTTTCTGCTATGAATTTCAGGATATAATAGGTTGCAAAAAACAAAAAGATAACACTAAAAGCCAACGCAAGAAACACAAATGAGGGTACAGCAACAAAAATATTCTCGATAAAAGCTGTTGAAAAACTTTCGTAAACGATGAGCAAAATAATCAGTCTGTCAAATTCTGAAATGATATTGGCATATTTTGTCACCCATTTTTTAAATATTGGATTGAGTAAAATTCCTAAAATAATCGGTAATAAAACTTTGAGCAACAACTGCTGAATGATTTCTGATTGATTGCCAGATTCATCGTTTCCTGTGAGGAAAAAACTCATCCAAAGCGGTGTCATTACAATCCCAATAATTCCGGAAATTGAAGCGTTGAAAATAGCTGAAGTGATATTCCCTTTTGCAATGGAGACCATTACGACAGATGATGAAACCGTGGAAGGCAAACTCGCTAAAAAAAAGACCGAAAGCCAAACATTGTAATACGCCGTGTCTTTCAGAAACGGATAAAATATCAATGTCAATAAAGGAAAAATAATAAATGTTCCCGACTGAATCAGCAAATGCAGTTTCCAGTTGGAGACATCTTTTATAACTTCTTTGAGGTTGAGCTTCAATCCATACAACAGAAAAATCCCTGCAATTCCCCAATCTATGAATCCCGCTAAATTAAAATATTGGTTGTAAGACTCGTGAAAAGGAATGACTTTCGCCAAGACAACCATCGCAATCAGTAAAAAGAGAAAGGTATTTTGTTTGTTGAAAATCTTGGAAATCCAATTCATTCTTTGGAATATTGAAAAATTAAAGAAAACTTTGTCAAAGCCTCAAACTCTGACAAAGTTTTGATTGATGTAGAAACCCATAGCCCCGATTGCAGTGGAAATCATTTTTTGCGTGGGCTTCGAGAACCTCAGCCTGACAAAACGTGTTGCAAAAAGATTGCCTTCGTCGAACCACTTCGCTAGGTTTGTAACGGAAAGCGGGATTAAGCTCCTAAAAATTTAACTATCCTGTCTTCCGAACAAGTTCCTTCGAGGAAAGGGAATTTTTATTTAACAGGCTTCACAGAAATAGCGTAACCACCACTTCTTACCAAGTGAACCGGCAATTTTGTTTTGCTGTCAACTGTCTTTTTATAAATGTGATAACTCTGAGGATTATTGATATAATCAGCATCTTTTCCATCTTCGTAAATGGTAGCTTCATATTTTCTGCCTTTGTCCAGGAATGAAAAATCTACGGTAAAATCTCTGGCATTCTCATCGGTGATTCCACCAACAAACCAGTTATCTGTTCCTTTAGCTTTTCTTGCGGTATGGATGTAATCTCCCGGTTCTGCCGAAAGGATTTTTGTATCGTCCCAATCTGCCGCTACATCTTTGATGAACTGGAAAGCATCCATATGTCTGGCGTAGTTCTCCGGCAAATCCGCAGCCATCTGCAGCGGTTGATACATCACGACATAAAGCGCCAGCTGTTTCGCCAAAGTGGTTTTTACAAAACGTTTGTCGCCCGGGAAATAGTAATCCAATTTGGTCTGGAAAATCCCCGGCGTGTAATCCATTGGCCCACCCATCCATCTTGTAAACGGCAAAATCGTCTGGTGGTCCGGATTGTTCCCTGCAAATGCTTCGAACTCTGTTCCTCTTGCCGCTTCAGCTGCGATCCAGTTAGGATAAGTTCTGCTTTCCCCACTTGGACGAACAGATTCGTGGGAGTTCACCATAATCTTGTATTCCGCAGCTTTTTCTATGATTCTTCTGTAATGGTTAATTGTCCATTGGCTGTAATGATGCTCTCCCCTTGGAATGATGTTTCCTACATAACCTGTTTTTACCGCATCATAGCCGTAATCATTCATAAGTTTAAATGCTTTATCAGCCCATCTTTCATAATTAGACGCTGAACCGGAGGTCTCGTGATGCATAATTAACTTGATACCTTTGGAATGCGCATAATCGTTCAGCATTTTGATATCAAAATCCGGATAAGGCGTGATGAAATCAAAAACAAATTCCTTGGAATGTCCGAACCAGTCTTCCCAACCAATGTTCCAGCCTTCTATCAAAAGGCCCTGGAAACCATTTGCCGCAGCAAAGTCGATATATTCTTTAACTTTTGTATTGTTGGCAGCATGTTTTCCGTTAGGTGTTAATTTAGAAAAGTCTGTTTTTCCAATGTGAACGTTGTCTGCCGTAGAATAGGCCCATTGCGATTTTCCGATGATCATTTCCCACCATACACCCATGTATTTTGTCGGATGGATCCAGGAAGTATCTGCATATCTTGTAGGTTCGTTCAGATTAAACAGCATCTTGGAATCCAAAACCTCTTCTGCTTTTGGCGAAACAATAATGGTTCTCCAAGGCGTGGTTGCAGGTGTCTGCATATAACCTTTAGCACCTTGGGCATCAGGCGTCAAGTGGGTTTTGAATTTGAAGTTAGTTGCATCCAGTTCCAAATTAGCAGCCGGATAATCAATCACTGCCGCTTCTGCAATGTTGACATAAAGCGGATTGGAGCCTTCTTTCTTCATCATCAATGGCATCTGAACACCATTTTTAACTAGATTCTGAGAGGCATTTCCTTCGTAAGAAGTCGGCCATTTTGCAGGAATTTCGGATAATTTTGAGGTCTGGGTAACATACTCTTCCGTATCATAATCTCCGGCGAGCCACCAGGCTTTCATATCTGTAGGAAGGTCGATTTCCGAATCCTCTTCCTTGATAATAAAATAGTTAAGATTTTTCTGCTGAGGAAACTCGTATCTGAATCCTAAACCATCATTGAACAACCTGAATTTTACAATAATGCTTCTGTCGTTTTCTTTTTGGTTAAGGGTAACCGCTAATTCGTTGTAATTATTAATATAGTTTTTCTTTTCTCCAAGAACCGGCTGCCAGGTTTCATTTTTTGAATCTCTTTTTTCTGCTGTCTTATCGAATCCGTAATCCAGGTTTTTACCTTCATTATTTTTATTCTCGATTTCTGAAGCGAACTGGATATCGCCGTCTTTGAGTAATCTTAATCCCAATTTGGAATCCTCTACGACAATGCCGCCGTTATATTTTAAATTGTAATAAGGAACGCCACTTTTCAACTGGAAATTCATTTCGAATTTTCCGTCCGGCGATTTTAGACTTTGGGCATTGAGCCCCGTAAACATCAAAGAGAACAATACTGTTCCAATGGTGATTTTTTTCATTTTTTCTAAGGTTTATATATGTGTTACAATATAAAAAAAGTGTTGCGGTTTCGCAACACTTTTCTTGATTGATTTGATGATTTATATCTTAACAATTGTGTAAGTTCCCATTTTAAGATCTACAGTAATTGTATAGAAACTGCCTCCTCCGTCAAACGTGATATTACTATTATCATCATTGATTCCAAGGAAACCAGAGTTACCTTCATTGTTTTTATGAATATTTCCCCATTCTTTTCCGGTCCAATCTTGCTGACCTAAGAATTTAAATTGCGCACCATCTGGAAGCTCTCTAATCATTTGAAATTTTCCATTCCCTATAGAATTAAACTCTTCTGCTACATTAGCTTGCCATCCTTGGATTGAACCTACTAAATAAAGTTTCGGAATATCCCAAACAGATCCTGTAGGCGTCACAGTAATTGATTTTTTAGAAAAATCTGCATCGATTACAATTTTATAAATACCTGCTGCTCCTGTAAATTTCATATTTTCCGCATCACCAAATTCTACATTAGAAGATGTTGTCTTGAAATATCTGTTTGAAGCATTAGTTCTGGGATCATCAATACTGTAGTTCAATGGGTTCCAATCTGCTTGTCCTAGGAATCTGAAATTATCTGGTTGCAGATAAGTATAAATCTCAGAAATGTTATCTTTTTTATACAATTTTGGCGCAGCTCCCGGAGTCCATCCAGCTGCTGTTGCCCCTCCGACCAAGAAGAAGTCCGGATAGTCTACCTGATAAGGAGTCAACTTTGCAGTAACGATTGCAGATTTCAATTCAATTCCTGGTGTAGAGAAATTGGTTTTTGCTGTAATTCTAAAATCCAATTCAGTTTCTACATTCACAGTTCCTCCCGCAGTTAAAGCTGCAGTATTAAGGTCTTTGTTACTAACCGCAAAAGATTTTGTATTAGTCACTTCTCCTAAAGTTGAGAAAGCCATGGTTCCTTTTTTCGCTATTTCTATTGTATAAACTACATCAGAGCCATAAGAAGAATAATCGTTCCAAGTAATTGTTGTTGCAATAGCTGACTGATCTGCAGAATTAAGTGTAATTATACTTCCGTTTGCAGGAGCTGTAATCACTGGTCCGTCCGTAGGATAAACAGTAACACCAAAGCTAATAGTATTTGAAATTTCTGAACCCTTTTCTATTCTAACATAAACAGTTTTAGATATAAATGGAGAAAAACCTGTTTGTAGCAATTTGGTATTAAGCTCTCCAATAGTTGTTGTAAAAGTAGCTTCTGTGGATTTGCCCAATTCTGTTTTAGTAGCGAAATCCTCAACTGCAGATAAAACAATTGAATATTCTCCACTCCCTATTGACTCCCAAGTCAAAGTAAATGGATTGGCCTTCATCGTTTCATACAAAACATTGTTAGCTCCTAGCGACGTATCATACAACTTGAAACTAGCTGCCGGTGTTGTCCAGTCTCTGTCTGCATCATTATCGCAAGCAAATATTACTGTCAAAAGAAAAGACGCTAATAATAATTTGAATATATTTTTCATAAATTTTTTAATTAGTAATTAAAGAATATTTTAAAATTATTCTGTAGGAATTAAAGTGTAATGTCCGGTCGAATCATTAAAATAAACATCGTAAGTCCATTCTGCCGATACAGGAATATCCGCTCCACCCGCAGTCCCAACACCAAAGTATTCAGAATTAGTTCCCCAATTCACATCCCAAGAGCTATTAGCTCTGAATTTTACAACTCCAGTTTTCAGACTTACCGCCTGAGCAGACTTCCATAGGTGTTGATCAAAAGTAGACTTCGTAAGCTGAATATCAACATTGTCTGTAGCCGTACCATATAAAGATATAGCATCATATGTAGTTCCCGGATTATCAATTTTCACCAAAGTATAAGTAAGATCGGATGTATTCACGGATAATTTGTAATATCCTTCTGTAGCAATGCTAATATCGCCAGAACCACCATCAGTACTTAATTGTCCATCAGCAGCTCCTTTTCCAAACTGAGCATCCCAAGAACCTTTCACTTTAATCATTTTGAAGCCTCCTGCTTTGAAAAGACCGGTAAACTCATAAACAGACGAATTAGAAGTTTTTAACATCGGTAATAAATTCACATTTGTGGCTAAATTATCCCAACCTGCTGCTGTTGCATTTCCAATAAGATAAAGATCAACATATTCATAAACTGGTCTAGCTAAATATGGTGTGATTGTTAAAGTAGTAACGTTTGAAAACTGTGGTAAGCCATTGTCTCCAATAAAGGATTTTACCCTGAAATACATTTTTTGAGCTACATCAGGAACAAGTCCTACTTTTTTTGCAGCATTATTCATCTCAAGAGTTGTAAATGTAGTCACATTTTGAGATTGTGTAGTATTAGCCAAAACTTGTGGATTATCAAAAGCTTCTGTTCCACTCATCTGAAGTTCATACTTCACTTCTACAGGAACTGTATATGTTGCAGTTGACCAGTTGATTGTTAAAGCAGGATTTGAAGGAAAGTTAGAATCTAAAACCAAATCATGTTTAGAAAGATCTAATATAACTGATGAAGTTTGATTCTCCACATTTATAATTTCACGATCTTCACACGAAGTAATCCCTAAAAACAACCCCGTAGCAAGAAGAAAATGTTTAAATATATTATTTTTCATTGTTGTTAAAATTAATGGATTAATAACCAGGATTTTGTTTAAGGTTTGGATTTACAGCCAAATCATTGTTAGGGATTGGGAAAAGATTACGATACTCACCTACTGCAATACCATCCTTAGCATTACCTTTCCAAGGCCACAGATAAGCAGAAGATGTAAATCTACCATAACGGATAAGGTCAGTTCTTCTAGTCATTTCCCAAGATAATTCTCTAGATCTCTCATCAAGGATGAAATCAAGATTAATAACAGAGATTGTTGAAGCATTTGCTCTAGTTCTAAGAGCGTTAACATATCCTACAGCCGTACTCATGCTTCCACCACCGCCACGCAAAACAGCTTCAGCATACATCAAGTAGATGTCAGCTAATCTGTACATTGGTAAATCTGTATCTACCCATTGCACATCTTGAGCTGCACCACCATTACTTTTTAAATTTTTGTATTTAATAAATGCATAACCATCGTTGAAATTTCCTAAATCATTAATTTCCAAAGTCTGTCCATCTTTATAGAAACGTCCCCTCAAATCGCTGGCTTCAAATTTATTTACAAATGCTTTTGTGGTTCTAAGACCACCCCATCCACCATTGACTCCAAACTCTGCAGGATTCATTGATCCTCCAATTGCTGCATGAACTAAGTAAGTTGTTCCACCATTGGTTTGTGTTCTTACACCATCATAAACAACAGAAAATATATTTTCCGGATTATTTACATTATTATCTGCCAAGAAAAGGTTCTCATATTTGGGATTTAAGCTATACCCAGCAGCAATAACTTTATCACAATTCTCTATAACGTCTGTATATCTTTCTGTACCGTTATAAACTTTTGCATTAAGATACAATCTTGCAAGTAAACTCCAAGCTGCGGCTTTGTCCAATCTTCCATACTCATTGGTTTTAGGAGCTTTTAAACCTGCTTCAGCCTCTTTTAACTGAGTTTCTACATAATTGAAAAGATCTGCTCTCATGATTTGTTTTGGAACTGTTCCTATAGTTGTTTCATCCACAAAGGGAACATTACCATACATATCCAATAGATGATAATAAGCTTGAGCTCTAAGAAATTTAGCTTCTGCTCTCATCACTCTTGCTTCATCAGCATTAGCTCCAGAGATACCATTCGTATTTAACATTTCGTCAGTTGTATTTCTGATAAACTCATTACAAAAAGCAATTTCTGTAAATAGTCTGAAGTACATAGCATTATTGAACTCGTTAGCAGGTGTCCAAATCATTTTATGAAACTCGTGCAAAGTTCCATCATTCCAGCCAATTACAGCTTCATCTGTTGTAATAACCTGCATTGTATATAGTAGACGAGTATAGATTGAGAAACCACCATCTATACCTGAAACATCCCCACTACCATCACCAGATGCCTGTCCTCCTACAGCCAAACCTCCATAAAGCTTGGCTAACATATTTTTATAATTGCTAAAGTCTTTAAAGACACTTGCAGAGGTCACCCCTACATTAGGCTCTTGTTTTAGATCGTCAACACAAGAACTTACAGAAAGTGTAAGTGCTAAAAAAATTGTTGCAATAGATGTTTTTTTTATTTTAAAATTTTTCATTGTCTTAAATAATTAAAATTGAAAGTTTAACCCTAATGAATAAATCTTCGGTCTTTGATAAAATCCATTATCTATATTCCCAAAAACTTCTGGATCTACACCTGAGTAATCTGAAATCACAAAGACATTCTGAGCCATACCATAAACTCTTAAACTAGTCCCTTTGTTGAAAACATCACCAAAATTATATCCTAAAGTCAAGTTATCCATTCTAATGAAAGATGCATCTTCTATGTAGATGTCACTCCATACCTGAGGTGTTTTGAAGCCATAATCTGCTGAAAGATGTGGGATATTTTGCATAAAATCATTGGTCTGAATACTTTGAACATTGGCCTGTGCAACAAGATTATTATAAACATAATTACCTAAAACCGCTCTAAGAGAAGTGGACAAATCCCAATTTTTATATTTGAATTTTGTAGAGAATCCGAACGTTGCATCTGGCGTTGTAGATTTGTAGAAGTATTTATCCTCCTTATCAATTTTACCGTCTCCATTTCTATCTGCATAAACGCCTTCTAATGGTTTTCCATTTGTATCATAGAGTTGCTGATAAACAAGAAAAGTATTTGGCGTATATCCCACTGCGTGCGCTTGAACATTTTGACCAATACCACCTATAGCTCCAGTCTCGATAATATAATTTTCAGCAACATCAATAAATTTTGTAACTTTTGGATTATAATGCGCTACATTAAAACTAAAATCCCAAGTGAAATCTTGTGTTTTAATAGGATTAACATTAATCAAGAATTCAATACCATCAGTAGTCATTTCTCCGATATTCTTGTTATTCATATTACTAACTTCTCCAGCAGGAACTTGTACATAAACTAGCAAATCTTTGGTTTTTTTCTTAAACCAATCAAAAGATCCTGTAATTCTATTGTTTAGGAAACCAAAATCCAACCCTGCATTAGTTGTCTCAGTTGTTTCCCAAGTCAGAATTGGGTTGACTTGCAAGGGTTTCAGCATCGTATAGAATTGCTCAGCAAATCCATAAGACGCTCCTGGTTCTGAGTAGCTATAAGAAGCAAAAGAGTTATACCAAGTTCCAATTTCTGCTTGTCCCGTTTGTCCCCAACCTGCTCTTAATTTCAAATCAGAAAATACTTTAGAATCCTTTAAGAAATTTTCATTCTTAATCTTCCATGCTCCAGATGCTGCAGCAAATGTTCCCCACATATTATCAGTTTCATCTGTACCATTATAAAACCTAGAAGTACCATCTCTTCTGATAGATCCTGTCAAGATATATTTGTCTGCAATGGTAAAAATACCTCTCCCATAAAAACCTACTTGAACAAGATCATCATCTGTTTGAACTGTTTCGCTTCCCATTGGTGTTACTGTACTACCAAAATAGGTTCTTGTAACTGGTATTTTGTTTGAGAAAGCTTGATAGGAGTATCCAGCCATTACATCAACTTTTGTATTGATTGCAGAAATATCTTTTACATAGTTAAGATAAGACTCAAATAATTTATTTGTTTTCTCTTGTTCATAATCTCTGCGCGAGCTTAGATTTTGTGATCGGACAACGCCTCCAAAATTTGGATATTCTGTAACTGCACCGGTACCCTTTTGATAATCATATCCTCCATTAACATTGATATGTAAATCTGGAAGAAAATGTACTTTATAATCCAATTGCAATCCTGTAATAGCTCTGAACACTGTAGAAACATCTCTTCTTCCATAAAGAGAACCAAGTGGATTTAAAGTTCCATTAACGTTCATTTTGTCTCCAAAAACACCATTAGAATCTGGGAGATACCATTCCCAATAATTATTTACTTTATCACCTTTAGTAGAATAATCATAGATTGGCTGAGTTGGATCCATCTGTTGTGCAGCACCAATAACACCAGCATTGAACCTATTTTCCGTCATCGACCCTTTGATATTAGCATTAACGCTTAAATGATTATCAAAAAATTTAGGCGTCAAGCTTAAACCTACTGAAGTTCTTCTAAATTCGTTGGTTTTTACAATACCATTTTGTTCCGTGTAACCAATAGATAATCTATATGGCAATTTTTTTATCCCTCCAGATAAAGCTATATTATTATCTGTACCAAAAGCCGCTTGATAAATTTGATCCTGCCAATTGGTATTGGCAGTACCCAACATATTAATATACTTCTGTTGATCAGCATTCTCAGTAACATATTTTCTAAATTCATCGGCCGTTAAAACATCTTGGTTTCCCATTTTAGTAGAAACTGATGCCGTAGAAGAAAAATTAACTTTTAATTTTCCAGCAGAACCTTTTTTAGTTGTAATCAAAATAACTCCATTAGAAGCTCTGTTACCATAGATAGCTGCAGCGGATGCATCCTTCAAAACATCAAAAGATTCGATATCATTAGGATTAATTAATGCCAAAGCATTAGAAGCTCCCGAAACGCCATTGAAATCCATTGGAATCCCATCAATAACTATCAAAGGATCGTTTAACGCTGTTAGAGACGCACCTCCTCTAATTCTAATTGTAGAACCTGCTCCAGGGTTACCACCGTTACCAGTTACAGTAACACCAGGTGCCTTACCTTGAATCAGTTGATCCGCCGATGTAGAACCACCATTAAAATCTTTTGAAGTAATAGAAGCAATAGACCCCGTAAGGTCTTCTTTCTTCTGCTTACCATAACCAATCAACACAACCTGTTCGATCTCGGTTTCTTTTTTTGCCGTATCGCTTTGTTGTGCATGTAACATTGATCCGAGCAATAGAAATGCTGGAGCAATTTTTAATACATTATAGTTTCTCACAAAAAATAAATTTTTAAGGTTTATATTATTTTCTAAATTATTCAGAATTACTCTTTATCGAGTTTCCTAATTTATAAAAAAAACAACATTCTGTTAAAATATTTTTAAAATCAGTTATTTTAGTCCTATATTTTATTATAAAACCATTTAAATAAAACAACAACTAACTGATTATCAAAAACATAAATCAATGTTAATTTTTTTAACAAATATCAGTTTCTAGTATTTTTTCAAGATTTTCATGCACTTTTTCTTCTTCTAAATTAACCAATATTAATCCTATATTAATCAAAAATGAAACAAATCATAATTTATCGAATGTTTCTTGTCCCCAAAAAAGCCCCAAAACCCACAATATTAACAATATTTAAAAATTCCCATTAAAATAGTTTTTTAATTTATTATTTTAATCAAAATCAAACCAATAGATTTATTTTCATCAAACCGCGAAACAACGAATGTAGGACGAACATAGGATATGAAAAGGACAATGAAAAATTTACACAATTGTTGATTTGTGTTCTTGATAATACTAATCAACTATTCTAAGGGAAAAGTATCATTTTCTTACCTACACATATATTTAACATCTAGCCTGTTTTTAAAATGAAAAGTCGTAATTTTGCAACTCAAATTTTCAATTAAAAAATGTCAAACAAAAAAATGATCACCGCTGCTTTGCCTTATGCAAACGGACCGGTTCATATAGGACATTTGGCGGGCGTTTACATTCCTGCTGATGTCTATGCAAGATTCCAGAGAAGAACGGGAAAAGATGTCGCTTTTATTTGCGGTTCGGATGAACACGGGATCCCGATTACCATCAGGGCAAAAAAAGAAGGCGTGACCCCACAGGATATCGTGGACAAATACCACGGGATCATCAAACAATCGTTCTCGGATCTGGGAATCTCTTTTGACGAATATTCCAGAACGACATCCAAAAAACATTACGATGTAAGCCAGGACTTTTTCAAGACATTATACAATAAAGGAAAATTCACGGAAGAAGTTTCCGAACAATATTTTGATGAGCAGGCCAATGAGTTCTTGGCAGACAGATACATTGTGGGAACCTGCCCGAATTGCGGCAACGAAAATGCTTACGGTGATCAGTGCGAAAGATGCGGTTCTACTCTTTCTCCATCGGAATTGATCAATCCAAAATCGATGCTGAGTGGAAACGTTCCTATTCTCAAGGAAACCAAAAACTGGTATCTTCCTTTGAATGAATATGAAGATTTCTTGAACGAATGGATCATCGAAGGTCATAAAGACGACTGGAAAACCAACGTTTACGGACAAGTAAAATCCTGGTTGAATGACGGTCTGAAACCTCGTGCGATGACCAGAGATTTGAACTGGGGCGTTCCGGTTCCTCTTCCAAATGCAGAAGGAAAAGTTCTTTACGTTTGGTTTGATGCGCCAATCGGTTACATCTCTTTCACTCAGGAATGGGCGGAGAAAAACGGAAAAGACTGGAAAGATTACTGGCAAAACGAAAACTCTGATTTGATCCATTTCATCGGAAAAGATAATATCGTTTTCCATTGTATCATTTTCCCAAGTATGATGAAAGCCCACGGCGATTACATTATGCCGAAGAATGTTCCCGCTTTCGAATTCCTTAATCTTGAAAATGAAAAGATATCAACTTCAAGAAACTGGGCAGTGTGGGCACACGAGTATGTGGAAGATTTCCCGGGTCAGCAAGATGTTTTGAGATATGCGCTTCTTTCATCTGCTCCTGAAACCAAGGACAATAACTTCACTTGGAAAGATTTCCAGACCAAAAATAATTCAGAATTAGTTGGAATTTTTGGAAATTTCATCAACAGGGTTGCGGTTTTGATTCATAAGTATTACGGCGGAATTGTTCCTGAAGGAAATAATAACGCTGAAGAATTGAACGAAATCAAAAAAGCAGCAACCGAAATCGGATCTTTCTTGGATAATTTCGAATTCAGAAATGCTTTGTCAGCGCTGATGAACCTGGCAAGATTCGGGAATCAATATCTTCAGACAGAAGAACCTTGGAAAACGATTAAAGACAATCCTGAAAAAGCAGCAAACTCTTTATTCATTGGAGCACAGATCGCGGTGGCTTTGGCTCAGTTGTCGGAACCATTTATGCCGTTCAGTTCAGAAAAATTGTTGAATATGTTCAATGTTCAAAAATCAGATTGGAATGATGTTGAAACAAAACCTGTCTTAATTGAAACAGGACATCAAATCAATGAAGCTTCTCTTCTGTTTTCTAAAATCGAAGATGATGTGATTGAAGCTCAAATCCAAAAATTAGAAAATACCAAACAAAATAACAAGAAAACAAACCCAAACGCCAATCCTATGAAAGACGAAATTCAATTTGATGATTTTGCTAAGATCGATTTGAGAACCGCCACGATTCTTGAAGCTGAAAAAGTGGAGAAAGCAGACAAACTTTTGAAGTTCAAAGTAGATACAGGTGTTGATATCAGAACGGTTGTTTCCGGTGTCGCAGAAAGCTTTTCTCCTGAAGAATTGATTGGAAAACAAGTAATGATTCTATTGAATCTTGCGCCAAGAAAAATCCGCGGAATAGAATCTCAAGGAATGTTTTTATTAACGACAAAACCAGACGGAAAATTATCTTTCGTAACACCGGACGAAACGGTGGAAAACGGAATCGAGATTGGGTAATTTTTAAATTCAAATATACGAATGGGCATTTTCTAGTGCCCATTTTTCTTACACAATGGTTAGCAGAAACGTTCTAAAAAAGCTCTCAGATAATGAGCTTGAAAAATATCTGAAAGAAGACAACCGTTTTGTTCCCGAAGCAGTTCAAATCGCTTTTGAAATTTTGGAAGAAAGAGGCAGACAGTTTTCTGATGAATACAAACTCCGTATTCAAGAAATTATCAGGAAGAAAAATGATTCTGAGGAACAGAAAAAAAATAAAGAACAAGAAGTCTGGAAAGATTATTTCACAGAAGACCCAAATGCTATACGTCTCTTTCCGAGAGAATTAATTTTGATTATCGCAGTATTTTTAGGAACAATTCCCGCTAGCATCCTTTTAGGGTTGAATTTCATCAAATTAAAAAAATATCTCCCCGCTTTACTCACTTTTATTTTAGGATTTTCATTCTTATTAATACAAAACTTAGTTGTTCAATTTTTGTACGATACGGATTCTAAAAACTTTTATACTTACAGAAAAAGCCCAGAATTTTTTGTTTCCGCACTCGGCGCATTGATTTTATTTTTATTCTGGGTCATCTTTACACCAAAAAAACTACCCTACAGATCAGCTTCTTATATAATCCCTATCGTAATTTCTTTAGGAATGATTGCTTTGACAATAATTAATCCTAATGGCTGGTTTTCAACCAATTTCATACTCAGTTTCGGAAAAGGTTTGAAGTTCTTATTTTCATAGAATAACGGCTTCTAGACGTTTATCTATTTCTTAGTGAGTATTTATTATCAGATAAGAATACAATTGATAAAAACTTGATGGAAAATTATTTTATTAATACCTTACGAAACGGTGGAAAATGGAATCAAGATTGGATAATTTTAAATATTTTACATACAGAATCCACGTGAAATTCATGTGGATTTTTTATTTAATAATTGAAAAGATGCTTCGACAGGCTCAGCATGACACTTATACTATAATCGTTCATTTGTAACGTTGTCATGCTGAGCCTGTCGAAGCATCCATCTCTAATGAATAAATTTCTTCGTTAATCTCGCCAGATAAGAATCTTCATCCTGCAGAACTTTTTCAATTTTAAAACCATTATTCTCAGCAGCATTTTTCAAAGTATTGAAATCGAGATACAGCCATTTTATCGGCTCTTCAGACTCACCTTTGTAATGAACAATGTAATCCAGCTCGCCATAATAACCCTCAGCAGGAATGTAAACACCGCCGTCCTCATCTTCGTCAAACATATAAAGAACATCCGTGCTGTCAATCAAGATTTGACCTTTTGAACTCAATAAAGAATGAAGTTTTTTGAGATAAATATCAATAACATTCAGGCTTTGGAAAATCCCCGTTCCGTTCATCAATAAAAGAATTGTATCAAAATTGTCATCTGAAAAATGAAGCATATTTTCAGCAACTACATTCTGAATCCCTCTCAGTTTACAGATTTCAATAGATTTTGGAGAAATATCCAATGCTGTAACTTCAAGATTCCTTTCATTCTGAAGATAAAGAGAATGCGAACCCGCTCCTGCTCCAATATCCAAAACTTTTCCGTTGGCCAATTTCAAAGCCTTTTGTTCGATCTTATTCATCTCATCAAAATCCCGGAAAAGATAATCAACAGGAAGTTCATCCAGTTCGGAGATCGAAGTTTCGGTTTGCAGATCTTCAGGATCATTATTGTGATAATAATCCCAGATTGCTTTTCCCATAAGGTCTTTCATAGCGGTAATTGTGGATGCAAAGATAGAATTTTACTTTGTAGTTTAAAGTTTAAACACAAAGGCAAAAAATATTTTCTTCGATTCGTTTTTTAAGGCACAAAGATATTTTCGCTAAAATTTATCTGAAAATTTCAATCTTAAGAAAGTTGAAAACTTTTGTGACTTAAAAGATTGTTTTGTGAAATTAAAACCTAGTGCCTTTGTGTTTATCACTATCATTACTTTTTTCTATTTCCTTACGGTTCAGATTTTGCTAATAATGCCTAAATTGTATCTCCAATTTGAAATCAACCTATGACAGATAAAAATAAAAACTTCCAGACGGGATTCACCTTCAGCAAGCATATTCCGGAAGAGGTTTCGCATTTTGACAGAGTATTTGGCATTTTCAAAGACCTGCTCATCCATACTTCCGGAGATCTGGATGAGGCTTTTGAATGGCTGGACATGTTGGATAAAGAATACGACATCTTCAATGAAGAATATGGTCTGGACGACTTCATCGAAGACCTGAAAAAACGAGGCTACATCAAGGAAGAAGTTGAAACAGAAGATGGCAACACGGGACCTGGAGAAGGTAAAAATATCCTGACGGCAAAACTGGAAGCAGCCTTGCGGGATTATGCGCTGGACCAGATTTTTGGAAAGTTGAGAAAAAGTGGTGTTGGAAATCACAGGACCAACAAAAGCGGAGTTGGCGACGAGAAAGATGGAGAAAACCGAAGTTTCCAATTTGGCGATGACCTTGCAATGGTCAATCTGACTGAGAGCATCAAGAATGCTCAGATCAACAACGGAATTACTGATCTGAGGCTTACGGAACATGACCTCATAGTAGAAGAAACCAAACACAAAGCGCAGATGAGCACTGTTCTGATGATCGACATCAGCCACTCGATGATTTTGTATGGCGAAGACCGGATCACGCCTGCTAAAAAAGTAGCAATGGCCCTGGTGGAACTCATCAAAAGAAAGTATCCGAAGGATTCCATTGACATTATTGTTTTCGGAAATGATGCGTGGCCGATTCAGATCAAAGATTTGCCATACCTGCAAGTCGGACCTTATCACACCAATACTGTTGCCGGATTGGAACTGGCAATGGACATCCTCCGAAGAAAAAGAAATACCAACAAGCAGATCTTTATGATCACCGATGGAAAACCAAGTTGTCTGAAACTCCCAACCGGCGAATACTATATGAACAGCGTTGGGTTGGATGAAAAGATCGTCTCCGAATGTCTCAACAGAGCGGCACAAGCCAGAAAACTGAAAATCCCCATCACAACCTTTATGATTGCACAAGACCCTTATCTCAGACAGTTCGTGAAAGCCTTCACAGCTCAAAACAAGGGAAAAGCGTTCTTAACAGGACTTTCAGGGTTGGGACAAATGATTTTTGAAGATTACGAAAAAAATAGAATTAAAAGAATTTAAAAGTCAAAATATTTTTCTCGCTGATTTACAAATTATGCAGATTTATTTCAAGCTAAATAACTTGCCTAATCACCTAAATCTGCGAGAGTTAAAAACAATATTAATTAGTTAAAAAATGAAGAACGATACGACATTCAAAGAATTAAAACAATCGGGATATACGGATAAAACCATCAATCAGGAAATCCAGACGAACCTGATTTCAAAAATCAAGGCTAAAGAACCGGTTTTCGAAGGACTTTGGGGTTACGAGGACACCGTGATCCCGCAATTGAAAAAAGCAATACTGGCCGGGCATCACATCAATCTTTTAGGTTTGCGAGGGCAGGCAAAAACCAGAATTGCCCGAAGTATGGTCAATCTTTTGGATGAATATATGCCCATCGTAAAAGGTTCGGAAATCAATGACAGTCCTTTCAATCCGATTTCAAAATTTGCAAGAGATCTGATCGCGGAGTTGGGAGACGAAACGCCGATTTCCTGGGTTCATCGTTCCGAGAGATTCTTTGAAAAGCTGGCAACTCCTGATGTGAATGTTGCGGATCTGATCGGCGATATCGACCCAATCAAAGCGGCGACTTTGAAACTGCCTTATTCGGATGAACGTGTTTTACATTACGGAATGATCCCGAGAGCAAACCGTTCGATTTTTGTTTTGAATGAATTGCCGGACCTACAGGCGAGAATCCAGGTTTCTTTGTTCAATATTTTGCAGGAAGGCGATGTCCAGATCCGAGGTTTCCAATTGAGAATGCCTTTGGACATTCAATTTGTGTTTACTGCGAATCCTGAAGATTATACCAACAGAGGAAGCATTGTAACACCTTTGAAAGACAGGATCGGTTCCCAGATTTTCACGCATTATCCGAAAACTATCGCATTGGCAAGACAAATCACAGAACAGGAAGCTCTGATTTCCAAAGACGACAAAGCAAAGATCCAGGTTCCGGATCTGGCAAGAAATCTTTTGGAAGAAGTGGCTTTTGCAGCCAGAGAAAGTGAATATGTAGATGCGAAAAGCGGCGTGAGCGCAAGATTAACTATCAGCGCAATGGAAAATCTTATTGCCGCTGCAAAATTAAGATTGCTGGAATCAGATTCTGATAAGACGCAAGTTCGTTTGTTGGATTTTATGTCGATCATTCCTTCTATTACAGGTAAGATCGAATTGGTTTATGAAGGCGAACAGGAAGGTGCCGATCACGTTGCAAAAATCCTGATCGATGATGCCATCATGGTGCAGTTTGAAAGTCTTTTCCCAAGAATTTCCAAACTCGAGAAAGAAGGTTTGAAAACGCCATACACCGATATCATCCAATGGTTCAACAACAATCACCTGGAACTGAATTATTCTGATACGGACAAAGAATTCTATAAAAAACTGGACAATATAAAACCGTTGACAACTTTGATTGAAGAAAACATTCCGGATTTAGATAAAAATGACAAGAACTTCTGCAAAGAATTAGTTCTCTGGGCTTTGACCATCAGTAAGAAATTGGACAAGTCTGAGAATGCTTCGGCTTTCAATTTTGAATCTGCCGGGATCGGGCAGTTTTTCAGGAGTTAATACTTAAAGGATTATAAATATCAAGGAAACATAAATTCTCAATAATTTGAGTAATCTATGTTTCCTTTTTTAATGGATGTCCGGCATTTTTTGCATTAAGCTTTTATTCTAAATTGTATATTTGTTATAATTAAAAAAACACAATTTTGGAATTACAGGAACTTTTTGAACGCTTATCGATACTTTGCATCTCGATTTTCACGCTTTATTATTTTTCAAACAGAAACCGCAACATAAGACTACACCCACTTTTGGGATTGATCAGCATCTGTACATTTTTTATGTGCCTGGTTTTCACAAAAGCAGAATATAGTTTGGGAGTTGGATTCGGATTGTTTGCCATATTTTCGATTCTGCGTTTCAGGACGGAAACATTTACCATTCAGACGATCGTATTTCTTTTTGTTTCAATCACACTTTCCTTATTAAATGGGCTTTTACCTATCGATAATATCAAAATCCTTTTGGGAATCAATCTTACGATTGTGATTATTTATCTAATTCTAAACTATTTCGAGAAAAAATCGCCTATCGTTTCTGAGAAAAGTTCGATTGAGGTTATTTCTTCCCTGGAATTTCTTCAGCTCGAGGAAGTAGAACGTAAAAAAGTTTTGGCTGAAAAAACTAAACTGAAAAACTTCAGTTACAATATCAAAACTATTAATCTGAATGATAACATTGTGATTCTCAAAGTCTCTTATTAAGGTTTTTTCTAATCCATATAAGCCCTCGCCTGTTTTATATAAAGCTGTTTTTCATTGCCAAGATATTTGAATTCTATGTCTAAAGGATAAGTTCGTTTTGCCATTTTCCTTTTCTGCCAAAGATTGTTAAGTTTTCTTTCCAAGATTGGAGACAAATTAAAGAGCTTCTTGATTTCCGTTTCATTGAGAATCGGTTTTCCATTATTAAGGCTTGAAGTGGAGCAATAATCTACCACAAACGAACCAAATCCGTTGAAATTATGGCAATAAAACTCATCGCAGGTTACATTAGGTTCAGGCTTCACGACCGACTCTTCGCCCAATTGGACATTCACAGTAATTCCTGCATATCTGTCACGGTACATATTTCTTGTAACCAAAACCCCGTTTGCTTTCTCATCCGGGAATGAGCGGTGAACCAAAACACCCATAGCACAGCTCTCATGATTGATTCCGAACAAATCTCTTTCCTGAAACGCACGGAAATTCCAGAAACTCGACCAAACTTCCAGAATAGCTTTCTCCACGGTCTTAACTGAATCTCCGATGACTGCAGTTTTAGAATCATAAAGCCCTGCTCCATTGAAGCCTTCCATATCTTCGGCATTGGTAGAAGAACGGAATCTGAAATTTTTGAAATCACTTTGAGCATTCAGTTTTTCTTCTACTTTCTTTAGAAGTTCGGGATTCACTTTTGAATTTTTGACTGTTTTTCTAAACGCTTTCAATTCTTTTTCCAAAAGCTTTACAGAATCCTTCGGAATGGCATACATCGCATTGATTTTGTTTTGAAGATCGTTTTCCTTGATATGTTCATTAAAATAATAAAACGGAATCGCAAAAGCATATTCGGGAGTTTTGAAAGATCTCATTTCTTTCTGAATCTGTTTTAAAAGGCCGAGATTGGTCGCTTTTGAACCGATTGAATTAACGATATTTACCGGAGTTTCTGTTTCCAAATCAACCAAATCTGTCACAGAAAAATCCCTCTTCAGGACTATTTCTTTGACAGCTTTTTTTGCCGGAATTGGTTTCTGTGAAGCTTTCAGTGAATAAGAACTTTCTTTTGTAATCAATTCCACTTTCTTCCCCAAAAGATTATTTACAGATTGTTTGTTCCAAACTTTTGTATCCACATATACCGGAATATTTCTGTTTTTCGCCAATAAGACCAAATGACTCAAAGGCGTTTGAAGCTCAGTAATGATAATTCCTCTTACAGTAGGAATGAATTCCGGAGTAGTGTTGATGATAATTATTTCATTAGATTTTGGATTAAAATCTTCCTTTTTCTGCAAATCATATTTTTTGAGAATTCCAATACTGGAAGCATTTTCAATGGATTGTTCCGTAATTCTTTTGAAAATAAAATCCGAGAGAACAGTTGGGATCTTCAGTTCCTTTTTTGAATTCAGGAGAATGACGTGAGGCGAATTCAAATAAAACTTCAGTTTATCTTTGAAGTAGACATTCTTGTTAATCTCATTAAAAAAGAAATTGATTAGACCGGCATTCATCTCATCAGATGCAGCCAACTCCATTACCCAATCATCCGAATTGTCCAGATAATTGACATTGGCGAGAAGATAAGTCCTTTTATTGGTCTCATTATATGATTGCTTGTTGAACTCACCTATGTCTCCATTAAAACCTAAAACCTGTGAACAGAAATCATAATGATAAGTATACCTCGTACTATTGAAAAAATATAGCTTTTTCGCAGCATAATCATAGACCACTTTCACCGATTTCATATTGGTAAACTTATCTGTGAGTGGTTTTCCCGAAAGATTCAGAAACTGCTGTTTTTTTGTAATTGAATTGACATAATTGTCCTGCGAATAACACAGAACAGTCAAGCACAGAAATAAGAATAGTACAATTTTTTTCATGATTTGTGAAGATTACCTCACAAATGTAACAATCTATCCCGAATGGTGACAAGTTCCAAAATGAAAACCTCAGAGAAAATTTCTCTGAGGTTTTCATTTCTAGCCCCGATAGTAACGGCTACCCCACAGCAAGCCTTGGAAATTGCGGCTGCGCGAGGAGTAATAGTGGATAACGGGATCAAGCTCCTGAATATAAATTACTTACCAGCTACAACATAAACTTCTTCATAAGGCTGGATGAGTACCCAACCATTTCCTGAAAATTTCATTTGGAATTCTTCTCCGCTACCTCTGCCAATAAGGCTTTTTAAGGAGACATTGGTCTTCAGTTCCGGTGTCAAATTTCCGGACCAGGCAACTGTTGCATTTGGGTCTGTGAAAACCGGTGCGTCTGGCGTTACCAAAAGTGTCAATGGATGTCCATGGGTTGTGATCGCGATGTGACCGGTTCCGCTGAGTTTCACTTGGAAAAGTCCACCTGCCATAACCCCAGCGATGCTTTTCAGCATTTTGATATCGCTTTTGATGCTTTGGTCGTGGGCAAGAACGTCATTTCCGTTGACGGAGATAGATTCGTTGTTAAGGTGCAGGATTCTTACTTTTTTGCCATTATCAGCAACATAAAGCCTTCCTGAACCTTCAGCTTTCATCAACTTGGTCCCTTCGCCGGAAATTGCTTTTTTCAGAAGATTCCCGAGTCCGCCGGAAAGCATTCCCTGTCTTTCAAAATTGATATTTCCGACATAACCGACCATACTGCCAGCCTTTGTCCAAACTGCCTGATTGTTAAGATTGATTTCTAAAAGTTCCGGTTTTTCCAGTTCGAAATAGTCTTTTTCCTGTGGATTTTCTTTTGTTTCGTTCACAAAAGATTCGATAGAAAACTTGCTCATAGTTTGTATTTTTAACAAGGCCAAGCTAATGATTTTTTTTGAATTGAATAATAAATTTTCAAATAAAAAGCCCCAACAAAATTGCTGGGGTTAATAAGTATCGTAAAAAAAATCTAGTGTTTAAAATTGTCCACCACCAAGTGCCCGGTAAAATTCTGTAACAGCCTGTAACTGCTGAAGTTTATCATTTACGCCCGCTAACTTTGCAGCCAACAATGATTGCTCGGATGTCAGGACATTCACGTAATTTGTATTAGATGAATAGGTTAACAACTCTTTATTATATTCCACTGCTTTTTCCAAAGACTGGATCTGAAGTTGTCTTGTTGATTCTTTTTCTTTCGCTTTTTGATAAGACAATAGTGAATTGGAAACCTCGGAACCAGCTGTCAACAGGGTTTTTTCGAATGTATAATAGGCCTGCATTTTACGAGCTTCCATTATTCTGACTTGCGCTTTTCTGCTTCCCATTTGGAAGATATTCTGCGTCAAAGTTCCTGCTGCAGTATAAAACAAAGAATTGGTAAAGAAATTTTCCAAAGTTCTGGACGACAATCCCAAAGTTCCCGTGATACTCAAGGTAGGGTAAACCTGCGCCATCGCCATATTTTTGTTTTCGAATGCCTGGCGGAAAGTCAGCTCAGCCGCCTGGACATCGGGACGATTTTTCAATAATGAAAGCGGTACACCAGTTTTAAGGTCAGCATAAATAACCTGAGAATCAATAGAGTTTCTTTCTATAGACTGTGGATTGTCATTCATCAAAATACTCAAAGCATTCTCTGTCTGCTGAATCTGTAATTCCAGATCCGGAACCGATAACTGCGCAGAATAAAGATTGGCTTTGCTTTGCTCCAGATCCGCACCGGTAAGATAGGCCGCATCCATCAATGCTTGCACAGTCTCAACATCCTGCTTACGAAGTTCAATGGTTTGCTTTGTGATTTCTAATTGCTTATCCAAAGAAATCAACTGATAGTACAAAGTCGCAGCTTGTGCTACAATTTGTGTCTGAACAGCGCGTTTTGCGGCATCGGTCTGAAGAAATCCTGCGTAAGCCGATCTTTTCAAAGATTTGATTCTTCCCCAGATATCCACTTCCCAACCTGTGGAAAGCCCCAATCTGTAAACCAAAAGATCCGGCATTACAAAATTACCGCCTTGCGCCGCAGCACTATTTTTTGTCTCAGTAGCTGAAGCAGCCACATCCAAACTTGGAAGGTTCTGTAATTCTGATTGTTTGAAAACAGCACTGGCTTCTTGAATTCTTGCAACAGCAACTTTCAAATCAAGATTATTCTGAATGGTTTTATTAATAATATTTTGAAGCTTATCATCCGTAAAAATCTGATTCCAAGCTACATTGGCAACGGACGTGCTGTCGTTGTTTGTTTTCTGGCGGAAAAGGTTATCCTGCCTGCTTTGTTCTACCTGCGGGTCCTGATAAGTATCTGTTACTTTACAAGAGTAAAAGAAACCGGCGATGCCAGCCAATAGAACTAAATTTATGATTTTAATTTTCATCTGCAAGATTTAATTTAGGTTTATTCGCTAAGTTCTCCTTCATATTTTTCAAGGTCTTTTTTACCACTCACTTTTTCCTGCAGATACATAAATACCGCAAATAAGATCGGGATGAAAAACACGCCGAAAATCGTTCCGAATAACATTCCCCCAATTGCACCAATACCAATCGATTGATTACCCACAGCTCCAGCTCCGGTTGAGATCGCTAACGGAACCAATCCAAAAATGAAAGCAAATGATGTCATCAAAATCGGGCGCAACCTTTGTTTCGCTCCACTGATTGCTGCGTGGGCAATAGTATAACCCTTCTTCCTTGCATCCAAGGCAAATTCTACGATCAAAATCGCATTCTTCGCCAAGAGTCCGATCAACATAATGAGTGAGATCTGCGTGTAAATATTATTAGAACCACCAATCCACGCACTGAACATCATTACACCAGCCAAACCAACAGGCAATGACAACATTACCGCAAATGGTAAGATGTAGCTCTCGTACTGTGCTGCCAAAAGGAAATAAACGAATACACAACATAAAATAAAGATGTAAACCGTTTGTCCTCCGGCAGTAACTTCTTCTCTCGTCAATCCAGAGAATTCGTAGCCATAACCTTGTGGTAAGGTTTCTTTCGCCACTCTTTCAACCGTATTAATAGCATCTCCGGAAGAGAAACCAGGATTTGGTGTTCCATTCAGAGAAATTGCTGTAAATAAGTTGAAACGTCCAATGGCTTGAGGCCCGTACACTCTTTTTGCCGTGATAAACCTATTCAAAGGTGCCATTTCGCCATTAGAATTTCTAACCTGAATCATATTGAAACTCTCCAGATTTTCTCTATTCTCAAAAGGTGCTTGGTAAATTACACGGTATTGCTTACCGAACAAATTGACATTCGATGAGTAAACCCCACCATAATAGCCTTGCATTGTTCCCAAAATATCTGAGACAGAGAATCCAGCAGCTTTTGCAGCAGGAATATCGATATCAATCATATATTGAGGATAATTGGGATTAAAAGAAGTGAATGTTCTCTGGATATCCGGTTGTTGATTCATCTTATCAATGAAATCATTGGTCACTTTGGTCAAATCAGCAATGCTTCCACCTTTCTGATCCTGGATCTGCATCTCGAAACCGGCAGCATTACCAAAACCCTGCAAAGTAGGTCTTCCGAAGAAGGTCATCTTTGCATCTTTGATCCCTGCTGTTTCCTTATACATTTTCGCAACAAAAGATTGCAAATCCTCGCCTTTCTTGGTTCTGTCTTTCCAGTCTTTCAGTTTTACGATAAGCATCCCGTTATTGGAACCGCTCCCGCTAATCATACCTCTACCAGAAACTTTGAAGATATGAAGAACCTCCGGTTGTTTTTCAACAATTTTTTCAACTTTTGCAAGAACCTCTCTTGTTCTGTTTTCATTGGAACCGATCGGAAGCGAGATATCCATAAAAATCCCTCCCATATCTTCGCTAGGAACAAAGGATTTTGGTGTTGTGTTCATCAGCCAAACAAAGATTCCGGCAAATAAAGCCAGACCAGCGAATGCCATCCATTTTTTCCTTAATAAAAATAAAATCCCTCTGGAATATCTCTTTACCATCGCATCGAAAATGATGTTGAAATTGGTAAAAAACCTCTGCAAGAAATTCTTTTTCTTTTCTTCGTGAGAATGAGGTTTAAGGAAAATTGCACATAAAGCGGGACTCAATGTCAATGCATTTACAGCGGATAATATGATCGAAATCGCTAATGTTAAACCAAATTGTTTGTAAAATACACCAGCTGAACCAGAGATGAAACTTACAGGAATAAAAACCGCTGCCATTACCAAGGTAATACTGATAATCGCACTACTGATTTCGTCCATCGCATTTACGGAAGCTCTAAGTGGAGATTTCTCTCCTTGTTCCAATTTGGTATGGACAGCTTCAACAACAACGATTGCGTCATCGACCACAATCCCCACTGCCAAAATCAATGCAAAAAGCGTCAATAGATTAATGGTAAATCCGAAAATACTCAGGAAGAAAAATGTACCAACAATCGCCACCGGAACCGAAATCGCCGGAATCATTGTTGAACGCCAATCCTGTAAGAATAAGAAAACCACGATGAATACAAGAACAAATGCCTCAAACAAAGTATGGATCACTTTCTCGATCGATGCATCCAAAAAGTCATTGGCATTAACCAACGCCACATATTTCACACCTTTCGGAAAAGATTCCTGTGCCTTGTCCAGAACTGCAATGGATTGATTAATTACATCCTGCGCATTAGAACCTGCAGTTTGTGCGACCGCCATACCAATCGATGGATGACCATCTGTGACACTCGTTCCTGTATAATCCTGCGCTCCTAATTCTACCCTGGCAACATCTTTCAGTTTCAACGTTTGTCCGTTCTCAGTCGCTTTTATAATGATATTATCGAACTCGGGAATTTCTGTTAATCGGCCTTTATATTTTAAAGTATAACGGAAACTTTCGTTACTTTCATCACCTAAACTTCCCGGCGCAGCTTCGATATTCTGTTCAGCCAAAACGGTGTTGATATCCGAAGGAACCAATCCGTAAGACGCCATTTTATTCGGGTCCAGCCAAATTCTTATTGAGTAATCTTTCGTACCAAAAACCGTTACATCACCAACTCCGGTCACCCTTTTGATTTGAGGAACGATGTTAATGTTAGTATAGTTTTGCAGGAAGGTCATATCATAATTGGGATTCTCACTGTAAAGCGAGAATATCAATACGTTTGAACTTTGTCTTTTGGTTGTCGTAACTCCGGCTCTGGTAACTTCTGCCGGTAAAAGGGGTGTCGCTCTGGAAACCCTGTTTTGCACGTTTACCGCAGCGATATCAGGATTCACACCTTGTTTGAAGTATACGGTCACGGAACCGGAACCATCATTGGTCGCAGTAGAGGTCATATAGGTCATCCCTTCTACCCCATTGATTTGCTCTTCTAACGGGACTATAACACTCTTAAGGATCACATCGGCATTAGCACCTTGATAACTTGCGCTTACAACTACTGTTGGCGGGGCAATATCCGGATATTGTGAAATCGGCAAGGTCACGATTCCCAAAACACCGAGAATCACGATGATAATGGAAATTACGGTGGACAATACCGGACGTTCTATAAATTTTTTAAACATATTTTTTAGACTAAAGGAAAAAAGATGAATGATAAAAGACCTCCAAAATCGAAAGCTTTCAAATTCTCACTTTTGACATTAATGAAATAATTTAGAAGACTATTTTCTATCAATTACGTTTTGCAGGGTCGTTTCTTTTGGAACCACCTGCGTATCGTCTTTCAAAAGCCCGATGCCTTCTACCACAACTTTGTCGCCTTGTTTAAGGCCGGAAGTCACGGCATAAGTCAATCCGTCAGGAAGGCTTTCTACCTTTATTTCTGTAGATTTCACTTTGTTATCTGCTCCGATCAGATAAACCAAAACTTTACCCTGCATTTCGTAAGTTGCAGCTTGAGGAATAATGATGACATCTTCCAAACTATTAGGCATCTGAACTGTTGCGCTGTAACCGCTTCTCAAAAGGCCTTTGCTGTTTGGAAAAGTTGCTCTCATAGAAAACGAACCCGTGTTTGGGTCAACCAATCCACTGATAGATTCTATTTTTCCTTTTTCATCGTATTTGCTTCCGTCTGACAAAACCAAATCAACCAAAGGAGAATTCTTAATTTTTTCCTGAATTGTAGCACCAGTTGCATGTTTGAAAAACTCCAGTTGTTGTTTCTCATTAATGGAAAAATAAGCAAATATCTTTGAAACATTGGAAACGGTCGTCAAAGGTTGTGCCGTACTTGCACTAATATAGCTTCCGGCTTTGTAAGGCAATGTCCCAACAACACCACTTACCGGACTAAATAATTTTGTGTAACCTTGATTGACCTTTGCATTGGTCAATTGGGCCTGAGTCTCTGCCAAAGCAGCTTTTGCAGACTGGAGTGCCAATTCTGCAGATTGTAACTCGTAGGCAGATATGATTTTTTTATCAACCAAAGGTTTGGTTTTGGTCACCTGCATCTGGGCTGTCGCAACTTGCGCCCTTGCACTGTTAACAGTTGCCTGAGCAGCTAATACAGACTGCTCATATTGTGGATTTCTGATAAGGAACAATAACTGACCTTTCTTTACCTGACTGCCTTCATCTACATAAATTCTTTCCACGAAACCGTCAATCTTTGGACGGATCTCTACATTTTCTACCCCTTCCAATCTTGCCGGATATTGGGTAAGATTCTCAGCCGGACCACTTTTCGCAACGATATATTGATATGGTTGTGGTGGCAACTCTTTTTTGTCATCTTTATTTTCAGACTTCGAACAAGATGTCAAAAGAACTAAAACAACAAAAAAGCTAAGCGCGATATTCCTCATAAATACTTATTTTTTAGATATGTTTTCAAACAAACGTTCAAATTTAGAGATTATATACAAATTAGACGTTATGTAAATAATAATAAAATCTATCAAAGGTAATTAACAAAAACTATTATTACTGATGTTCAATCTGTTAAAAAATAATTTTAAAGAATATTTAACATAATTTTATCAAACATTTGTTTGAACGAGCAATTAATAATTGATGATGAGTCGGATTTTCGGCAGCTTTTTAATATTGATTTTAATTAGTAGATTTAATAAAACAAAAGCAATTTCTCTCTATAAAAAAGGTTACCGGAATTACAGAATAACTTTTACCAATTTTACATTTAATAAAAACAAAATTCAGAGTTTTTATTAAATAGATAGAATTATGAAAATGTAATATTTTTTAATGCAAAATTATCATTAATGAAGATAAACTCATGGAATCAATTAGAATTATTTCTGTACATTAATTTATATTTCTCAAATATGCAGTCCAGTAAATCAGCTTCTAAAACAATCTGATTTCAAGATATTACATCAAAAAACAATGATGGATAAATCTGTTAAGAATATTAGTTTTTCCTCACAACAGGTAAAATTTCATTCTTATTAAGACCAAATCTTTTGATATCAGCCTCAGAGAATTTTTGAGAATAAAAATTGATATCAGCTTCAAAACCAACACTTTTCAAACGGTCAAAATAATCCATTCCGTACCAGCGAACGTGGTCGTACTGTCCAAAATGCTTCTGGCGTTGTTTCGGGTCTGTGATTGTGAAATCTTCGTAAGTTTTTTCCAGAGAATTTTTCATAGGAACTTGTAGAATCCCCCAACCTCCGGATTTCATCACGCGGTAAAGTTCGGACATTGCTTTTCTGTCATCCACAATATGCTCCAAAACATGATTGCAGATAATAACATCAAAACTATTATCTTCAAAAGGCAAATCAAGAATATCGGCTTTCACATCCACAATCGGCGAAAACAGATCGGCAGAAGTGTAATCCAGGTTCTTCATCTTTTTAAATTTTCTCAGAAATTCCTGCTCCGGAGCGATATGAAGAACTTTTGATTGATCAGTAAAAAAATTGGTTTCATTTTGAAGGTAAAGCCACATTTGACGGTGTCTTTCTAATGATAAAGTTCCAGGAGACAACGCATTCGCCCGTTGCTTTCCGTAACCATAAGGTAGGAATTTACGGTAAGATTTTCCGTCAATCGGATCGGTGAAATTATTTCCTTTGAAAAAAAGAACAATCAGCGGACGCAGAAAAATGCTTAGGTTGATAAGCATTGGTCTGGGAATCACATTCAGCAGAAGTTTTGCAATTTTTTTCAAATCTCAAAATGGTTTAGAATCCTAATCTTTTTAATTCGGCTTTGATCTTGGCTGCTGTATCGAACTTTGCAACAGACCTTCTCCCGGTATCGTTAGTACCATCAAACTCCATCTCAAATCCTTTGATCTGAAGAGGTTTCAGTTTTGAAATTTTATCCGTCGTTTTAGGATAATCATAAAAATAAACCTGATAAATTTTTCCGCTGATGCCGTAATGCATACTTTGATCCCAGGAACAAAGAATCCCCAACTCTTTTTCCGGATCGCGGTCTGCATTCGCAAAAAAAACAGATTCAACATAAGCTGTTGCGCCTTCTTCCGGATAGGAATCGATGAAGATCTTCTTATATCTCTTATTACCCAAAGCAATCAAAAGATAGCTATCAACATAAGAATAATTCAGACCATTTGGCCGACCTTTCTCGAGCCCTTTTTCTGAATATTCGTAGGCTGCGAAAATAGGATTCGCCAAACTGTTCCATTGTTTGACCTCCAGGACCTCACCTTGGATTTCTGCGTTCTGAACCGGCTTTATTCTTTTTACAAAATCTTCTTTGGACTCACCAACATTACGCTGAAAGGTCTGTGCTGACAAATAGCCAGTTGAACAAATTAAAAAAAGAACATACAGCGATTTCATAATTCGAAAAATTAAAAATCAACCTGGAAAGCTTTTTCCTCGTCAGATCTAATTCCTAAGGCTTCATAAATATAATCATAAGTAGAAAGCAAAACTGGTTTGCCATTATAAACACAAACATCATGTTCAAAATGTGCAGAAGGCTGATTGTCCAGTGTCGTAACCGTCCAGCCATCATTATGGAACTTCACTTTTTCTGTCCCAAGGTTAATCATTGGTTCGATAGCCAAACAGATTCCGTCTTTCAGAACTTTTCCGCTCCCAGGTTTTCCGTAGTTTGGAACTTGCGGGTCTTCGTGCATTTGTCGTCCAACACCGTGCCCAACCAATTCGCGGACAACGCCATAACCTTCTTTCTCACAGTGTTTCTGGATTGCGTTGGAAATATCCCCAACACGCTTTCCCCTCACACATTGCTCAATGCCTTTATACAAAGATTCTTTTGTAACTCTCAATAGTTTTTTGACCTCATCAGAAACTTCCCCTACTTCAAAAGTATAAGCATGGTCGCCAACAAATCCGTTCCAGAAAACGCCACAATCCACAGAAAGAATAGTCCCTTCTTTAATAGGTTCAGCATTCGGGATTCCGTGAACGACCTGGTCATTCGGGGAAATACAAAGTGAGGCAGGAAACCCGCCATATCCTAAAAATGCTGGTTCTGCGCCGTGGTCTTTGATAAAATCGTAAGCCAGTTTATCAAGATAAATCGTTGTAACGCCCGGCTTAATTTCTTTTGCTAACATCCCCAAGGTCTGGGATACCAATCTTGCACTTTGCTTCATCAATCGAAGCTCCTCTATTGTTTTGAGTTGAATCATTATTTTATTTAGATGTTAGAAGTTAGATGTCAGAAGTTAGACGAACACACGAGCACTCTAGAAAATCTAATTTCTAATATCTAACCTCTAATTTCTATTCTGCTACCAGAATAATCCTCTTTTCTTTTCCTTTTTCATTTTGGAGTAAGCATGAACTTCGCCTCCGGCTACTTGGAACTCAATCCTTTCGTTGATGATCTGATAGATCTCTCCCCAACCCGGGAATCCACCGAGATTTCTGTCATCGATGAAAAGGTCCGCATCGATTTTTCTGGATTGGGTTTCTGAATCGAAAACCTCTCCTTCAAAGCTTGAGTTAACGGCGTAAAATTCCAGTCCATTTTTTCTGCAAAATTCTACAGCATCTTCAAGCGATTTGCCGTGACGGTAAGTCCAAAGAATCAAACGATAACCTTCTCCTTGTAGCTTTTTCAAAGTATCGAAAGCAAAAACTTTTGCCTTCCCAATTCCTGGATATGCATCGTCTACGATCGTTCCGTCAAAATCAATTGCTAATTTTTTATTACTTTTTATCATCTGGTTTTGGCTAAATAGTTATTAAAAATTGGTTGCAAATATACGAAATATTAGAATGAGATAACATCCATTGAAATTCATTTTATGCCCTACAATTTAATAAGTTATTTTAAAATTATTCGAAGTTGAATTAACTCAATATAAAAATCCTATTCAGCAGATTTTTAATCATTTGAATAGGATTTAGTTAAACTTAAAAAATGAAGATATTTTTACTTTTTAATAACTTTTATTGTTTGTGTCTGCCCATTTTTCAAAATGATTTTTCCAATATAATTTCCAATGCTCAGATCAGAAACGTTCACTTTGTTATTTTTGATCTCAGAATCCTTTACTAATTGTCCTGCAGCATTATAGATTGAAATTCTATTCGCCTCATTTTTAGAAATAATTGTCAACTCATCTTTTACAGGATTTGGATAGAAACGGAAATTATTTTGATCTACATCACTCACAGCCAAGGAAGATCTTGAGAAGCCAATTGCATCAAAAACGAAATTATATCCTTCATTAGATTCCCAGGTTTCTCCATCATCATAAGATGTAAAGGAATCACTGCCAATCCCTGAATGAGAAGTTGCTTCCCAACGAAGATAATCCGTGAACGGAACAGGAGTGGCTTTAACTTCGATAAAATATTTACCGGCAGACAGCTCAACAGCCTGAGGAAGTTCAAAATTCAAATCTACCGCAACCACGTCCAGAGGATAACCAGGCACCGGCCAATAGCCAAAATAGTTTTCTGTTTTCGGACCGATGTTTTCGAAAGAATAAAGAACCTCCCCAGGTGCATCATCAACAGAAGCTCTGACATTGATGGTCGCATTCCTGATATTACCTAATTGCAGCGTTGAGATCTTAAAGTTTGTGAGCGTGAATTTGATATTATCCGGAACAATGATATCATCTGCCAAAGATCTTCCCGGCATACTGCCACCTGTCTCATGATTGTTTCCAAGATTCCCTTGGCTTGATGGTGTTCCGTAGTCAGGTTGAGTTTCGCCTGTGGATGAACATGTTCCGGAAACCTGGAAAACATGGTCATAATAAGCGAAACCACCAAACCAATCTTCAGAGCCAAATTTTGAAAAATCGAATCTACCTACCTTGGTTGTTGCTTCTTTGGTAATTTCCCAGCTTGCAGCGGTTTCATCTCCCGGATTTCCTTGCACGGATAGATAGTATTTTCCTTTTGGCAAATCAAATGTTGAAGGTAAGTTCACATCTATCTCATAAGCTGAAATATTTTCAAGCGTATATTTCAAGGTCTGAGAGGCAGGAACTATATTTTCAAAAGACTTGATCAAACTTCCGGGTTTTCCAGCATTATCTCCATAGAAATAGATATTAACATAGTTAAGATCGGCTGTTCCTTTCAATACGTTAAACTTCACATTGTTCACAGTCAGGATTTTTCCGAACTCCACATCAAAATCCGAAGCCGATGTATATTCGTAGGTTCCGCCCGTCGATATATTTTCGCCATTTGCAATGCCATCTGATGCAACGCCATAATTGCAGTTTTGAGAAAAAGACATCACTCCGGACATCATCATCAAAAAAATCAAATTTTTCTTCATAAAAAACATATTATAATTATGGGATGCTAAACTATGTTACAATATTGGCAAATCCAACTACAACACTTTCGAAATCCTTGATTTTGAAATAACAACAAACAATTTAAAACACTGTAAATCAATATTTTGAATAGTGTAATTTAGATTTTATTAAGATTAATTTTTAGAAGCCTCACGAATGAAAACGGAAGGCGAAATTCCTGTGATATTCCGGAAAACGGTCGCAAAAGCACTGTGTGAAGCGAAACCACATTCCTCTGCCAGGTAACTTATTTTATAATTCTGATATTCCTTATGATTATAAATTTTCTGGCAGATATAGGCGATTCTCAACTCATTGATATAAGTATTGAAATTCTTGCCTTTGTATTTATTAATGACCTCAGAAAGATAACTTGTGTTGGTTTTTAGTTGTAGCGCAAGACTTGCAATCGTCAATTTTGAATTGGTAAATTTTTCCGACTCTTCAAATTTTTGAAGCTTTTCCAATAAGTCCTGTTCTACAGAATTAGGAATCTGAACAGGTGAATCTTTTTGAACTTCTATGGCAGGTTCCAATTTATTTTCAGTCGAAATGATTTTATCAGATTCGAGTTTAGTAATAATATTCTCGAAAACCTTTCTCTCTTTTTTTCTTCGGTAAAGCAAAAAGATAATCGCGCCAGCCAACACCAGAACAAAAGCCGTCGAAATAATTACAATATTTTTCTTGGAACTGTCAGCATCGGAAATCGCATCTTTGTAATCTTTCTGTTCAGCATTGATAGCGGACGAAATGGCTTTCATCTCACTTTCTCTGATGCTTCTGTTGAGTTTTATAAATTCCTCATTGTAAAAAGAATATTGGGATTGGTCATTCAAAGCTTTATAATCCTGTGAAAGATTGTAATAAACATCGGAAAGCAGACGTGTATCCAAATCATTTTTATGTTTCAAGATGATCTTCAAAGTATCAATTGCTCTTTGATATTCTTTTCTGCCGGCATAAACCTGAGACAATGCATTGTAAATGAAGTAATTAATTTCCTCATTGTAATTACTCTTGATAGCCAAAGCTTTGTTCAGATAGATCTCCGCCGAATCATTCTTTAGAAAATAATAGGAATTCCCGATGTTGTAAAGCGAACGTCTGTGATGATAAATCGATTGTTCATTGGGATTTTTGACCAATTCAATTTCGCGGAGAGATTTTTTGTAATATTCGCTGGCCTTTTGATAATTCTCTTCATCAAAATCAATGTTTCCGATTTCCAGATAAGACAAGGTTTTCAACACTTTTTTCTTGTCGCCTTCCGGCAATTTGTTGATCTGATTTATGGCGTTATCAAGATAGAATTTGGCCTTATCATTCAGATTCAATTGTATATATTGATGAGCGATTGAACCGTTCATTCTGGCAATCAATGCATAATCATCTGTTTTCTCTGCATATTCTTTGGCTTTGAAAAGTAATTCCGTAGATTTCTTAAGATCGTTATTTTTAAAATAAGAAACCGCCAAAGAAGCAAGTTCTTCACTTTTCTTTTTATTATGATCATTATCATTGGACAAAATATTCTGCCCAAAAACAAGGTTAGCAATCAAAAAACAACAGAAAAAAAATCTGCGAAACATATCCATTTTATAAATTAACGAATCTAATTTACACCAAATATTAAAAAAGTCGGTAAAAAACCGACTTTCCTATTTTAATTTTATATTTAAGCTTTAGTTGGCAAGAACATTTCCTGTCATTTCTTCAGGAATATCTACGCCCATAACTTTCAGGATTGTTGGCGCAACATCGCCCAATTTTCCTGGCGTCAAATTCCAAGTGTGATCTTTGTCCATCACGATGAACGGAACCAAATTCGTAGAGTGTTGTGTATTCGGAGAGCCATCCGGATTTATCATCACATCAGAGTTTCCGTGGTCTGCCAAGATGAAAACCGCATAACCGTGCTCGTAAGCCGTAGTCGCTACTTTCTGGATGCAGGAATCCACAACTTCCGCCGCTTTTACCGCCGCTGAGAAAACGCCTGTATGCCCCACCATATCTGTGTTCGCAAAATTTAGGCAAATGAAATCTGCTGATTCTTTTTCCAATTCCGGAACGATGGCGTTGGTAATATCATAAGCTGACATTTCCGGTTTCAAATCGTAAGTCGGAACATCTTTCGGACTTGGGCAAAGCAGACGTCTTTCCTGTACAAATTCCGCTTCGCGACCACCTGAGAAGAAGAATGTCACGTGTGGATATTTCTCAGTTTCAGCAATTCTGATTTGAGATTTTCCAGCGCTTTCTAAAACTTCTCCCATTGTTTTCTGAAGGACATTCTCATCAAAAACAACTTTTACATTCTGGAACGTTTTATCATAATTCGTCAAAGTCACATAATACAGATCCAGCTTCTTCATTCCATATTCCGGGAAGTCCTGCTGAGAAAGCACTTCTGTAATCTCACGACCTCTGTCTGTACGGAAATTGAAACAAATCACCACATCATGGTCTTCGATCTTTGCAATAGGAAAATGATTCTGAACACCAACAATCGGTTTGATGAACTCATCGGTAACATCCTGATCGTATGACTCCTGAATAGATTGAACAAAGTCTTTGGTTTCTGTACCAACACCATTTGCCAAAAGGTCATAAGCCAGCTTTACACGTTCCCAACGCTTGTCTCTGTCCATCGCATAATAACGACCGATGACAGAAGCCAGTTTTCCGGTTGTAGATTTCATATGATCCAACAAATCCTCAATAAAACCTTTTCCGGATTTTGGGTCGCAATCACGCCCGTCTGTGAAAGCGTGAACGAAAACATTGTCTGTAAATCCAAATTCGTGAGCCGCCGTCAATAATCCTTTCAAATGATTGATATGAGAATGTACACCACCATCAGACACCAATCCGATGAAATGTACTTTTTTGTTGTTCGCTTTGGCGTATTCGAAAGCTTGCTGAATCACGGGTTCTTTTCCAAGACTTCCGTTTTCTACAGCCATATTCAGTTTTACAAGGTTTTGATATACCACTCTACCGGCACCAAGATTCATGTGCCCCACTTCTGAGTTACCCATTTGTCCGGCCGGTAATCCAACCGCCAATCCGCTTGCTTCAAGTGTTGTATTTGGAAAAGTTTTCAAGGCATAATCCATAAAAGGCGTGTTGGCCTGAGCAATGGCGGAAACTGCAGGATTTGGTCCTATTCCCCAGCCATCTAATATTGCAAGAATTGCTTTCTTTGACATTTTTAATTTTGTTTTGTTACTACAAATTTACGAAATGGAATGGGGATTGGGGAATTTTGGGGTTTGTTTTTTTTAATTCGAGGAAAGTATGTTATAAAATTAATTTGTTCCTTGATGTGGAAAAGCTACATTCAAACTAAATTTTATTCTACTAGAAGTCTGATTCGAATCTTTATCAGAAGTAGAAGCTCCTAAATTTAAAACTTGAACCTTTATACCTCCCCCAATTTTATTATTATTTTCATTTGAAACAGTAACAGCAATATCAAAATCAAGTTTTGTCAATGCCCTACGTCCATCTTGTTTATCTTTTCTCCAAATAGTTGTTTTATAATCATAATCATCATCACTTTCTAAAAAAATAGGATTTATAATTGCCCCATTTTTTTCAGCATATTCTGAAGTATCATTTATTGATTTTATAATTGCTTGTATTGTTTCTGATATAAATTTATCGAGTTCCATATTATTAGATTTATTTTAATGAATTATTGAATATTGTATTATTGAAACAAAATTTTAATATTATTTTTTAGTATATCTCTTAGTTGAAATTAAATAATTATTTTAACTCCAACAGCTTTTCAAATATAAAAACATCTTTCAAAATATTTTTATGGTTTTCCATAAAACAAAAATCTCCAAAACAATTTCTCAACTTATTTTTTGCCAATCGACAAATATGTTTAACTTTAAGACCCTTTTTTAAATAGATAAAATGGACTTGAGAGACCAACTAAAAAACCTTTTCCCCGAACACGAAGAACAGGATTTCCAAATGCCAGATGAAGCAAAAGAAAATTTCAAACAGAAAGAACCTTTGGTCTGCAAATTCGAGAAGAAAGGCAGAAACGGAAAACCAGTTACCCTGATTGAAGGCTGGGAAGGCGATGAGGAAGGTTTGAAAGAGATCTCGAAAAAAATCAAAACCAAATTGGGAATCGGTGGCTCTGAAAAAGACGGCGTCATTATCATCCAAGGCGACAACCGCGACAAAATAATGGCTATCCTGAAAGATATGGGCTATAAAACAAAACGTGTCGGAGGATGAAAATGAATGATAAATTATAAATGATGAATGATAATTTGCTCGCAGATTTAGCCAATTAAGAAGATTAAGAAAATCTGTGAAATCTGGAAAATCACCGAGACAAAAATTAAAATCTAATTTCTATTCGTCTATCATCTATTTTCTAAAAAAAATCTATAAATTAAAAAAATCAATATAATATGATAAACAAACTAGCAGATTCCGAACTGGTTCTTAATGACGACGGAAGTGTGTACCACCTGAATCTTCTTCCGGAAGACCTTGCAGACAAAGTTCTTCTTGTAGGCGACCCGGACAGAGTTCCGAAAGTGTCCAAATATTTTGATACGATTGATATCAAAAAGAACAAAAGAGAATTCTATACACACACGGGAACTTTGCGTGGCGAGAGGATCACGGTAATGTCAACAGGAATCGGGACAGAGAATATCGATATCGTGATGAACGAATTGGATGCTTTGGTAAATATCGATTTGAAGGCAAAAGAATTCAAAAAAGAACACAAGTCGCTAGAGCTTTTCCGTATGGGAACTTGCGGAAGTGTGAATCCTGATATCGAAGTTAATAATATGCTGGTAACGCAGAATGTAGTTGGTCTGGACGGACTTCTTCATTTTTATCAGGATTATCAATTTGAGAATGAATTCAGTAAGAATTTCTTAGAAAAATTCCCTTACGAGAAAATCAAACCAATGTTGTATTTCTCAGATTGGGCGGAAGATATCGCTGATTATTATGCTGATGCAAAATACAGAGGGAACACGGCGACTTTCCCCGGATTCTATGCACCACAAGGCCGTCAATTAAGATTGAAAGCTTTGGATGACAAATTCCTTGAAACATTGAATGACCTTGGTGTTTCCAACTTCGAAATGGAAACTTCGGCAATCTATGGTCTATCCAAATTATTAGGACACAAAGCCATCACTGTGAACTGTGTTATCGCCAACAGAAGACGTGGCGAATTTGCAAGCGACCATCACGCATCAGAAAAAATGATGATAGAATGGGTTCTTGACAGAATTATTAAGTAGACATAACGTTTTAAATGTAACAATTTACCAATCTAACAATTAGTATTCATTGGTAAATTGTTACATTTTTTCATTGTTAAATTGTATTCCGTACAAAACAACTTTCAATATGGTCATCTACGATTCCCGTTGCCTGAAGATGAGAATAGATAACTGTTGAACCCAGAAATTTGAATCCTCTTTTCTTTAGATCTTTACTAATCGTATCAGACAATTCTGTTGTAGCTGGTGCTTCTGTATGAACTCTCCAGGTATTTACAATTCGGTTTCCGCCTGTGAATGTTGAGATATAATCGTAAAAACTCCCGAACTCTTTCTGCAATTCCATAAACTTCTGTGCATTGGAAATGGCTGCATTTATCTTTAATCGGTTTCTTACGATTCCGGCATCTTGCATCAATTCTTCGACCTTATCTTCGTCATATTTTGCAATCTTTTTATAATCGAAATTATCAAAAGCCTTTCTGAAAGTTTTTCTTTTTCTAAGAATCGTGATCCAACTCAACCCAGCTTGGAAACTTTCGAGAATCAGAAACTCAAACATTGTTGCATCATCAGTTACCAATTTTCCCCATTCTTCATCATGGTATTTTTGATAGAGCTCATCTGTTCCGCACCATGCACATCTGATTTTTTCCATTAATTTTGATTTTGATGTCAATTTAGGAAACATTATAAATTCAAAACAAAACTTTAACGTTCGTTAAGATTTCTCGGCATTCTAATTGGATATACTGATAACATCAAATCAAATTTTTTCAATATTAATCACTAAAAACAAAATATTATGAGTACGCACGACGAAAAATACAATGACGCAGAAAGAGCTGTTAACAGAACAGAAAATTCTTTGGAAAACGCAGCGGAGAATGCTAAAAACAAAGTAAACGAGTATGCAGACAGAGCCCGCTCATATATCGATGAGCAAAAAAGAAAAAATGAGGAGCCAACGAGAGACGGTTTCTTCGAAAATCTAAAAGCCAATGCTGCAGAAGCTTGGGAAGACACAAAGGACTTTGCGGATAAAGCTTGGGAAAGCACAAAAGATACAGCGTCTGACGCTTGGGAAAAAACCAAGGATGCTGCTGAAGATGTAAAAGCAGAAGTCAGAAAAGCAACGAATTAGTTTTTAAGTTAGTAATAGTTTTTCACGAAAAGGAGAAGGCATTTAAAAAGTCTTCTCCTTTTTAATTATATTTGCAAAATTATTATCGATGAAGATGAAAAACTTATTATTTTCGGTCTTATTTTTAGGATTTTTTGCAAATTCCCAAACATTCAATCACGATTACGCGAATGTCAGCAATCTGGTTTCACAAACCAATATCAACACATACTTACAGGAATTCGAAGCCTTAGGTGTGAAAACCACAGGCTCTACAGCCAATAATAATGCTTACACCTGGCTGAAAAACAAATATCTTTCTTTCGGATATTCGGAAGCTGAAATCACAAAAGACACCTTCACTTATAACGGACAATCAACTTCCAACATCATTGTTACGAAAACGGGAACCAAATATCCCAACACATATGTTATTGTCTGCGGACATTACGACACAATTACCGGACCAGGAACCAACGACAACGGAAGCGGTGTTTCCGTAATTCTGGAATTGGCAAGACTTCTAAAAAACGTTCCTACAGAATATTCTATAAAATTCATCAATTTCTCTGGAGAAGAACAAGGCTTACTTGGTTCTCAGCATTATGTGAATAGTGTCGTTAATGCAACTTCTCCGAAAATGAGCATCCGCCTGGTCCTTAATATTGATGAAGTTGGCGGAATCAAAGGTCAGACCAACGATACGATCACTTGTGAAAGAGATGAAAATACTAATCCAAGTTCTAATAATTCGGCATCCAATACGTTCACCCAGCAATTGATAAGTTGTGTTACGCTTTATTCTCCTTTGAAAACAAATCTCAGCTATGCTTATGCATCAGATTATATGCCGTTTCAAGCGAATGGAGAAATCATCACAGGTTTGTTCGAGTACAATGAAACACCTTATGCACATACAGTTAACGACAAATATTCCAACCTAGACCCTGTTTATATTTACAATATTGCGAAAGCTACGACTGGAGCTGTTCAACATTTTGCAATTGCAAGTCAAATGTTAAGCACAGACACAGCAAAAGAAACTTTGGCGGGTTTCACAGTTTCCCCAAACCCTGCGAAAGATTATCTGCAATTGGAAATTCCTAACAACAAAAATCAGAAATTTAGCTTCACGATTACAAGCCCGGAAGGAAAAACCGTTAGTCAAACCGAGAATCAAATAAGGATTGATATTTCCAACCTCCCGAAAGGCGTCTATCTTGGAACTTTCAAAATCGAAGACCAACAGATCACAAAGAAAATTATAGTTGATTAATGTAAAATAGATTTTCAATTTCTTAATTTTTTAAGATTTGAATATTATTTTGACAATCCCCTCGCATTAGCAACAGCCTGGGTCGCGCTATCCACTATTATCTTTTGTTTTGGCCTTGCGAAATCCAATAAAAACAAAAGGATAGCCGTTTCTATCGCTATTGCACCACAGATTCGAAAAAAAAGCGGCAGACAATTTGCTATGAAGATTTTCAAATTTTGAAATAATCAATCGTAATTAATTCGTTTTACGAAATCTAAAATCACTATATTTGCCACTATGCAAAAAATCTTAATAGTAGAAGACGAAAAAGCAATATCCGGAGTTCTACACAGCATTTTATCAGACGAACTACCTGATTACCAATTCGAAATAGCCGAAGATGGTTTTGAGGGATTTAAATTAATAGAGAAAGAAGACTTTGCTCTGGTGATCTCTGATATCAAAATGCCAAAAATTTCCGGAACCGAACTTCTGAAACAAAGCCTTCAACTGAAACCCGACACCACATTTGTGATGATTTCCGGTCACGCAGATATTGACACAGCCGTCAGCTGTTTGAAAGAAGGTGCATACGATTTTATTTCCAAGCCTATCGACATCAACCGATTGATAACAAGTGTGAAAAATGCGCTTGACAAAGGCAATCTTCAAAAAGTTAATTCTCATCTTAAGCAGGAAAACTCTCAGCTTAAGAAAAAAGTGAATAAAAAATATCAGATGATCGGACAATCGCCAGCACTTAAAAGAATCCAGGAGATCATCGACAAAGTTGCACCTTCCGATGCAAGAGTGATGATTACCGGGCCAAACGGAGCTGGTAAAGAATTGGTGGCACACGCTATCCATTCTCAAAGTGAGCGTTCCCGTGGACCAATGGTAGAAGTGAACTGCGCGGCGATTCCTTCAGAATTGATTGAAAGCGAATTATTTGGTCACGTAAAAGGTTCTTTTACCGGAGCAATCAAAGATAAATCAGGAAAATTCGAGCAGGCAACCGGCGGAACTATTTTTTTGGATGAGATTGGCGATATGAGCCTTGTTGCTCAGGCAAAAGTGTTGAGAGCTTTGCAGGAAAGCAAAGTTTCCCCTGTCGGAAGTGACAAGGAAATCAAAGTGGACGTCCGCGTCATTGCTGCAACAAACAAGAATCTGACTAAAGAAATCGAAGCCGGAAAATTCAGGGAAGATCTGTTCCACAGGCTTTCTGTGATTGAGATCAATGTTCCGTCTTTGAATGACAGGGTTGAAGACATTCCTTTGCTGGTAGAATATTTCACGCAGTTAATAGCTTCTGAAAATGGATCTGCTCCAAAGAAATTTGATGATAAGTCTATCAAAGCTCTGCAACAATATGACTGGACAGGAAACATCAGAGAACTTAGAAACGTTGTAGAAAGATTGATCATCTTGGGTGCAGACCCTGTGACTGCTGACGACGTCTCGAATTTTGTAAAGAAGTAAACTTAATTAAATATTATATTTAACCGCAGTTTCTTCTGCGGTTTTTTTTTGAATAAAATTGAAGATTTGTCAATTATGATTTTTCTTTTAATAAAAAATAAACATTAGAAATGCAATTTTTAAATAAACAATATACACAGGAAGGACTGAAACTAGCACTTCCTGTAATGCTGACACAAGTCGGGCAGGTGTCTGTAAATTTATTCGACAACATTATCGTCGGGAAACTTTTGGGAGCTCAGGCTTTGGCTTCGGTTTCTCTTGGTAATGCTTTATTTTTCTCGATTTTCGTATTGGCTTTGGGATTTTCTTTTGCGATTCCGCCTTTGGTTTCCGAAGCTCATTCTCAAGAAAAACACGACAGAATCAATTCGGTTTTCAGACACGGATTTGTGATTAATTTGGGAATCGGGTTTTTGCTGATGATAATTTTGTTAGCTGCACTTCCATTGATTTATCATCTTGACCAGCCAAGAGAAATTATCCCGAATACAATTAGTTTCTTGAGCATCATGGCATTTACGATGATTCCATTTATGATGTTCCAGACTTTGAGAGAAGTTTCGGAAGGATTGTCATTTACAATTGGAGTAACGAAAGCTACAATCATTGCAAACATCATTAACATTGCTTTGAATTATGTTTTCATCAAGGGACTTTTTGGATTACCGGCAATGGGTGTTCAAGGTTCCGCTTTAGCCACTTTGATTGCCAGAATCTTTATGGTTGTTTTCTTATATTTTGTTTTGGTAAAAGAACCAAAAACGAGACGATATATCAAAGAATTCTCTCTTAAAATTTCGGAATTCAGTAAAGAGATGTTTTCCAAAATGATAAAACTAGGATTTCCAACTGCAATGCAAATGTTCTTTGAAGTTACAGCTTTTGCGGCAGCGGCTTTTATCTGCGGATTAATCAGTTCAACCGACATTGCATCACACCAGATTGCACTTTCTATGGCTTCGTTTACCTTCAATCTTTGTATTGGTTTCAGTGTGGCTTCTACAGTGATGATTGGGAACAAAATGGGTATTGGAGATTATGCAGGTCTGAGAAAGATCGGGATCAACAACTTTAAACTGACCTTGATCTATATGGGATTCTGTGGTTTGATGTTCATTCTTTTCAGAAATGTTCTGCCCCATTTTTTCACGAAAGAAAGTGATGTTCTGGTTATCAATTTAGCTTCTAAATTAATGATTATTGCTGCACTTTTCCAGTTATCAGACGGAATCCAAGTAACTGCTTTAGGTTGTCTGAGAGGAATCCAAGATGTGAAAATCCCTAGTATTATTACTTTTATTGCTTATTGGGTTTTCACGATTCCGGTTGGATTTTTCCTTTGTGTGACGATGAAAATGGGTGCTTTCGGGATGTGGATCGCGCTGGGGATTGGATTGACGATTTCTGCGGTTCTTTTGGTGATCAGGTTTTTGAGGCTGAGCAAGAGGAAAGCTTTGTTAATTAACAATGAAGAATTAATAGTTAATTAATACTTTAAAGTCTCTCGGAAATTATGCTGATTTTGCAGATTTAAGAATTTGAACTAAACTAAATCTGTAATATGAAAACATAATTTTGAAACAGCGAATTGCTCGCAGCCCGACTTGAACGGAAATCCTTTTTTGTGTAGACTTCAAGTTCTATTTAAACCAAAAACGTCTGCAAAAAAGATTGGGAGTGGAAGGCGGATTAAGCTGCCCAAATTATAATTGTGACTTTGCGTGAAAAACCTATTTTAAATTTTTAAATTTGCAACTCAATATTTTACAATGACTATCAAACAACATATACAATCTAAAATATCGGAAATCGTTTCCAAATTATACGGCATCGAGAATGTGACGCTGGAAGTCCAGAAAAATAAAACGGAGTTTGAAGGCGATTTTACAATCGTGATTTTTCCGTTGGTAAAACTGGCAAAAAAAAGCCCGGATGTTCTTGGAAATGAACTTGGTGAAGAAATCAAAAACCAAATCGATTTCATAGAAAACTTCGGAATCGTGAAAGGCTTTCTTAATTTGAAAGTTAAAGATTCTGCTTTCTTACAAGAGTTTTCTGAGACGGAAAAGAACTTCGATTCCACACCTTCCAAAAACGAAACGGTCATGGTAGAATATTCTTCGCCAAACACCAACAAACCGCTCCATTTGGGGCACATCAGAAATAATCTTCTCGGTTTTTCTGTGGCTGAAATTCTGAAAGCAGATGGTTATAATGTTATCAAAACGCAAATCATCAACGACCGTGGAATCCACATCTGCAAATCGATGTTGGCATGGGAAAAATTCGGGAACGGAGAAACGCCGGAATCTACAGGTTTGAAGGGCGATAAATTGGTCGGAAACTACTATGTGGAATTCGATAAATTATATAAATCCGAAATCAAAGCACAAGTTGCTGACGGAATAGATGAGGAAACAGCGAAAAAGCAAGCGCCTTCTATCATCGAAGCGCAGGAAATGCTTTTGAAATGGGAACAAAATGATGCTGACGTTCGCAAACTTTGGGAAATGATGAATTCTTGGGTCTATGCCGGATTTAATCAGACCTATGCGAGATTGGGTGTTAATTTTGACCAGGTTCAGTACGAGAGCAATACTTATCTTTTGGGAAAAGATTTGATTCAGCAAGGTTTGGACAATGGTGTTCTTTACAAAAAAGAAGACGGTTCTGTTTGGTGCGACCTGACAGACGAAGGTCTTGACCAAAAACTCTTGTTGCGTTCTGACGGAACTTCGGTTTATATGACTCAGGATTTGGGAACTGCTGTGGAGCGTTTCAAGGATAACGACATCCAAAGATTGATTTATACCGTTGGAAACGAGCAGGATTATCATTTCCAAGTTCTATTTAAAATTTTGAAAAAATTGGGTTATAATTGGGCAGACCATCTTTATCATTTGTCTTACGGAATGGTTGAATTGCCAGAAGGAAAAATGAAATCCCGTGAAGGAACTGTGGTTGACGCCGATGACCTTGTTCAGGAAATGTATCTGACCGCAAAAGAAAAATCTCAAGAACTTGGTAAGTTGGAGAGTTTGAGTAATGAGGAGAAAGAGCGTTCTTATGAAACGGTTGGATTAGGCGCTTTGAAATATTTCATCTTGAAAGTTGACCCGAAAAAGAAAATGCTTTTCAATCCAGCAGAAAGTATCGATTTTAATGGAAATACAGGTCCATTTATTCAATATACTTATGCGCGAATTCAGTCACTTTTGGATAAGGCGAATTATTCTGCAAAAGGACTTTCTGATGCTTATCTTCCGAATGTTGGTGAGAAGGATTTGATAATGCTTCTTTCGGAATTCAAAGATGTGATCGCAAAGGCTTCGGAATCTCTGAGTCCGGCTCTGGTTGCCAATTATGTTTATGAATTGGTGAAATCTTACAACTCTTTCTATCAAAACAATCCAATCTTGAATCAGGATGATGAAAATGCGAAACAATTCCGTCTTCAGATTTCTGATCTGGCTGGGAAAACAATTAAGAAAGGGCTTTCACTGCTTGGAATTAATGTAGTGAACAGAATGTAGAATCATTCGAAATATAAATTAAAACTCTGCTTTTAGCAGAGTTTTTTGTTTTTTGGAATTATAAAAAAATTGTAATAAAGAAATAGACGTGAACAAAAAAACGCTCTGAAAATTCAGAGCGTTTAAACTAAACTTTGTAGACCCACAGGGATTCGAACCCCGACAGGCGGTACCAAAAACCGAAGTGCTACCGTTACACCATGGGTCTGTCGTTTATTGTGGTGCAAATTTAGGGCTTTTTTTTTAACTTCCAAATTATTTGTGAAAAAAAATGCATAATTTTATAAAATAATTTTTCGCTCAACCTAATGTTAATCGACCTTTCCAAAGCATTACCTATCAGCCAAACCTCGTCTAACAAATTTGAAACCAAAGTTTTAGACTTCATAAAAGAATGGTTTTCGGGGTCCAAAACTGTGAAAATTCAGAGTTCTGGCTCAACCGGAATTCCGAAAGTTTTTGATATCGAAAAATCAAAAATGTTGAATTCGGCGGAAATGACCTGTGATTTTTTAGGCTTGAAAGAAGGAAATCTGGCTCTACTCTGTCTTCCGATTGAATATATCTCGGGAAAAATGATGGTCGTAAGAAGTATTTCAAGAAAATTAAAACTTAAAATTGCGCCAACTTCTCTCAATCCTTTAGAAAAAATCAATGAAGAAATTGATTTCTGTGCAATGACACCTTTGCAGGTTGAAAATTCTCTGGACAAAATTTATTTAATAAAAAATCTCATTATCGGAGGTGCATCAGTTTCTGAAACTTTAAAAAGAAAGATTCAAGAATCTTTAAATAAAAAAGAAAAAGGCATCGAGAGCATCAGTCTGACAAATAATCCTCAAACTAAAATATTCGAGACTTACGGAATGAGCGAAACGCTTTCTCACATTGCATTGAAACAGATTTTCCCGAATCCGGAAGATTGGTTTACGGTTTTTGATGGTGTTGATGTTTCTCTGGATGAGAGAGGTTGTTTGAAAATATTGGCTCCAAAACTTAATTCAGACATTCTACAGACAAATGATCTGGTTGAAATCAATCACTTCGACTCCACTCAGTGTGACAGTAAAAAACAATTCAGGTTTCTGGGAAGAATCGATAATGTAATTAATTCCGGTGGTGCAAAGATTTTCCCCGAAGAATTAGAAAAATTAGTCAAACAAAACATTCCGAATGAAGTTGTTTTCCTTGGAATTGAAGATGAAAAACTGGGACAAAAATTAATTTTGGTGATTGAAGATGCAAGATTCGAGACGCAAGGTTCAGCGAATGCTGATTTAAATCCCGAGTTACAAAATCTTAAATCTCAAATCTCAAATCTTAACTTCGAAAGGTCATTTCATAAACCAAAAGAAATTATTTTTGTTGAACAAATCCCAAGAACTCCGAACGGAAAAGTGAATCGTATGGAATTAAAGAAATTGACCAAAAACTAAAATGAAAGATTTTTCTACCGAAATCAGTTACAAAACGTCCCGCTCCTCCGGAGCTGGCGGACAAAACGTGAATAAGGTGGAAACGGCTGTGACGGGAATTTGGAATGTAATGGAAAGCCAATTTTTCTCTTTTGATGAAAAGCTGAGAATCTCGGAAAAACTGAAAAACAGAATCAATTCTGAAGGTCTTCTTCAAATGACTTCATCTGAGAGCAGAACTCAGCTTCAAAACAAAAAAATCGTGACTGAGAAAATGCTGGTACTGGTTGAAAAATCACTATTTGTTCCAAAGAAACGACTTGCTACAAAACCCTCAAAAGGTCAAATCCAAAAACGTATCGACAACAAAAAGAAATTGTCCGAGAAGAAAGAGAATCGAAAATTCAGGTTTTAAAATCCGAAAGATTTTCTATTTCCTGATTGATTTTCTGAGTATATTCATATTGTTTGTCACGAATTCTTCCGTGATTGGTTACCGTTTCATAATCCTGTTGGTAATCCTTGTAATCATCATAAACATCCGTGTAAACCTTTTGAAGCGTTTTGGCATCCATTGTCTTATTACTGATTACTTTCCTGAATCTCCTCGCAAACAATTCAGCAATATCAAAATGACTTTGCTCGTGCATTAGAACCAGATCCGTTTTGTGGTCACTATGCGCCCAAGACTTAGAAGGCACAAAAAAGGATTCTATCTTAACTTCTTTGGACGTGAACTTTTTGGTTGGACTGTTCAATAAATAGGAGATTCCACAAAAGGTTGTCGCTGCGGCATTGGAGGTATTAGATTGCGTTTTCGATTGAAAGTCTTCCCAAACAAGTTTTCGGTTTGCGTTCCAAAAAATCTTATCCTGAGCTTTTGCCAAACCAATGATAAACAGAAAAATAAATACTAAAAATGGTCGTAACATATCTGTTAGATGTTTTTTTTCAATAAATGTTAATTTATTTCCACAAAACTTGTACTTTTACCTCCCTGCATTTTAAAAAATGGAAAAAGAGATAAAGATCAACTTTGAAGTCATCCCGAGTTACGAAGAGCTCAACGATATAGAAAAAACACTATTTGATAAAGCCAAAACCATTCGAGAACAAGCCTACGCACCTTACTCTCATTTTCTTGTTGGTTGTGCGCTTCTTCTGGAAAATGGCGAAATAATTACAGGAAGTAATCAAGAAAACGCCGCCTATCCTTCCGGGTTGTGTGCAGAGAGAACGACCATTTTTTGGACTTCTGCGAATTATCCGGATGTAAAGATCAAAAAAATATTTGTGATTGGCGGACCGGAAAATGATTTAAGTTCTGTTCCAATTCCACCTTGTGGCAGCTGCAGACAATCGATTCTGGAATATGAGGCTAAGCAAAAAGACAAGATTGAAATCTATTTTGCAGCACCAAACGGAGAGATCATCAAAACAAAATCTATCAGAGACCTGCTACCTTTCTCTTTTGACGGAAGCTTCCTATAATTTTTAGGAGCAAGACGATCGGTCTGTCGATTGACGTTTCCAGCCTGCTGTCCACTATATCTTTTTTGTTTTTCACACGTTCTGTCATTCCGAACAGCATGAGGAATCTAAAAAAACAAAAAAGGATGCCGTTCCCATCAGGGCTATGTTGAGGCTTTGTATTTCTTTTCAACAATTAAAACTTTGATTATTAAAATCTCGCAGATTGAGCAAATTATGCGGATTTTACATCAAAAAAACATCTGTGAAATTAGCCTAATCTGCGAGAATAATAATTTTCTCTGATAATCTTTTATTTAAACAAGAACATAATAAAATCGAAAAACCCATTCAAAATCTGAATGGGCTTTTCTTTTTAAAATGTAGATATGGATATGAAAATTTGGTTATTAGTTTTTAATCACTTTCTGAATAGTTTTCTTACCATTTTCCAATTGAAGCTCTACAACATAAACACCTTTCTCCAAATGTGAGAAATCAATTGTAGAATCTGATGTCAGCTTTGCATTCACGCTTTGTCCTGCAAGATTATAAACTTTGTGTGTGTTGATTTTGCTTGTAGATTTTACATTCAAGACATCTTTTACAGGATTTGGATAGATAGAAACTGTTGTATTTTTAACATCTGCAACACCTAAAACCGTTAATTCCTTTTCCTGAGATTTATCCGAATATTTTTTAGAGGCATCTACAGATCTTACGCTCCAGAAAATTTTAGAAGGTAAATTAGTTTTATCAAGATACCAGTTTTTTGTTGTTACAATATATTTTGTGATGTCAGTTTTTCCGGCTTCGGAACCAACACTCAATTCGTATTGAAGAGAATTTTCCGGTGTTTTATCATCCGTTGCTCCAGACCAAGTGAATCTGACTTTACCGTCACTATCTGTTGCAGTTAAGATGGTTGGTGCATTTGGTTTTTGATTGGTAACCGTCGTTTTATTTTTGAATAATTTGGTGTAGGGCATCAAGTCTGGGTCATCCCAATCAAAACCGTTAGCGAGAATATCAAGATTTCCGTCATTATCATAATCAAAGACAGCCACAGTTCCTTTACTTCCCAGATTGTAAAGATTTGTATTCTCATTTTTTTCAAATTTCTGAAGTTGAGGATTATAAAGGAAAACTTTACTATAACCGTCGTAATTATCATCATCACCAATTACAACAAAATCATAGTATCCATCATTGTTTAAGTCTCCAACTTCTATTCCACCATCAGATAAACCTTCACCTTCAATTTTATTTTCGGTAAAGTTTCCTTGCCCATCATTGATAAATACAGCGAGGTAAGCATCATAATTTTCATTCTGAGCCGAAACTACAAAATCCTGAAAACCATCACCATTGAAATCTGCGAAAGCCATTTTGCTGCTACTTACTGCAGGAAGTTCTGATTTCTTTATCAAGGTTCCATTTTCATTGATATAAACAGAGAAAGTTCCTTCATAATCGGCATTAAATCCATTAACGATCAAGTCTAATTCGTTATCATTATTGATATCAATGACTTTAAAACTTCCGTTTTGTGTTCCTGCCGCCCAGGCTTCATTTTTTTGAAAACCTTGTGAACTATTAAGATATAAATCCAAATCATGAGCAAAACCTACCCCTTCAATATACTGGGTTCCATTAATTGCATAATCCTGTTTACCATCATGATTGAAATCGAAAACATCTAAACCTCCATAGATTTTCCCGGCTGCATTGTCAACCAAAGTGAAGCCAGAACCTGTATTTTTCCATCTGTACTGCTGATAATTCACAATATCATTATAACTTAAACCGGTTGTGATAACGTCTAGAAGCCCGTCGTTATCAAAATCGATAAATTTAACATCACTCAAGTGAACCGAGTTTTCTCCAAATTCCTGAACGGAAGAGAAAGTTCCATTGCTATTTTTGTAAAGACTATTGGAAGTTGAATCCACATTAGTATCTTCGTCAGAATCTATCGCTCCTGTGAAGAATATATCCTGAAATCCATCGTTATCAACATCTGCAACTGCCGCAGCGGAATAGAAATAATTTTTAAGATTGGGCTGAGAGATTTCTTCAAAACTTTGTGCTTGGCTAATGATGGCAGATAAGAAGAAGAGAGAAACGTAAAACTTTTTCATAATAATTTTATTTAGAATAATTAAAAATTACTTCGCAAAAGTATAGACTTCTTCTTGCCAAAAAGTATTTTGGAATATGATATTTATCTTGTTTTGGAGAAAATTAACTTGGGTTCAGAAAATGAGAATTATGAAATTTCAAAAATTCTACTTTCCTCGTTGATGCGTCTTACAACGTTTTCTGTTCGTTCTTTGTGTGTGTCCGTAATGAAAATCTGTCCGAAACTTTCCTTATTTACCAATTCAATTAATTGAGAAACTCTCGTGTCATCCAGCTTATCAAAAATATCGTCTAAAAGGAGAATCGGGGACTTTCCGGTCAATTCTTTGATCCGGTTGATTTGAGCAAGCTTTAAAGAAATTAAAAATGATTTCTGTTGACCCTGTGAGCCTATTTTCTTGATTGAATTCCCATTCATTTCGAAAATCAAATCGTCTTTATGAGTTCCTTTGGAAGTGTAGGTCAAAGCTCTGTCTTTATCAATAGAGTTTGATAAAAGTTCTTTAAAACTACTGTCAAAAAGATGAGATTCATAAATGACATTCACGATTTCCTTTCCACCGGAAATGATTTGGTAAAAATGTTGAACGATTGGATTCAGTTTTTCAACAAAGTCTTTTCTCTTCTCAAAAATCCTTGTTCCGAAGTTGGAAATAGGGTGATCATAGATCTCCAAAGAATCTTTGTCAAAAGTTCTGTTTTTGGCAAAATATTTCAGTAATGCATTTCTTTGCTGTATTGTCTTCTGATACTGAATCAAATCAAAAAGATAAGAAGAATCGGTCTGGGAAATCATCGCGTCCAGAAACTTTCTTCGGCTTTCTCCCGAATCAGATATCAAATTGGAATCATAAGGCGAAATCATCACACTTGGCAAATAACCGATATGGTCTGCTAATCTGTCGTAAGATTTATCATTTTTCTTAATGACTTTTTTAGATTCTTTTGGCTGAAGGATTTTAATAATGTCTTCTTTTTCTTCATTTTGAATTTCGGCTTCTATTGCAAAAAAGTCTGTCACATTGAGCGGAGTTGAAGTGTCATCAATCCTGATATTGTTAAGGTCAGAATTTCCAAGGAAACTTTTGCCAACAGACAAATAGTGAAGCGCATCCAGAATATTGGTCTTCCCTACTCCATTGTTACCCACAAAACAATTGATTTGAGGTGAAAAATCAAAAGATTGTTCCGAGTGATTTTTGAAATTGATGAGCGAAAGTTTGTTGATAATCATAATCCTAAAAAATTTTTGAGTGTTTCAGGATTTTGATGGTTTTCCCAAAATGAAATAATTGAAATAGTTTCTTTTTCTATATTGTAAATCAAACTATAATTTTTGAAAACCAACATTCTGGTAGTATCATTGATAGTTTTTTTACCAGAGAATGGTTGAATTTTTAATTGATCTGTTTTTTCTTTAATTGTGATTCTTAGTTTTTGAGAATAAGATTTACTTTTATTTCTATTATTCCAATATTCAAAAATTTCATCTCTTTGTTTTTTTGCAAAATGAGTCCATTCAACCTTTAACCCAGCCATTCTTCATCCATTTTGTCCATTTCTTCTTCCGAATAAACTCTACCATTTTTCACATCATCCATTCCTCGTTCTATCATTTTCATTACATAATCTGGAAGAATGATTTCCTCTTCTTTAAAATATGCTTCAACTTCTTCTTCCGTCATTGGTTTTTCAGATTCGTAAATGGATGGAGATTCTGAAATAATATTGGGAGATTTTGATTCAAAATTTTTGAGGAAAGCGGATAACAAATAATAATTATCGGATTCACAGATTTTCTGAATCAGTTTTATTTTAATGTCATTTATATTTTCCATCACTCAAAAATTTCAGTAAAGATAAAACTAAATAACAAGAAAATCAATTTCCGAAATTCACAAAGTGTGGAATATCCGTACCAAAATTATTCAGTGGCAAGACATTATTCCGATTGCTATTAAAATCAAAAACAGAATTGTTATCAAAAGGAACGCGAGGATAATAAGTAAAGGAAATCTGAATCCTGTTGAAAACCAAATAAGGATTATTGATCAAAACCCCAATTCCAATTTTTGTATTTGCTTTTGTTTTCAGCAGCTTATCATCAGGCATTCCAAGCCAGCCAACAGCAGTCGTCAAATAAGGACTAAAATGGAAATTTTTCCAAGTTTTTTTGACAAAAAGTTGAAGTTGATATCGCAATACCAACTTTTTTGTCCCGATATAATCTGCATTATAAACAGGAAAATCCTCAGCTGAGGAAAGATTGATTCTGTCTCTGTAAGAATAATTATGTTGAGGATTTCCAAGTGCTAAAGTAGGTGAAAAGAAATGTCTGGCTTTAGCAAATTTCCAATCCATCAGATTCGTAAAATAAGTTCCGTCCAATCGGAAAGATTCCCGGTTTTGGCTGTCCTCGTTGAAGAATCTTCCAAACTGAGCCTTAATATTAAAATAGCCAATCTTTGTAAAGTCGCCATATGAACCCGAAACGCCAGCATAAGGCATTACTTTATTACTTCTTGATAAAAATCCGGCGGTTAAATTGAAAGTATTTCCGTAAGCAATATCTTCCGGTAAATCGTATTGGAAAATGTTTTTCTCAACTGAGAATTTCCTTTGTATAAATCCTGCAGACATCAAAAAACTACTGTAAGAACGGAAGTATCCAAACTGATCAATATAAGGGCTGTCTTTATACTGGTAATTCTGAAATCGCCCTATCAACGCAATGTTACTGGAAACTCTTTCTTCTTTGTTAGCCGAAACCGGAATCTGATAACCGCCCCACAGATCCTGGCTGTAAACTTTGATTTGAACCTCAGGGAAAGTTGTTTTATTTTCCATTGGAAGTAGAACATTCCGCATAAAATATTCGAAAGTGAAGCCACCTGCCCACTTTGTCAACGGAGAGAAAAAGTCTCTCTTGACATTGAAATTGATCCTTTCATTTTTCGCAAAATCACGCTCGCCCAAAACCTGAGCGTTGATGTAAGAGCCAAAAAGATTATAGGCCGTATAACTTCCGTACATATAATCTTGTTTTTCCTTGGAGTCATTCCTGTAAAGGAAATCCGCTTCGTGGCCAAGACCAAGAAAATTCTCTTCCGTTACTCCCAGACCAATTTTGCTTCCTGAATAACTCACTCTCGGCTTCAAACTCCAGGAATCGAGAACTTTTACCACGACATCAATAGAGTCTTTGGTAGAAGTGCTGTCGGAAACGCTGATATTAACTCTGTTCACAAAAGGCATCGTTCTTAGCAAACGCTCAGATTCATAGAGTTTTTGCGCGTTATATTCTTCGCCTTTTTTGAAAAGCAAATAATTATTAACTGTTGAAACTCTTGTATTGGAATGAAGATGATTCGTGAACCAATCGTACCATCTGGACTTTTCTTTTTTATCTTTGGAACCGTATCCAAACGGGTCTATGGTCTCAATTTTAATATTCCGGATATATCTTCCATCGTAAGTTTCCTGGGATTGCTTATCCGTTCTGGTTTTCACGGAGGCCGAATCCGCTTCCCGGCGAAAGATGAAACGATGAATGAACTTTGTAAATTTTCTTTTATCTGAAAACTCCTCTATCTTATAATAAAGCGAATCTTTTCCTTCCTGAGCATTGGCAAAAGAAAGGCAACTTAAAACGAAAATAAAAATCAGGATTGATTTGTTCATCAATAGTCGGAAAATTCAACAAAATCTGTAATATCAATTTATAAGCCAATACAAGAAAAGCCATAACAAAGGTAATCCACTACAACTTTCTACCCAAAAAGAAAAGTATGATTCTTGATTGCTGTTTTCAGAAAAATAAATCAATATAAATGTGATAATTATAGTCAGAAAGAAATAAATTCCAAATTCTAAATCAAGATAAAAAATACCCAACAATCCGGAAATAAAAACCAGTAGATAAGCAAGAAACTTGGTTTTCTGAACGCCAATCAAAATCGGAAAAGTAACTACGTCATCACTATTCATATCTCTGATATCAAAAGGCAGAACCAAAGCTGAAATGAATAACCAGGAAATCAAAAAAATGGGATAATTGAATTCCGGAAGAATCAGCCATGAATTGATCAAAGCCCAAGTCAATCCAACATAAAAAACCTTTAACAAAGGGATTTTTCTAATGAATCTCTCCAAGAAAAACGAATTGTAAAGCAAGCCCAAAATAACAATAATTGCCCATCTCAGAAGTCTGTATTCATTATGATTCCTGAGTATGAGAATTACGCTGACAATCCCACAAATACAATTGAAAATCAATATCTTGAAAAACTTCCTTTTGTCGTACTGATATTTGGTATAAAGATAACCGCTGAAATAAGTAATGAAAATCAACAACAAAGTCGGCCAACGGAATATCTTTTGCTCCAGCATAAAAAATGCAGCCAGAAAAGTTCCCATCAAAGAAACATATATCTGACTGTCAATGAGATATTTTTTTGCTAAATTTAAAATCGACATTTTACTTTAACAAATGTCGGAAAAATTGTTCTAAATAAATGAAGTTTAAAATCTTGAAAAAAATATTAAACCACGAAAGTCACAAAAGAAAAAAATTGTTTCCCTTTCCAACCTTACGATAAAATAATGCATCTTTATAAAGTGATTCATTCACTCATTCAAAAAATAAAAGACATATATGAAAATCCTAAAATCCTTATTAGTATTCTTATTGATATTTGCTACTATGAATTTTTCCGCACAAAACTATTACGACCAGCAATGGAAAAAAATCGAAGACAATTATAAAAAAGGAACTTACAAATCCAATCTTCCGATTATTCTGGAAATGCAAAATCAAGCTTTGAAGGACAATAACGTCATTCAAATCATCAAATCTTTGAAAGCGGAATTCAGTATTACAAAACAGACTTATGACGATACGAAGAATGATGAAAATTCCAAATTCTTTTCAAAACTTCAAAGCACGCAAACTAAATTGAAAGGCGATGAAAAACAATTATTCCGTCTGCTGACTTTGGAGTTCATCAAAGATTATTATCAGAACAATTCCTGGAAGATCAATCAGAAAACCAATATTGACAATGCAGATTTATCTCAAATAGAAACCTGGAGCAGGCTGGATTTCAAAAATTATTTGTCGAAGAATTATTCCGAATTAGAAAAAGACAATGCTGCTTTGAAGAAAATATCGATGCAGAAATACAAGGAAATCTTTGATAATTCTGACAACTTCGAATATTTTCCAACACTTTCAGATTGGTACAATTACAATTATATTGAGTTCTTAAGAAATCAGAATCTCTTTACTCCGAATGAATTGAAAGCGAATTCGAAGAAAATCAATGACATTTATGATTCGGAAATCACTTCGCTTTCCGGGAATTCCCAATTATACTTCAAACATCAGAAAATCAATTATAATTGTGAATTCAATAATTGTAAAGACAAATTCGCACAACTTGAAAAACTGGTTGAAGATGAATCTGTAAAAGGCGATTACAAAGTCTTGATTATTGATGATATGATTGAGATCCTTCAGCAAAAAGAGGATAACAAAAAAGCTTTGGTTTGGGTAAATAAAGCGAAAGAACTTTATCCAAAATCTAAGTTTCTAAACAATATTACAAACAAGGAAAATCAGATCAAAAATCCTCAGCTTAATCTATTTTATGAGAATGAAACCCAATCCAACAAACCGATCCACATTGTTGCGGAAGGGAAAAATGTTAAGCAGTTTTCTTTGAATATTTATGAAGTAAAAGATGATACGCAAGGTTTTCTGAATCACGTTTTTGATTCTTACAAAACACCATTTGCCAAAGTCAAAAAAACTTTAGTAAGGAAAGACCAATTTACGCTTCCGGAATCTTTTGATTTCAAAACGCACAAAACATCTTTGGAACTGAAAGCGCTTCCTTCAGGGATTTATTTGGCAGAATACATTGTGGAAAATTCCGTTCAGAGAAGTTTCTATTTCATCGTTTCTGATTCGAAAATTATTTATTCTAAAAAAGATGAGATTCTTCGACAAGCTCAGAAGGACAGTGGAAATAGGAATATTCTAAAACTTGTAAACAACGAAAACGGAAAAGCTTTTACGAATGAAAATCTTGAAATTGTCGAATATGTAAGAGGTAAACCAATCGTAAAACATTCTGTGAAAACTGATGCTTCCGGAAATTTCCAAATTCCAAATTCTGAGAATAAAGAATATTACAGAAATTTTCTTGTGAAGAATGGAAACAATTATTCGATGATAAATGTTTACGGTTATAATAACGGAAATCAAAACAAATCTGAAAATCAAGAATCTGCACAAATTTTCCTCGACAGAAAAATCTACCGACCTGGACAAATCGTTTATTTTAAAGTTATTGCAACAGGAATTAATGGTGAAACTCAAAAAGTAAAAACATTAGAAAAAGTTCCGTTGAATATTATTTTGAACGATGCCAACGGTGAAGAATTACAAACTTTGAAATTGACAACAAACGAATTTGGTTCTGTTAACGGAAGTTTTACACTTCCTAAAAATAAGCTGAATGGTAATTTCAATATTGAGGTTAATAATGATGATGATAATTCTGGTTATCATATTTCAGGTTACACGGATTTCAATGTTGAGGAATATAAGCGTCCGAAATTTGAAGTGACTTTTGAGCCTATAAAAGATGAATACAAATATGGTCAAACTATCGAACTGAAAGGAAAAGCAGCAATGTTTTCCGGTATTCCTCTGAGCAATTCAACCGTAAATTATGAAATTAAAAAACAAAATATCCGTTGGCGATATTTCTGGTGGTATCCGCGTGGAAATGACAATGAAAATTCGATTTTGGGCGATGTGAAAACCAATGAGAAAGGCGAATTTACCATCAAAGTAGAATTGAAAAAAGATGAAACTCTGGAAGGAATTCAGATTGACAATTATACAATTAATGCTTCTGTGACAGACATCAACGGGGAAACTCAATCTGCAAATACGGATGTAAAAGTCGCTTCGGTTTCTCATTATATTACTGCGAACGAAATTGGAAATACGTTTTCTGATGAAGCTGTGAAATTGGCTGTTGACACTAAAAATTACAATGACCAAATTCTACCAAAATCTTACACCGTAAAATTGGAAAAACTGGAGGAACCAAAACAAATTTTCAGAGAGAATTTTGCGTCGGTTGTTCAGGATTTGCCACAATTATCAAAGAATGAATTCGTACAGAAATTTCCTCACGACAGGTTTGATAAAAATGATGATGTGAAGAACTGGAAAGTTGAAAAGGTTGTTTTAAATGAAATAAAAAATCCTGTCATTCAGAACGCAGCGCAGCGCAGTGAAGAATCTAAAGATTCCTCGTCCCTCGGAATGACAAACGAAAAACTGAGTCTTGGTAAACTGGAAGCCGGAACTTACAAACTTCAATTGTATAATATCGAAGGAAAAGACACGATAAAAACGGAGCAATTCTTTAAGGTTTGGGATAAAAAATCGTTGGGTCAAAATCAAAACCCTTTCCTGGAAGTGATTAAACCGACACAAGATTTCAAACGAGGAGAAAAAGCAAAAGTGTTTGTCTATTCTGCGATTCCTGATGCTTTGGTCAATATTTTTATTCAAAATGGAAAAGGAGAAACTGTTACAGAAACCAAAACTTTCAAAAATGGAATTCTGGAATATGAAATTGTGATTCCGAAAGATGAAAGTATCTCGAGAGTGAATTTGCAATTCCAATTGGTGGCTTTTAATGATGTAAAAACAGAATCGGTTGATTTGAAATTGGCTGACAATAAAGATGATTTGAAAATTGAAACGGTGACATTCCGAGACAAATTACAGCCTGGACAAAAAGAAAAATGGACGATAAAAATTTCCGGTGCTGATAAAGACTCTTCGACTTCGCTCAGAGTGACAGCCGAAGTTTTGGCGAATATGTACGACAAATCGCTTGACCAATTTGCGGTGAATTCCTGGAGTTGGCAGAAGTTTTATTCGCCTTTCTACCAAAGTTCTTATGAATTAAGAAATGGCCTGGAACAACAATATTATAATAAGAGATTCGAATTTTTGAAAAATCATAATATTAATTCTCCACAGTTTAATTGGTTTGATGGAAGGCTTTACAATAATACTGCTTTATATGGTAATTCTATAAATAGATTAGAAGGAAGAGCTGCAGGAGTAAATGTGGTGGCAGAATCTGCCCCAGCAGCAAAAATAATGATTAGAGGAAATTCTTCTGTTCAATCTGACACAATGTCTAAAGATAAATCTATCGAAGAGGTTGTAGTTTCAGGTTATTCTGAGAAGAAAGAACTAGAAAGTTTAGACAAAATCCCGATTCGTCAAAATCTCAACGAAACTGCATTATTCTACCCAAATCTTCTCACAGATAAAGACGGAAATGTTTCATTTGAGTTCACTTCTCCGGAAGCTTTGACACAGTGGAAAGTCATGTTTTTAGCTCATACAAAAGATGCAAGAAGTGCAATTTTGGAAAAATCTGTGGTAACACAAAAAGAATTTTCCATTACACCAAATTATCCGAGATTCTTACGAGAAGGCGATGAGCTGAATCTTCAAACAAAAATTTCAAGTTTAATAAATCAAAAATTAACCGGCGTTGCACAATTGCAGATTTTGGATGCGTTTACGAATGAAGATATTACTGATAAATTCGGAATCACTCAATTGACAGCTGTTTCCGGATATAATAAGGAGCAGTCTTTTTCATTAGCTGAGAATGGAAATATATCCGCAACTTGGAAACTGAAGGTGCCTAACAATGTTTCTTCTATCATCATTAAAATCGTTGCAAAGGCAGGCAATTTCTCTGACGGTGAACAAAAGGCAATCGCAGTTCTTCCAAACAGAATGTTGGTAACGGACGCACTTCCGATTTTTGTAAAAGAAGGACAGACGAAAACTTTCACGTTGGAAAACCTGAAAAATTCCGATTCTAAAACATTGACGAATGTTTCTAATACTTTAGAACTGACCACAAATCCGATTTGGGAAATTATGTTTGCGCTTCCAAGTTTGAAAGATGATACTAATAATTCAGCAGATGTCGTTTTCAACAAATGGTTTGCGGATGTTTTGGCTTCGGAAATTTTCAAAGCGAATCCGAAAATGAAAACCGTTTTTGATGAATATCAGTCAAAAGGTTTACTAACATCTAATCTTGAAAAAAATCAGGAACTGAAACAATTGTTACTGGATGAAACACCTTGGGTTCTGGAAAGCAAAAATGAAACCGAACAAATGCAGAAATTAGCAAGATTATTCGATGCAAACACGATGCGAAATTCAATCCAAAATGATTGGTCAGAACTGGTAAAACTTCAAAATCCTGATGGTGGATTCAGTTGGTATCAGGGTTATCCGAGTTCGTATTACACTTCACTTTATATTCTGAAAAACCTTGGCAGAATCAATGAATGGCTGAAAGGAAATCTTTCTGATTACCAAAGTTCCGAACAAAAATCGATGGTAAAAAAACTGGTTTCCTATGTGGATAATGAAGTGAATAAATATTGGGATTCTTCGACTCCGCTCAGAATGACAAAGGAGAATATTTGGAATAATTTTGTTCTCGATTATCTTGACACAAGGCATTATTGGGAAAAAGAATATCCTTTGAAGGCAAAAGGTGCCACTTTGAAAAATTCAATTATATCAAAAGCAAAAACGGCTAAAATCACCGATTTTACTTTCTTTGGATTGCATCGTTCGGCTTTATTATTTAACAACTATGGATTGAAAGATGTTTCGAAAAAACTGATGAATTATCTGAAAGAAACTTCAACACAATCAGAAACTCAAGGTGTTTATTGGAAACAAAACCTAAATGACTGGGGTTGGTATTCTTCCAAAACGGTGAATCACGCTGGAGCGATTGAAGCATTCCAAAAACTTACTCCAACTGATGAAAACTTTATCGAAGAAATGAAAATCTGGCTGGTTACCCAGAAAGAGGTCAATTCTTGGGGCAATTCCAGAGGAACGGCAGAAGTTATTTTCACGATTTTAAATTCTGGGAAATCTTGGACAAGTACAGAATCTGACAAAGCGCAAATCACTTGGGGCGGAAAGCAACTGGATCCGCAAACGCAGGCAACAGGTTACGTAAAACAAACTGTAGCTTCTGATAATCTGGACAAAAATCTTTCGACAGTTACTATTAAAAAAGACAGTCCGGGAATTGTTCAAGGTGGCTTGTTCTGGCAATATTATGAAGAGCTTGATAAAATAAAATCTTCGGAAAGTTATATTTCTATCTCTAAAGAACTGTACAAAAAAGTAAAAATGGAGAATGGCGAACAATTAATTAAAATCAATGAAAATTCACCTATCAAAGTTGGAGATAAAATTACGGTAAGAATGATCCTGAATACGGACAGAAATATGGAGTTCATTCACTTGAAAGATATGAGAGCGGCAGGTTTTGAGCCTTTGGACGTGATTTCGGGCTATCAATGGAAAAATAATTTGGGCTATTATCAATCCACAAAAGATGCTTCCACCAATTTCTACATAGAATATATGCCGAAAGGAAAGTATGTTTTCGAGTACGATTATGTTGCAAATGCAGGTGGAAAATTCTCTAACGGAATCACCACTTTGCAGAATTATTATGCACCACAGATGAATGCGCATACGCAAGGAACCAAGGTTCTAATTTCTGAATAATATTAAATTCTGAATATAATTGAAAAAGGAGGTTGTAAAGTTTTGCAACCTCTTTTATTTTAGTGTGAAAATAATCGACAAAATGATCCTCACAATTATATAATGAATTGTATATTTTTTCTTATTTTAGCAAAAAAAGTATAAAATCAAGGTTTATTTATACTTTTCTTTATTTATTCACTATTTTCATTTTCAAAATGTAAAATTGTAATTAATATAGTTTGAAATACTATGAGCCTGATAAGAGAAATGTTATTGATATGAATCTTATCGACCTTAATTTATCAAAATATAAACGATCAAACTAAAAAATTACAGTATGCAATAAAAAAATAGAAAAATTAAATATTTTAACAATGAACAAAAAATTACTATTTTCAGTAGGGGTAATGTTCTCGGGAATGCTATTCTCACAGAAGAATTACTGGAAGCAGGTTTCAGCTGTTGACAACAGATCAGCTGTTTATGATAAAACTGCAACACCATCAAAGTATAAGCTATATAAGCTAAACGTAGATGAAATAAAAGTTGATCTTGCAAAAGCGCCTAAACGTTTTTCCAACGATGAATCATTGGTACTAAAATTCCCGACAGCAGAAGGAAAGCTAGTAGATTATGTAATCCAGGAAGCATCTGTTATGGATCCTGTCCTACAGGCAAAATATCCTAATTTAAGATCATATTTAGGCTACGAAAAAGGCAATTCCGGAAATTCTATCCGTTTCAGTGTATCTCCATATGATGGGGTCAATGTAATGTATTACAATTCTGGAAAAACAGCCTATTTAGATGCTTATACACAGGATAAATCTACTTATATGGTCTATAATCGTGAAGATCTTGGCCCTAATTTGGAAGGATTTGTTTGTGGATATAAAAATTCAGAGGAAGAAACGATAGCAGATCCAACACCTCAATCTTTGGTACAAGATGGGCAATTCAGAAATTACCGCCTTGCATTAGCCACGACGATGGAATATTCCCGATACCATATCAATAGAGCTGGTTTAAGCGGTGGAACAATAGCCCAAAAAAAGGAAGCTGTACTTGCAGCCATGAACACAACCATGACAAGGGTAAATGGGGTTTACGAAAAAACCATTTCCCTTACCATGACCATGATCGCTAACAATGATGTCTTACTTTCAATAGATGTTGATGCCTATGGACCTGGCTTTACAAATAATGACGGGTATGCACTCCTTGATGAGAATCAGGCCTTCATAGATGCAACAATTGGAAGCTCGGCATATGACATCGGACATATCTTCAGTACTGGCGGTGGAGGTGTTGCTCAGTTAAGATCACCATGTACTGCAAGCAAGGCCCGTGGTGTCACAGGTCGTTCCGCACCTAGAACAGATGCTTTTGACATTGACTATGTTGCACATGAAATGGGGCACCAGTGGGGCGCTCAACACACTTTTGATAACTCTTGTGATAATAACAGAAGTGCAGCTACTTCTGTAGAGCCTGGTAGTGGTAGTACAATTATGGCCTACGCCGGCATATGCGCACCAAATGTACAAAACAATAGCGATGCTTATTTCCATGTGGTAAGTGTCAACCAAATGTATAGTAATATTACAACAGGTACTGGTTCAGGATGTGGAGTGAAAACAGCCAATAATAATCAAGTTCCTGTAATCCAAGCTTTGACCAATTATTCCATACCTTACGGAACTGCATTTGTGTTAACAGGAACTGCTACTGACCCGGATGGAGATGCCTTGACTTACCTTTGGGAGCAGACCAACACAAGAAATACAACTACATCTACTGTACCGACTGCGACACAAGCTTCAGGAGCTGTATTCAGATCTTACACGCCTACAGTATCTACTTCTCGCTATTTCCCTATGATGTCTGCGGTTGCAGCGGGAAATCTAGCACCAACCTGGGAAGTGATTCCAACTATCGAAAGAAATCTTAACTTCTCTCTTTTTGTAAATGACAACAAAGCAACAGGAAATCAAGCAGCTAGAGCCAACATGGTTGTTACCATTGCTGGTACAGGACCTTTTAAAGTGACTTCACAATCTGCTGCAGCTAATTATAATGGAGGTTCTTCTCTTGCTGTAACTTGGGATGTGGCAGGTACTACAGCAGCACCTATCAATACACAAAATGTCCAGATCTTATTATCATCTGACAATGGATTGACCTATCCTACAGTTCTTGCAGAGAGCGTTCCAAATACAGGAACTGCCAGCGTAATTCTTCCAAATGAAGATAATTCCAATGCGAGAATCATGGTAAAGGCCGTTGACAATATTTATTTCGCTGTTAATGCTACGAGATTCAACATCAACAAAGTTCTTGCAGTTAACGAGTCCGCATTTGAGAAAGGATTTGCAATCTATCCAAACCCGGCTAAAGGAGAAGTAAACATCTCTCTGAACAAAGCTACAAAAGGTGCAACTTACCAAATTGTTGACCTTTCTGGAAAACTAGTTTCAAATGGCTCTTTGGAAAATGAAAAAACTCAAGTGAATATCTCTAACTTAAAAACAGGAACTTACAGAATTGTAATTTCCAATAACGGAGAAACAACCAGCAAAAATCTTATTGTCAAATAAGTAATGAAACTATGAAATAAAAAACCAACTTCAAAAGAAGTTGGTTTTTTTATGTTTAAAAATCATCAATCCAAATAAATTAGAACCCGTATTGCAATCCTATTTGGAAACCGCTATTTCTGAGTTGCTTATCACTATTATTCCAGCTTGTGGAACCATTTTTCTTGATATCAGTAAAACCAACGATATATCTAGCCCCAATTGCCATATTATTAAATTTAAATCCCAATCCAATCCCTCCACTCAGATCTAGCTGATTATAGGCGTCCTTATCTTTTTCAATAATAGTTTTGCTATCGCTTTCGTATTTATTCTTGTTACCCACCAAAACTCCAAACTGAGGGCCACCTTCCACGTAAAATTTGGGAATCAATTCGAACTGAAACATAATGGGCATCGCCACGTAATTAAGATTCAAAGTATGAGAAGTATTTCCATTTTCGTACTTCACTCCCATATTGTTATAGATCAGCTCCGGTTGGATACTAAGCAGTGCATTAACTGGGGCATTCATATAAGCACCTACATAAAAACCAATTTTAGAATTTTTATCTCCCCAGCTATTTTCTTTACTGACCGTAGAAATATTGGCTCCTCCTTTCACTCCAAATGATTGGGAATAAGCCAAAGACATAACACTAAGCCCCAACAATCCAAAAATTTTCTTCATATATAATTGTTTATGAATAACAAAAATATAAATTATGAAATAAAAAAGACCGATAAATTCGGTCTTTTAGTAATATTTAATATTTTATGATTTTTAGAATTTGAAATAAACCCCAGCTTGGAATGTATTATTCCTATTTTTATCACCGTCATTTTGAAGAGATGTATTGCCATCGGTATTTCTATCTTTCTTATTGATATCAGTAAAACCTGCAACATATCTAGCATTGATACCAAAATTTGGTGTAATATCATAACCAAGTCCTAAAGCCGCTCCCATATTAAAACCTGAGTAATAATCTTTAAGATCCTCTGATGTATTTGTAGAAGAATCGTCAGGAGAACCATTGACATAGGTCGTATTTATATCTTTTGCTTTTGCACTAGTTAAAAAACCAAATTCAGGGCCTGCTTCAATATAAAATGCAGGTGTTGCTCTAAACTGGAACATAATTGGAACAGTAATGTAATCCAAATTCAACTTAGCTGTTGATCTTGCTTCATAAGTATTTCCTAAAAAAGTCGTAGAATATTTATTTGTCACTTTTGAGCCCATCTGGCTATACATAACCTCTGGCTGGATACTGAATTGCTCAGAGACAGGTATATTTACAAAAGCACCACCTGCAAAACCAACTTTAGACTTGGCATCGTCATATCCGTCCTTAGAAATTGATGCTACGTTAATACCTGCTTTTAAACCAAATTGCGGAGTAGTTTGAGCGAATGCAAACGTTCCTGCTACCAAACCTAATCCTAAAAATAACTTTTTCATAATTTCAAATTTTAAATTTTGTTTTACGGGAAGGATACTTCCAAATTCTTTGCCAAAAAAATAAAACTTAAAACTATTTTTAAAAATTAAAATTATAAATAATTAATTATGAGTAGATTAAAAATACTATTCAATGAATAAAAATATTAATTAGAATTGATATTTTTATAAAAATCCAAGGCTAAAATGATTTGTTCTGCACTTAATTTTTGGTCAAAAAGACAAGACCCAATTCCATTTATCAATGAAAAATTGATATTCCCATCCTGATTTTTTTTGTCGTTGAACATCAGATCTATAATAGCTCCATTCTTAAATTCTGATATATCGATGTATGGGAAAAATCTTTGAATCTTAGATATAATTGCAGATGAAACTTCAACGTCAATCAATCCGCAAAGTAAAGCTAAATGCGTTTCACAAATCATTCCCAATGCAACTGCTTCGCCGTGAGGAATTAGATCTCCTTTTTTCAGAAATAGACTTTCCACGGCATGACCAATGGTATGCCCGAAGTTTAGGATCTTACGAACATTTTCTTCTTTAAAGTCTTTTGTTACCACTTCATTCTTGATCTCCATACTTCTATTAATGAATGGCGCAATATCTTCCGGCGTAATTTTGAATAATGAACTAAGGCCATTCCAATGATTAGAATCTGCTATCAATCCGTGTTTCAGCATCTCTGCAAAACCGCTTCTCAATTCTTCAAATTTCAGGGTTTCTAAAAATTTTGGATAAAAGAAAATCGCTTCGGGCAATGCAAAAGTTCCAATGATATTTTTAAGATATTGATGGTCGATCCCTGTTTTTCCTCCTATTGATGCATCGCACATCGACAGCAAAGTTGTGGGAACATTAATAAATTTGAAACCTCTTTTATAAGTTGAAGCCACAAAACCTCCCAAATCAGTAATGACTCCGCCGCCAAGATTGATGAGAAGCGACTTTCTGTCGGCTTCCATTTCGGAGAAGATCTCCCAAAGTTGGGTGGCTGTCTCTATGTTTTTATTTTCTTCGCCTGCTTCTATTTCGATGACCTCGAATGGCGCATCCGTTTCCAGATTAGGAAGCAGAATCGGAAGGCAATGGTTGTGGGTGTTCTCATCCACCAAAATAAAAATCTTACTTGGATTAATTTGGCTTATATATTCATTAAGATTCGTGAAATCTTTATCAAGTTCTTTTATCATGACTCAAATTTTAACAAAAGTAAGAACAAAAAATAAGTATATAGATATCAGATGTCAGATATCAGGTAACAATTTCTCTGTACAAATAAAAAAGAGAAGCAATTGCCTCTCTCTGATCTATTGTTTTGAAATATAATCCCGTAATTCCTGAGCCGAACTCTGAAATTGGAAAGCAGGATAGACCACAAAATAATTGACAGGGTCCACACATCTGGAATAAGAATATTTGGCAACCTCTACTCTATCTTTGTCATAAGTCAAAACTTCGAGAAGGGATTTTATCTGCTCAGATGTTGCCATAGCATTTCTCAGCTGCTGCTTGATGACGGAAACTTTATCATCTGCAAATTTGGTGTTTTTAACGACTTGCAAAAAGGCATTAAAACTCGCACTATTCATCACGTTGCCATAATAATTTCCTTGGTTGTTCCCATTGTAGCCACCTTGGTTTCCTGTTCCGTAATAAGGGTCCCATTGTCCAGAATTACCATTGTTGTATGGAGAATTCCACATATCATTCCAGATATCACCATAATTGTCATAAGCTTGGTTTTGAAGCTGATAAGTCCCCAAAAGATACAACCCACGATTACTAAAGAAATCCAAGACCAATCTGGAATTGTTACGAACATTAACTCTTGTCCTATAAAGCAAATATCCGTTTCCATAAACAGAAATTGGAACCAAACCTGGAATGATATCAAAAAATCTATATTTTCCGGAAGAATTCGCAGACATCTGGTCGCCAACTTCCACTGTGTAGAAGCCTCGCTCAGGGATTCTCAAGAATATCTCCGCGTAGCCATAACCGTAATTTTGATTCCAGTCGTAACTCGGATCTGGTCTGTTGTTGGGAGTATTATTGTTATTATTCGGGTTGGTTCTGTAATTTGAATTATCTAATGTTCCATTACCTCTTTTTCCAGATGTTTCCGGTTTGCGAGTCTGCATTTCGCTTTTAGAAGCTTCATTTTTCAAAAGTTCGCCAGCTTTTCCTGCTTCTTGAGCAAAAATTGCTAAACTCAAAAGAAAAACACAAGTAGTAAATATTTTTTTCATAGTTAATAATTTATTTTATAATATCTAGTCTAATTCTACAAATATGCCAAATTATTAATTAAAATACTCACTTTTATAAATAAAAATTTAACATCCTGACTGTGAAGTAATTAAAATAAAAAAGAGAAGTAAAACTGCTTCTCTTTTATTAATTTTAAAAAGTTAAAATTTTCATTCTATTCTTTTATAAATTTAGTTTTTAGAGATTTACCATTAATTGAAAGATTTAAATAATAAATTCCAGATTGAAGCTTTGAAATATTAATTTTATTTTGATTGAGGTCTGGAGATGAAACCAACCTTCCCAATTCATCAAGAATTTGAATCTTTTCAATCTTTTCATTAATATCTAATTTTAAAAAATCTTTCGCAGGGTTTGGTACAACCCTAAACGATATTTTAGGTATTTCTTCGGTTGCAATCAGACAATTATCTGCCAAGATATTAGTTGGTATATTATTTTGAATAAGATTGTCTCTATATTCGTCTGCCTCGAAGCAGTTTACAGTAAGATTATTTAAACCCGCCAAAGTATCAGGTTCGGGATAACTTCTACAAATTGCTGTCACTTGATAAAACGAATAAAATGGACATTGGCTCTGGTCAGCCAACATAGCCCAAATAGTAATCATTCCGCTCTGAAGGTTTAAGTTTTTTAATGGATTTCCATAATATCCGTAGAGAGCATATCCTTCAGTACCAGAATTTCTTGCTGATTGACTAAGGTCTAAATTAGCCAACAGATTATTTGCGCATTGAATAATAAATAAACTTCCTACATCTTCAAAATTTATAAATTGGCTTATTTTATTGTTATGACAATAAATCTGAGTCAATTTTGTCAAATTTTTAAAATCTATTGAAGTCAAATTATTATTTTTACACTCCAAAATTTTCAGGTTTTTGAAATAATTAATACCTTCAATTGAATCAATATTAAAATATTTATTGCTTGAAAACTGAATATAATTAAGGGGTGAATTTGCCCCATCAATAGAAATTTTACTAATATTCAAAGCTTCTTGAACATCAATTTCGCCATCCTGATTTTGGTCGATAACAGTAGGATTCCCATTTAAATCTGATGCTACCATATTGTAGTAATTAGTTGTACTCGATTCTAGTAATCTTGCTTTGAACTTCGGGTCTGGAAAATTAATGATTTGGCTGAAAAAAATCTGAGAGCAAAAAAGTAGAAAAAAGAAGTATTTTTTTTTCATAATTAGTTTATTTTCAACTAAATTAATAAAAAAAAAGAAGCAAAACTGCTTCTCTTTCTAAATATATTGATGTTAAAATCTTACATATGAATCGAACGCTTTCCAGTCGCATCCAAAGCTGCTTCTTTTACAGCTTCTGCATAAGTTGGATGTGCATGTGAACTTCTTGCGATGTCTTCTGCACTTGCACGGAACTCCATTGCAATAACACCTTCCGCAACCAAGTCCGCAGCTCTTGCTCCAATCATATGGAAACCTAGAACCTCGTCAGTTTTTTCGTCAGCGATGATTTTCACAAATCCATCCGTATCGCCACTTGCCCGGCTTCTTCCCAAAGCTCTCATTGGGAAATTCCCAACTTTATAAGCAACACCTTCAGCTTTCAATTGCTCTTCGGTTTTACCAACTCCAGCAACTTCTGGCCAAGTGTAAACAACACCCGGGATCAAATTATAATTGATGTGAGGTTTTTGTCCGGCCAGAATCTCAGCAACCAAAGTTCCTTCTTCTTCCGCTTTGTGAGCCAACATTGCACCAGCTACAACATCTCCAATCGCATAGATGTTAGAAACATTAGTCTGGAGGTGGTCGTTTGTTTTCACTCGTCCTCTTTCATCAAGCTCTACACCAGCATTTTCCAGACCAAGTCCGTCTGTGTAAGGTCTTCTTCCAACAGAAACAAGAACATAATCGCTTTCGTAAGTTACTTCCTCGCCCTTTTTATTTTTAGCTGTTACTTTTACAGAATCTCCATTTCTTTCCACCGCAGAAACCGCTGTAGAAAGTTCGAATTTCATTCCTTGTTTTCTAAGAACTTTTTGTAATTCTTTAGATAAACTTCCGTCCATCCCCGGGATGATCTTGTCCATAAACTCGACAACAGTTACCTGAGAACCCAATCTCAAATAAACAGAACCAAGTTCCAAACCAATAACTCCACCACCGATAACAACTAAATGTTTAGGAACTTCTTTCAAATTAAGAGCTTCTGTTGAAGTGATCACTCTTTCTTTATCAAGTGTAATGAATGGTAAGCTTGATGGTTTTGAACCAGTTGCGATGATCGTATATTTTGAATCGATAGTTTCTGATGAACCATCGTTTTTTGATACCTTGATTTGAGTTGCAGATTCGAAGCTTCCGACACCTTCAAAAACAGTGATCTTGTTTTTGTCCATCAGGAAGTTGATTCCTTTTGTGGTCTGCTCTACGACGCTATTTTTTCGCTCGATCATTTTTGCAAGATCTACTTTCGGCTCGTTGATGATGATTCCGTAATCAGCAAATTCATGCTTTGCCTTTTCGAAATGTTCAGAACTGTCAAGCAAAGCTTTGGAAGGGATACAACCTACGTTAAGGCAGGTTCCGCCCAAAGTAGGATATTTCTCAATAATTGCTGTTTTGAAACCCAATTGTGCAGCTCTGATGGCTGCTACATATCCGCCAGGACCAGAACCGATAACGGTTACATCAAATTGACTCATATTTTTGTGATTATTATTCGAAATAAAATTTCATCAAATTTACGAATTTTAGACCAATTCTTAAACTGATTTTATAACATAATTAATCTCTATTTTTGCATAAGATTTTTCTAAATTCAATTATAATGTCAATCGAACAAAATTATCAAAATATCCTATCCCAGCTTCCTCAAAATGTAAAACTGGTTGCAGTTTCCAAAACCAATCCGGCAGAGAAAATCAAGGAAGTTTATGATTTTGGGCAACGGGCTTTCGGAGAAAATAAAGTTCAGGAACTATTGGAAAAACAGCCAGTTCTTCCCAACGATATCGAATGGCATTTGATCGGACACCTTCAAACAAATAAAGTGAAATACATTGCCGGTTTTATTGCGATGATTGAAAGTATCGACAGCGAAAAGCTCTTGAAAGAAGTGGATAAAGAGGCGGCAAAAAACAATCGAAAAATCAAAGTTTTGCTTCAGGTCAAAATTGCTAAAGAAGATACTAAATTTGGTTTAACGACAGATGAAGCGAAAGACATTTTCAATCAATATCTCGAAGGAGATTTTCCAAATATCGAAATCAACGGTTTGATGGGAATGGCAAGTTTTGTGGACAATGAAACTCAAATCCGCGAAGAATTTTCGGTCTTGAAAAATCTCTTTGATGAATTATCACAACTAAAGCTTTTGGAAACTCTTTCAATGGGAATGAGTGGTGATTTTCCAATTGCAATAGGATCTGGCTCTAATTCGGTAAGAGTTGGCTCTGCGATTTTTGGAGAAAGGAATTATTAGTTGTTGGTTGTCAGTTGGTAATTGAGGTCTTGTCAGGCTGAGGCTCTCGAAGCCTTTCTAAAAGTTAACTTCCATTAAACCAGACTTTCATAAACCTTCATCATTTCATCGGCAATCACCTCATCATTAAATCTCTGTACAAACTGCAAACCTTTTTCTGCACGTCGTTTTCTTTCCGATTCGTTTTCCCAAAGAAAGTTGATTTTCGCCCTAATGTCGTCCACATTTTCAGGATTCACGTAAACAGAATCCGGTCCGCCAGCTTCAGGCAGACAACTTGTATTGCTCGTAATCACAACGGTTTCTGAAAACAATGCTTCGATAACGGGAATCCCGAAACCTTCGAAAAAACTCGGATAGATGAAAATTTCTGCCAACTTGTAGATCCCAGCCAATTCTTCCATAGAAACGCCTGACAGAAACTGAACTTCAATCTTTCCTTTATTGATCTCTTTCTCAATTAATTTAAAATATTTTGGCTTTTTCGCACCGACAACAACTAAGGGAATTTTGGAACCCTTCAGCGCTTTGACGACATTCAACAGATTTTTTCTGGGCTCAATCGTTCCGACATTCAACAAAAATCTGTCTGGCAAATTGAATTTTTCTTTGATTTGATTTAGGATTTCCTCACTTTGTTTTTCTTTAAAACTAGCATGGCAACCTTGATAAACTACTTCGATTTTACTTTCCGGAGCTTTCAGATAATGAATAATATCTTTTTTGGTCTGTTCGGAAATCGCAATGATTTTATCTGCAGATTGTGCCGCTTTTTTGAATTTCCAGAAATGAATTTTTCTATCAACCCAGGTGTAATACTCCGGATATCTTTCGAAAATCAAATCGTGAATGGTAACGACTTTTTTAATTGGTTTTGAGTTCCATCGCAAAGGTAATTCGCCGGACAAACCGTGGAAAATATCGGCATCGTTATTCTGTGCGTCAATTCCCGTTTTGAGCTGACGGGAAAGTGTACCTTTTGTGGTTTGGACGAAAGTGACATTCGGCAATTTTAATATCGCTTCACCACGCTCAGATTTCTTTTTATTGAATAATAAATATTGATTATCAGGATAATATATCGCTAAGACCCGAACCAAATCGCGGGAATAATTTCCTAAGCCAGACCAGCTGGAAAAAATACGTTTGGCGTCGTATGCAATCTTCATTAATTCTTATTTTTTTGAGTCCAGTTTTCCAAAAAATCTTTGGTGGTGGAAAACTGATAGTTATTTTTCTTCGCCCATTTGATGAAATCTTCAAAACGGTTGACCATTTGTCGATTTGTATTTTTGAACGTAAAATTGGGCAATTTATATTTTGGATTCGAGATATCTGCAAATTCCCACGGATGAAAATAAATGTTCAAAAATCCTGTCTCTTTTAATGACAATTTGGACAACAATTTATAAATCCAAAGCGGAAAGTTATGAAAACTTAACCAAAACAACGGAACTCTGAGCATTGTAGAAACCGAAGCCGGGAACTGCAACACTTTCTTTTGCCAAAATGGTTTTCTACTAACTTTGAAATTGTTATATCTTCCAGGCAAATAAGTTGGGTTGATGGATGAATTATAAAAATATCCCGCATCCGAAACCGCATCCTCTGAAACAGGGCTCATTCTTGGCATTCTAAGCCCAACCACTTTCGTATTGAATAATTTTTCCAATTCTTGTTTTGATCCCGCTAAATGTTTCTCCTCAAACTCCGAATGAAACCAAGTGTGAGAAGCCAACTCGTGACCTTCGGATAGTAATTGCTGAACCAAATCTTTATTATTTTCGGCAAAAACAACGGTTGAAAAAAAAGTAGCTCTAATATTATGCTCCTTCAAGATCCTTAGAATATTCTGTAAGCCTTTTCTGGAAACTGCTAATTGTTCTTCCAAAGGAATCTCGCCATTGTATTCCAAGGGCATATCAAATTCTTCGATGTCGAAACTTAGTAAAATCATTAATTAAAAATTTTTCGAGCGGATAATATAATTGGGACGATCCTTGATCTGTTTGAATATCTTTCCCATATAGATTCCCAAGATCCCAAGTATTATCAATTGTATCCCGCCAAAGAAAACCACAGTCATCAAGATTGATGCCCAACCAGAAATCTCGGTATGACTCAAAAATGCATAAATCACATAAGGGATGTAAAGCAACGACAAAAATGAAAAGAAAAATCCGAGATAAGCTGCTAAATAAAGTGGTTTCACACTAAAGGCAGTAATTCCTGTAAATGCAAACCTCATCATTTTTCCTAAGCTGTATTTACTACTTCCTGAAAACCTGTCAGCTGCCACAAAATCAATAGAATATTGCTTGAAACCAACCCATTTTACTAATCCTCTAAGGAAAATATCGGATTCTCCGGTTTTTCTAATCGCATCAATGACGGATGCATCTAACAATCGGAAGTCTGAACTCCCTTTTTCCAAATCAACATCGGATAAATTGGATAAAATATGGTAGAAAAAATCGGATGTTTTTCTTTTAAAGAAGCTTATATTTTTTGAATATCTTCTAATTGTATAAACCACATCATAACCTTCTTCCCATTTTTTTATCATATTAGGAATCATCGCTGGTGGATGTTGCATATCTGCGTCCATAGAGATCACAGCATTTCCGTCAGCATAATCCATTCCGGCTTTTACTGCATTTTGATGTCCAAAATTTCGTGAAAACTCTAGGTATTTCAACTTAGAACAATCCTTAGAAATCTCTTCCAAAGTCTGTTGGGTAGAATCGCGGCTACCATCATTCACGAATATGATCTCGTAATCATAATCCGGAAGTGTAAGAAAAACGTTCTTGATCTCCGAATGGATCAAGGACAAATTGCCCTCCTCGTTATAAGCTGGTATGACTATCGATATTTTCTTCATCTTTTCAAATCAATAAAAATTCGAGACAAATGATCTAATCTAGTTTATAATCTCTTTCGAAATCTCGGGTTAATAACTCATACATCACTCTAAACCAGACAACAATACACGGAACAGCTTTCAGAGAATACTTGATAATATAATTTTCCTTCACCGATTTTGGAAACAAATCCGAGAAAGAAAAACAGGTCAAAATTATTACAAAAATCAATATTGCAATATCAATTTTACTGATATTTTTCTGCATCAGGAACCAAAGCATTACTCCTGCTACAGCAATAATATAAGTCGGACTTTCTGAACCCGAGCTGAAAAGCACAACGAACAATAATGTTGATGCTAAAATCATCAATTGAAAACTTAGATTTTTGTATTGTTTAATTCTAAGATATGGCAACATAAAAAGCACAAATCCCGGGATAACAAATAAAAGATTTGATAAATCTGTTCTTCCTAAAACTCTTCTTACAACACCCATCAAAGAATAATCCTGACGACTTGTTAAAGATCGGTTAGACAAATTCTTTTCGGCAAGCGACACATACCAGTCAATGTAAGACTGAACGCCAAATTTCGGACTGGAAATCAGCATTGGTAAAACAAAAAATAAAATTGCAATGATAATCAAGCTTATTATAAACCGAAGTTTGTTTTTGATAAAAAAGAAAGCAGACAGGCCGACAATTCCGTAAACTTTGACAAATGTCCCAATCAGAATCGAGAATGCGGACTGTGTTTCTTTTCTCTCATAAATATAAATCGCAGACAACATCAATAATCCTGTCAAAATAATATTAAACTGAAAATAAGTCGCTGCAGTAATGAATTCCTGAAGACAAAGCCAGGCAAAAAATGATTTCTTCCTGTCAGAAAATGGAAGTTTGTAAATGGCATAAAGAAAAACCAAAGTACTTGTAACGTTCCATAGAACAGCTCCCAAACCGTCCGGCATCATCGCAAAAGGCGCAATCAACAGGCTGAAAAATATGCCGTAATGATTGCTGTCAAAAAACAAATCGGGATATTGCAGGAATATATTTTTCTCCTGCAGTGTATTATAAAAAACGCCTTTGAAGATCAAGTAGTTGTTGTAACCACCTGTTCCTCTTTTGTACTTGCTATATGCAGTAAGACCTGCAACAATAATATAGATTACGAAAATGATCTTGTAATCTGAGATAACTCTTAAGAATTTTTGTTTCACAAAATGGTTGTTAGTATTAGATAACTGCCCATCAGATTTGACAGGCAGTTTTTATTTTTTCTAAATCCTAAACCGCAACATTATTTTCTCTCAACGCATCATTCAAGGATGTCTTCTTGTCTGTAGATTCTTTTCTTTTTCCAATAATCAAAGCACAAGGAACCTGATATTCTCCGGCAGGGAATTTCTTGGTATAACTTCCCGGAATCACCACTGAACGTTCTGGAACGTAGCCTTTCATTTCCACAGGCTCATCATCTGTTACATCGATAATTTTAGTGGACATCGTAAGGCAGACATTCGCTCCTAAAACAGCTTCTTTACCAACACGAACACCTTCCACAACGATACAACGAGAACCGATAAACGCATCATCTTCAATAATTACCGGCGCAGCTTGCAATGGTTCAAGAACTCCACCAATTCCTACCCCGCCGCTCAAGTGAACGTTTTTACCGATCTGCGCACAGCTTCCTACAGTTGCCCAAGTGTCAACCATTGTCCCGGAATCTACATAAGCTCCGATATTAACATAAGAAGGCATCATGATCACACCGCTTGCTACAAAACTTCCGTGTCTTGCAATGGCGTGAGGAACAACTCTTACACCTTTTTCTGCATAGTTTTTCTTCAAAGGAATCTTGTCGTGGAATTCGAAAGGCCCAACTTCTATGGTTTCCATTGTCTGGATTGGGAAATACATCACCACGCCTTTCTTGACCCACTCATTGATCTGCCATCCGTTTTCCGTTGGCTCAGCCGTTCTCAGTTCTCCTGCATCCAGTTTCGCAACTACTTCTCTTACGGCATCCTGATATTCTTCTTCTTTCAAAAGTTCGCGGTTATCCCAAGCTTTTTCAATTTTTTCCTGTAAAGACATTTCTTAATTATAATTGATTAATAATTGATTTTATAAAATAAAAAAGCCCAATAAAAAATTATTGAACCTCATCATTACCTGTTGGCAAAAATAATAAATTATAGAACACTTCTTGCAAAAAGAAATGCTTTATTCCAATAAGCTTCGTTAAGAGACGAAATAATCACACCTTTGGAAGTGGATGCATGGATAAAAGTAACTTCCCCACTATTCAGAATATCGTGAACAATCCCAACGTGTGTCACAGTAGAACCTCCAGCGGTTGCAAAAAACAACAAATCTCCTGGCCTCGCTTCGGAAACATTGATACTCCGCCCTTGTTTTGCCTGATCCGAAGAACGTCTCGGCATTTGGATCTTTTCTTCGTCAAACACCTTGCACACCAAACCTGAGCAATCGAAACCGGCAGGTGTATTGCCTGCATACTTGTAAGGAGTTCCCAAATAATTCTCGGCATTATCCAAAATCGAGGCTCTTGTTCCGGAGACATTTCCAGAATAGGATGAATTTAGTTTTTTGAGATTGGCAGATTTATTTGTTGTTGAAGGTTTTTTGTAAGTATATTTTTTTGCGGACCTGGAAGTTCCACAAGAAATTACCAAAGCAGAAAGGATAATTACCAACAATAATTTTCTCATATTTCAAAATTACTCCATATTTTCAAATAAAAAAATCATCGAAACATTATTTTCTGTTTGAAAACACTATTTTCTGACAGATTGAAAATGAATTTTCAGCTTTGCACTATCCAATTTATATATTTTTCTAATAAAAGATGTTTTTACTTTAGAATTTATTTGAACTTACAAAAACTTTAAAACAGCAAAGGGAATCCCTTTGCTGTAAAGTTATATAATAGAATTTGTGTGTTTAAAAATTGTATATATTATAAGAATTTCCATAAACCTTACAAAGGCATATAAGTAATAAAAATTGTTGACCCGGAATTTGTTTTATAGGTCTGATTACCCGTTCTTGCACATCCTGTCTCTACAGATATCTGAGCTCCCGGGTTCAATATCACGCTCCTGGAAATTTCAGTTGTTCCTGCAGAATTCGACCATCTGTCTCCAATTTTCCACAAATTTTTCCCGCCCATTGATAATTTGGCCCTGCATCCCGATCTTGTATCACTGCTATTAACCACAGGAATATCATCATATAGAACGATGACCTCCGCTGTATATACCCCTGCTTTCTTTACCCGATAGGTTGTATTATCTACCTTTTCAATATAATCCGAATAAATTTTGTTAGGTGCACCTTCAAAGGCCAATGGTCTTTCCACATCATCGGCATTGCGGCTAACTACATTATTATTAGTATCATACAAAACAAAAGAACTGGTTGGCGGAAGGGAACTCTTTTGAACAACCCCATTGTTATCCACAACTAGTATTCTGCCCTCTGTATTACCATTTGGGATATTCCTTAAGCGTACTGTTCCGGAAATATCAAGCTTTTCAGTAGGAGAGACCACACCGATACCTATTGCACCTGTACCTCCAAAATTCAAATTATTGCCCCCTAAGGTTACGGTTCTGTTTTCTGATAATGTGCCGTTGCTGGTATAGATATTAGTGTTGGTATCGATTTCTGATCTTAAAGTTGACATGGAAATTTTTTTCCCCGTTCCGTTACTCGTTAAAAGCATGACACGGTCTGTGGCTGCGATTTCTGTTTCAAGAGGTACGCTTCTGAGCCTTACATTTCCGTTAACGTCAAGTTTTTCGGAAGTTTCCCATGTCCCTAGCCCAATCCCCACTTTCCCATCGTCCTCAACTGAGAATTGTCTGATATTATCTGTACTAGTAAGGCGCATTATAGGTTCTGTTATATCTGTATTACGAACACCCAGGGCAGCATTTTTTGTACCAGGCCCAACGGTCATCTTGCCTCTAATACTAGAATCTCCATTGACATCCAATTTTTCGGAGGGATTACCAGTTGTTCCTATTCCGATATTACCATTTCCTTGAAATGAGAGGTTTTTACCATCCATTGTGACCACTCTATCGGAGGTCAGCGTTCCATTGTCTTTATAAATATTGATATCACTATTGACAGTCCTCGATACTTTCTTTACCACCCCATTATCATCAATGACCAATATCTTGTCATCTACAGTTCCATTCTCTACAACCCTAAGACGTGCTGAGCCCCAAACGTCTATTCTCTGGGAAGGTTCAATCTCTCCCAACCCAATTCCAACATTTCCGACATCCGTCACAGAGAATTGTCGTATATTATTTGTATTTGTAAGGCGTAGTATGAGGTCTGACGCATTTGTATTCAGTACACCCAATGCAGCATTCTTTACGGTATTTCCTCCAATGAAAACCCTTTGTCTAAAACGGGCATCCCCTCCATTAACATCCAATTTTTCTGTTGGAGCACCAGTGGTACCTATTCCCAGATTTCCGTTTCCTGTGAAAGCTAAATTGAATCCATTCAGATTAGCATTACGATTATTTGTCAGGTTTCCATCATCTTTATAAATGTTGATGTCATTTTCATTATTACTTGCCCCCGAAGAAAACCTAATCCATTTGCTTCCATCAAAATAGTAATATCCTTCCCGAGTAACGTTTTCTGTTTTGGTACTCGTAGGGTTTGCCGCCGAGGTTGCATAAACAATGGCTCCTTGTAATTGGCTCGTATACAGTGCATCTTTGGCCTTTAATTCGTTTCCTCCGAGTTTCGGAGCGATAAATCCATCCGTTTTATTAAAATCTGTTGGGGATGATGTAACATCCAACGTTGCTTTAGGCTGATCTGTATCAATACCCACTTGCGAGAATGACAAAGAAGATACTAAAACAAATAGTGTCATAATTTTTTTCATCGTGTTTTTTTTAATTTATTATTGTTTTTTTTTAAATGCAAGCTGAACCATTCTATCTTAATTCAACTCACCAATTAGAGTGATATTTTGATTTGCAAAACAACCAAAATATTAATTTTAACGAAAAAAAAGCACTACTCAACCATTACTTTATATTTATAAAAAACTGAAAATCAAAAACATATACTTATAAAAACAAAACTTACATTAAACTCAGAATTTCTTAGCCTACAATCATCATGCATGTAAAACAGGAGGCAGACTGACATACAGTACACCTTGCGTAGAAATTCTCATAGGAAAATATTGTTCCGAAGAATTTTATATCATAAGGGACGACAAGACAGTATTTATTGCGAATGACGAATCAGAAAAAGGGTTTGACCATTATCATTGACCTTCAACCAAACCGAAAATGAGATATTTTGAGATAATTAATCAAATCCTTTCCAAGATTGGAAGTTCAAGTTCAAATATCATAATTATAGTGCTGTAACACTAAACAGCGCTTTATAATCTGCAATATTTGCATATGAAAAGATGGCAGGGTAGGAATATCCCGACGTAGCACCGTTCACTGCATTTGTAGCATTGAGGTACACTACCGTATTGAGCGTATCCCCCGCATTCAAAGAGACCATCCCGGTCACAAGTACAGAATAACGTAAAGCTGATTGCCCCGGGGTAGCCCATCTAATTGTGGCATTATCCATAATATTGATACCTCCCGAAGGACTTCCACCTGCATTTTTTCTAATTTCGAGGTTCACAGGATAGTAGAAATTGGAAGTATTTCTATCGGGCGATGCATTTGGCATTATATAAGATGTAATCAAATAAATACCTGTCTGTCCCACCGTATATGTTCCGGTACTTACATCAAACCTTCCATTTGGGTCCGTAACAGTTGTATCAAACTTTTGAAAAAATCTTTGGTTAACAACACCTCCAGGATTGGCTCCATTTATAATAGTAGTAGCCCCATTTGCTTCATTGTTCAATGAGATTGATGCCAGTGTTGCGGAAGCGGGATTTACAGCTCCCCATTGCGTCTCTCCTGCTGCATTAGTTGTAAGAACATAACCGTTAGTAGGAGCATTGGATGGTAAAGTCAACGTTCTATTAGAAGTAAGATCTGCAGGTGCCTGTAGAGATATTGAATTGGTCCCGTTTGAAACATTTTCATAAAATTTCACAGAAGAGGCGATTCCACCGGAATTATTACTGACGGAAATATTGCCCGCAACATCTAACTTTTCAGTAGGATTATTTTTCCCAATTCCAATTCTATCATTTGTTGCGTCAACACTCAAAGTATTGTCATCCAAGTTAATGGCATCCAGTCCCGTTGCTGTGACACTAAGTTTGTTTGTAACAGTAACTCCCGATATAGTGGTAGGTTCGGTCAAACTTCCGCCTAATTTTATATTATTATTTGATATGGTCACACCATTCTCTGCACTGTAACTAACATTCATTTTTTGCCAAAGACTACCATCAAAATAATAATACCCGACAGAAGTAATATTAGTTCTTGGAACATTGGAATTACCCCCAGAGACATCGCTTATGTATATTATTGCTGCATTTTGCCCTGCCCCATAGGTAACATTGATATTCGTAAGTTCTTCTCTCGTTAATCTAGGGGCTTGCAAACCATAATGTTGAGAGTAATCTTCAATAACACCTGCTGAATTTCTTTTTGCACTAATATCCATTGTTGACCTAGGAGATTCAGTATTGATTCCTACTTGTGAAAAAGACAAGGACGATATCAAAACAAATAATGTAATAATAGTTTTGCTCATAATATTTGTAATTATTTTTATATTAAATTTATTATACTAATGACAATCTATTTGTAACAATTATCCAAAATCAATAATTATTACAAATAATAATAGATATTTTTTTTAATTTTCAATAATAACAAAATTTGATTCTTTGAACTAAAAAAGCATTACTTAACTATTACTGTATAGCCACAGATAAACAGTTTTTGTTAAAAAAGAGGAAATTTGTCTAGAATATGAGATATGTAAAAGCCAAGATGTGGCCAGGCTAAAGCTCAACACATTAACGAAACGGACTCAAAGTAAATTGAACAATTCCAGAAGGGAATTTGAGTATAATGATTTAATTTCCAACATCATTGACCTTCAACCAACGACCTCAACCAAACCGAAAAATCCAGATGGGTAGGCAATTCCAATTTCTTACGAATATTGTATCTGTTACTTTCAATCGTTCGTACTGATTTAAAAGTGTAATCTGCAATTTCCTTATTTGAGAAGCCCAGAAAGATATAGGCACACAGAGTAAGTTCAGAACTTCTAAACTTTGGATGTTTTTCCAACAATTTCTCCCGGAAGCCCGGATACACTTCCTGGAATCTTGTCCAAAAATGAGGATTGTTTTTTTTCGCCAGCAGGACAATCTCTTCAAAAGACTCATTCACCTTCTGCTGAAGAATCTGTGCCTCCTTCCCTTTTTCATGAATAATGGATTCTTTTTCTTCCAACAACTGCTTTGTCCGGTAATCTGCTCTTTTTTTGTTTCTTTTCTCAAAAAAATAATAGAGAATCAAGATTGACAACAAAACAAAAGACGCCATAAGCATCTGATGAAATCTTTTTGTGAATATGATCGTTTGCACATGCTTTTCCTGCTGTATCAGATTTAAAGCATAATTGATATTTTTTTCATTTTTTTCCGAAATCTCTTCATTCTTTCGCAGATATTCTAACAGGTATTCTTTTTCCCTTTTCTTATCTCCTAACTTCCCATAGAGTCCTGAAATCTCTTTATATACATCCATAAGGGCATTGCTTTCTTGGGGAAATTGAACAAGTTCTTTTTCTGCATGAAGAAAATTCTCGAGAGACTTTTCAACCTGTTGAGAATTAAGATAGAATCTGCCCATAGCCGCATAATAATCATAAAGGGGAAAATTTGCCTGATATTGGGTTGATACGCGACGTGATTCCTGGTAGTAGTAAAATGCAGAATCATATTTTTTTGCCTTTAAATAGTTATCCCCTTGTGAAATATAAGCTACAGACAATCTTTCATAAGCATCTTTTTCAGGCAACTTCTTCAAAAGAGCCATTTCAATTGCTGTATATTTTTTCAAGGAATCAAGGGAATTTAGTTCATAATAATAGGTAGAACCAATATTTCCATAGGATGATGATAGAAGTTTAACGTATAAAATATCGGAATCTTTATTGCTTTCATTAATAACACTGATTATTTCCCTGCTTAATTTTCGCGATTTATCATATAGCCTCAAGTCATGACTATTGTTCGCTTTAATTTCAAGTAAGCGCAATTTAAGATCGATATTCGTCTGAGTAAATTTTTCGCTTAGTGCTTTTTCAGCATATTTTAAACCATTTTCATACATTCCTAATGTGGAACTTGCTCTACTTATATAATAATAAGATATGGCAATGCTCCGAGAATTGTTTATTTTGCTTGCTAATTCATTTGCTTTAAGGCCGTATTGTAAAGATTTTAAATCTTCGAAATTAATATATGCATCATTAGATACCTTAAGATATTCATCAATTTTTTTTTGATATGTTTGTTGAGCGGATACTATTACACCAAAAAATAAAATTATAATAACTGATATCCATTTCATCAGATAAGTTTTTTCACAAAATTAAGACTCAATAATTTCCATTTAATTGATAGGTATGACCTCTATCATTATTTGCTAGTAAGTAAAAAATTAAGAGGGCAACTAGTGCCCCCTTTAATCAATAATCTGGTTTCTATGAACTCGAATATCTGAATAAATGAATACAAATTCCTTGCCATAAAACAAATTAAACTTCTGAAATTCAGAAGTTTAATAATCAAGTGGAGAATACGGGGATCGAACCCGTCACCTTTAGACTGCCAGTCTAACGCTCTAGCCAGATGAGCTAATTCCCCTTTTATTATGCAATGATAATCATTTTGCAGAATATCAGCAAAATTTAATGTAAATAAAAATCGGGCTCAAACAAATTTGAACCCGACTTCTGTAAAACGTAAAATTTAAAAATATGAAATCAATTTTGATTTGATTTTAAATATTCATCAATGATATCAAATGCTCTTTTCTCGTCCTTGATATCAACTTTAATAAAAGTATTGGTTGCAGTTGGAGTTGATAGAAAACTAAGGTAAGAATTCTCAACATCGCATTTGATTCCTGCATCTTCCAACTTAGATTTCATAAGCTGGATCTCCTGTGGACTGCTACTTTCGTAGACAGCTACTCTAGTTGTTGCATCCATAAATTTTTGATTTTGATTTTGTTAAAGCATAGCAATTTATGAAAAAAATATCAAAATCTAAAATTCCTTATATTAAATTCTCAAATATCTGATTAATTTTATCTAAAACAATCTGGATTTCATCTTTCGTTACATTCAGATGTGGGCGGAATCTCAACGACTGGTCACCACAGGTCAAGATAATGACCCCTTCATCGTAAAGCTTGCTTCTCAGCCATTCTCTGCTTTCTCCATCTTTCAGGTCAAAGGCACACATCAAACCTTTCCCTCTTGCTGCTGAAATATGGTCCGGATATTTTTGTGCTAACTTTTTAAGTCCTTCTAATAAAAACTCACCTACGACTCTGGAGTTTTCAACCAGATCTTCATTTTCAATGATTTCCAAAACCAATTGAAAACGAAGCATATCGATAAAATTACCTCCAAAAGTAGAATTGATCCTTGAGCTTTCCTTGAAAACGTGATGTTCCACTTCATCCAATTTTTCTTTATTGGCAAGGATTCCGCAAACCTGAGTTTTTTTACCGAAAGTGATAACATCAGGAATTATATCAAGATGCTGGAAAGCCCACATTTTTCCTGTCATTCCGATTCCGGTTTGGACCTCATCAAGGATTAAAAGGATTTCGTTTTCATCACAGATTTTTCTTAATTCAGTAAAGAATTCGTTTCTGAAATGATTATCTCCACCCTCTGCCTGAATTGGTTCTATAATCACACAAGCAACTTCATCCGGATTTGCCAAAATAGCTTCCTGAATATGCAATAATGCCAATTGCTCGTGCTTGATCGTTTCTTCAAGATTATCTTCTGTAATTGGAAAATTAAGTTTTGGATTGCTAATCCTTGGCCAATCGAATTTTGGGAAATACTGGTGTTTTCTCGGGTCAGAAGTATTGGTCAAAGACAATGTATAACCACTTCTCCCGTGGAAAGATTGTTTGAAATGGATCACCATGCCAGCTTCCTTATCAATATTCTTTTGCCAGTTCTTTCTTGTCTTCCAATCAAAAGCTGTCTTCAAAGCATTTTCTACAGCCAAAGCACCGCCTTCTACGAAAAAGCAATAAGGCAATTCTTTCGGAATAGCAACTCTTGAAAAAACCTCCATAAAATCGGCATATTCCTGAAGATAAACGTCACTCAGAGTTGGCTTGTAAATGGCCATTTTCCCAAGCCAATTTGCTTTTTCCAAAATGTATGGATGATTATAACCTACGGAAGCCGAAGCGAACATAGAGAACATATCGAGATATTCTTTACCAGTCAATCGGTCTGCAATGTAGGAACCGTGTGATTTTTCATAATCCATTACAAAATCGAAACCGTCTGCAAGGATATGTTTTCCTAATATTTCTTTTACTTTATTTTCGTGTACAAGTGTGCTCATAGTTGTGATATGGTTTTTATTTTAAACGCAAAGTCCGCAAGGATTTTTTCTTTAAGTTCGCAAAGACGTAAAATTCAGCTAAGCTTTGATGTTAAAATTATTTATTAGTTAGTCGTTCTTAATATTTTGTCTTAATGTTATTTTTATGTTGAATCTGTAGCCCGACTTCAGTGGAAATCCTTTTTGGGCTTAAGTTCTATCGAATCTGAAATCTTCTGCAAAAAAAGATTGACTTTGCCGAACCACTACGTTAGGTTTGGGAGCCATTCGACTTCGCTCAGGATAAACTACAGGCAGATTAAGCTGCATAAAATTTTTAATTATTTTAATCTAAATCAAATTTAATTCCTTGTGCCAAAGGTAAACTTGTGGTATAATTGATGGTATTGGTCTGTCTTCTCATATAATATTTCCAGACATCAGAACCAGATTCTCTTCCGCCGCCGGTTTCTTTTTCACCCCCAAAAGCGCCTCCGATTTCTGCTCCGGAAGTTCCGATATTCACATTTGCTATTCCACAATCTGAACCGCCATTTGAAAGGAACAATTCCGCCTCTCTTAGGTTTTGGGTCATAATTGCCGAACTCAGGCCTTGCGGAACATCATTTTGAATGGTGATTGCTTCATCCAGAGTTTTATATTTGATCAAATAAAGAATTGGAGCAAAGGTCTCGTGCTGGACGATTTCATAATTATTTTCAACCTCAGCGATACACGGTTTTACATAGCAACCAGAGTTGTAATTATCGCCTTCCAAAACTCCACCTTCAACTACGAATTTTCCGCCTTCAGACTTGCATTTTTCGATGGAATCCTGATATTGTTTCACCGCAGCTTTATCGATAAGCGGTCCAACGTGATTGGACTCATCCAAAGGATTTCCGATTTTAAGTTGTCCGTAAGCTTTTACCAAACGGTTTTTCACTTCGTCATAAACAGATTCTTGGATGATGAGACGTCTAGTGGAAGTACACCTTTGTCCAGCCGTACCAACCGCTCCGAAAACCGCTCCGATGATTGACATATTAAGGTCTGCATTTTCTGTGATGATGATGGCGTTATTTCCGCCCAATTCCAGGATCGATTTTCCGAAACGCTTTGCTACATTTTGTCCAACAATTCTCCCTACTCTGGTAGAACCGGTGAAAGAAACCAAGGCAATTCTTTTATCATTCACCAATTGGTCTCCGATTTCGTGGTCTGCAATTACAAGTCCTGAAATTCCTTCTGGCAAGCCATTTTCTTTTGCTACTTCCGCAAATATATTTTGACAGGCAATCGCACAGAGCGGTGTTTTTTCTGATGGTTTCCAGATTACCACATTCCCACAGATCCAAGCTAAGGCGGCGTTCCAGCTCCAAACTGCGACCGGAAAATTGAAAGCTGAGATCACCCCAACAATTCCCAGTGGATGATACTGTTCGTACATCCTGTGCCCCGGTCTTTCAGAATGCATCGTGTAGCCATGAAGCTGGCGGGACAACCCTACTGCAAAATCGCAGATATCGATCATCTCCTGAACTTCGCCAAGACCTTCCTGCAGAGATTTTCCCATCTCATAAGAAACCAATTTCCCCAGATCGTCTTTGTATTCTCTTAGTTTATTCCCAAATTGGCGAACCAGATCTCCACGTTTTGGTGAAGGGATCTGTCTGAATTCTTTATAAGCTTCCTGAGCTTTTGCTACCACTTTTTCGTAATCCTGGGTATCTGAGGTTTTCACAGAAGCAATCTTATTTCCGTCAACAGGAGAAAAGCTTTCTATATTTTGACCAGACGAGAAGAATTCTAATCCGGTCGAAGTTCCATTATTTTCTGTTGAAATGCCTAATCTTTCTAGGTTTTCTGATATTGAAATTGAGGACATAAAGTTTTTAATTTTGAAGTTTCTAAAGATAAAAATATATTTTGAACGACAAAATTTAAAAACTAACAATCGTTAGTCCATGAGTTGAGTGTTGTTTGAATTTAGGATCCTACGAGTTTATGTTATTTTGAATAAATCTAAATTGGATAATTTTTCTTAATTTTGAAAAAAATAAAAATGGAGAAGAAATTACAGACAACGGAGGAGAAGAAAATGCCCAGGTGGAAAAGCTTACTGAAAAAATTTGGAATCGGAGGAATTATTTTTTTTACTGTAAAAGGAATTATTACTTCTACATTGATTTATTTTCTAGGGAAAAACTTTTGGGTTATTATCAAAGATTATGTCACACAATGGTTTGCTCAATAAACCTCTTCTTTCTTTGTCATCAATTGATCAAGTGAAAATTTGCCTGAGCCCAATATCAGGATCACAAAATATATAAAGAAATACAGGACGCTTAATTCTTGTTCTTTAAAAGTGTCGGAACCGTGTGCTACAAAGCAAGCGACCAACATTGCAATCATCAGCGGAATACATGCTAACCTTGTAAACAATCCAAAAATGATAAGCAGTGAACATAAAAATTCTGCCAAAACTACCAAAACCATAGAAAATATAGACCCCATCCCAAGGAAATTCATAAATTGAATCTGGTTACTTGTCACTAATGTCTCTAATTTTGGAATCCCATGTGTCAGCATTGACAGACCTACAAAAACCCGAATTATCAATATCAATATATCTGTCAGGTTGGGATTTGGTTTTGCAGAGTTTATATTTTTCATTCTGTGTTTAAAAAAATATTTTCAATCAAAACTACAAAAAAATCCTTTATTAAAAAGGATTTTCATCTATAACCAAAATTTTTGAGATCTCTGTCATTCTTTCGCCAGTCTTTTTTAACCTTGACAAAAAGATTGAGATGGATTTTCTTGCTAAAGAATTTTTCGAGGTCTATTCTGGCTTCTGTTCCCACTTTTTTTATGGCTTCACCTTTATGGCCAATGATGATTCCCTTCTGTGTATCTCTTTCTACATAGATGATTGAATCAATGAAAATAATGCCTTCTTTTTCTTTGAACATTTCTGTTACCACTTCTACAGAATAAGGAATCTCCTTTTCATAATTCAGTAGGATCTTCTCGCGGATGGCCTCATTCACAAAAAAACGCTCCGGTTTGTCCGTGTACATATCTTTATCGTAATATGCCGGACTCTCTGGCAACATATCCTTAAGTTTTGGAAGGATAATATCCAGATTAAAAGAATTAAGTGCTGAAATAGGTAAGATCTCAGCCTTTGGAATTCTCTCGTGCCAATCGGTCGCTATTTTTTCAAGATCTTGCTGATTCGTCTGGTCGATCTTATTGAGTAAAAGTAAAACAGGAACAGGAATCTTATTCAATTTATCGATCAGAAATTCGGAGGGTTCTGCTTTATCGGCAACATCCACTATGAATAGGAAGACATCCGCATCCTGTAAAGAATCTTTTACAAAATCCATCATTTTTTCCTGCAAACCATATTTTGGATCCAGAACGCCCGGCGTATCAGAAAAGACAATTTGTAAGTCCTCTTCATTATAAATCCCGAAAATACGGTGACGTGTAGTTTGTGCTTTCTGGGTCACAATTGCCAGCTTTTCACCCATCAATTGATTGAGAAGTGTAGATTTTCCTGCATTTGGTTTCCCGACGATATTTACGAATCCTGCTTTGTGCATTATTGTTTTTGAATAAAATTGAATGAATTGCAAAGTTACGATTTTTCAAGGTGAGAACATATAATTTGTAACATTAAAATAATCAACAGATTATACAACTTATTAAAAAATAAATCTTTATTTTTAGTCTCAAATAAAACTAACGCCCATGAAAAAATTTTATATTTTAATATTTGCAGCAAACTTATGTTTTGCTCAAAATTCAGATCTATTGAACACAGATTGGCAGGTCACAAAGGTTGTAGGAGAATTATTTCCCGACCAATTCCCTCCGCCAATACCATATCAACAAGTCACACACTTTGATACCGATTTTCCACAATTCAGTTTGTCTTTTTTTAACAATATCTCAGCCAATTTAACTTATAGTGGTGAAAATACTTTTACCGTAAATAGTAAAACTTGCACTTTGGCGGATTATTGGGGTGACAATGGTGAAGTCAACCAGTTCTTTGGACGATTATGCAGTTTCTTCACAAACTCACAATCCTATTATTATAATATTGTAAGTAATGGAAGTGGAAAAACCTTAACAATTGGCAATGCTATATTCGAAGAAATTCATTTTAAATCGGCAACGCTAGGTACGAAAGATAATGAGCTGACCACAATTACCGCTTATCCAAATCCTGCAACAGACATTGTAAAAATTGAAAATCTGAAACCTAGTTCGTCATTAGAGCTAATTGACAGCTCAGGAAAATTGGTAAGATCAGTTTCTAATATCAAGCAAGCCAAAACAGAAATCAATATTAAAAACCTCCCGGCAGGAATTTATTATTTGAAAGTGGACGGAATATCCATTCAAAAGATCATTAAAAAGTAATTCTTAAAAACAATAAAAAATCGGTTCAAGTTAGAGCCGATTTTTTTATTTAAAATCCTACCTTTGGAGTTTATCATTTATTCAAGCAATCATTTATGTTTACAGCCAAAGAAATTTCAGAGATCAACAACCTCCTTATCCCGGAAAACAACATCGTAATTGTAACGCACCACAATCCTGATGGGGACGCCATTGGTTCTTCTCTTGGCTTGAAACACTATCTGAAAACCAAAGGAATAGATGCGACAGTCATCACTCCAAACGATTTCCCAAAATTCCTGAAATGGATGCCTGACGCTAAGAAGATCGTGATCGGAGAATATAAAAGAAAAGTTGCTGGAGAGGCTATTTACAATGCAGATGTTATTTTTTGTCTTGATTTCAACTCCCCTTCCAGAATAGGAATTCTAGGAGATTGGGTTACAAAATCAAGAGCAAAAAAAATATTGATCGATCATCATCAGATGCCGGAACAATTCGATTATGTCTATTCTGACACAACGGTCCCTGCGACCTGCCAGATGGTCTATCATTTCATCCAGGCCAATCAAGATGAAAAGCTGGTCAATCTGGACGCTGCAGAATGTCTTTATACTGGGATAATGACCGACACAGGCGGTTTCAGATTCCGTTCTACAAGTGCGACAACACATAGAATCGTGGCAGATCTAATTGAAAAAGGTGCTGACCCGGCAATTATCACATCCAACACCTGGGACACCAATACAATTTCACGTTTGCATCTTCTTTCATTGGTTCTCAGCAGGATCGAGTTGACTAAAGAAGGAAAGGTTGCCATTCTTTGGCTGAAACGCTCTGAACTTAAAGAATATGGCTTTGACAAAGGCGATACGGAAGGTTTTGTAAATTATGGATTAAGTGTGTTGGGGACCAAAATGGCGGTTTTCTTTATGGAAGACCTGTATGAGGATTTTATCAAGATCTCTTTCCGTTCCAAAGACTCTGTGGATACAAATCAGTTTGCCAGAAAATACTTCAACGGCGGAGGACATATCAATGCTTCCGGCGGAAAATATTTCAAATCGATGGAAGAAACGATTGAGGATTTCAAAGAAAAAATTGAAGCGGAAGATTTTTAATTATTCCTTTATTATCATACAAACATTGTCATTGACTCCGCCGAATCTATGATTTCTGAAAGAATCTTAATTGTTGATTCCTCCGGAATGACAATGTTTCTTTTTAATGAGAAAATTTCTTTGTCATACAAAACCCCTAGCCCCGATGGGAGCGGCATCCTTTTTTGTCTTACTGCAAACTTCGTTTTACATGACAAACTTATAAGACAAAAAAGATATAGCGGACAGCGGGATCAAGCTCCTGAAAATCTATCTCAACAAAACGAAAACCAATGCAATAATCGCCGGCAATGCCTGAACGAAAAATATTTTCTTCGAAGCTGACAATGCGCCGTAAATCCCTGCTGCAATCACACAACCAAGAAAGAAAATGGCGACATTTTTTGACCAAATCTGGTCGCAAATAAAGAAGCTCCAGATAAGTCCGGCAGAAAGAAAGCCATTGTACAGACCTTGGTTGGCGGCAAGTTTTTTGGTGGGTTTGAACATCTCGTCCGGCAATGAACCTTTGAATGTTTTTTTGCCCAGGGTTTCCCACGCGAACATTTCCATATAAAGAATGTAAAGATGCTCCAAAGCAACGATTGCGACGAGGATTTTTGAGATAATTTCCATTTTAGAAAACAAGATTTTTTGGTAAATGATGTAGTAATTCTGTATTGATGATCGAAGCACAAATCTCCGGTTTTTCCCAGTGTCCGTTGTGTCCGCAGTCAAGAACGTAAGACTTGACATTGGTTCTTTCCGGAAGACCTTTGATTGTTTTTTCTGAGTTGACGGCCGAATCATGTTTGCCCGATAGAACCAAAATTTTGCCTTCAAAGTTTTCCAAGACCGATCTTCTGTCGGAACGTTCAATCATTCCTTTTTGTGAAGCCAAAACACCTTCGACAGAAGAAGTGTAAGCTGTTTCTTTTGCTAGTTTGATCTTGGGCTCCAAAATATCGTGCTCATTGGGATTGAAGAGATTCGGAACACCTGCATTAATGAAAGCACGAAGGTTTTCTTTGATGATTCTCAGCCCTTTTCTCCTGGTTTCTTTTTTCGCTTCGTCATCCGCAAAGTAGGTTGAGAAAAATAAGGTGAATGATTTCAAGAGATCAGGATATTTTTCTGCAAAAGCCAAAGAAATATAACCGCCCATGGAATGTCCAAGCAAATGGAATGCTTTCAAATCCAACTTATCCGCCACTTTTTTGACTTCATCAGCCATTATTTCGGAAGTTTGAATCTCTGAAACAACTTCTGATTTCCCAAAGCCTGGCAAATCAATTTTTATCAATTGGAATTTCTCCGATAGAAACGGAATCATATCATCCCAAATCGAAAGATCTTCCATAAAACCGTGAAGCAAAACTAAGTTTTCCGAACCATTCCCCTGTATTTCGTAATTGAGCATAATTTTATTTTTTTGTGGTCTTCGAGATCCTCAGACTTACATATTTTATTGAATTTTGATAATTATTTTGTCTCCAAAACCTGCATTATTCACAGATTCGTAAAGTTTGAAGGTTTTGCCGCCATCTTTTGTAGAGAAATTTTTCTTGCCCTTTCTTACATCCAATTTTCCGTTGTCATAATCAGAAATACTTTGCGTGATCGTTCCGTCGAATTTAAGATTTTTTGGAGAAGTCATTCTTGCGGTTCCTTCGATCTTTACAAAATTGCTTCCGCTTTTGTTCCCGCCAGAGATTTTATATTGGTCCTGGGCGATTTTTGTGAAACTGATCTTACCATTTCCGGAAATCATATCGTGTGTCAAAATATGAGTTCCTTCAAGATTTTTGTAGGCTCGACTGCTGAGAATGCTGTCATTGATCTTTGTCCTCACAGCATTGATAGAATCGATGATCTTTGTACTATCGACTTTTGGAGTTGCTGTTGCTTCAGATTTTTTGCAGGAAACGATTGACAAAAGTACAATTATAGGAATCAGTTTTCTCATAGTTTTAATTTCCTTACGAAAATAATTAAATTTACTGAAAAACCTTTCTAAAAATTTATTCAGAAAGGTTATATGTCGCTCCTACGGAGCTCTGTTCATTATTGTTTTGTAATTTCTACAAACATTTCGCTCCTACGGAGCTCAATGTTAAAAATCATTGATTTTTTTTCTCGTACAAATCTTTTTCTTTGTCATTCATTTCCGAAATTCCATAATGTTCGGATTTGGTAATTGCCAATTCATCCAGCATATCAACCAAAGTTTTGTATTGGGAATCATCAGCAGGTTTGATAATCACTGTGAAATTTTCCTTTTTCGGAGCGTTCGCTTTTGCCGACTCTATGGTTTTTGCTACTTGAGCTCTGTCGAAAGAAACTTCTTTCAGACTTTTATCATTCAGATTTTTACGTTCATCCTGATAATAGTAGACCTTGCCGTCCTTCCCAAGAATGAATGTGATCGAGTTCCTGTAATCAATTACTGACTCTCTATCAATTGGACCTTTTGCAGGCAAACCAAGATCCATAACATTTGGTTTGGAGAAATTGGTTGAGAATAGAAAAAATGTGATCAGCAGAAAACCTAGGTCCACCATCGGTGTCATATCTACTTTAATTCCAATTCTACCATTTTTTTTGCTTCCTTTTGAGCGGTCATTAACTTGTACTTCTGCCATAGTTTTAAATTTTAGTAATTAGTAATAGAAAATAAAAATCCATAATGATTCATCACCATTATGGATTTTCAGATACAAAATTTATTCCTAAAAATAAATTTTATTAAAATATTGTCAAATCAATTATTCAGAACATAATTAATGATTACTTTTAAAATAATCGATACCACATTTCAGGAATTTTTTGAAATCCTCTTTTGGCATATATCCTGAAACAGGTGAATTAATTACTTTTTGGTCAGGCGTTACCAAAACATAATGCGGCTGGGAATTGTTATTGAAATTAATCTGCTGGAACAAACTCCACTTGTCGCCAATCGTTTTCACCTTTTTCATTTGCCCTTCGCCCATGTCAATTTTGATCTGCTCATTTTCCGGTAATTCTTCTTTGTCATCCACATAAACAGAAGCCAGAATCACATCATTCTGAATCATTGGCAAAATATCATCCTGACTCCAGACGAATTCTTCCATTTTTCGACAGTTTTCACAACCATAACCTGTGAAATCTATCAAAACCGGTTTATTTTCTTTCTTTGCAACTTCTATTGCTTCGAAGTAATTGTGATAAGGTCTAAGTCCAAGAATTCCATCTTCTTCCTTGTGAAAATAACTGACATTCAATGGAGGTAAAATTCCGCTCAGCAATTGTAATTTTGGTTTTTCTGAAGGCATCAGTCCCTGAATCAAATAAGCTATAAATACAATTCCGAAAACACCTAAAATCCTTCTGGTCAATGAAATTTTCGGCTTTTTATCATCATGCGGAAACCTGATTTTTCCGAATAAATAAACAACCAATCCAATGGCAATAATAATCCAAAGTATAATGAACAATTCTCTTTTCAGCAAGAACGTTTTGGAAACCAGGTCTGCTTTTGACAAGAATTTCAATGCCAAAGCCAACTCTATGAAACCAAGAACCACTTTCACAGTGTTCATCCAGCCTCCGGATTTTGGTAAACTTTGCAACGCTTGCGGAAATAATGCCAGCAAACCGAAAACCAATGCCCAGGCCAATCCAAAACCAGCCAAAGCAAAAGTCAATAATGTTGGAACATTGGTAGCTCCCGCTACAACGCCTCCTAATAAACTTCCTAAAATAGGACCTGTACAAGAAAACGAAACGATTACCAAAGTCAAGGCCATAAAGAAAATCCCGATGATGCCGCCTGCTTCTTCAGCCTTGGAAGATTTGTTGGCGATGGAACTTGGTAAAGTGATTTCGTAATATCCGAAAAAGCTCAATGCAAAGAACAAAAATATGGCGAAGAAAAATAAGTTGAGCCAGATATTGGTCGAAATCTGATTGAAAATATTCCCCGAAATCCCATCAATAATATGAAACGGAATACTCAATAAAACGAAAATCAACAGAATGAAAAAACCGTAGATAAAAGCATCCCGTTTTCCTTTTGCCTTGTCTTTATTCCCTTTTGTAAAGAACGAAACCGTCAACGGAATCATCGGGAAAACACAAGGCGTAAGCAATGCGATCAATCCCCCCAAAAATCCAAGCCCAAGAACCAGCCAGTTGTCATCATTCGGTTTTTGCTGAGCCGTTCCGCAATCCGTCAAAGGATTTTTGAAATCCAGAGAATTGACTTTCAAACCATCTTGTTTTGCAACTGCTGGGGTTTCAATATCTGCTGATTTTAAAACTGTTCCAACTTGTCCGGCAGGCGCAACTTCATAAACTGTATCTTTTGTTTTTTCTAAAGTTTCTTCAGGAGCAACAGCCGTTTTACTTCCTTCGATTTGTTTCTCAAATTCCAAAGTATTTGGAGCTAGACAAACTCTGTCGTTACACGTCTGATACATGATTTCAGCTGTAATTATCGCGGGTTTGGAAGCATCGTTTGGTTTGAACTTCTGTTTGAAGACAACTTTATTGGAATAATAAACAATCTGCGCTCCGAAAGCCTCCGAAAACTCGTCGTGTTTTTTCCCAATTTCCTGAACTTTTCCAATCAATTGAATCCCTTGCTTTGAAGTGATTTTAAACTCGGTAGGAATTCCCGAATCCGGCGGTAAATCCTTAGAATAAACATGCCAGTTATCTTCAATCGTACCAGTTAAAACAGCCTCATATTCATCTTTGCCAACAGGATTGACATCGAATTTGAATTTGACCGGATTTTTTATCTGTGCATTGAATAGGGTTATTATTAATAGAAAAAGTGTGGATAACACTAATTTTAAATCTTTCATTTTTTGATATTAAATTTTTACTTCCAGAGAAACCGAACTTTCAGAACTGAATCTCCCGTCCTGACGGAAAGGCAACACACCTAAGATTCGTTCATCAGCATCAGATAGAAGCCAGATTTTTTGCTTCGCTAAAATAGACAATTTTTCATCCTTAAAAAACTTCGAAATTTTCTTTTTGCCAATCATTCCAATAGGGAAAAACAAATCGCCTTCTTGCTTTCTTCTTAATTTCAGGGGTAATTGAACTTTCTCTTTATCGATCTTCCAAAAACAATTGCCAAATTCCTGGATTTCATTTTTAATATTTTCAGGAATAATGATCTGATTTTCATTAATCTCTAAAATTATTTCGTTTTTATGCTCTTTTTGTTGTTCTTTTTTCTTTTCAAAAATCAATTCATTTCTATTTACTATTAATTGAAATTCAGAATTGAAAAACGAGCTCCCAGTTTGAGCTGTCAAAACTTTCCGCATTTCGTTTTCATCATTGAAGCCAAATCTTTTTAAAATCTCATATCGAACCAGCTCTGGTTCTTCTGAAAACTTTTGCTTGTCGATAATGATTTGATCTTGATCAAAACTTCTTTTTAGAATTTCAATTTTTTCATCAACCGACTGATCAATGAAACCCTTTGCTTGATTGATATAGTTGATGCTTTTTGAAAAATTGGTCAGGAAATCCGGATTGACTTTTTCCAATTCAGTAACGATATTGTGACGGATTTTATTTCTTAGATAGTCGGTTTTTTGATTGGATCTGTCTTCACGGAATTCAATTTTATTCTCTCTCGCAAAATCATAGATCTCATCTTTAGAAAAATCAAGAAGCGGACGGATAATTCCGTTTTCATTTCTGGGAATCCCACTCAAACCACGGATTCCGGAAGCTTTGGAAAGATTGATGATAAACGTTTCCAATTGGTCATTCAGATGATGCGCTGTAACTAAGAAATCAAGACCTTCTTTTACCTGAATGTCTCTGAAAAACCTATATCGTAACTCTCTTGCCCAATTCTGGATCGAGTTTTCCGGCTGATCATCTTTTTGAGAAATCTCGTATAAATGAAAGGGAATTTTATGCTTTTCACAAAAATCGGAAACGAGCTTTTGGTCAAGGTCAGAATCCTCATTACGAAGATGATAGTTTACATGTGCAATATGAAAATCAAATCCCGAAACCTGAAATAAATCAGCCAAAACCATCGAGTCCACCCCTCCACTTACAGCCAAAAGGTATGTTTTTTGTTGTGACTTGTTGAGCAATTGCTCCAAAACGTTTTGAAATTTTAAGAGACTTAACACAATTTTATAACGAAATATTAAGTTATAAGCACAAATATACAGTTATTAATCCTTATTTTTGAAACGATTTAAAAACCAATGACCGCTCAATAAAAACAATAAAACAAATAAATATTTACTATGAGATTATTTAAAATTTTGACAATCACAGCTGTGGGACTTTCCCTGGCTTCTTGTGTCAGCAAAAAACAATTCGATGCGCTTAATCTGAATTACAAACAATGTATCGAAGATGCAGGCGAAAGAATGCGTCAAATCCAGGACCTAAAGGGTGAAAACTCTTCCCTAAAAGGACAAAATGAATTACTAGTAGGTCAAAACAATGCTCTTAAATCCAGTTTGGATGCTTGTCTATCCAATGCTGGAAAAGGTTCTGCAAATATCGATAAACTGGTAGGAGAAATCAATGCTTCCAATGCTTACATCAAACAATTGATCTCCGGAAAAAGCAGAAATGACAGTTTGAACCTTGCTTTATCCAATAAGTTGAAACGTTCTCTTGATAATGTTGCAGACCAGGACGTAGATGTTAAAGTTCTGAAAGGCGTGGTATTGATCTCCTTATCCGATAAAATGCTTTATCAAGTTGGAAAATATGACATTCAGCCAGCTGCTGCAGACGTCTTAGCAAAAGTGGCGAAAGTAATCAACGACTATGACACTTACAGCGTATTGATCGAAGGTAATACAGATAACACGCCATTGAACAGTGCCAATGCTCCAAGAGACAACTGGGACCTTTCTGCGCTTAGGGCGACTGCTGTTGCTAAAGTTCTACAAACCCAGTTTGGTGTGAACCCTAACAGAATCACGGCTGGTGGTAGATCAGAGTACAATCCTAAGACAACAAATGCTTCCGTATCCGGAAGAAGTGAAAACCGTAGAACGGAAATCATCATTATGCCAAAACTGGATGAGTTCATGAAACTGATGGACATTGCTCCGGTTAAGAAGTAATAGATTTCTTGGAATCATAAAAATAAAAACCTTGTCAGATTTTGGCAAGGTTTTTTGTTTTAATCATTTGAATACGCTTACCACTTTGTTTGGCTCCGCCTTCCACTCCCGCTACCCGTCTATGGATTTAAAAAGTTTGTACTGAGCTTGTCGAAGTAGGCTGCAGGTTCGACATCGATACAACATCCGTCATAACTTAAACATTTACTACCTTTGAACCCCAAACCAAAAACTCCGAACTCCCAATGAGTTACTTCGAAGAATTAGACAAAGAAATGGACAGATACCTGGAAGAGACAGCTTCCGAAGAACCTATCATACTTAAAAAATTAAGAAAAGAAACGTATCAGAAAACCACACAGCCGCACATGATTTCCGGATACTTACAAGGTCGTTTGCTAAGTATTCTATCACATATCGTCCAACCAAAAAATGTTTTGGAAATCGGAACTTTTACAGGTTATGCCGCTTTGAGTATGGCGGAAGGACTACCAAAAGATGGGAAAATTTTCACGATTGACAAAAATGAAGATTTGGCTTACATTCCAAAAAAATATTTTGCTGAAAGCAATTATAAAGATCAGATCGAATTCATTTTGGGCGATGCAAAAGAAGAAATCAAAAAACTGGATAAAGTTTGGGACCTGATCTTCATTGACGCTGATAAAGAAAGCTATCTGGAATATTTAAAACTCGTTAAGCCAAATCTACGCTCAGGAAGCATCATTCTTATCGATAACGTTCTCTGGTATGGGAAAGTTCTCGAAAACAATCCAAAGGATAAACAGACTGAACAGATCAAACTCGTGAATAAAATCATCGCAGAAGATCCGGATTTTGAAAATCTAATCTTACCTTTGCGAGACGGATTACATTTGATAAGAAAGAAATAATTTGTATTTTTAAAACTCATAATTGATTGAAATGACAAAAGGAATTTGTAATGTCTCCATTGCTCCGATGAGAGCCGACAGTTCTGACAAAAGCGAAATAGTCTCACAGCTTCTCTACGGAGAATCTGCAGATATTCTTGAAGTTAAGGACAATTGGACCAAAATCATAACCCATTATGACAATTATGAAGCCTGGGTAGATACAAAGCAAATTTCAACTGTTTCTAATGAATATTTAGCTACAAGAAAAATCAATCTTGTGAAAGAACCTTTTCAATCCGCAATGTTGGAAAATGGTAGAACACTGGTATCTATTGGTTCAGAAGTTCCTTTTGACACCATTTCCCCAACCCGCGGTCATGACCTCAGCGAAAGCATTGTAAATTGCGCCAAAGAATTCCTGAATGTTCCTTATCTCTGGGGTGGAAAGAGTTTTTTCGGAATCGATTGCAGTGGTTTTACACAGATCATTTACAAAATTCACGGAATCAAAATCCCGAGAGATACTTATCAACAAGCAGAATTGGGAGAAGTTTTAACTTTTATAGAAGAAGCAAAACCTGGTGATCTTGCATTTTTTGAAAATTCGGAGGGAAGAATTATTCATGTCGGAATCATTTTAGCAGATCAAAAAATCATCCATGCGCATGGGAAAGTCAGAATTGACAGCCTGGACACAAGCGGAATCTTCAACAAAGACCAAAACAAGCATACACATAAATTAAGATTCATCAGATCTTATTTCTAAATAAAAAAGCTTCCGAATCGGAAGCTTTTTCTATGTTTGGGTCTAATATTTTAAACCAAATTTCGTTTTTTAGCCTCATCAGCCATCTTTCTATGAATAATGATATTGGTTACCAAAATTGGGAAAAAAGTCAATGGTAAAACCGAAAATACACCGAATCCTTTTGTAACCGTAATATAAAAACAAATCGCAAGAAGTAAAACGAAAATTACAGAAAAAGAAATCAAAACTGACTTTGTCAGTTTTACGTTTTTCAGTATTTCTTCATCGGTTAATTCCGTTATATCTTTGGCGCCTTTTGACTTCATATCGATTATAGTTTGAAATTAATGGTAACATTGAAGAATCTTCCCGTCAATCTTACCGGAACCGGATAATAGACCTGTGGAGAAGAATTAATATCACTGATCCATTGATTGGCAATCGTATTATTGATATTGAACGCATTGAAGATCTGAACCCCTAAAGTCAACTCTTTGAAGTTTCTCCAGAAATCGCCGGTCGCCTTGTTATCTTTTTGATCGATGAAAACTTTGGTCAAACCAATATCAACTCGCTTATAGGCCGGTAAAGTCCTCTGATAACGGTAAGCTGCCAAATAATCCGGTAAACCTGCAGAATCAAATAAAACAGGTGTTCCTGATGGTAATCCGCTCGCATAGGTCAGGGTCAGATTAACTCTCATACTTGGAAACTTCGGCATATAGTCTTGATAGAACATAGAGAATTTAAAACGCTGATCGGTAGGTCTCGGGATATAACCCATTCCATCAATATTTTCATAGACTCTGGCATAACTTGCAGAGACCCAAGAATCCACACCCGGTACAAATTGTCCGAACAATCTCGCATCCACTCCGTAAGCATAACCTTCTGCATTGTTCTTCCCAGAATATCTCACCCTTACATTATCAAGATAATATGGAATAAGGTTTTCCATTTTCTTATAATATGCTTCGGTAGTTAGTTTGAAAGGTTTTCTCTCACTTCCTCCAATTTTAAATTCGTAATCGTTAGCAACAATGATCTGATAGGATTTCTGAGCTTTGATATCCGGGTTGAATGCACCTGTCAGATCTTTGATCTCTTTATAGAAAGGCGCTTGATAATAAACACCTCCGGAAACTCTGAACAACATATCCATATCCCAATTCGGTTTAATTGCAAACTGGACTCTTGGGCTGAATAATGTTTCCTTGTTGAAACTCCAGTTTTGAACTCTTGCACCACCGTTTACAAATATTTTATTAGTTCCCCAATAGAATTTTTTTGAGAATTGCGCATAAGCCGAAATTCGGTTTACATTGATATCGTTTTGACCGGCAATATGATACATTAGATTAAGGTCGGAAGCATCTAACTGTCCCGGTAAAACAAAATCACGCGGATTGCTGTAACCGATAGAATCCACAAACTGCCACTCATTAGTGAAATCTTTGATACTTTCTCTTTCGAATTTTACACCCAGTTCAAAATCGGTATTGACATCCGGAGAAAACCTAGTTCTGAGCTGGGAGCCATAAACCCTTACTAACAAGTCATTTCTGGCATGATCGATTTGGCCTCCGGCGTCATAACCTGCAACCGGATTCCCTTCCTCATCAAAAGCTTCTAAAATATAACCAGAAGCCAACGAATAATATTCCCTCTCCCTGTTCTGATAAGCAAAATTATCCAGAGTGAAATGCCATTTTTTGCTTGGCTTGAAGTTGGCACTTACCGTTCCCATCATATTTTTATACTGATCGTCTTCCTGACCATTATAGAAAACAGTTAATTTTAAAGGTTGTAAAACACTTCCAAAATCAACTTCTTTTTGTTTCGGAATCATCTCGTAATCGTTCTTAGCAAAATAACCTAAGAAAGACAAAGACCATTTGTCATTGAACTGATAATTAAGATAAGACTGCAGATCAAAATATCTTGGATTGAAATCTGTATCTTCATTTAAAGTATTAAGAACAAGATTAGTATTTCTATATCTTCCGGAAATTAATCCTGTGAATTTTTTATCCTTCGATGCAAAACCTGTTGTTAATCTTCCGCCAATTAAACTTGCTTCGCCGGAAAGCTCAAATTTCTCAGGCTGTCTGTAATAGATGTTAAGTGCTGACGACATTTTATCACCATATCTCGGCTCAAATCCACCCGCCGAGAAGTTGATCATACCCACCATGTCCGGATTGATGATACTCATCCCTTCCTGCAAAGAATTTCTGATCAGGAACGGACGGTACAGCTCAACATCATTGATATAAATAAGGTTCTCGTCATAATTCCCTCCTCTTACCATGATCTGAGATGACAATTCTGAATTAGAATTCACAGAGGGCAAACTTTTCAAAAGCCCCTCTACCCCTCCGCCTAAAGAAACAACTTCTCTCGCTTCTTTAGGAGAAATCTCCACAGAAGTTAGATCATTGGTTTTTCTAATCCCTTTTTTCTGGAAAACAACTTCCTGTATCTCCGTATCTTTGGTTACCGGCAAAAAAAGGACATTGACCGTTTGAGATTTTGGTGACGTTTTGATGATCTTTGAGAAACCTTTGAAGTTTTCTTTCTGTACACTCAAAGTTTGCTCAGAAGTAGCAAGAGGGATTTTTATAAATCCATTTTTATCGGTCTGATAAGTTTGGTCATTATAAGTTACCTGAGCTTCGGAGACTGAGTTTCCGTCTTCATCAAGGACTTTTAGATTGATTTGGGAAAATGCCAAAACCGGCAAAAAGAAAAGAATTAAAAGAATATAATTTTTCAAAGCTGTAGTTTTTTACTATCGATTTTTATTTTAAAATGCTTCTTGAATTAACAAAAATAACAATTAATACAAAGAACGAAAGAATATTTGTAATTGATATACAAAAAATAAATTTCTATGATGAATATTTTCATATTTCTATCAGGAAAATCAATTTTGATAAAAATACATCACCAATAAAAAAGTCCGGCAAACCGGACTTCCATTCTTATAATATCGCTTCTCTGATTCTCGTCAGTTTTCCAAGTAAACCATCCAACAGATCAAGTTTCAACATATTGGCACCGTCAGATTTTGCAACCGAAGGATCAGGATGTGTTTCAATAAAAATCCCGTCTGCACCAACAGCTATTCCTGCTTTTGCAATGGTTTCTATCAATTCCGGCCTTCCACCAGTAACACCAGAATTTTGATTAGGTTGCTGAAGAGAGTGTGTAACGTCCAAAATTACCGGAGAGTATTCTCTCATTGTCGGAATCCCACGGAAGTCAACCACCAGATCGGTGTAACCAAAAGTATTTCCTCTTTCGATGATCGCTGTTTTATCATTTCCTGAATCTTTCACTTTCTGGACTGCAAATTTCATTGCTTCCGGAGAAAGGAATTGTCCTTTTTTAAGTGTTACAGCTTTTCCTGTTTCTGCCGCTGCAATCAGCAGATCTGTCTGTCTTACCAAAAACGCCGGAATCTGCAATACATCTACATACTCTGCAGCCAAAGCAGCATGACCATTTTCATGGATATCTGTCGTAGTAGGAACATTGAAGGTCTCTCCTACTTTTCTAAGGATCTTCAAAGCTTTCTCGTCACCGATTCCGGTAAAAGAATCTACTCTGCTTCTGTTCGCTTTTCTGAAACTTCCTTTGAAAATATATGGAATATTGTATTTGTCAGAAAGCTTCACAATATGCTCTGCGATCTGTAGGGCCATTGTTTCATCTTCGATGGCGCAAGGTCCTGCGATCAGGAAAAAGTTCTTGGAATCTTTGTGATGAATGTTATCTAAATATTGTATCATTTTTTTGATTTTAAATTAAAAATTTCAGATTATAGATTGTCTGAAAATCGAATACAAATATACGGATTAAAGAGAAAACTTCTATTAGCTGATCGATGACAGTGATCAAGAATATTAATGACCAATTTATTTGGCTGAAACCGAAACTTCTAATTTTAATTTTACGTCCCTGAACTTTTCAACAATATAATTTTGAGCCTCTCACGAATCTGTTCCATAGCTAATTAGCTCAACTTTGCTGTATAACTTCTAAATATACAAATATGAGCAAGAGAATTTTAATTACAGGAGCTGCAAGCGGATTTGGAAAAATTGCCGCTTTTGATTTAGCAAAAAAGGGAAATAAAGTAATTGCAACTGCGCAAATATATCCGCAGGTCAGCGATCTGATAAAAGAAGCCAAAGAAAATGGAATAGAAATGACTGTGGACAAATTGGATGTTACAAATTCTACAGACATCGCTTACATTACTAAAAAATACGACATCGATATTTTAATTAGCAATGCCGGAATAATGGAAGGTGGTCCAATTGCGGAGCAGCCATTAGATTTAATCCGTTCAATGTTTGATGTAAATGTTTTTGGAGGACTGCAATTGGCACAGGGTTTTATCAAAAAATTTATTGATGAAAAAAGACCTGGTAAAATTGTCTTCACAACTTCTATGGGCGAGTTATGGACTGTTCCTTATGTTGCTGCTTATTGTGCTTCAAAACATGCAATGGGGTCAATCGCTGAAGGTTTGAAAACAGAATTGGCACCATTCAATATCAAAATTGCAACCTGTAACCCTGGTATTTTCGGGACAGGATTTAATGACCGTGGCGCCGATACTATTTTCCGTTGGTACAATCCTGAAACTAATTTTACACATCCATCTGCATTCGACGGCACTGCCGAGGCTTTGGCAAATCAGCTAGACCCACAATCTATGGCAGAGTGTATAGTTGATGTGGCTTTGGATGAAAATTCGAACTTTAGAAACGTACATCCAAAAGAAACTGAAGATTTTGTAAAACAATTGCAGGCAGAAGCTTGGACCGTTAAAAGCTAAATAAAACCCAGGAAAGCGCGGAATTTTTATCCGTGCTTCTATTTTATCTTCCATTTAAAAATTGAAAAATGAACATAAGTTATAATGAAGCAACGAAAGCATTAAATGCTTCCATAGAAAAAGCGAAAGCGTTAAATATTCCCGTAAGCATTGCAGTGGTTGATGCAGGAGGACATCTGGTGGCATTTGTAAGATTGGACAGTGTTTTTGGCGTGATAGAATTTGCCATAAAAAAAGCCAGAACAGCCGTAATGTTCGGTGTAGATAGTGACATAATGGGAACAATCGTTTCCGAAACAGACATCCACGGATATGGAATGTTGAACTCAAACGACGGATTATTGACCATTGCAGGTGGTGTCGTGATCAAAAACAAAGAAGGCCATATCATCGGAGCCATCGCTTCTTCGGGTGGTTCGCCAGTGCAGGATAAAGAAATCGCGATTGCAGGAGCTCTTGGGTTCAATTAAAATTTATATTTGCAGTATGGAAGCAAAGCGTGAAATCATTTTTGATAAGTTGGTCTATTCCTGCGTTTTTGAAAAACATAGAGGAAATGAAGAATTTATTCCCGAACATTTATTAGGTTTTCAATTATCGGGAGAAACACACGCTTTTCACGCTGATGGAAATACGATGATACTTGAGAACACCATCGTATTGGTTCGCAAAAACCAATTAATAAGAACAATCAAATATCCTGCAAAATCAGGGAAATACCAATTTTTATCAATTACGTTGGATAAAGAAACATTGCAACAGTATGCCTTGGAAAATAAAATTGTAGTTGACAAAAAATACACCGGAAAACAGAAATTGTTTTTCGAACCGGATGATTTTCTGCAAAATTATTTCGTTTCATTAGCGCCATATATCAACAAGAAAAAAGAAGCAACGCCACGATTGGCAGATTTAAAAATCAGGGAAGCCATAGAATTATTATTACAAAGCAACCCTGTTTTTAAAGAAATCCTATTCGATTTTTCCGAGCCTTACAAAATGGATTTGGAAGAATTTATGAACCAGAATTATATGTTCAATGTATCGGTAGCATCTTTTGCAAAACTGACGGGAAGAAGCCTTTCAGGTTTTAAACGAGATTTTACCAAAACATTTGATACGACACCAAAAAAATGGTTGTTAGCAAAACGTTTAGATGAAGCCCATTATTTAATCAAGTACAAAAACCAAAGGCCAGCTGATTTTTATTTGGATTTAGGATTTGAAAACCTTACTCATTTTTATGCTTCGTTCAAAGAAAAATTTGGTTTAACTACTTCACAAATTTAAAAAATGGATTTCATAAAACATTTACAAGCAGATAAGGAATTTAATTCTGACCGTTTTTGTAATTCCCCGGAAAACCTACTGAAACAATCCAATGTAGTTAATATACAATGTAGAGATTCTTTCTGAATAACTAATATTGCGTTAAGAAAACTTGTTTGTTATCCTCTCAAAAGTATTGACATTCCGGCTCGTCATTTTATCTTTCAGACTTTTCTTGCCCAAAACTTTTCCGAAACTGGAATCCAACGTTTGCCCTTTCGGAACCTGCCAATAGAATATATGGTTAACGATTTTACCCTTTTCACCTTCGGCTTTGCTTGATTTCTCGAATTCTTCCAACAAAGTTTCTTCTACCTTTTCCGAACCGAGGAAAATGTAATTATGAAAATTTTTAATTGGTGGAAATGGGTCATTTTTCAAGATTTCTTTGATCTCTTTTTCATTTTTGATGAAGAGAAAGGCTTCGTAACTGAAATGTTCTGACATTGCTTTTTCCAAAATTTTCTTCAGTTCTGCCGAATCTTTATCCGATTGAAACAAGATATTCCCACTTGCCAAAACCGAAGATACATTTTGGACACCTGCATCTGAAAAGACCTTGCAGACATCCGCCATTTTCATATTGGTTCCTTTGACATTCACACCGCGAAGAAAAGCACAGAATTTGTTCATAGTTGATGGTTGATGGTTGATGGTTGATGGTAAAATTAATTAAATTAGAAGATAAAAAAAGCGTTTCAAGATTTTGAAACGCTTTTTTTATTATTGAGTCACTTTCATCAACTTCTTCGTGATCTCATCCATCTTTTCGGATTCGTAAGTTGTATCGTAATCCTTCATAATATCAAAAAGATACGAGTAGAACGATGTCACTTTCTGCACATCATCTGCCTTTTTGAAAGCTTTTTCTTTGCCCATCTCCTGCAGGTCCTTGATGAATGTGTTGAATCTCTTATCAATCACATTCAGAGAGTTGACAAGGTATTGATAGCCTTTATCTTTCTGCCCAATTTTGTTATAAGCATCTGAAACTGCACCAACGACAAGAGAATATTCCATAGGCTTGGTTTTCATTTGCCTTGCTGCATAAACCTGGAACTTAGGCGACAATCTCGTGTAGTAATCATACTCTTCGAAGATTCCTTTCTTGAGGTCTTCTGCCAGTTTCAAACCTTTTTGCTCTTGTCCTGCAACAATATATGCGTAGACAATGGAACTCAAAGACCTTGGGTCGTTATATTTTGAAACCGGGATCTCTCTGCTGGCCAGATCTAAAACTTCAATCGCTTTTTTCTTCTCGCCTTTCATTACAAGTGCCTCAGCTGCTCTACTTGCAGACGACCTGTAGCTTACAATATTCTGAGTACAGGTTTCATCAAAATGAACATTCAGATCTTTGAAATTACCCCATCTGTAGTTTTTCACAACATTATAAAGCTCGTCAGCATTCACCATTCCTAACTCTCCATCCGGAGATTCTTCCGTTTTGATTGGTACCAATCTGTAGCTGAATCCATCAAACTTGAGATAATTGGACAAGAAGAATAAATTACTTCCGTCGTATATTCCGCCGCTTGAGAAATTGATCGGACGCTTCCAATCGAAGTTCGCCAGGATGTCCATCATCATCATATTATTCTTGAACATACTGGAACCTTTATAATCGATGACGATTTGTTTTTCTGCTTTTTGAGCTTCCGCCGGTGTAATGATTCCTGCCTTCACAGCATTATTGATATTGACAGGAAGAACAAATTTGGAAACCGGAAGGAAGTTGAATTTCTGATAACGTTCTTCTCCGAAAATCATTTTAACGATTTCGTCTTTTTCAGGAGATTTCATTTTCAGAAAGTTAACCGCTTCTTTCAGCGTCATCGAATCCTGGGTCAAGTATTTTCTGAACGCTGCAAATTCTGTATCTGATGCACCCTGATCCTTCAAATTGGCAAAGATATTAGACCAATCGTCTTTCGTCATCAGATAGACCTGGTCATTGGAACCTTCACGATAATCTTCATGGGTCAAAGTTGATGGTACAGGCATTGAGTTGTAAGTTCTTCTTTTAACCTGGTCAATGTTCCAAGGTGTTGATAATAGTGTAAAGTTCACCACTTTTACATCCGGACGGAACTCCTCTGTCTCCTGGATCGCCCAAACCGGATAAGTATCATTATCGCCATAAACAAACATAATATCGTTTTTCGGGAGCGATTTTAGGCTGGAATACGCATAATCGTAAGCCGTATAACGACCACTTCTGTCATGAACATTATAATTCTGGAAGCCCATCATCAATGGAATCCCCAATAATACGACTCCAATAGCGATCTGAGCAGATTTTTGTTTCACTTTTTTCTGTAAAAACCAGTAGATGGACGCAACGCCCAATCCTATCCAGATCGCAAATGCATAGAACGAACCAACCATTGCATAATCTCTTTCTCTAGGCTCAAATGGTTTTACACCTGTGTAAAATACAATTCCGACACTTGTCAATATAAACAATGACAGGATCGCATAGAAACGTCCAAAATCTTTGTTAAGCTGGAAAAAGAATCCCAGCAATCCCAAGATCAATGGAAGCATAAAGAACTTCACCGTACTTGTATTCTGGAATTTTGCAGGCATCTCGCTTTGATCTCCCCACATATTATTATCAATGAAAGGAATACCGGTAATGAAATTTCCATTCGTATTTTCCATATGCCCTTCCACATCATTCTGACGACCAGAGAAATTCCAAAGTAAATATCTTCCGAAATAGTAGTAATTCTGAAACGTGATGAAATAATCGAGATTCTGAGCTAACGTCGGTTTCTGCACATTGATCAATCCGAACTGTTTCGCTTTCAGGTAATCATCCATTTTGATAGTACCGTTCTCATACTTCTGGCGAAGCTCATCAAAGAATTGTTTTGCTTCCGGACTTTCGGATATCTGTTCATTGCCATAATTGAAAGTGAAATCCGGCGCCCCATACATCGAAATGTAATTTGGCATCACGGACTTATCCTCACTGAACATTCTTGGAAAAAACCCAACGTGCTCTTTGCTATAAACATAATTGAACTTCTCTCCCACCAGCCTGTATCGGCCGGTTTGTGGGTCTCTTTCATAAGTATCGCCAGTTTTTACAGTTTTGTAACTTCCGTCCTCATTTTTCTCGATTCCATTCGGGTCCAGATAAGCCGTGTAATTTTGACCATAGAAGGTCGGCCAATCTCCGTATTGCTCACGGTTGTAATAATCCAACATTCCCAGAGCGTTGTCCGGATCATTGAGATTCATTGGAGGATTTGCATTGGCCCTAATTGGAATCACCAACCAGCAGGAGAACCCGATCATCATGAAAACAATGGATAATGCAATGGTCTGATAAAGTGATTTTCCTGTTTTTCTGGTATAAGAAACCAAAAGGTAGCAAAGAACTGACAATATAACGAAAGCGAAAACCGTCCCTGAATGGAAAGGAAGCCCGAGTCCATTCACAAAGAAAACTTCCGACTTACCGAACAATGTCATGATCATTGGGAAAATCCCTTTGAAGACAATTCCTAAAATAACCAACGTAATCGCATTCGCCCAAAGGAAAGATTTCCAAGTGAATGTATAATTTCTTGTATAATAAATCAAACAAACTGCAGGTAAAGCTAACATACACATCATATGCACACCCACGGAAAGTCCGATTACGAAAAACAAAAGGATGATCCATCTTTCATTATCTTTTTCGGAGTACTCGTTTTCCCATTTTGTAATCAGCCAGACAATCAATGCAATGAAAAGACTCGCCATCGAGTACACTTCACCTTCAACTGCAGAAAACCAAAATGTGTCTGAAAATGTGAAACATAATGCACCAACTGCTCCGGCGAAAAGAACGCCAATTTCTTCGGTTACTGATATATTCTCAAATTCTTTATTCAGCAATCGTCTTACAAGATGTGTGATCGTCCAGAATAAAAACAGAATTGTAAAAGCGCTGAACAATGCAGACATTGCATTGATCACCAACGAATAATGTTGCCCATCACCGAATGCAAACATGGCAACCACCGCTCCCACCAATTGGAACAATGCAGCTCCCGGTGCGTGAGTCACCTCTAGTTTGACAGCGGAAGAAATGTACTCTCCACAATCCCAAAAACTGAAATTTGGTTCTATTGTTGATAAATAAGTAAAAAATGCGATCACAAAAACGACCCATCCAAGAATGGTGTTCCACTGTTTAAAAGTCCAATTCTTCATATTAGAAAATGAAATATCGGCGAAATTAATGTTTTTGATTCAGTTATTTTATGTTTTTAACAAAAATTAAATTTTGAATTGTTTTTTGAAAACCTCAGAAAAACAATTGGTTTTTTAATAAATATCTTGATTAAAATCAGATTCGGGGTGTAAAAAGAAAAACATTGCAATTTTTTTTTTATTTTTGCAGACAGTTTTTGAGAGAAAAAATGATATAAAATGACGAATGTACACGATAATATTCTTGGTTTGATTGGTAACACGCCGTTAGTCAAATTAAATCAGGTTACAAAGGACATTCCTGCGACAGTTTATGCTAAGTTGGAGTCTTACAATCCGGGACATTCTACAAAAGACAGAATCGCATTGCACATTGTGGAAAATGCTGAAAAAAAAGGATTGATAAAACCTGACTCTGTAATTGTAGAAACAACATCAGGAAACACTGGATTTTCCATTGCGATGGTTTGTATCGTAAAAGGTTACAAATGCATCCTTGCTGTCAGCGATAAAACAAAGGCTGAAAAAATAGCTTATCTTAAAGCTCTTGGAGCAACTGTTTATGTATGCCCGGCTTCTGTTCCCGCAGACGATCCAAGGTCTTACTACGAAGTTGCCAAAAGAATTGCTCAAGAAACACCTGATTCTGTTTACATCAATCAGTATTTCAACGAGTTGAATATTGACGCCCATTATCAGACAACCGGACCGGAAATCTGGAAACAGACAGAAGGAAAAATCACACACCTTTTTGCCTGCACGGGAACAGGGGGAACGCTTTCCGGCTCTGCAAAATATCTGAAAGAACAAAATCCTGGTATCAAAGTGATCGGCGTAGACGCAGACGGCTCTATTCTGAAAACTTACCACGAAACAGGAAAGATCAATAAAACAGAAATCCATCCTTATCAGATTGAGGGTCTGGGGAAGAACCTAATTCCGGGAGCACTTTTATTTGATAAAATTGATGAGTTCGTAAGAGTTAATGATGAGATGTCGGCTTACAGAACCCGCGAGATCGCTTTGAAAGAAGCCATCATGGGCGGTTACACAACTGGCGCAGTGACTCAGGCTTTGATCCAGTATGCGAATTCCCACGAGTTCAAAGAAGATGATCTGGTAGTGTTAATTTTTCCAGACCATGGTTCACGTTACATCACAAAAGTTTACAGCGACAAATGGATGGAAGAACAAGGTTTCATCAATAATTGTTTCCACAATTACGATGAGGTTTTTAAAACAGAGATCATCAAATAAAATCGTATCACAATATTTATAAGCCTTTTGTAAATACAAAAGGTTTTTTTAATAAAATCAAAAAACATCAGTTATAAAATGGACATTTTTGAAAGAATAAAACAAAACCCAGGTCCGCTGGGACAATTTGCAGATTATGGCGAAGGATACTATATTTTCCCAAGATTAGAGGGACCAATTGGTCCGCGAATGAAGTTCCAGGGGAAGGAAGTGATTTTTTGGAGTGCTAATGATTATTTGGGAATGTGTAATCATCCTGAAGTTTTAGAAGCCGATGCAAAAGCCGCTGCAGAATACGGGATGTTTTATCCAATGGGTGCAAGAGCCATGTCAGGAGAGACCGACCAACACCTTCAATTAGAAAGAGAACTGGCAGATTTCGTCCAAAAAGAATCCGCTTATCTTTTGAATTTCGGGTACCAAGGAATGGTCTCTACAATCGATGCTTTGGTTTCCAGAAATGACGTGATCGTTTACGATGTAGATTCTCATGCTTGTATCGTGGATGGTGTTAGATTACACTCCGGAAAACGTTTTACATACAGACACAATGATATAGCCAGCCTTGAAAAAAACCTACAAAGGGCCCAAAAAGTAACGGAAGAAACTGGAGGTGGAATTTTGGTGATCACAGAAGGGGTTTTCGGGATGAGAGGACAACAAGGTAAACTGAAAGAAATCTGTGCTCTGAAAGAAAAGTATGGTTTCAGAATCTTGGTTGACGATGCACATGGGTTCGGAACACTTGGAAAAACAGGCGCAGGAGCGGGAGAAGAGCAAGGATGCCAGGATCAGATCGATGTTTACTTTTCAACATTTGCGAAGTCTATGGCTGGTTTCGGGGCTTTCCTTGCCGGAAACAAAGATATCATCCGTTATTTGAAATTCAATCTTAGATCACAGATCTTTGCAAAGTCTTTGACAATGCCAATGGTGATCGGAGGATTGAAAAGATTAGAATTACTGAGATCCAGACCGGAGATCAAAGCCAAACTTTGGGAAAATGTTGAAAAATTGCAAAGTGGCCTAAAAAAAATAGGTTATAATCTGGGCGACACCAATACTTGTGTAACACCGATTTTCATTCAGGGAAATCCTGTGGAAGCGACTCTCTTGGCCAGAGATCTGAGAGAGGAGTACGGAATCTTCACTTCAGTTGTTGCTTATCCTGTGATCCCTAAAGGAATGATTTTATTAAGATTGATCCCAACAGCCTCTCATACAGATTCTGAGATCAATGAAACACTTTCCGCATTTGAATCGATCTATCAAAAATTGGCCAACGGTTATTATAAGGAACAGGAAGCTAAATTATTAAAAGAACAAAACTTAGAATTCAAACCAATTTAACTGGGTTTGATTCTTAAAAATATAAAACGCCTAAACAATGTTTAGGCGTTTTTAATTCAATCTTTCAGACCATTCCAATTCTTTCGGTAATTCGAGGTTAGAAAATTCTATGTGAATAACTCTTCGTTTTTTGTTGTTCACTGTTCTATTAGAACCATGTAAAATAAGAGGTTTCATAATCATAATTCCACCTTTGTTCACAGAGCATATTTCTTCCGTTTCAACATTCCAATCAATCGTTTCTGGGCGATAGATTTCTTTGCTATGAGAATTGGAAACAACTTTCAAAGCGCCGTTATTCTCATCCGTATCATCCAGATGAATTCTAATAGTAAATATATTTTTCAAATAATCAATCGGAGGCTGAACTGCGAATTGATTCTGCTTCGTTGTCCAAGGTCCAAAACCTTCCAAATCTACTTTCTTATTAACAGAAATTGTCAAATCCTGATGATAAGAAACATACCAATTTGATTTTTCGGGTTTGTCAAAATAGATACTTTTCACGGCAAAATAATCGTCACCAAAAACTTCATTAATGATTTTCTTGATATTATCATTAAAAATGAATTGCTGACTTTCCGGGACTTCTTTCAGAAATTGTCTAATTGCAAAAAGGTCTTCGGATTTCCTGAAAGTATCTTTTGAAGTATCAATAGATTCAATTACATTAATGATTTGATTGATTTCTTTTTCAGAAAAAATGTCATTAATGATTGTAAATCCTTTTTCGGAGATTTCGGTTTGATGTTGTTCTAAAACCATTAGTTCATTGTTTGAATTGTTAATTTATCAAGAGAGGCTTCGACAGGCTCAACCTGACAACGATTAAATATTACGACTAGTTCTCGAGATGTCATCCTGAGCTTGTCGAAGGGTCTCTTATAAAAAAACCACATAGTAATCGCTGCTCTTTGGTATTAATCGATGGATAAGTCAATTAATCTTCCTCAAATCCAGATCCTCAAAATCAAAACTAAAATCCGTCACATCAGAGATAGGTTTCATTTTTGCAGAAATGGCTTTTCCATTTTCATCAAAATTCAAAGTAAAAAATGCATCCGCATCATAACTTCTGTCGTCCCATTTTGCCACAAAAGAATTCGCTGAATATGGAATCAAATCACCTTTCAGCCTTGGAGAAGATTTAGAAATAATCCTATAACCTTTGCCTTGTTTGGAAACCTCAACAATCCCGAACCATTCATCTTTATACCAACCGATGAACTGGTCGTCCTTCAAATCAGATTTGAACTTCGAAGCTTTATCGTAAACTTCTTTCTTTTGTTTTGCGAAAGTCTCTTCATTCTTCTTGTTTCTATCGGCATAAAGCTTTAGCCAATCACGATTTTCAACTCCCAGATAAGCATCTTTCACAGAGTTTGTGATTGTAGAAAAGGCAGCGCCGGATTGCTGATTCGTCAAAACAACAATTCCCAGTTTCAAATCAGGAATCAATGTAAAATGCGTCACAGTCCCAATCAAACCGCCGGAATGCTGAACCTGCAAATGACCTTTCACGTCGCTCAAAAACCAGCCTAATCCATATCCGTAAAAGTGAGTATCATAAGGCGAAGTCAATCCAACTTTATCCGGAATTTGAAGGCTCCATAATTCGTGAGCGTTTTTCTCAGAAACCAGACGTTTTCCGTCTTTGGTCACAAATCCATTCAGAAGGAAATTGGCCCAGGTTGTCATATCCTGGATGTTACTCATAATTCCGCCTGCTGCGTTTGCTGTTTCATTCCAATCGTGAGGAACTGCGATTGCTTTTCCATCAACCGGAGCGTGTGCATCGATGATATTTTGTGAATTTTTAGCTCGATTATAAGAACCGAAACTCGCTGTCATCCCAACAGGTTTCATAATTCTCTGCTCGATAAAATCTGCCCATTGCAAGCCGGAAGCTCTGTGAATCACTTCTCCGGCTACAATGAACATTATATTATTGTAATCCAAAGTCGTACGGAACGGATTTTCTGGTTTAAGGAATCTCACATTATGAACAATATCATTCACGGTTAAATTTCCACCTTCGGGAAAAAACATCAGATCACCTTGTCCCAATCCTAATCCAGCTCTGTGCGTGATTAAGTCTTTTATCGTCACATTCTGAGAAACATAAGGGTCAGCCATCTGGAATTCAGGAATATATTTGCTGACTTTATCGTCCCAATTTATTTTGCCTTCATCTGCTAAGATCGCCAAAGCTGTACACGTAAAACCTTTACTATTAGAAGCAATTCCCACCAAAGTATTATCATCCATCGGCTGGTTGTTTTTAAGTGAACGAACTCCGAAACCTTTAGCATAGATCAGTTTTCCGTCTTTCACAACACCAACAGACATTCCTGGGACATCAAAGGTTTTTAAAGAATTCTGAATGAGTTCGTCCAGTTTTTTTTCTTCAATTTGAGCATTGAAAAAGACTAAAGAGAAAAGGAAAAAGGAAAAAGATAATGTTTTGTTCATTTTGAAAAAGCTTTTGACGAAGATAAGGATTTTGATAAAAAGGAACTTATTTGCACCAATTTACTTTGTATTTTTGTTTGAAATAAATATAAACATGGCTATTGAAAATTTTGACGAAATCATAGAAAGGTCAATCAATATCCGAAAGCTATACCACGAGCTCGAACTTAAACAAAACGGTAAAGTCTGGACAGTAGAACAAGATGCTTTGGGATTTTTATCCGATGCAGGTTTAGTCGGCAGAAACACGATGTCTCATGAAAAAACCTGGTCAAAAGCAAATTCGGATGTAGAATTAGAACATAAATTAGCAGAATCAATCTGGTGGATAATCAATTTGTCCGACAGAATGGATATTGACATCAAAGAAGCAATGGAAAAATTCCTTTCTAAAACTGAGAAATTATTTTAAAAATCTAATATCTAAAGTCTAACATCTAACATCTATTAAAAAATGTCATACTGCGCAGCCATAGAAACAATGCAGCCCGAAGAAAGAAAAGCATTGCATAAAAACTACCATGATAATCATTACGGTTTTCCAATCCATAACGATGATGAGCTTTTCGGAAGATTGATCATGGAAATCAACCAGGCAGGACTGAGTTGGGAAACGATTCTGAAAAAGGAAGAATCTTTCCGAAAAGCTTACAGTAATTTCAGTATCGAAAAAATTGCTGTCTACACTGAAAAAGACAGAGAGCGTCTATTATCAGATGCCGGAATTATTCGAAATAAACTGAAAGTAAACGCTGCGATTGAAAACGCAAAAACCATTTTGGAACTGAGAAAGGAATTTGGTTCTTTTGAAAAATGGCTGGAACATCATCATCCGAAAACAAAGGAAGAATGGGTAAAACTGTTCAAAAAAACATTCAGATTCACAGGTGGAGAAATTGTCGGCGAGTTTCTGATGAGCATTGGTTTTCTGAAAGGTGCGCATTCTGACAGTTGTAAAATCAATGAAAAGATTTTTGCCACAAATCCGAAGTGGAAGGAGATTTAAACAATAATACTTAAGTTGATATTAGACACTCCTGACAAAGTTCATTTTAGTTCAATTAAGTTTTGAAAATCAAAGATTTTGCTCTAACGTGAACTTAACCTTCAATATTTACTAATTCTTAAGTTGGCTTAAGTGTTTAAAATCTTGTGTCTTTTGTGGTTTAAAAAATAGCCTTAAATTTGTAGAAATCTAAAGAAAGTAAATGGAAAGTAAAAAAGAATTCTTCCTCGAGTGCTACAAACTCGGGATAATCAAGTTCGGGCGTTTCACACTGAAAAGTGGGATTGAGAGTCCGTTTTATGTTGATTTGCGGCCACTCGCTTCTGACCCAAAAATCCTGAAAAAACTAGCCAATTATCTTTTGGAAATGCTTCCTTTGGATAATTTTGATATCATCTGCGGTGTTCCTTATGCGGCACTGCCTATGGCAACTGCAATGTCTCTTCAAAGTTATATCCCGTTGATTATCAAAAGAAAAGAAGCTAAATCTTACGGAACAAAAAAACTGATTGAAGGCATCTATGAAAAAGGACAGAACTGTCTTTTGGTAGAAGATGTCATCACATCCGGAAAATCTTTGGTTGAGACGATTGATGAAGTTGAAAATGAAGGAATCAAGGTTTCTGATATCGTTGTAGTTTTGGACAGAGAGCAAGGCGGGAAAGAAAAACTAGAGGAAAAAGGTTATAAAGTCCATTCACTTTTCAATATTTCTGAAGTGGTGGAAATCCTGAGAGAAGTTAATTATATCGATGACGAAGAAGTGGCAAGAATCCGAGATTTTGTGAATGGAAATCAAGTTGTTTTCGAAGAGAAGAAACGTTTGTCTTACGAACAAAAACTGGAAGTTGCTGAACATTCTTTCGCTAAGAAAATCCTTGAAATTGCCATTGAAAAAAAGTCAAACCTGATTGCTTCGGCTGATTTCATCACGACAAAAGAATTATTGGATTTCGCTGATTTTGTTGGACCTCATATTGTAGCGCTGAAAACTCACATTGACATTCTGAATGATTTCGATGCTGATGAAACCATACTTCCGCTAAAAGATTTGGCGACAAAACATAATTTCCTTTTAATGGAAGACCGGAAATTTGCTGACATCGGAAACACACAGGAGTTGCAGTTTTCTTATGGCACCTATAAGATTTCAAACTGGACAGACCTTGTGACTTCTCACGTGATTGGCGGAAGCAAAAGTTTGGATTGCTTTATAAATGTTGGTGTGGTTGCGATTTTAGGAATGTCTTCTCAGGGAACTTTGACCGATTCTCATTATCGTGAAGAAGCAATGAAAGTGATAGAAAATCACCCAAATATTATTGGTTGCGTGGCTCAAAATCAAATTTCTGATAGTCTTCTCCTTTTTACGCCTGGTGTGAATCTTGGCACAACTGGCGATGACAAAGGACAACAATACAATTCACCGGAACATGTTATAAAAAATTATAATACCGATTTTATCATCGTTGGAAGAGGAATTTATAAAGCTGATGAACCGGAACAAGAGGCTTTGCGTTACAAAAATGAGGGCTGGAAAGCTTATCAGGATTCATTGTAAATTTAATAATAGAAAATATAAAAACTCTCGTCAAAATTTTGGTGAGAGTTTTTTATTTTCTTGTCAGTCTGAGGCTCTCGAAGACATATAAATACTTCAAAAATCGTCAGATTTTTTTCCTTGTAAAAATTACTGATTCGGAAACTTTCTCTTTGAAAGATTGGGTAATTTCTCCCATTCATCATTAATGACTGCTTCTTTTTTGGCTCTACTCCAACCTTTCAGTTGCTTTTCAAAAGCAATGGCTTGATTAACATCATTGAACTCTGTGTAGTAAACAATTTCAACTGGTCGTCTTGTATAGGTATAAGAATTAGGGTTTTGACCATTTTGATGATATAGAAAGCGTGTTTCCAAATCATTTGTTACACCTGTATAATAGGTATTGTCGGTACATAGTAGGATGTAAACGTAATATCTTTTCATAATTGTGTTTTAGCCAAAGTTAATTAAAATTGGAAAAAGCAGAGCTTTGAAGTATTTATATGTCTTCGAGAGCCTCAGACTGACAATGCTAATACCAAATTTTTTTTGACACTTCATTTTAAAAGTCTTCGAGAGCCTCAGACCGACAGAGAAAATTTTAACAACCAAATATTAATAATCATCAGAAAAAATTAGTAGTTTTAAATACTGATTAATTTTGATGAAGCGATTTTTTTTGTGTTTGGTTCTATTGTTGGCAAATTTCTGGGCAAAGTCTCAGCAAGACAGCATTTTGCTTCATGTAAAGCTTAATGAAGACAAAAAATCAATCTCAGTAGAACAGACGTTGATCTATCATAATCCTCATCAGAAATCAATCAACCAAATAAAGCTTCTGAATTGGGTTTCTGCTTATCAGAAACGCAAAACGCCACTTCTCAAAAGAAAGGTTGAAGACCGCAAAAAAGACCTTTATTTTGCTAAAGACAACCAATTGGGAAAATTGGAAAATCTCCAATATTCTTACGGAAACACGTCTTCGGAAATCCTTAATAAAACTCAGGAAAACATTTTCATTCCACTTGCCGAACCTTTGGAATCAGGGAAAAGCATCAAACTTAATTTAAAATATCAGATTCAGCTTCCTGATGCACGTTTTACAGGTTACGGAGTTGATGTTAATAAGATTGTTTTAAAATACTTTTTTCTAGTTCCCGAAACTTACGAAACCGAAAATCAAAGCAATTCTTTTTATCGAGATACAGAAGAAACAGCCAACGCAGGTTCTTTCTGGAAAGTCGATTTTCAAGTCCCACAGAATTGGAAAATCTACTCCAATCTTAATCAAAATAATGATTCTGGGTTCGAAGGAAGCTCTGTCAACGACCCGGAATTCCAAATTTCAAAAGAAATCTATCCTGAATTTTCAATGGATGTTGACGGACAAAAAATCATTGTTCAATTAGCCTATCAGGTTTCTGAATATCAAAGACAGACCTTGCCCTTTCTTTTGCCAACGCATCTCAAATTCATAAAAGCAAGAGTCGGAAATCTTCCCGATAAATTATTCATCACTCAAAAATTCCTGAATAAAGAAGAGTTTATCGGGATTGATGACATCAAATTCTGGAAATTCAAATATCAATTGTTCACGGATTATGAAAAGGCTGATTTGGATTATTTCAGTGCAGTTTCGAAGAAAATAATAGACGAATATTTTATTACCAACAAAACGCAGGATCATTGGCTGAAAAATGGTTTGAAGTCTTATCTCGAAATCCAGTATCTTAAAAACTTTTACCCAAATCATAAACTTCTGGGAAATCTTCCGGATAATGCAAAAATATTTGGCATCAAACCTTTGAAGTTATTCCATGCTTCAAAGCTGAAACTTTCCGAGCGTTATGGATTAGCTTATCATTATATCTCGACTCAGAATCTTGACCAGAAAATCGACACGCCTTTTGATCAGTTGAGCAATTTCAACACGACCGCAATCAGTCAATTTGAAATGGGAAGCCTTCTGAATTATATTTCGGAATATCAAGGTTCCCAATCATTTGATTCTTTTCTAAAACGCTATTTGTCTTCAATATACAGAACCAAAACAACAGGTAAAGAGTTTCTTAATCATCTTGAAAAATTCACCAATGGAAAATCGACTTTTCTGAATCAAATGATGAGTGAAAAGCACAGAATTAATTTTAATCTAAAGAATTTTAAAGAACAAAATCAGGATTTTGTTGTTCATATTAAGGACAAAAATGCGTCTAATATTCCTCTGAAAATTGAATCCGAAAGTAAAAATGATGAAAAGAAAATATACTGGAAAGAGGGAAATTTTCAAATAAAAGATACACTTAGAATTCCAAAAGAAAATGTAAATAAAATTGTTTTGAATGATAATTATGCTTTCCCAGAAGCTAATTTCCGAGATAATTACATCTATACGAAAGGATTTTTCTCTAACACAAAAAAGATAAGATTCAAACTCGTAAAGGATGTTCAAAACCCGGAATATAATGAGATCTTCCTGACTCCAAGATTGACTTTCAATGCTTATGACAAAATTTTGCTTGGTCTTAACTTTAAGAACCAAGGGATTTTTGACCAGAAATTTGATTATTCATTCACACCATATTATAGTACAGGAACAGGAAAACTGACCGGTTCTGGTGCGATTGGCTATTCTATTCTACCACCAGATAGTTTTTTCAGAAGCTGGAATTTTACACTTTCGGGGTCCTACTTTCATTATAATACCAATCTGGCCTATAAGAGATTTGGAGCCGGGACTTCCATCAATTTCAATAAAAATCCAAGAAGTGCGATTGGAAGAAGCTTGTACTTCTCTTACAATTATTATGACAGAGAATTGACCCCATTGATGATTGAGAATAATCTCTATTCCAAATATAATCTTTGGAATCTCGGCTATTCTTATTCAGACAATCGGCTGATACATGAAAAATATATCTCAGGAAATCTGCAGTGGATGGAGGATTTTCAGAAGATTTCCGCAGAAGCTTTTTATCGCTGGGAATTTTCGAAGGACAGGAAAATCAGTTTCCGATGGTTTGCCGGATATTTTATAAAGAATGAAACCAAAAATACTTTATTCAATTATGGGTTATCACAGGTTTCCAACTATTCTTTTTCATATGGGCTATTGGGGCAAAGCGCCACTTCAGGGATTCTTTCTCAGCAGTTTATTTTGGCAGAAGGCGGTTTCAAATCGATGTTCAATACATCGGTTAATCAATTTATCACCAGCTTGAATGTAGATTCTCATCTTTGGAAATGGTTCAATCTCTATGCAGATGCCGGTGTTTATAAAAATAAGAACATGGCAACTCAGTTCATTTGGGATTCTGGAGTGAAAGTGAAAGTTGTTCCTGACTTTTTGGAAGTTTATTTCCCAGTAGCATCTAGTCTGGGTTTTGAACCTGGATTCAAAAACTACGGTTACAGAATCCGATATACATTGGTTCTGAATCTTGGCGCATTGATCAATAATCTGAGACGCGGGGTTTATTGAAAACAAAGAAGGCTTCCTGAATTAGGAAACCTTCTATCTTTGAAAGTGATTCAAATTATTTTTTGATAATTTTTTGAGATACTTTTTCTCCGTTTACTGTACCTGTTACGATGTAAGTACCTTTTACAAGAGAAGAAACATTAAGCGTAGAACCTTCTGTTACTTTAGCAGCTTTTACAACTTGACCAGCAATATTGATGATCTGAATATCTGCAGTCTTAGCGAAAGCAATAGATTCTCCCACTACCGTGTTTTTAACTAAGCTATATTTTGATTTTGACAAATCTTCAACAGCCATAGTTCCTTTTTCATATGCTAGGATGTCATCAAAAGAAGCAGTAGCACCATTATATGCTCTGAAAGCAACATCTAAAGTAGTTGCATCTGCAGCGGCAGGCATTTCTACAGTGTACTGTGTCCAAGCAGAAGCAGATGGCAAATATCCATTGTTTGTTCTGAATGCATCCGTTGTTGCATCAGCGGTAGTATAAACCGCTGTTCCTGCGGCATTCTTATAAACACTCCAAAGTCTTGAATCCGTATCATCTCCTGAAGACTTGTACCAGAAAGATATTACATAAGTTTTCCCGCCTGTTACAGGTACATTCTGATAAAATCCAGTTGTCGCAGTTACGCCACTATACATAGCACTGTTATTCCCAGTATGAGCGCCAGTCGTAGCAATTGTTGGAGCTGTATAAGCAGAACCTGTTCCAGCAGCCCAAGGAGCCAATCCATTTTCGAATCCTGAATTAACTGTTAAATTTTGAGCCGATACTAAAGATACCGCTGCAATACTTAAAATTGTAAAGATTTTTTTCATTTTATTAAAGTTTAAAAATTGTTTTATTATAAATAATTAAAGGGATGCTAAGTTAATAAAAAAATGTAATCCGCAAAATTATGTTCATTTTTTAACATTTCCGCATTATCAGGTCTAGATTTAATCAAGGTTAGAAATTATAACCTTTGAAAATCAACATTTTTTTATTTTCAAAAATCTTACCATTTTGCTTGCACAAAAATAAACATATTAATAAGACCTTATGTTAAGCCTGTTTTAAATCATAAAAAAGCCAATGTGAGAAACATCAGCCTTTTATAAATCAAAATCGGGAAAAGGAGTTACTTCTTAATGATTTTCTGAGACACAGCTTGTCCGTTTACAAGACCTGTTACCACATAAGTCCCTTTTGGCAAAGCAGAAACATCCAATCTGGAGTTATCAGAAACTTCTGTCGTTTTTACAATTTGCCCGGCTGTATTGTAAACTGATACTTTTGCAGAAGTCCCAAAGATCAATTCATTTGATATGATGGTATTCTTCACCAAGTTAGCTTTTCCTTTTGTAGCATCTACCACGGCCATTGTAGCGTCTTCGTACACAATTACGATAGAAGTAATATATGCAGCATTAGCGCCTCTTTTGATAGCGAAGAATTTGTAATCAGTTCCTGACAGATCGGTAGTTGTCCATCCCGTAGTAGAAGCAGACCCAACTTGTGTTCCACCAGTTACATCATAATTTGCAGCAGCCGTATTAACTAATCTTGAAGCTCCACCATATAATGAAGATTCTCTGGCTGTACCTACAGAATTGATAGTAATACTTACTATTTTCCCCGGCAAAGCCGTGGTATTATAAATAACACCATTGTTTGCTTGTGCCTGAATATTTGTACCCGCAGCATTTCCTGAACTAGGTGTATTATTTGCATTTCCAGTGATAGCTTTACCTCCAAAGCTAATACTATTAGTCGTCCATGTTCTCTCTGCACCGTTGTTATAATTACTAGTACCTAAGACACCCGTCCCTCCAATATTAGCTACATTAATTGTAACCGTTTTTGTTTGCGCAGTAATTGTTAATGCTAAAACAGTTACCGCAAATAAAGAATAGATCTTTTTCATAATAAAGTTTATTAAAGATTTTGTTTGCGACAAAGCTATCATAACCCGTTATATTTCAGATTTATAAATTATTAATTGTAAATTAAAAAAAAGCAACAGATAATTGATTTTCAATTCATCTGGCTTAATTTTCACTTAACAAAAAAAAAACGCTACCAATTTTGGTAGCGTTATATTATCATTTATAAATAATGATAATTATTTCTTTATAATTTTCTGAGAAACAGTTTGTCCATTTACAAGCCCTGTTACCACATAAGTTCCTTTTGCTAAAGCAGAAACGTCTAATCTAGTATTTTCAGAAACCTCAGCAGTTTTTACAATTTGGCCTGCTGTGTTATAAACTGATACTTTTGCAGAAGTCCCAAAGATCAATTCATTTGATACGATGGTATTCTTCACCAAGTTAGCTTTTCCTTTTGTAGCATCTACCACGGCCATTGTAGGATTTTCATATACAATTACAATAGAGGTAATGTATCCGGCACTAGCTCCTCTTTTGATAGCGAAGAATTTGTAATCAGTTCCTGACAGATCGGTAGTTGTCCATCCCGTAGTAGAAGCAGTGCCTACCTGTGTGCCCCCAGTTACATCATAATTAGCTGCTGTAGCATTTACCAAACGTTCTGCACCACCATAAAGAGAAGATTCTCTGGCTGTACCTACAGAGTTGATTGTTACACTAAGTATTTTCCCTGGCAAAGCCGTCGTGTTATAGATAACCCCATTATTTCCTTGTGTTTGAATATTGGTGGCAGCAGCAGTCCCGGCAGTTGGATTGTTAATAGCATTGGCAGTGATCGCTTTTCCACCAAAATTAATAGCATTAGTGGTCCAAGTTCTCTCAGCTCCACCATTATAATTACTTGTTCCTAATACTGCAGTACCCCCGATGCTTGCTACATCAATAGTTACTGTAGCTGTTTGCGCAACAAGATTACTGCTTACAGTTAAAGCAACTGCTGCTAATAAAGAATAAAATTTTGTCATAATATAAAGTTTAAAAATGTTTCTTTCATTTCCATTATGGGATGGCAAATATAAAATTTTAATGCCAACTATAATTTTACAGTTCCCTTTTCCGTTTTAAATAATTGTTAATTCGGTTCAAAGCCTATTATTACTACATTTACACTTTACAAGAAAAGGGTGCCTAAGATATACAAATTTTTCCTAATGATCTGTACTTTTTCTGCAATGGCTTCGGTCAATGCACAGATATTCAGTTGGAAGAACCCAAATATCCCGCAGGATTCCCTTAAAAAAGATAGTGTGATGATCTCCAAGATCAATCGGGATTTTTTTACCAAAGACACGCTTGACTTCATCAAAAAACAGAATCGCGTGATCTATGACGAAGAAGTTCTGGTAAAAAATGACAGAAAGAGAATCCTTGGCGAACTCAATTCCAAAGGTTCTATTATCAGAGGTATTACTTTTGGTAATAATCAAGGTTCTTCGGTTCAAAGTTCGATGGATATGCAGATCTCCGGAAAATTAAGTCCTGACGTCTCTATTTTAGCTTCGATTTCTGACCATAATCTTCCTGTTCAGGCGGATGGTTATACACAGACGTTGCAGGAATTTGATAAGATTTACCTTCAACTTAATATCAAAAACCACAGCATCATAAGAGCAGGGCATCTAGACCTCAATGATGAGACCACTTATTTCGGACGCTACCAAAGACGGAGTATGGGATTGCAATTCCTAACTAGTTGGGAGAAGAACGGTAACAAAACTTCCGTCGATGTTTCCGGTGGTGTTGCCCGAAGTGAATTTTTCCGGATGCGTTTTCAAGGAGTTGAAGGCAATCAAGGGCCATATCGGCTAACAGGAAAAAATGGGGAGCTATTCATCACTATTATTTCCGGTTCGGAACAGGTTTATATTGATGGAATACTGATGAAGCGTGGAGAAAATCAGGATTATACAATCAATTATAACACGGGAGAAATCACATTTACAAGTTTCCGACCGATCTATAAACAGAATTTCATCAACGTTTCTTATAATTACACCAACCGGAATTATACAAGATTTCTGATCACCGGAAATATTAAACATCAAAGAGAGAAACTGAAAGCCGGATTCAGCTGGTTTATGGAAAATGATAACAAAAATGCACCGTTATCTCTCAACCTGAGTGATGAGGACAAACAAACTCTGGTCAATGCAGGGAACAATTCCGACGCCATGTTTTCACCATCAGGTGTGGAAACGGAATATGATGTCAACAAGATCCTTTATAAAAAAGTATTCTCTGGCGAGTCTTTCTATTATGAGTTTTCGACCGACCAAACCCAGGTACTTTATCAAGTTGCTTTTACTTATTTCGGAAGTGGAAAAGGTGATTACCAATTACAGCAATCGACAAACAATGGTCGTGTTTTCCAATATGTAGGAGCCGGTCTGGGAGATTACATGGCAGTCAGAAAATTGCCTGCTCCGGAAAAATCCCAGGTTTACTCAGCAAATATTGAATATGCACTCAATGACGGCGTTATTGGAACCGATGTTTCAATGAGTAATTACGATCTCAATCTCTTTTCATCAAAAGACAACAAACAGAATATCGGTTATGCCGCAAGAATCTACGCCAATAAAACCTTCCGGAAAAACACATGGACAGGAACACCAATGGTGGAGTATCAGGTCATCCAAAAGAATTTCCATATCCTTGACAGAATCAATAATGTTGATTTCTGGAGAGACTTTAACCTGACCAATGAATTTAGTCAGATCACTCAGAACAGATTTATTTTTTCATTCCTGAATGACTTTAACAAAACTTCAAAGATCAATTATAAACTGAATTATCTAGAAGAAACGGATACTTACAAAGGAATCAAAAATGATATCGATGCCATCTGGAAAATCGGAAAATTCAACAATCTTGCGGCCGTTTCTTATCTGGACACCAAATCAACTGACCTTAATACCACTTTCATCAGAGGCGCAGTTTCGACAGAATTAGCCGGCAAAAAAGGAAGCTGGATGCTGGGCGGCTCCATGGAGCACAACGAGAAAAAATATAACGCTACCCAAACTCTTGATTTGACAAGTTTTAGCTGGAAAGAGATTTTCATTCAGAAAAAGATTGCGGACTCTGCCAGAACAAAATTATTAGCTAAGGTATATTTCCGAGGAAACGATTCGGTTCTTGATAATCGTCTTCAAAAAATGAACAACATCCTCGGGATTCAGGCGGAAAGTCAAATTATTAAAACCGAGAAGACCCAATTATCGACTTTGATCCATTACAGAAAGTTTTTTTATGAGAATCAGGCTTTAACAAATAATCAAAATCAGGATTTCGTGGTTGGAAATATTTTATATAATCAGCAATTGTTCAAAAACGGGATGCGCCTTCAGCTTTTTTATGAATTGGGGAATGGTCAGGAAGCACAACGTGAGTTCCAGTACATCAAAGTAACTGATGGACAGGGCGTTTACAAATGGACGGATTATAACAACGATGGCGTTCAGCAATTAGATGAATTTGAAGTAGCAGAATATGCAGATCTGGCGCAATACATCAGAGTTTACACCAATAGTGTGAATTATCTGGCCTCTAACAAAAACAAGCTTCAAGTTGCCTTATTTGTGAATCCTTCCGTGATCATTAGTTCAGAAAATGCTTTCCTGAAACGTTGGAATTTCAATCTATCATTACTTTCGCAGAATTCTTATATGAAAGGCAGTAAAGTCCTGGTCTGGAATCCTTTTGAAAAACAAAGCGACCAATTACTGAGAACTCAAAACATTCTTGCTTCGGCTTTATTTAATTCTAATGACAGATCCGGGTGGAACGGAAGTTACCGATATACAGACAATGACAATCTTGTGAATGCCAATTTCAGCAACGAGGAACATTCCCAGAGATCTCATTTTATGAACGTCGGTTATTCTTTCTCAAAAACCTTCCGCACCGATTGGGAAAACACGTTGCAGAATGTAACCAATAGCTCGCAGGTTTATAACACTCGAAATTATCTTCTTCAAAATTGGGAAACCAAACCGAAAGCAACTTATAAATTGACAGAAACTCTGCAAACAGAACTTTTCGGGGCGCTTCGTCAGAAAAAAAGAACCGATGGCGACGAGCTTTTGAAAACTTATGAAGTTTCCGGGACACTCCAATGGGAAAAGTCAAAAACATCCATCAGAGCCAATTTTTCTTTCATTAACAATGATTTTACCGGAAACAGTTACAGCATTGTCGGAAATCAGATGTTAGAAGGCCTGAAAGCAGGGAAAAACCAAGTCTGGACCTTATACATCCAGCAAGCGATCAATTCATTCATTCAGCTTAATGTTAATTACGAAGGCAGAAACTCCGGTGACAGGACAATCCATATCGGAAGTATGCAGATCCGCGCAAGCTTTTAGAAAAATGATGAATTATGAGTTATGAGTTATGAATGAATGTTGGAACTCATAATTCATAACTTATAACTAGACTTCGTTTCTGCTCCACTCGCTCCAGCTTCCTACATACAGGTTCGGAATATCAAACCCAGCATGATCCAAAGCTAAAAGAGAATGACAAGCCGTTACGCCACTTCCGCAATGGAACGTGATCTTGCTTTTATCATATTTCTCAAATAATTCCGAATATACGTTCCGAAGGGTTTCAGGGGATTTGAATAAACCATTTTCGTCCAGATTATCAGAAAAAGGATAATTCTTAGCATTCGGAATGTGTCCGGCAATCAAATCGATCGGCTCGGTAATTCCCTGATAACGTTGAGCCTCGCGTACATCTACAATTACAGAATCTGGATCCAGAGTTGCTTTTTTAACTTCATCAATCTGGACCTGTGGTAATTGCCAATCCGTAAAATCGGAGATGTATTCAGTTTCTGGATAAGAATTTTCACCAAAAGCTAAAGGATAATTTTGATTCTCAGCGAATTGGAGACCGCCATTCAAAACCTGAACATTTTTATGGCCAACAGCCCTCAACATCCACCAGAACCTTGCTGCGGCATTTGTTCCATTTTTGTCATCATAGATCACTACGTGAGCTTCTTTATCAATCCCTAATTTCCCTAATGTTTTGATAAAATTTTCGAACTTCGGAAGCGGATGACGACCTCCAAACTTTGGATCATCGATCTCAGCCAAATCGGAATTCAGATCTACATAAACGGCATTATCGAGGTGTTTCTTTTCAAATTCAAACTTTGCATCAGGCCCGGTTCTTACATCAAAAATTTTAAGATCTTGTTTTTCTGACAGTCCCAAAAGTTCGCTAACCTCAATAATTGGTAATTGGTTTTTCATTTTATCATATTATTAAAAAATTATTGGAATTCTTTTTGATTCTCAATCCCAAATTTAATTAGATTTGCCAATCAAGAAAAGTAAAAATGAAACTATGACAGAAAAAATCCTAATCACAGGCGCACTTGGACAAATCGGAACAGAACTAACTGCCAAACTATCAGAAATTTATGGTAAGGACAATGTTATTGCTTCCGGATTGGACAAATGGAAAGAGGGCATCACAGAAGCTGGTTACTATGAAAGACTTGATGTAACTAATTTCCAAGCCGTTACAGAAGTTATCAAAGAACATAACATTACTACAGTATATCATTTGGCCTCTCTTCTTTCGGGAACTTCGGAAAAGCAGCCACTTTTTGCGTGGAAACTCAATCTGGACCCGTTGATCCACCTTTGTGAATTAGCAAAAGAAGGTGTCATTAAAAAAATATTCTGGCCAAGCTCGATCGCCGTTTTTGGAAAAGGAATTCCTAAAGAAAATGTTGGGCAGGAAGTTGTTCTTAACCCAACAACTGTTTATGGAATCTCCAAAATGGCAGGTGAAAAATGGTGCGAATATTACTTCGAAAAGTATAGCGTTGACATCAGAAGTATCCGTTATCCCGGTTTGATTTCCTGGAAAGCCCCGGCCGGAGGTGGTACTACAGATTATGCTGTCGAGATTTTTTATGAGGCTGTTGAAAATGGAAAATATACAAGTTTCATAAGCGAAAATACGGCAATGCCAATGTTGTATATGGATGATGCCATTGATGCTACGATCAAGCTGATGACAGCTCCAAAAGAAGAGGTAAAAATCCGCTATTCCTACAACCTCGGAGGGATGAGTTTTACCCCAAAAGAATTGGCCTCTGAGATCAAAAAAACAATACCTAATTTTGAGATAAAATACGAGCCGGATTTTCGTCAGGCAATTGCAGATTCTTGGCCGGCAAGCATAGATGATTCTGCAGCCAAACAAGATTGGGGATTGGATTATAAGTTCGATATTTCATCAATGTCGATAGATATGATAAATAATCTTAAGAAAAAGCTCAACAAACAATAAAATTAAAATAATCGGTTCTAATTAAATCAATTTTAACACTTGATTTTAAACGATTAAAAAATCAATCTTAATTATAGTTTAGGTGGTTTTATTAACTTTCAACATATCGATATCAGAAAACAAGATTTTGGAAACTAAAAATATTTCAGAATCTGAATTGATATCTTCTATCGAAGAAAAAATTAATTCTACCTTACTTTTATTGGAGCTCCATGAATTTCATGCAACATTTTTCATTGATATTTCCCTCGCTGAAAAATTAAAAAAATCGATAAAAAAGATATCATTTGCAGGTCATGAAATTGCACTTTACAATACGAGCTCTGACGTGAAAACGGTAGAGAAAGTGAAGCAAAACATTGAAGATCTTTTACAAAAACCAATACGAGGAATGAGGCAGAAATATCATCAGATACCTTACTCGGACATCAAGAAACTAGACTTCAATTATATCTCCAATATCGAGGAATCGAGAATCAATTTTCTATGGCGAAAATTGACCGCAAAAACAGAAATTCATATCGAAGATGATCTGACGATCGTTCCGGAAAGTCAGTCGCCCTACTCTCAACTTCCCTTCAATGATTATGTCCTTCAGGTGATACCAATGAAGTATTATGAAAGCATGCTTCTGGAAAGTTTGAAAAACAATGAATATGTAGTGATCTATTCAAACATCTGGCAATTTTTCGAATCAAAAGAACTCCCGATCAAGTTGCCTTTTTATAAAAAAATCAATATCGGTCGAAAATTCGAAGACCGTCTTGAACAGCTATTTCAGTTCATTGATGAGAACGAAATAGCTGTTTCGAGAATGAAGGATTATTTGTTTTAATTTTCCCTCCCATCATTACCGTATAAACAAAAAAAATCACCTAATTAGGTGATTTTAAGTGGTTTCTCCAGGAATCGAACCAGGGACACACGGATTTTCAGTCCGTTGCTCTACCAACTGAGCTAAGAAACCAGTACTCCTGTTGTTTTGAGTGGTGCAAAAATACACGCTTTACTCTTATAATCCAAATTAGATCAATACTAATTTTAATATTTTTATAAAAAAACCACCTTATCTAGGTGGTTTTAAGTGGTTTCTCCAGGAATCGAACCAGGGACACACGGATTTTCAGTCCGTTGCTCTACCAACTGAGCTAAGAAACCAGCACTCTTGTTGTTTTGAGTGGTGCAAAAATATACTCTTTATCCTTACCACGCAAATTATATTGGAAATACTTCTGCTCTTTGTATAAAAATCATTGATTATCAGAAGATTTTTTTTCAGTTTGAGCTTTAAAAAAATCACTTAACTCTTCTAAAACAGGCTTAATTGTATCTTCCGGGAGATCACTGATCCTGATATACATCAATCCATCAATCGCATCGTTGAAGTTAGGATCCACATTGAAAGCTATCATTTTTGCATTCTGCTTGATATATTTCTTGATCAGAACCGGCAACCTAAGCTCCGGCTCCAGGTCGTCTATGATTTTGTCCAGTTTGTTAAGGTCTGCATCCATATCTTCGAAAAACAAAGCTTTGTCACGCTCTTTCATGACAACTTTAAATTCATTTTTCGGATGGATATATTGCGCAACAGCAGAATCATAATAATGGGAACGCATGAACTCTATCATCAAAGATTTTGAAAATTCTGAGAATTTATTACTGATGCTCACACCCCCCATCAAGAATTTGTGTTCCGGATTTCTTAGGCAAACATGGACAATTCCTCGCCAAAGTAAGAACAACGGAAACGGTTTTTGCTGATATTCGATTGAGATATAGGCTCTTCCCATTTCTATCACTTTTCTGAAAAACGGTTGTAGCTCCGGATCATATTCGAAAAGTGAACTGGTGTAAAATCCATCGATCCCAAATTTCTTCATTACTTCGGAACCCAAGGCCATCCTGTATGCGCCTACCAATTTTTTCCCGGCATTGTCCCAAAGAAAAAGGTGATGATAATGATTATCATACTCATCCAGATCAAAAGGCAGATTCGTCCCCTCTCCTATCGCTCGAAAAGTCAATTCTCTTTGCCTTCCGATTTCCCTCATTATAGACGGAATCTCTGCAGAAGTCGTAAAAAACACATCGTAATCTCCGTGCGAAAAAAGTTTTTTATTTTCCGTCTCTTTGAGTATCTGGATCTCTTTAACGATATCTTCAACAGGCGTTTCATCAATAATATTCTGTACAATATTATTTTGCTTTTGAAGCGGAAGTTTAAGCGACATATTGGGAAGCTTCAACTTCTCCGTAATACTTTTCCTTTTCTCATAGTAAGACTTCAGCATATAGACCTTATTGTAGAGATATTCTCCTAATTCTTCCAGAGTTTCTTCCTCTTCCATCTGTTTTACAGAAATGGGCTTTCCAATTCGGATCCTGATCGGCTTGTCTCTTTTCCGCATCATTTCCGTTGGCAACATGAGTGTTTGCAGATCGGGATGAAGCTTGGAAATATTATAAAAGACCTTGCTGTTCGTTGCATGGAAATACATTGGGACAACGGGAACTTTTGCCTTCTTGATAATTTTAAGAGCAGTTTTCCCCCAAGGTCTGTCAAGAACTTCACCATATTCATTGTTTTTATTGGATACCTCGCCAGCAGGAAAGATCCCAATACATCCTCCTTCAGAAAGATGTTTGAAAGTTTCTCTCATACCCGAAGAGCTATTGTATGCATCTTTTCTGCCTTCGAAAGGATTGACAGAAATCACAAAAGGTTCCATCGGCTTTATCTTCGAAAGAAGAAAATTCCCCATCACTTTGAAATCTGGACGGATCCGTAACAGGATCTTGCACATCAAAATCCCATCCAATGCTCCAAGCGGGTGATTGGACACAATGATAAACGGACCTGTTTTTGGTACTTTTGCAAGATCTTCCTCGAAAACGATGTAACTAAGTTCCTGTTCTCTTATAAATTCATCAAAAAATTCTACACCTTTTGTATGAATCAGTTTATTATATAGATCATTGACCTCATTTATTTTTGTGAGACCCATGATGGCCGAAGCAACCGGTCTCTTGAGAAAACCAATCTTATCAAGTCCGGCGGCTTTTATCAAGTCTTCTTTGGATATTAAGCTCATAGTGTTTTTACATGGTTACCATCTGGAAGGTTTTCTTGGATATCTGTTCCAGTAATACTTTTTTGTCTTTGTAAAACTGATCTAGCTTATCCAACTCCGCATTTCTGACGGTGAATAAAGATACATTTTTTGTCATTTGTGTGATGAAATTCTGCTGTAACTCCTCATTAAAATCATTTGCCGTACCGAATTTATCTTCTAAGCACAAAGCTAATGAAATCGCAGAATTCTGCATCAAGGAAACTTTGATCTTATATTTCGCCAAAAGTGTAAAGATCAGGCTGATGTGATCCTCTGCTATGAACGAGAAATCTCGAGTTTCAACATTCAGCAATGTTTGATTTTCTTTTAGGATATAGCTTTCCACCAATTCATTTTCTGTGGAATTGCCCACTTTGGTTCCGGGCTCTTTTGGCTCAACAAACGATTTTACAAAGAATGGAATATTCTTCTGTTTAAGTGGCTGCAGTGTTTTCGGGTGGATAACAGATGCCCCGTAATAAGCCATCTCAATCGCTTCTTCATACGAAATGAAAGATAGCAATTCTACATTATCGAATTTTCTCGGATCGCCTGTCATTACTCCGGGAACATCTTTCCAGATGGTCATTTCATCGGCGTTCAGGCAATAAGCAAAAATTGCAGCGGTGTAATCAGAACCTTCACGTCCTAATGTCACAGTGAAATTATTACTTTCTGAACCGATAAAACCTTGCGTTACATAACAATTGATCTTATCCAATTTGGAAATATTCTGTTCAGTCTCCTGCCAGTTCACAATTCCTTCTCTATAATTGCTATCGGTCTTGATATAATCTCTGGCATCCAACCAATGATTAAAAAACTGAATATCATTAAGATACTCGCTCAAAATCTTGGAAGAGATCATCTCGCCGCAACTTACAACCTGGTCATAAACAAAATTATAATTAGGTGATTTGTTCCTTCTCAAAAAAGAATCGATATCATCAAAAAATAATGATATCTCTCCAAATACAGCATGACCTTCTGAAAATAATCCCTTGGCAATCTCGATGTGATTTTTCTTTATCAGTTCGATTTCGCTCTGATAGTCCTGTTTTTTGAAATAATATTCTACCACTTTTTCCAAAGCATTTGTAGTTTTTCCCATTGCAGAAACTACCAATAGACATTTTTCAAACCCTTGAGTTTCCAGAACCAAGGCCACATTTTTCACACCTTCAGCATCTTTTACAGATGCACCACCAAATTTGTAAATTTTCATTAGATTTTTTACAGTTAAACTTTTTTATTAGAAATTAAGGACTCGTTAATTGATTATTAACTTTCAAAAATATTAATTATGAACGGAATATAAAAATCAGCAAAATTTTTTCTAATGTTTCCAAATGAGATAATGAAACCATATTAATAAATTTATGATAAGTATCATCAAAAATTGATAAATTTTGTTTCATTTGATTGAAAAAAAATTTAGTTTTGTAGAAAATCAAATCAACCAAATATGTCACATCAGGCTTTGCAGACCTTAGGGGAATTCATTATTGAAAAACAGGATGATTTCAAGTATTCTACCGGAGAACTTTCCCGTCTTATCAGCTCTATAAGGATTGCCACAAAAATTGTAAATCGAGAAGTCAACAAAGCCGGAATCGCCGACATTATTGGAAAAGTGGGTACGGAAAATATCCAAGGTGAGGAACAGCAAAAACTGGATGTTTTAGCCAATGATATCTTCATCGCAGCTTTATCACAAAGAGAAGTCGTTTGTGGAATTGCGTCCGAAGAAAGTGATGATTTCATAGAGGTCAAATGCACAGAAAATGCGCACCTCAGCAAATATGTGGTTTTGATCGATCCCCTGGATGGTTCTTCCAATATAGACGTAAATGTTTCTGTGGGAACCATTTTCTCTATCTATAGAAGAGTTTCTGACCCGGGAAGTCCTGTTGAACTTAGAGATTTTTTACAAAAAGGCGTAAATCAGGTAGCTGCCGGCTATGTGGTTTACGGTTCTTCCACAATGATCGTTTATACGACCGGAAATGGTGTGAACGGATTCACGTTAGACCCATCTATTGGAACTTATTACCTTTCTCATAAGGACATCAAATTCCCAACTTCGGGAAAAATCTATTCTATTAACGAGGGAAATTATGCGAAGTTCCCACAGGGTGTGAAAGATTACATCAAATATTGTCAGGAAGAAGAAGGTGACAGACCTTACACTTCACGATATATTGGTTCTTTGGTCTCTGATTTTCATAGAAATATGCTGAAAGGCGGAATATATATTTACCCATCAACTTCACAATCTCCGAAAGGGAAATTAAGGTTGTTATATGAAGCTAATCCAATGGCATTTTTGACAGAGCAAGCAGGCGGAAAATGCAGCGACGGATTCAAAAGGATCATGGAAATTGAGCCAACAGAACTGCATCAGCGTGTTCCGTTTTTCTGCGGAAGTGCCGCAATGGTGACCAAGGCAGAAGAATTCATGGCAAAAGCTGTGGATAAAAACTAAGATCAAAAATTATTTAGATAATACTAAAGACCGATTTCTTCGGTCTTTTCTTATTTTTGTAGAATGAAGACTGCAAAATTCCATCAATACATTTTGAATTTCAAACGACCAAGCGGAACATCGCGCGGCGTTCTCAACACCAAAGAAACATATTTCATTGAAATCTCTGAAGATGACAAAAAAGGAATCGGCGAATGTTCACTTTTCCGAGGTTTGAGCTTCGATGACGATGATGACTATGAAGATGCTTTGGAATGGGCGTGCCGTAATATCAATCTGAAATTAGAAGAATTGCAGGAAGAACTCATCAATCACCCATCCATCATTTTTGGCATTGAACAGGCATTGCTTAATCTTGAACATCAGGGAGACCTTTATTTTCCAAGTGATTTTACAGATGGAAAAGACTCAATCAAAATCAATGGATTGATATGGATGGGAGATGCAGACTATATGCAATCTCAAATCGAGGATAAACTAAACAACAATTTCACCTGCATCAAACTAAAAATCGGAACTGATTGGGATTCTGAAAAAGAAATTTTAAGATCTTTGAGAAAGAAATACCCAAAAGATAAAATAGAACTTCGAGTGGATGCAAACGGCGCTTTTTCTCCGGAGCAAGCTAAAATCGTTTTGCAAGAATTGGCAAACTTGGAAATCCATTCCATAGAGCAACCAATACAAGCAGGAAATTGGCAAGCAATGGCAGAACTTTGCAAAAACACACCAACTCCGATTGCCCTGGACGAAGAATTAATCGGTGTTTTGAATATCGAATCCAAAAAAGAACTTCTCAAAGAGATCAATCCCCAATATATCATTTTAAAACCAAGTTTGATCGGCGGTTTTTCCGGTTCGGATGAATGGATAAATTTGGCAGAAAAAAACAATATCGGTTGGTGGATAACTTCCGCTCTTGAAAGCAATATCGGTCTGAATTCGATTGCTCAATATACTTACCTCAAGCAAAATCCTATGCCGCAAGGATTGGGAACCGGCGGATTATTCACCAATAATTTCGAGACGCCTTTGATTCTGAAAGGTGAAAATCTCTGGTTTGATAATAATTAAGGATTAAAGATGTCGCTCCTACGGAGCTCCGCTTACAAAACGTATTAATTCTACAAACATTTCCCTCCTACGGAGTTTTTAGTGCACTTCATTGATCCAGCAGATTTAGAATGCTGTAACTATATCATATTTGGCACTACTTATTATTAAAAAAAATGAGAACACTTCTTATCCTTTTAATAATCGGTAGTGCCCAATTTTTTTCGGCACAAGACATTTTGTCGCCAAATAACGTTAAACTCGATTCAAAGTACATCCAAGATGAATCATCGGAAGTAAGTTGGTCAATGGAAAATGCGGGCTCAAAAATTGAAATTGGCAAAGTAACCACCGAGTTCAAGAAATTGAACAAGAAAGACCTCCTTATAAGAACAACTGTCAAAATGAAACAAGCTCCCGAGGCTTGGGTTGATTCCACAATTGTCAAAATTTCAAATTTCCTGCCTGTTTACCATTCATCATTCAATTCTATGAGAGATATGTCGTTGAGATTTACCAAAAACAAAGTGGCAGGATATTATCTTGATAAGAAAACTCAGAAAAAAGATATGATTGATGAAGCTACAACTTCGTCTTATTTTGACAGCAACAGTTATCCCGCTTTGATTCGATTTCTACCTTTGACAGAAAATTATTCAACTGAAATATCAATTTTCGACTATAATCCAACAGCGAAAAAAGGTGTCATCAAAGCTTATATAGAAAAAGTTGAAAAATCTGAATATAATGGTCAAAAAGTCTGGGTTGTGAAATCGACTGATGATATTCAGGATAGAAAAGCCGAAAGCACTTATTACATTGATATCGATTCCCGAAAAATTCTTAAGCAGGAAATCAATGCAAGCGGAAGGAAAATGATAATGGAATAAATAACTTACCAATATAAAGTTAACCCAATTTGTAATTTTTTTCTGCCAAAATTTCACATCCATAAATAAATTCTGCCAAAATTTAACTTCCACCTTCCATCTTCCGCTTTCCATCGGCATTGGCACATTGTTGGAGATGTAGGAAGCAGAATAACATTAAAATTATATACTTATTATGTCAGTAAATTTTAAACCATTATCAGACAGAGTTTTGGTAGAACCAACTCCAGCTGAAACTAAAACAGCATCAGGACTTATCATCCCGGACACCGCAAAGGAAAAACCACAAGAAGGAACTGTCGTAGCAGTTGGTCCTGGAAAAAAAGATGAACCTACAACTGTAAAAGTGGGTGACAAAGTTCTTTATGGAAAATATTCCGGAACCGAATTAAAATTTGAAGGCAAAGATTATTTAATTGTAAAAGAGGGAGACCTTTTAGGTATTATCGGGTAATATAATTTGTAAAAAAGTAAAATGTAAAAAGTATTAACGGCTTTTTATTAAATAGAAATTAAAAAAAATCATTGTACATATTACATTGTACATTAATACAATAAGAATTATGGCAAAAGAAATAAAATTCGATATCGAATCAAGAGACGCTCTTAAAAGAGGTGTTGACGCATTGGCTAATGCAGTAAAAGTAACTTTAGGACCAAAAGGTAGAAACGTGGTTATCGAGAAATCTTTCGGTGCACCTCACGTAACTAAAGATGGTGTTTCTGTTGCAAAAGAAATCGAACTGGAGGACAGAGTTGAAAATATGGGAGCTCAAATGGTAAAAGAAGTTGCTTCTAAAACCAATGACATCGCAGGTGACGGTACTACAACAGCAACTGTTCTTGCTCAGGCTATCGTGAGAGAAGGTCTTAAGAACGTAGCAGCCGGTGCGAATCCAATGGATTTGAAAAGAGGAATCGACAAAGCAGTAACTGCAGTTGTTGAAAATCTGAAATCCCAGTCTCAAGCTGTTGGAGATTCTACTGAAAAGATCAAGCAAGTTGCTTCTGTTTCTGCTAATAATGACGAGACTATCGGTTCATTGATCGCGGAAGCTTTCGGAAAAGTTGGTAAAGAAGGTGTTATCACTGTAGAAGAAGCAAAAGGTATCGATACAACTGTAGATGTTGTAGAAGGTATGCAATTCGACAGAGGTTTCCAATCACCTTATTTCGTTACCAATCCTGAAAAGATGGTTGCTGAATTGGATAATCCTTACATTCTTTTGGTCGAGAAAAAAATCTCTTCTATGAAAGAATTGTTGCCAGTTCTTGAGCCGGTTGCACAAGGAGGAAAATCATTATTGATCATCTCTGAAGAAGTTGAAGGTGAAGCTTTGGCAACTTTGGTAGTGAATAAATTGAGAGGTTCCCTTAAAATTGCTGCTGTGAAAGCGCCAGGATTTGGTGACAGAAGAAAAGCAATGTTGGAAGATATCGCAATTTTAACAGGTGGAACAGTGATCTCCGAAGAAAGAGGTTTCACAATGGAAAATGTAACTATCGAGATGTTGGGAACTGCTGAAAAAGTGGTTATCGACAAAGACAATACAACAATTGTGAACGGTGGCGGTGAGGAAGCTCAAATCAAAGGTAGAGTTTCTCAGATCAAAGCTCAGATGGAAACGACTACTTCTGACTATGACAAAGAAAAACTTCAAGAAAGACTGGCTAAATTAGCTGGTGGAGTTGCTGTACTTTACGTAGGTGCTGCTTCTGAAGTAGAAATGAAGGAGAAAAAAGACAGAGTAGATGACGCACTTCACGCTACAAGAGCTGCTGTTGAAGAAGGTATCGTTGCCGGAGGTGGTGTTGCGCTTGTAAGAGCGGTTTCCGCCCTTAACTTTGAAGGTTACAATGCTGATGAAACAACCGGTATCAAAATTGTAAAAAGAGCTATCGAAGAGCCATTGAGACAAATCGTAGCTAATGCTGGTGGAGAAGGCTCTGTAATTGTTGCCAAAGTTGCTGAGGGACAAGGTGATTTTGGTTACAACGCAAAAACTGACGAATATGTGAATATGCTGGAAGCCGGGATCATCGACCCGACCAAAGTAACAAGAGTTGCTTTGGAAAATGCAGCTTCTGTTTCAGGAATGCTTTTGACAACGGAATGTGTTATCACTGAAGTGAAAAAAGACGAACCTGCAATGCCAATGGGCGGCGGAATGCCAGGAATGATGTAACGGTCAGCGACCGAGGCAAATTATAAATACAAACCGTTCAGATTTTTTCTGAACGGTTTTTTTATGAAATTTTCTTAAATAATTAATTGAATACATTCTAAAATACTGTTTAATTTTTTATTTTTATCTTAAAATTAATTACCATTCAATTTATGTTTGTACAAGTTTCATCAGATTTCAAGCAAAAAAGCACTTCTGCGATTATTGCCATTATATTATTCATCATTGTTTATATTCTACTATTCCTTTCCGCAATCGCTTTGACCATTGGTTGTATCGCAGCTGGACTTTGGATCATTAGCGTAAAACCTATGTTTTTCACGGTGATGATAGGTATTGGACTCGCCAGTTTAGGAATCCTTATTTCATATTTCTTGATAAAATTTCTATTCAAAAAACACATTACGGATAGAAGTGACCTTACTGAAATCACTAGAAATGATGAACCTCAACTATTTGAGATGATAGACGGGATCGTGAAAGAAGCAGGAACAGATTTTCCCAAAAAAGTCTATTTGGCCTATGATGTCAATGCCAGCGTTTTCTATGATTCCAGCTTTTGGAGTATGTTTTTGCCTATCAAGAAAAATCTGATTATCGGGATCGGACTTGTCAATGCTTGTACCAAACAAGAACTGAAAGCTATTCTGGCTCACGAATTCGGTCATTTTTCGCAACGTTCTATGAAAGTTGGAAGTTATGTCTATAACGTCAATCAAATCATTTTCAACCTGGTGAATGAAGATGAAGCCTATAGAAATACTGTCCAGGGCTGGGCAAACGCAAGTGGTTATTTTGCTTTTTTCGCTGAGTTGGCCGTAAAAATAACACAAGGTATCCAATGGATCCTCAGAAAGATGTATTCTTTTGTCAACATCCGTCATATGGCACTTTCCAGAGAGATGGAGTTCCATGCAGATGAAGTCGCTGCCAACATTGCAGGTTCGATCGCCTTGGAAGAATCGCTTCTTAGACTGGACCTTGCAGGTAATTCCTACAGTTCTGTGATCGATTTTTATAATAGTAAAATCCAGGAAAGTAAAACCAGCAAAAATATCTACAAAGAGCAAAACTTTGTGATGAATTATTTCGCAAAAGAAAGCGAATTAGAACTGAAATATAATCTTCCGGTTGTGAAAATCTCAGAAGCCGGCCTCTTCAATAAATCGAAGTTGGTCATAGAAAACCAATGGGCTTCCCATCCTTCTACCGAAGACAGGGTTGCTAAACTGCGACAGCTAAACATCATCAAAGATCCTGATAACAGCTCGGCGAGAACTTTGTTTAAAAATATTGATGCCACAGAAGAAGAACTGACTACAAAAATATTTTCCAATGTACAATATGAAAATCCAAAATCCGAATTAGACCTCGATACGTTTCAAGATGAATTTGAGAAAAATTACAACAAAGACACTTTTGATAAAATCTTCAACAATTATTATGACAACAAAAATCCGAATCAGTTTGATTTGAGCTCCGCCGTTCCATCACCGGAAACTTCCAATTTTGATGAATTATTTTCTAAGGACAAAGTAGAATCGGTCTATACTTTAATTGCTTTGGAAAATGACAGAAATACGATCTCTTCTATTGCGGATAAAACTTTCGATGTCAAAACTTTTGATTATGATGGCAGAAAATTCAAGGCAAAAGAAGCTAAAAATCTAATTCCGAAACTAGATGAACAAATAAAAAGTCTACAGGACGAAATCACTCAAAACGATATCAATATTTATCATTATTTCCTGAATTTGGCAAAAAGTAAAAGTGTGGAATTCGAATTAAGGCAATCGTTTTCTGATTTTTATGAACATGATAAGAACTATGAAGAAAAATTCGGCTTATTTGCTGAATTAAGCAAAGCTTTGGGGTTTGTAAGTGTAACAACACCATTTGAACGAATTACTAAAAACTTCGCAAAGCTAAAACCACTGGAAACAAAACTAAAACAAGAATTACAAGAGATCATAGACAATCCTTTGCTGAAAGAAGAAATCAATGAGCAGAACAGGAAAGATCTGGAACATTACATCAATAACGATTTGCTATACTTCAATCAAAATGAATATCTGAATACCAATCTTCAGCAATTATTTTTTGCGGTCAATAGTTATCATTTTTACATTGGAAGAAAATTCTTCTTATTGAAAAAAGAATTGTTAAGCAAAATGTCCTCTCTGGAGAAAACATTGATCACAGAGTAATAACACTGATAGAATAAACAAAAAAAGCCAATCAAAAATCTGATTGGCTTTAACTTTAAAATAAGTTGAACTTAGTCGATAATTTCGTATTCAATTGCGATTGTACCTTTTCTTGTATCTGCGATTGAACTGAATGCAGCTTTAGATAGATCAAAGGCTCTTGAAGAATGATAAGGACCTCTGTCGTTTACCTTCACTACAACACTTTTCCCTGAAATCAAATTAGTAATCTTTACTTCTGTTCCAAAAGGAAGGGTTTTGTTGGCAGCGGTTAACTCTTTGTTACTGAAAATTTCCCCGCTCGCTGTTCTTCTACCATTAAACTTATCGTGGTAGTACGATGCAAAACTTGTTTTGGCATCTGTGGCATAACTCTTGAAAGAATAAATACCAAGTGTTGAAATCATCATTATGACTACAAGAAAGATTCTTTTTATCATTTTGAATATTTATTGGTTTTGACTTCGCAAAGATACTGGGAATGGGTTTTTGAACCTCACTTTTATCAGATTAGAGACGCTATCGGAAGAAAACTGAAATAGTAATCTTCTACAACTACCTACTGTAAGCAGATTGCAAGATTTGTTAAAAAACGTTAATTTAATCCAAGTATTGTTAATTAAATAAAACTAACTAAAAAAGACAAAAACAAATAACTAATTAGTAATCAATTATTTAAGTTAAGACAAATTATTTAAGAATAAAAATATTTTTAATTATAAAACAATTTAAAAAGCTTTTTAGCTAAAATAATACAAAATAAAACCACGATAATCAAGTTTTAAATCGTAAATAACTTATATTAATGTAAAATTCACAATACTTTATATAAAACCATCATATAAAGCGTCAATAATAAATTAAATCATTAAATATCAACACTTTAAATAAAATTGAATAAAATTTTAACAGAACAAAAAAAGCCTTCAAGTTTTTGAAGGCTTAATTATTTTTAAAATTGTGTTACACTAGCTCTCCTATCAGATCATAGTCTTCTGCAGAGGTGATCTTCACGTCTGCAAACTCTCCGATAGAGATGTAAATATCTTTTGCAGGGACCAGGACTGTATTATCGACATCCGGAGAATCGTACTCAGTTCTTCCTACGAAATAATCGCCTTCTTTTCTGTCAAAGATACATTTGAAGGTCTTTCCTATTTTTTCCTGATTTTTCTCCCAAGAGATCTGCTGCTGGATCTCCATGATCTCCTCTACCCTCTTCTGCTTCACATCATCCGGGATATTATCTTCCAAAACGTAGGCAGTCGTGTTCTCTTCATGTGAATAAGTAAAACAGCCCAAGCGGTCAAATCTTTGGTCTCTAACCCATTGTTTTAGTTCTTCGAACCTCTCTTCCGTTTCACCAGGGAACCCGACAATCAGCGTTGTTCTGATAGCCATATCCGGAACTTTTTCACGGAATTTGTCAAGAAGTGCATTTGTTTTTTCGAATGTTGTTCCCCGTTTCATTGCTTTCAGCAATTCCGTATTGATATGCTGTAAAGGAATATCGATATAGTTACAGATCTTTGGTTCAGTTCTGATAATATCAAGTACATCCTCAGGAAAACCTGTCGGAAAAGCATAATGAAGCCTGATCCATTCTATCCCCTCCACTTTTATTAATTCTTGCAGCAATTCCCCAAGTGCTCTTTTCTTATAGATATCAAGTCCATAAAATGTTAGATCTTGTGCGATAAGAATCAACTCTTTTACCCCTTTTTTAGCTAATTTCTGTGTTTCTATAACTAATTTTTCTATCGGAGTAGAAATGTGATTTCCTCTCATCAATGGAATTGCACAGAAAGAGCAAGGCCTGTCACAACCTTCAGAAATTTTAAGATAAGCATAATGTTTGGGTGTTGTTGTCAATCTTTCTCCAACCAGTTCGTGCTTATAATCTGCGCCAAGGTGTTTCAATAAAACAGGAAGGTCTCTTGTTCCAAAATATTGGTCAACATCTGGAATTTCTTTCATCAGATCTGGTTTATATCTTTCAGAAAGACAGCCTGTCACAAAAACTTTCTCAACAATTCCCTGGTTCTTAAGATCTACATACTCTAGAATCGTATTGATGCTTTCCTCTTTTGCATTATCAATAAATCCACAAGTATTGATCACCACAACATCACCTTTTTCCTCGTGCACCACTTTCTTCCCATTAGCTTCCAGCTGCCCCATCAAAACTTCTGAGTCATAGACATTTTTGGAACATCCAAGGGTTACAATATTTATTTTTTTCTTACCAGTTGATTTAGTGCGCATTCATAAAATTTTGAGACTGCAAATTTAGCAATAAAAAAAAGAACCAAAATTGGTTCTTTCTATTTAGATTGTTTAAAAACAAATTGTTTCTTTAGTACGCTTGCTCGTCTCCTTTCACAATATTGTAGAACGTAAGGAAAATAATCTTCAGATCCAGGAAAAAAGACCAATTCTGGATATACCAAATATCCTTGCTTACTCTTTTCTCCATATCGGCATCCGAAAAAATCTCTCCTCTCGAGCCCATTACTTGTGCCCAACCAGTAATTCCTGGTTTTATCATATGCCTAAGCATATATTTCCTAGTGATCTTAGAATATTGCTCTGTTTGAGAAAGCATATGAGGTCTGGGGCCAACAACAGACATTTGTCCTAAAAGAACATTGATAAACTGTGGCAATTCATCAATACTCGTTTTTCTCATAAATGCTCCGAATTTTGTAATTCTACTATCACCTTTTTTTGCACTTTGATGATCGGCTATTGAATTGACAGCCATACTTCTGAACTTTATACAACTGAATGGTTCATTTTTAATTCCAGATCTTTTTTGCAGGAAAAACACCGGCCCTTTGCTTTCTAATTTAATAATAACAGCGATCAAAGGTATAAGCCATACCAATATAAAAATAAAGACCAGGAAAGAAAAAATCACATCGAAAGTTCTTTTTAATAATTGATTCTCTTGAGTAGACAATGGCTCTGGCATCAATTTGAGGAAAGGTACACCATTTATCATACTAAATGAGTGGGGTCCTATATTGATATATTTAAAATCAGGAACCATGTAAACCCTTATCATCTTATGCTCTGATATCTGAACTATATTATCAAAGAGCTCTGGATCTATAGAATCATCACAAAGGATAATGTTATCTATTTTGCCTGTTTCCAGATCTTCGAAAAGGGTGTTGACATCTCCTAGATTTTTTCCCTTCTTGACAGTATTTTCCAAAGTATAAAAACCTCTGACTCCCATTGTAGACCTAATATCTTCATTAGACAGGATAGTTTCAGAAAGATTGTTCTTGCCTATCAGAATTGTGTTTACAGTATTAATTCTTCTATTGATCCTAATTCTATACCGCTTTCTGATCAAAAAAATGATAATCCTGGACAATACCATAGATGAAATCACCAATACTAGGTAATTTAAAGAAAACCAAATACTTACATATTCTGAATAAATCAGGGTGATGTAAAGAAGAAAGAATATAATAAAGATGACAAGAGCTTTTGACAAAGTACTAAAATGTTTTGCCGAGTCTCTATAATAAGAATCTTTGTAAAGCTTGACTAATTTCGAGATAATATACCACGAAAAATTAAGAATCAACAACTGTGTTTTATAATCTGTACCTATTTGGATACTTTCCGGCTGTGTTATAAAAAAATTAATACCCAGCAGAAAGAAAAGATTAATAATAATATAATCTCCTAGTACTAGAAATCGAGTTAATTTTCTCAGAAAAAAAAGAGGCATAATCTAAAATACAGTCTTATATATTTTAATATTCTTTATTGGATTAAAATACTTGCCCAATTCAACAATGTATAATTCAAATATAACAATATTTTATAAATGGGGAATATTTTACAAAGAAGATAAAAAATTAAACAAATTTTAAAAATTATGGTCGTCAAACGTGGAAAGAACAGCATCCTTATCAGACAATATAACATCCTCTAAAGGAAGTTGCCAATCAATTTTGAGTTTCTCATCATTCCATAAAACGCCACCTTCGGAGTTCTTGTTGTAAAAATTATCACACTTATACGCAAATACAGCAGTCTCACTTAAAACAGAAAAACCGTGTCCAAAACCTCTTGGTATATATAATTGCAATTTATTTTCAGGCGTTAATTCCACTCCGAACCACTGCCCGAAAGTCGGGGAATCTTCTCTCAAGTCTATTGCAACATCGTAGACCCTGCCTTCCAGACAAGACACGAGCTTGGCTTGTGCATATTCTCCTTTTTGTAAGTGTAATCCCCTGACCACGCCATAAACTGATTTTGAAACATTGTCTTGTACAAAATGACCATTTAAACCTGTTGTTTCTTTAAATATCCTTTCATTAAATTTTTCAAAAAAATAACCTCTATCATCCTCAAAAATTGTTGGTTCAATGATATAGCAATCCTTAAGAGGTGTGTTTTTTACTTTCATATAAGTCGTTTTTCTAGAGTGCAGAATCAATCTTTTTAAGTTCTTGTTCAAAAACTGCTTTTTTCAGCGCTGAACTAGAAAATCTATGATCTCTCTTGTTGTAGAATATCTCTATTCCCTTTTCTTCGCAATAGTCCTTTCCTGTAAAATTCTTGTCCTTGTAATCGCTCCCAATGATACGTACATCTATAACAAAAGACTGTAAAATATCCATAAGATCTTCTTCTGTATTATAAGGGATGATCTCATCTACATCTTTGCACGCCTTTAACTGGATATAACGTTCGACAATAGATTGGGAAGGCTTATTTTTATTCGGACGATCCAAAGTAGGATCTAGTTGCAAACCAACTATCAGGTAGTCACAAACTGTTTTAGCTTCTTCAAGCATTTTTATATGACCTGCATGTAACAGGTCAAAAGAGGAAAAAGTAATCCCGACACGTTGTGTTTTCATATCATTAGTCTTAAATATACAAAAGTATAAATTTTAACTATTATTAACTAATCTATCAAAAGAAAATATTAAAACAAATCTTTCTTAATGCTGTAATCTTTCTTGAAAAGAGTTTTTATAATAAGAGATATATTTCAGTAGAATCCACATTATCCCTTAAATTTATTTCAAATATAAATTATCATTGTCTTTATACCAGTCTTGCAAGGCTTCATCAAAGCTATATTTAAATTTATAACCGCTATCTTTTAGTTTTTCCCCACTTATATTGGTAGATATCATCAGTTTTTTAACTCTATCAGGGTGTATTCCAAAAGATTTACCTCCTAATGCACCAATAACTCCGGCTGTAAATTTCAAGATTCCACCAGGGATTTTATAAATGGTTCTTTTCATACCAGTAGCTTTCATTATAGCGTTAGATATCTCTTCTATGGTGAATGCTGGCTCATAAGTACAATTATAAATTTCGACATCGATTTTATCCATTTCTATCCTATAGAGCATGAAATTCACCAGCTCCTTCACATATATGCTTGCCTTTATTGTATCTTTTCTACCTGGGTAAAAGAATCTATGTTTTTTTATTCCCCAATATAACCTGGTAAAATTTCCATTCTCTCTTTTTCCAAAAACAACCCCAGGTCTTACAATCGTCAATTGTCTATCTGTTTCTTGTTTTGCCTGCCAAATCATATGAATTTTTTCGGCTACCAATTTAGAAATCCCGTATGGTGTGTTTGGCATTGGGAGCGTAGTTTCTGTCTTCATTTCTTCCGATGCTCCATAAGGCGCAATAGAAGAAGTGAAAAGCAGTTTTTTAATATTATGCTTCTCTGCAAATGCAGTCACATTCTCTGCACCTTTTATATTGGTCTCAAAATATTCATGATCCGGATGGCCAGGCGTTGTATGGACAGCGGCAAGGTTAAATATAATATCATCTTGTTCAACTGAAACATTTATATTAATCTTTTGTCTTACATCGCAAGCTATGAAGATAGATTTATCATTATGGTCATTTTCTTTTATATCAAGATTATATATTTTTGATTCTGGTTGTTTGACATTTAAAAAATTAATCAGATGAGTCCCAATAAAACCCGACCCTCCAAATATAAAATAATTCATTATTTGTAAATATTGTATTAACTGTTAAAAACAGTTTTTTATGATAGTTTAAATCAAAATAAATAATTTCATAATAAATAAATCTTTAATAGTTCTCCAAAATTCTTTTCTTTATTATATTCTCTTGAGGCTTTCTCAAAAGAATTATTTCCAAATTCAAATATCTGACATTTATCCCGAAAAATATTAATTTTTTCTATCGCTTCTTCTACTGAATCAAATACATAACCATTATAACCATTTTCAACGCAGTCTTTATTACCAATAATATTACTTACTATTAGAGGTTTCCGCATTACCATCGCTTCTATTAAGGCAATTGGTAAACCCTCCCAGAGAGAAACTTGTAGGTAAGCATCAATTTCATTTAATTTTTTCAAAAGATCCTCTCTAGTCTTTATCCAACCAGTAACAGTAATATTATCAGAATCAATTTCATGTTCTAATTCCCCATTACCAATCCAAATAAAATCTACATCGGGAATTCTCTTTGCTATTTCATTAAAAAATTTCGGGTTCTTTTGTGGAGTTAGTCTACCGATAGTTCCAATTGTTAATCGTTCTTTATCAATATTATTAATTATTTTTTGAGGAAGCTCAAAATCTACTCCATTTCTAATTAGTATTGATTTCGAAAGCTTTTTTGCTATTTCATATTCTGTATTGCCAGAAGCTATAGTTATTCCACCTAATAAGAAAGGCATTGAGTATTCAATGATTTTGAACAAACAAGTCTTGCTTTTAGAAATATTCTTTTGAATGAATGCATAGCCATGAGGAGAATAAAATATCTTATTCTTATTTATTAATCCCAATGAAGCCATACGCGCTAAAACACCAGATTTCGACGAATGAAGATGTAATACATCTGGTTTGATTTCTTTAAGTTTTCTCCTAGTTAGCTTTATAATATTAAAATCATTCCACAAGTTTATTTCTCTCTGCATATCTAATTTGTGAAGAATAACAGATGAGTGAATTTCTTGATTAAATAATTGTTGATCAAATTCAACTCTATTAGGGCTATACAGGAGATGAATTTCTAAAGGTAATGGTGTCTCTGCTAAAGCCAAAAAATTACAGAGATCTTTGACATAGGTATACACTCCGCCTCCAAATGCTTCTACAAAGTGGACTATCTTATATTTTTTTGTGGTCTCAGACATAACTTAAATTTCACACTTAAATACTTAGTAAACAAAATAATTTCAAAAACATATGACCACAAAAAATAAATTTATTTCTTGATAGAACCTTACAAAAACAGCATTTGATAAAGTTTTACTACAGCCATCCATTCTTGACTTAAAATTTGTGATAAAAAAAAAATTCATCATTGGTGTTAATTTAGCTTTTAAAAAAAATTATAATCTTTTATTTAATAGTAAAACTAAATAAAATAAAATAAAACAAATTAAATTAATATCAGGAATTTAAGTAAATACATTATGCTAAATTTGCCACACAATGACGCAAAATACTTATTATTAATCATTAAAATTTTCGATAGTGTCACTGCGTAATTGTTGGAAAGTAATTTGATAATTCACTACTGGTTAATTTAGTTATTTTATAATTTATTAGGACGTTTTACAATTTATGTGAAATCCTTCTGCACTAGTTGTTGAACTGTTGACACTGGCTAAAGTACTACCTCCGGTCAATTCAAAAGTAAGATTACTACATTATTGAATGGTAACCGAATAATCCGGAGCATAGGGAAGGTGAATATTTTGCCAAGATAAAAGAGCCACTTAAACTGATTGTTTACCTATTTTTGATGAGGATGCAAAAGTAATTATAAACATACTACCTGTAAATATCAATTCTGCTTATTACTTAGAATACGGACTCCGTTTTCAACTATCTTTTCTTCTCCATTCAGCTTTTACACCAAACCATTCAGTAAATACTTCCTTATTGTAGGATAAGTCTGTTAAGACAATATTTTTGAATATTTGTTTTCTACCAGACAGAATTCTGATATTACTACCGGAATTTTCCATTTGACAATTCGCCATGCTCAAAAATCATAATAGTTCCATCATCAGATGCTGTTACCACATGATTGTTCAAATCAATATCCACAACTACTCTTTTATCTAAAGTATTTGTTAAGGCACTAGCAAGAGCCAAATAATCAACATCATAAGAACTTACATATATTGCCATAATAAAATTTATATTTAGAATTATTATAAAGTCATGCTTTTCTTAATCTATAAAGATACATATTTGTTGAATACAACATATATACTTTTAAAATCATTTACGTTTAAAACATGAAATTATTTTAATTAATAAATTGAATAAGAGTATTTCTCAAATCAAAATCCTTTACTCGAATATCGATTAATGAATTTAGTTTTGTAGGATCTCCAGATAGTTTGAAGATTTCATTTTTTCTTACGAAATCTTTATTTACCAATATTTCTATTTTATGTTTTGTTATATCCGAGCAGGCGCTAATTACTTGTTGTAGTGAATAAATCTTGCCGGAGCATAAATTTACAATTTCGGAACGATGATGACCTATTGCTAATTTATAATAGCATTCTGTTATAAAATCAATAGAATTATACTCTCGAAATACATTAATATTACCTAATTCGAGTGTGTTTTGTCTTTCTCTGAATGCCGTTGTTATTTTCGGAATTACAAAATTAATATTTTGTCCAGGAGCAGTATAGTTAAAAGGTCTGGTTATTATTATAGGTAAACTATCAAAATAGGTTTTAGCAATCTGTTCCATCGAAAGCTTGCTAATTCCATAATGATTGTTTGGATTTGGACACATTGACTCAGAAAGGGACTCATAATTTTCTTGATTCCCATAAACCGTTGCACTACTTGCCAAAATCACCTTCTGAATTTTTTTACCATGACCTTTGAGTGCCTCCAATAGATTTTGAGTTCCAACAACATTTACATTGTAAAAATCTTCAATATTACTGTGCCCTACGAATGATATTGCAGCCAAATGAATGATAATATTTGGCCGCACATCTATAATAATTTGTTCTAATTTATCTTTTTCTAGCAGGTCGCAAGTATAAATTTTTTTTTCAGGATTATTTTGTCTGTTAGAAATTCCATATACATCATAGCCTAAAGATGAAAAATATCGTGAAAGATAATTACCTGTAAAGCCATTTATACCTGTAATTAATACTTTATCAGAATGAAAATCCATTTTTATTTCTTTTCAAATCAGCCTCAATCATAAGAGCACAAAGCTCATTTAAAGTCGTCTGTGGAATCCAATTAAGCAACTCGTTGGCTTTTTTCGCATCACCTACCAACAATTCTACCTCCGCAGGTCTAAAATAAGCAGGATTGACTACAACTAATAATTCATTGGTGGCTCTGTTATATCCCTTTTCCTCAATTCCTTCACCTTTCCAAATGATATCAATATTAATTTGTTTAAAGGAAAGCTCTACAAAAGATCTTACAGTAAACGTTTTGTTTGTTGCTAAAACAAATGTTTCAGGTTCTTTGTACTGAAGCATTTCATACATTCCTTCAACATATTCTTTTGCATATCCCCAATCTCTTTGAGCATCTAGATTTCCTAATTCTAAAACACTTTGTTTTTTCAAAGCAATCTTCGCAATGGTATCAGTAATTTTTCTAGTTACAAACTCCCTTCCTCTTAATGGAGATTCATGGTTAAATAAAATACCGCTAACACCAAATATATCATAACTTTCTCTGTAGTTAATCGTAGCCCAGTGAGCAAATAATTTTGCAACTCCATAAGGACTTCTTGGATAAAACGGAGTATTTTCAGTTTGAGGGATTTGTTGAACTTTTCCAAACATCTCGGATGTACTGGCCTGATAAAACTTTATTTTAGGATTAATAATCCTTATGGCTTCTAATAAGTGTAGTGCTCCAACACCGGTAGTCTGTGCCGTAGACAATGGTTGATCAAACGATACTCCTACAAAACTTTGGGCTGCCAAGTTATAAATCTCGTCCGGCTGTACTTTATCTATTAACCTTATATTACTTGTCTGATCATTTAAATCGTATTCTAATAAATGTAAATCAGGGTTATCTTGAATTCCTAGTTCTTCGATTCTCCAAAAATTCATGGAACTTGACCTTCTGTAGGTCCCGTAGACTTCATATCCTTTTTCTAATAGTAGTTGAGACAGATAAGCTCCATCTTGCCCAGTAATCCCAGTGATTATAGCTTTTTTCATAAAAAATGAGTAATTATATTACAAATGTATATTTTTTTCTAATAAATATAGAACAAATTATAAAATACAAAGTCGATTAATTAAAATTCAACTAATCTCGATATTATATAATTTATTTCGGTTAGTTAATTATTTTTTAAAATCTGTTGTTGTTTACAAATTAAAACAGAATTGTCGGGAACATCTTCATGCACTATACAACCAGCTCCTATAACGCAATTATCACCAATTGTAATACCTTTTAGTATTATAACATTGGATGCTATCCAACAATGCTTACCAATGGTAATAGGGGCTTCTGTGTAACCTTGATCCTTTATTGGAATCTCATTTTTCTTATATTTATGGTTATGATCATAGATTTTTATATTTTCTCCAAAAATAGAATAATCTCCTATTGTTATTTTTGACCTGGCAGCAATTGTACAAAAATTATTGAAAAAACAATAATCTCCTATAGAAATATTAGCTTTTGGACCATCAAGAACAATAGAAAAACCTTTTCTGAAAGAAAAGTTTTTGCCCACCCTAAGTTTATTTCCATAGACTAGCTTATAGAATAGAATGCTTATTATTGTGTTAAGGCGATAAAAAAATTTAAAAAAAACCATGCTGCAATTATACTGATTTTAAAGCAGCAATATATTCCGCTGTAATACTTTTATTAGAAAATATTTCTTCTACTTTCTTTTTACCATTCAATCCCATTCTTTTCCGAAGTGTTCTGTCTGCAAGAAGTTTATTTATCGCTTTATTAAGTTCTGAAGGATTTTCTATAGGAACAATGATTCCATCTATACCGTCCGTCATATATTCAGGAAAGCATCCTGTATTGGTTGCGACGATTGGTTTACCATAATAGAAGGCAGTCTGTATCACGAGTGTACCAGTAGCATCTCTATAGGGCATTACCACAAGTTTTGCTCTTTGTATGTATCTCGCAAGTTCTTCATCGGGAACATAATCATTGATATGCGTCACCCCATTTGGTAATTTTTCAATCCCGAAAACATCCTTTAAATTTCCTTTTCCTATGATCACACAAGAATAGGTCTGTTTATTTGATCTGTATGAATCTATCAATACGTCTAAAGCTTTATAATACTCTATACGACCAAAAAAAAGAACATCAATGTCTTCTTCAATACTATCCTCATGTGGAAAAATAAGATTTTCCAGCAACCCAAGATAAATAACTCTTATTTTATCAGGATTCAAATTATTGTGTTTCTTCAGAATCTCTTTTTTCATGAAATTGGAAGAAGCCAACAATGTAACCTTACCATTATAAATATAACTATACTGTGGTTTCAGGAATATATAATCAAATTTTGAAAATCCACTATGTGGATCATGATCATGAACATAAAAAATTGCTTTTTCTGCCGGAATCAATTTGCTTATAAAAAGATTAGCTGGATGAAAGCTTAAAAAAAGTACAGAATCAAATTTATTTTTCTTTATAAACTTTAATATTTTAAAATACGATACTGGATTTATAAAATCTGTAGGATTATTTCTATCAAATGATACTGCTAAAACGTCCATATTTGGATTTGAAACTAAACCTGTCCCAGTATTGGTCAACACTGAAAGATTCTGTCCCGCATCAATAATATGATTGGTTATCAGACGAAGATTATCTCCCAATACGCCATTTACAGAAAAAGATACTATGAGGGCTTTCATGAAATTGTGTTTTATATTTATTAAAAAAATAAGTACTAAAATTATTTTTTATTACATCCTATTACTTGTATATCTTGAATATCGTAAGTTAAATCTGTACTCCTCGTATTACTATAAATATCAAGTCCGACAATGATATTCTTGTGGTTTTTATTAATTTTCAAATATTTATCAATCAAAGGTTTAAAATCTATTTCAACAGTTTGAAATTCGTCTGATATTGTATTAACTTCTTTGATTCCGTTTTTGTTTCCATGTATTAACAGTCTTGTTAATTTTTTAGTATCATCGGTTTCCCCCCACAAAACACCATCATCTGGATTTTCATTATAATCTACGTTTAAAGGATTTGAGAAAAGAACACCAAGTAAATAACCATGAACCGTGTTTCCGTTTTCATCAAATTCCGAGAATCTGAAATCACAGGTAACATAGCTTCCTAACCATTTTTGTTTAATCTGGCCACTATATTGTGACAGAGATCCAGAATAATCAACGAGACGAAATTTAAACCTTACAACAATCTCATCTAATTTTTCAACTTGGTAATTATTTGAAAAAGAGTGTGCTCCTCCAGTCCACACCTTGTTTTCTATCCAATACTGAGGCCAATTTTCAAATACAAAGCCTACCTCACGAAGGGTTCCCAAAGTTTTAAATCTTTCATTACGGGCATTGTTTGTTATCCTAAAAATATAGGGTTCATCTAATTTTTTCTTATTATTAAGAACTTTAAAATCAAATCCAAAGCTTTTATTTTGATCTCCCAATTTATAACCTGCCGTTACTAATTTAAAAGATGCATTTCTTTTTTCTTTTGTACCAAATTTTTGATTGGTAGCACTGTCTGTGTACGTTGCATCCCAATAATTTTTCGGCATTTTTAATAAGTCCCCCTCTGTAATGTCAGAATTTTTTTTGTAAACCTTACGCTGGTCCTGATCTAGATATACCCAAGACTTTTTAGTAATACCTTGATTCCAAATCATTGAAAAACAATTTTCCTGAATTGACCTTTGACCACTATATTTTAAAGTTATGAAACTTAATATGAAAATAAGAAATTCAGTTCTAATAAAATCTTTATTTTTCATATAATTAAATGTTTTGTTTCCACTTGGTATTTTTTGCAATGCACAAAAAGATAAATGGATATAAAGGCGATAGATGTCTTACAAAACTTCCATAATCTGGTTCAAAAAGACTTTGTACAATCATGAAGGAAATTACAAAAGAAAAAACATTTTCATATTCTTTTAGTTTATGCTCTTTAAAATAAAACTTCAGAAAATTATAGAAGAAAATTGTAATAATAAAGGTTAGGATAACATAGAATGGTCTTCCAAGTAATAATAATGGAATCGGAATAACTAAAAACAATAAAGTGACAATGTTATTTAGTGTAATTGCAAGAACATTATCACCTTGTATGAATGTCTTAATCACTGTCTGTCCAGAATCTAAATCTCTATCTATATTGGCAATTTCTCGAATCATTGATATAGGGACTCCAAAAACATAATTATATACAAAATTTACAGCTAAATAAAATAGCGGGATGAAAAAAATAAGCCTCTTCGGTTTATTAATTATAAATAATTTCATAAACCAAAACAAAGCAATAGTGATGAACCAATAGTTTCTGAAAAAATAGGCATATACGATTACGAAAAAGGACCAAAAAATCAAAAACCTTTTTTCAAAGTAGACAAAAGGTACAACTATTATTAGAAAAAGAAGCAAGTCTTTGCTAAAGGTAGCTAAATATACCATAGCTATTGCACTGTACATTATAATTAGTATATATGCAAAAAAAGAAATACCTTTAATGGAATAGTTTTTAAATAGCTTAAAGATTACAAAAAAATAAGCTATTAGGGCTAATAGTGGTGCTACAACATACTTATCAATATGAAATATTCTATAGAATTTAGCTGTATTACTAAAGGATGGGTCTAGTCTCTCTCTTACTGGATGTTCTATGGCATATTGTAAAGTTAAAGAATCGAAAAAATATTTTTCAGGAAAAATGGATTCTTTGAAAAAAGCGATAATAGCACAGAAAGTAATTCCAATTGCAAAAAACACAATGGAATCATTCCTCCGAACTTTCATTTTCTTATAAATCAGATTCATTATTTACAACTTTTTCCCAACGAATATTTAAAATAAGGTACTTTTTGAGTTTCGATTATATTTTATATTAAAATTTTGTTTTCAAAATTGATATAAGCTCAGTGATAGTCTCTTCACCAAAAATGTAAAGTAATATAAGATATATAACTACTGTAACTATCATAAAAATAAACCACTCGATAAAACCAATTGTGAAGATAGCGACAAGAATGGACAAAACTATAAAAATTATTAAGTTGATTAAAATAATTTTTGTTGAATTTTTGTTAAAAATGGTACTATAAGGCATCACTTTCTTCATGAGGAAACACATAAACAATATTAAAAGGGATTCTGAAATTAAAGCAACCACAGAAGCACCATAGATTTTATAATTTTTTATGGCATAAATATTAAGTCCAATACTTAGTAGTGCTGTGGCCGCTGTCGCAACAGAATATATCCTCTCTTCACCTTGAGGATATAAGACCATAAATCCAAAAAAATAAGCGATACTAAACAGGATGCAAAGTGGTGACAAAATCTTTAGTGAAAGTATAGCAGGTGCAAACTCTCTACCCCCCATTAAAATTATAATATTCTCAGCAAAAATCAAGAAAAATATAGAAAATGGAATCGAAATTATTAGAAGAACATTAAAAATTTTCTTCAGGAATTCTATATACTGTTCCTTGTCATTTACATATAGATATGACAATCTCGGAAGCATAACAGAACCTAACGCCGTCAGAAAAAGAATAACAAATCTTAAAAGGTTATTAGATAAAGTATAATATGCTACATCCTTGTCTCCTGAAATATTTCCTATTAAAAACTTATCCAATTGCACATAAATATTCACAGAAATAGTAGCAATAAAAATAGTGAGGATAGGTTTGTAGTGTCTTTTAAGGTTCAATGATTTCCAATTTATTTTATTTTTTAGAATATGATAAATTAGGATAGAAAAATTAATAATATTGGCCCCAAAAAACATTATTACTAGTAAAATAGAATATTTCTCATAATCCATTGTTGATGTGATTATTGTAAATATTAGTATTACAATAATCAATCTTATCACCAAATTTCTTAACGTGATAAATTTCTGATTCTCAGTTCCTTGAAAATACCATTCTGCACCGATATTGTTTAATAAAACCATAAATGAAAGAATGCAAATTAAGTTTTTATAAGGGTTAAAATTATTAATTTGAATAATGATTCCAAAAATAATAAGGTAAGAGATCAGAGTCGTAACACCTAGAATCACCAAAAGTTCGAAAACTAAAGTATATAATTTTTTGGAATCATGCCTTACCTTTGAAGTCTCTCTAATACCATACATTGGAATCCCTAAAGAAGAAAAAAGCACAAAATAATTAATGACTGTATAAATATATTCTACTTTACCAATATTTTCCGCACCCAAAGTCCTATTGAGATAAGGCATTGTAAAGAGGGTAATAAGGGCTGTCGATGACACCCTTAATATATTAAATATAAAATTTAGCTTTAAACTGACCAGTTTGCCTTCCTTAGCTTGCATATTTCAATAATAATATAATAAAAATTACTTGAAAATTTGCCACCATTTCTTCTCTTCGGCATGATAACCGTAACCATATTTATTTCCATATCCGAAATTAGTCTTATGGATATCATTAAGAACGAAGGCTACATTTTTAATTTTTTTGGCTTTTATATTTTTATTAGCAAAATCTATAAATCCTTTTTCTGTAACTTCAGACCTTGTAACATACAATGTTGCGTCTGCAACGTGAGAAATAAGAAGCGAATCCGTCACAAGCATTAATGGTGCTGTGTCTAAGATAATATACTGGTAATCATTCTTTACCAATTCAATTAATTCTTCATAACGACCATTTTGTAAAAGATCCGCAGGGTTTGGTGGAATACTTCCTGAATAAATAAAATCACAATTATTAATAAAACCGCTCGGATGTATTATCTCTTTTACATTTTCCACATCACTATGCAAAAACTCTGCAAGACCTTTGGATCCTTTCATAGCTGTGTTATATCGTTGTAATTGTGGGTTTCTTATATCAGATCCTATTACAAGTACTTTACTTTTAGGTGATGAAAGAGCTAAAGATAGATTAACGGACACAAAGGTTTTTCCCTCCCCTTTCACAGTGGAGGTTACAAAAACAATTTTTGCTGAATCTTTTTTAGGTAGAATAAATTTTAGATTTGTAACCAAAATCCTAAAAGATTCAGCTAATGGAGAAACATCATTGATTCTGATAAGATGATCGTCATTTTTAGAGATACGAGGTATTTCTGCCAATACGGTTACTTTAGTAAGCCTTTCCAAATCATGTTTTGTTATGATATTATTGTTAAAAAGTTCTTTTAAATATATAATCAGACCAGGAATTATCAATCCTACAAAAAGCGCAACGACTAGACCTATCAATTTCTTTGGTGCCACAGGTTTTTTGTCTACAAAAGCATGGTCAACGACCCTTGCCTTTTCTCCAGTTATTGCCATAGAAATAGCTGCCTCTTCTCTTTTTTGAAGCAACAAAAGATATAGGTTTTCTTTAATTTGCTGCTGTCTCTCTATATTTCTGAATAGTTTTTCTTGATAAGGAATTTGCTGAATCTTGTCATTTTTTTCATTACCATATTTGGAAATATCTCTTCTTGATAATTGGAGTGTCGTTATATTTTTATAAAGACTTTCCTTGAGAGCATCTTTCAACGCATTAATATCTTTTGTAATTTCAACTACCAAAGGGTTGTTTGGGGTAGCATTCTCTAATAGCCTATTCCTATCAAGTATCAACTTATTATAAGCAGAAATATTGGATGTTGCAGAGGGGCTATCTATTCCAATATTTGTAGGTATAACTTGATAACTATTACTTGGTGAGTTGATATAATTTACAAGAACATTTGTAAGTTCAAGTTGGGTATCTAGTTCTAACTCCCTCTTTTCTGCTTCTGTTGTCAATTGCAAATTAAGTCTTGCTTCCGAGGGTAAATCTACAATTTTATGTTCTACTTTAAAATTTTGTCTTTCCGTCTCTACATCTCCCAATTCTTTGGAAATGATAACAATTCTCTCATCAATAAAATCTTTAGTCTTCTTGGATTCTGTATTTTTATCTAAAAGAGCATATTCATTATAAATATCAGTAATGCCATTCAAGATATCTTTTGCCTTGTCTCTATTTTCATGTTCAATAGATAGACCAATTATTGTCGCATCTTTATCTAAAAGATTTACAGCAATACTTTCTTGTAAATCACTGACTAAATCTTCCAAACTTAAGAAAGTAAAATAAAAATTATTTAAATATAACTCTCTGACCTTCTTTTTATTAAAATCAGGATTCTTTGTAATAATAATATTAGCAAAGGGTAAACTAATAGTTTTATTAAAAGATCCAACAATATCATTTTTCAGTTCTTTTGAAGAAAGTGTTATCTTGTCACCTTGAATTTTTAAATCGATAGGTTTTTGAGGAAATTCCTCAAACTCCTTTTCATTAACAACATAAATATTATACGGACTAGAGTCTTTGTAAAGCTCCAGATCATAAAATTTTTCTCTGGAAAAAATAGAGGTCTGAATCTTAAGTTTACTAGCAACATCCTCTATAATTTTTTTTGATTTAAAAATCTCGAGCTCATTTTCGATACTATTTGTTCCCATTCCTGAAAAACCTCCAAGACCAGACAATACCCCGAAATCTCCAGACGCGGATGACATTTTTTTAGCATCTTTTATAAGTACAGATGATTCAACTTTATAAATGGGTGTAGTGGTTTTTATATATATAATTGCTAAAACAATCATTATAAAAACACTTGCAAAAAACCAATACCATTTCTTAAAATATGGTTTTAGAATTTCTCTTAAATTAATTTCCTCCTCTTTTGTCGTAACGTTATTCATTTAAAAAGACTTATTTATTATAGCCATAGCCATATTTATTACCATAGCCAAAATTCTGATTACTCAAATCATTAAGCACGAATGCTACATTATCTATTTTCCTAGCTCCTACCGTATCATTAGCAAATTCTATCAATGATTTTTCCGTGTAATTGGATCTTGTAACATATAGATTAAGATCTGCATTTTTCGTAATTATCAATGTATCGGTAACTAATAGTAATGGTGCAGTATCTACTATGATATACTCATATTTTTCTCTGAGTTCTTCTAATAAAAGAGAAAACCTCCCATTTTTCAATAATTCGGTAGGGTTGGGAGGTATACTTCCTGAATATATGATATCACATCTCTCATCTACAGGGTTTTTAAATAATACATCCTCTATAGAAATAGATTGGTCATATAAAAACTCAGTTAATCCTTTTTTTGATTTACTATTTTCGCTATACCTTTGCAACTGTGGGTTTCTTATATCTGCACCAATAATGACCACCTTATTGAATGTTGCCAGAGTGAGTGCCAGATTCATGGAAACAAAGGTTTTCCCTTCCCCTTTTACAGAAGATGTTACAAACACAACCTTAGACTTTTTATTCGTATCCAACATAAAATTCATATTTGTAATCAGAATTCGAAACGACTCGGCTAATGGTGAAAAATCATTATGTTTTATAAGGTGATCTACATTTTTCTTAATAGAAGGGATTTCGCCAATCACCGGAATTGTTGAAAGTTCTTTAAGGTGATCTTTATCAATAATTTTAGTATTTAATAATTCCTTTAAATAAATCACTCCAAATGGCACTAATAATCCAATTACTAGACTAGCTAACAAAACAACTATTTTTTTTGGAGATACAGGCTGATCAGAAACAAAAACAGGCTCTACCAATCTTGCTTTTGGCGCAACAACAGCCAAAGAAATCGCTACTTCTTCCCTTTTCTGTAGTAATAGCAGATAAAGATTCTCCTTGATCTGTTGTTTTCTCTCCAGATTTCTAAAAAGTTTTTCTTGTTTAGGGACCTGTATAATTCTTGATTTTAGTTTATCCTGTTCGTTTAAATATTCTCCTAGAGCAAGTTGTAATCCTACTTTTCCTTTCTGCAAAGTTTCCTCCACTGCTTTTCTCAAAACATTGATCTGTTTAGTAATGTCGACAACAAGAGGATTCTGAGCAGTCGCTGTTTCCAACAAACGATTTCTTTCCAGAATCATTTTATTATAGTTGGAAATCGCATTATTAGACTCGTTATTATTCAGCCCTATATTAGAAGGAAGGGCTTGAAAATTATTTTGTTTCTGGAGATAGGATATCAAATCATCAGTTAATTCCAACTGTCCGTTAAGTTCTAATTCCTTTTTCTTAGTTTCTGCTGCCGTTTCGAGATTTATTTTGGTTTCTGTAAAAATATCTGTAATTCCATTGCTTGTTTTGAAATCTTCTTTTTCCGTTTCAACGTTATCAAGTTCTGTAGAAATTTTGGAAATCCTCTCGTCAATAAATTCCTTGGTTTTTTGAGATTCTGTATTTTTATCAAGAATAGCATCTCTGTTATACGCAGCAATCAAAGCCTCAATAATAGTCTTGGCCTTATCTGTTTGAGCCGAGTTGATAAAAATATCGATAACTGTGGCATCTTTATTTGCCAGATCTATTTCAACAGAATTTTGAATTTGGGAAGTCGCAGATTCTGTCGTATTGAAATTGACCTGAAGCTTATTTATATTTAAATCTAATTTTTCTTTATCAAAATATTGATTAGGAGTGATAATTATATTAGCAAATGGCAGACTAATAAGTTTATTGAAAACTATTTTTTGATTGTAGCCAAATTCCTCTGATTCTAAAAGCCAATTATTCTTGTCTTTTGAAATTTCAAATGGTTTCTCAGGAAATTTCTTGTTCTTCTTCTCATTAACTATGACAATGTTAACAGGACATGTATCTCCGAAAAGTTCTATTTTTTTAAATCCAGACTCAACAAAGACCTTTGTTTGCAAATTTTTAGAAATTACAATATCACGAATCAGTTTTTTGGATTTAAAAATTTCCAGCTCATTCTCTATGCTATTAGTACTCATCCCTCCGAAACCGGATAGTCCCTCTAGAACCCCTAAATTCCCTTCACCAACATCTATTGATTTCTTGGCATCTTTTATAAGAACCGCACTTTTTATACTATAGACAGGAACAGACATTTTTATATAAATCAAACCTAAAATCAAAAAGATAATTGCACCCAAAACAAACCAATACCATTTAGAAATGTAAGGCTTAATAAGGGTCAGTAAATCAATTGTTGATTTATGATTAATTTGCTGTTCCATCCCGAAATAAAATGACCTTATCTAAATATAAGAGCCAAAAGTCCTACGACAACCGATGCAATTGCAATAAATACACCAGCTTGAGGTCCATATGAAGATGAGTTTTTTCTAGTATCATTAGGAGAAACATATATAACATCATTTTGCTTCACATAATAATAAGGTGAATTGATAAATTCTGCATCTGTTAGATCAATATACTCCTTACTTGTAACGCCATCTATATTTCTGACAATTAAAACATTTTTTCTTTGCCCATATATGGTAAGATCACCAGCCATACCCAACACGCTCCACAGATTCATCGACTGGCCATCTGGGATAAGATAAGTTCCCGATTTAGTAACTTCACCTAGAACAGTAACTTTAAAATTAGTATTTCTTACATTTACTATGGGTTCTTTGATGTATTGTTTTAATCTTTCTTTTAAAATCTCACGAAATTGCTCTATAGTTTTACCACTGGTGTTAAGTTCTCCTAGAATTGGATATTGTATATCTCCCTTAGAATCTACAATATAAGAAGGTCCATTAACTGACGACTGTCCTTGAACCGGCAAATTTGTACTCGATTGTGAAAATTGCGATACATCACTTGAAGAATAATTCTGATTAAATGGCTTTACAACATCATTATCCTTAGCAGATATCGATATCATCAATTGATCCCCTGGTTGTATGGTAAATGTTGAATTTTGAACAGATGCGTTGATAGCTGTCTGTTCTATATTTTTCATGTAATCAATATCTTGTTTCGTTTTACAAGAAAATATCACACAAAACAACGAAGCCATAAAAATTATGGATAAAGCTCTTCTCATATATAATTTCTTAAATTGAAGGTTTGCAAATATAGGGATTCTTATTTATCTAACGATTCGTAGATAGAATTATTGCTTTTAAATTCCTTTACAATGGATTTTAATACTCTTACGATTTCTTGCTTCTCTTCTTTTTTTGAAAATTCGATCAAAAGTTCTGTCAGTTCATCGATCTCTTCAAAAAACATTGACGGATCTTTAGATATCATGATCTTTTCATGAGAAGTTGGTAACGTGCGGGCATTATCACTTAAAAGTTCTTCGTATAGTTTTTCTCCAGGTCTTAATCCTGTATAAATAATCTTTATATCAATATCCGGTTCAAAACCTGATAATTTTATCATTCTTTTTGCCAATTCCAATATTTTCACCGGATCTCCCATGTCGAAAACATAGATCTCACCACCAGACCCCATTGTTCCGGCATTCAATACCAATTCACATGCTTCAGCTATGGTCATAAAATATCTTACGATATCAGGATGCGTAATGGTTACGGGACCTCCTTTTTCTATCTGTCTTCGGAAATGTGGTATTACAGAACCATTAGACCCTAAAACATTTCCGAAGCGGGTTGTAATGAATTTGGTAGTGTTCCCTCCCAAATTTTGTAATGATTGCACGAAAAGTTCAGCAACTCTTTTAGAGGCTCCCATCACATTTGTAGGATTAACCGCTTTATCTGTTGAAACCATTACAAAACGGTTCACTTTATACTTATGGGAAAGTAACGCCAGATTTTTTGTGCCTAATACATTCACAAGTACTGCCTCATGTGGATTGTCCTCCACCAAAGGAACATGCTTGTATGCCGCAGCATGATAGACCATGGAAAAATTATACTTGCTGAACAAAGGTTCCAAGCGGGTAATATTAGATATATCTGCTAAAATAAATTTGAAATTGATATGAGGGTATGTCTCTTTCATCTCCAATTCCGTATCATAAAGGGGAGTTTCGGACTGATCCAAGATTATGATCTGCATTGGTTCCAGCAAAGCAACTTGTCTTACAATCTCCCTACCAATGGACCCTGCCCCCCCCTGTCACTAAAACAGTCTTTTGAAAATGTCTTCTTTTAACCTCTACATTGTCCAGTTTAATTTGTTTTCTGTTCAAAAGGTCTTCTATCTGTATCGTCTTGATCTGATTGATCGTTTCTTTTCCCCGGAGTTTTTGTAAACTTGGAGCTTTGTAAATTTTAATATTATTTTCTAGAAGTATGTTCACCCAAAAATCCAGTTCCTCTTTCTGCAATGCCTCCTTGATGACCAATACACCATCCACTTCTTTTTTACCTGCATTGAGGTTATTGATGAAATTAGCTTTCGTGACAATGTTTCTATCCAGCAGCTTTATACTTACCCTTCTATCATTATAGGATATAAAACCTTTGATATCAAAAGGTAAGTTAGGGTTAGAAAGAATTACCTGGGCGATGGCTACAGATGTATCATCATCTCCCAAAATATAGATTTTTTTTCTACTAGCACTCCTTTTATTTTCTTTGATCACATTAAAAAAACCTTTCACACAAAGTCTGAAAACAAAGAGAAAAACAGAAGAAAGGGCAAAATAAAACCCTAGAAAAGGTATAAGTATCGCTTTTTCGTTGGAACTGAAATAGTAGGTATAATTTACAATTACTATAGTTAGGACACAGCAGAGATTCGCAAAGAACAATTTGAAAAGATCAACAAAAGTGGAGTGTCTTATAACCCCCAAATATGTTTTGAATATATACATATACAAAACATTGGTTGATAAAATAAACAAAAACACATACCGCAAAGGAAAGGCTCGATAATGCTTTACCTCCAATCCCATGATCAAAAGATGGGAGATAAAGAGAGAAGCGAGGATAATTAATATATCAATAAATAAAATAACCCATCTTGGCAAAAACTTTAGATCTATGAGATCTAATACATTGTCATTAAGCGAAAATTTTTTAAGATCTTTGACCTTTTCCATTCTGTTTGGTAAGTTATTTTAAAATTGAAAATTATTTATTACATCTTTTATTCTTTTTTTATCATCAGTCGTAAGGTTAGAACCAGAAGGTAAACATAATCCTCTGTCAAACAAATCCTCAGCAATTTTTTCTCCGTAATACGGGCAATCTTTAAAAACTGGCTGAAGATGCATGGGTTTCCACAATGGGCGTGTTTCTATATTCTTTTCAGCAAAGGCATTCATTAGATCATGATTGGTCTTCGTTGTAAAATCTTTATTTAAGGTAATACTGGTAAGCCAGTGATTAGAATAGAAATCCGAATTAGCTTCCGAGAAAACGGTTACGGCTTCTATATCAGAAAATAGTTCTTTATAAAATTCATGATTAGCCCTTCTCTGATTGACCCTCTCCTGCAAAACTCCCATCTGCCCTCTACCAATACCTGCGGAAATATTGCTAAGTCTGTAGTTATATCCTATCTCGGAATGTTGATAATGCGGGGCATTGTCTCTTGCCTGTGTTGACAAGAAAATAGTTTTGTTCTTTTGTTCTTTCGTGCTGGCCACCAACGCCCCTCCTCCAGATGTAGTGATGATCTTATTTCCATTGAAAGACAAAATAGCAAACTCTCCAAAAGTACCACACATCTTGCCCTTGTAGCTAGAGCCTAAAGATTCTGCACTATCCTCAACCAATGGGATCTCATATCTATTACAAATTACCGTGATCTCATCCATCAATGCCGGCATTCCATAAAGATGGACAACAATTACTGCCTTCGGCGTTTTACCTTTCTTAATTCTATCCTGAATGGCTTGTTCCAAATATATTGGAGACATGTTCCAATTGGTTTCATCAGAATCGACAAAAACAGGATTCGCACCAAGATATTTGATAGGATTTGCAGATGCCGAAAATGTAAAAGACTGACAAATGACCTCATCATCAATACCAACACCTAATTGAACCAATGCCAAATGCAAAGCTGCCGTACCAGAACTAAGAGCTCCTACATATTTATTATCTCCAATAAAATTTTCTATAGCAATCTCAAACTCATCTACATTTTTCCCCAATGGCGCTACCCAATTATGTTCAAACGCCTCTTGAATATATTTCATTTCTCCTCCTCCCATGTGGGGAGATGACAGCCAAATTTTAGACTCCACTAGTATTATTTATTATATAATTTACAATCTTATTTATGTATCGCTCTATAAGTTTAAAATTTAAAAGATTTATTAAACTTTGACAAAGTTAACATAAAAAAACATTTAATTTTTAATATAATTTAACATTTTTAGAATATTACGTATTCTTAAAAAAAACGAGAATTTATGCTACTTTTTTTTAAAAAAGCCTATACACTGCTAACTAAAATTTAATGAACGTTTTTACTATAATCCTGATGTCCAGTCCGAACGATCTTTTATAATAGTAATCAAGATTCATTTTGACCTTATCTGGAAAAATTATTTCGTCATTGTATTTTAATGGATCATTTTGTTTTAAAAGCAAGGACTCTTCATCAGCATATTTTATACTTGCAAGACTAGTGATCCCAGGTTTCAAATTTAAAACCTTCCTCTCCTCACCTTCCAATACGTCATAATATCCTGCAACATCCGGTCTAGGTCCTACAAAACTCATATTGCCAAACAGCACATTTAGAAGCTGAGGCAATTCATCAATTTTATAAGCCCTAAGAAAACGTCCTATGTATGATATCTTTCCCGTTTTCGGATGAATTGTTTTCAGTTTAAAAATCGTGAATGCCTTACCATATTGACCAATCCTTTTTTGAAGAAAAAAACCGTTCGAAAATGTATCTATTGAAGAAAGCACAAAGAAGACCATAATTATCCAGCCAAAGAAAAAAAGTGCCAGTAAGGAGAAAACAATATCAAAAATACGTTTAATTAACAAATAACCATTAAGATCATTATTCATAAAAAATTCAGGTATTTTTAAAGGCAGGTATTAGATATCAATTACTTATAGATGTCTATAAAACAAAATAAATCCGAAATTTATGAATTTCGGATCTACATTATTTAAATATTGACTTTTTTGTTTTTCCTCTGATAATAAAACACCAATCCCAAACTACTTATTAACAGCAAGGGTAAATACCCATCAATAGGAACGGGCTCACCAGGGTTACCCGGCCCTAACGATTGTGTAGTATCGTTCGGGGATTGTTCAACGTTAGAATCAAAGGTATTTGCTGATTGCTTTTGAGTCTCTATATCTTGGGTATTTTGCTCTGTCTTCGATTGCTCGCTATCAAATACATTGTCTTTAAATTGGGCTAAAGACATAACACTCACGGACAGATATATTAAAGCTAAATATTTTTTCATTTGCTATTTAAAAATAGATACATTTTTCAGGTTGTAAATATATAAAAAAATCTTAAAAATTTATAAACATCTCTATATTAATTAATATTAATATCTATTATATTCAAATTATTTAATGATTTTATGTGTTTTTGCTTCTCCGGCGTTTTCCACTTTCAGCACATAAACCCCATTGGAAACATCATTCATATCGATCTTAATCATTGTTTCTGGAGTATTGAAAGCTCTTATTATTCTTCCGGATGTATCATACATTTCCACTTTACCCAATTTTTTTGTTGATTTGACAACATAAAAATCACCATCTCTATATACTGTGAAATTTGATCTCATAGAAATATTTGTACCAAGAACATCTTGACTCTTATACACCAACTCAAATCTAGTATCATCTACACCTTTATTTGCACTGAATGTGTAATCCTTCTCCGTCAAGTCTGTATAAGTATTTGCAAGTTTATCATGCAAATACACCTTCTGTGCCGAACTGAAAATACCTTCCTTATTTCCAAGTCCTATTTTATAGGTTCCATTTATTGAATATTTAGTTCCCAGAGGAATAACGTCCTCAACACCCAACACATTCCTACCTTGGATCTGAAGTTTATGCGCATCCAGTTTTGTATAGAACGAATCATCCCCTACTGTCAACAGATCTGCATCATAATCTGCATCATACTGGTTGGTGGCCGCAGCAATATGCGCGACAAGAATCGTATTAACAACGCTTTCCGGAGAGATAAGCTTCACCCAATAACGGTCAATTCCATTTTCTGCAGTTTTGTTATTGTTATAAAAATGCCCTGTACTGTTGTTGGTTCTAATACTATTATCAAACTTCAACGTTCCGGTAATAGGAGTGCTCCCTGTAGGTGCCGTTCCTTTCATCTCAACAATAAAACCTTGAGCTACTTTTATAAATTCATTTGGCGTCGGAGTACCCGTCGTTGTATCTATTCCCGTAGCAGGTGTTCCTCCGGAAAGTGTAATAGTCGCATAGTTATTACCAGAATAGTTAGATCCCGCTTGAGTGGCTACAGGAGTTATATTGGTCCAGAACCAAGCTTTGGCATTGATTAGGTCACTGTTTTTTGTGCCATTGCCTTGATCCAGATTATAGAACTTGATAAAGTCTATATTCGACGGATATGGATTTCCAATCAGATTGTACCCATGTGTATAAGTATTGGCGCCACTTGTGGTATTTTTAGACTTCTGAATACCAATAGTGATATCACCATTATTAGGGGAACCAACAAATTTCAAAGTATTGTCTGTCGTAAGAGTAGAAATATCATATGAATCTTTGCCCCTTATTGCATATCCTTTGGCGTTCACAAAGTTAGCATCTGCCGTAGCAACAAAAGTATCATTAGGTTCCTTATACTGATATATTCTGTTGTTTGGTGTACCTTCCGAGAAGCCTCCACTTGTATATAATGGACCAGATGCTCCTCCAGATGTATTAAGCAATACTTGGTTTTGTACCGGCGAACTCCAATAAGTATAATCTTTCTGACGCATCTTCACATCTCTTTTCGCATATATATTCCCCGTATTTACAGCATTAGGATTATCTTGCAACAATACCGCATCACTTTCCAGCACAAGATTATCATTGTTGGCGTTGTTTGTGATATTGATAACATCGGTAACTTTCAAAGAACTGTTAGCTGAGATTGTAGTTTTACCTGTTGCTGCTATTATCAAATGGCTGGTTTCAGCATTAGTATCAATAACAACCGTTTTACCTGCAGGGATATTAGCACACTTGCTATTATCCGGAATTTGGTTAGGATACCAGTTGTTGGCGTTGTTCCAGCTATTATCAACATTACCTGTAAATTCCCTCTTATTTTTTGTAACATTTACAACCGCTGTTTTATCACAGGTTCCCAATGTCGCTTTCGCCGTGTAAGCTTGGGTTCCATTTGGTGCGGCGTATAATGTTGCAGTAAAATCACCTGCGCTATAAGGTGTTGTTAAAGCGGCATCTGTGTATAATCCCGTAGCTGGAGTCCAAGAGACTTTTTGGCTTTCAAATTCAAAAACAAGATCATTTCTAGAAGAATAAGTATATGAAGCAGCCCCTGTATAACCATCAACCGTTGTAGCTGTTTGATTATCTACCCTATAGAATATAGAACTAACAAATGATGTATTACTATATTTTGCCGTATTATAAGTGCTACTACCTCCATTGTTATTAGAATAATTCATTTCTATAATCAGATTACTCGTCCCATCCCATTCAAACGGAGTGTCCAGAACAAAACTGTTCAACCCTACAGAAGGGGTATAAGAAGCATTATTCCTCACTGTGGTCAAACCCGACTCCCAAGAAGATGTGGTAGCAAATGCTGTAGTAGCAGATTTTTTCATTTTAATTCTTAAATCCAACAATGGATATGAGGCATTTGCTGTTGCCAAGTTCAATTGGATGGATTTAATTTTTGAGCCGGCAGAAAGCCCTAAGGCACTTAATTCACTCGCCCTATATATCCATTGCTGTTTAGTGCCTCCATAATAATTTTGCATCGGATTCGGGCCTAATGCAGAACCGGTAGTGCTGGCTGCAGACGTGCTGGCCCCAGTACCTGAGGTCACATTAGTTGTAATAACGCCGCCTGTAGCTTCTAATTTAACATAATCTGTTGTACAAGCATCACCGCCAGCCGGAGATGTTGTAGTTGTAACAGACACGGCTGTAGGTGCAGGATTGATTGTAGCAGTTACTAAAGTTCTAGTTTCTGATTCACAGCCATTATACGCAACCACATAATAATTAGTTGTTGCAGAAATGGAAGGTGTAACCCAAACATTATTACCAGATGTTCCCACAAGTGTCCCTCCTGTAAGTGCAGAATACCATCTGTACTCAGTTATCGCAGCACCCGTAGTACTACCGTTCGCAGTCAACGACACAGTACCTGCGCCACAATTGCTACCAGACACAACAGATGCAACTTTAGGAGGAATATTTCCATTAAACTCATCTGCCCCAATATCAGGGGTAGTTGCCGACCTTGTGTCGTTATCAATATCATTCGTGATACTTGCTATTGGTGTTCCTGCGCTTTCCAAAGCAGTACAAGCGGAACCTACAATATGCAAATCTGTAGCAGATACAAATGGAGGCAATGAATTGATAGAATGAGAATCCTGCCCTGTAGCTGTTTGCCAAGCTGCCAAAGCAGTTTGATTTGTAGAGGTTGCAGCCAATATATTATTTGCATTCCCACTGCTATATATATTATTATAATCTGACGAGAATGTACCATCCTCCGTCCAAACCATAGAATATTGAGTTCCGCTACCTGAGGAAATACGGGTATTTGAAAAAATATTATTCTTAACTACAGATGAGTTCGTATAGTTTTTCAAGTATGCATAAGACCCTGTTGAAGAACTAGCCGTTCCATTTATACTAATTGAATTATAATAAATATAAGATGTCCCTGCCGTACTTTCATCAGCAATACCGGCTATCCTTATTCCAGGAGCCCCAGCTCCATTTCCCGCCAAGCTAATCATATTATTATACACATAGCATGTACTGCCAGACGCAATATCATATATATCTATACCATGCAGGTAACCCGTGCTTGATGCAGAAGTATTTGTATTAGTCGTTTTTAAATCATAAATTCTATTATTACTAATAATAGGACCATATATCGTATTTGCTCCTAAAAAGACACCGTATAATCCAGTATTAGTAGTTTGTGTCGCTGTACCATAAATATTATTACCATCATAGACAAATCCCGAAGAATAACCATTATCATAAACACCCGCGAAACTAAAATTATATATATTATTTTTCAGAATAGAATTCTCTGTATTCTGCAATGAAGTGCTGGAACCATAATTATAAACGCCAATATAAGGCAATGTTGCCGACTGAGGCGCTATATTATTGTTCTGTACAATGTTACTATTATTACCAGACACACCACTTCCGCTATAAAAGGTAATAACACCAAGATATGTTGCAGAAGAAGATGGAATTGCATTTATGACATTATTCTTTACTGTATTACTGGATGCTCCATTAATAAATAATACCGCAGTCCCCGTAGCAGAGGTGTTTCTAATTGTCATATCTTTTGTGACGCCGCCAACAGTATTACTTCCATCTATTATAACATATTGTGCTCCGCTTAGTCTTATAATTGCATTATTGGCCAATGCCGATGTAATTAAAGGACTTACTCCACTAGCCGGTTTTATAGTAAGTGTATTGGTCGCACTAGTCCCGGCAATATTTGGTATCACTATTGGAAACGTTTCCGAAGCAGATGCATAACTGCTATTCAAGGATAAAGTCGTCGCTTGAGTAATTCCACAAGCCGAAAGATCCATGATAGCTGCGGTCAATGTCGGATAAAGGCTACCAGGAGTCGTTGTACTTCCCCCTATTGAAATCACTGAACTGAAAGATGGACACGCATTGGTAGTTGCGTTCGTCTGTGTCGCTGATGCAGAATACAGAGGTCCAGAGGAACAGCTTGTATTATTATATGAGAAAACAAAATAATAATATGCTGTTCCTGATGATAATCCCGATGACGTCCAGCTACCCGCCGATGTTCCCACATATTCTATATACCCATTGGGTGCAACAGATGAATTAGCTCCTACTGTATAAGTAGCTCCTCCTGACAAAGATGGCAAAGATGAGGATGTAGAACGTACAACTACATAACCTGTAGGTGCTGGAGAATTGCTTGTAGCCGTAAAGCTACCAGTAACAGAAGTAATACCTGTTGCGGTAGAAGTAGCGGACGCAGCCAGTGAAGTAGGGGCTGCACAAGCAGGAATAAAACTACCTGTAAGATAGGTACTGTCACAACTGCCATTATTTGCTTTTATTCTATAATAATAAGTTGTTGCAGCGTTTGAAAATGTAATATTTTGTGCCGTAGAAGTCCCTGCATTAAACGGAGAACCCGGAATAGCCGTGGTGTAACCTGAATCCGTATAAACCTCCACAGTGTAGTTAATTGTTCCCGCAGAGCCACCAGCCACTGATGCCACCCAATTAATAGTTGCGGAATTACTGGTAATACTAGTAACAGGTGTGGTCGCTGCTGTTGGTGCGGCTGCACAAGTTATCTTATTTCCCGTCAAGGGAGATGTGGTCAAATAATATGGCGCCCCTGTACAAGAATTATTATAAGAAAACACATAATAATAATATATTGTATTACTAGTTAAACTGGAATCCGTAAAAGATATGGAGGTCGAGTTCTGCACCACATAAGTTCCCGTCCCCAATACAGTAGAACCCACAGCATATGTTGTCCCATTGACCGGTGTTGGCGCAGTTGCGCTTGTGCTTCTTACCACCATGTACCCACTTGGCGTATTAGGACTTGCCACACCTGAAAAAGAGCCCGCAATTGAATTAGCGGAAGTTATTCCGAAAGTTAAAACTGTTGGTTGAGCGGATGGCGTCGTACAGGTCGGTGCGGCAGAAATACTAATCATATAATCCTCGCCTTCACCTCTTGTTGTTGTTCCGCTAAGAGAGCAAGAATCGGGGTTTGTATTATTAAAATCTGTCACAATACGCATAACATAATTCCCCGCTGCTTGAGCCACAGGAACAGTTATACTTCCAGTAGTAGTATTACCGCTGCTTAAAAATGATGCAGAGTTATAAACCCTTTCACTTGTAGCAAAAACCCCATCATTATTCCAATCTATCCAAATAGCAACACCCGCTGTACCACCAACCAGATTAAAAGTTGCAGTAAAAGAAGCTCCTGCGGTTATCGATATAGCTCCTGCAGAATCATAGTAATGATTTTGATATCCGTAAGCACCAAAGCCTGTAGATGACTTTGATATATTTGTAGAACCTCCCGTTGTAGAAAATGAATTTATGTAAGTATTTGTTGCCGATGTGGAAATAGGTCTGCAATAACCAGTATAGGTAATTGAAATCCTACCCGCTCCTCCTGCTCCTCCTGCTCTTGCAACAGTATTTGCGTTTCCTGCATAACTCCCAGATCCTCCGCCACCAATAGTAGGGGAGTTCCCAGCTCCATTACCCGTTAACCCAGCAGCACCGGCAAAGCCACCTCCTGAACCAGCTGAGCCAGCCGTGGCTCCGGAAGCATTACCACCCGCACCCGTAGAGCCGCCAGAGCCACCACCACCACCACTGCCAGCATTACTACCTGACCCTGCGGCACCATTACCTCCAGAAAAAACAAAACCTGCATCACCTATTGATCCAGACACAAGACCTCCTGCTCCGGCAGTTCCACCTGTTGAACTATTCGTAGCACCTCCGCCTGAACCACCTTTTGCAAGAAGCGTAGTGGTATTTATCCAATAAGAATCTCCTCCTGCACCTCCTGCTGCAGTACTGTTTGCGGTTCCGGCAGATCCTGCCGAGCCAGCATATATTGCGCCATTGGTAACAGCAAATGTATTAAGAGTTGCAGAAGCCCCACCACCACCGCCGCCGCCAGTTCGTATGCTACCAGAGGTAGAACCCGTACCGCCACCACCGCCGCCGCCGCCTATGGCTACAATTTTTGCTGTAGAAACATTTGGTGGAAATTGAAAACTAAAAGTACCTCCGGTAAAAGTAATAGTGTTTTGGCCTTTTAAATTAAAAGAGAAAAACACTGCAAACAAAAAAACGAGTAAGACTTCAGGATTGCGCAAGCGGAAAGAGCTGCCTACAGCACAGGGAGTAAATTTTTCCATCATAATAGGTGTTATTAAATACTAGTACATTATTCAAAGAATAATATCAATAAACAAAAATATAATTTTTTTTGAATTTAATTAACAATTAAATTATTTTTTAAATAAAAAACATTAATAATTACAAATAAATATATATCACCTATATAAATCATTTATATAAAATCAAATCAACATAACCCCTACAAAACTACAACAAAACACATAAAACACCGTAAATGCTATAATATCTATAATTTAACTTAATAACTAATTTATAAATAAAATTAACAAATGATAATTAAAACATTAAAATTTATTTTTTAATGTTAAAACAAAAAAAAAGGTCAAAACATTTGTCTTGACCTTAAATTTTTGAATAATATAAGAACTATTTTATTATTTTTTTCGTTTTCGTATCTCCAGAGTTTTCAACTTTAATAATATATATTCCATTCGAAACATCACTCATGTCAATTTTCATTATAGTTTCTGCGGAATTGAAACTTCTCAACATTCTTCCAGATACATCATAAACTTCCACTTTTCCCAGTTTACTTGTTGAATGGACCACATAAACCTCTCCATCTCTATAAACCGTGAAATTCGATTTGGACAAACCATCAACCCCCAAAACTTCACTTCCCTTATAAACGATTTCAAATCTTGTATTATTTAGACCTTTATTAACCGGGAAACTATAATCTCCTTGTGAAAGGTCTACAACTTTATTCAACAGATTATCTTTAAGATAAATCCTTTGCCCATTATCGAAAATCCCTTCTGCTTTTTCCAGACCTATACTATATGTTCCATTCTGATAAAAATTAGCGCCTATCGGAACAATATCACTTGTGGTAAAATTTTCAGAACGTCCCTGGATCAACAATTGCCTTCCTCCTAAAACCGAATAGAAAATATCCGAGCTTGTAGACAATGTCTCTGCATCATAATCCTGTTCAAACTCATTACTTGCTCCGGACATATAACCAATAAGCTGGGTATTAACTAAATCATTAGGCGTTTTCAGTTTTATCCAGAAACGATTTTTAGCTTCCGACGATTGCTTTTGATAGAAATGGCTAGTGTCAGCTAATCTCAAATCATGTCCTGCAGAATAACTATTCTTAAAGCTCAAACTGGAAGTCCCTTGGTTTTTCGCCTGAACGATGAATCCCTGCCCGATACTCACCAATCCATCAGGAACAGTTGTATCCCCAGAACCACCTGCCGCTTGCGTCGCCGCATTACCTCCTGTACCATTATATACAGCATAATTATTTTGAGCATAACCCGTACCCGCTTGTGTTCTTACAAAGACATTATTGGTCCAGAAATATGCAGTGTTATATATTACACTACTGTTAGCTGCATACAATTCCCTAAAGTCCATATTGGAAGGATAAGGATTACCAACAAGATTAAAACCTATTCCCGTATTACCTGTTGTGTTGGTACGTATTAGGTTGATGTTTATATCTCCATTATTTGGCACTCCATTGAATTTGTAGATCTTGGAATAACCGTCTATATAGTTAGCATTAGTATCCGGATTCAAGCCTGTTTCTGCTCTTACGGCGTAACCTTTTCCAGATACGAACGTACCATCCATTGTTGCTTTGAAGGTATCTTTAGACTCATTATATTCATAGAATCTATTGGCCGGTGTTCCTGGTGAAAATCCAGTTGAACCAGCTGTCACCTGCCCACTTACTGGAGAACTCCAATAAACATAATCCATAGCTGTATTAAGGTCATTGTTGATATCAGCTACCGAACGCTGTGCCTGAATGATTCCGTTTACATTATTTGTCGCTGTACTTGTTTGCAGAAGATTACCTCCAGTCAAGATAACAAAGTTGTCTTTGGCAACATTATTATTGATCATTAGAATCCCTTCCACTTTCACATAATCACCTGGACCGATCGTCACCTTACCTGTATCTTCAACCGTAAGGTCCTTTGCCGTGAAGCTTCCTGTAGAAGATGTTGAATAAGTATCTCTAACAATTGCATCCAAATTGGCAGTCGGACCCGCACCATTGGTCCAGGCATTATTGGTCCATATTACAGTATTGTTGGTCGTAACCGGCCTTTCATCCGAATCTATAGATTTACAGCTTCCTTGCGTAGCTCTTACTTTGTAATAATATTGAGTATTTGGAGCTAATCCTGTAACAAGTTGCGAAACCACTGCCCCTCCACTTATCACATACGGATTATAATTGGATACATGATCATAAGTTGTTTCGGTATAATTAATTGTCACATCATCAATATAAACAGCTGACCCGAATCTTAAGAATCTGATTTTTGCCAAACCTGGAATTGGAGCCGCTAAATTAACTGTGAATAATTGTTTTGTAACTGCTCCATAATACGTTGGAGTTGTTGCATCAACCGGCAACCAGTTTACATCATCATAAGAATATTGAACTTTTAAGGAAACAGCGGCATTACTTCCTGCCATCCAAAAACTTATAGAGGATATATTTTCCAAAGCTGGTGTTTGTAAATATGAGTTGGATGAACTTTCCAACTGTAAAACGGATGACCCACTATTAGGCTGGGTAGACCCTTTAATAAAACGAGCACCACTCCATACACCTGTGCCTAGAGTTGCCGTTCCTGTAGTATAACTGGTTGGTAATCCCGTCTCAAAATTTTCAAAAAAAGTTTTATTGGTTTCTGTTTTTCTATAAACATCCAACTCGTATCCACTTGCCCCACTCACAGCACTCCAGTTTGCCGTGAATGTTGTAGCCGTAATATCGGTTTCATTTGTTACAGGTTTAGCCAATACCGCAGTTCCTGATAACGAAACCACAGGATAAGTTGAAACACCACCTCCCGAGAAAGTAATTGTACCCGAAGAAGCATTTCCACAAGTCGTAGGGATATATTTTACAGAAATATCATGAGCAGCCAAGGTGGATGTTGCATAAGGAACGGTTACCGAACTACTCCAAGTCATTCCTGCATCCGAAGATATTTGAAAATCTGAAGGAACGGTTAATGTCACATTTGAAGGAGCTCCGGTAAGATTTGCACCAGACAAGCTGAATGTCTGAGCTGTAACTGTAGAACCGATATCATTCGTTCCAAAACTTAAAGTAGCAGAAGAAGTACCATTTACAAATAATGTTGGTGGACTTTGTTTAACCACTACGTTATCTAAATAAATATTATTACCATATTCTGAGCGAAATTTAAACCCAACATAGAACTTCGTTGCATTTGCACAAGCAACTGGTAATGTAATTTTTTTAAGATTCCAAGCATTAGAGGTTGCATATCTTTGAAAGTATGCGCCTGAAACATCTGTCCAATTTGTGCCATCTAATGAATATTGAACTTGAACTCCCTCTGTTAATTTATCGCTATAACCACTATCATTATACATGTAAAACTCTACATCAACGCTCGCAATCCCAATAGATGATAATGGATTACTTCCTAATCTCTCCTCAGATCCCGCTCCTCCATTACCATTGGAGTAAGAATTATATCTCACAAAATGAGTCCCTTCCTGTAAACCCGGGCTTGGGTTGGTTGAACTTGTAACAAATGATATTTTAGTACCGGTCTGTGTACTGGTTGGGATAATTGTTGTACTCCAGCAAGTTGGAATCGTTGTAGAATTAAACCCCTGAGAATAAGCAATTGGAGTTGTCCCACAGATAAAAGCATTATCCTTACCTATAGCAAAATATTGCGTTCCTGATAATACTGATGGTGAAAACGCAGATGCTCCAGTAGCCGTATAAGGATTAGAACCGGAAACTGCAGCTGCATTTTGCGTCCAAGATGTTCCATTATAAAATCCAACATATGTTTGATTACCAGAAGCAAAATTAATCCCTTGGTCGGAAGTGTTCCATTGAGGGACAACTGCCAGAGTACTACCGCCAGCAGTCGCTTCTGAAACAAGCCATCTATCATTCACAGTACTGGTTGCATCTTGAACATTTGGGACAGTTCCCGATGTCAATATCACTCCAAAAACATCAGACGTCCCGGTGTTGGTAAATGTAATGGGATTATAAGCACTTGCAGAACCAACCGGAAAAACCGTAGCACTTGAACCTACGGTTCTTTTCAGCTGCCCAGTTCCTAAAGTAACAACATAACTAGAAGCACTATTGCCATTGATATTTCCTGCGGAAGCAATTGTAAGGTCATTGTTTCCTATCGTTATTTTCCCTGATGTCAAATTAAGTGTCTGGTTTACATTCACTGCATTGTTCAATGTAAGCCCTGCAGAATTATTGATGGTAAGATAATCAAAAGCAGTGGCCCCGGTCAAGGCTTGTGCAGAAGAACCATTGAAAGTCACCGCTCTATTGTTACTCACCAAAACACCATTGGTCGGATTCTTTACCCAGTTACCACCAACCGAAAGGTCTCCTCCAACATTTGTTGATAAAGTCAACGTAGAAGTCCCTGTAGTACTACCCAGGTTTATACTTCCTTTTATTTCCAGAGCATTCCCTGTATTCTGCATACTCAAGCTTCCTGCACTTGCAGCAATCCCGAGATTAAGATTACCATTAGTACGCAAAGTACCGGTCAATCCTGTTTCTATATTAAGCAATGTCCCGTTCTGCACGGTTACATGGTGAGGGTAACCATTCGCAGGAAAAGTCGTCCCTACAGAGCCCCACTCAACTCCTCTGGCATAAGTTCCGGTATTGTTATATATCAAAGTAGAACCTGTAGCATATTTTGGCGCACTGGTAACATAGCTGTTACTATTAAGTGTTAATACATTTTGAATCGTTGTACCCGTAGAATACGATACACCTAATAAACCACTCGGAGTTTGTGCAACAGCAGGATAGAAATTAATAGTACCAGTAGTAGTTCCTGTCCCTAAGAAAATAATAGTTCCGTTTGTACTGGCACTATTGAAATTACCTGAAGTTGCAACTATTGATGCATTGTTCGCAATATTTAAGTTGACACCAGAAGCCAAACTTACGAGACCTGTCGTAAATCTCAGTTCATTGTTGACAGATATATCATTATTAATAGTAAGCACATTAGTGCCCGCAGAACTATTGTATTCTAAATATGCAAATGTCGTAGCACCAGTAATAGATTGGCCCGTACTCCCATTGAATGTGACTTTTCTTCCATTCGCATTGAAAGTAGCTGTATTTGTAAAATTACCTCCAACAACTAGATCACCTCCGGGCTGGTTCCCAAGAGAGATATTTCCATTGCCCAGAACATTTCCCTTTACCGTCAAGACACCAACGCCCGTACTTGGAGATCCATAATCCATATATAAAGCAGAACCATTTCCTACATTAAGATTACCATTTAATGTTCGGGTAATTGCTCCCCAACCATTAGGATAGTTAAGGGTTGTGCTATTTTGAAGTGTAACATTTGTAGGGCTGTTGTTCCACTCGTTACCTCTATTAAAAGTAGAGCCTGAATTATATACCAATGTAGATGAAGCACCATAATTTACCGCTGAATCAAAAGATGCTGATGTACTATTGATCTGATTAGTCCCATTGACCGTAAGATTGGATGCACCAGTCAAGGCAGCAGAAGTTGCGAATACTCCTGTTACAGTTCTAGCAAAGCCTAAGCTTATAGGACTATTAGCATTCAGGGTTACATTCACAGGGCCGCTTGTCGATGGCCAATAAGTACCACCACTAACACCATAAATCCCATTAGGCGAATGGTTGAAAGCCAAAGTCCCAGCAGCTCCATAAGTTAAATTGACAGTTCCATCGGCATAGCCACCAGCATTGATCTGGAAAGTTCCATTGATTGTAGTTGTACCGTTATTCGTATATGTTGCAGCGGCAGCCAATGTCCCTGTAACAGTTGTTGTAGTGCCACTATTACGTGTGATCGCAGTTCCGACCGTAACAGTATGCCCGGCAGCAATTGTTACATTATCAGCAGATGTTGGCACTACGCCCCCTACCCAAGTTGCAGTATCAGACCAGTTCCCTGATTGAGCCGATGTAATACCTGATAGTGTATAAGTGACCTTGACACCTGTAAGCCTTAATTGTGAACTGCTCGATGTAGCAGCATTTCTCATTGTCAAGGAGTTCGTCACGGTCAATCCTGTCAAACTATAAGTCGTACCAGACAGACCCATATTAGGATCTCCACTTACCATAGTAGCGCCCCCAATGGTATATTTTACTGTTTGAGTATAACCTGAAACAGCATATAACTCGACAGCAGTGATTGTAGCACCATTTGAGGGCGTCAAGGTAATTGAGCAGCCTTTATATGGGGATGTGCCTCCTGCATCATACAACCTTAGATTTGTATTGAAGGCTGGTGCGTTACTAGAAGTGTTCTTCTCTGTTGTAAAGGAAATATTCGAGTCGATAGTTCCTGAAGTAGCTGAAAAAGTATGGGTAACATTTGTCTGTCCCCGAACACCAATTGTAAAGAATAAAACGGCAAAGAAAAGGTACCGTTTTAGAAAATGAACCAAGGCCTGGTCATTCAGTAATTTTTTTTTCATATTATGTTTCTATTTAATTTTTTTTAGATTTTAATGAAAGACCCTATTCATGAGGATTTCATTAAAAATAACTTCACCGCCTGCTTTTGATTTAGAATCAAAAAAATCAGATTCATTCAAAATCAGCCCGCTAAATTAATTATTTTTTAAATATACTATGAAAAAATTTATAATATTTTAAATTATACAATAAATAAAGGATTTTATAAATTATACTTAAAATAAAAATTTGAAATTATGAATATAAAAAAAGACGCCATAAATGTAGTCATGGTCGGAAGAAATTCCGACCATTTTTTATGTTTTAAAAACTTTACCTGGGTCGCCTCCTGCAAATATGATTAGAATAGCAGTTATCATATCCCGGAGCTCCATGGCTATTCGTCTTTTAGCGGTTTTGTAGCCCAGATTATTGGCTTTTTTGTAGATCAACAAAAGCATCGCTGCAATCATTGTCATATAGACCATCACTTCAATCCCGTTCTTGTTCATTGAAACCAGGTGACTTAGGTTGAGTTCCTGTTTCAGGAACCTGAAAAACACTTCAATGTCCCACCGCTTTCTGTAATAATCAGAAATTTCCTTGGCAG
>NZ_AUFK01000017.1:0-189033 GCF_000426465.1 Epilithonimonas caeni DSM 17710
TGTCCCGAAGGACAAATACCGCTCGGCTTGCATGTGTTAGGCCTCCCGCTAGCGTTCATCCTGAGCCAGGATCAAACTCTCCATTGTATGTTTGTCTGTCCCTTAACTCAAACTCAATTTAAAATTGACGCTTTGGTTTTTTTCCTTACTTGGTTGTTATATGTTATGTCAATGAACTTCGTTCTCTTCGCTTCCCCGGGGTCCCGACCTGTCGTCATCTCCCCCGATTTGCGAGTGCAAAAGTAGAAAATATTTTCCGGAACACCAAAACTTTTCTGAAGTTTTTTTTCGTAACCCCGAAATTCGTCCCGTAATGTCCTCTATCCCTCTCCTGCGCTGCCAAATTCTCTCGTTTTTGGTTCTGCAAATGTATGTTGAAATATAAACTACTTCCAAATTGAATTAACAATTAGTTTACAATTGTGTAAAACTTAATTAAATAAATCATTATTTAACAGTGACTTATAAAAATAACAAAGTTATCCACATTATGTTAAATAAGCTTTGACAATTAATAAATCGACACAATATAATTAAATCTAAGAGAAAGGTTTGATAAAAGCAACTTAGTTTTTTCAAATATAAAGGAATAGAAAATAAAAACATGTTATAGTGGAAGAGTGCAAACCATTTATTCAGAATTGGCTAGAAAAGAATTATAATTCACCTTATACAAATTTAGGAGTTCATAAATAGCGTAAAAGAAATTAGCCTACACCATTATAAAATACCTATCATATTATATAGCTTTATATGATAATTTCTTTGGGACGCCTTTGGTTTCTGAACATGCTGTTTTACATATCTTAATTGATCATTACAATCTTTATTAGGTTCTAAATAAGTATCTTTGCAAAAATTTTTTAGAAATAATGGATAAATTCCAACTTAATACAATAGAAGAAGCTATTGAGGACCTTAAAAATGGGAAAATGGTCATCGTGGTAGACGACGAAGACCGTGAAAACGAAGGCGACCTTCTGGCAGCTGCTGAGCTTACGACGCCAGAGATTGTGAACTTTATGGTGACGCACGCAAGAGGTTTGATTTGTATGCCACTTACCGAAAAAAGATGTGACGAACTTGAACTTCACTCGATGGTGGCTAACTCCACCGACCCAAAAGAAACAGCTTTCACTATTTCTGTGGACCTTCTTGGAAAAGGTGCCACAACAGGAATCTCCGCAAGCGACCGTGCAAAAACCATTCAGGCAATCATGGATTCGGAAACCAAACCTGGCGATCTGATGAGACCTGGACATATTTTCCCACTGCGAGCAAGAGAAGGTGGCGTTCTGAAAAGAGCAGGGCATACCGAAGCTGCGATTGATCTGACAAGATTAGCCGGATTGAAAGAAGGTGGCGTAATCTGCGAAATCCTGAACGAAGATGGAAGTATGTCCAGATTGCCGGATCTTTTGAAATTCGGGGAAAAACATGATTTGAAAGTGATTTCCATAGAAGACCTTATCAACTACAGAATGAGACAGGGCGACCTTGTGGAAAGAATTGAAGAACGTGATATCAAAACGCATTACGGTGATTTCAAATTTTACGTTTTTGAAGAGAAACCAACTGAACAAATCCATTATGCCCTTACCAAAGGAACTTGGTCAGTGGACGAAGCTGTACTTGTAAGAGTTCAGTCAACAGGAACTTATTTTGATGTTTTCAGCAGATTGTCTAATGGTGAACATCCATTGATGCAACAAATTACTGATCTCATCAATGCTGAAGGAAAAGGCGCTGTGGTTTTCATCAACAATGTTTCTAACAAAGAAAATACATTGAGCAGAATCAAACATTTCCTGAATTTCCAAGACGGAACTAGCGAACAACCAACAATTGCTCCTAACTTCCGTGATTATGGAATCGGAACTCAGATTTTGAAAGACCTTGGAATTAACAAATTTAAAGTGATTACTCAGAATCCTAATATCAAACCAATTCTTTCCGGTTATGATGTGGAAGTGACCGAGATGATTGCTTTGTAGACCTGAAATAAAAATAATAGACGATGGAAATCCGTCGCATCAATAAAATAAAAAACGCGTTCCAATTGGAACGCGTTTTTTGTCTATATTCTACTGTCTATCTAAATTTTAATTCGCCGGCCAAAAATTATTTTTAGGATTGATATCCGGAACGATAGACTGCGGGTCAAGCTTTACATTCGTTACTTCTTTGTTAGAATCGATTTGGAAAGTCCATTCCGTATTGCGTTTCCAAACCTCGACCGGTAATTTAACCGTCTGAGTCGTTCCATCTTTGAAAGTCACTAAGATGGTTGTCGGCATTGGTAATTGCCCTATATTTTCAACTGTGATCTGAGCTCCGTTTTTGAAATCGCCATTGACAGGTTTCACATTTTTCACCGCCTGATCTACTTTCCATTTGTTCATAAACCAGCCTCGCCAGAACCAGTTCAGCTCCTCGCCAGAAACATTTTCCATCGTGTGGAAGAAATCCCAAGGTGTAGGATGTTTGAACGCCCATCTATGAACATATGTTTTGAATGCTTTATCAAACTTCTCAGGACCTAAAATAGTTTCTCTCAAGATTCCCAATCCAACGCCAGGCTTGAAATAAGCCAAAACGCCAATACTTCTTTCCTTCATATTATCCGGACCAACCATAATCTGTTCAAAGTTATCGCTCTGAACAAAAGGTCCGATTTTGCTGATATCTTGCTTATGGTAATATTCGCCTTTGTTGAAAGCTTCCGTCGAAAGTTCATTGATAAATGTATTGAAACCTTCATCCATCCAGGCAAACACTCTTTCGTTGGAACCTACAATCATCGGGAACCAGGTGTGTCCAAACTCATGATCCGTCACTCCCCAAAGATCGGCACCTTTTGAATTTCTATGGCAGAAAACAATTCCCGGATATTCCATTCCGCCTTCGTTTCCGGCAACATTGGTTGCTGCTGGGTAAGGATATTCAAACCATTTTCCAGAGTAATGCTCTATGGCAGCTTTTGTGTATTCGGTGGAGCGTCCCCAAGCTTTGTCACCTGCGCTTTCTACTGGATAAGCCGAGATTGCCAACGATTTTTTACCACTTGGAAGGTTGATTCTCGCTGCATCGATAATGAATGCCGATGATGAGGCCCAGGCAAAATCTCTTGCTTTTTCTATTTTGAATTTCCAGGTTTTTGTTCCTGATTGATTTCCTTTCCCTAATTCTGATTCAGGATGAATCATCACTGCTTTGTCGCTCTTTCTGGCTTCGTTCCAACGATTGATTTCCTCTTTAGAATAAACGTCTTTCTCATTCAATAATTCTCCTGATGCTACTACATAATGATTAGCAGGCACCGTAATATTAGCTGATAAAGCTCCGTATTCCAAATAGAATTCTGAAGCTCCTAAATAAGGCAAAGTGTTCCACCCCATTACGTCATCATACACGCACATTCTCGGATACCATTGCGCCAATGTGAAAATCTTCCCGTTCTTGGTATCTTCAACTCCCATTCTGTCGGAGCCATATTTTGGAGAAATGAAGGAATATTCGATTTTCAATTTAGCAACACCGCCATTCGCTTTCAGTTCGTTGGGCAGGTCAATCTGCATTCTTGTATCGGTAATGGTATATTTTACATCTTTCCCTTCATATTTTACTGATTTGATTTTGTAGCCGCCGTCAAAAGTTTCTCCCTTCGCACCATTTCTACTGCCTGATAATGGAATAACGGCATTTCCTCTGGAATCTTTGGAAAAAAGATTTTGATCCAATTGTAACCAAAGAAAACCCAGTTGGTCCGGGCTGTTATTGGTATAAGTAATTTCGGCTGAGCCTGTTAATTCATTGCTTGATTCGTTAAGGCTGACATTCAGTTGATAATCAGCGGAGTTTTGCCAGTATTTGTGTCCCGGCTGTCCACTTGCAGAACGGGTTTCGGTTCCGGTTTGAGGATAGAAAAACGGTTTAAAGGCTTCTGTATAGTCATACTTTGGAGATTCCTGAGCGTAAGAATTGCCAACAAAAGCAAATATCGCAATAGCAGAAATCAAATTAGGGAATTTCAATTTCATTAGGTAAAAAGATTTATAGCATTTAAAAATAGGTAAAAAAAATCTCAAATTTGTTACAAACTTGAGACTTATTATTCTTTATTTTTAAATCAATTCGATTTTTTGGCTTTAATCATTGCTTCCAGCATATCCCACATTTCCTGCGGAATATCTTCCAGCATATTGAATTCGCCAGCACCCTGAAGCCATTCTCCACCGTCTATAGTTACGACCTCACCATTCATATAAGCTGAATAATCAGAAACCAGATAAGCGGCAAGATTGGCTAATTCCTGATGTTCCCCTACTCTTCTCAACGGTACTTTCTTCTTCATATCGAACTTCTCCTGCAAATCTCCCGGAAGTAATCTATCCCAAGCTCCTTTCGTAGGAAATGGTCCCGGCGCAATTGCATTGAAGCGGATGCCATATTTTGCCCATTCAACCGCTAGACTTCTTGTCATTGCCAAAACACCTGCTTTTGCACAGGCAGACGGAACAACATAAGCTGAGCCCGTCCAGGCATATGTTGTTACAATATTAAGAACAGTTCCCGGAACTTTGTTATCAATCCAATATTTACCAATGGAAAGTGTACAATTCTTAGTCCCTTTCAAAACAATATCTAAAATCGAATCAAAAGCAGAATGTGTTAATCTTTCGGTTGGCGAGATGAAATTTCCTGCAGCATTATTTAAAAGGATATCAATTCTCCCGAATTCTTTCAAAGCGGCTTCTTTCATCGCTTCCACTTCTTCCCAATTTCGTACATCGCAAGCCACGCAAAGCACTTTACCACCTGTTTGTTCTTCCAGTTCTCTGGCCGTTCCCTGCAGTTTTTCTAAGTTTCTGGATGTAATCACAACTTTGGCTCCGAGTTCCAAGAAATATTTGGTCATCGCTTTCCCAAGCCCGCTTCCGCCTCCCGTAACAATGGCCACTTTATCTTTTAGTGCGTCTTCGCGCAACATTGGTTGTGTGTATTGATTCATAATTATAATTTATAGATGAATGTCTGTGGTAAATTTAGATTTTTATTTTGTTTTGAGAATTAACAAAAGTTATGCGAGAAATATTATTACATCATCAGACATATTAGATTTGGCTACAACAATCTTTGATTTGGTCACACCGTTCCGTTCATCATTTTTCAACTTTGTCCTGTAAATAATTAACGTATTAAAAACAATCAAAATGAGTACAAAAAAAGTATGGTTCGTGACTGGCGCTTCAAAAGGTTTAGGTCTGACATTAGTAAAAAAATTATTAGCTGAAGGTTATTCTGTGGCAGCAACATCCAGAAATGTTTCGGAATTACAGAAAGTCATCAGCGCAGAAAACTCTGATTTTATCCCATTGGAAGTGGATTTGGTTAATGAAATTTCGGTTTCAGAAGCGATTTCTAAAACAGTTGAGAAATTAGGAAGATTGGATGTTATCGTGAATAATGCGGGTTACGGACAATTGGGAACTCTAGAAGAATTGACAGATAAAGAAAGCCGTCAGAATTTCGATACCAATGTCTTTGGTTCTTTGAATATCATCAGAAAATCAATGCCTTACCTCAGAGCACAAAAAAGCGGTCTTGTGATTAACATTGCATCAATTGGCGGACTTTCAGGAGATTTTCCCGGTTGGGGAATCTATTGCGCTACCAAGTTTGCCGTTGTCGGTTTCACGGAAGCTTTGGCTGCGGAAGCGAAAGAATTTGGAGTGAATGCAACTGTTGTTTATCCCGGTTATTTCAGAACTGAATTTTTAACCGGCGGTTCTCTTCGCACACCTGAAAATGAAATTGATGCTTATGCAACGGCCAGACAAATTCAAAAAGCGCACGAGCAGGACATCAATGGCAATCAGCCCGGCGACCCGGAAAAAGCGGCGGTGGCCTTGATAGAATTGGCGGCAATGGAAAACCCACCGGTTCATTTGGTTTTAGGTTCCGATGCTTTTCAAATGGCAACCAATAAGTTAAGCACACTTCAAAATGAAATTTCTGATTTCAAAACATTAAGTATTTCAACAGATTACTAAATTTGTAAGGCAGCAGTCTCCGGATTGTTGCCTTTAATCTTATTAGATTATGAGTAACAGAAAATTATATACGATTGACTCCGTTGCTGAATTTCACAGGATTTGCGGATTGTCTCAACCTCAACACCCAATGATTAGTCTGGTGGATTACAGCCAGGTGGAATATCAAATCGAGGAATCGGAAATCAGCTGGGTTCAGGAATTGTATTTTATGGGTTTCAAGCGTGATATCCAGGGAAAATTGCATTACGGACAAAGCCAGTATGATTTTGACGGTGGTCTGATGTGCTTCATTGCGCCGAGACAACTGGTGAGGATGATTATTGACAAATACGATACGAAACCGTCCGGCTTTCTTTTGGCTTTTCATCCCGATTTTATCTGGAATACGCCTTTGGCAAAGACCATTCACAATTATAAATTCTTCGGTTATGATGTCAATGAAGCGTTGTTTCTTTCCGAAAGAGAAGAAGAAACGTTGATAGGACTTTTCAAAGGCATCGAACGCGAATATCAGTCAGGAATTGATGAATTTACTCAGAATATCATCATTTCTCAAATTGAAGTGATTCTGAATTACTGCGAACGATTTTACCAAAGACAATTCATCACCAGAAAAAAGAGCAATCATCAGGTTTTGGATAAATTAGAACATATTCTGGAAAATTATTTCAAAAACGATGTCATCAATAAAGGTTTGCCAACTGCGAATTATGTTGCCGAGTCTCTGAATATTTCAACTAATTATTTAGGAAGCCTTTTGAAATCTTTGACCGGACAAACTACTCAACAGCACATCCACGAAAAACTAATCGAAAAAGCTAAGGAAAAACTGTCTACAACGGAACTTTCCGTAAGTGAAATTGCTTATGAACTGGGATTTGAGCATTCGCAGTCTTTTAGCAAACTGTTTAAAGCTAAAACAGACATTTCTCCTTTGGAATTCCGGAAGTCGTTTAATTGACATCAGTAATTCTCATACAACTTTCGTCATTTTGCATACATCCAAATTTTGATTTCTCATCAACTTTGTCCTATTAAAAATCAAGAAAAAAATGAAAAAAGTAAAATTAGGAAATCAGGGATTAATTATCCCTAATATCGGTTTGGGTTGTATGGGAATGACCGGTTTTGGCGATGCCGATATGTATGGCAAAACAGATGAAGCGGAAGCTATTGCAACCATTCACCGTTCTTTGGAATTGGGCGGAAACTTTCTCGACACTGCCGATTTGTACGGTCCTTTCAAAAACGAACAACTCATAGCAAAAGCTATTGAAGGCAATCGTGACCAATACATTATTGCGACTAAATTCGGTTGGGAAATTGACGACAATGAGCAAGTTACCTGGAAAATCAACGGAAGTAAAGATTATGTGAAAAAATCTGTTGAACGCTCTTTGAAAAATCTGAAAACCGATTACATCGACCTGTATTATATGCATCGTCTCGATAAAAATGTTCCGATTGAGGAAACGGTTGGAGCGATGAGTGATTTGGTAAAAGAAGGTAAAGTCGGTTACATCGGTTTGTCGGAAGTTTCTTCTGAAACGGTCAAAAAAGCGCACGCAGTTCACCCGATTACTGCTGTTCAAAGTGAATATTCTTTGTTTGAAAGAACGGTGGAAGAAAAAGGCGTGATTAAAACGCTGAACGAACTGGGAATTGGTTTTGTGGCATATTCTCCGTTGGGAAGAGGATTTCTGTCCGGAAATATCAAAACGATTGACGATTTGCCGGAAAATGATTTCCGAAGAGGGATTCCACGTTTTCAGGGGGAACAATTCCACAAGAACATCGAATTGGTAGAAGCGATTGAAAATATGGCGAAAGAAAAAAATATCACGTCTTCACAATTAGCTTTAGCCTGGATTATCAGCAAAGGAATTGTTCCGATTCCGGGAACAAAACGCAGAAAATATCTTGAGCAGAATATTGAAGCAGCAACTATCCAACTGAGTGAATCTGACATTGAGAAGCTGGAAAGTATTGTGCCTTTAGGAACAGATACAGGAGCGACTTATGATGAATTTGGGATGGGACTTTTGGATTATTGATTTTTAATTTCTCGCAGATTGAGCAAATTTTGCTGATTTCACTTTAAAATATTTAATCGCAAAGTGAGACAAAGTTTTTATTTTATTTGCGAACGTTTTTAAGACATACAAAGGCGCTTCGCTTACCTACGAAATACTAAAATTGTATTTCATTGTTAAGTTTACGCCTTTGTTTAACTTAAATTTATAACGCATTTTAATTTTCTTTTGTTTGACTTTGCGTTTGAAAAAAACTAATTCAAACATAAAATTGGAACGCAATATGATTGCAGCCCGACTTGAGCGGAAATCCTTTTTTGCTTGCTCATCGAGTTCAACTTAACAAAAATTGTCTGCAAAAAAGATTGGGAGCGGAAGGCGGAAATAGCTGCCCAAATAATTATTACCTTTAATATTTAGAATCTAAAATTATGAACACGATAAAATCTATTTCGGCTTTTCACAGGCTGCTTTCTCTTCCGGAACCGAAGCATCCGATGGTGAGTGTGGTGAATCTTTCGGAAAGTGTTTTCATTGAAGATGACGTGTGGAAAGGTTTTGTAAGCCGATATTATTGTGTTGCCCTGAAACGGAATGCTACCGGAAAAATCAGATACGGACAGCAACATTATGATTATGATAAAGGCGTTTTGAGTTTTACGGCGCCAAATCAGGTGCAATATCTCGATTTGAAAACGATGGATTGTGAAAACACCGGTTATATTTTGATTTTTCACGAGGATTTTCTGCTGAAACATTCTTTGGCGAATACGATTTCGTCTTACGGATTTTTCTCCTATGCCGTGAACGAAGCGTTGCATCTATCTGAAGATGAGGAAAATAATTTGCTTGAAATTCTGAATAAGATCGATAAAGAATGTGAACATATCGACCAGCATACGCAGGAAATTATTTTGTCGCAGATCGAGTTGCTTTTAAATTATTCGAAGCGGTTTTATGAAAGACAATTCATTACCAGAAAAAGCGGAAATCATCAGCTTTTGACAAAGTTTGAGACTTATTTGAATGATTATTTTGATAAAGAATCTTCTGAAAAAGGATTGTTGACCGTTCATCAAATTGCAGAAGCGATGAATCTTTCCCCGAATTATCTGAGTGACCTTTTGCGCATCCACACCGGACAAAATACGCAACAACATATCCACGAAAAGCTCATCAGCAAAGCGAAAGAGAAACTTTCTACAACGGAATTATCGGTAAGTGAGATTGCTTATGAATTGGGATTTGAGCATTCTCAGTCTTTTTCTACACTTTTCAAGAAGAAGACGAATATGTCGCCATTGGAATTTCGGCAGTCGTTTAATTAAGTATAAAAAATTCTCTCGCAGATTGAGCTGACTACGCAGATTTTTTTTATCTGCCTGATTTGCTTAATCTGCTAGAGTTTAAATTTTGGCTAAAGCCCACTCCTATTGATAGTTATTTATCGAAAACATCTTCTCTGATGTTTTTTTTATGATTTATTCCCCAATCAGCAAGTGACATAATTACAGGTTTCAAGGTTTTGCTGTAATGGGTGGAAATATATTCTACAATAACGGGAGTTTGGTCGGCGTGAACAACTCTTTTCACAAATCCGTTGAGTTCCAAATCTTTCAACTCATTCGATAAAACTCTTGCAGAAATTCCGCCAATTGTTCTCTGCAAATCATTGAAACGCACATTTCCCAATTCCTGCAAAACGATGATGATCTTCAGTTTCCATTTTCCTCCGATAACATAAATGGCATCTTCCACAGCAGAAAGACTTTCGCCACATCTTCCTCTGCATACAATTTCTTCAGTTTCAACAGGGTTTTCCATAAGATTAATTTTAAAACTAACTAAAAGGTTACTACTAACCTTTTGTTCACTACTTACTTTTGATAAGCAAATGTACATAATTTTGCTGAAGAAATTTTAATTATAAAAAAATGAAATCGCTAACAAGCGATTCCATACGACATTAAAAACAAATAAATATTTACGTATGAAAAACATACTTCACATTATTTCAAGTCCGAGAACGAATGGTTCGGCAAGCAGAACTTTAGGAAACGCTATTGAAGAAAAATTACAGGAAGCTTATCCCGAGCATTCGATTACAACTTTGGATTTATTGAAAACGCCTTTTCCGCATTTAGGAGAAGAGCAGGTTGATTCGTGGTTTATTCCGGCAGAAAACAGGACTCCCGAACAAAATGAAGCTGTAAAACGTTCAGACGATGCGATTGCACAATTGCAGGCTTCGGATATTATTGTGATATCGGTTCCTATTTACAATTTCGGGATTCCATCTGCTTTGAAAGCTTACATCGACCATATCGCTCGTGGCGGAATGACTTTCCAATATTCTGAAAACGGTTTTGAAGGTCTGGTAAAAAATAAAAAAGCATACATCGCAGTGGCAAGCGGTTCTGTTTTCTCGGAAGGCGATTATCAGTCATATGATTTCGTGGTTCCGTATTTGAGAAGTGTTCTTGGTTTTATTGGTATTACGGATGTCAGTGTTTTCCGCGCTGAAGGTTTAGGGCTTCCGCATCTTCAAGAAACGGCTTTGGAAAAAGGAATTGAAAGCATTGTAATTGCTTAATTTTAATTAATTGTCAGATGTTTTTCTCGCAGATTGAGCAAATTTTGCAGATGACAAGAATCTGCGTTATCTGCTCAATCTGCGAGAGACTTAAAACAAAAGACTACAAAATTTTGCAGTCTTTCCAATCTATTCTTGAATTTCAAAAAGCAATCGCTCTCCAAATTTTCCTTCATTGATTTTTCCATTCTCGTAAGCCAGATTTCCGTTGACAAAAGTGTGCGTCACTTTAGAATGAAACTCAGTTCCTTCCAATGGACTCCAACCGCATTTGTAAAGGATGTTTTCTTTCTCAACCGTCCAGTTTTGATTTAAATCAACCAAAACCAAGTCTGCTTTGTAACCTTCTCTGATGAAACCTCTTTTTTCAATTCTGAATAAAATTGCAGGATTGTGAGCCATTTTCTCAACGATTCTTTCAAGAGAAATTTTTCCATTCTTGAAATTCTCTAACATCACAACCAAAGAATGCTGAACCAGAGGTGCTCCGGAAGGACATTTTGTATAAACATTCTGCTTTTCTTCCCAAGTGTGTGGAGCGTGGTCGGTTGCGATCACATCGATTCGGTCATCCAACAACGCTTCCCAAAGTCCGTCCTTGTCTTTTTGTGTTTTTACGGCCGGATTCCATTTGATAAGTCCGCCTTTCGTGTCGTAATCTTCGTTTGTGAAAGTCAGATGATGAACACAAACTTCCGCCGTTATTTTTTTATCTTTTAAAGGAATATCGTTTCTGAAAAGCTCAGTTTCAATCGCTGTTGACAAATGGAAAATGTGAAGTCTTGCGCCTGTTTTCTTTGCCAGTTCAATCGCTTTTGACGAAGATTTATAACAAGCCTCCTCACTTCTTATTAAATGATGAAATTTCACCGGAATATCTTCGCCAAATTCATCCAGATATTTTTGAGTATTGGCTCTGATGGTTGCCTCGTCTTCGCAATGAACAGCGATCAACATTTTGGTATTGCTGAAAATATTTTCTAAAGTTTCCGGATTATCGACCAACATATTTCCTGTTGACGAACCTAAAAATAATTTGATTCCCGGGACATTTCTAGGATCTGTCTTTAAAACTTCTTCGAGATTATTATTCGTCCCTCCCATCATAAAACCGTAATTGGCGAAAGATTTTTGAGAAGCGATTTCATATTTATCAGCCAACAACTCCTGCGTTACAGCATTTGGAACCGTGTTGGGTTGTTCGATAAAACTTGTAGTTCCACCAGCAATTGCAGCACGTGATTCTGTTTCAATATCGCCTTTCCAGGTCAAACCTGGCTCACGGAAATGAACCTGGTCATCAATCACTCCAGGTAAAAGATATTTTCCCGAAGCATCAATAATTTGGTCTGCTTCTTCGGAAATATTGGATTGAATTTTAGAAATCAAATCGTTTTCGATGAGAATATCGCTTTGGATGATCTTTCCTTCGTTGATGATTTGGGCATTTTTAATCAGGATCTTCATTTACTTTTTATGGATTTATCTTTTTATATGAAGGCTTCGAGAGCCTCAGCCTGACATCGCTAATACTAAACGATACAATTGGAGACCTTTCAAGACTATTTGATACAAAAATAAGTTTTTGGAAACGATTACTAAAGTTTTTGAATTGATAAAATTAAACCACATAGATACATAGATTAAAAAAGTTTAAGACTAGTAGTTTCCAATTCTATTTTATCTGATTAAAATTTAAAGCATTTCTATGTGACTATGTGGTTAAAATTAATAATTAATATTTGACTAAATTGCTTCAAAATTCCAAAGAATGTCTCTAAGAAAATTCATTTTAATTCTGCCCGTTTTATTTGCTTCATTATTCAATTCTCAGAAATTACAAAACTTAGTCAGATTCGTCAATCCAATTATCGGGACCGAGAAAATGGGACATACGTTTCCCGGTGCAACTGTTCCTTTTGGAGCCGTTCAACTGAGCCCTGAAACTGATACGCTGTCTTATGAAATCAACGGAAAATACAATCCTGATGTTTATAAGTATTGTGCCGGTTATCGCTATGAAGACAAAACCATTGTCGGATTTTCGCACACCCATTTTAGCGGAACAGGGCATTCGGATTTGGGTGATTTTCTGATAATGCCGACTGTTGGAAAAGTAAAATTGAATCCCGGAACTGCACAAAATCCTGGAAGTGGATTTCGTTCCAGATTTTCTCATCAGAATGAAAAAGCAGAAGCCGGCTATTATAAAGTGAAACTCGATGATTCTAATATTTTAGCGGAATTAACAGCAACTACAAGAGTTGGATTTCATCAATACACGTTTCCAAAATCTGCTGATGCGCATATTATTTTGGATTTGATGTCAGGCATTTACAATTATGATGACAAAAATATCTGGACCTATGTAAGAATCGAAAACGACCATAGAATCACAGGTTACCGACAAACCAATGGCTGGGCAAGAACCAGAACAGTTTATTTTGCAATGGAATTTTCGAAGCCTTTCAAATCTTACGGACAGAAAAATTTTGATTCAAAGCAAGCTTATAGAGGGTTTTGGAGAAAATGGAATCAGGATGATAATTTCCCTGAGATTGCCGGAAAGAAAATCAGAATGCACTTCGATTTTGATACTCTGGACAATGAAAAAATTCAAATCAAATTTGCGATTTCGCCAGTCAGTCAGGTCAATGCTTTGGAAAATTTACAGAAAGAAACTCCGGACTGGAATTTTGAAAACGTTAAAGCTCAGGCTCAAAACGATTGGAATAAGGAGTTGAATAAAATCATTGTTAACACATTATCTGAAGATGACAATGTGAATTTTTACACGGCGGTGTATCATACTTTTATCAATCCAACAACATATATGGATAGCAATGGTGAATATAAAGGTCTTGACCAGAATATTCATCAGGCAAAAGATTTTACAAACTACACCACATTTTCGCTTTGGGATACTTACCGCGCTTTGCATCCGTTTTTCAATATCATCCAGCCAAAACGAAATAATGATATGGTAAAATCAATGTTGGCACATTATGACCAGTTCAGCCTGAAAATGTTACCTGTTTGGTCACACTATGCCAATGAAAACTGGTGTATGAGCGGTTATCATTCGGTTTCTTTGATTGCGGATGCAATTGTAAAAGGCACTTACACCGGAAATCCTGAGGAAGCTTTAAAGGCTTGTATCACCACTTCCAACAAACGAAGTTACGAAGGCATCGGCGAATACATCGACAAAGGTTATATCTCTGCGGAGAAAAACGGAACATCGGTTTCCAACACTTTGGAATACGCTTACGACGATTGGGCGATTGCACAAATTGCTAAGAAATTAGGCAAAACCGATATCTATAATGAATATCTGAAACGTTCTGAAAACTGGAAAAATGTCTTTGATAAATCAATCGGTTTTATGAGACCGAGATTATCAGACGGAAGTTTCAAAAAAGAATTTGATTTGCTGAGCACGCACGGACAAGGCTTTATTGAAGGAAATTCCTGGAATTACAGTTTTTTCGTTCCGCATAATCCTGAGGAATTGATGAAAGCGATGGGCGGAAAAAAGAAATTCGGGGAAAATCTTGACCAGTTATTCACAATTCATTTGCCAGATGAATTTTTCGCTGATACAGAAGACATTACAAGAGAAGGAATCATCGGCGGTTATGTTCACGGAAACGAACCTGCACATCATGTCGCTTATCTTTATAATTTTGCCGGACAACCTTGGAAAACGCAGTCTCAAATCCGAAAAATCCTGACGATGCAATACAAAGCAAAACCTGACGGACTGGGCGGAAATGATGATTGCGGGCAAATGAGTGCATGGTATATTTTCAGCAGTTTGGGTTTCTATCCTGTTTCACCAGGTTCCGATGAATACTCGATTGGAAGTCCGAGTGTGAAGAATGCAACATTGAATCTTGAAAATGGAAAATCATTTGAAATCGAAGCTAAAAATCAGTCTGATAAAAATGTTTACATCGAAAAAATCGAATTGAATGGAAAAGTCATAAAAGATTTCACTATCAAACATCAGGATATTATAAATGGCGGAAAGCTGACTTTTTATATGACCAACAAACCGAAGAAATAAAATTGAATTTTGCCAGAATCCATTAATTTTGCAAAAATTTTCGAACTGAAATCAAAATGAAGAAACTTCTCGGACAAACTGCACTTTATGGATTAACGACTGTGATTATCAGACTTTTCCCATTCGTTATTAATCCAATTATCACGAGAACTTTTGGACCAACGGCCTACTCTCCTTTTGCAGATTTTTATTCTGTAGCAGGTGTTATTGCTGTTCTTTTGACGCATGGAATGGAAACCACTTTTTTCCGGTTTGCTCTGGACGAAAAAGATGACAGGAAATTGATTTCGACTTCATTTTTCAGTGTTTTAGCGGTGACTTTGGTTTATTTAATTTTTACATTATTTTACAGACAGCCTCTGGCGAATGCCTTTAAAACGCCTGACCAGGTAGATTTGCTAGCCATTTTAACGGTGACTCTGGCTTTAGATGCTTTTTGCGCAATGCCTTTTGTAATGCTGAGAAAAAATGAAAGACCATTAAAATATGCAGGAATCAGAATTACAAACGGAATTATCAATTTTCTATTGGTTGTACTTTTCATCATCATTCTTCCAAAATACCCCAATGGACTTTTCGGTTTAAAATACAGTTCGAAATTCGGAATCGGGTATGTTTTTGTTGCGAATCTTGTTGCGAGTTCTATTACATTCTTGATGTTATCCAAAGAGCTTTTCATAGCAAGAATCAAATATTTCTCTTGGGAACTTTGGAAAAAAATGATAAAATATTCATGGCCAATTACCATTGCTGGTTTGGCCGGAATCATTAACGAAACATTTGACAGGCAGTTCCTTAAATTCCTTTTGCCGGACGAAATCGGCAGACATGAATTGGGTGTTTATGGTGGTGTTGCGAAGGTTGTTACTTTTGTAATATTGTTCAGACAAGCTTATTCTTTGGGAATTGAACCATTCTTTTTCAGCAATTCAAAGAATAAAAATGCAAAGGAAATGTATGTAAAGCTGATGGATATTTTCATCGCCATCAATTGTTTGATTGTCTTATTCTTATCCGTCAATCTTGATTGGATTGCCAAAGTTTACATCAACAATCCGGAATATTATGAAGGCATTGGAATTCTTCCGATATTATTCTTCGCCAGTTTGTTTCTGGGAATCTATCTTAACCTTTCGATCTGGTATAAACTGACCGACAAAACAATTATTGGGGCTTACATTTCAGCAATTGGCGTTTTAATTACTATAATCATTAATTTTTACTTTATTCCAAAATACGGATATTGGGCATCGACCTGGGCAACCATTGCAAGTTACTTCTTTATGATGGTGATATCCTATGTTTGGGGACATTACAAATATCCGATTCCTTACAACATTTATAAAAATATAACTGTCATTCTTATTACCATGCTAGTGTCGTTGGTATATTATCAATATTTAAAAGAAAACATTTGGCTGGGTAATGTTATATTTATACTTTTGGCAACGATTTTATTAAAAAAGGAGAAATTAATTCCACAGAAACTCCTTAATAAAATAGGAATAAAATAACACTCAAACTATCTATTAATCAATTAATAGCAAAAATGTAACAATAAATTTATGAAGATAATAGTTCCTATGGCCGGTCGTGGTTCACGATTAAGACCACATACATTAACGGTTCCAAAACCACTAATTCCAATTGCAGGAAAACCAATCGTGCAAAGACTGGTAGAAGACATTGCAAAAGTAGCTAATGAACCAATCGAAGAGATTGCTTTTATCATTGGAGATTTTGGTCCGGAAGTAGAAGCATCTCTTATCAAAGTAGCTGAAAATCTAGGCGCAAAAGGAAGTATCTACACACAAAACGAACCGCTTGGAACTGCCCACGCCATCAACTGTGCCAGGGAAAGCATGAGCGGGCCGGTGATCATCGCATTTGCCGATACACTTTTCCGTGCAGATTTCCATCTTGACACCAATGCTGACGGGGTGATCTGGGTGAAAAAAGTAGAAGACCCATCTGCTTTTGGTGTTGTGAAATTGGATGATTATGGTTTTATCACCGATTTTGTAGAAAAACCAAAGGAATATGTTTCTGACCTTGCAATTATTGGGATCTATTATTTCAATTCCGCTGAGAAATTAATGTCAGAAATCGACTATATAATGGACAATGACATCACCGAGGGTGGAGAATACCAATTAACGACAGCTTTGGAGAACCTTCGAGCAAAAGGTGCCAAATTCTCTCTTGGAAAAGTAGATGACTGGATGGATTGTGGCAATAAAAATGCAACAGTTGAAACCAACAGCAAAATTTTGGAATACGAAAAAGAATGTATGTCAAAATATCCAGACTCTGCCGTTATCGAAAATTGTATGATCATACCGCCTTGCTTCATTGGCGAAAATGTGAAATTAACCAATTCCAGAATAGGACCTAATGTTTCTATTGGGAAAAACACGGTTGTTATCAATTCCAACATCGATAACTCTTTGATACAGGAAAACACGATCATCGACCATGGAAATCTGAGCAATTCTATGATTGGAAATTCTGCAAAATATTTCGGTGTAGCAAGAGAGATCTCATTGGGAGATTATTCTGTTCTTGATTTCCTTTCAAAAGATTAAATTTAACTTAATAACATATTAGCTTTGTCAAAGTTCTGAATTTTGACAAAGTTTTTTTTAGATACCAATCTGGAAATATAAGCCAGTTTTTGGCGTTAATATTGTTAGACCTTACCCAAAAGAGTTTATGAAACCATATATTTTAACTGTCCTTTCGGCATTATTAATAACTTCTTGCAGTGTTCAGAAAAAACAAACGGAAAACCTCCCCGTAAGTACAACAAAACCAATTGAAAACAATGCTCAATTTTTCTCGGCAATCGGGAAAAAATCCACTTTTGACGCGGTGAAGATCAACAGTAAGATTGATGCAAGAACCGGTTCTTTCATCCCGACTTTGGATGCAGTGATCTATATTGAAAACGGACAAAAGATATGGATGAATTTAACCGCGGTCATCCTTCAGGCAGCCCGAGGTGTGGCAACTCCCGAAGGCGTGAAAGGCTATTACAGATTGGACAAAACGTACATCGATTCTGATTTCGGTTATCTGAACAAACTTCTGAATGTTAATTTCATCGATTATAATTCATTACAAAATCTACTTCTGGGAAAAACCTTCCTACCGGTTTCCGATGAGAATTATAAATTAACGCCAAACGTTCAAGGCTTCAATCTATCTTCAAAAGAGACTCAAAAAATCACAGAAAACGGGAAAACTACAGAATATAATATTTCTTTGGATTACGATAAAGACCTGAACCTAAATCATGTTTTATTGACCAACATTTTAAACAATGACCAGCTGGAAATCACTTATTCCGGCAGGGAAATCCTCAATAATGAGAGCTTTCCGAAAAGTGTTAAAATAATTATAAAAGCAAAGAAAACGGATGAAATATTAATTGAAAATACGAAATTTGATTTTTCCCGAATGGAAACTACTTATTCCGTTCCTGCCAATTACAAAAAGACAGAGATCAAATGATTAAGAAATTAAGCTTATTTATAAGTATCATCCTTTTCGGAAGTGCGTTTGGACAAAAAGACAAAGAAGTTTTGCAAAAACAAAATGCAGACCTTAAGAAACAGATTTCTTCCCTCAATGCTACATTGAATCAAACCAAGAAAGAATCCAAACTTTCCATATCCTATCTCAATGCTGTAAATCAAAAACTGACCCTCCGGGAAAAAGTTTATAATAATACTCAAAAAGAAAAGAGATTCATTGAAGATGATATTTACAAGCGTCAATTAGAAATCAATAAAAACAATCGCGAACTGGAAGTTCTCAGAAAAAACTATGCTGAGATCCTTGTAAAAGCCTACAAAACAAAAGGTGTTCAAAACAAAGTCACCTTCATACTGTCTTCCAGAAATATGGGAGAAGCACTTAGCAGGATAGAATATCTAAAAAGATACTCCGAATACCAGGACAAAAAAGCTGCAGAGATATCTAATAAAGCAAATGAAATAAAGAAAAACATTGCTTTGAAGAAAAGATCAGTTTCTGAAAAGGACAATCTTCTACTATCTCAGAAAAAGGAACTTGCTACCATAGAGATAGAAAGAAAACAAAAACAAGACCTCCTAAATGAGTTCAAAAAGAACGAGGCCAAACTAACCGCAGAAATAAAACAGAAACAAGTACAATCAAAAGAGCTTGAGCGCCAGATCAGAAACATTATTGCCGAAGAGATCAGACTAGCAAAAGCAAAAGAGGAAGCTGAAAGAAAAGCTGAGGCGGAAAGAAAAAGATTGGCCGACATAGCTGCTAAAAAAGAGAAAGAAAGAATAGAGGCAGAAAATAGAAAAAAACTAGCCGATGCCGAAGCAGAAAGAAAAAGGGCTGAGGCAGAATTGAAAAGAGCGAATGAACTAGCCGCTAAAAAACTTGAAGAAGAGAAAAAATTAGCGGAAACCAATAAAGCGGCGGAAAGAAAAGCAGCAGCGGAAAAAGCAACCAGAGAAGCGGCGGAAAGAGCAAAAGTTGCCAATGACAAAGTAGTTGCCGCAAAAGCCAATGAGGCAGCAATCAACAAGAAGAATGAAGATGCCAAAGATGAAGCCGAGAAAAAAGTAATGAAGAGCTATGGCGTTGGATCTACAGTCGGCAGTAATTTTGCAGATAATAAAGGCAGGATATCGTTTCCTGTAGAAAAAGGAAGCATCACCCACCGTTTCGGAAGACAGCCTCACCCAGTCTTCAAAAACATTATCGAAGATAATATCGGGATCAAGATCGCTGTTTCCCCAGGTACAAAAGCACGATGTGTTTTCCCTGGCGTGGTATCAAGCATACAAGCTATCAATGGTAGCCGTACTGTGGTAGTAAAACATGGTAATTATTTTACAGTATATTCTAATTTGGCAACAACGTTGGTAAAGGCCAATCAGCAGGTATCTGCGGGTACGCTTATTGGAGAGGTTGGCAGTGATTTTGATGAATCTATAACATTAGATTTCCAAATTTGGAACGGGGAAAATCCTGTAGATCCATTGGGATGGGTTTCGTATTAAAAAATACTTTAACTTTGCAAAAATTTTAAGATGACATTATCCACAGTTATATTAAGCTTATCTTGGCAACACATCCTGATCGTTGCTTTGATATTACTTTTATTATTCGGAGGAAAAAAAATCCCTGAATTAATGAAAGGTCTAGGTTCAGGCATCAAGGAATTCAAAGATGCTGTGAAAGATGAGGACAAGAAAAATAATGATTCCTCTACTCCAACAAACAACAATCCTTCTTAATAAATCGAAGCATTAATGAGTTTGACAGAAAAAGCATGGGAAATCTTTAACCAATCGGTTAACGATTATCACATTACAGACAATGTAGATTCACCAGAAAACAATCCATTCCAAGCCAACAGTTTGGAATGGATTTTGTATTCCAAGAACTGGATTGACACCGTTCAATGGCATTTGGAAGATATTATCCGAGAAGAAGACATCAACCCGGTAGAGGCTTTAAAAATAAAAAGGAGAATTGATAAACTTAATCAAAAAAGAACCGATCTTGTCGAACAGATCGATTTTTGGTTCTATAAAAAATTTGAGGCTATCACTCCAAATCCTGATGCTAGAATCAATAGCGAAACTCCAGCTTGGTGCATAGATAGGTTCTCTATTTTATCTTTGAAAATCTATCATATGTCTATAGAAGCTTCTCGCGAAGATGCTTCTGAAGAACATAAATTGCAATGTTCACAAAAATTACAGGTCCTTCTGGAGCAGCATAAAGATCTGTCAACAGCAATAGATCAGCTACTTGATGATATAGAGAACGGCAAAGTTAAGATGAAACTTTATAAACAAATGAAGATGTATAATGATGAAAGCCTTAACCCAATCCTGTATCAAAAAATGCAGAAAAAATGAAAAGTTTCAGTAAACTTTTAGCAATATTAGTAATAATCGCAGTTATAGGCTCTTGCTCTACAAGTTCGGCAGCATCAGATGATTTACATTCTGGTGCTGTTTCAGATAATTACGCATACCTTTCTCCGGAAGCTATTGTTTACGCCTCTTCCATTTCCAATTTGATTGCAACGTTTCCAAAATTCAGGAATGATGCAGTAAACAGGGAGGTTTCTTCTTTGAAAATTTCACTTTCAGATTACTTGGGTGCTGTTCGAGATTTCAACCAGTCTACAAAGCACAGATCTCTGGCAGATTTTGAAAAATATTATAAAAAGATCCAGAAATTAAGAAAATTCTTGATAAAAGATGACGATGAAGTTCTGAATAGGTATATGGTGAAAATCAAAACCAATATCAATCTCTTAGAAGCATCTCAATCAAAAATTGAAGAAACTTCTATGTCTTCCAATTAACACTTCTCAATTCAATGTTAAAATTACAAGCAGAATCGAATGTTCCCACAGACTTTGGGGAGTTCAGAATGATGGCTTTTTCTGAAAACGAAAAAGATTGGATGCCTCATATGGCTCTGATTGCTAAAAATACGGATTTGACCAAGCCTGTTAATGTAAGAATCCATTCTGAATGTATCACTGGTGAGGTTTTTCATTCCCAAAAATGCGAATGCGGACAGCAATTGAATTCTGCAATGAAATATATGCAGGAAAACGGTGGACTAATTATCTACCTAAGACAAGAAGGCAGGAATATTGGCATTATTAATAAACTGAAGGCTTACGCACTACAAGAAAAAGGCCTTGATACCGTACAGGCAAATCTAGAATTGGGATTGCCTGCAGATGACAGAGACTTTGGGATTGCAATAGAAATGTTGGAAAAACTGAATGTAAAATCCCTAAATTTAATGACCAACAATCCGGAAAAGATTCAAATCATTAAAAATAGTAAAATCAAATTCAACTCCAGGATACCTTTACAAATAAAATCCAATGATGCAAGTGCTTCTTACCTTAAAACAAAAAAGGACTTTTTCGGGCATCTTTTGGATGATGAAAATCCTGAATGATAGATAAAAAAAACCGTCAATTGACGGTTTTTTTATTTGAAAATTTCCAAATAGATTATTTTTTCTTAGCACCAGAAACCGCAGTAGCCAAATCAGCTCCAGCTTTGAATTTCGCAACTGTTTTAGCAGCAATTTTGATTGGTTTTTTAGTCGCAGGGTTGATACCTTGTCTTGCAGCTCTTTCAGATACTGAGAAGGTTCCGAATCCTACTAGAGATACTTTACCATCTTTTTTCTTAAGTGTTTCTGTTACATTAGCAACAAATGATTCCAAAGCTTTTTTAGCAGCAGCTTTTGTGATTTCTGCATCTTTCGCGATAGCGTCGATTAATTCAGACTTGTTCATAATATTTATTAATTAAAGTTATGTTGTTATAGCAAATATAAGACAATTTTGATATCGTGCAAATATTTTTATAAAATTTAGTGAAGAATCTATATTTCCATCTAAAATGATGAATTTTTGATAAATCAATAATTAACGAAAACACTCATTTTATTACAATGTTTTATCATATAATTCCCGCTATTAATCAATAATCAAACCAAATATTGCAAATTGATGACAAAATTAATAAATTCATAAAAATTGATATTGATTATACAAGGTCTGGCAATACAATTTTAAATATAATTTTTTCCAGTTTTATTATTTAACGTAAATTTGCGCCTATGTTAATCGAAGTTTTTAAATCGAAAATCCACAGAGTCCGTGTCACTGCATCGGACCTTGATTACATCGGGAGTATTACTATTGATGAAGACCTGATTGAAGCTGCGGGTCTAATCGTCGGCGAAAGAGTCTATATCGTAAACGTGAACAACGGTGAGCGTTTTGACACTTATGTCATCAAAGGTAAAAGAAAATCCGGAGAGATCTGTCTTAATGGGCCAGCTGCGAGAAAAGTTCAGAAAAATGATGTCATCATTATCATTGCTTATGCACAGATGACACCTGAGGAAGCCAAAGATTTTCAGCCAAAAATTGTTTTCCCGGATGAGCAGACTAATCTTCTAACATAACAATATCTTGGAAGAAAAGAAGCCATCATTACTCAAAAACGTAGTTACCGTTTTAATTTCCATTGCAATTGCGGGAGTTTTCCTTTGGGTCGCCCTCAGAGGTCTGGACTTTGACAAGATCAAACTTTCCTTACGAAAAGCAAATTATCTTTGGGTCCTTTTTGCGGCAGTTTTTGGTGTCTCAGCTTATATTTTCCGAGCTGTAAGATGGAATCTTCTCTTGGAACCAATGGGTTACAAAATCTCCAATAGTAATTCTCTTTGGTCACTTTCCTTCGGATATCTGATGAACCTTACTATTCCCCGAAGCGGCGAAGTTGCCCGTTCAACCGCACTTTACGGTGTAGAGAAAGTTCCTGTTGACAAATCTTTTGGAACGATTATTCTGGAACGTGTTGTTGATCTGGTTTGTATGGGAATTTTCGCATTATTGGCATTGGTTTTTAAATATGATGCATTAATTGCTTTTTACAAATCCGCTACTCAACAAAAAAAACAAACTCAACCTCAATCTGATTCTAATACAATTTATATTATTTTAGGTTGTATTGTTTTGGTCTTGATTTTATTTTTCATTTTCAGAAAATCATTACAAAAACTGTCTATTTATAATAAAATGATTAATTTCGGGAAAGGAATCTTCGAAGGGCTAAAATCCATTTTGAACCTTCGTCAGAAAGGAAAATTCATTATTCTGACAGCAGGAATCTGGATCTGTTATTTCTTTGCATCCTATTTGGTTTGCTTTGCGCTTCCGGAAACTTCTAATTTTACGCCTGCTGACGGATGTTTCATTTTGGTTGTCGGAACTTTAGGAATGATCATCCCTGCAAGTGGCGGAATTGGCGCATTTAATTTAGCCATGAAATTCGGGTTTACAGCATTATTCATTTCAATGGGGAAAGACGCCGTAGAAGGTGGAGAATTGGGTCTCGCCTACTCTTTCATCACATTACCTTTACAAATCATTATTATGCTCGTAATGGGCTTGATCTCAATTCCGATGTTGGCGAAGAATAGAAAGATTTAATTAAAAAAAAGAGCCAAATATTATTTGACTCTTAAATCTTGTTATATTTTATTTTAAGTCATCGAATTTTGCCTTCATCGTCGGGTTTCCGTAAGTCAGTTTTTTGATGGTCAAATCCTCTGCTTTGTTGTTTGCAAGACGCAGATTGTTAACAGATGAAAGTAACGCATCTTTTGTTTTTTGAAGATGAGATATTGTTTTATCGATTTCTTCAACGGCGGTCTTAAATTGTCGGCTTGCCAATTCATAATTTTTAGCAAATCCTTGTTTGAAGATATCTATTTTTTCTTCAAAATTAGTAATGTCAATATTTTGGTTCTTAACCAAAGCCAGTTCCTTTTTATATTGTAAAGAGTTTATGGCAGCATTTCTCAGAAGTGTAATTATTGGTATAAAAAACTGTGGCCGAACTACATACATTTTCGAAAATCGGTGCGAAACATCTACAATACCCGTATTGTAAAACTCGTTTTCGGCTTCTAATAATGAAACCATCACTGCATATTCGCATTTTTTTTCACCTCTGTCCTTATCCAGTTCCCGGAAGAAATCTTCATTCCGTTTTTTGGTTGCAGTCTGGTCGGCCTCGTTTTTCATCTCGAACATTATCGAAATGATCTCGTTACCCGAATCATCGAATTCCCGATAGATAAAATCGCCTTTACTTCCTGACCTCGAATCATTATCTTTTTCAAAATAGACATTCTGAAATGCGGTCGCACGCAGTTTATTAAACTCGATTTCGCAATGCTGCTCCAAAGTTTCACCAAGCATTTTTGTAGAAAGCCTGGCTTTCATTTCTTTTACCCGGTCAATCTCCTCGTCCTTGTACTTGATGATGATATCTTTTGATTTGAGCTTTTCATCAAATTGCTCTTTTAAAGATCTTTCTGAAAGTTCTTTTTCCAGATCTTTATTTTTCAGCTTATTTCTCAGTTCGTTTTTTTCGTTTTCGATACTGTTTTTTTCATGCTCAATTTTCTGGACAGCTTCTGAGATTGCCAATCTTTTTTCGGTTTCTGCTTTTTCAATTTTTGCTTTCAGTTCCAGAATTTCTTTTTCTTTTTCCGAAACTTTTCCTGTCATCTCCAATTCGCTAAGTGATTTTAACTGCGAGATTTCAGCATCTTTTTTGGAGAGCTGTTCTTGGAGATAACTTTTGAATTTTTCTTTATTAAGTTCGATCTCACTGTTTTTTTCTCTTTCAGCAATCCTTAACCGCTCTTGTAGTTCTTCTTCAAATTGATGGTTGCGAACTTGTTTCAGAATCTCCGCAAATCCCGCTTCGTCCACTTTAAAGGCCTTATGACAATTCGGACAAATGATTTCGTTCATAATATTTCGGTTTCGTAAAGGCAAGGTACAAATTAATGAATAATTTTAAAAAATAATATTCTCACATATCGGACAAATCAACGAGATTTTAAAAATTTGAACAAGCCCCAAATTTATAATTCATATTGCGTAAATTTGTTCTGTGAATCCCAACTTAGAACTTCAGCTCAAAACCCTTCCTTCAGAACCTGGCGTCTATCGATATTATGATAAGAACGACCAGCTTTTGTATGTCGGAAAAGCAAAACAACTTAATAAAAGAGTTCTTTCCTATTTCAACAAAAATCTTTCCGGTTATCGTACAAGGATCATGGTTTCGAAGATACACAGATTGGAAACTACTGTTGTAAACAGTGAATATGATGCTCTTTTGTTAGAAAATAATCTGATAAAAGAACACCAGCCGTTTTATAACGTGATGCTGAAAGACGACAAATCCTACCCATGGATCTGTATCAAGAATGAAGATTTTCCAAGAATTTTTCTAACCCGGACCAAAATAAAAGATGGTTCCGAATATTTTGGACCTTACGCCAAAGTAAGACCTGCAAGAATTCTTCTGGACACCATTAAAAATCTTTATAAAATAAGAACCTGCAACCTGAATCTTGCTCCTGAAAAAATCGCTGAAGGAAAATACCGCGTTTGCCTGGAGTATCATATCAAAAACTGTAACGGACCTTGTGAAGACCTCGAATCCAAAGAAGATTATGATGAAAAAGTAGAAGCGATCCGAGGGATCATCAAAGGTGACTTTCGTTACGCTAAGAAATATCTGGAGGACAGAATGTATCGCTTTGCAGCAAATCTGGAATTCGAGAAAGCTCAGATGATAAAGCAGAATATCGAATCTCTGGATGATTACCAAGCAAAACATACGGTTGTGAATCCTAGTATTGATGATGTGGATGTTTTCGGGATGACGAGCGATGAAACGGCGGCTTATGTCAATTATTTCAAAATCAGAAATGGTTCTATTGTCCAGAGTTTCACGACAGAAATCAAGAAGGTTTTAGAAGAAGCTGATGAAGATATTCTGGAAGAGGCAATAATCGAAATTCGTCAGAAATTTTTATCTGAATCGAGAGAAATTTTGATTCCATTTCATTTGGGAATAGAAATCCCGAATGTAAAACTGATTGTTCCGAAAGTTGGTGATAAGAAAAGAATCGTAGAACTTTCAGAAAAAAACGCGAAAGAATACCGTCTTGAAAAGTTGAAACAAGTTCAAATTGTTGACCCGGAAAGACATACGAATCGCATAATGGCCGAGATGCAAAAAATCCTGCATATGCCAGTTGAACCAAGACATATCGAAGGTTTTGACAACTCGAATATCCAGGGAACCAACCCTGTTTCTGCGTGTGTGGTGTTCAAAGACGGCAAGCCAAGCAAGGCAGATTACCGCATCTTCCATCCGAAAACCGTGGAAGGCCCAAATGACTTTGCAACCATGGAAGAAGTAATCTACAGACGTTACAGAAGATTGATTGACGAAGGCGAACCTTTACCCCAACTGATTCTGATCGACGGTGGAAAGGGGCAATTGTCTTCCGCCGTCAAAAGTTTGAAACTGCTTGGACTGTACGGAAAAATCACTATAATCGGAATTGCTAAAAGATTGGAAGAAATTTATTTTCCGGAAGATTCAATTCCATTATATATTGACAAAAAAGCTGAAACGCTGAAAATCCTTCAGCGCGTACGGGACGAAGCACACCGATTTGGAGTCAAACACCACAGGACGAGAAGAAAAAATTCGACTATAAAATCTGAGCTGGAAGAAATCCAAGGTGTTGGTCCGAAATCTGTTGAACTGCTTTTATCGAAACTGAAATCGGTTAAAAGGATCAAAGAGTCCGACCTGGCCACTTTGGAAGAAATTCTCGGAAAGTCTAAGGCAAAAATCGTTTGGGAGTTTTTTAATTCTTCTGAAAATTCATAACATCACAACTATCGGAATTCTTCTTGTTAATTCTTATCTTTGCAACCTAAATTTTAAAAATGAACAAATACATAAAGTTTGTAGCGGCTGCGCTTATAATCGCTGCAGGAATATTTCTTATATTTAATAGAAGTTGGGGCTGGGGAACAGTTTTAATTATACTTTCAGCTATTCCTATCGCACTTTTCTTCAAAAACGAAAATATTCTTTTGGCCTTTTGGCAACTGAGGAAACAAAATATGGTAAAAGCTTCCAAATTTTTATCGAATATTACAAACTACAAATCTCAGCTTCATAAAAGCCAATATGGCTACTTCTATTATCTGCAAGCTTTGACAACTGCTCAGGACAATCCACAAAAAACAGAAGGATTGATGAAAAAAGCTCTGGAATACGGCTTGAATATGAAACACGACAGAGCAATGGCAAAACTGAATTTGGCAGCCTCTGCACTTTCAAAAGGTAGAAAAAATGAGGCTCAGAAACTTCTGGAAGAAGCGAAACAACTGGATTCTGCCGGGATGATGACCGACCAGATCAAAATGATGAAGGATCAGCTGAAAATGCCAACGATGCAAAAACATATGCACAACCCGAATATGAGAAACAGAGGAAAATTCTTCTAGTTAAATAAAATTAAAGGAGCGAAATAATTTCGCTCCTTTTTATGTATAGATTTTGATTATTCAACGATTAGTTTCTCTGAATAAGCTTTGTTGTCAATCTCGTATTTCAAAAGATAAGTTCCTTTTGGATATTTGGAAACATTGATTTCTAATTTCTTATCTGATGTATTACTAATTGTCTGCAACAATTTCCCTGTTAGATCATAAAGCAAAACTTTCGTTGGTCTAGCATTTTTCCAAGTCAAGTTTACAATATCTTTTGCAGGAATCGGATAAACACTGACACCATTTTTCTTGAAAGATGCTACCCCCAAAGTCTTAACTGCAATGGTTGCCTGATATGGTTTGAAGTTTTGCTTGGTCGCTGTAATCATCAATGATTCTCCATCAGCAATTTCACTCAAATCAAATACAACATTCCCATTTTTACTATGTGCAGAAGCTATAATATTTCCATTCTTTGTTAAAGAAACAACAGCATTTTCTTCTTCACAAATGATTGTCAAAGTCTGAGAAGTTGGGTCAATCTGGTTTGGATGCTGTAATTCTAAATTCTTCGTTGTATCATTTCTGAAAACAACTGAAGGATCACCAAAAAGAACCCAGGTCTGCATAACCTCAACAGCAGTTGCCGAATCATTATAACTTTCCAACATTCCTATCTGTGAGTTGTAAAACAATCCTCCAATGGTTTCTTTTTTATTGTTCTCATAAACTTCTGTAAGGATATTAGTCATCTCGTCCTGCGTTTCCATTGGCTCTGCCCAAGCCATCAAAATTGTAGAAGCCGCAGTAGCAATAGAACCTGCAGGAGAATTGTTATAATTTACCGACATCAGATCTTCCGCAAGGCAGGTTTTTCCGACAAATGTTCCATTATTACAAGCTACGGAAACTACAAAAGGATACATGCCATTGTTCTTAAGTTGTTTAACATTTGTAGAAGTATAATTTCCAGTTACCATTAGATTCAAGTCGCCGTGTCCTGTGTAATTGAATAATCCGACTCCGGAATTCATGGCGCTATTGATCATCGTTGGTGTTGGCTCTCCCGCCACATCTTCACCGCCTTGCGAACCTTGATAAAACTCGTAAACAATTTGATAACCATAATCTTTCAATTGGGTTCTGATCTTTCTAAGATGCACATAATCTGCTTCTCCATCGTTTCCATATCCGTTTCCTTCATTAGAACCAATCCCTATGGCATTCTTCATCCAATCACCCGCAAGAGGGTTTTTCTCATATTCCAAAATCCTGTCTGTCATAGTTTTAATACCCACACTATTTCCGGACAGTCTTCCTACGAAAGCTTCCGGATAATAATCATTGGTCAATTGTCCGTAATAAGAGTCGCTCCAATGTTGTTCTCCGCCATAATAACCATAGGTATGCGAAGGTACATCTCCGGAATCGCCGACCAAAAGAATGTAAACCAAATTAGGATTGGTTTGGTAGAAATTGGTGATATAATTTTTGATAGCCGTATCTGTTGTTCCAGTCTCTGTTGTGTTCACAACCGTTGTTTTGATGCCTTTTTCTCTCTTCCAGCTCACCAAAGAACTTAGTTGATTTTCAAAAGCAGGAGCCGTAATAATCAACAAATCTCCCTCTTCTTTTGCTGGAGTATATTTGTCTGAAGTTAAGTGATTAAGATAATGCTTGGAATAAATATCATTAAAGAAAGTATTATCTGTTTTCTTAAAAACAATTTCATTTGCTCCTTTTTTGTCATTCAGCACAACTTCTACTCTCAGATTTTTATAGATTCTAAGTTTGTGCTGAACAGGATTGTATTGATAAGGAAAAAGTGAAAACGTAACACCTCTCGTATTTCTCAGAATATGGGGGGCTCCAAATTGGGCCAACTTTCCGGGAAAGAAATCATCTTTTCTATAATTCTCACTGAAAACATACGGTATCGTTTCCGGGTCAGTGTTCCTTTTCAGGTTTCCTTTGGATGGAACGATATCAATATTATTGATATCTTCGTAGCTGTCATATACTATTTTATAACTGAAGTTTCCTTTTTCCGGAAGCTGAATAGATCTGGAGAAATATGGCATTGCAGGATTTCCTGCTTCGGACATCAGAACCGAATATTGTTTGGAAAAAGTATGGTAATTTTTACCATTGATGCTTTTCTCTGTTTTTTCAAAATTATTGAGTTCAAAATCAACAGTAATATTCTCATTATCAGAATTGATCAATTTGAAATCTTGCGCAAATGAGTTACCGGAAAGAAAAATCAATATTAAAGAAGAAAATAGTACATTTTTTATCATACGTTTTATTTTTTATCAAATATATAAATTTAAAGCTAATATATTCCATAAATTTTAACAAAAGATAAATTTTACTACATTTCATCATTTTGTTCATAGCCATAAAATTTCGGAATTTGCCAATGGTATTTTACAGCGAGGGTCCGAATGGTCACAATCAAAATAATGGTGAAAATCTGAATGAATCCATAAGAAAGAACAGAATATTCTGATAGCAGTAAAAATATCCCTCCGCCGATAATACACGCGGTTGCATAAATCTCCTTTCGGAAGACCAGAGGAATTCTATTCAGTAAAATATCTCGGATAATTCCTCCAAAACAACCGGTAATTGTTCCCAAAGTCAAACAAATTAATGGATGAAGGCCTTCATTAAGACCTTTTTGAATTCCAATGATTGTGAATAATCCCAGCCCGAAACTATCAAAAATAAATAATGTAACCTTGAAATTTTTCTCAATAGATTTGAAAATCATAGAAAATACGCAAGTGAAAAATATCAATGAGCAAGTCAACATATCCGTCATCCAAAAAACGGGAACATCCAAAAGCAGATCTCTTACTGTCCCGCCTCCAACAGAAGTTACGAATGCAATGATCAATACGCCGAAAGGGTCGAGACGCTTCTGCATTGCCGCAAAACTGCCGGACATTGCAAAAGAAATGGTTCCTAAAACCTCGATGATAAAATTGAATTGTTCGTGCACGGTTTGGGGTCAGAGAGTTAAGAGTTATTGAGTTTGTTGGTTATAATTCGAATTCTACGAGGACCGGGCAATGGTCAGAGTGTTTTACTTCTGCTAAAATGACGGCTCTGGTCATTTTTTCTTTCAAAGGTTCTGAGACAAAATTGTAATCCAAGCGCCAGCCTTTGTTCCTTGCTCGTGAGCCTGCCCTGTAACTCCACCAGGAATATTGGCCAGGCTGGTCATTGAAATATCTGAAACTGTCCGTAAGTCGATTTTCCTCCATAAAGTTGGTCATCCATTCCCGTTCCATCGGAAGGAAGCCAGATGTATTGGCCAAACCAATTGGATTATGAATATCAATAGCTTCGTGGCAGATATTAAAATCTCCGCTGATAATGAGATTCGGGATTGTTTTTCTGAGTTCTTTGATGTAATCCAAAAAATCAAAACAGAATTGCATTTTGAAATCGAGTCTTTCTATATTAGAAGCGGATGGAACATAAACCGAAATCACGGAAAAGCCGTCAAAATCCGCACGCATTATTCTGCCTTCGTTGTCGTAGCTTTCTATTCCGCAGCCGTATTCTATATGGTTTGGTTTTACTCTGGAAGCGATTCCTACGCCGCTGTAACCTTTTTTAACCGCCGAATGCCAGTAGCTGTTATAGCCTAATTTTTCGAAACTTTCTATATCGATCTGGTCATTTCCCGCTTTACTTTCCTGGATGCAAATGATGTCCGGGTTTGCAACATTGAGCCAGCCCAAAAAATCTTTTGTAAATGCAGCGCGGATTCCGTTGACGTTGTAGGAAATGATTCTCATAGTTTTTATAATTGATAAATGATAGTTGATGAATGATTTTGCTTGATTTAACACAAAGGCACAAAGATTTTTTAATAAAAAAATACGTTTTTGAGGCACGATGAAAATCAAAGATTTCAGTTTTAAAGATGCTATAGGCTTTTTGTCTTAAATATAAGAATTTCCTAATTTATTTGTGTCTTTTTTTAGTTTGTAAAGGTCGGGATTTTGATTGAATGGTCAAAAGAAATATAAAACGACTTTCTAGCCCCGATAGGAACGGCATCCTTTTTCTTTTTGGCTTCGACAGGCTCAGCCTGACAATGTGGGAAAAAGAAAAAGATATAGTGGATAGCGGGCGGGACAAGTGAAAGGAATGAACAAACTTCTTGCTCCTAAAAAGAAAAAGGCGGAAAAAGTTGCCTCTTTCCGCCCAATAAACCCAAATCAAATAAACTATGAAAAAACTACTTGGGTTCTAGGATACTTATCGGGATGATGACTTCTTCCAGGGAAATCCCTCCGTGCTGATAAGTGTCTTTGTAATAATTCACAAAGTGATTATAGTTCTTCGGGTATGCTAAAAATATATTGTTCTTGGCGAAAATATACTTGGAACTCAGATTGCCTTTTGGTAGAAAAAGTTTGTCGGGATTGTTGATCGCCCAAACATCTTTGTCCTCGTAGGTCAAGCTTCGTCCGGTTTTGTATCTTATATTGGTAGACGTTTCTCTGTCGCCAACTACCTTACTAGGTTTTTTAACATAAATTGTGCCGTGATCGGTTGTAATGACCAATTTGAATCCATTTTCTGCTGCCGTTTTGATAATTTTCAGCAAAGAAGAATTCTCGAACCAGTTGTAAGTCAATGACCTGAAAGTTTTATCATCTCTAATCAATTGATTTACAATATTGTTATCTGTTTTCGCATGGGACAGAATATCGATAAAGTTGTAAACTATGACTAATAAATCATTGCTCTTATGCTGATTGAAGTCGTCTAAAATCTTTCTTTCAAAGTCCGAATTGAGGATTTTCAGATATTTCATTGATTTGCTGGATAGTCCCAAACGCTTCATCTGGTCTTCCAAGAAATCTCTCTCGTGTTCGTTTTTGTTACCTTCTTCATTGTCATTGAACCAATATTCCGGGAATCTTTTTTCTATCTCAGAAGGCATCAATCCTGCAAAAAATGAGTTTCTAGCGTACTGTGTAGCTGTTGGCAAAATGCTGAAATAATAATCCTCCGAAGTTTTATTATAGAACTTCGTGAACAAGGGTTCAATTACTTTCCATTGGTCGTATCTCAGATTATCAATCATCAACAGAAGAACTTTTTCTTTTTCCAACTCCGGCTTCACTTTATCTTTGAAAAGCGTGTGGCTCATCATCGGTTTCTCGTTGCTATGAAGCCATTCTTCGTAATTATTCTCTATGAATTTCGAGAATTGGATATTGGCTTCTTCTTTTTGATTTTGAAGCAAGTCCGCAAACTCATTATCCGAAACTTTATCGAATTTCACTTCCCAGCTCAAGATTTTCTTATAATATTCTGCCCAATCCTGATAAGTTCTTAGGTAGGACAGCTCCATACTCAGATTTCGGAATTCCTGCTGATAATCTACAATTGTTTTTTGCTCGACCAGAGATTCGCTTTGCAATATTTTTTTGAGTGATAACAAGACCTGGTTTGGATTAACTGGCTTCAAAATATAATCTTCAATTTGCGAGCCAATTGCCTGTTCCATAATGTGTTCCTCTTCACTCTTGGTAACCATTACGATTTTGAGTGCATTATCTTTTTCCTTAATCATGGGAATTGCTTCCAGACCGGAGATCCCGGGCATATTTTCGTCAAGAAGAGTTAACTCGAATTTTTCCTTTTCTATCATTTCCAACGCTTCATTCACATTATTCACCGGTGTAACGTTGTACCCTTTATTCTCTAGGAAGACGATGTGTGGTTTCAGCAAATCGACCTCATCATCAATCCATAAAATTTTTCTTGACATATAAATTTATATTTGTTTTTAAACTATCAAAATTATGACCAAAATATCATAATAATGATTTAAATAACAGAATCATGGCGTTAAATATTAGTTAAAGAAAAAATTATTTGATTATTTTTGAGTTAAAACTATTTTTCAAGCATGAAATCACCTTTCAGTCTATTACTAATTTTCACTTTTACATTGTTTTTTTCACAGGATTTCGAATGGGGGAAAGAAAATCAAAGACTATATTAACTTCACGGATAAAATTACTAAGGCAGTCTCTAAAATTGCAGTGATAAAGAAAAAGTAAAAGGCAAATCTTAAAGATTTGCCTTGATTTTTTAATTGGAGAAACTCATCAATTCCTTCTTCTGGGCATTGTAGAGATGAAATTCCAGCATTTTGAAGGAATCTCTCGGAATGATGGTTACCCATTTTTTGTATTTCAAAAACCATTTGTTTTGGATACTTGTCAATCCTTTGGTAAGGTAGGCTTCCACAAATGGATGCACATGGAGGAAAAGCTTGCCTTTTTCTGTCTGCATAATGGTTCTGATAGAATCTTCCATTTTTTCGACAATCACGATCGGAGCGATGATCTCGCCGTCTTTGTTCGGATTTTCTTCAGACGTTTCGATGTGCTTTTCAGCCCGCACACGCTGTCTTGTCATCTGGATCAAACCAAATTTTGAAGGTGGCAAGATTTTATGTCTTGCTTTGTCACGCTTCATTTCTTCACGAAAATGTTCGTATAATTCCTTTCTGTGTTCGGGGTCGGTCATATCGATAAAATCGACAACGATGATTCCGCCCATATCTCGAAGACGCAACTGTCTTGCAATTTCCGTTGCTGCCATTTTGTTGACATTCAGTGCATGTGTCTTGTTCGTATTGGCGGATGAAATATTATTCCCAGAATTCACATCTACGACGTGAAGTGCCTCTGTATGTTCAATAACCAGATAAGCACCTTTGGAAGCCGGGATATTCACGTGCTTGCCAAAACTCTGTTTCAGTTGTTTTTCGACATTATAATACTCCAAAAGTGGAATATGCGAATCGTAGAACTGAACAATATTTTTGCGTTCCGGAGCAATAACTTCGATATAAGCCTTCATATCCTCAACCATCTTTTCGTCATCACAAATGATACTCACGAAATCTTGGTTGAAGTTATCTCTTAAAATCGAAGACGCTTTATCTTCCTCGCTCAAGATCTTACTCGGAACTTTATTTTTCTGAATATTTTTAAACGTAGATTCCCACTTTTTCACCAGCTGATTCATATCATTATGAAGCTCAGCTACTTTCTTGCCTTCCGCCACTGTCCTGATAATTACACCGAAACCTTCCGGACGAATACTTTCTATCAAAGTCTTCAGTCTGGTTTTTTCTTCCGGGTTACTTACTTTTTTGGATACAGAGATCTTGTTATCAAAAGGGATCAGGACCAGAAAACGACCTGTAAGAGAGATCTGTGTAGAGATCCTCGGTCCTTTTGTAGAAATTGGTTCTTTTGTAATCTGCAATAATACCAGATCTCCGGCAGAAAGCACCTTGTCAACAGTTCCCAGTTTATCGATATCTTTTGCCGTTTCAAAATTTTTGAGACTCGGAGATTGTTGTTTTTTTGAAATTGTATTCTTGAGAAATTTCTGGTAAGAAAGGAATTGCGGACCCAGATCCTGATAATGGAGAAACGCATCTTTGTCTGTTCCGATGTTTACAAATGCTGCGTTGAGATTGGGTGCAAGTTTTTTGATTTTACCTAAAAAAAGGTCCCCGACTACGAAATCGGTTTTTGTTTCTTGTTCGTGAAGTTCAAAAAGGCGGCCATCTTCCAATAAAGCAATTTTTGAAGCATCTCCCTCATTGGAAATAATCAGTTCTTTTTTCATAACTTCATAAAAAGGTTTTATTAAAATTAGGTTGTAAATATAAAACAAAAATATAGCTGGCAAAGTGCCAACTATATTTAATATGTTTAAGACTCAAAAAGGCTAAATTATTTTTTCTTTTTGTGTCTGTTTGCTCTTCTTCTTTTCTTTCTTTTGTGAGTTGCAACCTTGTGTCTTTTTCTCTTTTTTCCGCTTGGCATAATTTATATTTTTTTATACTGTTAATACTCGATTAATTATTTTACTGCAACTTTGGTCTTTACTTTTTCCACAAAAGTTTTTGAAGGTTTGAAAGCAGGAATATTGTGAGCAGGAATTTCTATCGCTGTATTCTTAGAAATGTTTCTTCCTGTTTTAGCTGCTCTTGTTTTGATGATAAAAGAACCGAAACCTCTTAAGTAAACGTTATCTCCGTTATACATAGATGTTCTGATTTCCTGCATAAAAGCTTCGATAACTTTCTGTGTATCATTCTTTTCTACTCCCAGCTTGTTCGAGATGGTATTTACCAATTCTGCCTTTGTCATTTTCTAAAATTCTTTATATTTTTGGTGTGCAAATATAAGACATATTTTTGAAAACAAACAAACAAAATGCTGATTTTCTTCACATTGGAAAAAAGCTTACAAAGTGGTATGATACCAATGCCAGACAACTTCCCTGGAGAGAAAACCAGCTTCCTTATAATATATGGATCAGTGAGATTGTCCTGCAGCAAACCCAGGTAAAACAAGGACTGGGTCATTATCTCAGATTCATAGAAAGATTTCCTACCGTAAAAGAACTTCACAATGCTTCGGAGGATGATGTATTATTATATTGGAAAGGGTTGGGCTACTATTCCCGAGCGATCAATCTTCACAAGGCGTCTCATCAGATCGTAGAAGATTTCGGTGAAGAATTTCCTAATCATTATAGTGATATTTTAAAACTAAAAGGCGTCGGAAAATATACCGCTGCGGCAATTGCGAGCATTTGTTTTGAGGAGAAAATTCCGGCTGTTGACGGGAACTTCTATAGAGTTCTTTCAAGAATATTTGCTGATGATTTTGATATTTCAAGTTCTAAAGCTTTCCGGTATTTTTCTGATCTAGCTTTATTGATCATGCCTGATGATAAATCCGGAGAATTCAATCAGGCAATAATGGATATCGGTTCGGAGATCTGCAAACCAAAAAATCCACTTTGCGGAGAATGTCCCGTGAATGATGATTGCATAGCCTACCAGACCGGAAGAGTTTCTGAATTCCCTATAAAAACAAAGAAAGCAAAAGTCTCTGATCTAAGTTTGAGATACTTCTTCGTTAAACATAAAAACCAATTCTTAATTAAGCAAAGGGGCAATGATTTTATCTGGAAAAAGTTGTACGAATTTCCAACCTCTGTCCCTACTGAATGGGAAGAGTTTATCATTAATTCAAAAATTGTGAATCACAAATTGACACATAAAAATCTCTCAATAGAGATCCGCACAGTTGAATTGGATTCGAAAAAGAAATTTGAAACATTTGCTTCCAATAATAATTTTCTGATTGTCGATGAAAAACAAGCTGATGAAAAATCATTTCCAAAACCATTGGAAAATTTCTACAAAAATATCGGCAAACCAGAAATTGGAGAGCTTCAGTTTTAAGAATAATTAATATTTTCGTCTGAACTTCATTATATTTGCAAAAATTTGGTTCCGAGTTTTTCGGATTAAAATGGGAATGAAGTGTAATTCTTCAACTGTCCCCGCAACTGTAAATCGCAACTGGTTTAATTAATAATGAAAATTTAATAATTAAATTTTAAAATGATTTTGCTAAGAATAATTAGTTTTTAATAATTCTTTATTCATCAAAATGTCATTGCCCGCCATAGGCGTGTGAGAAGGCGCAAAATCAGCGAAAGTCAGGAGACCTGCCAATGAAAATTTATTAAAATGCTTTCGGAGGAAAGGCAAGTTATGATGAAACGTACTTTTGCATTTTTTTTTATTGGATTGATAGGTCAGGTTTCCGCTCAGGAATCTTTGATTGACACCGTATTTATTGATAATCAGTTCGGTAAAGTTTCTAAAACCGCGAAGACCACCAACCTCGATTCCGATAGAATTCTTGAGAATTCAACCTCTTTATCAGATCTATTGAGATTTCAATCCAATATTTACATCAAAGAAAATGGACGTGGCGCAACTTCTTCGCCAAGTTTTCGGGGAACAACTGCTTCTCAAACCGCTTTTGTATGGAACGGGATCAACATCAATTCTATCTTTCTAGGTCAAGGTGACATCAATAATATGAATCCATTGAGCTACGAAAATGTCGGAATCAAATTCGGAGGCGGAAGTGTGATCTATGGAAGCGGCGCAATCGGCGGTTCTATTCATCTTAATAATATTATTGATTTTAACAGAGGTTTCAAAGGGACTTTGTTTTCGGAATACGGCTCTTTTGGAACGAGTAATTCCGTAGCTCAGGCGAAATTCAGTAATGAGAATTTCAGTTTTAATCTTAATATCAATCATTCCAGAAGTGAGAATGATTATGAAGTTCCTCAAAGGAAATTTGTCAACCGAAACGGAGAATATCAGAATACGAGTTTCAATCTCGGCGTAGCTTACAAAATCAATCCGAATAACGAATTCTATTGGCAAAGTCAACTCTATGACAGCGGCCAACATTATCCGATTTTTGAGGAAAGCCAAACCAGAACCAAATATCAGGTTCAGACTTTCCGAAGTTTGGCTGGCTGGAAATTACATTCCGGGAAATCTAGAAACAATTTCAAACTCGCTTATCTGGAAGACAATTTTCAATATTTTGGAGATATTAATAAAACTAAAACCAGCGGCGGAATTGGAAAGCAATATATTATCAAGAATGATTTTGATTTATTAGTTTCGAAAAATTCGTCTTTCAATCTCGTGACAGAATATCAGTATAATGAAGCGGAAGGTTTTGGCTCGGGAATCAAAACTCCAAAAAGAAATTTGGGAAGTTTTTCTTTGCTTTACAGAAATTCTCAATCTGAAAAATTCTATTGGGAATTGGGTGCAAAACAGGAAATTGTAGAAGATTATAAAAGTCCATTTTTGTTCTCGGCAAGCGGAAAATATTCGGTCGACAATTGGTATCAGGCAACTTTGAATATTTCGAGAAACTTCCGAGCGCCGACTTTCAATGATCTGTATTGGCAACCTGGTGGAGATCCAGCATTGAAACCAGAAACTTCTAATCAAATAGAGATGTCGCACAACTTCAGTTATAGGGATTTCAAATTGGGAATTACACCTTATTATATGCACATTGTTGATGAGATTGTTTGGAATCAGGTAACTCCTACGATTTGGTCTCCGAAAAACATTAAGAAAGTAGATTCTTATGGATTGGAAACGAATTTGTCATTTGATAAAAGCTTTGGAAAGCATCACATTTTCAGCAATTTGTCTTATACTTATTCGCAATCCATTGATCTGGAAATCAAAAAACAAATGATGTACGTTCCGCTTCACAGAGCTAATATTAATATTAATTATCAATATTCTTTTATTGGGTTTTTCATTCAAACAATGTACAACGGAAAAACTTATGTTGATGAAAATGAGAAGAAGTCTCTGAAAGATTATATGATCCTGAATTCGGGAATAACAGCTAAGTTATCTTCGAAGTTTCAGCTTGGTTTCAAAGTCAATAATATGACCAATCAGATCTATCAAACAGTTGATTATTACTTTATGCCTCAAAGAAATTATGCAGTCAACCTGAAATTAAATTTTTAAAACAATAAATAAATTTACATATGAAAATCAACAAATTACTAACCGGACTTTTCGCATCTGTTCTTCTGACATTCGCAGCTTGTAACGATGACGATTTCGACTTTAACAATCAGGAAATCTCTTATAGCGGGATTCTTATAGCTAACGAAGGTTCTTTTAACAAACCGGATGCGACAGTAGATTTTTTGTCTTCCGATTTGAGCACAAGCCAATCAGGAATCTATAAAACTGTTAATAACGAAGACCTTGGTGACGTTCTTCAAACTATCGGTTTCAAAGGGACCAATGCTTTTTTAGTACTTAATAATAGTAACAAAATTGTAATCGCCAATCGTTTTAATTTTCAGAAAAATGCAACGGTAACTTCTAATCTTGTTAGCCCAAGATATATTGCTTTCACAGACAGCCAATATTACGTCACCAACAACAATTTCTTTGGCACTTATAAACTTAACATCTATAATAATGCTGACAACACTTTTATCAAAAGCATCAACTTTGACCGTTATGCGGAAAAAGTAGTTGAAGCAGGTGGTAATATTTTGGTACAGACAGATGGCTCATTATATAATGCATCAACGGGAACAATGGATATTACGGGACACACTATTACCATCGTAAAACCATCTACTAATAATATTGACAAAACCATAACACTTCCAGATTCGGGAGAAATAAAAGACCTAGTTTCTTACGAAGGTTCAGCTTATGCACTATCTTCAACAGCAACAGACTCTTACATCTACAAAATCAATCCTTCAGACGGAACTTTCTCAACAGTTACATTGACGGGAATTGCCGATGCTCAGAAACTAAGAATCGATTCTGGCTATTTCTATTTCCTTGATGGTGGAAACAAAGTGTATTCTAAAATGACAGCGACTCCAACTTCTGAAATCAAAACTTTGTTCACGGCTCCAGGTTACGGCTCTTATGGCTTTAATATCATTGATGGCAAAATATTTGTATCAGACGCAAGCTTCACAGGAGAAAGTACTTCTTACGTTTACAATGCGTCAACCGGAGCTCAAATCAAATCGTTCAAATCCGGAATCGGAACGAACGGTTTCTATAAAAATTAATTTTTTCATCATTTGTGTTTTTTAGGACTCTGTCAAATCTATTTTTGGCAGGGTTCTTTTTTTATTTTAAATGAAAGAAATCATTCTTTTGACAAATTTTAAGCATAATATTTGATTAGTCCAAAGCAAAATAAAAACCTTAATTTTATAAAAAAATCGCAATGAGGGAAAAGATCGTCATCATCGGAGGTGGATTTGCAGGTTTACAACTTGCGAGAAATCTAAATAATCAAGGAAAATACAAGGTAATGGTCATTGATAAGATGAATCATCATATGTTCCAGCCATTGTTTTATCAGGTTGCGACCGGACGAATCGAACCTTCCAATATTTCTTTCCCATTCAGAAAAATCTTCCAAAAATCGAAAAATATTCAATTTCGAATGACGGAAGTCAAAAAAATCGTTCCTTCTGAGAACAAGGTCATTGGCGAAGATGGTGTTTTCACTTATGACAAACTAGTCATTGCAACTGGTTGTAAAACCAATTTCTTCGGAAATCAGAAGATGCAGAATCTGGCTCTTGGAATGAAAAACACTCAGGAAGCCATTACGATCCGTAATCACGTCTTGATGACTTTTGAGAAAATGATCATCGAAAGAAAAGCCAGCGACGATGGAAACTGGAATCTCGTAATCGTAGGAAGCGGACCAACCGGAGTTGAATTGGCAGGTGCATTTTCCGAAATGAAAACCAATATTCTTCCGAGAGATTACCCCAGAATGAATTTCTCCGACCTCAACATCGTTCTTATCAGTGCAGGAGAGACACCATTGGAAACAATGAGTAAGGAATCCCAGGAAGCTGCAGAAAAATATCTCGTTCAGTTAGGCGTGACTTTTATGAAAAATGAAAGAGTTACGGATTACGACGGCGAAACGATTTTTATGCAAAGCGGAAATTCTATCCCTACAAACAATGTGATTTGGGCAGCCGGTGTTACAGGAAACATCATTGATGATTTCAACAAAGAAAATACTGTAAGAAACCGATATGTGGTTGACCGATTCAACAAAGTGAAAGGTTATGATAATATCTTTGCTATTGGTGATATTGCTTATATGGAAACGCCAAAATATCCTCAGGCGCATCCACAATTAGCCAATGTCGCTATCAATCAAGGAAAAAATCTGGCCAGGAATTTCAAAAAAGATTCTGAAAAAGACTGGCAAGAATACGAATATATTGACCGCGGTTCTATGGCAACCATCGGGAAACATAGAGCAGTTGTCGACCTTCCGAAATTTAAATTTCAGGGATTTCTTGCTTGGTATTTCTGGATGTTCTTACATTTGATGCTGATTCTGAGCGTCAGAAACAAAATCGCAATTTTCTTCAACTGGATGTGGAGTTATATTAACAAAGACTCTTCATTAAGGCTGATTATTGCACCGTCCAAAAAAAACCCGACAGAACAATAGTATAAATGATTATTGATGGATAAATGATTACAATTCATCGCTTATCATTTATCTCTTATCATTTATAAAAAATATGCGAATCGATATCATCAGCGTACTTCCGGAACTTATGGAAAGTCCTTTCAAAACCTCAATCCTAAAAAGAGCGATGGAAAAAGGATTGGTAGAAGTTCATTTTCACAATATCCGTGACTGGAGCATTGGCAAACACCGTCAGATTGATGACGAACCTTATGGCGGAGGCGCCGGAATGATAATGATGGTAGAACCATTGGACAAATGTATTTCCGAACTGAAATCACAAAGAGATTATGACGAGATCATCTATCTCACACCAGACGGCGAAACTCTGAATCAAAGAATCGCCAATACTTTATCCATCAAAAAAAATCTGATTTTCCTTTGCGGACATTACAAAGGTATTGACCAAAGAGTCCGTGATCTGCATATCACAAAAGAAATCTCAATCGGTGATTATGTTTTAACCGGCGGAGAATTAGCAGCGTGTGTTTTGGCAGATTCTGTCATCAGATTGTTGCCCGGCGTTTTGAACGATGAACAAAGTGCATTGACCGATAGTTTTCAGGACAATCTTTTGTCACCACCAATCTATACAAGACCAGAAACTTACAAAGGGTTATCTGTCCCCAAAATATTATTAAGCGGAAACTTCGGAGCGATTGAGGATTGGTTGCACGATGAAGCCGTGAGAATCACGAAAGAAAGACGCCCTGACCTTTTGGAGTAAATCCATTCACTGAATTAAGAAACTTAACCAAACTCAAAAAATAAATGAGACATTTTTTCAAAGTGGCTTCGGTTGCTTTTATTACGTTATTTACTTCTTGTAATTCATCAGCCCAACAAAAAGATGATTATTCGGTAAAAATTGATAGCTTGATCAAAACTACAAGTCCAAGAAGTTTCAATGGTGTAGTTTACATTCAGCAAAATGGAAAGGAAAAATATGCAAGAGCTTTTGGTTATGCTGATTTCAACAAGAAAACACCACTTAAAATCAATGACAAGTTTTCGACAATGTCTATTGCCAAGCAAATTACTGCGACATTGATCTTGCAACAAGTAGAAAAAGGGACAATCGATTTGCAGCAGCCTATCCGAAAATACCTTCCGGATCTCAAATATTCTTGGGCAGATACAGTAACCGTTCATCATTTGTTGAATCACACTTCCGGACTTTACAGCGATGATTTGAAACCAAATTTGAAATTTAAAACAGGGAAGGAATTCAGTTATTCTAATATTGGATATTACGTTGCAGGATTGGTTTTGGAAAAGCAAAGCGGGAAAAGCTACCAGGAACTGGTAACTGCTTTATTCAAAAAATGTAAAATGAATGACAGCTTCTATCCTACCGAAACCAGTAGTCAACTTTTAACAAAAGGTCACACTATCAAGGAAGACGGAATTTTTAAATTGAATGAAAAATCAGATTTCAATCCTACTAATTATTTTGGAAGTCATTTGATTATCACAGCTCCGGATTTAGCCAAATGGAACGAATGTTTGCACAACGGGAAATTATTGAAACCTGAAACGTATCAATTGATGACCAATTATTCTATAACTGCGACGCATCCAATATTTGGTAAAAATCCGATTGGTTACGGTTATGGTTTGAGAATTAATGATAAAGCTAAAATCAATGAAATCGGACACACAGGTTTTCATCCAGGCGAAGGTTTTACAGCCGTAAATTTGTATTATCCAAAGACAAAAACCAGCGTGATTGTAATGGAAAACCAAGCAAATGAAAACTTTGATATTGCTTATTATTTCGAAGAACAAGTGAGGAAAATTGTTATGGAAAGTCAGCTTTTGAAATAAGTATAAAATCGAGTTTTGTAATCTGTTCAAAAAATAATTCTTTATCTTTATTTAAAATTGGATTTATGCAGAAGACGATTTATAATAAAAGTGAATTACGGGAATTTGTGAACGACAGTATTTCGGGGAAAGTTAAAACTTTGGAGTTTTACCTCAACTTCTCTTTGGAAGCCAGCCGAGACATCAAAAAAACATCTAAATACGATTCTATCAGAGAGGAAATTCAGGAGGAAATTTATCATTTGGACAGGCAAATGGTTTCGCTGAAAAGTATGCAGACCCAAATGCGAAAAGTTTTGAACTCTGTTTCTGATACTATAAAGCTCGGCTCTCTTGTCATTACAAATAAAGCCCGTTTTTATATTTCTGTTTCTTTGGGAGAATTCTTCTTTCAAGGTGACCGTTTCTATGCCATTTCTCCGGAAAGTCCAATGGCCCAGATAATGCTGGGAAAGAAAGTTGGCGATGATTTTGTCCTTAATAAAATCCATCAGGAGATCGTGGAGATTCTTTAGAGTCGGATTCTGGATGTCCGAAGTTTCTCGCTTTGATCTTTTCTCGTTTCTTTTTACCTTGTTCTTTCGCCTTTGTTCTTGTATCTTTGAACTATGGAAAACGCAACAATTCTCAAACATATTATAGAAGAACGCAGAAGCATCTTCCCAAAAGATTATACTGATAAAGAAATTCCACAACATATCATTGACGAGATTCTCAGCAATGCTGTTCTGGCCCCAAATCACAAACGTACAAAACCTTGGCGTTTCAAAGTTTTCAAAAGTGAGGAAAAACAAAATCTGGGACAGGAACTTCAAAGCATTTACAAAGAAGTGACGCCAGACTTCCAGTTTTTGCAAAAGAAATATGACGATATTGGTTTCAAAATTTCGAAAGCGAATATCGTAATTTCGATTGTGGTTGAATTCAGCGGATTGGTTCCGGACTGGGAAGAGATTGCGGCAACGTCTATGGCCGTTCAGAATATGTATCTTACTTGCACCGCCAACCGAATCGGCTGTTATTGGAGTTCTCCAAAATTGGTTAATCATCTTGAAGATTCCTTGAAAATTGAGGAAAATCAGCAGTGTTTGGGATTGTTCTATTTGGGAAATATCGATTAATAAAGATTAATTTGTAGGGAATTAAGGTTATTTTTAGCTTTGCAAAAACTAAAACCGACCTTGTGAAAAAAATTTCATCACTATTTTTCTTTCTTCTTTTCACCTTATTATTTTCTCAAAACAAAGAAGCTAATGATTGTGTCAACTACATTCAGATTTGCGGCAACCAAACAATCACCTTGAATCCGACCGGTTACGGGATTCAGGAATTGGACAGCACAAGAGTTTGCAAAAGTGAGGAACATAATTCCTTGTGGTTGAAATTTACAGTAAAGACAGCCGGAAAATTGGGCTTTGACCTGATCCCCACAAGTCCAGCTATAGAAGTAGATTATGATTTTTGGATTTTTGGGCCAAACGTTTCTTGTGGAAATATTGGTTTCTCAGTGCGTTGCTCAACAACCAATCCTGAAGCCGCTTTTTTAGCTAACAACCATACTGGGATGAGAGACACCGAGCCTGCAGGCGATTTCTCTGAAGGGCCTGGGAAATATGGAGATGGCTATATAAAATCTCTGGATGTTCTGCCTGGTGAATCTTATTTTTTAGTAATTGACAGACCGATAGGAAATGGATCTTTTACTTTGAACTGGACAGGAACAGCATTGCTCGAAGACCCCTTTGGAACAGCTTCAAACCCTTTCGGAGTTATAACTCCAATTGCGGTGTGTAACCCCAATTTACTCTATGATTTTTCTTTGTATACAACCAATATACTGAACAATAATCCCGATTTCGATATATCATATTACAATTCTTACGAAGATGCAACATATGATGAAAACAGAATCACCTCACCCGTAACATTACTCAACCACGATTATTATTACCGGATTCAAAGTACTGTGACAGAATGCTTCCGGGTAGAAACCATAAAAGTTGATTGGAAACCTCTAGTCCTTTCAAATCCTGAAATAAAGGCTTGTAGAAACAGTCTGGGACAAGGAACTTTTAACCTTAACTCTGCAATTCTTACAAGCGAATCAACAACAAGTATTAAATATTATCTAACATTGGAAGCGGCCCAAGACCACATTCCCGGGACAGAAATCCAGAATCCAGCGCGACACATTTCGAATGAAGGATCCGTATTTGCCTGGGTCATCAACAATAATGGATGTGAAAATTCGGCAGAAATCTATTTAAAATTTTATCCCGTTCCAAATATTGACACCAGTTTGTACAATGCCAATCTTTGTGATAACGACCTTGACAATTCGATTAGTCTGAGATTTTCAGACATTACCCCAATTATCATCAATAACCCTAATGATTTTGAAGTTTATTATTATTTAACTTCTAATACTACATCTGCTTTACCCGATGATTTCACTTTCACTCAAAATACCCCGGTCCTTGTAGAAGTAAGAAGTAAAAATGGTTGTCCATCTGCTTTTGGGACAATTAATTTTAAAATCGCACCACAGATCGTGTTAAATGGTGTTACCCCGGTAGGAATTTGTGACTCCGACCGTTCCGGGAATGAACCTGTAGATCTAAGTGACTATAGTAATCTTTTTACTACGAAAGCAAATAGCATTACTTTTTATGAGACATTGGATGACGCAAAAAAAACGGCAAACAGTATTCCCGCCATACAAGATCTGAAAGCAGATAAAAACTATTTTATACGCTTCGAAAACAACATCGATTGTCCGGCAATTGGTGAATTAAAATTAATTTTTAAAAATCCAAAAATTTCCAATCTTTTAAAAGACGAAATAATCTGTAAGGAAAATAAAATCATTTTAGAAGCAGGACCAGGTTTTGACGGCTATTTATGGAGTTCTGGCTCGGGATTTTCTACTTCGGGACCATTAGGAGTGGGTGAACACTGGGTAGACCTTACATATGATGGTTGTACAACTAGACAAAAAGTAAATCTCATCGCGGAAGATGAGGTTATCATTAAAATTTTGGAAATAGAAAATAACACCCTTACGGTTACTGCAACAGGAGGAACGGCCCCTTATGAATATTCTTTGGATGGTACAACATGGCAATTTTCTAATATTTTCAATCAACTCTCAAAAGGAATTCAGAAAGTTTTTGTAAGAAGTGCAAAAAAATGCATCCCGTCTGTAAGAGAATTTTCTAATATCAACCTTGTAAATATTATAACTCCAAATGGTGATGGAAAAAATGATATCTTGGACTACTCAAGCCTAAGCTTAAAAAACAATGCTACTTTTAAAATCGCCAATCATTATGGGCAAACAATATTTACAGCAAAAGATGGAAAATACATTTGGGATGGAAAACACAACGGAAGAATTCTGCCAACTGCATCATATTGGTATACATTGGAATGGACGGAGCCCAATACTGGGGTCATCCATAAATACAATTCTTGGATACTATTAAAAAATAGGTAAGAATTATATTATGATGTCATGAATATTTACAAAAATTTCAGTGAAGAAGAATTAGTGGATGCCTACATCCAATGGATTGATAACTCTGGTAAAATCAGTAAAGAGCTGGAAGGCGTTCTAATTGAAAGAGGAAATCTTGATGAAATTATAGCAAAAGCAAATCATAAAAAACTTGTAACCAAGGAAAAAGGAAGAATTGCTTATGAAATCAACAAATTGGTCGACAAAGGGATTTTTTTTGAAGATATACAGCCAATGATATCATCTGATATTCTAAATGAAGAAGAACTCTTTAATTTTATTTTAGAAAAATATGTTATTTTTAAAAGTAATTATGATAACGAAAAAATTGACAAGCAGACCCTATATAAAAGTTTTTTTGGCTTAATTGTAGGAACTTTTGCGGGAATTTCATTTCTCCAGTTAATTGTAACTTTTCTTCACGCATTTCATTTCTTTTTTTTGATTCCAACTTATGTGATTTGTTATTTAGTTATTAGAAAAATCACAGGCAAAACACGGGATAATTTAGTTGTTTTCATATCCACTTTTCTTGCTACGACTTTTTCGGCGTTCCTTGTCTTTTTAGTCTTCAAATTCTCTATTACAGACTAATCCCATAACCCTGATTGCAGTGGAAGTCCTTTTTTGTGTGGGCTTCGAGAACCTCAACCTGACAAAACGTGTAGCAAACAAGATTGCAACACTTCGACTCTGCTCAGCATAAACTCCAAGCAGGTTCCCGGCTCCTAAAAAATCTAATGCAACAATGTATTTTTCAAATTGGTAAATTATTAGATTTTCAAATTGTTACATTAAAATAATTTTCTATCTTTGCAAACTCAAACATTTAACCGGGACGTGTTCCCACAAATTTTAAATTTATGTCAGTAAAAATCAGATTACAAAGACACGGGTCAAAAGGTAAGCCTTTCTTCCACATCGTGGTTGCAGATTCCAGAGCTAGAAGAGATGGTAGATTCATCGAGAAACTAGGAACTTACAACCCAATTACTAACCCTGCAACGATTGACTTGAACGTTGATTCCGCTGTAAAGTGGTTAAACAATGGTGCTCAGCCAACTGATACTGCAAGAGCTATCCTTTCTTACAAAGGAGCTTTGTACAAAAAACACCTTCAAGGTGGTGTTGCTAAAGGTGCTTTTGACGAGGCTGAAGCTGAGAAGAGATTCGCTGCTTGGGTTGAGGCTAAAGATGCTAAAGTACAAGGAAAAGTTGAAGGTTTATCTACAGCAAAATCTGACGCTAAAAAAGCGGCTTTGGAAGCTGAAGCTAAAGTAAACCAAGCAAGAATTGATGCTGCTGCGAAAGCTGAAGCGGATGCAAAAGCTGCTGAAGAGGCTGCTAACGCTCCTGCTGAAGAAGTTGCAACAGAAGAAGCTGCTACTGAAGAGCCAACTGCTGAAGCAGAAGGAACTGAAGAAACTCAGGCTTAATTCTTTACAAAAAGATACAAAACAAAGACACGAGATTTTCGTGTCTTTGTTGTTTAAATAAAATTCATCATCGGAAATAATGAGAAAAGAAGATTGCTATTTTTTGGGAACGATTACCAGAACACACGGATTACAAGGCAATGTTATCTTAAAGCTGGATACAGATCAGCCAGAGATGTACAACAAGCTGGAATCGATTTTTGTTGAGGTCAACGGATTGCTGGTTCCTTTTTTTGTGGAAAAACAATCCTGGTCCAAAGCTGACACCAAAATTATATCTTTCAAAAATTCTTCTGAAGCTATTGTCAATCAATCGATTGGAAAAGGTGTTTATCTCCCGCTTTCTACGCTCCCTCCATTGACCGGAAAAAAATTCTATTATCACGAAGTGATTGGCTTCGAAATCCGTGAAGCTGATGGAAAAACGTGTGGAAATATTGTTTCCATTAATGACCAGACTGCTCAGAATTATTTCATTCTGAACCTCGCCGGAAAAGAAATCATCATTCCGATTATCAGAGACTGGATCCTGGAAGTAAACCGTGAAGAAAAATTCATCCAAATGTTTTTACCGGAAGGCTTGATGGACGTTTTCCTGGTTCCTTCGAAAAAGGACGAGTAAGAAATCACTCATTCAAAACAGAAGGCAATAGATATTCCTGAACGATTTTATCAGCCTGCGAATGAGCGTAAGGTTTGTTATACGCTTTTGCAGTAATGACAATGACAATTGGAAGTTCTTTAAAAATGATAATTTTGTTTCCACCATTTCCACTAGATTGATAAGATTCATAACTTTTGTTTCCGACTTTGTAAACTTTTCTCCAGAACAAATAACCATAACCTTCTGATTCTTTGTTATCTGCAAAATAGTTGGCAAAGGTTTTCTGAATCCAATTCTTTTCTAAAATTCTTTTCCCGTTCCAAGTTCCGTTATTTTTATAAAGCTGCCCGAACTTGGCAAAATCCAAAGCACGCATTCGTAATCCACCTGCTAAAGAAGGTTTTTGCTGAGGCGTGAATTGCCATTTGTAATTCGTGATGCCGAGTGGCTGGAATAGCTTTTTATCCGCATAATCCTTTAAACCTTTTGGAACAGATTTGTCAAGAATATCTCCTGTTACGACAACTCCCGCTGTGAAATAATGCCAGTTTTTCCCGATTTTATTTTCCGTCATTGGTAAATCCAGAGTGAACTTAACCCAATTATCCGTTGGATACATATTTTCTTCATTTCCAGCAGAATCGTAATCAGCATCATTGCCATCAAAAGCAGAACTCATTGTCAATAAGCTTTTAAGCGTAACACTATCTTTTTTCGGAGAATAATTCTTGAATTGCTTCAAATCATAGAAATCTTTCAAAGTCTGGTTTTCATTTTTGATGTAACCTTCTTTGATTGCAATTCCCATCAAAGCTGAAGAAAAAGATTTCCCGACGGAGCGCGTATCATTCAAACTGTCTCTTCCGTAACCGTTGAAATATTCTTCCAGCAATAATTTTTCATCTTTAATCATAACAATTCCCGTAATTTCTCTGAATCTATTTTCAGCAATTTTCTGATTGAGAAGTCTGATTTTCTCTTGATCGATTTTTTCATTAGAAACTTGCCAACCACTATTTTGTTTGATTTTTTGAACCGCAATTTGTTCTTCAGAAACATCTTTTTTCGGAACAATTAATTGAATTTCGCCTGATGCAATCACATTTCCAACTTTCAGAGTTGAAGTTTTCAGATATGGTTTGATCTCGATTTTCAAAGTATGGTTTCCGACATCCAAAGCGTCCATTCCGCCATTTGCAAAGAAAAACCTCATCCAAAGATATCTTCCCCATGAATCTTCATTTTGGGTGTTCAGAAACGGAACTCTAAAATTGATTTTAATTTTTTTATCCTCCATTTTTCCAGCTCCGGAATTCAGATTTTCGGTATAAATCAATTTCCCGTCAACATAAAAATTGAATTGATAATTTCCTTTTTTAAGCAATTCATCAACCGATAAAGAATTATCAAGTGTGTGTAAATAATTGACTAAAGAATTATCCAGAAAAACTCGAGCATCAAAATCTTTATCTTCCTGAAACGTCATTGTTTTAAGAAAATCAGATTCTTGGAGGTTGTCAAGCGGAACAACTTTATCTAAAAACAGGATTTGGTTTAAATGCTTTTTATGAACAGGATTGTCGGTTTTTTCAGGCTCAACGATATTTTTAGTCTGACTTTGAGAAAATCCGAACACGAAAATTAGAAGAATAAAAAAAGTTGATTTCATTGTAAATTTTATCTGACAAAATTAGACTTTGACTTTTGGAAAAAATAGAACGAAATTAACATTTGAGTTATTAGACATAAATATTTTCACAAAGAACACAAATTATTTTAATATTTGAAATATCAAAATTTTTGACCTCTGTACTAAAAATCCATATGAAGCTTTTGTGTCTTTTTGTGGTAAAAATCCAGAGCCTATTTCAAAATATTTCTGTATTTCAGCGGCGTAATTCCAATATTTTCTTTGAAACATCGTATAAAATGACTTTGATCCGCGAATCCACATTCCAAAGCAACTTCAGACAAAGAATCATTTTGATTGAGAAGAATCAATGATTTTTCAATTTTTAATTTTCTGATATAATTTCCCAAGTTGCATTGGAAATATTTCTGAAAATCACGACTCAGATGCATCGGATGAATATTCAAAATTTGTGACAGTTCTGTGAGATTCAATTTATCCGTAAAGCTTTCGTGAAGAATTTCATCAATCTGATTGACCCAAATCGGCTTCTTTTCGGAAGAACTTTTCTGATTGGATAATTGGCTGAAAAGATTTAGTAAAATTTGATTAATGCTAACTTCAAAAGAATTATCATTCAGTTTCGATTCTTTGAAAACCTGATAAATCAATAATTTGAGAGAAGGATTTTTGATATTGAAACTTCCTTCAACACTATCCTTTGAAATCTGAAATTTCCCAAACCATTCTTCCGAAATTTCAAGATGAAAACCTCGGGTGAAAATGTCCGGTTTTGTGTTGTAGTGTGCGTCCTCCCAATGGTGATAAAGTAAAGTCCCGGCAGAACAATCGTAGATTTCTTTCTTGTTCCCTTCCGTCATATTTCCCTGAAGCAGGAATGTGAAATATGGATTCTCGTGATAATGCCAATCGACAAAAAGATGCGTGTATTCCGTATCCGTAATGGTCAATCCATCGAAACTGATTTTCTCATTGGTCTGTCCGAAAAATTCACCATTACGAAGCGTATTCATTTTTTTAATTTAAACATAAATATCAGATTTCCAAACTTGATAAACAAATTTATATTTAATTCTATATCAATATGGTAGTTTTTATACATATAAGGTTGTCTTTTTTTCCTAAATTTGCACTCACTTAATTTTAAAACAGAAACTTTCCTATAAGTTTATACTAAAATGAAACGACAGACAATTAAAGACCTATTGGCAGATTACAAAAAAGTATTACATCACGACATTACCGTTCAGGGTTGGGTTCGGGCTTTCCGTTCCAATCGCTTTATCGCGCTTAATGATGGTTCTACGATTAATAATTTGCAAATCGTGGTTGATTTTGAAAATTTTGATGAGGAAACCATCAAGAAAATCAATACGGCTTCGTCTTTGAAAGTTGTAGGTGAAGTGGTGGAAAGCCAAGGCGCTGGACAAACCGTGGAAATCATTGCTAAAAAAATTACGATTCTGGGTGATAATTTCTTCGAGGATCTGCAATCGACGATTCTCCAACCAAAGAAGCACAGTTTGGAAAAATTGCGTGAACAAGCGCATTTGAGATTCAGAACCAATGTTTTTGGTGCAGTTTTCAGAATCCGTCACTCGGTGAGTTTTGCAATTCATTCTTTCTTTAATCAAAATCAATTTTTCTACATCAACACGCCAATCATCACCGGAGCTGACGCAGAAGGCGCTGGCGAAATGTTCGGTGTTACGAATTTTGACCTTAATAACATACCGAAAACCGAAGGAGGGGAAATCGATTTTTCTCAGGACTTCTTCGGAAAGAAAACCAACTTGACGGTTTCCGGTCAGCTGGAAGGTGAAACCGCTGCGATGGGATTAGGTAGAATTTACACGTTCGGACCGACTTTCCGTGCTGAAAATTCTAACACAACGCGTCACTTGGCCGAGTTCTGGATGATCGAACCTGAAGTGGCGTTCAACAATCTTGAAAATAACATTGACCTTGCTGAGGACTTCCTGAAATATGTGATCCAATACGTTTTGGATAATTGCAAAGACGATCTGGAATTCCTTAACAAACGTTTTGAAGAAGAGCAGAAATCGAAACCCGAGAAAGACAGAGCAAAAGAAGGCCTGATAGAGAAACTTAAAAATGTGGTTGCAAAACGTTTCAAAAGAGTTTCTTACACAGAAGCAATCGAAATTTTGCTGAATTCTAAGGAGAATAAAAAAGGTAAATTCCAGTATCCTGTTGAAAAATGGGGAACAGACCTGCAGTCTGAACACGAAAGATATTTGGTGGAGAAACATTTTGAAACTCCAGTTGTTCTTTTTGACTATCCGAAAGAGATCAAGGCGTTCTATATGAAACTGAATGACGATGGAAAAACAGTTGCCGCAATGGATGTTCTTTTTCCGGGAATCGGAGAAATCATCGGTGGTTCTGAAAGAGAATCAAGACACGATGTTCTTCTTGAGAAAATGAAGGACTTTGGTGTAGACGAGCATGAACTTTGGTGGTATCTAGACACCAGGAAATTCGGTTCTGTGCCACATGCCGGATTTGGTTTAGGCCTTGAAAGACTGGTGCTTTTCGTAACTGGAATGACAAACATAAGAGACGTGATTCCTTTCCCAAGGACGCCTAAAAATGCTGAATTTTAAGTTCAAAATAAAAGTAAAAAACCTTCAGAGATTCTGAAGGTTTTTTTATGTCAATAATCATATATCAAAAATCGTGCTAAACTTGTTGTTTTTACAAAATAATTTTATAACTTCGTAAAGTTGACTTTAATTGACAAAGAACAAAATTATGCTAAAGCAAAATCTACAACTTAAACTCGGACAAAAATTAGCCCCTCAGCAAATTCAGTTGATGAAGCTGATACAGCTTCACACTTTAGAATTTGAAGAAGAGCTTGAAAGAGAATTGGAAGAAAACCCGGCTTTAGAAAAAGTAGCGGATGAAAGTTCCGAAGAAGAATATCCAAAAGCTGACGAAGAATATGAAAGCGAAGGCAGTGAAAGCATCGAGACGGACTTCGATGTGGATGAATATCTTTACGATGACGAGCCAAGTTATAAAACCGCTTCCAGCAACTATTCCGCAGACGATGAAGAATTTGACAACCAATCTCTTTTAACAGAAGGGCAAACACTTTACGATTATCTTTTGGAACAGATCCGTCTTTCAAGCATCGATGAAGATGATCTGAAAATCGCAGAATACCTTATCGGGAATCTTGACACAGATGGCTATCTGAGAAGAGAGATCAAATCAATTGTTGACGACCTTGCTTTTTCACAGGGTGTTTATACAACACAGGAGAAAGTGACCGATATTTTGGAAAATTATGTCCAGAAACTGGATCCGCCAGGTGTTGGAGCTAGAGACCTGAGAGAATGCCTTCTTTTACAAATCGAGAAAAAAGTAAGCTCTGATTCTGCAGTGATTTTGGCTGGAAATATCTTAAGAAATCAATTTGACGCGCTTGCAAACAAGCATTACAACAAAATCCTTCAGAAATATGATATCGATGAAGAAGATCTGAAAGGCGCTTTAGATGAGATCTCAAGACTGTCTCCAAAAGTTGGTGGAAATTTTGACACGCAAACCATCACTATCAATCAAGAGATCATTCCTGACTTTGTAATACAAGTAAAAGATAATCAGGTAATTCCAACGCTAAACAATAAAAACGCTCCTTCTCTTCGTGTCTCCGACGAGTACAAAGAGATTCTTACAACTTATTCTCATGACAAAAAATCTGCAGAGCATAAGCAAGCCGCGCTTTTCATCAAGCAAAAATTAGATGCAGCGAAATGGTACATCGATGCCATCAATCAAAGACAGAATACATTATTACAAACCATTACGGCAATCGTAAAACTTCAGAAAGATTATTTCATTACCGGAGACGAGAAAAACATCAGGCCAATGATCCTTAAAGATGTTGCTGACATTACAGGATTTGATATCTCTACAATTTCCAGAGTGGTGAAAAGCAAATATGCTGACACTCCGAACGGAATTATCTATTTGAAAAACTTGTTCTCAGATTCACTAACCAATGATGATGGCGAAGAAGTTTCCACCAAAGAAATCAAACAACACCTGCAGGAAGCCATTGATAAAGAAAATAAGAGAAAACCTTATACCGACGACGCTCTTGTAGGAATTTTAAAAGAAAAAGGCTACAATATCGCAAGGAGAACGATTGCCAAATACAGAGAACAGCTCAACATCCCGGTTGCGAGGTTGAGAAAAGAATTATAAAAGCCTATCCCGAATTATTTTTTCGGGATTTTTCTTTTTTATATGACATAAAATAATCACCAAATCAGAAATATTGTTAACATTCCATTAAAGTTATTTAGAAACATTACAAACTATGCATTTCTGACATTTCTCAATATTACTTGAGTCAACTATTTTCTAAATTTGTGAAAATTCAAAACAACAACAGAATTATGGCAGGTATTACGTCTTCTATCGGGAGAAAATATGCTATGGCACTTTCAGCAATGTTTTTGCTGATTTTTTTGGTAATGCATCTTTCCGTTAATTTATTATCAGTTTTCGGACAGACCGCTTACAATAACGCCTCTCAATTTATGGGATACAATCCCTTGATCCAATTTTTGATGCAGCCTATTTTGATGGCCGCCGTTATTTTCCATTTCGTAATGGGATTTGTATTGGAAATCAGAAATAACAAAGCTCGTCCAGTCAAATATGCAATGAATAAAGGAGAAGCAAACTCTTCCTGGATGTCAAGAAATATGTTGATCACAGGTGGTGTAATTTTGGCATTTCTGGCGTTACATATGTATGATTTCTGGTATCATGAGATGAATTACAAATATATCGAAGGGCTTCCGGTGGAAGAAAACCGTTTCTGGGGAGATCTGCATAATAAGTTTGGAAGCATCTGGAGAGTTATACTTTATATTATTTCATTCGTGCTTCTGGGACTTCACCTGGCACACGGGTTCCAGTCATCGTTCCAATCTATAGGAGCGAGACATCCTAAGTATACGCCATTTATCAAGGCTTTTGGGAACTGGTATTCTGTACTTATTCCTTTGGGATTCATTATCATTGCAATTTATCACTTCGTTACTCAATAATAACAAAATAAATTATGGGTTTAGATTCAAAGATTCCTGCTGGTCCACTTAAGGACAAATGGAAAAATCATAAAGATCACATGAACTTGGTTGCGCCAAACAACCGAGACAAAATAGACATCATTATTGTTGGGACAGGATTAGCTGGCGGTTCTGCCGCTGCAACTCTTGCTGAACAAGGCTATAATGTAAAAGCTTTCTGCTACCAGGATTCTCCGAGAAGAGCACACTCTATTGCTGCTCAAGGTGGTATCAATGCTGCCAAGAATTATCAAGGTGATGGGGATTCAACATACAGATTATTTTACGATACCATCAAAGGTGGGGATTACCGTGCAAGAGAAGCAAACGTTTACAGACTAGCAGAAGTTTCTGCCAATATTATTGACCAATGTGTTGCGCAAGGTGTTCCTTTTGGACGCGAATACGGTGGGCAATTGGATAACCGTTCATTTGGTGGAGTTCAGGTAAAAAGAACGTTCTATGCAAAAGGACAAACCGGACAACAGTTATTGTTAGGGGCCTATTCTGCAATGAGCCGTCAAATCGGTAAAGGCAGAATCCAGATGTTCAACCGTCACGAGATGCTAGACCTAGTTATTGTTGATGGAAAAGCAAGAGGAATCATCGCAAGAAACCTTGTAACCGGTGAAATCGAAAGACATTCTGCTCACGCAGTAGTCATCGCTTCCGGAGGTTACGGAAACGTATATTTCCTTTCAACCAATGCAATGGGTTCAAACGTTTCCGCAGCTTGGAAAATCCATAAAAAAGGGGCATATTTTGCAAATCCTTGTTATGTGCAGATTCACCCGACCTGTATTCCGGTACATGGGACTCAGCAGTCTAAATTGACTCTAATGTCAGAATCTCTTAGAAACTCGGGAAGAATCTGGGTTCCTAAGAAAATTGAAGATTCTGTGGCTATCAGAGAAGGAAAACTGAGACCAGAAAACATCAAAGAAGAAGACAGAGATTACTATCTTGAAAGAAGATATCCTGCATTTGGAAACCTGGTTCCTAGGGATGTTGCTTCCAGAGCCGGAAAAGAAAGATGTGACGCAGGTTACGGAATCGAAAACAATGATACGAAAGAAGGCGTTTACCTGGATTTCTCTACAGAAATCATGAAAAAAGGTAAAGAAGCCGCTATCGAAAAACATATTCATAATCCAACGGAACAACAGATCTATGACCTTGGTAAAAAATGGATTGAGGAGAAATACGGTAACTTATTCGTAATGTACGAGAAGATCACTGCTGACGACCCTTACAAGACGCCAATGAAAATCTATCCAGCGGTTCACTACACAATGGGCGGTGTTTGGGTTGATTATAACCTTCAATCTACGATTCCTGGATGTTTCGTCATTGGAGAAGCGAATTTCTCAGACCACGGTGCCAACAGATTGGGAGCTTCTGCTTTGATGCAAGGTTTGGCAGACGGATATTTCGTTTTACCTTACACCATTGCTGATTATCTTTCTGCAGATATCAGAACAGGTAAAATTCCAACTAATTCACCTGCATTTGATGAAGCGGAAAAAGGAATCAAAGAAAAAATAGATTTCTTCCTTAACAATAAAGGAACTCATTCTGTTGACCATTTCCACAAACAATTGGGACACATCATGTGGAACAAAGTGGGGATGGGAAGAACACCTGAAGGACTGAGAGAAGCCATCAAAGAAATTGAAGAAGTCAGAAATGACTTCTGGAAAAATGTAAAAGTTCCTGGTGATGCAGATAACCTGAATCCGGAATTGGAAAAAGCTTTCAGAGTTGCGGATTTCTTGGAATTAGGACAACTGATGGCTATCGATGCGCTTAACAGAAATGAATCTTGTGGAGGACACTTCCGTGAAGACCACTCTACGCCTGATGGAGAAGCAGAACGTGATGATGTGAACTACAAATATGTAGCTGCGTGGGAATATAAAGGAGCAGACATCAACCAGGAGGTGATGCACAAAGAGGAATTGGTGTACGAAAACATCGAAGTTAAAGCAAGAAGTTACAAATAATCTCCATCCAAAAATATATAAATATGAGTGCAAAAAAAGGCCTAAATCTTACGCTGAAAATTTGGAGACAAAAAAATAATAAATCGAAGGGACAATTCGATACCTATAAAATTTCTGATGTTTCTACGGATTCTTCATTCTTGGAAATGTTGGATATCCTGAACGAGCAGTTGATCAACGAAGGGAAAGACCCTGTAGCTTTTGACCACGATTGTCGCGAAGGGATCTGCGGAATGTGTTCTCTTTACATCAATGGTAGAGCGCACGGTCCGGATACAGGAATCACGACCTGTCAGTTGCATATGCGTCATTTCAGAGATGGCGAAACCATTCACATCGAACCTTGGAGAAGTGCTGCTTTTCCGGTGATCAAAGATTTGGTTGTTGACAGAAGTGCATTTGACAGAGTGATGGCCGCAGGTGGATTCGTATCTGTGAATACCTCTGGAAACACTTTGGACGCCAACGCGATCCCAGTTCCGAAAGAAGATGCCGACAAAGCTATGGATGCTGCGGCTTGCATCGGCTGTGGTGCTTGCGTAGCGAGTTGTAAAAACGGTTCTGCGATGTTATTCGTAGGTGCAAAAGTATCACAGTTCGCATTGTTACCTCAAGGTCGTGTAGAAGCAACGAGAAGAGTTCTGAACATGGTAAAAGCAATGGACGAAGAAGGCTTCGGAAACTGTTCCAACACCGGTGCCTGTGAAGTAGAATGTCCAAAAGGCATCTCTCTGGAAAATATCGCTAGAATGAACAGAGAATATATTACGGCAAATATCTCTACAGCTAATCCTTAAATAAGAGACATTAGATTATAGAGGTCAGATTTTAGACTTCTTTTGAAATATAATAGATCCGATTGAAAATTCAATCGGATTTTTTTATTCAGAATTATAAATTTACAAATCAAAAACACTTGGTCGTTTAGTCACAACACAATCTTTTATCCAAAGCAAAAAAGCCAAAGTAAGATAGAAAATAAAGAAAATCCCGGCAGTTGCAAACGTGGAATAGATAAAAAAAACACGAAGCTTGGAAACAGGAATTCCTAATTTGGTCCCATATCTTGTAAGCACTCCAAACCATTCTCTCTCGAATCTGTGGCGAATATTATCTATCATTATTCAGTAATTGAAAACCAATACCGCAATTTAAGCATTTTTTCTGAATGCAGAATAATTTGTATTGATAAAGAAAAGCTTGCGTCTGCAGGGCATTTTCAAACTTCATTCCTAACTTTTTCCATTCGTCCAGGATAGAATTCTTTTCAGGTTTCATCTGTTTATAAAAATCAAAGATATCATCTATGATTTCAGGATTATGATTTTTATGATAGAAATATTTCAGTGGTAAAATCGTGTTAATGATAATCAAATCGATGAAATCCTGACTTAGATATTTCTTGTTCTCAACTGACGAAATTTTCCCAAAATTGAAACGATTATCCCAATATTCGGAAGCCTTAACACATTCAAAAATTTTATATAGGTCATCAATCGATCTTGCATCAATCAGTTTTGAAAAAAGATTCGGTTGAGAATGATAAAGATTCGCCAACTGTGATAGTCTGATTGTCGGAAAATTTGGAGGGCGAAGTTTGGAAAATTTTGGATGAATCCTAAAATCAGATAAATTGAATTTCACTTTCAAAAAATCAAATTCCCGTTTCCAGATTTGCATTATCTCATCTTCGGGAACATCCAAAAACCCACAGATCCCAAAGAATAAAGCTTCTAAATGAATATCATTTTGTTTGATTTTCTGAATCACGGAAAAATCCAGACTTTCCGCCATTTGAAGAAAGATATCTGCATTCACCTTCAACCCGAAAGTATAAACCAGATTTTGAAAGAGAACCGCTTCATAATTGTTTTGATTCTTGCTCAAAGATTCTTCAAAGACTTGTAATTTGACTTCTAACTTCTTGAGCAAAATCGTTTCTTCAAAAAATAAAGGAATTCTATTTTCATCAAACAGCTTTTCACAAGCAATGAAAGAATGTTCCTGACTCAAATTTTGGTGTTTCTGAATCAGTTCTTCATCAATATAATTTTTGAGTTCCAAAGTTGGAATATTCTGATGTTCCAATACAGGGATGTCACAATCATTAATATAAACAGCATGAAGGATCAGATTCTCAAATTCAGGATTTCCCGAATGGTTGTGAAAAAACCAATCGGAAGCTTTGGTATGGATCTCAATGTTTCCGGCAAAAATAATGTCGTCAATCCTGATCTTTGCAAAGAGAAAATCCGGACCGGAATTCTTGTTCCATTCTCCAAATTCTAAGATTTCTATTTTTCGCTCATCCGTAGAGACAAAGTCAAAGTTCCGGAATTTCTTAAAATTCCAGAGATATTGTAATATTTCTTCATTCATTTGTGTTTGTGATTTTTCGTTAAGCAAAAAACCCTTTCAAAGTAAAACTTCGAAAGGGTTAAGTTATAAAAATATTTTAAATGTGGATTCGAAAATTTAAAATAATACATCAGACACTTCGGCTTCGCTCAATGTGACATCTCTTATATTAAAGTTATCAGCATGAGCAGAGTGTCGAAGATCTGTCATATATGAAAGATAAATATTCTATCAGACTTCTTTATATTTCGCTTCCTCAAACTTTGCAATTGTATTCTCATACATCTCAATATAGATCGGGAGAATATTTTTCAAATCAAAATGGATTGCTTGAGCTTTAGCATTTTTTTTCATTTCAGCAAGAAGATTTTCATCACTCAAAAGCTTGATACAATAATTGGACATCGCTTCTACATTTCCGGTTTCTGCCAAAAATCCGGTTTCTCCCTGAATATTAACTTCCGGGATTCCACCCGCATTACTACTGATAACAGGCGTTCTAGCTGCCATCGCCTCCAACGCTGCCAAACCGAAACTTTCCTGTTCAGACGGCAGGAGAAAGACATCCGAAAGCTGAAGGATCCTGTATAGATCATTGACTTTTCCGAGTAACTTGATTTCACCGATCAGTTCCGGATTATTTTCCATGAACTCGGAGATCTTTTCCATTTCCGGACCTTCGCCAATGATAATCAGTTTTGATTTTACCTTTTTGGTGACATTTTTGAAAATCTCCAAAACATCCTGAATTCTCTTTACAGGGCGAAGATTGGAAACATGGATCAGAATTTTCTCATCGTCGCTAGCAAATTGTTCTCTCTGGCAGGTTTTGCAATCTTCATCAAAAACAGAATTATCAATAAAATTGGTAATTACCTGAATTTCTTTCTGAATATTGAAAAACTGTAATGTATCTTTTTTCAGACTTTCAGAGACTGAAGTTATCGTATCACTCTGATTGATAGAAAATTCTACAGCATGTTTGTAGCTTGGATGTTGTCCAACCAAAGTAATATCTGTTCCATGAAGTGTTGTCACCAAAGGGACATCTTTATGCTCGGCCTTCAACATTTGCTTTGCTGTAAAAGCTGCATAAGCGTACGGAATCGCGTAATGAGCGTGAAGAATATCCAACTTGTAAAGGTTCACCACACGATAGATCATCGATGACAATGCGATATCATAAGGTTGATATTGGAACAGCGGATACGTCTGAACGTTGACTTTATGGAAAAAAATATTCGGGTTTGTGACATCCAAACGTGCTGGTAATGCAGAACTTATGAAATGGACCTCATAACCTTTGTTCGCCAGAGACATTCCTAATTCTGTTGCCACAATTCCGCTTCCGCCGTAAGTTGGGTAGCAAAGTATTCCTATTTTCATTTTTTATTTCTTTAAACCACAAAAGATTTATTTTAAAAATTCTCACAGATTTCGCCAATCCAGCAGGTGAAAAATTAAAATCTGTTTAAATTACAAAATCTGCGAGATATAAATCTTTAAAGTTTTTGCGGCTATAAATTTACTCAATTACAGTCTTATATTTTTTTGTTTCTGAGCTATTTTTTCTATCAGTTTGATTGGTTGAAATTTTCGCCCCGACATCCATTCCCATTCCGAATTTCAAATTATCATTCACCAAAACCGGAAGTCTTCCAGAGATTTTTGTCTGTCCAAGAATTCCGTTAGCTGTTGCCTTCATCGAGTCGTCATTATTTTCATAAGAAATCAAAACTGTGGAAACCTTCGAGATATCAATATCCTTCAAAGCATAAGGACTTCCGAAAACATCCAGAATGACAGTTTGATTTTTACTTAGATCTGATAAAATTTTCTTGCTTGCGTCCGAAATTTTGTAGGGTTTGTAAGCTGTAGAATTATCTTTGTGGAAACCTACAATCACTTTTGAATGAGCAGGAATTGTATTGATTTCGTTAGCTTTTTTTACAATGACAGTTGTTCCTGTATTGATCTGGGCGAGGAAAGTTTCATAAGCTGCTTCTTCTAAAGGAATGTAATAGTAAGTTTCTTTGCAATCGAGAGGCAAAAGTCTTTTTTCGTCTTTGATCAATGTCAAAGCATTCGAGTACATTTTCTGAACCAAAGCAGAATGTGAGGCATTATTCAAATCATCGTTCACATTTTCCGGATTGATGTTATTGTATTGGTTTATGCCTAAATAATACTTGGTCAAAAGAATTTTTTTAACGCTCTCCTCTACTCTATCTTGGGAAATTTCTCCGTTATCAATTGCTTTTTGAATCAACTTTTTCCCAGTCGAAACATCTTGTGAAAACAACATAATATCATTTCCCGCTTTGAAAGCCAATGCGTCTAATTCCCCAGCCTTGAATTTATTGGCAACAGCTCCCATATTCAGTGCATCTGTGATGATCAAACCTTTGTAACCAAGCTTTTCTTTTAAAAGACCTGTCACTATTTTTTTAGAAACCGAAGCCGGGATTCCCTTTTCGTTTTCCAAAGTCGGAACATAAAGATGCGCAACCATTACACCGCCAATGCCTTTATCCATCAATGCCTTGAAAGGTGCTATTTCAGTTTTTTCCAAGCGTTCCAAGTTGTGAGAAACAACGGGCAAATCCAAATGCGAATCTGTAGAAGTGTCACCATGGCCCGGAAAATGTTTAATAGCAGCCAAAATTTTATTATCCTGTAAACCGTTGGAATATGCCAAAGCAGAATTCACAACATTATTGACATCAGAACCAAAACTTCGGTTTCCGATAATCGGATTATTTGGATTGGTATTGACATCCACAACCGGTGCAAAATCCCAATTGATTCCCATCCTTTTACAATCCTCGGCAATTTTTCCAGCCATCTCATAAACCAGATTTTTATCCCGAATTGCACCTAAGGTTATCGCCCAAGGAAATTTATGCGCTTTTGCAATTCTTTGAAATACCCCCCATTCTGCATCCATTCCTATCATCAATGGTACTTTTGATTTTGACTGGAACTCATTTACCAGATTGATTTCTCTCGCCGCATCATCCTGCATCAGGATCAATCCCCCGATTTTATCCTGTATTACAATATTTCTTACATAAGAAATATGAGCTTCATCCTTGTTGGTGTAAAGTGCTACAATGAACAACTGTCCCAACTTCTCATCCTGTGAAAGTGATCTATAAGTTTTATCGACCCAATCATTCGCTTTCTTAATATCCGAACTGGAAATATTTTTCGGCTGATACTGAGTGAAATAAAATTGGGAAATAAAAGTTATTATAAGAAGACTTAACTTTTTCATATTTTGAAAATCTAAAATTCAGAAAGTTTCCATAAAGATATTAATTCCACGGAAAAAAGCTATTTTTATGGTCTGTATTTTGTAATTAAATTTTAACGTAAATATTTAAAACCTATGAAAAAATTATTTCCCTTTGTAATTGCAGCTATTTTTAGCTTTTTACTAATAAGTTGTGACCGTACAGAATATGTTGACAACTCTACTCCGGCAGATTATCCAGCCGTTTATGACCTTACAAATGTTAACTTTTCATATGATTCTAATTCTGGACTAGGAACAATTTCGAGAGAATTTGCAAATGCAATGTATGACTCAGATATTGTCCTAATCTATAGAAGAGTTGGTACCAGTAGTAATGCTCCTGTATGGCAACCATTACCGCAAACAATATATAATATTGAAGTAGGCACAGAAACTAACCATGAATTGGATTATACATTTGATTTCACAAAATATGATTTTGCTATCTATGCAAGTGGAACGTTCAATTTAACTTTGAGACCAGAATTTATTAACAACCAAACTTTCAGAGTTGTTTTAGTTCCTGCTGTTATGGGGAAAAATGCCAATGCTGGGGATTTATCAAAAATGTCTTACGAAGAGGTTATCAAAAAATATAATATTGATGACAGCAAAATTGGAACATTATAATCCAAACATTCACAAATAAAAAAATTAAAACCACGAATATGTGGTTTTTTTTATAACTAAAAATAAATAATACTAAATTAGTATGAATTGAGATTTTTATTATTAAATTTGTTTTCCATTAATCATAAAATACTAAAAATATGTCTATTAAACTTGGTGACACCGCTCCGGATTTTGACGCAGAAAGCAGTTTAGGAAATCTTAATTTTTACGAATATCTTGGAGATTCTTGGGGAATACTATTTTCCCATCCCGCAGATTATACTCCAGTTTGCACAACTGAGCTTGGGAAAACTTCTGAACTGAAGCCAGAATTCGATAAAAGAAATACAAAAGTCTTGGCTTTGAGTGTTGATGGAATCGATAATCATAAAGGTTGGATCTCCGACATCAACGAAACTCAAAATACAGAAGTCGAATTCCCTATCATTGCCGATCAGGACAAGAAAGTTTCCGAATTATACGATTTCATCCATCCGAATGCAAGTGCAACTTTGACAGTAAGGTCTTTGCTGATCATCGACCCAAACAAGAAAGTAAGATTGATCATCACCTATCCTGCCTCGACGGGAAGGAATTTCACAGAAATCCTGAGAGTTCTGGATTCTTTACAATTGGTCGATGGTTATGGTGTGGCAACACCTGTTGATTGGAAAGACGGTGAAGATGTGATCATTCCGCCAGCTGTTTCGCAGGAAGATGCTGAGAAAAAATTTACGAAAGGTGTAAAAGTTATCAAACCATATTTGAGATATACGCCGCAACCTAATAAGTAAGGTCAAATTTTTCTAATTCCTAATTAAAAAAGCTCCAGAATTTGGAGCTTTTATTATATTAGATATTACATCGAATTAATTTGCGGAGAAAACTTCTTTAGTAAAATTACCATTGCTTTTAGGAATCTCGATGATAATATTTCCATTTTCGTAATAACCGATCGTTGATTCTCCGGAAGCCAGTTTCACTCGGAAAACATCCGTCTTATTGGTTGATTTGAAAGTTGCATAAGGAACAGAACTATTTCCATCTACCAAGATGAATTGACTATCATCAATTTGAATTTTTTGTAAACTCAAATTTCCATTTTTGAATCTTTGTGCAATTGGAGTCTGAGTTGTTTTAACATCATCATTTCTTTTGACTTCTTCCGTGGCCTTGGATTCAGCAAGCTTTTCTATTTCAGGACTAGGGTTAGAAACAGGGACTTTAACCAATCCTTGTTTCAGAGCATCCTGATATCCTGGTTCAAATTCTTTGATCATGCTACTCGATTTTTCGGAATAGATCACCTTGCTATTGCAATCCTTGAACTGAAGAATGATCTTGTTTCTAAACATGCTTTTATCATCCAGAATATCGGCAATCAGAATTTTGCAAGGATTTGTCAATGCATCTTGCGGCCATTGGCTTTTTGTCTCGGAAAGCACGACATATTTTTTTGATTTCAACGATCTTTCTAAAAATTTGCCAAGACCATATGACCTGTTCTCTTTAAAGTCATTGAATTCTGCTGGAATTAAAATATACTTATAATCAGAAAGATTCTGAGCTTTGATCAGAACAAGTAAAAAAACAGATAAAAAAATTGAGAGCTTTTTCATTGGTGAAAGTTAGTTATTTTTTTAATTTCTAAAACCGTGTATATCCAATTTCAGAGAAAAGAAGTTGGAGTAAAAATTAGAACCACCAATTCCAGAGTTGGTTATCGCATAATCCAGGGTCAAGCCTTTATATTTGATTCCAATACCTGCACTTGGCTGGAAAGAGACTTTTCTTTTCAAATCCTCAATATCCGAAAGCGTTTGAAATCTGTTGAATCCCAATCTAACAAAGATCATATCTTGGAAGATCAGCTCCCCACCAACATAAGGTGTTATACTTGCGAAATCTGTGGAAATAAGAGCTGCCGTCTTCGCAAAATCGATGTTCAATCCAGCTTCTGGTAAAAGTTTCAGATCTCTATTGAATTCATATGTACGGCTCACACCAAGATTTAATTTTGGCATCGTTATCTCCATTTTGTCTGTGGGAGCAGGGTTGAACTCCTCACCATTTACTACGGCAGATAATTCTTTCTGATTGATTGTCCAAAAATTGACAGTTGTTGTAGCATCTCTTAACATAAAGCCAAGATTCCAATCCGTGTCTGTATGATAAATTGCTCCCAGATCAAATCCAAAACCATAACCACTCGCAAATTTTCCTACATTACGGTAAACCACTTTTGCAGTAGCCCCTACATCTAATCTGTGATTCCCATTGGGATGAAAGGCATACGAGAGCAAAGCCGCATAATCTGAAGTAGAGAAAGAGCTGATCTTATCATAATCGATATTCCCCTCGGAATCAATTAACTGAGTGGTATTAAGAATATTATCGATACCTAATCTAACTAATGAAATTGCAAAAACGCCGTTCTCATTATCCAAAGGTTTGGCATAAGCGATATAATCGTATTTGGCTATTGACTCGAAATATTCTGCGTGCATTGCAGCAGCTTGCCAATCCCTGTCTATCTGTAAAAGTCCGGCGGGATTCCACATTGGGGAATAAACATCGTCCTGATTTGAGACAACGGCTCCTCCCATTGCCAATCCTCTTGCACCGGCACCGATATTCAGGAATTCATTAGAATATTTCCTGATGATCTGGGCATCAAGAATTTGACAAAAAATAACCAGTAAAAAAAATAAAATTCTTTTCATCAAAAACTGTTTACAGATGGTTTGGTTCTGCAATTACATCATCTTTTTTCCGTTTCGATTTTATAATTCCATTGATAACGATTGCTAGTATCATTACCAAAGAAGCGATATAAAAAACAGGACTCATATGTTCTGAAGCTCCAAAGATAAAAAAAGCCAGAATAATCCCATAGACAGGTTCCAGATTTACCGTCAAGATCAATGTAAAAGGGGAAATAAACTTCATTAATTTCACACTCTCAAACATTGGATAAGCCGTAAAAACAGAAGCCAACAATATTATTAACGCAATATCGGTATAACTTATTTCGCTGACGGAAGAAATTTGTCCCGTAAAAAGGAAATATAAACTAATGACCAGCCATCCGCCGGCAATCTCATAGAATATTATATTTCCGGAACTTGTTTTTCCAAAAATCTTCCCATTGAAAACCGAAAATATTGTTCCGAAAAGTGCGCACAGAATCCCATAGAAAATCCCTTCTTTATACTTAAGTTCCGCATTAAAGATCAAAGAGATACAAACAACTATAATGAGTCCAATGACAACTTCTACCCAATCCGGTCTTCTTTTAAAAACCAGAGGTTCTATCAATGATGCAAACAATGTAGACAATGAAAGGCAGGATAATGCAATAGAAACATTGGAAACTTTGATAGATTGGAAAAAGAACAGCCAGTGGAAGGCCATCACACTTCCTATTCCTATTAGTTTAAACAATAATACCTTTGCTATCTTTACGCTTTCTTTCTTGATAATTCTGATATACAAGTACAGAAAAACTGCTGCGAATGACATTCTGTAGAAGACAAGAACATTGGCTTCTGTGGAAATCAGTTTTCCCAAAATAGCAGTAAAACCCCATAAAAAAACGATAAAATGCAACCTCAGCAAATAGGAATTCTTCATTAATACGATATTGATCTTTTCAGTTTGCAAACTTAGGATAAAAAATACTGATTAAAATAAGTAGATAGAACAAAGTTATCTGAATATTTAGCATCAAAAAATCCGTACAAACATTTATACGGATCTTTTAATAATAACTTATTAAAAATAAACATAAACTAACTAAAATTCATTTCATTTTGATTACTAACGTAGAAAAGTAAAAAATATTATGTTAAGTTTATCTTCTGATACAATTGCTTTGTCATTATCTAAAAAATTTTATCTTTAACGCCAAAGAAAAACCTTATGGATCTAGAGTTCAACAAAAGAGAAGATATTAACAAGCTAAAATTTTCTGACATTAAAAAAAACCTGGCAAAAATCAAATTGGGAGGTGGGGAAAAAGCACTCCAAAAACAACGAGACCAAGGAAAAATGACCGCCAGAGAAAGATTGGAATATCTTTTCGATAAAAATTCTGAGTCCATAGAAATCGGCGCATTTGCAGGTTACGAAATGTATGAGGAGCAAGGCGGCTGCCCCGCAGGCGGTGTTGTTGTAAAAATAGGATACATTTCTGGAAGACAATGTATTGTAGTGGCGAATGACGCTACAGTAAAAGCTGGAGCCTGGTTCCCTATTACAGGAAAGAAAAACCTTAGGGCTCAGGAAATAGCCATGGAAAATCGTCTGCCAATCATCTATTTGGTAGATTCTGCCGGTGTTTTCTTACCAATGCAAGACGAGATCTTCCCGGACAAGGAAATGTTCGGAAGAATCTTTAGAAATAATGCCAAGATGAGTGCAGCAGGAATAGTTCAGATCTCGGCCATTATGGGAAGCTGTGTTGCCGGCGGCGCTTATCTCCCGATCATGAGTGATGAAGCGATGATCGTAGACAAAACAGGAAGTATCTTTCTCGCAGGAAGTTATCTTGTAAAAGCTGCGATTGGTGAAAATATTGACAATGAAACTCTCGGAGGAGCCACAACACATTGTGAGATATCCGGTGTTACAGATTATAAGGCTAAAGATGACAAGGATGCTTTGGACAGGATAAAAAATATCATGAAATCTATCGGGGATTTTGATAAAGCTGGATTTGACAGGATAGAAAGTTTTCCACCGAGAGAGAATCCTGAAAATATTTTTGGAATAATGCCAATAGCAAGATCAGAACAATATGACACTTTTGATATCATAAAATGTCTTGTCGATAATTCTGAATACGAAGAATACAAACCAGATTACGGGAAAAGCATTATTTGTGCCACAGCAAGAATCGATGGGTGGAGCGTTGGAATAGTTGCCAACCAAAGAAAAATGGTAAAAAGCGGTAAAGGCGAGATGCAGTTCGGTGGTGTTATATATTCCGATTCAGCTGACAAAGCGACACGTTTCATTGCCAATTGTAATCAGAGAAAGATCCCTTTGGTTTTCCTTCAGGATGTTACCGGCTTTATGGTCGGTTCCAAATCCGAACATGGCGGGATCATCAAAGATGGTGCAAAAATGGTGAATGCCGTTTCTAATTCCGTAGTCCCAAAATTCACTGTCATCACAGGAAATTCTTACGGAGCGGGGAATTATGCCATGTGCGGAAAAGCTTATGACCCGAGATTGATTGTCGCCTGGCCTTGGGCAGAGCTCGCTGTAATGGGCGGTTCACAAGCGGGGAAAGTTCTTCTCCAAATCCAGGAATCCACCCTTAAAAAACAAGGCAAAGAAATATCAGAACAAGAAAGAAAAGAAATCCTTGATAAAATCTTGACAGATTATAACAAGCAAACCCAACCTACTTACGCCGCGGCAAGGCTTTGGACAGACGCGATCATCAATCCTGTGGATACAAGAAAATGGATCAGCATGGGAATAGAAGCGGCCAATCATTCTCCAATTACAGAAAAATTCAACATGGGGGTTATTCAGGTATGATTTTTGCACTCGAAGGAGGAATTTAAAAACACAAACATGAAAAAATATTTATTTGTGGTTGCCGGACTATCGGCAATCAATTCCTCTTATGCACAATGTTCCATTTCCGGAAGTAATATTTTAAAATTAAATGAAACAAATTCTTTTACCGTAGACACAAAAGCTCAATGTGAGGAATGCTATCTATGGAAATCATCAAACGACAAAATTGTAACTTTTGAAGGTAGCAACAAACTCAATAAAGTAAGCCTGATTCCTAAAGATGTCGGCAAAAACAATATCAGTGTATCTATATTGACAGACAAAGGACTTTTTGAATGCGAAAAAACAGTTGAAGTTGTCGAAACAAAACAAGCTGTGGCGCAAAACAACTGTGGAATCAGCATCGATGATTTCAAAGAAGTGAAAGTGAGTGAGTCTATCATTTCTTTTTTCCCAAATGAAAATAAAGCTTCCGATCATCTTTACAAATGGACGGTTACTTACGCCAACGGTGAGATTCAGGAATCGGCAGAGAAAATCCCTCAATTTTTCTTTTGCGAGATCAATTATATAACATTGGTAAAGCTTAAAATAACATCCAAGAGCCCTATCTGCTCACTTACCGTCTCTAAAAAATATGATCAGAATTTTTGGAAACCCTCCTCGAACACAAAAACAACCAACATAGAACAAAAGGTCTATTCACAAGGAAGCTACCAGGAATATGTAAAATCTGATGACAACAAAATAAAAACCAGCATCGATCAATAGCCAATCGTACCAATTGATTTTTTACCAAAACTTCCCATTGTGGAAGTTTTTTTGATTCTAACGAATAGATTATTTTAATAAAATTAAAATAATATTTAACTTTGTTAAAATAATTATTACATTTGTAAAATAAAATTAAAATAAATGAAACTCCCTATCATATGTCCAAGCTGCGACCATACTCTGAATGTGAGTCAGATGACCTGCCCATCTTGTGCAACTCAGGTAAATGGTGATTATGAACTTCCGGTTCTTTTGAAACTGAGCAGAGACGACCAAGAGTTTGTCCTCAACTTTTTTCTGTCCAGCGGGAGTATCAAAGAAATGGCAAAGCAGGCCGAACTCTCTTATCCAACCATGAGAAACAAAATGGATGACCTCATCGAGAAAGTGAAAAAACTACAAAACTGAAAACTATGACGTGGAAGATCATTTTTAATCCTTTCGAAAAATATGATGAGAAGAACCTCCTCATTATAGGAATACTATTTTTCATTCTGAACATCTTTGGTTGTTATTATGCCGGCAATGTGAATGACAGTATTTTTCATCTTTCACATTTGGAAGACGATCAGACAATTTGGGATATCGTGAAAATCAATACTTTGAGTTCTCTATTGGCCATAATCGTTTTATTTATACTCGCTAAAATCCTCAATAATAAAACAAGGATCATCGATATTATCAATACCGTTCTGATATCAGCCATTCCTTTAATTATTATAATGCCAATATCGGGAATGTCATTTTTGAAGAATGCCACCCAAAGTATTACAGCAAGTGCTGGCGACCCAAGTCAAATGGAAACAATCAATCTCATCATAGTTTCAGTTTTTGGATTGGCAACTTTACCATTTATGATTTATAGCTTTGTGCTTTATTACAATGGATTCCAGACTGCTACCAATATCAAGAAGTGGCAGCAAATTGTTCTCTTTGCGGTTGTTTCACTGATATTAATAATCGTTAGCCAGACTATACTTTAAACAAAATATAATTTTATGAAAACCAAACTTTTATTGGTGCTGATCTTATTGGCACAGACTTTTTACGCCCAAGATTTAACAGGTTCCTGGCAAGGCGAAATTGACCTTGGCGCAATGAAACTTCCTCTGATACTGACCATTAAAAAAGAAGGAAACCAATATACTTCCACAGCCAAAAGTCCAAAACAAGGAGACAAGACCATTACCGTTGACAGAACCGAATTTGCAAACAACGAATTGATATTCGAAATGAAGGACCTGGATGCGTCTTACAAAGGACAATTCAAAACAGACCATTTTGAGGGAACTTTTACGCAACGTTCGAGAGATTTTGATTTGAATCTTTCAAGGATTGATGAAAAAAAAGCGGATAAAATCTCCAAAGAGTCCAGAATCCAAGACATCGGAAGCAGAGAAATTAATACTAAAAAAATTGATGACTTTTTGAATTATATGACCGATAATAAACAATCTATTGGAAGCATTTCGATTTTCAGACACGGGAAAGAAGTTTATCAGAAAAGTTTTGGTCAGAATCAATTACCTAATGTAAAATGGGATTCTAACACAAGATATCAAGTTGGTTCCATCAGCAAATTATTTACAGCAGTCATGCTGATGCAACAGGTAGAAAAAGGAAAATTGAACCTCAGCGACAAGCTTTCAAAGTATTATCCAGATGTTTCAAATGCTGACAAAATCACAATTGAGACAATACTGAATCATACTAGCGGGTTAGGCGATTACGTTGGAGAACATTATCAATGGCTATTCAAAAAACCAGTTGGAGATAAAGCGATTCTCGATACCATTAAAGCTCAAGGCGTGGAATTTCAGCCGGGAGAAAAAACGAGATATTCCAATTCCGGATATTATCTTTTGAGCAGAATCCTTGAGAAAGTTGCGAAAAAACCTTACAATGTTCTTCTGAAAGAAAACATTACAAGCAAGGCGAAATTGAAAAACACTTTTTCCGTTCTGGACAATCCAACCAACGTTTTCAAATCTTACCAAAACCAAGATGGAAAATGGGTAGAAATAGAAGACTTCGATTTTCATAATTGTATCGGTTTAGGCGATATCGTTTCCACACCTAATGATCTCAATCTCTTCATCAATGCATTATTCGATGGGAAGCTGGTAAAGAAAGAAACGCTTGATAGAATGATGCCGACCCAAAAAAAGCCTTTAGATTTTGGGTTAGGATTAATGGCTGTTCCGTTTTACAATCAGGTTTCTTTTGGACACGGAGGCGACACAGCCGGAAGTCACTCTATCACATCTTATAATCAAAAAGACGATTATTCTGTTTCAATGATCATCAATGGAGAGGAGTATCCTCATAATGCATTGGGAATCGGAATCTTAAGTTTGATTTATGAAGCAGATTATTCGTATCCAAAATTCGGAGCTGATGCAACCAAGTCCGTGGATACACCAGAAAAATTCCAGAAATACATCGGTGATTATACTTCTCCGGATATCCCTATGGATTTGAAAATCTTCTCACAGGAAGGAAAATTATTTGCCCAAGGAAAAGGTCAGGCTTCTTTTGAATTGGAATATGTGGATAAGGATGAATTCAAATTCACGCCGGCAAGGATCGGGATTATTTTTTTTCCAGATCAGTTGCAACTCCAGCAGAATGGGAAAACATATCATTTTTCCAAACAATAATTTCAGGGCTTCATTTTTGAAGCCTTTAAATTTCAGCAACTTCCGGAATTTTTCCGATGATTTTTTTCCGGTGTTCAATTCCCCATTCTGCGAGATGTTCAATAATTTTTTTCAGTGTTCTTCCATAGTCTGTCAATTCATATTCTACACTTATCGGTTGTTTATTGAGAACAGTTCTTGTTATCAATTGATTGATTTCTAAATCTTTTAATTCGCTGCTCAGCATTTTTGCAGAAACACCTCCGATTTCTTTCTGTAAATCTGAAAAACGCATTTTATCATAACACAAAGCTGCAATGATTGCTATTTTCCACCTTCCTTTCAAGATATCCATCGTATCCTGAACGGCAGCAAGATTGGATTTTGGACATTTTATTTTCATAAATAACTTTTATTTCAGATTATATTAATTTTCCATTAAATCAAATTCATAAGAATCTGATTTTCAAATAAGTTACTTTTTAGTAACGCTAACTTTTTGTAACTTGATTACAAAAATAAACTTTTCTTATTTACCTTTGAACCTTCAAATCAAAAATTATAAAAAATGAGTTTATTAGAAGACTTGAACTGGCGTTATGCGACTAAAAAAATGAACGGCGAAATAGTTCCTCAAGATAAAGTGGATTATATTTTAGAAGCTGCGAGACTGGCTCCATCTTCCTCAGGTTTACAGCCTTACAGATTATTCGTCATTACGAATAAAGAATTATTGGAAAAAATCCAACCGATTGCATTTGATCAGGCTCAGATCACGGACGGTTCTCATCTTTTAGTTTGGGCAGCTTGGGACGGCTATTCTCACAACAGTATATCTGAAGTTTTCGAAAAAACGACTACTGAAAGAGGAATCCCTAAAGAAGCGATGGATGATTACAAAGCAAGGCTTTGGGGAATGTACGAACCGCTTGGACGTGAATGGCACGCAACACACGCCGCAAAACAGGCCTATATTTCTTTCGGACTAGCTATTGCTGCTGCTGCTGAACAAAAAGTGGATGCAACTCCAATGGAAGGCTTCAACAACCAAGCTCTTGACGAATTATTAGGATTCGCTGAAAAAGGTTTAAAAAGTGTTGTGATTCTGCCTTTAGGTTACAGAGACACAAGCGGGGACTGGCTGGTAAATCTGAAAAAATACAGAACTCCAAAAGACGAATTCATCACAGAAATCAAATAGAAAAGGCGGAAATTCATTTCCGCCTTTTTTCGTCTATTATCTTTTATCTAAAAGTCTATTATCTGAATTTAATATCCCAAAAGCTTCAGGACATCTTCCGGCCTCTGTTCTTCTCTGAACAATTCATAAGTAAAATTTCCATCTTCATCCTTATCAATCAAAATATGTTTTGGCTGAGGCATCAGACAGTGATGTACGCCACCGTAACCGCCAATGGTCTCCTGATAAGCACCCGTGTGGAAAAATCCGATATACAGTGGTTTTGTATCGTTATAAACAGGAAGATAGATCGCATTCGTATGCTGCTCGGAATTATAGTAATCATCTGAATCACAAGTCAGCCCACCAAGAAAAACCCTTTCATAAGAATCTTCCCAACGGTTAAGAGGTAACATAATGAAGTGACGGGAAATGGCCCAGGTGTCAGGCAAAGTTGTCATAAAAGACGAGTCGATCATATTCCATTTTTCTCTGTCGTTCTGACGTTTTTGGGAAATAATCTGGTAAAGATGCCCACCACTTTCGCCAACTGTAAAACTTCCGAATTCTGTATAGATATTCGGTTCCTCAACGCCTTCTTCTTCACAGAATTTCTTGATCTGAGAAACAATTTCGTTGACCATGTATTGATAATCATAATCGAAATTAAGCGAAGTTTTGATCGGGAAACCGCCACCGATGTTCAATGAATCTACTTCCGGAGCAATTTTTTTCAATCTTGCATAAACGCGGAGACATTTGTACAATTCGTTCCAATAATATGCCGTATCCTTGATTCCAGTATTGATGAAAAAGTGAAGCATTTTCAGCCTTGCGTTCGGATGTTCCGCAATTTTTTGGCTGTAATAAGGAATAATATCTTTGTATCCGATCCCTAATCTTGAAGTATAAAACTCGAACTTAGGTTCTTCCTCGGATGCGATTCTGATCCCGATATCAAAAGTTCTGTCAATACTTTCCGTCAATTTATCAAGTTCTCTGTAATTATCAAGAATTGGTGTGATCTTTTCGAATCCGCTGTTGATCAGGTCCGAAATTTTTGCCAAGTAATCATCCGTTTTGAAACCGTTGCAGATCACCTCGATATCTTTGTCCACTTTTCCTTTGTCATAAAGTGATTTGATGATATCCATATCGTATGCGGAAGACGTTTCCATACTGATGTCATTCTTCAAAGCTTCTTCTACAACGAAGGCAAAATGACTTGATTTTGTACAATAGCAGTATCTGTAATTTTTGCGATATTCGGTCTTTTCAAAAGCTTCTTTGAACCAAAACTTTGCCCTTTCTATATTCTGAGATATTTTTGGTAGATAATTGAACTTCAAAGGAGTTCCGAATTTTTCCACTACTTCCATCAAATTGATGTCGTGGAACTTCAGATTATTCTCTTCTACATTGAATTCTTCTGTAGGAAAATAAAGCGTTTGGTCAATTAGTTCAGAATATTTTATTTTCATTTCTGGCTAAAAAAAGTTAATTGGTTTTACGATGCAAAAATGATTAAAAAAACTGAATATATACGTTAATAATTCTATAAAAATTAATGAATTAATTCCCGACAAAAATCAACAAATCACCTTGTTTATATTTAATTATAACATCTTTATTTTCAGCAATATTACGTGTCCCGATTCTTTCTCCGAGAATCAAATCTTCTTTATATAAAGGCCATTTCAGTCCTTTTGTTTCGATGTTTTTGGCAATAGGAAAAGGCATCAGGGAAATCATTTTTCCTTTGACATCAGAAATTGTGAATTTTTTCGGAATAAAGTAATATGAAGAATATTCATCAAAAAACCGAAGATTCACTTTATCCTTAAATGCAAAAGCTACGCTCAGATTCCCAAGAAAATGGTCTTGTTCTCCTCCACTTGCACCAAAAACGTCAATATTTTCAAACCCTTTTTCGATAATAATTTCCAAAGCTTTATGAAAATCGGTCTTATTCTGGTCAGGAGTTTCTATAATTTCGAATTGATGGTCCTGAGCCTGCTGAATAATCTCTTCTTCAATTTTATGTGAATCAAAATCTCCCGAAATCAAATCCAGTTTACCCAAAGGAAATTTCAATTGTTTTAAGTAATGAAAAGCTCCATCTGTACAAGCGATCAAATCATAACCTGACAAATCCGTAATCGTTTTAGGAGCTTCTCCGTTGATGAAAAGTAGGGCCTTCTTCATTTATATTTATCTAAATTCTAACTTCTATCATTCGGGTTCCAATATTCTTCCGGCTCGTTGTGAAGTTTCGAAACATATCTTGCCAGAACAAAAAGATAATCCGACAAACGGTTCAGGTATTTGATTAATTCCGCACGCACTTCTTCCGACTGATTGAGAAAAACCAAACTGCGTTCTGCACGTCTGCAAACCGTTCTCGCCACGTGAAGAAAAGTCGCCGCTTTTCCGCCTCCGGGTAAAATGAAATATTGCAAAGGCTCAACTTTCTCTTCCATTTCGTCCATCCAGGTTTCCAGTTCTTCAATTTCTTTATCAGAAATCACAAGTGGAAGTCGTGCTTTTCCATTAGTCAAAAACAATTTATCAATCGGTGTTGAAGCTTCTGAACCAACGGTAAACAAATCAAACTGGATTTTTTTGAGCTGAGAAATCACGGCTTCATCATCGATATGAGATTTTGCTACGCCAATATTTGCATTCAGTTCATCGATGTTGCCGTATGATTCTACTCTTGCGCTGGCTTTGGAGATTCTGCTTCCGCCGTAAAGTCCGGTTTCACCTTTGTCACCTGTTTTTGTATATATTTTCATTGTTTCTTTTTATGAAAGTTTAAAATTAACTTTTTTTATTTGAATATTGAGGTCAAACACAATGGCACAAAGAATTAATTTGAAGTATTCTAATGTTTTTAAGGCACAAGGTTTGACTTTGTCAGAAATTAAATCTTTGATTTTTCTTGTGCCTTAAAAAATCATCAATGAGAATAAAAACTTTTGTGTCTTTGTGTTAAACTCCAATATTTCCTAACTTGCTGATATGAAAAAACCTTTTCAGAAAACAACCAATCTCATTCATATTTTCAACCAGCTGAAAAGTTTCATCAAACCTTACCAATGGATGGTTTTCGGAACTTTGGCTTTGACTTTTATCGGAGCTTTGTTCGCTCAGGTAAATCCTTTGGTTTTGAAATACACGGTGGACGAAGTGACAAAACTGACGCAACTTCCCAATCCGATGAGAGAAGGGATTCACGTTTTGATTTTGATTTCAATTATACTTTTAGGAAAAGAACTGGCGAATATTTTTATTCAGTTCGGTCAGAAATTTTATGGTGAAAAAATTAGAATCAATGTCAGCTCCGAATTATCACAAGCAGCGATTGACAAAATCCTGACCTACAGAATTGCTTATTATAATGACGACCGCCACGAATCCGGAAAACTTCAGATACGCATAGACAGAGGAATTGAAAGTTTAACCAAATTGGTTCAGAATTTTTTCATTGATATTCTTCCGCTGTTTTCCACGGCGATTATTGCATTGATTGTAATGTATATGCAGAATCTTTACGTGGGTTTGGTCTCAACTTTTGTAATTCCGATTTACTTTTATGTGACATCGAGACAAGCCAAAAAATTAGGAAATGTAAGACGGACCTTGCGGAATCAACGGGAACAAAAAACATCCGGACTTCTGAATCTTATCAATTCTATAATGGTAATCAAGAGTTTTGTCCGTGAAAAATTTGAAGGTAGAAAACAATATAATCTTCAGATGAAACTGATGGAAAGTCAGCTTTATACAAGGCGGACCAGCTTTATTTATGACGGTTTGAAATCGTTCATCGAGCAATTCGGCGTCGTTCTGATCATACTTTTGACGGTTTATCTGGTGCTTGACCAGCAAATGACAATTGGTGCGATCATGCTCCATATAATGTTATTTAATAACGTTTCTGCGCCTATTCGTCAGCTTCACAGGATTTATGATGATATGAATGATGCTTTTATTTATGCCGAAGCTTATTTTGAAATCCTGAATGACGACGATGAAACCGAACCAAACGGAACTATTAACAATATCCCAATCAAAGGCAGTTTCGAAATCAAAAACGTGGATTTTACTTATCCGAATGGAATGAAAGCTCTCAAAAACGTTTCTCTCAAAATTGAAAACGGGAAAACAACGGCTTTGGTTGGATTGAGTGGTGCCGGAAAATCAACAGTCATCAATTTGCTTTGTAAGTTTTACGAACCAGATTCCGGCGAAATTCTTTTAGACGGTAATCATCTGAATGACTTCAATAATGAATATCTCCGTGATGACCTTGGATTGGTACTTCAAAAAAATCACATTTTCAAGGGAAGTATTGAAGATAACATTCGATACGGAAATCTCAACGCAACTTTAGGAGAAATCAAAGAAGCAGCGGGAAAGGCTTATCTTCATGAGCAGATTTTGGATTTGCCGGATGGTTACAATCACGATGCGACACAACTTTCCGGAGGTCAGCAACAGAGAATTGCCATTGCGAGATTATTCCTGAAAAATCCACCGATTATTTTCCTTGACGAACCAACTGCAAGTCTGGATGCGATTGCAACAGAACAAATCAAAAATTCTCTGGATGCGATTAAAAAAGACAGAACTGTGATCATTATTTCACATTCGTTGTCGCAGATTTTGGATTCTGATATGATCTATGTGATGAAAAAAGGCGAAGTTGTGGAAAACGGAACTCACGAAGAGTTATACGAAAAAGATGGAACTTACCGAGAAATTTTCGATGCGTCTGCCAGAAGTTTGAATCTTGACAGATTGGTGAAAACTTATAAGGATGAATAATTAAAGTCTCGCTGATTTAGCATATTGGGCAGATTTTATTTTTTTAAATCTGCAAAATCCAATTAATCTGCGAGAAAATTAACTTTAAAAAATTTTCTAAAATCAGTTTCTATTAATGAGTCATTGAAAACCAAAAAGATGAATGAAGACCACTACATAAAAAAAATAGACCGTGTCACTTCGATTCTGACACAACTGCAAACTAAATCCATTGTCCGAGCTCAGGATCTGGCAGATAAATTTGATGTCAGCATCAGGACGATTTACAGAGATATCAAGACTTTGGAAAACGCCGGAATTCCGATTTTTGGAGAAGCCGGTTCAGGTTATTCTTTGGTTGACGGTTATAAACTTCCACCCGTAATGTTCACAAAAGAAGAAGTTCTAAGTTTCATTACTGCCGAAAAATTGATGCAAAAATTTTCTCATGAGAGCCTCGATTCTCATTACAATTCCGCAATGGAAAAGGTAAAAGCAGTCATTAGAAATTCGGAAAAGAATCTCGTTCAGAATATCGAAAATCAGATTGACATCTATTCTTACCGACCTGAGAAATCTGATAATATCAAAAATATCATTCCAACAATCTTGGAAAGTATCGCCGATAAAAAACAGTTAAAATTTCATTATCAAAATGTCAACAACGAAGCTACTGAAAGAACTATTGAAGCTGTCGGGATTTTCTATGAAGTCAATTATTGGTACGTGATGGCATTTTGTACGATGCGAAAAGACTTCCGCCAATTCCGCGTGGACAGAATTTTAAAAATTGAGAAAACTGAGAATCCGTTTCATCAGGAATACGGGAATGTTGGCGATTACCGAAAGAAATCAAAGAATCAGAAAGTTGGGGTTAAGCTTCTGGTTGAGAAAAAAATATTGCCTTTTCTCGTTAATTCTAAAAAATATTACGGATTGATTTCTGAAGAAGAAAGTGACAACAAAATGCTGATGACTTTTGAAACCGAATGGATTGAAGAAGGCTTTCCGCGCTGGCTGATTACCTTTGCAGATTTTGCAGAAATCATTGAACCCGATTATCTCAAAGACACGATGAATGATTTAATCAGTAAAATTTCTAATCAATTGAACAAAAAATAAAGCCTGCCAAAAAGCAGACTTTAAATTCAAATCAAGCGTATAAAATTATCTTTCTCTTTCCCAGAAAAACGGAGGTTCAATTCCCAAAGCTCTCAGGTAAACATAACCCTGACCTCTGTGGTGAATTTCATTGTCCACAAAATAAAGAATGTTCTGATACACAGGAAATTCGTACTGGCCAAATAAATTGAAGGTCTCCTGAAATCTTTCTTCTGTTATCTGGCTGAAGTATTCATTAATGATTTCGGTTTCTTCATCCCATTTTGCCAGGAGTTCAGCTTTGGTTGTAGGGTTGAAAGTTTCATCGAATTCATTAATCGTTCCTTCAACAATCGATTTCAGGGCTGGCCCGCCAATAGCAATCAGTTCAAGAGCTAATTTTGAAAACGGTCTCATTCCGCCAATTGAAAACCCGAATAAATCTTTCTCCGGAAAAGCTTCAATCACTCTTCTTGTGAGATTTCTGTGTCCTTGCCAATGGATTAAAAGTTGTTGTGAGTCCAGGACTTTTGCGTTTGCGTTCATAATAGTTTGTTTTATTTGATACAAATTTATGACGCAGTTGTGACAATAGTATGTCAGTAGGATTTTTGGAAAATGAAATATTTTTATCGCAAAGTCGCAAAACTACTTTTATATTTTATAAAGAAAGTCGCAAAGGAAAACTTTGCGACTTATAATATTTTCAATTTTAAAATCTTATGCCTTTGCAATAAAATCTAAATCTTCTCAAAACGGAAGTTCTCCCCAAGATAAGCCTTCCTAACATCCGGGTCGTTTGCCAAATCTTCAGGAAGACCTTCTTTCAGGATTTTCCCTTCGAACATAATATAAGTTTTGTTGGTAATCGCCAGTGTTTGTTGTACATTGTGGTCAGTAATCAGAATTCCGATATTTTTCTCAACCAAAGACCTTACGATCTTCTGGATATCTTCCACCGCAATCGGGTCAACTCCGGCAAAAGGCTCATCCAGAAGAATAAAATTTGGGCTTGTTGCAAGACAACGCGCAATCTCTGTCCTACGTCTTTCACCTCCGGAAAGCAAATCGCCACGGTTTTTACGAACGTGCTCCAAATGGAATTCCTCAATCAATTCATCACATTTTTTCTGTTGCTCTTTTTTGGAAAGTTTCGTCAATTGCAAAACGCCCAAAATATTATCTTCCACAGACAGCTTTCTGAAAACCGAAGCTTCCTGGGCCAGATAGCCTATTCCTTTCTGCGCACGTCTGTACATTGCATCCTGCGTTATATTTTGTTTATCCAGAAACACATTTCCCAAAGTTGGCTTCACCAGCCCAACAATCATATAGAAGGAAGTCGTTTTACCTGCTCCATTTGGTCCCAAAAGCCCGACAATTTCTCCTTGCTGAACCTCCAATGACACGCCCTTCACCACTTTTTTTGGCCCGTATTCTTTGATTAAATTTTCTCCTCGTAAAATCATAAAACAAAGATAGATAAATTTTTATCTTCTCCCTGCAAAAGATTTGGACGTGCCCCTCGCCAACCCTAAGGCAAAAGCTCGGGCCGGGCTATCCACTGCAATCTTTTTTTGCATCACGCTTTGTCAGGCTGAGGCTCTCGAAGTCAAAGCAAAAAAGGATTTCCGTTACTATCCCTCACGCACTTCGCCAAGATTCACGCTTTCACATTTTACATTGTACATTTTACATTGTACATTTTACATTGTACATTTGTGAAAAAATTTAAAATGCTCATAGAAAGCCTTCAAAACGAAAAAATCAAAAGACTAACACGACTTTTATCCAAAAATCAGGACAGAAGAAAAGCAGGAGTGTTTATTGTAGAAGGCCAACAGGAAAACGAAAGAGCATTGCATTTTGGGAATCAACCGGAAGAATATTTCATTTGCGAAAATATTTTCAAAGGAATATTACCCGATTCCAAAATCCATTATGTCTCCGAAAAGCTTTATGAGAAAATCGCTTATCGCGGGACTACCGAGGGAATTATTGGGATTTATAAATTAGAGCAAAGAAACCTTGACGAGTTCAAACCAAAGCAGGATTCTGCAATCATTATTTTAGAAAGTGTGGAAAAACCCGGAAATCTCGGTGCCATCCTGAGAAGTTGTGAAGCTTTCGGGATCAACGCTTTGATCGTTACCGACCCGAGAACAGATTTTTATAATCCAAATGTTATCCGTTCCAGCGTTGGTTGTCTATTTGGAATGAATATCTTCCAAGCTTCAAACGAAGAAACAATGGAATTTTTAAAAATCAATGACTACAATATTTTCACCACTTTTATGAGTGAAGATGCAAAAAACATTCAGGAAAAAAAATTGAAAACCAGGTCTGCCGTTTTGTTTGGAACAGAACATTCTGGTTTGAGTGATTTTTGGAAAGGGAAGGGAGAAAATGTCTTGATCCCAATGTCAGGAACAATAGATTCTCTTAATCTCAGTAATGCAGCAGCAATTACCTGCTACGAAATCCTGAGACAGAAATTAGAAAAATAAAAAACCACTTCAAATTGAAGTGGTTTAAAATTCTTAAGTCGGTTAAGATTATTTTTTAGCAGCAGCTGAATCAACTTTAGCAGCAGCAGAGTCAACTTTAACAGCAGCAGAATCAACTTTAGCAGCAGCAGAGTCGATAGTTGCAACAGCAGAATCAACTACAGCAGAATCAGCAGCAGCAGTATCAACAGTTTCAGTTTTTTTACAAGCTACAAGAGCAACAGCAGCGATAGCAGCTACGAATAATGATTTTTTCATAATAATTAAATTTAAATTGTTAGTTAATAGATCGTCCATTATTTGAACAGGGCAAAATTATATTGATAAAATATTTTTGTTTTGAAAATTAATTGTAATATATTTGTAAAACACGATTTACAAATAAGAAATACTGTAAATCAATAAATTAAGAACACGTAGAATTTTGAGCGATACAGAATTTTCATATTTTCAGTCCTTGAAAAGTGCTGTTCAGGCGAAATATCTTGAGACGCATTCTCCATCTTATGATGACATTTCCAAATGGAAGGGCATTGATATTATTTATTTCCAGGAAGACCTGAGACAAAAGGCCAAGGGAAATATTAGCGAAAAGACTTTTTATACCTATTTCAAAAATAACTCACTGGAAAAAACCCCAAGAATTGATATGCTCAATATTTTAGCAATCTATTCCGGATATAATTCCTGGTCTGAGTTTAAGAAGAAAAACCCTTTAACAGTCGTTGAAAAACCTGCATCAATAGATTCTAAAGTAGCGAATGAAACGGAAGAACCAGCTTCTGAAGCCATAAACAATCTTCAAGAAAAAATTACGAAACCGCTCGTTTCCATAGATAATCAAGCTTTTGATGAAATCAATCAAAATATCAATTTCAATAGTGAAAAACAGAATTTCCTAAAAAGATATCTATGGTTGGGGATTTCGGCATTTTTATTTGCTGTTGTTCTTATTTTGGTCTTTTATGATAACCTTTTTTATAAAAAATACACATATGCTTTTACTGATGCAGACAGAAACTCATCTATAAAAGGAGAACTGGACGTTAAAATTATCCGGGAAAATGAATCTCCGATCCTCTTCAAAGTAAAGCCAAATTCAAAATTTGTCTACGAAACAAAAAGCAAAAATCTGAAAATGGTCATTTCTTCGCCTTTTTACAGGACAGATACTGTGACAAGAGATTTGACATCAGCACCTTCATCCGAAGATATCGAGTTGAAACCTAATGATTATGCGATTCAGCTTTACTATTACTCGAAGTCAATTATCGATTTTAAGAAAAAAACAAGTGAATTAAACAAGCTCATCAGTGATAATGCTTTGATCTATCAAGTTGTTGATAGCGACATATATGGCATTGAAACGATGGATAAACAGAAATACATCTCGCTGGTCACACTTCCTACAACATCGTTAGAAAACCTGGAAGTAATTGATTCTCAGATGAAAAACGGAAAAATAGTAATGATCAAATTCAAAATTACTGACGATGAAAAAACAAAATAAATTATATCACCTCTTCATAATTCCTGCACTAATAACCATTGGAATTATATCTTGTGATAAAAAATATGACGGCAAAGACAACTCTTTGGAGACTCTTCGAAATGCCAATAACAGAATAACCTATTCCAAGACAAAACTAGACAGCGTACAGGCTATCAATGTTATTACTTCGCAAAAAGTACAGGACCTACTAGATCTATCTGCACTTTACACTTCGGGAAATAAAGACACAGAAATAGATTCCGTAATCTATACACAAATGCAGGCTCACTTTCTGTCCAAGGATTCCAATAATCTAAAACCTTTATTAAAGGAAATGGACAGTTTGAAAGTCAAGTTTGCAAAAGTCAACAATTTGACGACATCCAAATCCATACACGAAAAAGACACTCTGGATTTTGCAACTTTCGATGTAGAATATTATGACAACAAGAAAACTTACATCACTACAGTTAACAGAAAAGCCCAGTATCTATTAAAAGCTTCTCCAGTTAAATTCCAAAAAGAATTCAAGTTTTACTTTACCAAATTCTATCAAAAAGAATCGGACAGTACAAAAACAACAAAACCCGCCAATTAGCGGGTTTTGCTTTAATTAGATTGGAAGAATCTAATTATTTTTTGATTTCTTCTTTAGCAGCTTTCTCGTCAGCTTTTACTTCAGCTTTAGCAGAATCAGCAGTAGCTTTTACAGAATCAACTGTAGCAGTTGCAGTAGAATCGATAGCAGCAACAGCAGAATCAGCTGTAGCGTCTACTGAATCAACAGCGTTAGCTTCTACGTTATCAGTTTTTTTACAAGCTACAAGAGCGATAGCAGCAATAGCAGCTACAAATAATGACTTTTTCATTTTCTAAAAATTTAAATTATTATTAATATTATTGTTTGTGAATTATCGTGTTATAATTACAAGACAAAGGTAGAGTGGTCTGACAAAAATCATTAATAAATAGCTTGTAATATGATTGTAAATATTTTTACAAATAAAATACAATGATTTTCAATCATTTAAATCAAAATTCAAAATAATTATAGGGTGTGATCAAACCATCCAGAGCTATATCCAATTCAAAAACATCAGTAACAACTTCTTTTGGTGGAAAGAAATTCAAACCAATTTTTTTATTAATTCCATAATTCTCAGAAAAGAACGAATCATAAAATCCTTTTCCGTATCCTATTCTGTTCCCAAATCTGTCACAATACAACAAAGGTGTCAAAACATAGTCCAAATCAACGTTTGAAGTAATATTTGAAATCGGCTCTTTGATTCCCCAATTATTAACTTCAAATTCAGAATCAGGAAAAATTTCTACTGAAATCATTTTTTCACTTTGAATTTTCGGCACAAAAACTCTTATTTTATTATCAAAAAAATAATCTATAAATATCCGGGTATTTATCTCATTATATTTTTTAATCGGCAAAAATATATTAACTTTTTGATTTTCAGTAATATTAAATTGTAAAATGAATTGTTCGAAGATTTTTTCAGACAAAAAATCAACCTCATCTTGTGATAAAGCCATTCTTTTTGCTCTATATATTGCTCGAAGCTCTCTTTTTGTAAGGCTAAGATTCATTTTAAATTTCTTTAACTGAAATGATATTTACAGGACATGCTTTAGAAGCTCTATCGCAAGATTCAAAAGAATCATGCTGCGGTGTTTTAATTGTATAAAAGCCTTTTTTATCAACAGATTTTAACAATACGGACTTCCCATCTTTTTTAGACATTCTAAAAAATTCCGGCGCAAACTCTGCACAATAATTACAACCGATACATTTATCCCGCTGAAGTGTTACAATTACCATTTCTGTTAACAATCAAAGACAAAATTCTCTATCAAGCTTGAACTATTTTATACAATCTGTCAGAAGGACGAACTCTGAAGTTGGTCTCGAAAGTGATCACATCAGATTTTGACGCTTTTTCCGCCTCTGGTTTTTGATCAACCCGCATCGTTTCTACAACCATTTCCTGAGAACCTGTTGTAGGCCCTTGAATCAGAACCTTATCACCTACTGTCAAATCGTACGCCTCAATAACGAACTCTGCAATATTAGACTTAGGATAGAAATGACGTCCTTTTCCGACATAAACTTTTTTCTGAGTTGCGCTGGACCCGGAATTATCAGACCATTCTCCTAATTCCTGACCAAGATAATAGCCATTCCAAAAACCTCTGTTATAAACAGTTTCGAGTTGTGTCATCCATTCTGATACCTTTTCCTGAGAAAACGTATTTTCTGCAATAGCATCAATTGCCTCTCTATAAGCTTTAACCACAGTTGCAACATACTCGGGAGCACGTCCTCTTCCTTCGATCTTGAGAACTTTTACACCTGCATCTATGATCTGATCAAGAAAACCTATTGTGCAAAGATCTTTCGGAGACATCATATATTCGTTATCAAGTTCTATTTCAAAGCCTGTTTCCTGATCTATGACCGTATATTTCTTTCTGCAATTTTGTTTGCACGCCCCTCTATTTGCCGAAGAATTAGCCGAATGCAAACTTAAATAACACTTTCCGGAAACAGCCATACAAAGCGCACCGTGACCAAAAATCTCGATTTCGACCAAATTTCCGGAAGGTCCTCTGACATCATCTTTTACGATCTGATCACATATTTTTTTGATCTGGCTAATGCTTAATTCACGACTCATTACCATGGTATCGGCAAAAAGCGCATAGAATTTCACCGTTTCAATGTTTGTGATATTGATCTGTGTGGAGATATGGACTTCCATCCCGATTTGTCTGGCATATGAAATTACGGCCTGATCCATCGCAATCACAGCGGTAATATTGGAAGCTTTTGCTTTATCCAGAAGTATCTTTATAATGGATAAATCGTGATCATATATAATCGTATTGAGTGTAAGATAAGTTCTTACTCCTTTTTCCGAGCAACGCTTATTTATTTCTGGTAAATCATCAATTGTGAAATTCATTGATGCTCTGGCACGCATATTCAGTTGCTCCACACCAAAATAGATGGAATCCGCACCATTATCCAAAGCCGCCTGCATTGATGTAAAATCGCCAGCCGGCGCCATCAACTCAATTTTACCGTTATCTGTCATCCTAAATGTTATATTTTATACAACTTATCAGACAAACGGACTCTGAACGGAAGTTCAAAAGTAATCTGGTCTCCAACTTTAGCAGTTTCAGTTGAAGCTCCATTTGCAAAAAGCTCAGTAATCGTGATTTCCTGCTCGCCTGTTGTTGGCCCTGAAATCAAAACTTTATCACCGACAGAAATCTCACTATTTTCAATTAAAAACTGAGCAATTTTCGATTTGGTGAAATAATGTTCAGCTTTTCCAACCAAAGTCTTTTTAACTTTTATTTTTTGACGGATATCTTTGGTTTCGGGTTTTACAGCTTTTGCCAAAGTCTGAGTGGACAAATCTCCTGAATTTTTAAACTTAAGAGCCTCGGATTTACCTTTTCGGAATACTTTATTTCCAACCTGCAAACCTTTTCTTCTCGCAACTTGTTCTTCCTGAGGCAAATGGATTATCTCGTGACATTCTGTTGAGCAAGTATTTTCCATAATTGCTTTACATTCATCACATTGGATGAATAACAGATGACAGGCATCATTAGCACAATTTGTATGATTATCACAAGGTTTTCCGCATTGATGACATTGCGCAATAATATCGTCCGTAATTCTTTCTCCTAAACGATGGTCAAATACGAAGTTCTTTCCAATGAATTTACTTTCAATATTTTCTTCCTTGATTTGGCGCGTATATTCGATAATACCGCCTTCCAATTGGTAAACATTCTTGAAACCCTGATGTTTAAAATAAGCACTTGCTTTTTCACAACGGATTCCGCCGGTGCAGTACATCAAAAGATTTTTATCTTCTTTAAAATCCTGTAGTTGCTCATTTATAATCGGCAAACTTTCCCGAAAATTCTCGACATCCGGCGTTATGGCACCTTCAAAATGACCAACTTCACTTTCGTAATGATTTCTGAAATCCACCACAATCGTATTCGGGTCTTCCAACATATTATTGAATTCCCGAGCTTTCAGGTGAACGCCTTTATTGGTTACATCAAAAGTTTCATCATTCAAACCGTCTGCAACGATTTTGTTTCTGACTTTAATGGTTAATTTTAAAAAAGAATGATTATCCTGCTCCACAGCCACATTCAGACGGATGCCTTTCATAAAGTCATAAACTTCCAGCGTATCACGAAAAGCCTCGAAATTCTCTGCAGGAACGCTCATCTGAGCATTGATTCCTTCCTTCGCCACATAGATACGGCCGAGCGTATCCAGGGCATTCCAGGCTATAAAAAGGTCGTCGCGAAATTTCTTAGGATCTTCAATTTTGGCATACGCATAGAAAGACAATGTAAGGCGCTCTTGTCCGGCCTCATCGATAAGTCGAGCTCTTTCTTCTGCGCTTAAGGTGTTGTACAGTTGCATGCTATAAACGTTTTAAGTGAGAAAAATAATGGCGCAAAGATAAGGAATTTGGTTGATAGTTGGCAGTTTTTGGTTGTTGGATAAATCCAATCAACAATCAACCAATATCCATCAACTAGATTTGGGCGTGCCCCTCGCCAAAACCATTGCAATCGCTCGGGTCGGGCTATCCACTGCAATCTTTTATGTTTTTAGCAAAAAACATAAAAGGATTTCCGTTACTATCCCTCACGCATTTGCAATGCTTCGTTAAACAACATTTCTTTATTATATTTACAACTCTAAAATATTAAAAATGAAGAAAATCCTTGTTTCTGTTGTTTTGATGGCAGCAGTTTTCTCACAAAACATTAATGCACAGGAAATCACACTCGATAAAATCTACTCCGGCTATTACCGTGGAAAAGGAATTGCAGGAATTGCCTCTCTTAACGACGGCGAGAACTATGCTACCATAGAAAAAGACGGCATTGCCAAGTACAGCTACAAAACGTTTCAGAAAGTTGGAAACATTGTGGATGGCAGTTTTGAGTCTTATATTTTCTCTCCGGACGAATCCAAGATTTTGTTACAAAAAGAAAGTCAGGACATTTACAGACATTCATTTTTGGGAAAATTTGATGTAAAGGATTTGAAATCAAATAAAGTAACGCCGCTTAATAACGGAAATTATATTCAGGAACCGAAATTTTCTCCGGACGGAAGCAAGGTAGCTTTCATCGTTGACAATAATCTATTTTATCAGGATTTGACTTCAGGAAAAATCACGCAGATTACGAATGATGGGAAGAAAAATTCAATCATCAATGGATTGGGAGATTGGGTTTATGAGGAAGAATTTTCTCACGCAGATTATTACCAATGGAACAAAGCAGGCGATGCGATTGTCTTTGTGAGATTCGATGAATCGGAAGTTCCGGAAATTTATATTCCAATCTATGGAAAATCGCTTTATCCAACCGAAATGCGATATAAATATCCAAAAGCGGGCGAAACGAACTCTACTGTTACCGCCAATCTTTATCAATTAAATTCAGGAAAAACAACTGCTTTGAATTTGGGAAGTTTTGAGAATTATTACATCCCGCAACTTTGGCAAACGAACGATGCGAACGAAATCGTCGTTGCAACAAGCAACAGACATCACAGCAAAGTGGATTTGCTGAAAGTAGATACAAAATCCGGAAATTTGACCAAATTATTTTCAGAAACAGACAACGCCTGGATAGAAACAGACAATCTGACCTTAGAATTTCTGGATGACAACTCTTTCCTTTGGGCTTCGGAACGTGATGGTTACAGACAATTGTATTGGTACGAAAAAGATGGAAAACTAAAAAAACAAATCGCAAAAGGCCAATGGGAAATCACAGATTATTACGGCTACAATCCAAAAACCAAAGAAGCATACATTCAAACAACCGAAAAAGGAAGTCTTAATAAGGTAGTTTCAAAGCTAAATATCAATTCCGGAAAAACAACTTTGATTTCTTATCCGGAAGGGAACAACTCGGCGAGTTTCAGCAAGTCATTTAATTATTTCATTAATACCAATTCTACAGCAGCTTCTCCAAACAAATATGTTTTGAAAGATGCTTCGGGTAAAGAAATTAAAGAATTACAAAACAATAATGAAGCGCTTGCGAAGCTTCAAAAAGATAATTTTGTAACGAAGGAATTCATCACCATTCCAAACTCGGTTGGTGACCAGCTCAACGCCTGGATTATCAAACCGAAAAACTTTGACCCGAACAAAAAATATCCATTGTTTATGTTCCAATATTCCGGTCCTGGTTCTCAGCAGGTTTCCAATTCCTGGGACGGCGGAAACGGAATCTGGTTCGAAATGCTGGCTCAAAAAGGCTATGTCGTTGCTTGTGTGGACGGCCGTGGAACAGGTTACAAAGGTGCAAAATTCAAAAAAGTCATTTACAAACAATTGGGGAAATATGAAATTGAAGACCAGATTACTGCTGCTAAATGGTTCGGAAATCAATCTTACATTGATAAATCAAGAATCGGAATTTTCGGTTGGAGTTTTGGTGGTTATATGAGTTCATTGGCCCTGACAAAAGGCGCAGATGTTTTCAAGTTGGGAATTGCTGTTGCGCCAGTGACCAACTGGAGATATTATGATACAGTTTACACAGAAAAATTCCTACAAACGCCACAGGAAAACCCTGAAGGTTACGACCAGAATTCACCGACAACTTTTGCAAATCTGTTGAAAGGAAAATTCCTATTAATCCACGGAACGGCCGATGACAATGTTCATTTCCAGAACTCTATGGAGTTTTCAGAGGCATTGATTCAGAATAAAAAACAATTTGATTTTATGGCTTATCCGGACAAAAATCACGGAATCTATGGTGGAAACACCAGACCTCAGCTTTATGAGAAGATGACGAATTTTATTTTGGAGAATTTGTAGAACTGCCAGAAGTCGGAAGACTTAATCTGGAAGATAAAAACCGCGGAAGATATTTTCTTTTGCGGTTTTTTATAATCTTGATTTCCAAATTTCAGGATTTCTTGATGCGTGATAAATACCAATTATCAATATCGAATTATCCGAATCAAAATATTTGTAATGGATACCAAATGGAAAACTTTTCAAATAACTGATTCTGCAGTCTTTATATTTAACTTCTTTTGACAAGGGATTCTGTGACAGAAGTTGAGTCTCATTTTCAAATTCTTTGAAAAACCTATCGACTAAGGTTTTGTTAATTTTCTGATACCAATCCTTGATTTCTTTTAAATCCGTCTTTACAAACGGAGAAAAATCAATTCTATTCTTCATTCTTTAATCTTGTAATGTAATGTCTCATTTCGGATTCCGACACAATACTGGTTGGATTTTCAGAAATATATTTCAATCTCCTGTCAGATTCATTAATTTGCCAATCCGGAATGTTGTTTTGACTATACTTTGATGAATATTTGAATTTTAAAAATTCTACAAAATCATTTACTTCTTCGTATAAATCTTCCGGGAGTGTTTTGAGATTATCTTCCAAATCTTTTATTGTGATTTCCATTTTCTGAATATTTATTCTAATCAAAGTTAGCAATTTTTTTAATTGATGGTAATAAGTTATCTTTAATCCCATTTCTAAAAATATGATTCGAAAAATATTTATCACAACTTTATTTCTATGTAATATTTTGACTTTCGCTCAAAATGATAAAGACGTATTGTTGCTTTACAAAAACGTTCTTGAAAAATCAGATTCCTTATCATCAATTGGGAAAATTTCTCAAATCGATTCTAAAAACGTTCTCGCAGATGCGAAATCAGCTGACAAGGAATATCCCGAACGCTATTTCAAAAAATCGATGGAATATTTCAGGAACTCCGGATATAATGAAAGTGCATTCCTGTTCTATCTGGGAAAAATGAGAACGGAAGACCTTAACCACTCAGGCGGAAAAGAGCATTATAATCTCAGCGAAGAATACCAGGTTTATCTCGAAGAAGGCCTGTTTATCTACCTGGCTAAAGATGCTGGCAACTATGCAAAGGTTCTAAAAATGGCGAAAGATCATTATGATGCCAATGATTATAGCTACATCAGCAAAACAAAAGGTTATAAAAAACTGAAAGACCCTAACAATTATTCGCAGATGATCAAAGCTTTGAAGGAAGACAAAGGAAAAATCCAGGCTGAGTTGAACGCAGAAAGAGAAGAAATGAAAAATAGGATTATGCCTTATTTTCAAATGCTTAAAGAATAAACAGAACAAAAGCCTTTCAAATTGGAAGGCTTTTGCATTTATTAAATTTAAAATCCTATTTTTGGGAACGTTGTGAAAAATTAAAATTATGAAGACTAAGCATCCCAAAGGTTTACCTTATTTGTTTTTTACCGAGATGTGGGAACGTTTCGGTTATTATTTGATTCTGGGGATTTTTGTTCTCTATCTGATAGAACCGCAAGGCGTTGCCGGAGGTTTGGGGATTCCTGATAAAGATGCCGATGATATTTTCGGGACCTTCATAGCGTTGACTTATCTCACACCTTTTCTTGGTGGATTTTTAGCTGACCGTGTTTTGGGTTATATCAAATCCATTTATCTTGGCGGTATTCTGATGGCAATTGGCTATATTGGTGTTGGTGTTTTTAAAGATCTGCCTTTATTTTACGGTTCGCTTGCATTGATTATCATTGGAAATGGTTTCTTCAAACCGACAATTTCTACACTGTTGGGAAATCTCTATTCAGAAGAGCCTTACAAAGCGAACAAAGATTCCGGTTACAACATTTTTTATATGGGCATCAACATCGGGGCATTTATCTGTAACATTATTGCGGCGTTTATGCGTAACAAGTTCGGTTGGGGCGAAGCATTTATAACAGCCGGAGTCGGGATGTTGCTTGGGTTGGTCATTTTTACGATTGGTAGAAAACATTACCTCCACGCTGCACAGATGAAACCGAAACAAGAAGGCGACACCAAACTATCCGAAATCCTGATGAAGGTTTTTGTTCCTGCAATTGTTGCAGGCGTTATCGGTTGGTTTGTTCCGACGATGATTATTGGAACTAATATCTTTGGAAGCACGAATACAGATGCCTTTATTTTCGCCTGTATTCCTGTGATCTATTTTTATGTTTCTCTTTATTTCAAATCCAATCCACTGGAGAAACCTGCGATTGGCGCTTTGCTTTCTATATTTTTAATCAGTATGTTTTTCTGGGCGGTTTTCAAGCAGAACGGAACGGCTTTGACAAGATGGGCCAATTATTATACAGACAGAAGCGTTTCTGAAAAAGTAGAAAAACCCCTGGCCTCACTTTATCTTGTAGAGGAAAAAAGCTATGCAGACAAAGAAACTCCGATTTTTGACGAACAATTCCGTTCTCAAAAAGGTGATGATGGCAAAACTTTAAAGCAAACCGGAAAAGATATTTATTTCAGGAATGTTTCCGCTGAGAAAAAAGCAGAATTAGAATCCAATCCCGACAAACCTATTTTCCTATACAACACAGAATTATTCCAATCCATTAATCCGTTTTGGGTGATTGCATTAACGCCAGTCATTGTTGGTTTTTGGGCAATGCTCAGAAAACGGGGAAAAGAACCTTTGACTCCCACAAAAATCGTTTTGGGATTATTCATCACCAGCTTATCTTGTCTGGTAATGGTTGCTGCTGTTTATGCTGGAAATAACGGTGCAGAAAAGGTCTCTTCACTTTGGTTGATTGCGGGATACGGCGTAGTGACAATTGGTGAACTTTGTCTTTCGCCGATGGGATTATCATTCGTTTCCAAATTATCTCCGGCAAGATTGACAGCACTGATGATGGGCGGGTTTTTCTTAGCGAATTCTGTTGGGAATAAATTGTCGGGAATCCTTGCCAGCACATGGTACAATTATGAACACAAAGCCAATTATTTCCTGGTTAATTTTGGGCTTTTGATTTTCGCAACCTTATTGGGATTATCGATGCTGAAAAGGCTGAATAAAATAATGAAGGAAAGCGGGCATTAATCATAAACGATGATCGATAAATGATTATTGATTTGAATCACAATTAATCGATTATCATTTATCTTTATCATCTATCTTCTGATATGCCAGTCTTGGAGTTCCGTCTGCTACATAAATGATTCCGCACTTTTCATAGCCGAGTTTTTCCAGAACTTTTTGCATTGCGATATTGGTTTCGTGCGTATCGATTCTGATATTCGGGAATTGGGAAAAACACCATTCGAAGCAGAATTGTGCGATTCCTTTTGCTTTCCCGTTGGACGCTAGACGATGGATGACACCATATTTTTCTTCATTCAGCCAGACCCCGTTTTCAATCAATGAATAATTCGGGTCATCATCAATGATGAAATCAAAAGTAGCAACCACTTCGTCATCATTGATAATCAAAAAGTTATAACCTTTTTCTACACTTTCCAGCATCAGTTCCTTTGACGGATAACCGTTGGTCCATTGCACATTATTTCCACTTTCGCGCATTAGTTGTCTGGCAATGCCAATGCAATTCATAATTTGGTCAATATCTTCCAAAGTCGATTTTCTGATTTCCATTATATAAAGATAAATGATAATTGGTGAATGATATTCGATAAACTTTGTGTATCCGTTGCAATTTAACTTTACCGTTGATGAAAAAAAACTATATTTGTTACCTTTAAGAAAATTTAACAATTAATTTATATGGAGACAGTTCAATCTAATTCTAAACACCCGAAAGGATTGTGGGTACTATTTAGTACGGAAATGTGGGAGCGATTCAACTTCTATGGAATGAGAGCCATTCTCAGTCTATTTATGGTTCACGCTTTAATGTTAGGAGAATCAAATGCATCGATCATCTATGGTGGATTTTTGGCATTATGCTATTTAACACCGCTTTTAGGAGGTTTTATTTCTGATAAATATTTAGGAAATCGATACTGTATCATGTTGGGAGGTAGTTTGATGGCAATTGGACAGCTTCTATTATTTTATAGTGCTACAAACTTCGATACAAGCTTAGATTTTTCGAAAACTTTATTTTGGTTAGGCCTATTAGTTATTATTTTTGGTAACGGGTTTTTCAAACCAAACATTTCTTCAATGGTGGGTAGCTTATATCCACCTAGTGAAAAAACAAAATTAGACTCAGCTTTCACTATTTTCTATATGGGAATTAATATTGGTGCATTATTAAGCCAATATATTGTACCTATTGTAGCTGATGTTGTAATTGATGGTAAACAAGACCCTTATGTCTTCAAATGGGGATATTTACTCGCTGCAATTGCAATGATTTTAGGAACACTGGTTTTTTTCTTCTTAAAGAATAAATACGTTGTAACACCTGAGGGAAAACCAATTGGAGGATTACCAAAACATAATACAGCAAAAGACTTTGAAGAAGGTGAAACTCAAACCGCTAAATTTTCTGGAAAATCGATTGGAATTACTTTAGTTTTATTTGTAATTCTATTTTTTGTATTCAGATATCTTTTGGTAGATGAATTTGGTTTCAGTTCAGTAGAAATGGGTCAATTAATCAAAGGTATTATTTATCCTTTCATTTATGCTGCAGGAGTATCATTAGCTTTCCTGATTATGAGTTCTGCTGAGAACAAAATCGAAAGACAAAGAATCTGGGTAATCTACATCGTTTCGTTTTTTATTATTTTCTTCTGGGCCGCATTTGAGCAAGCGGGTTCGTCATTAACATTTATTGCATCTAATCAAACAGATAGAACATTTTTATTCGGTTGGCAAATGCCGGCATCTATGGTTCAAATTTTTAATGGTTTATTTGTAGTTATACTAGCGGTACCATTTAGTATTCTTTGGGATAAATTGAGAGCAAAAGGCAAAGAACCGGTTTCTCCTTTGAAACAAGCAATCGGTTTAGCTTTGATCGCATTGTCTTATTTCATCATTGCTTATAATGTAAAAGACCTTGGAAACTCAGGATTACTGGCTATCAAATGGTTGATCTTACTTTATCTTATCCAAACTATGGGTGAACTTTGTTTATCCCCAATCGGATTATCTTTGGTTGGTAAATTAGCGCCAAAAAGATTCTCATCTTTATTATATGGTGTGTTCTTCATCGCGAATGCTGCAGGTTATGCATTGGCAGGAACTCTGGGAGCAATCATCCCTGCAACTGGAGACAAATTTGCAAAAGCACAGGAAATCGGTGTTAATCTTCAGGATGTTCTGGACAAAAAAGTAACACTGAATCCTGAGCAGGCAAAAGCTTTTGCTACAGCTCAATTACCGACAGAATATACAACATTCGGAGGTTTTACCATTCACAATCTTTTCGAATTTTTTATGGTATTCGTGGTTCTTTGTGGAATTGCATCTGTATTGCTAGCTTTCTTATCGCCTATTCTTAAAAGAATGATGCATGGTGTGAAGTAAAACTTTCATATTGATCTATAAATTCAAACCACCGGATATCCGGTGGTTTTTTAATATATTCAAAACAGCATCCTTCACATCAAATCTAGTTCAAACACCGCAAATTCTAATTAGTAAGTTTTGCTTTTGAATCTTTTTCATAGTTTTAAATTCGAAAAAAACACAAATATGAAAACAAGATTATTTTTTTTACTGCCCTTTCTTTTTCTAATAAAATTGCACGCACAAATTGTAAACATTCCGGATGTAAATTTTAAAGCAGCTTTATTAGCCGGAAATGCACAGGACACAAATGGAAATTACATATATGATCTAGATGCTAATAATGATGGCGAAATACAAGAAACAGAGGCTAAACAAGTATACAAACTCATTTTGTATGGTGATGGAATTCATAGTTTGGAGGGCATAAAGAGTTTTGTTAATCTCCAAGTATTAGATTGTGGCAAAAACCTTTTATCCACATTAGATCTACAAGGTTTATCTGATCTTAAAATTTTGTCATGTGACAGTCAAATTGCAAATGGATTAGCATTACTAAATTTACAGGACTGCACTAATCTTGAAGAAGTATATTGTTTTAATAATCAAATTACTTCGTTGAATATAAAGGGATGTGTTAATCTTCAAAAACTATTATGCTATTACAACAATTTGACTTCTTTAAATGTACGAGATTGTACTAATCTCGCAATTTTGGATTGTGCAGATAATCAATTAACTTCTTTGGATTTACACGATTTGACCAATTTACAAGTCTTAAATTGCAATTACAATCAAATAAACTCTTTGGATATAAAAGGTTGTACAAATTTTTATATTCTTTCTTGCAGCTCCAATCAATTGTTTTTTTTAAGCTTAGATGAATTAAGTCATCTTAAGAAACTGTATTGTGATCATAATCAGTTAACAACTTTAGAACTACAAAACTGTTCCAGTCTTGAATATTTTGATTGCAGTAACAATCAACTAGAAACAATACTGATGAAAAATGAAAGTTTCCAAGCATATGTTATAATTCATGATAATCCTAGTTTAAGATATATTTGTTGTGATGAGATAGAAAAAAGCTACGTACAAAGCCTTGTCAGTACAAATATTACCGTAACAAGCGATTGTTCATTATTACAAACTGAAAATATTTCTAAAACCAAAAAAATATCTGTCTTCCCAAATCCTGTGAAAGATATTTTAAATCTCGAAACATCTGAAAAAATTAAAAAAGTAGAAATTTTAGATTTGTCGGGAAGATTAATGAAAGCTAATTTGAAGGTAGAAAACAACAAAATATCGGTCTCGGATATTGTTAGAGGATATTATATTTTGAAAGTTTATACCGAACATTCTGTGATCGATTCAAAATTCATTAAAGAATAAAACCATAAACCTCTAAAAGACTTAAAAAAACCTCTGATTTTTCAGAGGTTTTTTTGTTAAATTCGTAGGATGCAAAATGCAATAGCTCTACTAAGCGCTTAACCGATAATCCTTAATTATCATCTATGAATCTTACACTTGAAGAAATCCAGAATTTCAAAGGAAAATATCCTAAACAGATCTGGTCTTTATTTTTCTCAGAAATGTGGGAACGTTTCTGTTTCTACGGGATGCGGGGGATGCTCGTTTTCTTTATGATTTCTCAATTGAAATTTGGCGATGAGCAAGCTAATCTACAATATGGTGCAACGCAGGCTTTTGTTTACGCATTTACTTTTGTGGGCGGTTTGTTTGCAGATAAGATTCTTGGATTCAGAAAATCTTTGTTTTGGGGCGGCATTCTGATGATTATAGGTAGCCTTATTCTTGCTGCCAATCCTCACGATTATTTCTTTTTGGGAATCTCGTTCACTGTTGTGGGAACAGGGTTTTTCAAACCGAATATCTCCACAATGGTCGGAAAATTATATAAACCTAATGATACAAGAACCGACGCCGGATTTTCGTTATTCTATGCAGGAATCAATCTTGGAGCACTTTTAGGTGGCTATCTCTGTATCGCCATTGGAAAAGGCGAAATGTTTTCTGATCTTATCCCAGAACATAAAAGATGGAATGTAGCTTTCGGATTAGCTGCTATTGTAATGGTTGTCAGTCTAATTAATTTTATTTTCACACAAAGAAGCCTCGGCCCAATTGGACTTGCTCCTCAAAAGACCAATAAGGATGGTTCTTTTTCTCCATTAGAAAAATGGAAAGAATATGGCGTTTACATTCTTTCATTGATATTCATTCCCTTGATCATGATAATGGTTTCTGTTCCGCAATACACCGATTATTTTATGTGGACCGTCGGGCCATTGACACTACTCTACCTTTTTTATGAGATGACGAAAGTAACTGCACCTGAACGCAAAAAACTCTGGGCAGCATTGATCTTCATTATTTTCTCGATCCTATTCTGGGGAATCTATGAACAAAGCGGCGGTTCATTAAGTATTTTCGCAGCGAAGAACCTCAACAAAGACCTTTTCGGATTGGATCCGAATGGCGTCAACAACTCAGGAGGCGCCTTCTTTATCATTTTTCTGGCACCATTAGTTGGATTACTTTGGATCTGGTTAAACAAAAAGAAACTGGAACCGAATACCATCAACAAATTCGGGTTAGGATTTATATTCCTAGGACTTGGTTATTACATCCTTTTCGGGACCAAATTTTTCGCCAATCTGCAAGGGATAACTTCGCTTAATATCTTTACCATAGCACTATTAGTGATTACCTTCGGAGAACTATGTCTATCACCAATCGGATTGTCTATTATGACAAAACTGTCCACAGAAAAACTACAGGGAATGATGATGGGAATGTGGTTCTTAGCTTCTGCTTATGGGCAATATGTTGCAGGACAAATAGGAGCAGGATTAGCAAAAGTAAAATCCGGGGCCACCAATCATGATGCTCTTATCACTTACACCGATGGATATAAACAATTGGGATTATATGCATTGATTGCCGGAGTAATATTAATTTTGATTTCGCCATTCGTAAAAAAACTGATGCAGGGTGTAAAGTAAAAAGGTTAATTGAAACGTCTAAACCATAAGAATGTAATTAAAAGTATATTAAAAAAACACAAATGAAAAAACTAATACTAATATTTCTTTTAACAACCGGATTCTTTGGAATCGCCCAAGTCCGCTGGATAACACTTTCGCAGGCTCTGGAGGCTCAGAAAAAAGAACCGAGAAAAATCCTCATCGATTTTTATGCAGATTGGTGCGCGCCGTGCAAGGAGATGGAGAAATACACGTTCAATCACCCGGAAATTGCAAAAATCATCAACCAATATTATTATGCTGTCAAGTTTGAGAGCGATGGAAACGAATCTGTAACTTTTGCAGGGCATAAATTCACAAATCCTGACTACAAAAGCAAAAAGGGAAAGAACGGTCTACACCAGTTCTCAAAATACATGAACATCAACATTATCCCGACAATGATTTTCCTGGATGAAAATACCGACCCGATCACAAGCCTGTCTGGTGCTCTAAAAGCGAAAGAAGTGGAGCCATATTTTACAATGATCGCAAAAAATGAGTATAAAAACATCAAGACCCGAAAAGAATGGGAAAGCTATCAGAAGAAGTTTAGATCCAAGATAAAAGAAAAGGAATCTTCTAATTAAATCCAACGGAAACATTAAAAGCTCTTAGCAAAATGCCAAACTTAATTTTATCTTTTTGGATTTGATAAAGCTTAGATTCCTACGGAATGACAAATATGATGTTTTTCTTTTGTGACTTTTGTGGTTTATTTTAATTTTCCCGAAATTCGTCGAACAAATTTCCCTTATTTGACTTTAGAAACTTCCATAGAATTTCTCAAAAACATCGGAACCGAACGCGCAAAACTTATCAGAAACGTGTTGGGAATCTCGACTGTGGAAGATCTATTGACCTTCTACCCGATTCGTTATATCGATAAGAGTAAAATTTACAAGATCGGTGATCTAACAAAAGAAACGGATGCGGATCTTCAACTGAGAGGAAAAATAACGGATATCCAGGAAGTTGTTTACGAAAAAGGGAAACGTTTGTCCGCAAAATTCCGGGATGATACCGGAACGATGGATCTGGTCTGGTTCCGATATACGAACTGGATGAAAGATTCGATTCCATTAAATAAAGAAATTTTTATTTTCGGAAAAGTCAGTTTCTTCAACGGAAACTTTTCTATGGCCCATCCGGAGATTGAAGCTGATGAAAAAAAAGCTTTGCATGGAACACTTTTACCAGTTTATCCAGGAAGTGAAAAACTCACCAAACGAGGAATCAATAATAAGTTTTTTCAAAATGTTATCTACAGTCTTCTGAAAGATCTGCCTAATTTAATTTCGGAGAACTTACCCAATTATCTGATGAAATCTTTGAAATTAATGGACAGAGTGAATGCTTATTATGACATCCATTTTCCAAAAAATTTCAAACAGTTCGAAGAAGCTGACAGACGATTGAAATTCGAAGAAGCATTTTTCTTTCAGCTGGGTTATGGACTTAAAAAGCTTCATCAAAAAACTAAATCATTTGGAAATCCGTTCCCGATTGTCGGCGATTATTTTAATAATTTCTATGAAAATAATCTTCCATTTGAATTAACCAATGCGCAAAAACGTGTTCTGAAAGAAATCCGAACTGACATGAAGCGTTCGACTCAAATGAACAGGCTTTTACAAGGTGATGTTGGTTCTGGGAAAACAATGGTTGCATTATTAACAATGCTCATCGCAATGGATAATGGTTTTCAATCCTGCCTAATGGCACCGACAGAAATCTTAGCACAACAACATTTTAATTCGATTCAGGAATTATTAGAAAATACAGGAATCAAAGTCCGACTTTTGACTGGTTCATCCAAAACTTCGGAGAGAAAAATCATCCACGAAGAACTGGAAAATGGAGAATTATCTATTCTGATCGGGACACACGCCATTTTGGAAGACAAAGTTAAATTCAAGAATCTTGGTTTGGCAATCATTGATGAACAACATAGATTCGGAGTGGCACAACGGGCAAAACTTTGGGCTAAGAATAATATTCCACCTCATATTTTAGTAATGACTGCGACACCTATCCCAAGAACATTGGCGATGAGTTTTTATTCGGATCTGGATGTTTCTGTGATCGATGAAATGCCGGTTGGAAGAAAACCAATTATTACTGCCCACAGACGGGAAAAAGACCGACTTTCGGTTTATAATTTCTGTCGAGAAGAAATAGAAAAAGGCCGTCAAATTTACTTTGTTTATCCATTGATTGAAGAATCCGAAACTTTGGATTATAAAAACCTGATGGAAGGTTTGGAAAATGTGATGAATTTCTTCAAAAGTTATAATGTAACGATGGTTCACGGAAAAATGAAACCTGCCGAGAAAGATATTAATATGCAATTTTTCGCTTCCGGACAAGCGCAAATAATGGTCGCGACAACAGTAATAGAAGTTGGAGTAAACGTCCCGAACGCATCTGTAATGGTCATAGAAAGCGCGGAAAGATTCGGATTGTCTCAGCTTCACCAGTTGCGCGGACGTGTAGGAAGAGGCGCAGAACAAAGCTATTGCATCCTGATGTCAGACGATAAACTGAGCAAAGAAAGCCGAACGAGAATCAAAACGATGGTTCAGACCAATGATGGTTTCAAAATCTCGGAAGTTGATATGGAATTGCGTGGTCCTGGCGATATTCTCGGAACTCAGCAAAGTGGCGTTGTGGATTTCAAAAAACTGAGTCTGATAGAAGATTCTGGCATTATCAAAGCTTCGAAACTAGCTGTAGAAAAGATTCTGGAACAAGATTCTCTTCTTAATCATCCTGATAATCAAATAATGAAGCAATATTATATCAAACAATATAAAGGGAAAAATAAATGGTCGCAGATCAGTTAGATTGAATCAACAGTATTTTCAAAAAAAGTACTATTGATCTAAAATTACTTTCAATTATTTTTGATTGCTTTTATTATTCTAACACTTCCATCTTGCATATTTAGAGAAATCATATATATTCCAGATTGTAATGCTGAAAGATCTAATTCTTTACTTGGAATTAACGTTTTAATAATTCTTCCTGAAAAATCTGAAACGACAACCGACTTAATGTCTTTCGTATCCGAGAGTCTTAGCACATCATGAAATGGGTTAGGATATAGGGATATTTTTTTTTTTTCATTTTCAACCACTCCAAGATCTGTTTGGATAACATTTAAGGTATAATCTTCTACCTGCCCATACTCACCAATTCCACAGGGAGTTGCTACAGAGTTCATTTCAGCAGATTTGTCTATACGAATTCTCATTCGGGTATTTCCTTGTAAAATAGAAACAGGAAGGGAAAAACCAAGACGCCAATTTCCATAAGCGCCACCAGAATATGCAGGAATAGTATATAAGCCATCATCAAAAAATCCATTATGATCCGTATCAATCCACATATATGCTTTATAATCAGATAAAGTTGAATTAACAGCACTACTATAAACATCAACAAAATATATTATTCCTAGTTCATTAGGCATATTTGTGATTATTGAGGTAAAATTTTCATACCCATCTAATGAGGTGGAGCTATTTTCCATTATAATACTGTGAGTACTAGTTATTGTCTTTGATAGTTGTACTTTTTTTATTTTCAATCCACTTTCTTGGCTTGTACTTCCTGTACAGTATAATAAACTGCCTATTCCATTGGTTTGAAAATTAATCTCCGGACATGCGGTAGCCTCACCAATATCGTTAAAAGGAGTAACAGATGCATATAAAATTTTGTTTTGTGGTAAATTGAGCCTTTTATAATATAAATTATAGAGATTTTCACTATAAACTTCCGATCCACCAGACGTAGTTCCTACTTTTAGTCTATAGCTCCTAGCATTTGGGACTTTAGCCCATCTAAACTCCGCATTTGTGTAATCAACAACTGTTTCCGTTCCAGAAACAGTTGGAGTTTTCAGCGATGTGCAAGAAGGTGGAGAATCAATTGTTTGGCTAAGTTTAAAATTATCAATACCCATATAATAATTTACAACATAACTAACTTGATATTTCCACATTCTTATTCTAAACTTGAATGGGGAACCAGCTGGAACTGCTGCTGCAGGAATAATTCCAGAGACAGTAGTACACGGTATTGATGTCCCTGATAATGTAACTGTAGGTAGAAGGGTATTATACGTAAGACCATTGTCAATAGAATATTCAGCACCAATATACCCATTTATATCTCCTGAAGCAAGATACTGAAAAGAATAACTGAGATCTCTGCCATTTGAAGTGAAAGGCGAAGTATAAACCAAGTACCAAAGACCATTATCAAGTGAAGAATTATACTTAAGATTTTTGTAAATTGTGTTAGCACCATTACAAGGAATACCAGCTAAATTACCAACAGTAAAAACATTATTACTCCATACACCCGAACCACTTAAATTATTCCATTCGGCAGATAAATCAGAAGACTCGAAGTTTTCGTCTGTCCATATCTGTGCATTCATAAAAACCGAAAAAGCAAGTAGAAAAACAGAGAGATTTTTTTTCATGGTCTTGATTGTTTCTAACAAAGTTAAAAAATTCATTATAATCTTGATAATATTTAAATTAATATAATCATAAAATTACTACAAAAAACTGCATAAGTTTGGAGAGTTTTAGAATTAGAGCGTTTAGTATAAACTTATATTGTGTACTATTAATAATAAAGCCAACTATAAATAGCCGGCTTTCTAAATTTAAAAATAGTATATGAAGAAAAATTACTATCAGGCACTTGCTTGATTTCGTTCTGCGACAAATCTAAAATTATGCGCGGGATAGAACTTTAATGAATCATTATCCGTTTATTAATAATACTTAAGGATAAGTTCAGTTAAATTTTACTAAGAATTAATGCCTTCATAATACTGTTTTAGGAAATTGATATTTGAAATATTTTTGATTTCATAATTAACTTAGAACCAATATTTAAGCAAAACTCCTTAAGCCTTACTGTAAAAATTAAAATCTAAAGTTTCAAAGTTGTTCATCATCCATTCATTTTCAATGGTTTTAAATCGACGAAAACCCAATTACAAAAATAGCATCTGCGAAGGTTGCAAATGCTAAACGTTATTTTTATTGATGATATATTCCATCAAATAATCATCCATCACATAACCGTTTCCGATGTCAAAAATAGCCTCATCATAGATTTTGAAACCTTGGGATCTGTAAAAATTTTGAGCCTGATTATTTTTATTGACCGTTAGCGTCACCCTTATATCATTTGCTTTTTTGGCTTCATTGATGACAAATTCCAAAGCTTCTTTCCCCAACCCTTTTCCTTGCGCTTCCCTCAAAAAATAGATCCTGTGGAGTTTTGTAGTTTCCGGTTCCTGATGAAACTCGAAGCCAATAAAACCTGAGAATAATCCATCTTCTTTAATTAGATAATACTGGAAATTTGGATTTTCCAATTGAATGCCAATGGCATCATCAGAATACATCAGATCCAACATATAATCAATTTGTTCTTGTTGGAGAATATTGGCATAAGCAAAATTCCAAGATCTTTTTGCCAGATCCTGAATTGTGGGGATATCTTTTTCTGTGGCTTTGATGATCATGATTTAAAAAATTTCTTTGATAATCTCCAGTGATCTCGGTTCTCGAAAATCTGTAAAATGGTAATGAAAATAAACCAAGATAGAATCCAGGAAGTTTTGTTTTCCTACCCTGCTTAATTTTATATCGTATGGATCGTGGGAAATAATCAATTTCTTCCAGATTGAGGAAATATCTTTATCGAAAAAGTGATGCGTTTCTCGTTCTTCAAAATTTCCAGATTCCGGGTTTAAGAAATCATTATCCGAAAACAGAGGCTGCAGACCCTGTTGCTTCAAAAGTCTAAAAATGAATATGAGATGAGATTGGAAATTATCCATTTGCAGCTGATTCAGGAAAATAGAAATTTCCGAATAAATATCCTGATTCTGATTTTCGTTTCTCAAAACCTGGTTCAAGAGGTCGGAAATAAAAAACAGAATCGAGTTTTTCCGAATGTCTGATGTGAAAAGCTCAGAATTTTTTTGCTCTATTTTGGTAACATTCCGAATATTTTTTTTTTGGTCTGATGTGTAAAGTATCAATTCATTCAATGGAAAAAGAAAGGCTTTCTTCTTATTTTTTGGAGCATAGATTCCTTTTGCAAAAAAACTTTCGAACCCGTTTTTTTTACAAAAACAATGGAGAACAGCATCGTGATCTCCATATTTTGTATAGGACAATAAGAAAACTTCTTGTGTCATTTCATTAGTTTACCACCGCAATTTTCGCCGTTGCAGTATCTGTACCATCTTCATTGGTCATTAGGACATAATAGATTCCGGACGCTACTCTCACGCCTCTTTTATTGTTGAGATTCCATTCAAAATAACCACCATTTGCAACTGCAGAATGTACAAGGTTACCCGCCGCATCTGTAATTCTGATGTTGGTTTTTTGTGCTAATCCTCTTATTCTCACATTACCTTTGTATTGAGAATATACTACCGGATTGGGATATACCAATACATTTCCAAAGTTGGACGTAACCTCGGTAACGTCACCCTGATAGACCATAATGCCATCTATGGTTGCAAAGTAAACCTTTCCTGTTCTCTCATCTATTTGAATATCTGTTACACTGTCATTGGGCAATGGAGAGTTGGATTTTGTAAAATGATAAATGGTTTTATCTCCATTGGGACTCATATAAAAAACACCTCCTCCGTCTACAGAGACCCATTTTTGATTACCAGAATCTGCTGTGATCTGTAAAATATTGGCATCTCTGAATAATTCTTCTGCCAATCCATTTTCCTCTATTATGATATTATCTGCTTGCGGATTATCTTCTAATATTGCCGATTTTGGATTTGAAAGAACCCTAAGCCCTATTGCCGTACCGATCCAAAGATCATCATTTTTATCAATAGCAGTAGACACAACTCCTCCTTCCGGAATATTATTGGTATTGGCAAGTAATTTAAACTTGTCATCCGAAGTTGAACTGATCGTATTGTTATAATCATACATGATGAGTCCCGTTATCCTTGGAATCGGGATGTATAAAACACCATCTTTTGTCATTGGTTTCTGTCCGCCATTTGAGACTCTAAGATTATTTACAACAAAATTATCCACACTTCTATCGTAATAATAAAATCCTGTTCCGGAAACATTACCATTGATAAAACTTGCAGAACACATCAAAGTATTTCTATCATCAAAAGTGCAACCAATAGGCAGGTCACTAACGCCTTGTGAAGCATTGAATATGTATTGTTTTACAAATTGGTCATTTACCATTTTATAAATTCCTCTTTGCCCAGAGAAAAAATAATTACAAAAGAAAACCTCGGATGGGTTAGATGGATTCGGTACGACATCCAATATATTAAATTGATTATTTGTCCTGAAAAATTCTGGATATATCCAGTTACTCCCGTTATAATGATAATAGCCTAAGTATGGAGGCTGCATTTGATTATATTCTGATCTTGCACCTGTCGAAACCCATATTTCCCCATTCAATAAAGATAATTTATAAGATTGGTTGTTGTACGGACCATCAGGCTTGAGACTATTTTTCTGTTCATTAAAAATCCCGGAAAGCATAGTTCCTGTAAACAGGTTATTATTGTAAAGTAAGGCTGTATTTATATCTTCTCCCGCATCGAATGTTTTTTGCCTGATACCATTTGTTCCATAGATATGAACCTGGGTATTATCTGTTACAATAATTTGGTTATCCGTAACTCTAACATCTTGAATATTGGTAAAGCCAGAAATGGTAGAAAAACTGTTTCCTGTACCATATCTGACGTCGTTGTTTGTTGCAAAAGCAACAATATTTGCAGCATCAATCTTTTTGAAAGTACCAGTCTGTACCAAATTAGGACTCACATTCCATTCAGAATATATGGCAAAAGTTGAGTTGATCTCATGTCGTTTCAGTCCCAGATTCGTTGCAACATATACTGTATTATCTTTTATTACTGCAGAATTTACACCTTCATAACTTCCTCCCGTAGAAAAAAAGGCAGTATCGCCAAATTCTCTCTTGGAAATATTAAAAATAGAGACTCCATAGCCAGTAGATATTACTGCTCTATCACCATTAATGGAAATATGATTGACTCTTTTGTTGACATTGGCTGACAAAGGAATATCCACTATCAGGAAAATCCCATTAGGAGTTATCACATCCAGCGATCCATTTTCATAGCCAACTACTCCCGTTTGGGTAGCAGCATTATAATCAAAAGCAGATATTTTTACGTCATGCAGGCCATTGGCTTTTGACAATTTTTTAATTTCTCCGGTAGATGGATAATAATAAAAAATGCCACTTCCTGTAGCAGCGATGAGCCTATCCCCATCTTCTCTTATCACTTTTACATTATTATAAGAGAAAAGATCGCTCCACTTACTAGACTGAGCCTGAGCAATAAGAGTTATAAAAACTGATATAAATAATAAAATTTTCTTCATCTAGACTATTATGCTTTCATCTATTAACTGATTATTCCACGAAATATTTTTTACATCCCTATTTTTGTCGAAATAAAAATCCAATCTTCCCAATAAAATCCCTGCCCATCCTACTTGATTTACAATAACATTCTTACTCTCCCTATTCTGAAAAGTTAGAGGTTCTGGAAGGAAAGTATGGGTATGTCCACCTAAAATCAAATCTATCCCGGAAGTTTTTGCTGCCAGATGTTTATCCGATATTTTATTTGGTTGATCATTGTACTCGAACCCAATATGGGAAAGGCAAATCACTAAATCGCATTTTTTTTCCTTCTTTAAAAAATCAGAATAGTGTTGTGCAATTTCTATCGGATCATGATAAATGGTTTCTGCATAGTTCTTTTTTCCTACAAGACCATTCAGCTCTATTCCAACTCCAAAAATTCCTACTTTGATCCCATTTTTGTTGAAGATTTTATAGGATTCTGTCTTCCCATCTAAAATAGTATTTTTAAAATCATAATTGGAACAGATGAAAGGGAATTTCGCATTTGGCAACACTTTCAAAAAACCTTCCAACCCATTATCAAAATCATGGTTTCCCATTGTAGATGCATCATATTGCATCATACTCATTAATTTAAATTCCAACTCTCCTCCAAAAAAATTGAAATATGGTGTTCCCTGGAAAATATCTCCCGAATCCAAAAGCAAAACATTTTTTTCCTCACTCCTTATTTTTTTGATCAGGGATGCTCTTCTCGCAAATCCGCCCTGATTGGGATTGCTTTTAAACGAATCGGCAAAAGGTTCAATCCTGCTGTGCTGATCATTGGTATGCAAAATTGTCAGCTTGTGTGCAGATTCTTTTTTCAATATGTCAAATTGTTCCGCTAACAAAAGATTAGGTGCTAATGTCAAAGCGAGACTCCCGCCTCCTACACACTTCAGAAATTCTTTTCTTTTCATTATTCCTGCACTTTTTTATTTTTAAAGATCAATCTGACGTCATCAGGCGCAGAAACTTCTGGGTTCTGTTTAAATTTTTCCAGAAACAGGTCACGCATCTTGATGCCTGTAGGAATCATTTCGCCTTTGCTGAAGAAAAACATATTATCTCCTCCCAAAGCTAAATAATCCGATGTTGCAATATAATAGGTTTTGTTTACATCAATTGCTTTGCCGTTGATAAGCTTTTTCGATATCATATTTCCTCCGTCTGTTTCTATTATCATATGAGAAACCGGGTTATTCTGCTGCGTTTTTAAATAATATTGGAACATACCATCAATAACCTTTCCGGACATTTTTACAATTACAATTTCATTATTGAAGGGCATCACTTCATAAATATTTTTCAGAGTAATGTCTCCTTTCGGAATTATATTTCTAATTCCGCCAATGTTGATTACAGCAGCATCTATTGGCGGAAGGTTATTTTTCTTTGCCCATTCATCTGCACCTTCGAAAGTATAATCCGCCAAAAGGTTTCCGAGATTGCTATTATCTCCGGATTTATTAAGCTCTACATTGGTATGGGAGATTTTGGTGTTCATCTTACCTTCCAGCTCGTTTTTATACGGTTGGATAACGGCATCCATCGCCTTGTCGTCTTGTAATTGACTGGTAATGTAAATGTTTTTTTCGGTATGGATGTTTGTAATATTGAGCGGCGTTTTACATCCGATCAAAAGCAATCCAATGATTCCGAATCCAAAAATTTTATTTTTCATTGAAAGAAAATAGGAATACAAATCTAATGATTTTAAGGCTTCTAAACCAACTAATTAATTATTGGTCAATGAAATGGGGTCGTTATTTTTTATTCAAAAGTAAAATGGTATCTTTTTTAGAGGAACCCAGACCGTCATCTTGATCAAAGGTCTTGATGGTCACAGTAAAACCAGCCTTTTCCAATCTTTCCGCCAAACCTTTTACAGAATAAAGCCTAACGTGATCTGCCTGTCCGAAGTACTTCAATCTATCCTCATCTGTCTTTGCTTCAGGAACTTCATATATTTCACCTTCTTTGAAGGGCGTTTGCACGAATACCTTTCCATCGTCTTTCAGAACTCTGTACAGTTCGGACATCGCCTTTGCATCATTCTCTATATGTTCCAAAATATGATAGCAGAAAATATAATCGAAAAAGCCCTCTTCTACAGGAATGTCTGTAATATCATATTGGTACTCCGCTATGAAATCCGTAGAAAGATCGGTGGGAAAATATTGGATATTCTTAGATTTTTTAAGTCTTCTGTATAAGGACCTGGAAGGGGAAAAATCCAATAACTTAATAACATTCTTACCTGAGTATTCTTTCTTGAATTCTGAAAAAAGCCGTCTGTCTCTAGGCATGCTTCCACAGCTTGGGCATAATTTTTCCCCACGTTGATTCAGTAGAAATTTCCGGAATGATTTATCACAAATCGGACAGTGATAAGAATTACCAATATAATAGAGATAAATTATTTTTCTGAAAAAGGTTTCATTCTTTATTAAAAAATCTTTCGGTAATATTCTTTTTATTGTGTTATACGGCATTCTTCAATTTTCTGAAATGAGTGTTTTAGGCTGGAAAGACTAAATAATGACAAATATAATATTTGTGAATTTATTAAAATAAATTAAATTTGATAAATTTAATTATTCAAATAAAAATGAGTCAGCTAAAAGGCGTAGGTGTAGCTTTAGTAACACCTTTCAATGAAGATCTCTCTGTAGATTTTGATTCTCTTACCAAATTAATCGATTACAATATAGACAACGGTACCAATTTTCTGGTTGTTCTTGGGACTACGGCGGAAGCTGCAACTCTTTCGAAGGAAGAAAAAGAAAAGGTGATCGCACACATCACAAAAATAAACAACAACAGATTGCCTCTAGTTCTTGGAATTGGGGGGAATAACACTTCCGAGGTTGTACAACAGATCAAAGAAACTGACCTGTCAGATTTCGATGCGGTACTTTCTGTTTCTCCTTATTACAACAAACCAAATCAGGAAGGACTTTATCAGCACTACAAAGCTTTGGCTGAAACCGGTGAGAAAATCATCATCTACAATGTTCCGGGAAGAACCGGGCAAAACGTAGAGGCTTCCACAACACTAAGATTGGCAAAGGAATTTCCAAATCTTTTCATGGTAAAGGAAGCTGCTCCAAATATCCTTCAATACTTTGACATTTTGAGACAAAAACCTGAGAATTTTTCCCTGATGTCTGGCGATGACGAATATACTTTGCCAGTAACTCTGGCTGGTGGGGATGGTGTAATTTCTGTGATCGGCCAGGCTTATCCAAAAGAATTCTCAACAATGGTAAAACTGGCCCTTAAAAGAGAAGTTGATGAGGCTTACAAGATTCACAATTCTTTGGTAGAGATCACCAGACTGATTTTTGCAGAAGGCAATCCTTGTGGTGTGAAAACTATTCTTGCAGAAAAAGGAATCATCAAAAACTACTTAAGACTTCCTTTGGTTCTGGCTTCAGAAGGTCTTCAGGAAAAAATAAAGCAAGAGATGCAAAAACTTTCTTAAAAATAAAAAGGTTCAGAAAATTCTGAACCTTTATTTATTTACATATCTAATCTGATCTTATAAACATCCGAGGAATTTCTAACGATTCCTTCCTGGAAAAACCCATCATTTTGTGGAATAAGTTCTATAAAATCAAATATCTTGCAACTTTTTGGCAATCCCGAGAACACTAATGTAAACCAATATTCTTTTCCAAAAGGCACATCCGTCCATTCTGGAAAAAGGCTGATATTTTCAAAATGAACAAGTTTGGAAACATGCTCAGATTGCCTGTCAACCAGATAAGTGGAAGACCATATCCTGATTTTCTCTTCAAGAAAAAACTCCGATTTGTAACAGCAATGTAGAATCACCTGTTTTTCTTCAACAATTTCAGACTTGACCTTCTCAAGAAGCCCTTCTGCAATATAAGGTTTTACAATCGTTTCACTCATTTTTTATTGAGTTCAAAAATTAATATTCCAATTCTAATTTTTCTTTAGAATACGCTCTGATCTGCTGGATCAGTTCCGGATGTTCAGCTAATTTTTTACCATAGCTTGGGACCATCTCCACAAGCTTGTCTTTCCAGTCTGTTTTAAGTTTATCTGCAAAGCAATTTTCCAAAACCATGATCATTGCAAATGCAGATGTACTGGCACCAGGAGATGCCCCCAAAAGCGATGCGATATTCTTATCCTTGTTCACAACAACCTCTGTCCCAAACTCCAATCTTCCACCTTCAAAACGGTCTTTCTTGATGATTTGTACTCTTTGCCCGGCCTGTTTCAGTTCCCAGTCTTTTTCCTGGGCATCGGTCACAAAGTCTCTCAGATGTGACATTCTTTGAGATTTGTTCATCGTTACTTGTTGGATCAGATATCTGGTCAAAGGCATATTGTGCCACCAAACCCCGAATAATGATCGGATGTTTTTAAAATTAACACTTTCCGGAAGGTCGAGATAACTTCCTTCTCTTAGGAACTTGGTCGAGAATCCTGCAAAAGGGCCGAATAGAAGTGCTTTTTTACCATCGATGATTCTGAGATCAAGATGAGGGACAGACATTGGAGGTGCACCAACCGTAGCCTGGGTATAGACTTTCGCATTATGTTTTTCCACCAGTTCCGGATTTGTGCTTACCAGCCATTGTCCACTTATTGGGAAACCGCCGTAACCTTTACTTTCCTCGATACCGGAACTCTCCAATAACGGCAAAGCATATCCGCCAGCCCCAATGAACACAAAGTCTGCATTCACGGTCTGCTTATGAAGGTTTTTCCTGTCGTTCACTTTTAAGTTCCAACTTCCGTGTCCGTCTGCATCGATATCCTTTACTTCATGATAGGTGAAAACCTCTACAGATTCTGTTTTGTTCAGATGTTCTATCAGTTTTACAGTCAACTTTCCGAAATCCACATCAGTTCCCAGGTCCATCTTGGTAGCAGCCAGCTGATCGGTTGCCATTCTTTTCTGCATCATCAATGGAACCCATTCTGCTAGCTTTTTGTGATCGTCGGAATATTCCATCCCTTGGAACAATGGGGATTTTTGTAGAGCCTCGTGTCTTTTCCTGAGGAATTTCACATCCTTTTCCCCGAAAACAAAACTCATGTGGGGACAAGAATTGATGAATTCTTTAGGATTATCAATGATGCCCTTATTGACCAGATAAGACCAGAATTGCTTGGAAACCTCGAACTGTTCAGCAATATATTCTGCTTTTTTTATATCGATTTTGCCTTCTTTCTCCGGCGTGTAATTCAGCTCACAGAATGCCGAATGTCCTGTTCCAGCATTGTTCCATGCAGACGAACTTTCTTTGGCTACTTTTTCCAGTCTTTCGAAAATGGCAATCTCCAGATCAGGGTCGAACTCGTGTAACATTGTCGCCAATGTAGCACTCATTATCCCACCACCAATCAGTACAACATCGTATTTAGGTTTTGGATTCATTTTTTAGATTTTTCGAGTACAAAATTAATGATAAATGTCAATTTTCCATGCCTCCTCAATTTTTAAATATCTTATCATTTGTTAAGAAATCTCAAAACTTATTTTAAAGTCTTTTCTGAAATTTTAAATCATTAATTTTGCATTGGCTTTGGAAAATCAAAGTTTGAAAAATGAAAGCTTTAAAAACACTGAATCCATATTTCTGGAAACATCGCGTCTTACTTTTCTGGGGATTTTTATTTATTATTCTGAGCAACTTTTTTGCGATCTACAAAATCCAATATATCGGACAGACCATCAATATTATCGAGAAGAATTATTCAACATTAAACCTATCTTCTGACCTTAATATCATTGATAATGTCAAGAATAACTGGATATACTTCAGAGTAATTTTCATCAATTCGGGAATCCTGATCGGCTGCTCTCTCCTATCAGGCTTTTTCACTTTTATGATGAGACAAACCATCATTGTGGCATCCAGAAGAATAGAATATGAACTGAAGAATAAGATTTATACCCATTATCAGGAATTATCTGTTACTGACTACAAAAAGACTACAATAGGCGACCTCATGAATCGTCTTAGCGAAGATGTTGTCGCTATCAGGATGTATCTTGGCCCCGGAGTAATGTATGTCGTCAACCTAATCATTTTACTGATCATTACCAGTGTTTATATGTTCATGACAGATCTGCAGATGACACTTTGGACGTTGATACCTCTTCCTATTCTCTCTTACGGCATTTATAAAGTAAGCGATATCATCAACAAGAAATCGAAGGTGATGCAGAAAAGCCAATCCGGAATCTCGACTTTTGTACAGGATAGTTTTTCGGGAATCCGTGTTGTAAAGTTCTTTAGTAAAGAAAGATATATTGAAAAAAATTACGGAGTCAAAGTTAAAGATTATCAGGACAAAGCACTTGACCTGGCAAGAACAGAAGCTTATTTTTTCACGATCATCATTTTCGTTATCGGACTTTTAAACGTAGCTATTCTTTATATTGGAGGTCAAAAGTATATTGCCGGGGAAATGAGCGTGGGGACTATTGCAGACTTCTTCATGTACATCAATATGTTGATTTTCCCTTTCTCAATGTTAGGTTGGGTAACATCTGTAAACCAAAGAGCAGAAGCAAGTATGCAACGTGTAAATGAATTCCTGGATCTGAGATCAGAAATCGTAAATACAAATCATGAAGTTTACCCAATAGATGGCGAAATAGAGTTTCGAAACGTAAGTTATACTTATCCAAATACTGGCATCAAAGCAATCGATAACCTGAGTTTTAAAATCGATGCCGGGAAATCGCTTGCAATAATGGGTAAAACGGGAAGTGGAAAGTCAACAATTGCGCAACTTCTTTGCCGTTTGATCGACCCTGATGAGGGAGAAATCCTTATTGATGGAAAAAACTTAAAAATGCACAATCTGAAACTTTACCGAGACAAAATTGGCTACACCCCACAAGAAAGTTATCTATTTTCTGATACAATTGAAAACAATATTGGATTTGCTATTGACAAGCCAAATCCAAGCTTGGTAGTAGAAATGGCGAAAAAAGCGGATGTCCATAAAAATATCGAGGAGTTCAAAGAACAATACCAAACCATGGTAGGTGAACGTGGTGTAATGCTTTCTGGCGGGCAGAAGCAGAGAATTTGCATTGCCCGGGCGATGATAAAGCAACCCAATATTTTAATTTTTGACGACTGTCTTTCCGCACTTGATACGGAAACAGAAGAAAACATCTTACAGAATATCGACAACGATATCAAAACTACAACTTCCATCATAATAACCCACAGAGAATCAAGTGCGAAACGTGCAGATGAAATTCTATATCTAAATTAATTTCGGCACAAAACCATTTGAAATTTTATCAAAATTTTAAGAAAAAAACGTATTTAACACTTTTTTTTAACAAAACATTTTGAATTCCCGAGAATTCTGTTATATTTGTTAATACAGATTTCTAAAAAATATTTAACGATGAGTGAATTTAAAGAACGACATGAGAATGAGATTTTCACTAAAGTGTTGAAAGCAGGCAGAAGAACGTATTTCTTTGATGTGCGAGAGACAAAAGCAGGTGACTATTATTTAACCATTACAGAAAGTAAGAAGAATTTCGGGGAAAATGGCGAAGCAACTTTTGAAAAACATAAGATCTATCTTTACAAAGAAGACTTCAAAAGTTTCCAAGAACTATTCAATGAATCTACAGACTTCATCATTCAGCAAAAAGGCGAAGATGTTATCTCTGAAAGGCATGACAAAGACTTCAAATCAAAATCTTTTACAATAGACTCTGACGATGAAGTTTAACAAAACTAAAAAATCACATCATAAGATGTGATTTTTTAGTTTTGTTTTTCTTAATAATCTTTTTTGGATATCATCATAAAAACTATGCAATATTACCGCAGTAAAAATAGGATAGAACAATAGTAGGTATCTGGGTAATGGTGCCACTACATAGAATAAGACAAAAAACATATAAAAAATTGCCGTACCGTATAGAAGAAAATCTTTCTTATTCTTGCGGAATTTCTTCCTGATTGCAAAAATCAAAAAAGTCTGAAAGGTTATCATATAAAAACTATATGCAAAGTAAAGTTTAAATCTATTAATACCTTCATAACCTGGAAAATACTGAGTTAGATTAATTAACAATTTCTTTCCGGTCAGTTCTATAAATAACTCAGGATTTTCACTGATAAAATCCTGATTAAGTCTCCTCAAATAGTCATTCATATCCTTTTCATTAGTAAACATCTCGGAAAGCGTTTTATTTGTAAGGATTTTTTTCAATTCTGGAGAATAAGGATTATTGAAAATAATATTTGTATCATATTTTTCATTATATCCTTTAGCAAAATTGAAATTAAATGATGTGGAATAAGTAAATGTACCGATTTCAATATAATTCCTTATACACCAAGGCAAATATATAATGAATAAAATGACTAATGATGATATAAATTTTTTAAATGATATTTTGCCCCGAAAATAAAAAACCAGGGCAGATAAAATAATTATAAATATAAATTCATATCTCAAATACATGCCTATGACAGAAACCATCAATAGATATACAAGTTGTTTTTTATTTGCCAGCCGATGTTCATATATTTTATGTAAAATTGTAAAAAAAATTAGCATTACACTCAATGAGAAGGCAAAAGAACTTATTTTATAAGTTCCGACTAGAAGTGGAGGAAAAAAAATAACCGAACAATACGCCAATATTATGGTCGTAGAATTTATTTTTTCACCAAATATACCTTTAAACATCCAATATGATGAGAGAAATACTATTGTTCCTTGAATGATACAGACAATTTGCAACCAGTAATTACCTAAAGTTTTACTGCAAAACAATAGAAAATACGGATAAAACGGAGGCATGTAGGCAGTTGGCATTCCAAATAATCTATAATCATATCCATATTTGGAAAAATCATCCATTATTAGCATCCATTCATATTCCAATACTATATCCTTTTTAAGGAAATAGATGGCTGTTAATATATAAAGCGAAAAAATAAAAAAATAAGCTTTCTTCCTCATGCTCAAGATTGGTATATTAAAATAATTTTATAGCAAATGCTATCATTTATTTTAGCAATTTTTTCCTCAGAAAAGGGCTTTCTATAAATTTCCAAATTAAGACAGAGGATAAAATAACCACAATATAACTCGCAGTAAGGCCAAAAAAAGAATATTTATCATAAATCCCTTGCTGTACAAATATCTGAATGATCGGAAAATGAACCAGGTACATACCGTAAGAAAAATCTCCATATTTTCCAAAATTTTTCAACGGGATACTTGTAAAAGCAAACCATATGATCACAATTGATAAAGCAAATGGAAAAACCAATGTGATTGGTAAAAAATATAACTCTGAAACACCCAATATAATTGCAACAGGTAATAATATTGTTTTATTATTTTTAAAAAAATCAAGATTCAAATACAAAAACATACCACTTACAAAATATATCAAACTTCCTGGAAATTGTTTTGCCATCTCATAATTATAATATTTCCCTACAAAATAGCCATAGGTAAAAGACAACAAATACAATATTAAAAGAATTAAATTTTTTGTTTTCAAAGATTTCCCAGCCAGAAAATAATATAAGATCGGCACAAAGGCATAAAACATGATCTCTACTTTTATTGTCCATAAAGAACCGTTCACAGCACACTCAGGATTACCTGTAAAAACGAAAGGGATACAAGGCTTTAGAAAATTTGCAAAGACGAGATTAGCTCCTAAATATTTTATCCAATCTTTGGAAAAATAATTGGTAATATCAGTTGATGAAAAAATAAATAAAAAGACCGAAAAAAAAATAACTATAAAAATATAAGCAGGCAATATTCTTTTGAGTCTATTTCTAATGTATTTTTTAATATCATTCAGTCTTTCGAAACTTGAGTATATTAAAAATCCACTAATAACAAAGAATGAATAAACACTGTAATTTGGCATTGCTGCTAAAAAGTCATTCCAAAATTCAGGTTTGCCACTTAAAATTATAGAATGTCCAATAACAACTAAAAATGAAAACAAGAATCTTAGAAAATCAAAATTGTTGTTATGCTTCATATGTTTATTAAAATATAAAAATAACGAAACATTCTCAAATAAAAAAACGCATTCTAAATAAGAATGCGTTTCAATGTGGGTGAATGAGGGGTCTCGAACCCCCGACCTCCGGAACCACAATCCGGCGCTCTAACCAACTGAGCTACAATCACCGTTTTTGCGTGTGCAAATATAGCATTTTATCATTTAATTGCAAACTATTCCCTCAAAATTTTTGATTGCAATTAATTTTTCTGTTGTAAAACCCTCCGCATATTCTACTCCGGAAAGTCTTCCCAGATCTTGAGCCCTATAAGTCAAGCTCTCCAGGAAATCCTTTGTTGCGATTGGTGTAATAGGTTCATTGGATTCTGGGTTATAAAATTGTGTCTTATAAGCCAGGCAAGCTTCTATTTTTTTATCCAGAAAACCTGTAATATCAATTACGAAATCCGGTTCTATATTTTTCCACTGGATATAATGAAAAATATGTTTCGGACGCCATACTTCTTGCAATTCATTATTATCGAATGTCTCAATTTTCTTTAACCCAGATAAAAAACAAGCATCAGATATTAATTTTGCAGCTTTTGCATGATCAGGATGACGATCGTCTATTGCGTTAGCTAATACAATTTCGGGCTTATATTTTCTTATTTTCTCAACTACTTTCAATTGATATTCTTCTGAATTATTAAGGAATCCATCTTTCAATTTTAGGTTCTCCCGAACACCTATTCCCAAGATCTTTGCAGCATCTGATGCCTCAACGGCTCTGGTTTGTGCAGTTCCCCTTGTTCCCAACTCGCCTTCGGTCAAATCAATAATACCGATTTTTTTTCCTTCAGAGATCAATTTTATAATAGTTCCTCCACACCCTAATTCTACATCATCCGGATGCGCTCCTATTGCCAGGATATCACATTTCATAATCAAAATATTTTGTACAAATTTACTAAAAACAATACTTCCCAACTTTCAGGGTTGGGAAGTATTCATATCTAGTAACTTAAATTATTTATTCAAAGCTTTCTGAAGATTGATCGCATCCTGGTATGTTGGTTCATATTCCAAAGATTTCGCAACATCTTGCTTTGCCTTTTCAGGATCAGTATCTTTCTCCATAAATGCAATAAAGAAATAGGCATAACCTAAGCTTGGTTTGCTAGCTTCGATCTCTGCTGGTTTTACAAGAGAAATGAATTTCTCATAAGAAGCTTTTGCCATATCATTATTCTTAGCTTGCTGATAAGCATAACCTTGGCTATAATATGCCGGTGCCCAATCCGGTAGAGCAGAAATCATTTTCCCCCAAGTAAGGACAGCTCCATTCCAGTTTTGAACATTCTGATATTCTGTTGCCAATTTGTAAAGTGAATCTGTATCGCTAGGGTTTTCTACGATTTTCTTTTTAAGTGCCTCTATTTCCGGGGAAGTCGGACCTTGGTCAACAGAAGCAGAGTTGATTCCTCCTTTTACTTTTGCAAGTTCCTCATCCCATTTAAGCGTTTCATCTTTTGCAGCCTTTGCGAAAGCAATTTTTTGTTGAGTAATTGCTTCCAACTGTGCCTTCTTCGCAGCATCCTTTTCATCTTTGGCCATACCTGCCGCAATCAGCCCTTGTAAACCTTCATCAGAAGGCTGGATTCTACTTTTTTCAGCCTTTGATAAAAATGTTTCAATGTTTTGTTGAGCCCCGGTATAATCTCCATCTCCGTATTGGATGTAAGCTCTTAATCTATATTTGATGGGATCATCAACTTTATCAAAAACCGAATCTAATGTCGTTTTTGCATTAGCAAAATCTTCGTTTGTGAAGTAAAGTTTTGCAATCTCCAATTTTGTATATGGGTCATCATCCGCATATTTTGTATAGTTGATCAAGTTTTGAGTAGCTTCAGCATTCTTTTGATATTTGATATTGAAACCAGCTAAAGCCTTGTAAGCCGGCGCATAAGTTGGGTCAACGGCAATTGCTTTGTCAATATTCTCTTTTGCCTGCTGCCATCTTTGCGCAGCCATCCAAAGTGTTCCCATTCTCGTATAAACAGATGCTTTGCTTTTTGCCACCTCAAGCGCTTTATCATAAGCAGACATCGCATTGCCCGGATCTTTTTTCAGTCTATAAGCATCACCCAAAGAATAATAATAGTTTGCCGGAACGCCATTTTTTTGAGCTTTTTCTACAGCTTTGTTAAGGAAAGTAATTGCCAGATCTGGTGAACTGTTTTTTTCGAAAAGAGTTAGTGCTTCTCCAGCTCTGAACAGAACTTCAGCATCTCTTTCTTTAGAATCTTTTACAATTTGTTGGATTTCGGCAATTGCAGATTTATCTCCTTTTCCTAATTTAACAGACGCTAAACCGATTTTGTTCAAATAACTTTTAGGATCGGCAGCAAGACCTTTATTGAAATTATCTTGTGCTTCGTTGAAGTTAGGATCAAATTGAGTCAGGTAAGTGTTTCCCAAATAGAAATAGTTGCTAGCATCTTTTGGGTCTTTGTTAATTAGGTCTGTGAAATTTTGTTTAGCCTTGGCATATTTTTGACTATCTACATAATTAATTCCATCTTGAACAGACTGCCCAAAGGAAAGATTTGCAAAAAATCCAATAGCAGCCGTTAAAACGATCTTTTTTGATACATTCATTATATTGTCGGTTTTCATTATTTCTAAAAAATATTAACAGTGGTTTGATTCGCAATATTCAGACCATTATTTTATAATACAAAGTTTTTTTTGTTAAAAAAATATTAAAAATACGATTATCGCATTTGAGCCTCTCTTTTGAAGAGGTTGTAAGGCTGTAGACCTTCTTTTTCAACAACGATCTGACCTAATTGTTGGCAGGAAAACCTAATGAAACCATTTCCTAAACCATAATAAGCTTCATTGGTAAGAAAATATAAAACCCTTGTAAATGGATAGGACATGTTTTTCAAGTTTTCATTAGAGACATCATAAGCTTTATTATCCTTGATAACTTTAAGGATTCTCAGCTCGTTTCTTAGTCTTTCCGCTTCCTTACCAAAGGGACGGCTAATCGTATTATAGCTGATGACGCCTATTTTGTCGGGATAATTCTTTAGCTGCTCTGCCACATTTTCATTTCCATTGATAATGGAAAATTTCAAATCAGCCGGGTCTTTCTGAAATTTCTGAGCGATGAAATTAAGATTACTGGAATTGGTCCCATCAAAAATCAAACGCTTTTTATCAGATTGAAGCTCATTAGAAATCTCATCCATAGAAATAGATTCCAAAGGCGAATCTTTTGGGACAACAAAAAGTACGGCATCGGCAGCAAATTTTGCAGGTTTCCAAGGCAAGTCTATCTTTTGATCATAAGCTTCTTTTTCCTTTGGGGACAGTTCTCTGGACATTATAACAACCCTCGCCTTTTTATCTAGAAGATCCAGCAATCCAAGATCTTCTTTTTTGATAACAAGGTTGATCTTTGTTTTTGGGTTAAGCGCAGTATATCTTTCAACCAAAGCTTCTGCAACACTTTTGAAAGACTCATCAGTTTCTACTGTGATCTCTCCTTTATTAGGATTGTCAATTTCCTTATCTTTTGAACACGAATAGATCATAGCAAAACTTGCTATGACCAGGAAGAATATTTTTTTCATTCTAATTATCATTTTTGAGCGCGATTATAGCTCTTACGAATCTGAATATTCCATAAGCCACTAGCAAAACGCCTAGTGGATAAGCTATATTAGACTCTATGATACTTAGGTATCTATAAACTATAATAAAAATCCCGAACGCTATGTAGAGAAACCCTACAATTAAAGAAAGCCATTTAAACATAACACAAATCTAATAAAAAAAGAGAAGTTATAAAAACTTCTCTTTTATATAATCCATTACAAATTAAATCCTTATTGGAAATTCATTGTAACTGGGAATCTAAATCTAGATCTTACAGGCTGTCCATTAACTTTACCTGGAGTCCATTTAGTTTTAATTCCTTTAACAGTAGCTTCTGCTTCTCTGTTGAAATCTGAATTAGGACCAGTCGCTTTTACTTGGGTAAGAGAACCGTCTTTTTCTACAACGAAAGTAATTTCTGTTTTAAGGGTTCCTTCTCCTTCCAAACTTCCCGAATCAAAATTATTACTGAACTTACTTCTGAAAGCATTGGTTCCTCCAGGGAATTCTGCATTCTGATCCACAGACTCATAAACCTCATTAGTTACAGGTTTAACTTCTGCAACCACACCTTTCCCTGTTGATGGTGGCGGTGGCGGTGGCGTGTAAGATGGAGTTTTAACCCCTTCTTGATTCTGAAGCCCCGTAGTAGTTTCCAATTGTTTTGTAATTGGTGGTGGTGGTGTTTCAATCTTAGGAGCTTTTTTAGGCTCAGGAACAACATTCTGAATCACTTCCTGTTTTTCCTCTTCTTTTGGAGGAGGAGGTGGTGGTGGTTCTTCTTCCTTCGGTTGCTCGATAATTGGTTGTTCATCCAATATATCTACCAGTTTTGCATCTACCTCAACTTTATCTCTAGCATTCATCTGTTGAATCTTAAGATAAATAAGAGGCGAAATTGCAAGAAGAAGAAAAAAAGCCGTTCCTATAAAGAAAGATCTTGTAAGCAACTTAGGATACGCCGTTCTAAGATCGTACGCACCATACTCTTTATTTCTATTTTCAAATACTATCTCGTCAAGACTGAGATCGTATTTCAAATTATCGTCTGCCATTTTTGATATTTTAAATATGATATTGTAGTATAGAGATTACTCTCCAACTTTCTTTTTGTAAATAGCTAACTCCCAAGGCTTGATATCGGTAACACCGTATCTTTCATTTTTGGTAATAGCCATTTCATCGAGAATATCTACAAAATTCTTATATACCGCATCGTCTGTTGGTTTGATAATGACTGTAAACAAATCCTTATCAGCTGCACCAGCTTTTGCCTGCTCGATCACTTTTCTAATTCCCTCTCTATCGAATGTAGTTTCCATAAGAGTCGCATCATTAAGACCTGCTTGGTCTTGCTGATGATAGAATACTTTATTGTCTTTTCCTATGATCACAGAAATTGAATTACTTAATTTAATCTCTGTATCTGGTTGTTTTTGATCTTTTTTCGGTTTTGCCGGAAGACCAAGATCCATTACATTGGGTTTACTAAATGTTGTTGTAAACATGAAGAACATCAACATAAGGAAATTCAAATCAACCATCGGTGTCATATCTACTCGGGGATTATGCTTCTTCGAACGGACCTTGCCGCCTTTCCCGCTATCCTCTTTTACTTGTACTTCTGCCATTTCTGTATGATTTAATTTCCAGGTTTACCTTCTTGTGATGTTATCAACCAAAATTTAAGAAAATCAATATCTCTCAAACCTTCAAATAAGCTTTTTACTTTCGGATATTTTGTACTTACGTCACCTTTTATCGCTAACTTGTAGTTAGGATTAACGGCAAGACTTTGTTGTACCCAATCAATCAATTGCTTATTTGTACTATCCATAGGGATTCCTTCTTTTGCTTTGTAAGTTTTTTGTTGATCTTCAGGCAGATTCAAATAACTTTTAAGCTGACTCATTGGTACGCCAATCGCTTCTACTTTTGCAAATGCAGCTTTTTCCGGGTTAGTAAAAGTCATTCTGTACTTTTGTCCCATTTTATCTAAAAGTTGTATTTTTTCCGATCCATTATCTACTGGTTGAAAATAAAATACACCATCCGGAGTAACACTTACGGTCATAAGACTTGCATCAGGAAGTAACTTCTCTGATATAGAAGAAGGCGGTTTTATCTGTGCCACATCGGGCTTTTTGAACTGGGTAGTCATAATGAAGAATGTAAGAAGTAAGAATGTTACATCACACATTGCTGTCATATCCAGAGCTACACCATGTCTTTTTGGTTTAATTCTCGCCATTATTTTTGTCTATTTAACTTTTTGATGAAATTTAAAATGTAAAAATACATTTTAATAAAATGCCCAATTTCTTAGTGAAATTCAGCAAAAGATTGTTGGATGCTCATGGAAATCTCATCAATCTTGTAAGTCAAACCGTCAATTTTAGCTGTAAAATAGTTATAAAGAATAATTGCAACAGCAGAAGTACCAATACCTAAGGCTGTATTCATCAATGCTTCTGAGATACCGATTGATAAAGCAGCAGCATCAGGAGTTCCTCCTGCATCACCTAACGCCTGGAATGAACGAATCATACCGATTACCGTTCCCAATAGTGCCACCAAAGTTGCAACAGTACCAAGAGTTGATAAGATATTCATGTTTTTCTCTAACATTGGCATCTCCAAAGTTGTAGCCTCTTCAATAGCTTTGTTAAGACCTGCCATTTTTTGTTCTTTGTCTAAAGTAGTATCATGAGCCAAAGCTTTGTATGTTGTAAGACCTTCTTTTACAACATTCCCGATAGAACCTTGTTGTTTGTCACACTCTTCTAAAGCCTCGTCAACTTTGTTATTGTTAAGCAAGCTTCTGATCTTTACAACAAAATTATCAACATTTCCATTTCCTGAAGCCTTGTTCAATACGATAGCTCTCTCGATTGAAAAAACGATAACGATGATCATAAAAGTGATCAAAACAGGAACAAGTATTCCTCCCATATAGATAACACCCAATCCATGAGGATGAAGTTCTTTACTTTCGATGTCAGCAAATGCTACTGAAGGAGCGCCTGCAATACGAGCATCTTCTTGAAAGTTTGAAGGATTACCTAATACAAATAAAAAGATCGCAATACCTACAGCCAATAAAATTGGGATGATTATAGCAGGATTAAGACCTCCCTTTTTTCTAGCAACTACTTGCTCGTCTGTTTTTGAAACATTCATTTCCATATTAAAACTAAATTATAATTGTTAAATTTTATCGTGTAAAATAAAGTCAATTTTTTGAAAAATGCAAAATTATTTTCTGTTTGACTTGTAATTTTTTTATCTATTAAATCAGCTTATTTTAATTATTAATTAAATCGAAGCAGTGTTTTTATGAATTCATTATCTCTTTTGGAAACATTAATGGAAGATATACAAATTTGTCATACATAAATTATGATTTTAATTTCTATAATTTCCAATGGCGAGAATAATAATTTTTCTTAATCTTTCACAAGGCTTTCTTAAATCAGCTAACAATATTAATGATTTTCTTCGGTACGAATATGAAATTTTTAACTGATTTATCTCCTAAAAACTTCTTCACGTCATCATTCTCCATCATTAGTTTTTCGACTTCTTCTTTACCCAATTCAGCAGCTAATTTGATTTTGAATTTCATCTTTCCATTGAAGCTTACCGGATAATCTATCTCATCTTCAACAAGATAGCTTTCATCAAGAGTTGGGAACGGTTCAAATTCAATAGAAGCATTATTTCCGAGCAAATTCCATACCTCTTCACAAATATGTGGTGCATATGGTGAGATAATAACAGCCAAAGGTTGCAAAATATTGCGTTTATTACATTTTAATTTCTGCAATTCGTTCACAGCAATCATAAAAGAAGACACAGAAGTATTGAAAGAGAAATTCTCAATATCGTAAACTACTTTCTTGATCAATGTATGAAGCACTTTGTATTCTTCTTTAGTTGGCTCTTCATCAGAAACAGAGAAATTATCTCCATCAAAGTACAGATTCCAGAATTTTTTCAAGAAACCATAGACGCCGCTTAGACCTTGCGTGTTCCAAGGTTTGGATTGCTCTAATGGACCAAGGAACATTTCGTACAACCTTAATCCATCGGCTCCATATTCATTACAAATATCATCTGGGTTGACAACATTGTGAGTTCTTTTCGACATTTTGTCAACTTCTCTTTCAACAATATATTTCCCATTTTCAAGAATAAATTCAGCATCCTTAAATTCCGGTCGCCAATTTCTCAAAGCCTCAACATCCAATTCATCATTTCCTTTTACCATTGAAATATCAACAGGGATTCTTTGAGTTGTATAATCTTTAGCTAAATTTTTAGAAACAATTTTATTTGTTCCATCAATTCTAAAAATCAATGCACTATATCCCAAAATCATCCCTTGATTAATCAACTTTTGGAAAGGCTCATTTTGCTCAATGTAACCTCTGTCTTTTAAGAACATATTCCAAAAACGAGAATATAACAAATGTCCTGTCGCATGCTCGCTTCCGCCAATATACAAATCAACCTGTCCCCAATAATCTGACAATTCTTTTTTACAGAAAACCTCATCATCATTCGGGTCCATATATCTTAAGAAATACCAAGAACTTCCTGCCCAACCCGGCATAGTCGATAATTCTAATGGAAAAACCGTTTTATCATCAATCAAATCGGTATCAACCACTTTTTGATTCGCCTCGTCCCAAGCAAAAGTTTTCGCATTCCCTAATGGTGGATCGCCATCTTCAGTTGGCAAATATTTTTCAACCTCAGGAAGTTCCAAAGGCAAAACAGAATTTGGCAATGTGTACGGCATTCCCTCCTTATAATAGATAGGAACTGGTTCGCCCCAATATCTTTGTCTGGAGAAAATCGCATCACGTTGTCTGTAATTCGTAGTTCCGTGACCGATTCCTTTGTTTTCGATTTCAGCGATGATTTTGGCTTTCGCATCATTATAATTAAGACCATTCAGGAAATCGGAATTCACACAAACCGAATCTTTAGAATCATAAGCTTCTTCCTGAACATCCACATCAGATTCCACAACCTTAATAATTTCCAGATTAAATTTCTTCGCAAATCTATGGTCACGCTCATCGTGCGCAGGAACCGCCATTACAGCACCTGTCCCATAACCCATCAACACATAATCCGAAATATAAACCGGAATATTTTTCCCTGTAAATGGATTGATTGCATAACTTCCCGTGAAAGCACCACTCACATTTTTCACGTCAGCCATTCTATCACGTTCTGTCTTTTTGGAAGTTTCTTCTATATAATTGGTGATTTCCTTTGCTTGCTCATCCGTTGTTAAATTTTGAACCAAAGGATTTTCCGGTGCCAAAACCATAAAAGTCGAACCAAAAATTGTATCAGGTCTCGTGGTGAAAACCTCAATTGTTTCTCCATTTTCAGTTGAAAATCTAACTTGCGCACCCTGAGATTTTCCAATCCAGTATTCCTGAGAATCTTTTAAAGGCTGTGGCCAATCCAAAGTTTTAAGACCTTGCAATAATCTTTCAGAATAGGCGGAAATTCTCATACTCCACTGCATCATTTTCTTTTGAAAAACAGGAAAACCACCTCTTTCAGATTTTCCGTCTTTTATTTCGTCATTCGCCAAAACTGTTCCGAGAGCCGGACACCAGTTCACAGTCGTTTCCGCTCTGTATGCTAAACGATAATTCAATAAAATTGCGCCTTTATCAATTTCAGAAGCATTTTCCCATTCTTCTACAGTGAAATTCAGTTCTTCATTTTGATTGGCATTTAATCCTTCGCTTCCTTTTTCCTCAAAATGCTTGATTAAAGTTTCAATAGGTTCTGCCTTGTCCGCATTTTTATTATACCAGGAATGGAACAACTGAATAAAAATCCATTGTGTCCATTTATAATAAGAAGGGTCGGAAGTTCTCACTTCCCTGCTCCAGTCGAATGAGAAACCAATTTTTCTTAATTGCTCCTCATATCTCGTTATATTTTGTTCAGTTGTAATGGCTGGATGCGTTCCTGTCTGTATGGCGTATTGCTCCGCCGGAAGCCCAAAACTATCGTAGCCAACCGGATGAAGGACGTTGAAACCCTGATGTCTTTTGTACCGCGCATAGATATCAGAGGCAATATAACCGAGCGGATGTCCCACGTGAAGTCCTGCTCCGGAAGGATACGGAAACATATCGAGGACGTAAAATTTCGGTTTATTAGTTGAGTCGGAAGTCTTGTAAGTTTGATTGTCTTCCCAGTATTTCTGCCACTTTTTTTCTATCTGCTGATGGTCGTAAAACATTCTATGAATTGAAAATTAATAATGAATAATTTTTTTAAGGTTCACAAAGTTAAGATTTTGAGACAAACTGACAATTTTAAATTTTCGAGTTCACTTTTCATCAATAATAATTATTTGGGCGCCTTTATCCGCCCTCCGTTCCCGCTTTTTTATTTCCCCCAATCCTTTCCCGACGTAAAAAATAAAAAGAGCTCCACTCAGGCCGGGGCGCAGGTTCCAGCTTCGAAAAACTTTCTGCCTCAGAATTAACGACGTTATCATAATTTTATAAACAAATCGAAGTATCGCTCCTACGGAGCTCCAATGAAATTAATTTTTTCACCCTACAAACATTTCGCTACTACGTAGCTCCTCGGATTTACGCTGACATTACACTGATTAAAATTATCGAATATTTCATTTTGCATTTCTTCAGACACTGCTCCGGAGGAGCAAAATATTTGTAGTAGCATTACAATAACACATCAGAGCTCCGTAGGAGCTCAATGTTTGTAAAGAATTCAATCTACAATTTTCGTAATATGCAAATCTCGCAATATGAATAGGATAATTTCGCGAGCGACCCAAAATCTTTATCTTTGTGAAAAATTCACAAGTGCCGGAAATTTCTATCATCACACCGAGTTACAATTCTTCAAAATATTTGAACGAAACCATTGATTCTGTTCTCAATCAAACTTTCCAGGATTGGGAATGGCTGATTACGGATGATTGTTCGACAGATAATTCGGTGGAAATTTTAGAAAAACAAAACGACTCAAGAATCAAAGTTTTTAAAGCTGAGAAAAACGGAGGCGCAGGTCACGCAAGGAATATTTCTCTCGAAAATGCAACAGGAAGATTTATCACATTTCTGGATGCAGATGACTTTTGGGAACCCAATTTCCTTGAGGAAATGGTCAATTTTATGAAGTCCGAAAATGCAGAATTGGCTTACTCAACATATTCTCGTTGTGATGAAAACCTCAATCCTACTAAAATCGGAGATTTTGAAGCGGATAAAATCGTAACGTTTAATAATCTTTTGAAAACCTGCAGATTATCGCTTTTAGCATCGATGTATGATTCCAAGAGAGTTGGGAAATGCTATTTCCCGGAAGGCACAAAACGCGAAGACCACGTGATGTGGCTGGAACTTTTAAAAAAAATCCCACAGGGAAAACCTCTGAAAAAGACCTTATCAAAATACAGAATGCTTCCCAACAGCGTTTCCCGAAATAAATCAAACATAATGAAAGACCAATATCTGGTCTATAGAGATCATATGAAATTCTCGACTTTGAAATCTCTATATTACACAGCCAATTGGGCATTGAACGGATTCATCAAATATTCTAAAATCTTTAATTAATGGAGTATTCAAAAGAATTCAAAGCAGCGCTGAGCCAGTTTTCCCATTCAGAAAAGGACAAATTGATTTTCAGGTTATTGAAAAAGGACAAACTGCTTTCCAAAAAACTATATTTCGAACTGATTGATGAGGAAACGACAGATGATAAGCGAAACACAATGGAATCTTACATCAGGGATAGGATATCGGAAATCTCAAGATATATCAGCAATCCAAAATATTTTCTGGTTCTCGTAAGAAAACTAAGCGCCGAAATCACAGAGCACGTGAAAATAACCACAGACAAATTCGGGGAAGCTTATCTGAATCTTCTTTTAGCCAGCGAAATTCTTTCACACAACGACAAGCTCGGAAAACAGAGGTTTGATGCGGTTTATAAACTCTACATCTACCTTATCAATAAAATCTTCAAAGCCTTGATTCAAATCAAAAAACTGGATGAAGATTACTGGCTGGAATTTGATGAAATTTTATCGGACATCGACAATAAAATCCACGACAATCTCTATCTGGAAAAGCTTTGTATCAGCAATGGTTTAGAGTTCAACTGGCTGAAGTGTGTAAATATTCCTGACCATCTTGAACTGATCGTGAAAAACATCCGGAGTCAGGGATTTCTGAGATAGTTTTATGCTCCAACCGACATGATGATCTGGCCAATCATTTATCATCTGCGAGGTTTTGTTGATTAAAGAGAGTAATATTTTGCTCCAAGATTTTCTTCACAATAATCTCAGTCGCATTGGGTTGGGAATTCACGAACTCATAGGCATTTTCTGACATCTGTTTCAGAAATGACCTCTTTTCACCTTCTGCCTGAGCATCTTTTTTAATGACTTCCGTGATGAATACCGAAGCGGCCACAAAATCGTCAAAACACTTTCCGCCATTGGCATCAATCAACGCATCAGCTTCCGGATTTTTCTTGTATTGATTTCCGAAAATAACAGGAACGCCATAAACCGCCGCTTCCAAGATATTGTGCAATCCCGCAGAATGAAATCCACCACCAACAACCGCCAGATCTGCATAAGAATACAATTTGGAAAGTTTCCCGATGCTATCTATGATTAGAGTTGAAGAGTTGGAGAGTTCAGGAGCGTGAGAATTCGTAAGAGAACTGTACAATATAGCGTTCGGAAATAATCTTTGCAAATGCGGGACCCGGTGCAAATCGTGAGGTACGATGACAATTTTGGCTTCAGGAAGTTTTTTCACAAGAACTTGCGCAATATCTTCTTCTGCCTGCCAGCTGCTTCCTAAAACAATCAGTTTTTGATTCGCCTTGAATTCTTCTATAAATTCCAAATGATTATCTCTATCTGGAAATTGTTTCACTCTGTCAAATCTTGTGTCGCCAGAAACCGTAGAATTGGTCAATCCGATTTTTTTGGCCAAAGCCTGAGACTTAATTGTCTGATGAAAAAACCAATCAATATTTTTATGCAGCTGTTTTGCAAACCACTTCCCATAATTTTCAAAAAATACCTGATGTTCATAAAACAGAGCCGAAATCACATAGATCTTTGCTTTGCGATTTTTCAGTTCTTCTAAAAGATTATACCAATAATCATATTTTACAGTGAAAAAGATCTCGGTTTCAAAAGCAGAAGCAAATTCTTTAACATCTTTTTTCCTGTCAAAAGGCAGGTAGCAAATCGCATCAGCAACCTGTTTTCTTTTCTTTACGTTTTCATAACCTGAAGGTGAAAAAAAGGTTACCAGAGTTTTATGCTCGGGTAATTGTTCTTTTAATTTTTCGAGAACCGGCAGACCTTGTTCATACTCGCCCAAGCTCGCAGCGTGCATCCAAAGCACTTTTTGTCCTTGAATTTTCTCACGAACGATTTTCAAAGATTCTTTTCTACCTCGCACTCCTTTTTTGGTTTTGGAATCGAAGATTGAGAAGACTTTCATCCCGAAAATCATTAAGTGAACGAAAAGATTGTATAGAGATCTCATCTTTTATTTTTCTACTGCAAATTTATCATTATTTGTTGAAGGATTTGATATGACAAGAAATTCCAAATCAACATCTGACTTGTTTTCTATCAAATGATTTATATTCGGAGTGATATGGAACCCTGAATTTTCAGCAACTTCAAAGACTTCTTCATCCACTACAAAAGTTGCTTTTCCTTTCAAAATAAAGAAAAACTGTTGTGCGTTTTTATGGAAATGCAATTGCTCTTTTGAATGAGGCGGCATCGTTTCCTGTTTAATAGAAAGATTCTCTGAGTTCAGCAAAATCCAGCTGTCGCAGTTCCCGCCCCAGATATAATGTTCAGAATTTTGTCTTGATTTTATCATCGTTTGTTCTTGATTAAGGCAAATTTAAAGATTAGAAATTATAAACCGTAATTTTGTCATTCTGAAAGAAACCTAACGAAGTGGTTCGATGAAGTCAATCCCAACAGTCTAGATTCCTCCGGAAATCGAAGATTCGACGAAGTCAATGACAATATTGGATTTTTTGCAAACTGTTGTTTTTATGTTGAATCCGCAGCCCGAATTATCTCCTATTTATATATATTATTTTTATTTGAATCGATGAATCTCGTTCCTCGATTTGAGCAGAAATCCTTTTTACGCAACGAAGTGGAGTGAAAAGATTGACTCCGTCGAACCACTCTGTTAGGTTTGGGAACCCTTCGACAAGTTCAGGATAAACTACAGGCGGATTAAGCAGCCCAAACGATTTATTTTTAAAAGAAAGTAAAAATTAACATAAAAAAGTTTTTAAATATTTGCCGCTCAAAATAAAATCTCTATATTTGCAGTCTGAAAATAAAAAGATAATTACGAACTAAATATATTAGTGATGAGTAAAAGAACATTCCAACCATCTGAAAGAAAAAGAAGAAACAAGCACGGTTTCCGTGAAAGAATGTCTACACCAAACGGAAGAAGAGTGTTGGCAGCTAGAAGAGCGAAAGGCAGAAAGAGTTTAACTGTTAGTGCATCTCGCGCTAAGAGATAATTTTCTTTAATTATCATATAAAAAAATGCTTGAAAGTTTTTCAAGCATTTTTTGTTGTTAAAATTTCCCAAAAGTAAAAGCGGAAAAATAAGTTTTTGCTATTTTTGACTTTCACAAACTTTCAATTTCTAAATTATGCCGCACAGAAATGACCCGGGTATCGATATTATAGATTTGAGCAGTGCTAAAATTGTTCAGAAAAACTTCACTGTTCTCAATAATGTTGACCTTCATATCAAGAAAGGAAAATTCTGTTACCTTATCGGAAAAACAGGTTCCGGAAAAAGCTCTCTTCTGAAAGTTCTTTACGGACAACTTCCTTTGCAAGGCGGAAGCGGGCAAGTTGCAGGTTTTAATCTGAAAAAACTAAAACAATCCGACGTTCCAAATCTCAGAAGAAAATTAGGAATTGTTTTCCAGGATTTTCAGCTTTTGCCAGACAGAAATATTGAGAAGAATCTTCTTTTTGTTCTGCAAGCGACAGGCTGGAAAGACAAACACAAAATGGAAACAAGAATTGACGAAGTTTTATCAAGTGTTGGAATGAAAACCAAAAAGCACAAAATGCCACATCAGCTTTCCGGAGGCGAGCAACAACGTGCTGCAATTGCAAGAGCACTTCTTAATCACCCCGAACTGATCCTTGCAGATGAGCCAACGGGAAATCTCGACCCGGAAACATCTAACGACATCATGACGCTTTTGAAAAATCTTGCGGAAGAAAATCATTGCGCGGTTGTAATGGCAACACACGATTATCATATGATCCAGAATTACCCTGGAGAAGCAATCAGATGTGAGAATGGCGAAGTTTCTGTTTTGGATACTGCGGAATTATTCGAATAAGAAAAAATTAGTTATAAACAAAAAAACCCTTTGAAAATTCAGAGAGGTTTTTTGTTGAATAAATGGAAATCTTTTGTCAGCTCAAGATATTCATCAGAATAAACTCTTGGCGATTTTTCTATGACGAAATTTTCTATTATTGTTTCTAATTTTTTAAAAGAATATTCTAAAACTACTCTTTTCGGTTCAGCGGTTTTAATTCCTTTGATAATGACTTTTCTTTGAAGAAATAAATTATTACTAAGACCAATCTGAGTAAATTCCTTCTCGGAATCAATTGGGATAATAACAGAAAACAATCCTTCATCAGAAAGTAATTGACGGGATTTTTTAACCAGATCAGAGAAATCTAATTCTAATCTTTGTCTTGCCAGAATATCTTTCTCAGAAGTATTGATTTCAAAATAAGGTGGATTTGAAATGATTAAATCAAATTTTTCCTCAGTTTCAAAATTTTTAAAATCTTGAAGACGACTTTTGATTCGATCAAAAAAAGGAGAATTAGAAAAATTATTTTGAGAAACATTTACTGCTTCAGAATTAATATCAATGGCTAAAATATTGGCATTTGGATTTCTTTGAGCTAACATCAGAGAAATAATTCCGGTTCCTGTACCAACTTCGAGAATTTGTTTGGCATTAACAACATTCGATAAAGCGCCTAGCAAAACCGCATCTGTCCCCACTCGGAAAACATCAGAACTTTGATCGATATCAAATTGTTGAAATCGGAAAGGTTTCATCTACAAATTCGAAGGCATTGAAATAGTGAAAGTCGCACCTTTATCAACTTCGGAAACAACAGTAATTGTCCCGTTATAATCTTCCACCATCCGTTTTACCATTGTTAATCCGATTCCCATTCCACTATTTTTTGAAGTGAAATTGGGGTCAAAGATTTTACTGATCTTATCTTCAGAAATTCCTACGCCGTTATCCTGAACAGTAATCCTGATTCGTTTCTCAATTTTTTCCAAATCGACATTGATAACCGATTTCCTGTCATCTGCTTTTGCCTGACTTGCATTCGTCACAAGATTGGTAATGATTCTCGCCATATAGTCTTTATCAATCTTCATCATTATATTATCGTGATTGGCATGGACAAAGATATTTTCATCACTGAAAATCGTCAGCACATTTTTGATTTCTTTATTCAGATTGATCTCTTCATCATTTTTTTGTGGTAATTGTGCGAACTCCGAGAAGGCACTCGCTACCCTGCTGATGACATCGATCTGACCAATCACAACTTCGCTTAGGTTTTTAACTTTAGCCGTGACATTTGGGTCATTTGGGTCAAATTTTCTTTCAAAATTCTGCATCATCAGCTTCATGGGCGTGAGCGGATTTTTCACTTCGTGCGCCACTTGTTTCGCCATTTCCTGCCAAGCCGACTGTTTCTCGATATAGCTGAGCCGTTCTCTTTGGTCTGCTATCTCAGAGATCATTTTGTTATAAGCTTTCACCAAGGCATTGAGCTCATCATTTTTATAATATTTGATAGGCTGGAGATTTTTATCAAATAAGTTGATTCGGCTGATCATCGATGTAAAACGTGTAATCGCTTCCGTCAAATTATTCGAAATAATCCAGCTTAACCAGATACTGAACAAAACAATCAAAAGATTGATCCCAATGATGTAGGCAAAATAATGTTTGAAAACCGTCATATAGGCACTCTCATTGTGGTAATACGGAAAATAGACATAAGCGATATTTTCCAGCATGTTGTTTTTCAGGACCATATACGAGGAAACAATTGTTGCTTCAAGCTTCTCATCATAGGACTTGTCGTCGTATTGCTTCCCGTTCTTCTTGATTGCCTTTATGACCTCCGAAGGCATTTTTTTCTGAACAACAAGATTCGGCTCTTTATTAGAAAGAAGATAATTTCCGTTCAGATCATAGATGATAATGTCGTGCTTGTTGATATCGGCAATCTCATAGATTCTATTTTCTAAAACAGCAGGAATATCTTTCGTCTCAACCTGAGAATGACTAAGCGCATAATCCAGAGAAGACATAAGTGCTTCGGATTTGTTCTGCATATCGGTTTTACTTTGCATTTTGGCATTATCACGCAAAATCACAAACGACAAAACCGCCGAAGTAATAATACTAAGAAAACAAATCGCCAGAAACCCAACAAAAACCCTATTTCTTAACCGATAACCTTTATAATCACTAAATGACATTTTGTTTTTTCAAAAGTTTTGCAACATACTTGCCGATGATATCGAATTCCAGATTCACGACATCACCTTTTTTCAGATGCTTCATATTCGTAAACTCCCAAGTGTAGGGAATTATTGCTACAGAAAACTGATTTTTCCCACTTTCTGCAACTGTTAAACTTGTTCCATTCAAAGTAATCGAACCTTGCGGAACCGTCATATATTCTGCAGACTCTTCGTAATTAATTGTGATCAAATAACTTCCGTTCTTGTCTTCGATACTTTCCACAGTTCCGGTTTTATCCACGTGTCCTTGAACAACGTGTCCATCCAATCTACCTTCGAATTTCAAACAGCGTTCCAAATTCACTTCCGTTCCGACATTCCAGAATCCAAGATTGGTTTTTTCCAATGTTTCATTGATCGCGGTTACCTTATAAGTATCATTATTTATTTCCACAACCGTGAGGCAACAACCGTTGTGGGCCAGACTTTGGTCGATTTTCAATTCGTGCGTGAAGGGACAGCTTAGAACAAAATCAATATTGCTTTCATTTCTGTCAATTTTTTCAACTTTTCCGGTTGCTTCTATTATTCCTGTGAACATTTGTTTTGTGATTTAATAATTTTTTCAGGAGCTTTATCCCGCTTTCCGCTGTATCTTTTTTCTTAGCCAAAGCTCTTTCTATAGCCCAAAGAAAAAAGGATGCCGCTGCAATCGGGGCTATCAACCTTGCATACTTATATAAATTACTTAGTATAATTGTGCAAAGAATAGTTATAAAAACAACCTAAAAAGCCTAAATTTGCAAAATTCATTTTAAACGTCAAAGATAAGCAAATGAGCTCCAAACACCATAAAATCAGAGTAGGAATTTCCATCGGCGATTTCAACGGCATCGGCCCCGAAATCATCCTGAAGTCTCTGAAAGACAAAAGCATCACAGATTTTTTCACGCCGGTTATATTTGGTTCAGGAAAACTGTTCACTTATCAGAAAAACGTTTTCAAGCTGCAGACCAATTTCAATTATATCAATTCTGCGAAAGAAGCACAGTCCGGGAAAATCAATATGGTGAATCTCACCAAAGAGAACAGCAATGTGGAATTCGGTGTCCCAACGGAGGAATCTACAAAAATGGCCATTGATTCCTTGGAATCTGCAACACAAGCACTTTTAGACAACGAAATTGATGTCATCGTAACTGCGCCTATCAATAAGGACGAAATGATGAAATACGGTTTCGCTCACGCAGGGCACACTGGTTACTTCGAAGAAAAAGCTGGTAAAAAGGCGATAATGTTCATGGTAACCAACGATTTGAAAGTGGCCGTTTCCACACATCATATTCCGGTTGCAGAGATTGCGCAGAACATTTCCAAAGAGAAATTGAAAAAGCAAATCACTCAGTTGACCAAAACTTTAAAAGAGGATTTCTGCATAGAAAAACCGAAAATCGCAGTTTTGGGACTTAATCCACATGCTGGCGATGGTGGCGTAATCGGTAAAGAAGAAATAGAGATCATAGAACCTGCGATAAAAGAACTTTTCAACAACGGAACTTTAGCTTTCGGACCTTATCCGGCAGACAGTTTTTTCCAACCAGAAAAATACAAAGCCTTCGATGCAGTTTTGGCTATGTATCATGACCAAGGATTGGCACCTTTTAAAACAATTGCCTACGAAGAAGGGGTGAACTATTCAGCAGGATTGCCCTTCATCAGAACATCTCCGGACCACGGTGTTGCATATGATATTGCGGGGAAAAACCGGGCAGACGAAAGGTCTTTTTCAGAAGCAATTTTTACAGCAATTCACATTTTTAAAAACAGAGAAGAATATCACGACCTGATGAGCAATCGTCTTCGTCCGAAAGCTGCTCATGTAAATAATGGTATAGACGAGGACCTTCCTATGGAAAATAATTAGACAAAAAAATCAAGCTTTTCTGAAGTAATTTTTTGCAGTTCAAGTATTTCCAAAAAAGATTTTGTTATTTAAAAAAAATAAATTATTTTTGCAAACCGTTTTTATGGATAGAATTAGAAACTATGACGTTGCCTTTATAGGCTTAAAACCGGGAAAACACGATTTCAAATTTGAGATCGGCCAAGAGTTCTTTGATTTATTTGAGACTGAGCAGGAATTTTTCAATCCAAAAATAGTTGCAGATATCCTTTTGGACAAGCATACCACATTTTTGGAATTCTATATTAATGTTTCAGGAACCGTTCAATTGATTTGCGACATCAGCAATGACGAATTTTCTGAAAACATTGAGAATGATCTGAAAATCCTTGTGAAATTTGGTGAAGAATATGATGACAGCAATGAAGATGTCATTACTATCAACAAAAAAGATGGCGAATTCAATCTTGCCAACCTTATATATGAGGCTGTCGTTTTATCTATTCCGATGAAAAAACTGGCACCATCTGTAAGAGACAATGATGAATATCAGAAGATATTAGACCAATACAGTCCAAAAATAGTCGAGGAAGATGAAGAACAAAGCATAGACCCAAGATGGGAAGCTTTGAAAAAATTGAAAGACAACAATTAAGAAATAACAATATAATTCGGTAAGAATTTTTAAAAAGTACTAACAATGGCACATCCTAAAAGAAGACAGTCGTCTACAAGAAGAGATAAAAGAAGAACACACTACAAAGCTGTAGTTCCTCAATTGGCAAAAGACGCAACGTCTGGAGAAATGCACCTATACCACAGAGCTCACTGGCATGAAGGAAAACTTTATTACAGAGGAAAGGTTGTATTAGAGAAAACAGTAGAAACTACAGAAGAAAACTAAGATCTATCTTTGATAATCTTATACTTAGCATAAAAAACCACTCGGATTTTATCAATTTGGGTGGTTTTTTATTATATTTGGCGTTCAAAACAATTTAAAAATTTTATGGATATAAAAGACATTCAGAATCTTGTAAGATTTGTTGCAAAGGCAGGTGTTTCCGAAGTGAAATATAAAAATAAAGACTTCGAGATCTATATCAAAACTCCACTTGGAGGCGAAGCTGTAAGTTATGTAACTCCGCAAGTTGCTTACCAAACCCCGGTTTCTGCACCAGCTGCAAATCCAGGTTCTGCACCTGTTGCTAATTCTGATGCAGCCAGTTCTGCAGATGAAAGCAAATATATTACTATCAAATCTCCAATGATCGGGACATTCTACAGAAAACCTTCTCCGGACAAAGACGTTTTCGTAAACGTAGGCGATTCTGTAACGGAAGGAAAAGTGGTGTGTGTAATAGAAGCAATGAAACTTTTCAACCAGATAGAATCAGAAATCAGCGGAAAAATTGTAAAAATATTGGTAGAGGATTCTTCTCCTGTAGAGTATGACCAGCCATTATTTTTAGTTGACCCATCTTAAGCAATTTTAGATTAAAGATTATAAATTTTAAATGGAGATTTTCATTTAAAATAATTTAAAATTCAAAATTTATAATTTAAAATTTCGAAAAAGATGTTCAAAAAAATATTAATCGCAAACCGAGGCGAAATCGCAATGAGAATATTGCGTACAGCTAAGGAAATGGGAATTAAAACGGTGGCAGTATATTCAACTGCTGATAAGGACAGCCTTCATGTACGCTTTGCAGATGAAGCTGTTTGCATAGGCCCCGCAATGAGCAAAGACTCATATCTAAAAATCCCTAACATCATTGCAGCTGCAGAGATCACCAACGCAGACGCGATCCACCCAGGTTACGGGTTCCTTTCAGAGAATGCAAATTTCTCGAGGATCTGTGCAAAAAATGGAATCAAATTTATTGGTGCAACTCCTGAGCAGATTGAAAAAATGGGCGATAAGGCTACGGCCAAAGCGACCATGAAAGAAGCAGGAATACCTTGCGTTCCAGGCTCCGAAGGTTTGATCGATTCTTATGAGGATGCAAAAGCAACTGCAAAAGTGGTTGGTTATCCTGTGATGATCAAAGCAACTGCTGGCGGTGGTGGAAAAGGGATGAGAGCTGTCTGGAGAGAAGAAGACCTGAAGGAACACTGGGATTCTGCAATCCAGGAAGCTGTTGCAGCTTTTGGAAATGGCGGAATGTACATGGAAAAACTGATCGAGGAGCCAAGACATATTGAGATCCAGATTGCTGGAGATCAATTTGGAAAAGCTTGTCACCTTTCCGAAAGAGACTGCTCTATCCAGAGAAGAAATCAAAAATTGATTGAAGAGACGCCCTCTCCTTTCATGACAGACGAACTTCGTGAAAAGATGGGTGCTGCTGCTGTAAAAGCTGCGGAATATATTGGGTACGAAGGAGTTGGGACTATCGAGTTCTTGGTAGATAAACACAGAAATTTCTATTTCATGGAAATGAATACCCGAATCCAGGTAGAGCATCCAATTACTGAACAAGTCGTTGATTACGATTTAATTCGTGAGCAGATCCTTCTGGCAGCAGGTACGCCAATCAGCGGAAAAAATTACTATCCAAAAATGCATGCCATTGAGTGTAGAATCAATGCTGAAGATCCCTATATGGATTTCAGACCCTCTCCCGGAAAAATCAAAGAACTTAACATTCCCGGTGGACACGGTGTAAGAGTGGACACCCATGTTTATTCAGGATATACGATCCCTTCCAATTATGATTCGATGATCGCAAAATTGATCGTAACGGCTCAAACAAGAGACGAAGCCATTGCTAAAATGAAACGTGCTTTGGAAGAATTCTATATAGAAGGTGTGAAGACTACCATCCCTTTCCACAGACAACTATTGGAAAATGAGGATTTCCTTGCCGGAAATTACACGACCAAGTTTATGGAAGATTTTGTAATGGATAAAAGTTTTGATAATCATATCTAGAAAGATCATTAATACACATATAAAATTGCCTGACTTTGAAAGTTAGGCATTTTTATTAGCTATGATTGACATCAAATTTATTATTTTTGTAAAAAATAAAAGTATGTCGACAGCAATTCAGGAAAAGAATTCTCAATATTTCATCGAACTCGAGAATCGATATGGCGCGCACAATTATCATCCGTTACCCGTAGTTTTGGAAAAAGGTGAAGGTGTTTTCGTCTGGGATGTTGAAGGTAAGAAATATTACGATTTCCTTTCCGCCTATTCTGCTGTCAATCAAGGACATTCTCATCCAAAAATTGTAGAGGCCTTGGTAAATCAGGCTAAGAAATTGGCGCTAACATCAAGAGCTTTTTACAATTCCAATCTTGGAGAGTACGAGAAAAAAATCACTACCCTTTTTGGTTTTGACAAAGTGCTTCCAATGAATTCTGGTGCTGAAGCAGTAGAAACAGCTGTAAAATTAGCCCGAAAATGGAGCTATGAAGTGAAAGGAATCTCTGAGAATGATGCAAAAATAATAGTCTGTGAAAACAACTTCCACGGAAGAACGACAACAATTGTTTCCTTTTCAAATGATCCAGACGCCAACCAAAACTATGGACCTTTTACACCTGGATTTATAAAAATACCTTACAATGATTTAGCTGCTTTAGAAGAAATCTTTAAAAATGATGCTAAGAATATTGCGGCATTTCTAACAGAGCCAATACAAGGAGAGGCTGGCGTTTATGTTCCGGACGAAGGCTTTTTGAAAGGCGCTTCCGATCTTTGTAAAAAATATAATGTTCTTTTCATTGCTGATGAAGTTCAGACGGGAATTGCAAGAACCGGGAGACTGATCGCCTGCCATCACGAAGATGTCCAGCCTGATATTTTGGTTCTTGGAAAAGCACTTTCCGGTGGAATGTATCCTGTTTCCGCAGTCTTGGCGAATGATGAGATCATGAAGGTCATCAAACCTGGGCAACATGGCTCTACATTTGGAGGAAATCCGCTTGCTTGTGCTGTTGCAGTTGCCGCTCTGGATGTTGTAGAAGAAGAAAAATTATCTGAAAGAGCTGAAGCACTCGGCCAGCTTTTCCGTTCGGAAATTGAAAAATTGATCCAGAAAACAAGCTTAATTACTAAAGTAAGGGGAAAAGGTCTTTTGAATGCAATTCTTATCAATGATACACCAGATAGCAAAACCGCCTGGAATCTTTGTGTAAAGCTAAAAGAAAATGGTTTACTGGCAAAACCTACTCACGGAAATATTATTAGATTAGCACCACCTTTGGTCATTACTGAGGAACAACTTTTGGATTGTGTGAAGATCATTGAAAAAACAGTCTTGGAGTTCGGTAATTAGAATGAAGATATTGGTCATACAGAAAAAATTTATGGGTGACGTTCTCGTTACAAGTACAATTTTACCATTATTGAAAAATAAATTTTCAGATTCTGAAATAAGTTTTCTGGCAGAAGAAAAACACACTCAGATTCTGGTTGGGAATCCGTATATCAATCATTTTATCTTTTTTAAAGACAGTTTTCTGAAAACCCTGTCAGAGGTAAAAAAACAAAAATTTGACATCATCATCGATCTTTATTCCAAAATAGAAACCGGAGCTCTGACTTTACTTTCAGGAGCAAAAACACGGATTGGATTTTTCAAAAATTATACTCAGTTTTTTTATAATTTCCCAGTAAAAAGGACGACAAAACTAAAATCAAAAAACACAACATTTGGGATTGAACATCGATTACAAATGTTAGAACCATTGGGTATTGGTTTTCAAGAAACATTTCCGAAAATTTATCTTTCAGAAGAAGAAATAGAAAACGCACATAGGATCCTTTCAGAAAATGGGTTGGCTATTGATGACAATCTGATCATGCTGAGTACATTCGGTAGTTCAAAAGAAAAAACCTATCCGACCGAATATATGGCGGAGGTTATTAAGTTTATTTTTCAATGCAAACCAAATTCGAAACTGCTTTGCAATTATATGCCTTTTCAAGAGGATCTATTTGAAGAATTATACAATCAACTATCAGAAGATGTAAAAAAATTGGTCATAAAAAACTTCCATACCAAAAGTTTAAGAGAATTTGCCGCCGTGACAAGTCTTTGCAAATGTTTGATTGGCAATGAAGGAGGTGCAACCAATGTGAGTAAATCTTTGAAGATCCCCACACTTACTATATTTTCACCACAAATTAAATTAGAAGATTGGGCTTGGACAAGTAATTCAAAAATGGACAGATTTTTGCATGTAAAGGATTTTGTTCCAAATTCGGAAAGCTATTCGGATTTCACACCAAACTATATTGAGAAAGGATTGAAAGAATTTTTGGACAAAACTATATCACAAGAATAGAAAGGCAGAATGTACGAAGACAAAAAAAATATACTTCTTATTACCTTTGACAACTGGGGTTACAATCAATACATCGCAGATGCATTGGAGAAAAAATCGTATCGGGTAAAGCATGTCAACTTTCATAGTTTTGAGTATACTTACCCAGATTTTACCCATAAGGCTTTTAATTTTATCACAAAAAATCTAGGTATCGTAAATCTTAAGCACATTCATTATAATGATATTATTACGGATGAAATCAAGAATATCAATAATATAGATACTGTTATCTACATCAAAGCCGATTTTTTATCCAAACAAACTATTGAAACGGTCAATCAAAAGGCTAAAAAGTCTGTTCTCCTCATTAACGATTCTATCAACAGATATCCGAATACAAAAAATATTCTTAGCTTATTTGATAAAGTTTTTTCTTTTGAGAGGAAAGACTGCGACAAATATGATCTGATCTTCAAACCAAATTTTATTTATAAAACGATTGATAGAATACCAAAACATTTTAAATACAAAGTTTTCAACATAAGTTCTTACGACAAGAGATTTCCGGTAATAAAGAAAATTGCAGAGGCTTTGTATGATCTCAAAATCAAGAGCAAGATCGTTATTTTCTCTTCCAAAGAGAACAATGATCCCTATTTGGAGTTTTCAAAATGTACATTATCGATTTCTGAGATCAATGCTTTGATGGAGGAGTCGGAAATTATCCTTGATGTCAATAGAAATCAGCAAGAAGGCTTAAGTTTCCGTGTTTTTGAGAGTCTGGGACTAAAGAAAAAATTGATCACGACCAACCCCGACATTGTGACCTATGATTTTTATAATCCAGAGAATATATTTGTAATCGAGGATGTAGACAATATAAAGATCCCGCAATCTTTTCTGCAATCACCTTATAAGGATATCCCTCAAGAGATTTTGAATAAATATCTAGTAGAAAATTGGGTGGATGAATTGATAAATTAAGCTATTGTTATTTTCAAAATTATATGCTATTATAGCTGATAAATTTGGCAAGGTTTTGTTATCAAATTTTCATCAACTCTATCCTTAATGATCTCGTATAAAAAAACATCAAAAATCATCATCTTTTGTCCTCCAAGAAAAGTAACAGGTGGGCCGGAAGCTTTGCATCAATTATCTAATAAATTGATCGAGTTGGGTGTTGAAGACGTTTTTATGCGATATATCCCTAAGCGAACAAACGCCAAAGCAAAAAACTACAACATATATAAAACCAAAGAAATCTTCTTTGTCGAAGATAATCCTGACAATATTCTGATCATTCCAGAATCTATGACCTTTCTGGTTAAGAGATTCCCTAAAAGTCAAAAAATCATATGGTGGTTAAGTGTAGATTTTTACAGAATTTTGATGGACCATAGAATTAGAAAGCAAAGTTTTTTGACAAAGCTTTTCTATAAACAGGATGAAAAAGAATATCATTTTGAACCGTTTTCAAATGTTTTTCAATGGGCGCAATCTTTTAGGTCTGGGTTGTATTTGAAAAATCATAAAGTTCCAGAGAATCAGATAGATTTTGTTTGTGATTACATCAATCCAAGCTTTCTAAAAAACCCTGATCAGATCCAAAAAGACCTTTCCAATAAAAATATTTTATACAATCCTAAAAAAGGGAAGAAAGAAATTGCGGAATTAATCAAAAATTCTCCGGAGCTCACTTGGATTCCTATCCAGAATATGAATGCTGAAGAGATAAAAAACCTTATGGCAAAATCCCTGTTATATGTAGATTTTGGAGAAAATCCGGGAAGGGATAAAATGCTAAGAGAATCGGTTTCACAAGACTGCTGCATCATTTCCGGGAAAAATGGTTCATCTTTGTATTATGAAGACCTGAAGATTCCCGATGATTATAAATTTGATTTCAATAATGATAATATTCCTAACATTTTGCGCAAAGTAAAAGATGTTCTTGAGAATTATCCTGAACATATTCCTCATTTTAAATTTTATAAGGATAAAGTTCTGAAGGAAGAAATCGATTTTGAAAATAAATTGAAAGAGATATTTGTGAAGTAATGGCAAAAAGAATCACATTAATTTATCCTTTCGCCTACGGTTACATAGATTTTGTTATGAATGAGTTACAATCTTACTCTGACATCATTGTAACTGATATAAAAACCGATTCTATAAAATATAAATATCCAAACTTTGGCTCTAAAATTCGGAACGGAATTACTAAGCTTTTTGGAAAAAACATCAAAAAAGAATATTTCAAAAATCAGATTGTTGAGAAAATCAATGAAAAGCAAGACATTATTTTCATCATTCGTCCGGATTTGATGGAAGATTCTCTTTTAAAAAAACTAAAAGAAAAAACAGACTGTTTTATTGCCTATTATTATGACAGCTGCAAAAAATATCCTCGACAAATAGATATTGCAAATGTATTTGATGAAATCTATTCATATGAAAAAGAGGACATTGAAAAATATGGTTTTACAGAAACAACAAATTTCATTTATGATGAACATATCGAATCAGAAGAAATAAAATATGATATTTTCAACATCTCATCTTTTGATTCAAGAATCGATGAGATCGAGAAAATATCAAAACAGTTATCTGAGAATGGCTTCAAAATCAATTTTATTCTATTCTGGTTCGAAAAACTAGACTACCCATATTTGACATCAATAACCGAATATCTTTCTCTTGATGAAACTAAAAAACTGATCTCACAATCAAAGGCAATGATAGACATCCAGAGAGATGACCAAAAGGGACTTTCTTTCAGGACATTTGAGAGTTTGGGTTATAGAAAAAAACTGATTACAACTAATTCTTCGATTAAAAATTACGATTTTTACGATCCAAATGATATATTGGTAATTAATAGTGAAAATGTAGATATAGAAACATTGAAATCTTTTCTTGATCAGCCTTATGTAGAGATTCCAAGAGAAATTTTAGAGAAGTACACTGTCAAAACTTTCGTAAAGAAAATATTCAAAATAACAGACTGATGGGAATTAAAAGAAAGATAAAAAACTACATCCATATAAAGAAACATTATCCTTTATCAAACAAGACCATTATCCCGGATCCCAATAAAAAAAACATTTTGATCCTGGATAGCCAGATTCCTACATTTGATAAAGATTCCGCATCCAACAGGCTTACTGAAATAGCAAAGTTTCTGGCAAAATATTACAATGTCTATCTAATGGACTGGAGAAAATCTATCCCAACCATAGATTCTAAAAAATACATCCATAATTTAAATGACCATAATGTAACTGTATATGCACCTTTCATCAATAAATTTGGAATAATGAAAGGGAAAAGACATTTCCTCGGTCAATTAGTTCCAAAGCTTGATTTTGTCTGGTGTCACAGACCAGAGCTTTTTGAATATTATCTGGTCTTCTTCAGAAAGAATGCACCACAAGCCAAGATCATTTATGATATGGTCGACATCCATTACCTGAGAATGGAAAGAGGACTGGAAATAAAATATGATAAACAAAGAGCGAAAGAGGTAGAACATTATAAATATATCGAAACAGAACTTTGCAAAAAAGCAGATAAAATTGCTGTGATCAGTGATAAAGAAAAAGAGTTCATGAGATCTTTCGTGGACGAGTCCAAACTTTTCACGGTAAGTAACGTCCACAATCTGAAAGTGAGACCAGAAGAAATGCCTTCTTTTGAAGAAAGAAAAGATATTTTCTTCATCGGGACTTTCCTTCACGACCCTAATGTTGATGCCGTTGAAATCCTTTATAATAAAATAATGCCTTTGGTTTGGAAAAAAAAGCCTGACTTAAAAATCACAATTATAGGTTCAGAAGCTCCGGAATCGATTCAAAAAATGAATTCGGAAAAATTTGAAATCGCAGGATACGTGGAAGATGTGACTTCTTTTTATAAAAATTGTTACGCTTCTGTCTCTCCATTACGTTTTGGTGCCGGAGTGAAAGGAAAAATAGGACAAGCTCTGGAATATACACTTCCTGTTTTGACGACGGAAATAGGAGCGGAAGGTATGTTTCTGGAAAATGGCATTACTGCTCTTATCGCAGGAAATAATGATTATCAGAAATTTGCTGATAACATTATAGCAATTTGCTCTGATGAAGATCTCTGGAACAGACTTCACAACAATTCGGAAAAAGGAATTTTCCCATTCTCTATTGAGGCCCAAAAAGAAGAGATCTTCAAATTATTATCTTAGAAGTATCATGATTCGATGATCTTCTTATAAATATCAGAATGTTCTTCTGCTACTTTATCCCATGAAAAGTGTTTGGAACGATCTAGGGCTTTTTCAGCATATTCTCTTCTCAGACCATCGTCACTATAAAAACCCCACATAGTTTTTATAAGACTTTCTTCATCTTTCGGCTTCAGCATAATACCTCCATCCGCAACAACTTCGGGTAAGGAAGAAGTATTAGAGGTCACTGTTGGGACACCACATTGCATAGCTTCTAATGGAGGAAGACCGAAACCTTCATAAAAAGACATATAATAAAAAGAGTTTGCATGGCTATAGAGACTTGCCAAATCTTCATCCGGTACAAATCCTGTGATAATGACCTTGTCTTTAAAAAGACTGGCATTTTCATATTCATCGAATATTTTTTCATAATCCCAACCCTTTGACCCAACCAAGACCAAGCTCAAGTCCGCAACTTTGTATTTTGTGATCATCTTTATGAAACATCGGATCACGTGGTCGATATTTTTTCTAGGCTCCAGTGTTGCCAGGCTTAATAGATATTTTTTCGGAAGACTATATTTTTCACGAATATTTCTGAACTTATCTTCATCATTACACACGTAAAACTTCTCGGGGGAAGCCGCCAGCAAACTAACAAATACCTTCTTTGCATTAATATTTGGAGCAAAATCAAGTAGATCTTTCTTAGTATTTTCTGAAACGCATATCACAAACCCATCCTCCCCTATACTACTTACTATATTCTTTATCAAGTCGGAAGTAAAATGAAACCCCGGAAATAAAATTGGAATTAAATCGTGAACCGTTACAACTTTTTTTAAATTTGGAAAGTTCCTTACAACCTTATCAATTGGGTAATATGTGGAATGGAAAATCTGGGCAGTTTTCAAATCATCTTCAATCAATACATTTTTATAGTTGAAAATGCCTATTTTTTTATAGAATTTTTTAAATAATTTTTCTTTTCTAAAAGGTAAAAACTTCCTTCTAAATCTTTTGTTGACAGCTCTTATTTCGATATCATTATCTTTGAAAAAAGCATCCAACTCATCTGTGCCTGTTTCGCGATTTAGAAAACTGAGATGCGAATAGAAAAGTCCAATATCTTTCCTCTTACTGAGGCTTTTGAAAAGCTCATAAGTCACCCGGAAAATGCCTGTCCTGTTATCTTTATAAAAATCCGCAATTACATCAGCATCCAAAATCACTTTCATACCCATATCAATATTTATAAAATAGTATCATAAAAAGCATTTTGTCTCTCCTGTCTTTCTATTTCTTTTATATGCAACAGACACATCGTGTAATCAGAAGATGGTAGTCCTCCAATTTTATCATAGTTAAAAAGCTTTTCATGGACTTTATTTTTCCATAAGATCCCTTTGTTCAATTTAAAAATTCTGTGCTGATAATCCGGATAATTGATATATCCGAGTTCATTTACTTTCCAATTCCATTGCTCAATATGTTTGGCTGTAATATTATGAACAATATTAATTCTAGGAACCATAAAGACATCTTTCTTTCGTTTTTTAAACAGATAAGGTTTTAAATTCTTTATTAAGGACTCCTTTGGGATTTCATCTGCATCAATTTGAAATAAATAATCTTTCTGCGCAAAAGCTATCAAATTATTTTTAAATGCAGCAAAATCGCCATTCAGACAGGATTTTATCTTTTTTATCTTTTCTCCATAAGAGTTCAAAATTTTTGTGACCTCCAGGTTCTCGTCAGTTATATCTTGTAAAACTATGATTTCATCATCTTTATCAATTAATGGGATAAGAGCATCCAGAAGATTTTTAATCTCTTCTACTTCATTATTTACAGTTATTCCGTAGCTAATAGTCGTGTTGATAAAGAATTTTATGATTCGGTTTATCATTTTAATTTCTTATTATGAGTTTCTTTTCCAGCCTCTTCCCTTCTTTTATATTGATGATTGGTTTATATCCTTTAAAAATCCTATCATATAGTTGCTTTAGATAAGAGATTTTAGTTTTTCTATCAGCAATTTTTTGAGATATTATATCAGATATATTTGCTAAAGTATTCAATGTTCTAGAATTGTATTTTTTTCCGTTAATATAGATCATAACATCGCGTTCTGAAATATCTTTGATATTTTTTATCTTATCTTTTAATAAAATCCTTGTTTTAGGTTGCTCGGAATCAAGATACCCTCCAAAATCAAAATCTGTGTAAATTACCGAACCCAAAGGCTCTATCTGAGAAATAATATCGATAGTCCCATTCTTAAGAATAATTCCAATGTCATATTTGGCCTTAGATTTAGAAAAATTGTAAAAGCCCCATTTTCTCACAAAATTTCTTTGAGAGTTTTCTTCTATCAATTTGGTTTTATATCGATATTCCTCAGAGAACCTAGAAGTTTTGCTTACAAAATGATATGTGATCGCATTTGGGCAGACATAAAACTTTTCTCCAGACAATTTCAGCCTCAGAATAAGATCGTCATCTTCACAAAACATTGGTGAGAACAATGGATCCAGACCTCCTAAATTGCTTATTATTTTTTTATCACAAGCTAAAAAAAAGCTCACATTATCGGTAAACTCTCCTCTTATATTATCATGTTTTTTTTCATAATCATAGAAAGCTTCGTAATCAAAATTTTCAAAGGAATCTCCAAAATCCCTTACCTCTTTCCATAATCTTTCGTCCTTATCAAATATTGGGGGTTCAACAGTTTTATAATAAACAATCGAATGATTTTTCAAAGATTCTGTAATTTCATTTACAAAATTTTCACCCAGAACCATATCATTATGCAAGAAACAAATAAACGTCTTTGTTGAAATCTCTATAGCTTTATTATATGTATCAGATAATGTTCTATTCTGCTCAGAATAATGATATTTTAAGTTTTTGTCAACCAAAGAATCCAACCATTCGTGTGTTCCATCAGAACTTCCAAAACTAACAAACACAATTTCTATATCGGGATAAAACAAACGAGTATTCTCATAAAACTTCTGAGAATACTCTAAATTATTTTTTAATCCGACAAGAAATGACAAATTATTCATGATAATTAGCCCCTATCATACTCATCCTCCAACCTCACAATATCATCTTCACCAAAATAAGTCCCTGTTTGCACTTCTATGAAAACAACAGGTTTGTCTGTAAGGTTCATGATTCTATGCTTTGCTCCAAGGGGAATAAAAATGCTTTGTCCATAAGTCAAAGGGATTTCCTCACCATCCAAAACTATGGTTGCATTACCTTCGATAATTGTCCATTGTTCCTGTCTTTTGTAATGGAACTGGTAGGATAATTTCTGTCCTGGATTGACTTCGATTCGTTTCAGTTTATAATGTGGCTCATCTGCTAACACAAAATATTTCCCCCAAGGTCTTTCGCCTATTTCTAACATAGTTTTTATTTTAATTAACAAAAATAGTATTTAGAAAAAGATTAGCCAAATTCAAAAGACAAAACGGGAAGAATTTCTTAATTTTGCACCACAATTTTTTAGTCATGAATATGGCTTGTAAAATAAATATCTATTTATGAAAAAAGTACGAGTGCGTTTTGCACCAAGTCCAACGGGAGCTTTACATTTAGGTGGTGTAAGAACCGCTTTATATGATTATCTTTTCGCTAAAAACCAAGGAGGAGAATTCGTCCTTAGAATAGAGGATACAGATACTTCAAGGTATGTTGAAGGTGCAGAAGATTATATTATGGACTCCTTGGAATGGTGTGGAATTATTCCTGACGAAAGTCCAAGAATTGGCGGACCTTACGCACCTTACAGACAATCTGAAAGAAGAGACATTTACGATAGATATAAAAAACAGATCCTGAAAACAGATCATGCTTATTTAGCTTTTGACACGCCGGAAGAATTGGATGCAATCAGAAAAGATTTCGAAGCGAGAGGTGATGTTTTTTCGTACAATCATCAGACAAGACAACAACTGCGCAATAGCATTTCGCTTTCTGCCGAGGAAGTTCAGAAATTGTTGGATGCGAATGTTCCTTACGTCGTTCGTTTCAAAATGCCGATTGACAGAACACTTAATCTTCAGGATATAATCAGAGGAAATTTTTCCGTAAACACTAATACATTGGATGATAAGGTTTTGATCAAAAATGATGGAATGCCAACTTATCATTTTGCCAATGTGGTTGACGATTTTGAGATGAAAATCTCTCACGTGATCCGTGGCGAGGAATGGCTTCCATCTATGCCTTTGCACGTTTTATTATATGAAGCTATGAATTGGGAGGCACCAGAATTTGCACATTTATCATTAATTCTAAAACCTGAAGGTAAAGGAAAATTAAGCAAAAGAGACGGTGCTAAATTTGGATTCCCGGTTTTCCCTATGGATTTCAAAGATCCTGAAAGTGATGAGATCTGGAAAGGTTACAAAGAATCCGGATACTTCCCTGAAGCTTTCATCAATATGACAGCACTTTTAGGATGGACGCCTGCAAATGACAGAGAAATTGTTTCTATGAATGAAATGATCTCTGAGTTTGACCTTCATAAGGTTCATAAAGCCGGCGCAAGATTTGACCCTCAGAAAGCAAAATGGTTCAATCAGGAATATCTTAAACTGAAATCTGATGAAGAAGTTCTGGGATTATTAAAAAAAGTTGATGGAGTTGAATCAATAAATATATCTGATGAAAAATTATTGAAAATAGTTTCTCTGATGAAAGAAAGAGCCACATTTGTTGCTGATATCTACAATATCAATGAAAACGGAAGGTTCTTTTTCGAAGCTCCAAATTCTTACGATGAAAAAGCATTGAAAAAAGCCTGGAACGACACAACTTCCGCCATATTAAGAGATTTTTCAATTAAACTGGAAGCTTCCGAATTCGATGCAGAAAGCTTGAAAGAAACAATTCATCATTTTGCTGAAGAACATTCTTTGGGCATGGGAAAAGTAATGATGCCTCTTCGTCTTGCCTTAGTTGGTGAACTGAAAGGCCCTGATGTTCCGGATATCATGAATATCATTGGTAAACAAGAAACGCTTGCAAGAATAGAAAAAGCTATCAGTTTAAATTAATTAACTAAACACTTCGACAAGCTCAGTGTGACAATCAACTATTCAAATTTGTCAGTCTGAGGCTCTCGAAGACTTTTTATTAATATTAGGATCCATTTAAAAAAAATAGATTATTTTTGAACGGTTTAATCCAAACAAAATATGGAGTATTTAGAATTTGAACAACCTGTAAAAGAATTGATCGAGCAGTACGAAAAATGTGTACAATTAGGCACAGAAAGCGGTATCGATGTTGACGAATCCTGCAAAAAGATCAAGACTAAAATAGAAGAAACGAAGAAAAAAATATACGGAAACCTCACACCTTGGCAAAAAGTTCAGCTTTCCAGACATCCGGACAGACCTTATACACTTGACTATATCAATGGTTTGACAGACGCAGGAAGTTTTGTAGAACTTCATGGAGACAGAAACTTCGGAGATGACCCTGCAATGGTTGGGGGAATTGCCAGTATCAGCGGAAATACCGTAATGATCATTGGAACCCAAAAAGGCAGGACGACCAAGGAGCGCCAGCACAGACGTTTCGGGATGTCGAATCCAGAAGGTTACAGAAAAGCGCTTAGACTGATGAAATTGGCAGAGAAATTCAACATTCCTGTTGTTACATTGGTTGATACTCCCGGAGCCTATCCCGGCCTTGAAGCAGAAGAGCGTGGACAAGGTGAGGCGATTGCCAGAAACATCTACGAAATGTGCCAATTGAAAACCCCAATTATTACCATAATCATCGGTGAAGGTGCAAGTGGCGGCGCATTGGGAATTGGTGTTGGGAATAAGGTCTATATGATGGAAAACACTTGGTATTCTGTTATCTCTCCAGAAAACTGTTCTGCAATCCTTTGGAGAAGCTGGGAATATAAAGAAACTGCAGCAACTACAATGAAGCTGACAGCTGATGATATGCTCAAACAAAAATTGATTGACGCCATTATTCCAGAACCACTTGGAGGTGCTCATTATGACCTTGCAGCGACTTTTGAAAATGTAAAAAAAGTATTATTAAAAGATATCAAAACACTTTCTAAAGAACCTGTTGAAAAATTGGTAAATGACCGTCAGGAAAAATTCATTGCGATGGGAGAATTCAAAGGGTAATTATATTTCTTTGGTTATATAAAATTAAAAACCTTTCGGAGTTTGAAACTTTGAAAGGTTTTTTGTTTCTATTGATTGACGAATATTATGTTGAATCTGCGCCCCGACTTGAGTGGACTCTTCGAGAGCCTCAGAGTGACATATCAGGAACATTCGACAAACTCAGGATAAACTACAGGCGGATTAAGACGCCCAAATAATTCACAAAAAAAGCGGTTCAATTAAAATTGAACCACTTTATATTCTAGAAAAATTCTAATTATTCAGCATCGAAATCAGCATCTGCTTCTGCAGAAACTTTTTCGCCTTCTTCTTTAGATTTTTCTTTATCTGCTTTTCTTTGAGACAGACCATCTTTGATAGAAGCTGAAACTACGCTCAACAACATATCGATAGATTTAGAAGCATCATCATTTCCTGGGATTACGAAATCCACTTTTCTTGGATCTGAGTTAGTATCTACGATACCGAAAACCGGGATACCCAATTTTTTAGCTTCAGTTACTGCGATGTGCTCTCTCATAATGTCAACTACGAAAATAGCTGAAGGAAGACGAACCATGTCTGCGATAGATCCCAAGTTTTTCTCAAGATTAGCTCTTTGACGATCAACTTGTAATCTTTCTTTTTTAGATAAAGTTTCGAAAGTACCATCTTTCTTCATTTTATCGATAGAGTTCATTTTCTTAACCGCTTTTCTGATAGTTACAAAGTTTGTAAGCATACCACCTGGCCATCTTTCTGTGATGTAAGGCATATTAAGTTCAGCAGCGTGTTTTGCTACTACTTCTTTCGCTTGCTTTTTAGTAGCTACGAAAAGAACTTTTTTGCCTGCAGAAGTTAATTTTTCCAAAGCTGTACAAGCCTCGTCCAATTTAACAGCTGTTTTATGTAAATCTACGATGTGAATACCGTTTTTCTCCATGAAAATGTATGGAGCCATATTTGGATTCCACTTTCTGGTCATGTGACCGAAGTGTACACCAGCCTCTAAAAGGTCTTTTACATTTGCTTTTGCCATGTTTTCTTGTTTTTGTTAGTTTACTTTCCGCTTTTCTGCAATCAACTTTACTTTAGATGGGAGTAAAGTTTGGATGCTAAACATAACGGGCAATATTTTTTGGTTGGATAAATAGACTTCAGAAATAAGACAATCGATAAAAAATCTGATATATCCAATCTGTTGTCCAAAAAAAATTAACGTTTTGAGAACTGGAATCTCTTTCTCGCTTTTTTCTGACCTGGTTTCTTTCTTTCTACCATTCTTGCATCTCTAGTCAACAATCCATGAGGCTTAAGAGCCAATCTGAATTCTTCGTTGATTTCGCATAGCGCTCTAGAAACACCTAGTCTGACAGCTTCTGCCTGACCAGTGATCCCACCTCCAAAAACATTAACAGTTAAGTCATATTGACCTAAGGTTTCTGTCAACAAAAATGGCTGATTCACTTTATAAACCAAAACATCCGTACAGAAATAAGTTTTAGCATCTTTACCGTTTATAGTGATATTACCAGTTCCCGGCTTCACATAAACTCTTGCAACAGAAGTTTTTCTTCTTCCGATTTTGTGTACTATAGACATACTCAATTATTTGAATTCGTTAACATTGATTACTTTTGGCTGTTGAGCTTCGTGTTTGTGCTCAGTTCCTTCATATAGATAAAGGTTCTTGAATAAAGCCGAACCTAATCTGTTTTTAGGAAGCATCCCTTTCACAGATCTTTCTAATACTTTAAGAGCATCTTTTTTTCTAAGCTCATCAGCAGTCATAGACTTCTGACCTCCTGGATATCCAGTGTGCCAAATGTAAGTTTTGTCTGCCCACTTGTTTCCGGAAAGTGTCACTTTCCCAGCGTTCAAAACGATCACGTTATCTCCACAATCTACGTGCGGCGTGTAATTCGTTTTGTGCTTACCTCTCAAAATCTTTGCAACGGTAGAAGCTAGTCTTCCCAACGGTTGCTCAGCAGCGTCTACAACAACCCATTCTTTATTTGCTGTAGCCTTGTTTGCCGATACTGTTTTGTAACTTAATGTATTCACAATTTATCGTTTACGATTAAACATAATTTTCCCTTAAAGGGTGTGCAAAGGTATGAATTTTTTCCCGGATGAAAAATTTTCTCCAGAAAAATATTTTAATTTTCTAAAAATTAACAAGTTAACGAATCATTAATTGACTGAAAACTTTCTGAAATTTGTCAAAATAAGCTTTATTTATAATTCGGGATTTTTATATTTTTGAGGAAAATTCTATAAAATGAGCCACGGAAAACTGAGAGAAGAAAAAGATTGCCTTAATTGCGGACATATTGTCGAGGAACATTACTGCCCACATTGCGGACAACAGAACATCGAGACCAGACAGCCTTTCCATTACCTCTTCACCCATTTTGTAGAAGATTTCACCCATTATGACGGACAATTTTGGGGGACTCTCAAAAATCTCCTTTTTAAACCCGGGAAATTGACCAATACTTATCTGGAAGGTAAAAGACAAAAATTTGTCCCACCAGTTAAGCTTTACATTTTCATCAGTTTCATTACATTTTTCCTGTTTGCAGTATTTCCTCCATTTTCTATCGATTTCGATGGTAAAAAGGGCTCTGAAAAAGAAAAGATTGTTTCACTGAACAGACTTGCAGAAACTTCGAAAAAGCTTGACAGCATCAGAACGGAAGAAAAAATAAAAGGAGCAGATTCTGTAACAATTAGCAAAGTGAATGCTTTGCTAAAAGATTCTGCCAAATTGAGTGATATAGAAGACAGCTTTGATATGAGCAAGAAGCTGGATGATGATTTTGAATTTAATGGTTATACAAACAGAAAATCATTTGATTCCGCAAAAGCAAAAAATCCATCTTTCTTCGATTTCATCAATGTTCCTGTTGCGCATAAATTTTTTGAATTAAAAGAAAAAGGCGTTACAAAAGGTGAAATCCTAAAAAAACTAGGTGAGACGTCTTTTCATAATCTGCCTAAAGCATTGTTCATATATCTCCCGATTTTTGCATTTTTCCTGTGGATCTTCCATAACAAGAAGAAATGGTGGTATTTTGACCACGGGATTTTCACATTACATTATTTCAGTTTTTTATTATTGACCATTTTGTTATTTTCATTTTTATATAAATTGGCAGACGTAACACATTCTTCAATCAGCATCATCATTTACTTATTGATGAATGTTATATTCTTCTACAGTATCATTTATTTTTTCATAGCACATTATAAAGTTTATCATACTCATGGCGTCATCAGCTTCATCATTGGCAGCATTCTGTTTATGTTTAATTTCTTTGCCTTTATGTTTCTGGTCATAGGCCTAGGTGTGGTCAGCTTCCTGATGATTCATTAAAAATAAAAGCCGGACCTCTTTCGAAATCCGGCTTTTAAATTATATCTCTAAAATTAATACCTCAACGATTTGCTTTCCCGGAAGCTTGCGATCATATAATATGCTACGAAAACTGTAGAGAATTTGATAATGGAAGGAACTGCAGTTTCAAAATCGAAAAACAGCAATCCAACAGCGACCAAGAAAACGATTCCAATCAGGGAAATTCCCATTTTCTTGGGAAGCGGCCATTCCGGATGGTCCACAAAATAAGCCAATCCCCAGCCAATCCCAAAAGCAGAAGCCACGTAAAGCTCTAACCAAAAGTCTGCTTGCTCTCCTGTAAAACGTCTTAAGAAAAAACTAATCAGGGTTCCAATTACGAAATACATCAGCGCTTTTACCATTTCAAAAAATTTTGACAAAAGTAAGGATTGTAAATTTTATAATGCAGTAAGAACAAAATACAAAGACACAATGAGCTATTTTTCTTCTTAATATTTCAAGGCACAAGGCAAATCTTTGATTTTAAATTTTAACAATGTAAAAACATTGTGCCTTAAAACATAGCGATTTTATAAGTCTTTGTGTTATTTCTTTCCTCATTAAAATCTGCCTCAACAAAATTCCTTAGATTTGTGTAAATGATATTTTTATGCGCGAGGTAAGACTCAATTCTATTCTGGACAACGACTTCTACAAAATCACAATGCAAAATGCAGTGGTGAAACTTTTCACCAATGAAATTGTAAAATACGAATTCATCAACCGAGGAAAACATCAGTTTCCGGAGGGTTTTGCAGAGGAACTCAGAAAGTCTGTCAACGCAATGGCTGAACTGAAGCTCACTAAAGACGAAAAAAAATATCTGAAAGTCACGTGTCCTTATCTTGCCCTACCCTACCTCGATTTTTTGGAAGGTTTTCATTACGACCCTTCTGAAGTAAAGATTGAACAAATTGGCAACGAACTAAAAGTTTCGGTTGAAGGTCTTTGGTACAGAACAATTCTTTGGGAAGTTCCGCTTCTGTCGCTCATCAGCGAGCTTCATTACGAGATGAATCATATGGAACGCCAAACCAACGAAGAAGTCATTAATAAAACTGTAGAAAAAGCAGTTCATCTTACAGAATTGGGAGTTCCTTTTGCTGAATTTGGCACCAGAAGGAGACATTCTTATAAAGTTCACAGATTGGTAATGGATGCCTTGATCCAGGATAAAAAATCAACTTTTACAGGGACTTCCAATGTTCATTTGGCAATGCTTTACAAGGTAAAACCAATCGGAACACACGCTCACGAATGGTTTATGTTTCACGCTGCTGAATTTGGTTTCAAAATGGCCAATTCTATTGCTTTGGAAAATTGGGTGGATGTCTATCGTGGTGATCTGGGAGTTGCACTTTCCGACACTTATACGACGGAAGTTTTCTTTCAACAATTCGATAAAAAATTTGCGAAATTATTTGACGGTGTTCGCCACGACAGCGGTGACCCGTTTGAGTTTGCTGACAAAACCATTGCACATTATCAGAAACACGGCATCAATCCATTATTCAAATACATCATTTTTTCGGACGGACTGAATCTCGAAAAGGTAGAAGAAATCACGAATTACTGCAGAGGAAGGATCGGGATTTCTTTCGGAATCGGAACTAATCTGACGAATGATGTCGGACTCAGACCAATGAATATCGTAATGAAACTCATCAGCGTAAAAGGCATTAATAATGAATGGATACCAACCGTAAAGTTATCCGATGAAAGAGGAAAATACACCGGTGACCCGAAAATGATAGAGTTAGCTAAGGAGTTTTTAAGGATAAAATAATTTTCTGTTCAATTTTAACCCTCAAATTCAATCATAAAAGAATATCCTTTTTTACAGTAATGAAAATTAAAAAACATCATTGCAAATTATGTTTTTCCGGATTTAAAATACTGGGTATCAATTTTGTTAATTTTAATTAAAATTATTTTCAGTATCAAAAAATAATTTAATTTTACCATTAGTGAAAGTTTAGAAATAGCTATCAGGATTTGAATGAATTCTCCTTTTGGCATCAATTTTAATACTTATAAAAAACACAATATAAATTTTTATACTATGAGAAAAACAATTAAAATCGCTGCTCTTGCCCTGATGGTATCAATGACAGCAGTTTCTTGTAAAAAGAAAGTCTCTGATGCCGATCTGACATCACAGGCAACAACTGCAATTACCGCTTATCCCGGAACTTCTGTGGAAGTGAAGGAAGGACAGGCTCATTTGAGCGGGGTTTTCGCAACCGAAGCTGACAAACAAGCAGCAATAGACGCTCTTAAAAAAGTTCAGGGAATCAAAGACGTCCACGATATGGCAACTGTTGCACCAGTAGCAGCTTCTGTAGAAGTTAATGCTGTTGATGCGGCTGTTCTTCAGAAAGTGAATGATGCATTGAAAGACATCCCTGGTGTGAAAGCTGAAGATGTTGCCGGAACCTTGACATTGACAGGAACTACAACTTCTGCTAACGCAAGAAAGGTAAAAGAGTCTGTAGATGCGCTTAAAATTGGTAAATATGATAACAAAATAACTGTTAAATAATTATGAGCTTACAAGATAAATACGCAAGTGTAGTTTCTGCAGCTCAGTCTGCTGGACTCTCTGACCTTTCTGTTCAGGAGCAGGACGGTGTTTTGTACATCACAGGAAAAGCTGCAAGTAGTGCTGCAAAAGACACAGTTTGGAATGCTTTAGGTGCGATTGACCCATCTTATACGGCAACCGATGTCAATATCGATGTTCAGGTTTCCGGATTGGCAGCAGGTGCTTCTTTGACCGTTGCAACGGATGAATCCAATCTTAATATCAGGCAAGAGCCTTCAACTGAAGCTTCGATTGTAGGAAAAGCAGCGAAAGGAGAAACAGTAACTTTGATTGAGCAGTCTTCTGACGATTGGTGGAAGATCAGAACAGCCGATGGTGAAGAAGGTTATGCTTATGCAAGATATTTGAAAGCTTAATTTCAAAACTTTAATAAAATTTGAAACCTCTGACTTTTTCAGGGGTTTTTTATTTTTGAGGTTAGTATTTAACATTACGTCAATTTCCAATCTAACTTCTAACTATTAAAAACCATTGATGAGAAAACTCCTATTTCTTTTTATTCTGATTTGTCTAAGACTAAGTGCCCAAACCTACAGCATCAACGGGAAAGTGACGGATGAAGGAAACAACCCAATTGAAAACGCCACAATTTCATTAATCAAACAAAAGGATTCTTCCATCATCAATTTTACCGGAACTAATAAAAAGGGAAACTTCGTAATCAAGATCCCGGAACAGAGAGAGCCTTCATTCCTACAGATTTCCGGAGATAAACTTCGTATGTTTTCTAAAAAATTCGAAGTCATTGATAAAGATGAAGACCTCAGAACGGTCAAATTAGAAAAAGAAACAATCACCAATATCGAGGAAGTTCAGATCACAGCCTCACCTGTAAAAATCAAAAAAGACACGGTTGAATACAATGCGAATTATCTGAAAGTAAAACCTGATGCCAAAATAGATGAACTTCTAAAAGAAATCCCGGGCGTAGAAACGGATGCCGATGGAAAAATGACAATTAACGGACAACCCGTAAACAAAATCCTCATCAATGGGAAACCTTTTTTCAATCAAGACGGAAGCATCGCTTTGCAGACGTATCCTGCAGACATCATCAAGAAAATTCAAATCACGACGTCTAAAACCAAGGAAGAAGAATTTACAGGAAGAGCTCCAATTTCCGATAGCTTGACCGTGAACTTTAATATTGATGAAAAAGACAACAAAGTCAATCTCAATAATATAATGCTCGGCTATGGAAGCAATAATCGCTATGAGGGAACTATGTTTTTCACAAGAGCCCAAAACAACAGAAACATCGCTTTGATAGGCGCTTCCAATAACATCAATACAACCGGATTCTCTGTTGATAGTTTTTTTGATAGTGGAACAAAAAGCAAAAACGCCGCAATCAATGGGAGTTCTTTAAACCAAGGAATTATGAGAACCTCGATGATCGGACTCAATTATATTGACAGAATCGGAGGCAATCTCGACTTGGAAAAATTCAGTCTCCAATACGATGACAATAATCTGGAAACTCATTCCAAAACATCGAGGACGACTTTTTTACCCGAATATAAACTTGATAAAGACTCCGAACGAAGTGGAAATACTGATACTCGGAAATTCAATTTCAGCACAGATGCGAATTATAAAATCGATAAATACACAAAAATCACGCTATCGGTAGATTTCACAAACAACTCTATCGACAGAACTACTGACAGCAAGAGTTTTACGCTTCGGGATGATGAGCAACTCAACAGCAATGTAAGTTCGTCCTGGGGAAATTCTGTCAGCAATAGTTTTTCTCCGCGAATTGGATTTACCAAAAAATTTCAGAAAAACGGAAGGTCTTTCTCGGCGTATCTCAAGAATGTTTTTTCGGAAAGCAAGAATGACAATTTTAATCTTCAGGAAACCATTTTCTACCAATCTCCGGAAGATAATGACTACAGGGACCAGCGTTCGCAAACCAAAAACTCCAGGAATAGTTTCTTCGCAGATGTCAAATATTACGAACCGATCACTGATCATTCCACGATCTCTATGACTGTGACTTATGATAATCAGACCCGTGATAATGAAAAAATAGTGAATGATCTTGATACGACGAACAATCAATATTCGGCCTATAATTCTCAACTTTCGAACACGCTGAATCAAAACAGCACTTACATCAATCCTGAAATCGGTTATCATCTCAACCGGGACAAAGTGTCTTTCCAGGCGAGTATGAACCTCAGCATTTCTAAATTGGATGTTAATTCGATGTTTAATCTTCAGAATTCCGGGTTTCAGAAAAACTTCACTTTGCCGGAGTATGATCTGAACTTCAAATACGATTTTACCAAAATCAAAAATATCCGAATTACCAATCGCGGCGGTTACACGATTCCCACAGCAATGGAACTGAATCCTTTCCGAGACGAGTCCAACCCGCTTTTGACTTTTCAGGGAAATAAGGATCTGAAAAGCACTTGGCAAAATACCACAAATATCAATTATATCAGTTCCAACATCAGCAGAACGATGAATTTTTATGTTAAGCTTGGTTTCAGCTATTGGGAAAATGATATTGTGGATTATTCTTATTTTGATGAAACAGGAAAGCAGTTCAGCTCTTATGCGAACATCAGCGGAAACAAAAAACTGAATCTAATTTCCAATTTTACAAAAACCTTTAAATGGAACGGGAATCAGTTAAAATTAACCCCAAGTTTCTCATCTAATTACAACTACAGAAAAGGTTTTGTGGATGGTTCAGAGTTCACGAATGACATTTTCAGTGTGACACCAAGATTTAATTTAAATCTAAGACTGAAAGACATTATCGATTTGAGAGCATCCTACAGTTACGGTTTTTCGCAGTCCCATTACACCAATTATCGTTTGGATAAAACCAAAACATCCAATAAAAATCTGACTTTGGGGATGGTCAATTATTTCCTTGTTAATAATTTATTTATCGAAAATGATTTCAGATTCAGAGAGAACAATAATATGTCGGCCAACTTCAACAGAAAATCTTATTTCTGGAATGCAAGTGTGAATTATCAATTCTATAAAAAACAGATGATGCTGAAATTCCGGGTTTATGACTTACTGAATCAAAGACAAAACGCTGTCACAAATATCGGTGACAACTATATCGAAGATCGGGAAGATCTGGTTCTCAGACGGTATTTTATGTTGTCATTGGTAATGAAACTCAATAAAATCGGCGGAAATAAGAGTTGATCTTATTCTAATCCAACCACATAGGCACATAGGAAAATCTAAAAAAGAAAAGACCAGAAGTTCAAATAGCTATTTCATCTTAGTTATTTTTTGCAAAAACAAAATCTATTGTGCCTATGTGGTTTAATCAATACAAAACCTCTTTTGTGATAATACTCTCAATATTATCCGGATAATCTACTTCTATCAATTGGTCGGAATTGATCCATTCCCGGATTTTGACCGGGTCAAGTTTGTCAGAATTGGCGATACCCATTTTGTGAAGTGCAAACGCATTACATTCTTGTTCGTATTGATTTTCTATCGGGATAACGAATAATTTTTTATTCATAAAAAGTGCTTCGGCAGGCGTTTCGAAGCCAGCATTACAAAGAATTCCTTCGCAAGATTCGAACAATTCCAGATATTTTGTTTCATCAATTGGGAAAATTTCCACATTGTTGAACTTCTGATGTTGCTTGGCATATTTGGAAAAAACTTTCCATTGGACATCAATTCTCGTCAGGAAATTAGTGATGACCTCATCCGAAAAGCTTGGAAGATAAACTAGGTAATGACCTTTCTTTTCGGGATTCAGCTTTCTGATCTTTTGTCTGATGACCGGCTTTTTGATATGCGAATTATAATTTTCAAAATGAAACCCGATTTTCTTTTCACAAGGTACATAATGTTTCAGAATAAAATCCCCGAACCAATCTTTCTTCTCCGGCTTCGGCGTTTCTTTGAAAGTTAAAGAAGCTTGATGGCTCAGTTCTACAATTGGTAAATTCCTCAATTTCGCTGCCCAACCTGTCAAAGGTTCAAAATCATTGATGATCAAATCATATGCACTCAAATCCAGATCTTTGATCACTTTCGCTGCTTTGCAAAAATTATTTTCAAACAACGTTTTCTTGTAAGACAAACCGCCAGTTTTGTTATAAAGCAAAGAAATCCCCTTGAATCGGAAATCGATATCAAAATCCGACTTCAACTGTGTCTGATGCCCGCTTATCAAGGTATCCACAAGAGCATGTTTTTTCAAAATCGGGATAATTTCCTGAGCTCTCGCAAGATGTCCGTTTCCCGTACCTTGGAAGGCGTATAATATTTTCATATTATTAAAAAATTTAAATATCTGTGTTTTTTTTAATTTTTAATTAGACACTTCGACAAGCCCAGTGTGACAGTTTTAACAATAATTATTTTAGCAGTGTCAGTCTGAGGCTCTCAAAGACTTTTATACAATCTGAGTTACGATTTTCATCAGTTCCTCACTATTGATTTCTTTAATTTCGTCGGTTTCTTCTTCCAACAATGTATGTTTTTCATCTTCGTAAATGAAAAGTTTCCAATCGCCATTATGATATTCCAAAGCAGAAAGATTTTCCACCCAATCGCCGGAGTTCAGATAGATACATCTTCCTTTTCTGTTAACAACTTCTCGAATCTGAGGCTGATGAATATGACCACAGATCACATAATCAAATTCATTTTCAATAGCCAGTTCAGAAGCAGTCAGTTCAAAATCACCAATATATTTCACGGCTTTTTTGACGTTGTTCTTGATCTTTTTGGAAAAAGAATATTTTTCTTTTCCCATTTTTTCCAATCCCCAGTTCACAAGATTATTAATCGCAATCAGCAGATCATAGCCTTTTCCGCCCAACTTCGCAATCCACTTGGAATGCTGGACCGAAGCGTCAAAAACATCACCGTGGAAAATCCAGGCTTTCTGACTCCCGAGTTTCAAAACGTGTTTGTTGCACAATTTCAGTTTTCCCAATTCGAAATCTGTGAAATTCCTAAATGCCTCGTCATGATTTCCCGTGATATAAAAAACCTCCGATTCCTTGGTTGCAAATGAGATTAATTTTTTAACCACTTTCAAATGAGACTTCGGAAAATAAGATTTCTTGAACTGCCATATATCGATGATATCACCATTCAAAATCAATGTTTTTGGACGGATAGAGTTCAGATATCTCAGCAATTCTTTCGCTTTGCAGCCGTATGTTCCAAGATGCACATCAGAAATAATCACAATGTCTACCTCTCTCTTCATAACGTTCTTGAAGTTGATTTCATTCACAATCAGATTTATACAAAGAACGAAATCTAATTTGAACTGTGCGTGAATGCTATTTTATTTTTGTTGATGAGAATCGGCGAGTTTTCTTTGATCGTCTTAATATTAATTTAAAATATTGGTGGTTATTCTCTCAAAAATATTAGTTTTGTTCAGTTACAATTTATATAAGAAGTTATGAAAGGTCAGAATAAGCTATTTTTCGCAATCATCATTGCATTGATTTTGGGTGTCGTTTTAGGAGGCATTGTCCACACCAACTATCCCGATTCGGCCGATGACTTTTCAAAAAACATCAAACTTCTGGGAACGGTTTTCATCCGGCTGATCCAGATGATCATTGCGCCTTTGGTTTTCTCAACTTTAGTGGTTGGGATTGCAAAAATGGGCGATATCAAAATGGTTGGTCGTGTCGGGACAAAAGCAATGCTTTGGTTTATTACAGCGTCTTTGGTTTCATTATTAATCGGATTGGTTTTAGTGAATTGGCTGGAGCCGGGTCACGTGACACAACTTCCGATCACAGATACTTCCTCAGCTTCCGAAATCGTGAATAACAGCAAAGGTTTCTCGATGGAAGATTTTGTAAAACACATCATTCCAAAAAGTTTATTCGAAGCGTTTGCGACTAATGAAGTTTTACAGATTGTTGTTTTTTCTGTAATGTTTGGAATTGCACTTTCTGCAATGGGCGAAGAATATACAAAACCTGTTATCAAAGGATTGGATATAATTGCCCACGCTATTCTGAAAATGGTGGGTTATATAATGTGGGTTGCTCCTTTAGGTGTTTTCGGAGCGATTGCGGCGGTAGTTGCAACCAATGGTTTCGAGATTTTCAAAGTTTATGCGATTTACCTTCGGGATTTCTTCTTTGCTTTAGGTGTTCTTTGGCTGGTTCTTCTTTTGGTTGGTTATATGATTCTAGGCAATCGACTTTTCGAATTATTGAGAAGAATCAAAGAACCTTTGTTGATTGCATTTTCCACCACAAGTTCCGAAGCGGTTTTCCCGAAATTGGTAGAAGAACTGGAAAGATTTGGGTGCAACAGCAGGATTGTTTCGTTCATTTTACCTCTAGGATATTCCTTCAATCTGGACGGAAGTATGATGTATATGACCTTTGCATCGATTTTCATTGCTCAGATTTATGGAATCGACATGCCTGTTGGACAGCAAATCATAATGCTTTTGGTTCTGATGCTGACAAGTAAAGGAATTGCAGGTGTTCCGAGAGCGAGTTTGGTAATCATTGTTGCAGCGTGTGGAATGTTTGATATTCCTGTTGAAGGAATTGCTTTGATTTTGCCAATCGACCATTTCTGCGATATGGGAAGAAGTATGACAAATGTTCTTGGGAATGCGCTGGCTACTTCTGCTGTGAGCAAGTGGGAAGGGCAATTGGAGAGTTAAGTATTTCTTATGATAAAAAAAATTCGATTTAATTGTAAAACCCATAGCCCTGATGGTAGTGGAAATCCTTTTTTGCTTTGGCTTCGAAAACCTCAGCCCGACAAAGCGTGATGCAAAAAAGATTGCAGCGGACAGCAGGTTCCCGGCTTCAAAAACGGGTTGGAAAATTTGAGAGTATGAGAGTTTTTCTTTAAGCTGAATCACTCAACCTTTCAAACTCTCCAACTCAAATGCCTGCCAAAAATCATCAACATAGACAAAATCATAAATTCAATTAATTCTAAATTAATTTTAAAATCCGTAATTTTGTAGCCACTTAAGAATAATAAATTTTATGCTGACGAAATCAAAAGTTCAGGATTTTCTGAAAGAGATAGAAGTGGATGACCTTGTGAGTAATTTCCAGGTGATGGGCGATGATGTGTATATCGATATGACATCCCACTCGCCTGCGATGCACGAGAAAAAGAAGTTGGAAGTCGCTATGAAACAAGCCTTTGCTTCGGAATTCGGGGAACAAATCAATCTTAAATTGAAAATCTCTTCTCCCGAGCTACCTGCAACTCCTGTGACGAACGAAATCAAAGGAAAGCAGATTCCGGGAATCCAGAACATTATTGCAATTGCTTCCGGAAAAGGTGGCGTTGGAAAATCTACTGTTGCGGCAAACCTTGCGGTGACGTTGGCAAAAATGGGTTTCAAGGTTGGATTGCTGGATGCAGATATCTATGGACCGTCTGTTCCTACAATGCTTGACACAGAAGGACAACGACCAATCTCTGTAGAAGTGAACGGCCGAAATCTGATGAAACCAATCGAAAATTACGGCGTAAAAATGTTGTCAATCGGCTATTTCTCAGGAGCAAACCAAGCGGTTGTCTGGAGAGGACCGATGGCCTCCAAAGCTTTGAACCAGATGATTCGGGATGCAGATTGGGGGGAATTGGATTTCCTTTTAATCGACCTTCCTCCGGGAACCGGAGACATTCATTTGTCTATCATTCAGGAAGTTCCGGTAACTGGAGCGGTTATTGTGAGTACGCCTCAACATGTTGCTTTGGCGGACGTGAGAAAAGGAATAGCAATGTTCAATATGGAAAGCATTAATATTCCTGTTTTGGGATTGATAGAAAATATGGCTTATTTCACGCCGGAAGAGCTACCTGACAATAAATATTATATCTTTGGAAAACAAGGTGCCCAATTTATGGCGGAAGATCTAGGAATTCCTGTTTTGGGAGAGATCCCATTGATTCAAAGTATCAGAGAGGCCGGAGATGTTGGAAGACCGGCGGCATTGCAGGAAAATTCCAAAATCGCTGAAATCTACACCAAAACTGCCCAAAATATGGTAGAGAGCCTTGTAGAAAGAAACACCAATCTGCCACCAACCGAAGCCGTGAAAATCACAACAATGGCCGGTTGCTCGCCTAAGAAAAAATAATAAAATGAATAATACAAATCAAATTCAGGAAGAGCTGGTAACCAAAGTAATGGATGCTTTGGACAGTATCCGACCATTTCTTAACAAAGACGGCGGTGATATCGAACTTGTAGATGTTCAGGGAAGAACCGTTATTGTAAGACTTTTGGGGCATTGTTCCAGCTGTGGAATCAGTAGTTCTACAATGAAATTGGGTGTGGAAAACACCATTAAGCAGTTTGCTCCGGAAATAGAGACTGTTATCAATATTGAATAAAAAAATCCCGATTCATTTTGAATCGGGATTTTTATTTATTGTTATTCTACAATTTCTGCGTCTATAACATTAGGGTTATTTTTACGGCTTTCCCAAAGCAGGAACTTGTCTACTTCTTTCATCAGCAATGGAATCGCAAAAGCCAGAATTGCCAAATCGTCCAAAGCCCCTACAACAGGAACGAAATCCGGAATGATATCGATAGGCGAAATCACATAAATCAGAGCCAAAGCAGGCAAAAGAATATCTGTGAATTTCATTTTATATTCCCCCTTGTAATAAAGTTTTATCATCCTGAAAACCGCAGGAATCTTCTGCAGAAACCCCTTGTGTTTGATAGCTTCCTGAGCCAGTTTAAATTTTGAATGTTTCATTTTGTGTTTGATATTTTCATTTTCAGATGCAAAATTTGCAAATTCTATTCCATTATATTTTTATAATTGTTAATTAACTTTCATTAAGATTTACATTATTTTTTTGAAATCTTTAATACAAATTTGATAGGGTTAAAATAACTAATTAATATTGAATGAGAATTTTAAATTTCAAAATATTATGTGTGTATATGGTTTTTAAATTATTAAGTCAACTTGTCTGTTAGTTTTGCAAATTGTTTCTCTGCACTTTTCCCTTCATACAAAATATCATACACAGCATTGATGATGGGAAGTTTAAGTTTCTTTTCTTTACAGATTGCGTAGATTCCGTTAGTCGCATAATAACCTTCTGCAACCATACTCATTGATTGGATTGCTGATTTCACGGTGTAACCTTTACCAATTAAATTCCCCAAATTTCTGTTTCTGGAAAATAGCGAGTAAGCCGTTACAATCAAATCGCCCAAATATGCACTGTCATTCACATCTCTCTTTTCAGGATAAATCGCTTCCAGAAAAGTTTCCATTTCCCGAATCGCATTAGAAACATAGACCGCGATGAAGTTGTCTCCGTAACCCAAACCGCTCGCAATCCCAGCTCCAATGGCGTAAATATTTTTAAGAATCGCCGAATATTCGTTTCCAAGAATATCGCAACTTGTATTGACCTTGATATAAAAAGATGACAGAACTTCTTTTAAAACATCTGCATCATCTTGCTCAGCAACAGCCACAGTAAGATAGGATAAGCGTTCCATCGCCACCTCTTCTGCATGGCAAGGACCAGCAATGACCGCTTGATTTTTGAATCCGATCTTGAACTCATCACGGAGATAGTGAGCCACGATATCATTATGTTTCGGAACAATCCCTTTTATGGCAGAACAGAATAATTTGTCCTGATAATCACAGGTCAATTTTTCCATAGATTCCGCCAGATAAATAGAAGGAACTGCCAAAATAATCACATCAGAGCTAGAAACCAGCTCGTTGATGTCTGTGGTGATCTGAAGTTTTTTGAGATTGAAACTAACCGTTGTAAGATAAGTCGGATTATGTCCACGCTGTTCAATAGCACCTTTTACAAACTCGTTACGAACACACCAATTAACCGTTTTACAATTTTCAAGAAGCATTTTAACGATTGCAGTCGCAAAACTTCCGCTTCCTAAAACGCCAACTCGTACATTCTTAGGTGATTTAGTCAATTTCTTTGCCATTCTTTTTCGTCTTTTTCATTGTTACAAATCTAATGTAAATTATGAATTTACATCCATCTAAATTTTCTTTAACAATAAATTAAGAATAATTAACCTTCTTTAATCAAATTATATTCCGAACACCTATTAACATTAGAAAAAAATAAAAATTCCTTACTTTTGCAATCCATTTAAAAATCCTATTAATGGTTCAATTTTTAAAATCGAAAAAGAAAAAGAACGTTGTTCTTATACTATTGCTGATCATTTGCTTTATCGAAGGATTGGTCATCGCAAAATTTTACAACGGCGTAGATGACAAGGTCTATCAGGTAAACCTTGTGAAAATCAATAACGAAAAAGACAGCATCGACCATCTGCAGTTAAAAACTGACCTTGCCTTGGTTGACCAGAGCATCAGAAGCATAGATGGGTTTTTAAAGTCAAAGAATGTTTCTGACCTTAGGATCGAAAGGTTGGCAAAAGATAGTCTGGAAAACGGAGTTTACCTGGCCAAAGTCAGTAACAGATATAGTCAATATCTTATCGATCTGGAACAAAAATTACAGCAAATCCCTCTGGGAATCCCGACTGACGGCTACATCTCCTCGAATTTCGGGATCCGAAAAAATCCAATTCCCCCAAAAACTACCGAAGTTGCAAATAGTTCCAATATTGCCGAAGAAAAAGATAGTCTTGGTAATGTTATAAAAAGACAAGCGATTGTAAAAGAAGACAAAAATGCATCCAGCAATGCACCTGCCGAGAAAGACCAAATGCAATTCCACAAAGGTTTGGATGTCGCAGTTGCTTATGGAAGTGCCGTGAAGTGTGCAGCATCCGGAAAAGTGATTTTTGCCGGCATGAAAGGTGGCTACGGAAACTGCGTTATCATAGAGCATGGTAACGGATTGGCGACTTTATACGGTCATCTTTCAGAAATCCTGGTAGAAGCCAATGACAGGGTAAAAGTTGGTCAAATCATTGCCAAATCGGGAAATACAGGACGTTCTACAGGACCTCATCTTCATTATGAGATTCATAAAAACAATCAGCCGATCAATCCGAGGCTATTCTTGAATTTTTAATTTTACGAGTCTTCCAGAACCTCAGACCGACAATCTGAGACGACACGTTAACCAAATAAAAAACGCTCCGGAATCTGGAGCGTTTTTCAATATATTTTGAGGAAAATTATTTCTTCAATACTTCAAGAAACTCATCGTGAGAGATCTTCGTTTCCTTCTTTTTAGATTTTTCAAGGATTACATCTTTCAACTTGGCCATAGCAACTTCAGAAGATATTTGTCTTACCTGGTTTTCGTCTTTCAACATTTCCGCAGCATATTTCTGAACCTCATCATCACCTAAATGGTGGATCCCGTAGATGGCTAACTGGTTTCTCACCAATTGCTCAGCTTGCCCAAGCACTTCTGAATAATCCAATTGAATCTCATTATCGTTCATCAATTTTCCTTCAAGGATCTGACCCTTGATAATGTTCTTCTCGTTTTCAAGAATTTCTTTTGCCTGAGCTTCAGAAGTGATATTTTGGTTAGAGAACAATAACCATTTGATCAGGAATTCTTCTGGTAATTTGATTTCTTCTTTCTCGTTAACCTGCTCTAGGATTTTGTTTACGAAATGAACATCAGCATTTTGTTGGAAATATTCATCCAATTCAGTTTTCACTCTGGCTTTCAGTTCTTCTTCAGTTGTGATAACGTCTTTACCGTAAACTTTGTCGAATAATTCTTGGTTAAGTTCCGCAAGGTTCAATCCGTAGATATCTTTTACAGTTACTTCAACCTCGTTATGGTGAAGGTGTTCTGCTTCATCTTTGCTGAATCCTAATTGTTTTGCCAATTCTTCTTTAGAAACTAGATCTTCTTTAGAAACTTTTACAGAATCCTCTTTTTTCAATTTTTTAACCAGATCGTAAGCTTCTTTCTGTTCCTTAGAAATCGTTATATTTTTTGGAGCGTGGTGGTGCTCACCTTCTGCATCAGCTTCTACAACTTGAGAAATTTCTAATGCAACGTAAGAATCCTTACCGATTTTTTCCTCAGGAACTCTTTCTGCAAAACGCTTTTGCATATTTTCTACACTTGTAGAGATTTCTTTGTCAGAAGCTTCTACTTTGTAGTGAGGTGCTTCGTATTTAGTCAGATCCACAGTGAATTCTGGCTCATATCCAACTTCAAAAGCCACAGACAAAGATTCTGCATTGTGGTTGAAGTCGTTGACTGGCTGAGGAACCGGTTGTCCGACCAATCTCAGTTTGTTTTCGTTTACATAACCGTTTAGAGCCTCAGAAACCTGCTTGTTGATTTCTTCGAAAGCGATTCCAGCCTCATATTGTTTTCTTACCATACTCAATGGCACTTTCCCTTTTCTGAATCCAGGAACTTGTGCATTTTTAGCATAGTTGATCAATTGCTTTTCTACTTTGTCCTTATAATCTGCTTTCTCCAATGTTACTGTAAGTAGCGCACTTACCTCATCGTGGTTTTTAGCTGTAACGTTCATTAATTGAAATTTTTAGGTTGCAAAAGTATGCAAATTCTGAGGAACTTCAAAATTAAATACAATCTTGATATTTATAAAAAATCATAATTTTTATATAAATGATGTTCTTAAGAAGCTTTCCAAAAAGTCCAGACCGCCCCATTGAAAACAGCCAGCATCTTTTTTGTCGTGTCATAAACTATCATTCCCGGTGTTGGGGAAACAATATTAAGATGTGGGTCGGCCACTTTTGGCAGGATCATGGCTCTATTTGTATCTTCCAAAACCAATATCCCAGGCGTTGATGTGACTGTTCCAAAAGAAACTTTCGCAGCGGTTTCTTCTACCAGGCCATCCTGCAGTGTAGTATCGGCAGTTCCATCACTATTTATGGAAAGGTCTTTCCACGCATTACTTTCGTAGACCTTTACTTTTTTGTCATTTAAATCGAAAATCATAGTTCCATTTACCACTCCGGAAACGACACTTGCGCTCGTCACCCAGGGAAGAACCAGACCTCTGTTCTCTGTACCAAATTCAATAGAAGAAGACGCAGACTCCAATACGGTCTTTCCAATTGCAACTTGGGAAAAACTGCAAGAATAAACAAGAATAAAAGTTGACAATAAGGATTTTTTCATTTGTTTGTGTGTTGGTTTTTTATTTTTATTAATCCGGACAGGCCTGTGTATTGAAACATTTCCAGCCAGTGACTGTTCCGTCCGTATTGATCTGTAAACAGTTCAATGTCGTATTGTAAATCATCATTCCTTCTTTCAGATCACCAGTTGGAATTTGTTCAACTTGGGCCGTCGTTAATCTATTAACCACAAAACCTTTGGTCTTGGATTCCAAAACCAGCCAGGCTCCTTTCCTTGTTTCCGGCCAGTTGGTATCTCCCGGGCTGGCCCTGGTCAAAGAAGTGATGCCACTTGGGGAAGGCAAAGCTGTTCCCGATGTAATCGCCGGTTTATAACATACTGGATCACCTCCCGTTACATTTATCGTAACAGTTGCTGTGCTACAACTACTTGGTAAACTAATTCTACATATCTGATAAGTCATAGTATAAGTTCCCGTCAAGACATTTGACCCAACTTGTACCAAACCTGTAGATGTATCAAGCGTAACATTGGGATTGGATGTAGAAACCTGCGTGAGAATCACATTAGAAGTTGTCGCAGCAACGCCATTATACTGCTCAAGATCATTGGCCAGAACAGATGCTACAGAGGAAGAGCCTGCATTGACGGCAAAAGTATCACTATTTGCAACAGGTGGAAAGCTGCCATCCATATTCGGGCACAATCCAATATCGGTAGTCAAAGAAGCTCCGCAAGCACCACCTGCCGAGCAATCGAATGTCACATTTGCCGAAGCAGCCGTCGTGGTAGTTCCAGAAGTATTTATATAACTGGGCGCGTTGGCAAAAATCGCAGTTGCGCCTTGAGTTCCTGATTTTATCATTGTGCCCTCGTACTGCGAATATCTTGTAAAATCCAGATCAGGTCCCACTTTAGCTCCGTTGGGATTGATCTGATTGATGACATATACAAACCCTTTCTTTGAAGATGAGACCGGTCCTTTGATGGTCGCACCATTAGGTTGCCATGTCGTTATTTTCAAAAGTCCCTCATTATATATGGAAGATGTGCTTGAGCCATTTATAGATCCTTTGGAATAAAATGTACCGTAGTTCTCCAAACGACTGTTCGCACCCATATCCACAGTTCCCGTTCCAACATTGAAGATCCCGGTATTGATAACCCTTCCGCTGCTCAGGTTGTATCCCTGGGCCGTATTCATCGTACCACAATTGATATAAGTGGTCGCATTACTGCTGCTGAAATTCTGCCCGACATTGATAATTCCAAAATTTCTAAATGTGGTTGTTCCAGATATATTGATGTTACTTGTAATAGAATAAGTTCCGTAATTATCTATAACGTTAGTAGCGCCGTTATTTCCAAACCCTAGAACGCCGACATCCACGACCCCCCGATTGGTCAGGGTATTTGCAGTTCCGCCGAAAGTGAAATTATTATTCCCTGAAGTTCCGGACCTCATTGTTCCACCACTTGCAATATTGATGGTAAGATTAGAATTGATATTCGGATTTTGATTGAATTGCAATGTTCCTGCAATTTCAAAAGTAACATTGCTTCCGTTGGCAGAATTAACATTATTCTGTATGACCAAAGTAACTCCAGGCGCAATGCAGATCTTAGAATCATTCTCAAAAGTAACATCGCTCAGGGTAGTGTTCGTCGTAAAACAAACAACACTACCAGATGAGAATATATAGTTACTACTTGTAGGATTTGTAACCGTACAACTTGTACATTGGGAATAATAGTTTATTGACAGAAATAAAAGGAATAACAAATATCCGTCATTCTTAAAACAAATTTTAATCATTTCATTTTGTGTATGTTTGATAAATCAAAAATATTTGTCAGAATGTGTTAATTTCCAACAAATCAACACCAAAATTAGGAATTTACTATGAATAATATTTTCATCCCATGTTAATTAATAGTAATATTTAAATATTTTTTCAACATAAAACCCACTCCACACTTCCAATATAAAAAATAAAGACGCCCTCAAAAAGAACATCTTTATTTATAATTTAAAATATCAGTTAATGAACATCCACTGTAATATCAACATCGGTTTCTCCTCCTGTGGTCTGACCTAATTGATTGGTGGCGGAAGGATAGTTTTGATTAACACTTGCAGGGCCGTGAATTAATTTGATATTCATTTTTCCGGTTTCTTGTGTAGAATTAACTGTCCATTCTGTTCTCAATCCTAATCTTTGTCCGTCTGTTCTTACAATATCGTTTGCAGCTCTTATCACAACAATGTCAGCATTCGCTGGACCGAATGTAATGAAGTGATGGTCTTTTTCTTCCTCGATCTCATCAGAAGAATGATAATGGTCATCGTGTTTGATCTGGAAATCCAATACCGCCGTATAAGTATCTCCGGTATGCAAATGCAAATGCCCGTCTGCCTGTCCGCTAATTACATTAACGGTTTGAACGTCACTTGCGTCAGCTTTATTCGTTAATGTTAAAACAACTTTCCCGATCTCATCGTGCTCATGAACATCCTCTGGAACTGTGTCATCATCATTTCGACAAGAGAAGATGAAAAGTGAAACTAAAAGAACTAATGTAATATTGATAAATTTTTTCATTTTGATTTAAATTTTAAGTTTTTAATAATTAAAAATTGTATTTCAGAGTGACCACGAAGTTTCTTCCAGGCTCGTACATATAATATCTCAGCCTGTTAAGATATTCACGATACTCTGTGTTAAATAGGTTATTGATTCTGAAATTAAGATTCAGATTTTTGTATAAGTTTGCTCCAATTGAAGCATTAAATAAAGTATAGGCGGCTGGCGTAGAACTGAAATCAACTGTCTCATTATATTCTACGCCATCTTTAATAAAAGTTACCGGAAGATTTCTTATCGGAAAACGATTTTGTTTAAATGTATTCTCGTTCTCCAAAGCGATATAGAAATTCTTTGGCTTATTAAGAGTCAATTCAATTGAGTTTCTTAATTTCGCTGGCATCATTAGAATCAATGGTTCATTATTCGAAAGGTCGTCACCTCTCAAAATACTGAAACCCGATTTCCATTTCAGATTAGACAAGATAGATAATTCCGCATCAGCATCAACGCCTATCATTCTGGCTTTGATCTGCTGATAGGTCCAAACCGGGAACACACCTCTATTGGTATTGAGAACACTGCTTGGAACTTGATTCACAAAACTGTCAGAATACATCAAGTAAGGATTGATTTCCAAATGTAACCCTCTCAACAAATCAAGATGACCGACCAGTGAAAGATTAATATTATAAACCGTTTCTTTCTTGATATTCAGATTTCCTTCTTCCATAATGGCTGCAGAATGATGCAATCCGTCAGAGAAAAGTTCCGCAGGATTTGGCGTCCTTTCAGCTCTTGATAAATTAAGTCTAAACTCGTAATCCTGAGTCGGTTTATAGTCCAATCCCAGATTCGCAGATAGATTATGATAATCCAAAATAGGTCTCGTCAAAGTTCTGCTGCCAGATTCCTGTACAAAAAACTGTGGGAAGATCGCTGCATAATTCGCTTCCCATTTATCAGAATCATAATATTTATACGAATCATATCTGCTGAAATCATATCTCACAGCAGCCTCTGCATTGAGTTTAGAATTGAATTTATATTTAAAAACAGAAAAAGCGCCTGCGTCATATCTGTAATAATCCGGGATCAATCGTCTTGCTTTGGTCGCAGGATTTGGATAATTATCCTGATAACCGGCAGAAATCCCGCTTTCCAGACTCCAATTGGAACGCTCAAGCAAATGAATCAAACTCGCCGAATGTGTAATGAGCCTCAAATCCATAGAAGGCAATTCATTCAGCTCGCCTCTTCGGATATCATATTCCTTTCTTCTGTTAAGCTGAAAACTATATTGAAAAGTCAGTTTTCCGAAATCAGCGAAACGTCTGTAAGCAGTTAATTTTGCAATATGATGCTCCACCTCTTGCTTTGGATGGTCTATATCATAACTGAAGTTGTCCAAAAAGTAGGGCTGTCCAAAATTAACGGCGTTGTAAAAATCCTCGGGACTCGACAAATGTGCACCCTTGTAGATTCCGAACTCCTGGTTGGTTCCGCTATATGAAACATCAAAACCTTGCAGAAAATTATGTTTACCGAAAGAGAAATTAAAAGAATTAAATTCCATTCCGGTATTTTGCAACGTATGGTGCGGAACATATTCGTCACCCGTTTTTCGGTAACTTCCGCCCGCCTTTACAAACCACTGGTTTTCCCAGGCTTTGAGAACGTTAGCCCCAATTTCTCCGCCTCTGCCATTAGAGATCCCTGAAAGTCTCACGCTCCCCATTACGGTATCTTTCTTCGGAAGGTTTGACGGTTCTAAAATGACAACGCCGCCGACGCCTTCATTCCCGTACTTCAAAGCGGATGCCCCTTTTACAACATCAATATGTTCAAAATCATTGACATCGATATTAGGTGCGTGCTCTACTCCCCATTCCTGTTCCGCCATTTTCACACCATTGTTCACGATAGAAATTCGGCTTCCGTATAATCCCCGGATAACAGGCTTTGTAATATTATTTCCTGTTTTCAAAGCTGAAACCCCAGAAATTTTTGACAAAAGATTTCCAAGATTTTCTGTGGAATTCCTTTCGATTTCCGTTTTATCCAGCGTTCTCATAATCACAGAACCTTTGGTTTTATGATTGCCGTGGACGGTAACAGATTGAATATCATTGACGTGATGCTCCAACGTAATCGTCAAATGAACATCCTGCGTAACTCCTACATTTTCAGTATAATCATTACAATCAGGATGTTTTGCAATGAGTTTATATTGACCTGCGGGAATCTGTTTAAAAGAAAACTTTCCCGTTTTATCTGTTCTGGTTGAGAATTCACCGATTTTTACCACAGCATTTTCCAGCATCGTTTTGTCGTGAAAATCCTGAACAGTCCCTTGAACAGTATATGTTTTCTGTGCGTTTGTAATTGCCAATCCGCAAAAGACCAGCAATAAGCTATATATCAATTTCATTGTAAAATAAAAGATTGCATACTTTTCTCTTCAAAAAAGCATCTGTAAAAAAATCTTGAAATTTTGTTGTAATTATCGACTTTTTGCACATTCAGAATGCACAATTTGTAATTAAGAGAAAATAAACAACTGAATGTAAGCCTTTTATATTTTCTCTATTTTCTTTCATCTACTTAACACCATTTTATCTTTTAATATTTGTTCCGATAGGAGCAGTATGTTTGTAGTAGATTATTGAACGTGTAAGAAAGAACTCCGGAGGAGTTCAATATTTACCAATAAATTCTAAGCACAAATGGTATAATATCCAAAACAAACCTCAAAGGCTCATTTTTTCATTAATAAAAATTAAAATAGTCGATAAAGCGTAATTATGAAATTGATGGAGGACCGCGAAGCTGAAAGGTGTATTTGGTCGCTGACCATATTTTTTCCTGTACAGAAAAAGTTTGTTTTGCCTCGTTGGTGTGGTTCTCAAAATGAAAAGCGAATTCTTCCGGAACCAATGAGTTTCCAGTCGCAAGAAAATGACAAGCCAGACAGTCGCCGGATTGGCTCTTGGAAACTTCTTTGGAAATGCTTTTCTCCGTTTTTTTGAAACCCGAATCTTTGAAGTAGGATTCGCCTGAGTGATTGTGTAATTGTGAAGAAAACAAAGCCACAAAAAGATACATCACGGCAAAAAATACCGAGATAAAATTCTTAACAGCTTTGTTGTTTCTGATTAACATCAATGCAAATGTAGAAATTTTTTGTGAAAAACAGAGATTATGTTAAATTCTAAAAAAATTATAGGCTTTTAAATTGCTCGCAGATTAAAAAAAGGAGCGGATTTTTTATCATCTGCAAAATCTGCCCAATCGGCGAGAAAATTATTTTACATTTTTACTTTTCTTCTTCAAAGTACAAACGGTAATATTTCCCTTTTTCATCCTGTCCGGTTTCTATCATTTTTCGGTCTCCGTGGATGTAGATGTGGAAATTCTTATCAAGTTTGATGATGGATTTAAAATGTCGTTGCTGCTTTTTAACCGCCTGGTTATTAATTGGAAAATCTTCCGAGATCGAGATCTGCATATCCTGCTCATAATCGGATTTGAAGTTGGAAAAACTTTCGATCACGTTCTCGTCCTCCAAAACTTCTTTTACAAAATCATCATACTTGAACTCTTCTTTTTCTTTGAAGAAATTAATGGACTTATTCAGGAAATCAGCCTGGTCCGCTTTGGAGACTTCAAATTCCTGAGGTAATTGTTGCGTGATAAAATCCTTGTAAACAGACAAAGTTTCCTGGGTGTGAAAATACTCGTCGTCACGTTGTTTTACCTTCAAGAAGTCCTCGAACCAATAATACATATCGCCGTTTTTGTTATTATCAACAACCGACAAGATGTAGCCACTCTCTTTTTCACTGTTATATATCAAAGCCGCTTTATCAATCTTGGACAAACTGATTCCGAAATCTCTTTCAATTTCAAAAGACTCATCCTGAGGATTGATTTTCAGGAAACCTTCTCTCTTCTCCGTTTTGAAGATCCCGATAGAATCTGTTTTTTCACTCTTGCCGTCAGCCGATTCAAAAACCTCGCCTTCAAAATAAACAACGAACAACTCGCCAGCCTGAACTCTAGGATTTTCCGCCGCTTCGTAAAGATGTTTGGCAATATTCTCAGATTCCCACTGGAACTTGGCCTTGTCTTCAAAAATCTCGGACACAGAACTGTAAACAGGATTATTCACAAGATAGGAATCACTGTAAAACTGGAACTGTTCTTCGGATTTGAAAGCGCTCATAAAGTAATTCCCGAGCAATTCCTTCATCTCTTCTTCCAACTGAAGCTCTTCCTGGGAAAGTGTTAGGGATTCTCCATTGATCTTATTCCCGACTCTATGAACTGTAATTTTTGAAAACATTGTTTGTTGTTTAGGATTGCAAAGATAATTTTTTCTCTTGTTTTCTAACGAATCAAAATACTGTCATTGCGAACGAAGTGAAACAATCTTAATATTAGTAGCAAAAAATCCCCAAGCTCTCGCCCGGGAATTTTTCATTTATTAATTGTCATGATCGTTTCTTCCGAAACTTTATATTCTCCTTTCTGATAAATTTCTTTATTCAAAAGTATTTCATAAGTGTAAATACCTTTTGGAAAGTCATATATACATTCTTTAGATTCTTTCGGAATTACTAATGCTTTTTTAATTTCCTCATCTTCTATTTTTCCAATTAAGTTTACTGCTATTTTTTCATCCATTTTGTTTTTGAAACAAAAACTATCCACTGTTTTCGAATTAGGATCAACGGATTTTCCATTTCCTTTGATTGCAGAAAAACCTTGTATCAATATGTTTCCAATAGCAATGCCTTTGTCAAGACCTGTATTTTGGGATTTAAAAAAAAGAGGAATGAGCAACAAAAAAGCAATCAGTAGATAATTGTTTTTTGTCATTGTTTTTATTGATTATTTTAATGAGCCGATAATTGAAGTGATTTCCTTTTTGTCCATAGAACCTTCGATCTTTTTTACAACTTTACCACTTTTAATAAAATAAGTGATCGGGACAATTTCCGTATAAATAAGACTCTTCTCGCTTCTATTTTCCAGGAAATTACGGATAGCCTTTCTGTAAGCTGCATTCTGGAGGGTAACATCCGGGAGCGATTTATTTTTCATAAGAAAATCCTTTAGTTTCCCGCTGTCCTTATCTATAGAAAGCGTTGCAAACCTCACATCCGGGAATTCTTTCTGAAGTTCTAAAAACATTGGCATTTCTTCTACGCAAGGCTTACACCACGTCGCCCATAAATTGATCACGACTAATTGGTCGGTAGAAAGAAACTGTTTGTAAAAATCACTGGATTTTATATCATAGTGATTATTAACTTCAATATCATCTTTTTGTTTTCCGAGATGCAAGGTCCCAATATCCAGCCCCATATTGTAGATAATAAATAAAGCGACCAGTAAAATCCAAAAAATTCTAAACAGTTTCTTTTTCATAATGTATATATTAGTTTTTTATGGTAGAAAAATTCCTCACAATAATAATTCCATCTTCATTTACCAGATATTTCCCTGCCTTTACTACAATTTTTTCTCCAGCTTTTTTCGCTTCCACAATATTATTGTTTAGCATCATATCTTCATCAAAAGATAAAAACCCGTTATTTTTTTGAGCTAAAGATAATAATTCCTGATTCTGTGATAAATCTATAGTTAAGATTCCGCCAACATTTGTAGCTGCATTTTTAGTGAATGGTACTTTTACACAAAAAGCATATGAATAGCTGTAATTATGTCCAAAGATTTGACCTTGATGTGTTTCAACCCAACAAACTGACCTGGCACTTATGACGCTTGGTTCAAAAGCAATTTGTCCGTCTATAACTTTATATTCTCCTGCCTTCATTGCGTAAGCCTGATCATCACCTAATGTTTTGTTTGGATCATACAAAATTTGATCATTTTCAATTTTTATGGTTTTTAAGTTTTTAATATTTTCATTAGTTGTTAATTTTTTATTAGTAGCAAAGCTATCCTCCAAGTTCATTATAACCACATTGGATTCATTATTATTTTTATTTGTAATAATGTAATGGCATTCTGTGTCTTTCCATATATCTACACTAAAACTCCCAACCCCACAACAAGAAATGGTTGTACAGATCTTTAATCTGATTTTATTATTAGTCGATTGAGAATTTGTGATTGCTAATAAATCTTCGGCATTTGGATTCATATAATTTTGTCCCGATGCAAAACCATTAATAAGTAAAATCAATAACACTCCAAATTTAAACATTTTTTTCATAATTCAAATTGTTTTTTTTACGATAATAAATCGTTTTTTAGTTTTTAATAAATTTTTTACACATTTGTTTTCCGGATAACAGAGACAAAACTATTCATTAGAATTGATATATTATTGTCCAAAAAAGAAAAATTTTCAGCCATTTTTGATAAATTTTTTGTCAAAATTTATATCATAATTTATTTATTACTGTTTTATTTTTGCATATTTTTGTTCAATTAGTTTTAAGATATGAAAATTGGAAATAAATTGAGAGGACTGAGAAGCGAGAAGGGTTTTAGCACAATGGAGATTGCAGAAAGGTTAGACGTTTCGGAGTCTACTTACAGAAGATACGAGTCCGACAAAAGCTTTCCTGATATCTTTACTCTGGAAAAAATCGCAAAAATCTACGACAAAAGCTTTTTAGAATTGCTCCCTGAAGAAATTGTAATCAATAACCAGCAACAAGGTGGTACTTCTACAAATGCAATTGTTGTTAATCAACTTTCTGAAAAACTTGTAGAGCAATACGAAGCAAGGATCAAAAATCTGGAAGAGCAATTAACCTACTGGAAAGATAAATCAAAATAATTAAAAACAAATCCCCGGGCGAATGCTCGGGGATCCATCATATTGTTTAAAGCTTAAGAATTAGGATTCTCCTCTTGCCCTTTCTTCTCCGCCCTCACCTTGGTCAGCAATTTCGAAATTGTATAATCATCCTTTTTCACAGTATCTTTGAAAACCTTTTTACCATTATTGCTCACTTTGGAGATATAGCTGTAAGCATTCTCAAACAAAACCTTATTCGCTTCTACAAGAGATTTTCGGTTACTCACGATAGCGATCTGCTCCGCATTCCAGGCTTCCAGCTGAGGAAGAATAGGAGGAAAGTACTTCAAAAAATCTTTCGGCATATTGCCAGCGTCTAGTTCTGCCTGATGACTTTCCAGATAAGGCAGCACTTCTCTCAGGTCGTACACAGCACCTTCGATATTTCTTGTCGTCAACTTGCTTCGGATACTGGATATAGAAGCAGATTCCAGTCCGGCATCCTTCACATAATCAATCAGAAACAATAACTTTTGATTAGCCTCATCCGCCAGCCCATATAGCTGCCTGGTCACACTTTTCAGTTCCTCCGTTTTTGCCAGCACAGATGCCGTTTTCCGCACCGCATCAATAGCATTTTGAAATTCGGTCAAAAAATCTGCATCCATCATTTTGTAATGTCCCGCCAATTCAGCCTGATTTCTGTTAAAACTCGTGATCAGCGCATCACCGATCGCAGGATACTCTTCATAGTTTAAATTGTTATTTCCCATTCTCTATGTTTTTGAATTAATTTTATTTACAGTTTTATTTTATTCTTCTGGTTGTTCACTCAACTCCTCTGATTATCTACTCAAGTCTTCTGACTGCCTACTTAACTTCTCCGATTGTCTTCTTAACTCTTCTGATTGTCTTCTTAACTCTTCTGATTGTCTTCTTAATTTCTCTGACTATCTTCTCAAGTCTTCTGACTGTCTACTTAACCCTTCTGATTATCAACCCAACACCTTTTACACTCAAATATATTTATATTTTTATCCAAAAACAAACATTATTCAAAATTATTTCCACATAAACAATTTATTTAATTTAATTTTTAAACAATTTAAAAGAATTATTATTAACAAAAACCTATCAACCATAAAATTATGATTGAATTTTAAAAAACGATAAGATATTATTAAAACAAATAATCACAGATATCTACAATATTTTATCTTTGACACAAATATTCATCAAAATGAGTTCATCCTATCAAAAATACTGTCTATTCTTCTTTTTATTAATGACATTCTCTTTCACCAATGCCCAAACCATAGAAGAAGAAATCGCAAAAAAATCCTGTGAATGCATCCAATCCAAATTATCGCCTGAAGGACAGATCACAAGCCCTGAAATAAAAAAGTGCGTTTCCAAAAGCGGCGATGAAGTTTTGAGATCGAAAGACCCACAAGAAGTGAAAAGAATCACAAAGAACATGGAGGAAGTTGTAGAGCGATTGAAAACAGTCTATCAATTGGTACAAAAATGTTTGCCAAAACAGGACAATTAAAAACAAAGATCCCATAGCAAAAGTTTGGAAATTTCATTTTTAACCCTCTGAGTCTTATTTCACTCTTTTGAAAAAAAACACACCTGATTATCAGGATATTGACATATTATAAAATTCAAATTAGCTTTAAAAGAAGACTTTTGCATTCATATTCGCTTTATAAACAATTATTATTTAAAAATATTCAATAATATAAATAATTTAATGTAAATTTGCGAAAATTTATAACACAAAAATGATAAAAAAATACAAGATAACTCGATCTTTGTTATCTATTTTCCTATTATTTTTTTTTATCAATATTTACAGTCAGATCACGGTTGCTGAGGGTACGGTTTTTTATGTGGAAAAAAACACGATTCTTACGGGAGACATCCAGGTTTCAGCTTCGCAATCTAACAATTCTCAATCCGATCCAACACAAGCCTTATCCTCCAAAAATAAAAAAGACAAAAGGCTTTTAGCTGACGGAACAACAAAGCTAAGGCACAAAAAAAAGAGATCAAATCCTAAAAAGCTAATTCAGGATACATCCGTTGCTGATGCAAACAAGGCAATTTTACTCAAACATCATTGGAAAAATGTTGACAGTTGTTATTTCATCTCCTCAGACTCCGGCAAAAGACAGGTAATAGTTCCTGATCAATATTTGAAATATGACGTTTCTTCGTTACGTTACATTTTTATTTCTAATTATTTTTATAAAGAAGAGCGGAGTTTCTACAAAATCCGATTTCTCTATAACTTACATAACGAAAGCTCCCGTACACGTCCTCCCCCTTTTTTATTATCATAGAAAATTTAATGTAATTACGACATTTTCATAATTACGTCATTAAAACTTTTATCATCAGCTTCCTTTCCAGCGGAAAGGTAAGCTTATAGTTATATACAAAATAATGAAAAAATATACTTTATATTATTCTGCATTTAAAAAAAATGCAGTACAAAAGCTACTGCTTTTCCTATTCTCATTTGTTATAATGCCATGTTGCATTTCGCTTTCTGCACAGCAGCAAAATTCATTTGTTCTTGCCGTTCCGGGACAGAATCTTAATTTCCTAAATGCCAATCGTACACTGATCACCAATATGGGCAATAATGGCTTGTCAGCCGGCTCTGTTTGGCGCTATGACAATCTTATCACAACAAACGGTATTACCATTTATGGTATCCTTACCATCAAAGAGATCAATGGTACCGGTACAACTCTAACAATGTTGGATGACGAAACCGCCGGAACAGGACTTCCAGGTAGATTTCAACCAAGGATAACAACACCCGCCACCGGGGGAAATATCTTGTTTGAGCTAGAATTTTATGAGGTAACCACCAATAACAGGGCTTACATTTCGGAATATTACTTTACAGCGGCCGATATAGATGGGAGCGAATTTGTGGAAATAGGTGGTTACTCAACTTATCAGATAGATGCCACCAGTGGGCTGACCATTACCCAGCAGTCTACAGGCCGAACCAGGTTTGGAGGTATCACAACAGAGCTTGATGGAATAAATTTCGAGAATACCGCAGCTTTTATTGCACAGTACAAATTTCCTTACACCAAAGTTACCTTTGCGCTAGGTAAAAGTAATGCAGGAACAAGTCGCCAGTTTTCTCTACAATTCGGAACTGCAGGAGGAACTTTCACCAATCCGACGACTGTGAGAAACCCGGTAAAACTGATGTACATTACCAAAAAAGCAGATACCGATAATTTTGTCGGAGGAACCACAAGAAAATATACTGTTGTCTTAGATAATATTGGAGCTACTGCGGAAAATGTTACACTTACAGACCCATTACCGGCAGGATTGACCTATGTTCCCAATACGACCACCATCTCGGTACCCGCAGTAAGCGAAGCCGAAAGCGTGGCTGATAACTTCAACTCTGTTTCTTACGCCCGAAATAACGGAATAGCTTGGTGGAAAAATGAATGGACTGAAATAGGAGAAGCCACAGACCCCGCCGCAGGGCAAATCACCATTACGTCCAACGCTTTGCGTTTTGTAACTTTACCAAACGGAAGAGGTATTGAAAGAACAGTTAATCTTTTAAGAGCAACCAATGCTACTTTGTCATTTGCCTATACACAGAGTGCCACAAACGGAACACTGGATGTCCAGGTGTCTTCTAACGGGTCAACTTATGTTTCGATAGGCAGTATTAGCGGAAATACAAGCGGGACATTCACCGGGACTATCGGGGCTGCCTATTTAACAGCAGATACCCGTATACGTTTAGTTAACTCCAGTGGAGGAACATGGGGTACAAAAACAACGACCGTGGATGATCTGACAGTGCAATACACACTTTCGCTAGCCACACAAAACAAGACCAATGCTGCATCTGGAGGAACTTTATTAAATGGTGTACCATCAAATGTGATAGTGAGTGGAGACAATATAACATTACTACCTGGTGCAAAAGCGACTATAACCTTTGATGTAAATGTAAACTGTAATGCCCAGGGAACTATTACAAATACTGCAACCGCTGCTGCTCCGGGATTATATGAAGACTCTATTTCGGCTTCTCACACCGGCTATGTCGACCCGGTAAATGTAACAGGATCCAGTCGTTGTGATGCAGGTACAGAAATACTTACAGCGAGTGGCGCACAAGGTAACCAGCAATACCGCTGGTACGCCGCTTCCAGCGGAGGAACTCCTTTGGCAACCGGAGCATCTTTTACGACACCAAGCATATCCAGCACCACGACCTATTATGTGTCTTTTTACAGCCCCGATACAGGTTGTGAATCCGGGCGCACACCTGTAACAGCTGTTGTATCTTCTGCTGGAGCTATAACCGGCACAGGTGTTATTTCCACGACTACAGGTGCTAACGGAACCACAGGCGATACCGGAACTGTAGCCGCTCCCAATACTGCAGCCAATAATAATGCTTCAGGTACAACCGCCTGGACCAACTTGACCAATATCACGAGTAGTAACAATGCTAATACTTCAGCTACAAATATTGCCGCAAACGGCGGAACTTCACAGTATTTAGAAATCCCTTTCCCTACTATTTCTATTCCTACGGGATATAGTGCCAATAGCATATCGGGAATTGCCGTTGGTATAGAAAGAAACGCTAATAATACAAACAGCATACGTGATAATGTCATTCAACTTCTGAAAAACAATATTGCCGTAGGGGACAATAAAGCAAATACAGGAACATTTTGGCCGAACTCTGATGCCACGGTCACTTATGGAGGAGATACGGATCTTTGGGGAACAACTTGGCAGGCTTCGGATTTCACCAATACAAAACTGCGGATCCAGGTATATAACAATGCGACTGCTACAAGAACTGCAAATATAGATTATGTATATGTTAGAGTTTATTTTGGTGCTTTTGGAGATGACCAAAGCAGCGTAAGCTTCAAAATCTCAGGGATTTCAGGTGCAACAGGATACACTTGGACCGTACCAAATGGCGCAACTATTACGTCCGGACAAGGCTCGGACACAATTCTTGTCAACTTCAACAATGCCGGGCAAAGTGGAACATATAATGTTTGCGCAACACCTTCAAATACTTGTGGAAATGGGACTCAGGTATGTCGTCAGATCGCGATCACCAATAATGTAAACAATGAGATCTCCGGAACTGTTTACAATGACCAGAACGGCGCAGTTAGTCCGGAAAAAGTAGATGGCACACCTATCTCGCAGATCGGAGGGCAGCAATTATATGCAATATTAACACAAAGTGCAACAACAGGTACCCCGGCGGCAAACCGTGCCATATCTTCCGTCACTGTCGATCCCGCTGGAACTTATAAGTTCTCGTATCTTGCCAACACAACCGCAAATTATTACCGCGTTTATATTAAAACAACACCTTACGGTGATGGAATTGCAGTACCTGCAGCTTCAGATTTGCCCGCAGGAGCGGTTTTCAACGGAGCAATTGATAACGATTCCACAAATTCTCTGACCGGAGGCAACTCTAATCTTGGCTATCTTAATGTAACCGCTGGAAACAACACCAACAATACGAATGTTAATTTTGGTATTGCCGTAAGTAACCCGATTGGTAATCCTGATGTTACCAGCACATTGGAAGATACTGCAAAAACATTTAATATTTTAACAAATGACACAGCAACTTCCGGTACTTTAAATGGGGCTACCGTAGATTTGGACCCAACTACTGCCGGAAGACAAACTACCTACACAACAGCTAATGGAACATGGATTGTTGACGACATTGGAAATGTAACTTTTACACCAGTACCAGATTATTTTGGTAATGACTCTATTAATTATACGGTAGAAAACTCATTAGGTTATAAATCTAACCCAACCAGTATTACAATAACTGTAGATCCGGTAAATGATGCTCCTTCTTTTACAAAAGGAGCCGATCAGGTCAACTCCCAGACTTCTTCCGCTACACCTTACACGGTAGCAGGATGGGCCACGAATATCAGTAAAGGACCAGCTAACGAGTCTTTACAATCTGTTAGTTTTATCGTTACCAATAACAATAATGCCTTGTTCAGCGTTCAGCCTACAATCACGGCACTTGGACAGCTACAATACACGATAGCCGGGAATGCTTCAGGAACAGCTTTAGTAAGCGTACGCATTCAGGATGATGGAGGTACAGCCAATGGAGGAGTTGATACTTCAGCTGTTCAGACATTTACAATTACTGTAAATCCTGGCTATTGCTATAAACCAGCAGTGACTGATGCCGGAAATAACATTCCTTCTCAACATGGTGTTACTGCATTATCAAGAGCCGGCGCAAATGGCGATAACTGGCCTATGGTTAGACAAAGTGCATGGACTGTCTTAGAATCTAAAGAAAAAGGATTTGTAATTAACAGAATACCAACCACGGCATCTCTTGCCAATATTACCAATCCCATCATTGGAATGATGGTATACGATGTGGAGGCAAAATGTATTAAAATATACGCCGTAAAATCCGGTGAAACGAATCCATCCTGGTCTTGTTTTGAAACACAAGCTTGTCCGGATTAATATTATCAGTAAAAGTTTTGGGACGTATGATCTCTGCAAACCGGAATCTCCATTATCCCAAAAACTGATTCAATGAAATCAAACAACAATCAACCCTCAATGCATTGTAAGCATTGAAGGTTTAATAGAACAATTAAAATGAGAAATATCAAAAATATTATAGCTGTGGTTGCTTTAATTATGTTTTTGTCTGCAAAAGCACAAGTTGCCATAGGAAAAAATGAACTTTCCAAAATACAACCTGAAAATATGGTAACAAATCCGAATATTTCTTTGGAGTTTTACGATAGCGTAGATAATAAAAAGGGAATTGTATTACCTTGGACTTCCACAGTCAGCAATCAGCCCGTTGCTTATAATTCCACAACCGGAGCAGGCTACAGAGGCATGCAGGGAACAATAGAAAATGGTACATTTATATTCGATCTTTCGGATAAAAATGTAAAATACAGAAAAGATGGTGCATGGTTTAACCTTACTAATGTTACCTATCCTGTTGATGTGGTAAGAGCGGATAATTCTACCGTAACAATTTCTGCAAACAACACATTAGACAGTTCGCTGCAAGATGACAAAATAGAATCCGCTAGTGCTAAAGTGGCAATAGGGGCAAATGCAAACAGCGATACTACGAATGGAATAATGGTACTTACAGATACGGATCGCGCAATGGTTCTGCCCAAAGTAGCAAGTCCACATCTGAATATCATAAATCCTACACCTGGAATGATGGTCTTTGATACTGTAAAGCAACAACTGGCAGTATTTAATGGAACTGTATGGAGTTTTTGGAAACCATAATGTTCATTATATAATTGGACAAAAGTAAAAGCTTAACCCAAGGGTTAAGCTTTTGTTATTTCATTAATCGACTCTTGACGAGGCAGTTTTTCTTTCTCTGATTCATGATATGCATACAATTTTTGTCTGCATTAAATATATTTGAGATAATATTAGAACATGCACCCTTCAAAAAAACAATTAGGATCAGCTAAAAATAAAAAACCGCCGTAAATTTAATATTTACGGCGGTTTTATTATTATTTCTAATTGATGTTATCAATCATTATTTCACTTCTTCTAATATAATAACTACTATAAATCAAATAGTTATATTTTTATGGTACAAATATGGTACAAAAAAGTTATTCTTTATTTATGTATTAAA
>NZ_AUFK01000017.1:189043-330789 GCF_000426465.1 Epilithonimonas caeni DSM 17710
ATCTTTGAAAAAACAAAAATCCCCACAAACATACGCCTGTGGGGATTTTCTATATTTTGTTAATTAATATTAATCAATAACTACTTAACTTCTTCTAATATAATAACTACTATAAATCAAATAGTTATATTTTTATGGTACAAATATGGTACAAAAAAGTTATTCTTTATTTATGTATTAAATATTTACACATAAAAACCTTCTCAACTAATGGGAGATATTATAATTTACAATCTAACCAATATTATAATTTTTTTGACTTAGAACAGTATTTTATAAATAATCTTTTTTATTGATTTATTTTATAATAAACTTTGTATTCAGATCGCCAGTTTTCAAAATATAAATACCCTTAGGAAGATCTGTAAGAATAATTGTATTATCTTTTTGAAATGGATTTTCAATTGTCTGTACTAATTGACCAGTCATATTATAAATCAAAGCAATTTTATATTGTCCTAGATTTTTTCCGCCTAACACATAAATCTTATTATCTTTTACGGGATTAGGAACGATCACAAGACTTTTTGACAAATCTACATCTGCAACTCCCATATAAGCACCCCAAATTAAAGCGACGAACTCAGGACGATCGATGTATGGATTTCTATTACCTTGGTAAGTGAATGCCGCATTATTTCTTGCTATCTCAAAAGGAGAAACAGGATCTAAATTATTCCACTCGAGTAATTGTTTTAATTCCCATGTCTGTAAGCCAGGGTAGGCTGTACTACCTAATATGTTTCCGCTGCTGAAACCTGATAGCTGCGTCTCGTATCTGGTTACAAAATATAATATCATTCTGGCAATATCACCTTTAAACTCATCAATTGGTTCAAAAACAGTCCCCGCATAACCTGCAGATACTGAACTTCCCAGTTTAGAACCGTTTAGTGATGTAAATGAGGTTGATCCTACTTTTCCAAAAGGATAATTTGATCGCATTCCGTTGACTTTTCCGTCAGTAGGTGTAACAAAATGGACATCAGATCTCATCGGTAAATTCTGATTAAATAAACTTTGCGGTACGACATGTTCTCGGTTGTAACAGTCTCCTTCAACACTATAATTTCCACATTGTTTGACTCCATGATTATAAATATATGGATCTGTTCCTGTCGGATTTTCAGAATACATATCCATTACAGTTCCATCATTTTCGTAGAAATAATCCCTATCTGTGCTTTGAAAAGCTGTCAGCAAATTGCCATAGCCATTATCTTGGTGGCCGTTGGTAATGATAGTTTTCAACTTTGACTTTAAAGAAGCTCCTGATAATCCCGCAGTGCCATCATAATAGTTTGACGGAGCCTGTCCATAAACAGAATTTAATACAAGGCTTACCAAAAGAGTTAGTACAAGTTTTTTCATTTTGATTTAAATAAAGGGTTAATATTATGGTTTAAAAAATTTGTTGATAATTTGTCATTTTCCGTCATTATGAGTGTGTGTTTTTTCCGAAGGATGCGAATGAATCTTAACATATTTGATATTAAAATTGTATACCTGATGAATTACCAAAAGGAGCATAAAAAGAAGCCAGCCAACAATAAAAAAAAGATCTTGAGAAGTAAGCCTGTGCTTACCTCTTCGAATAATTTTTCTTCTAAAACGTCGTTTAAATCCCATGTTCTAAATTAGAAGGTTATCTGATAATTAATCCCAAAAGTATTGCTATGACCATTCTTTTGATAAAGAGGGGCAAGCATAGAGACAGATTTTTTGTTTTTATTAGCTGATAAAAACATATTGATTTTCGGAAATAGCCAATAAGCTAATTCGGTTGAAAGTATTCCTACCCCAGCGCCCGCTACTACATCTGTTACCCAGTGTTTCTTATTAATAACTCTGTAAACACTTGTGAATATTGCAAATGGATATCCTGATAAACTGAGCCAATAATTACTGTCTCTATATTCTCTATACATAAACTGCGCTGTTGAAAAAGCAATTGCTGCATGCCCAGACGGAAAAGACATATTGTTGGATTTATCTGGGCGTTCTTCTCCAATTAAATATTTTGAAGGTATTACGATTGCTGTCGATATTAGCTGCGATGTTGCAAGAATAATTGTTCTTTCTCTTAAATTATGCTTGCCTTTCAAACCTGAAATATTAAATCCATAAACCATCACGGCAGGTATGAATTGGGTATAATTATCCAATGTAGAATTATGAAGATTATGGTCTTTTACTTCTTTTCGTACTCCTGCATCAAATTCTTTCATTTTAGGAATAGCGAAACTCATCGCTCCTATGGATATTAAACTTGTAGGGGCTATAAGTCTCTTATAACTAAAATTATTTTCAGGTTTTTGGACAGCAATCGTATCCCCAATTTTTTCACTTACTGTTAAGCTATCCTGTGCTAAAGCCAAATTGCATACTAGCATAAAAAAAAGAACTGGAATCTTATTTATAATATTGATTATCATTGCATTAATTGAAAAATTAGAGTAAATAGTTTTGTTGAATATTTTCAATAAACAACCTGTTCTCGGTTTGAGAACTTTATTTTAATTGATATTTGTTGGAACTTTTCTTAAGTGATTAGTGAAATTAGAATGCTATGTTATTTTTATTTGAAATTCATTCGTTGGATGCGTACAGCATTTAGAATTGCAATCAATGCAACACCTACATCTGCAAAAACAGCTTCCCACATTGTTGCCAATCCTCCGGCTCCAAGAATTAAAACAATTGCTTTGACCACAAATGCTAAAATGATGTTCTGCCAGACAATTCTTTTAGTTTTTTTGCCAATGTTAATAGCCATTGGTATTTTTGAAGGTTTATCATCTTGAATCACGACATCAGCAGTCTCAATGGTCGCATCACTCCCTAAGCCGCCCATGGCAATACCGACATCACTTAAAGCAACCACTGGGGCATCATTAACACCGTCACCAACAAATGCAACGCTCTCATTTTTGGATTTTATTTCTTTCACCTTGTTCACTTTATCCTCAGGAAGAAGGTCACCGAAAGCGTTGTCAATTCCTATTTGTTCTGCGACATATTTTACAACGCTTGTTTTGTCACCACTAAGCATTGTTGCCTTTACATTTAAATTATGTAACAGTTCTAAAGTTTTTTTAGCATCGTCTTTAATACTATCAGCGATAGTTATGTAGCCTGCAAATTTTTTATCATAAGCAATTGCAATAACGGTGTAAACAATTTTTGAAGGATCAACATCATATTGAATATTGAACTTATCCATAAGCTTGAAATTCCCTACGAGTATATCCTTACCGTTGATTACAGCTTTAAGACCATGACCTGCAATTTCCTCAGAATTCTCAACATTAATTGATGTATCCAAATCGCCAACATATTCGTGGATAGCAGTTGCCACAGGATGGGTACTCTTGCTCTCTACAACATTAACCATCTTAAGGATTTCATTTTTATCAAATTCTGATTTAATATCGACTTCCTGAACTTTAAATACTCCTTCCGTCATAGTACCGGTTTTATCCATCACAACATTTTTTATTTCGGCAATCTTATCTAGAAAATTACTGCCTTTAAATAAAATTCCGTTTCGACTTGCTGCACCAATACCTCCAAAATACCCTAAAGGAATTGAAATGACTAAAGCACAAGGACAAGAAATTACCAGAAAGATCAAAGCTCTGTATAACCAATCTCTAAAAATATAATTATCGACAAAAAAATATGGAATAAGACATATCAGTACTGCTAACACAACAACAATCGGAGTATAAACTCTTGCAAATCTTCTTATAAACAGCTCCGTAGGTGCCTTCTGCGCAGTCGCATTTTGAACCAATTCTAAAATCTTACTGAGTTTACTGTCCTCATAAGCTGTATTGATTTTTACCAAAGCAACACTATTCATATTAATCATCCCTGCAAGAACAGTCTCTCCTTTATTTTTTGTATCAGGTTTACTTTCGCCGGTTAGTGCTGCCGTATTAAAAGATGCTGAATCTGAAATAAGCTCTCCATCCAAAGCAAGTTTTTCTCCAGGTTTTAACTGTATGGTTTGCCCTATCTCTGCATTGGAAGCTTTAATAGTTTTTGTTTCGTTATTTTCAATAATTGTCACCTCATCCGGTCTTTGATCAAGAAGAGCTTTAATATTACTTTTTGCTCTTGTTACTGCTAGTGTTTGAAAAACTTCCCCTACAGCATAAAATAACATAACAGCTACACCTTCAGGATATTCACCAATTATAAAAGCTCCTATAGTTGCGATACTCATCAAAAAGAATTCAGAGAAAACATCACCATCCTTAATGCTTTCAAAAGCTTCTTTTAAAACAGGAAGCCCGACAGGGGCATAAGCTGCTGCATACCAAACAATACGAATCCAATCTTTAAACCAGTCTGGTTTAAAATAATTATCTAACGCAATTCCCAACAGAAGCAATAACAATGAAACTATTGCGGGAAGGAACATCTGAAAAGTACTCTTATCACTATTGTCATGATCGTGGTTATGTCCATCGTCATCGGAATGATGCTGTACTTCTTTCTTTACATTTGTTGAACAACAGCCATTATCCTCAACAATGAGTTTTTTGGCTCCTGCATCCTTATAAATCTTGCCTTCCTGAGGCGTACAGCAAAGCTGGTTACCTTGCTCATCGTAAGTGTGTTGATGTTTCATAGAAGTATATTTTAAGTGATTTTTAATTTTTTATTTTAAATTTTTACTTTGCTCCTTCTTTGCAATCCAGTTTTTATACCATTTGAATTTATTCAGGCTTAATACAAAAAGGGTGAGAACAGTTGCTAAAAATGACAATAAAAACATATTTAAGGCAAGAGCCGCTCCAATAGCTGACGCTGCCCATAGTGCTGTAGATGTTGTTAATCCCTGCATATTGCTTGATTTATCTTTTAATGCTAATCCAGCACTTATAAATCCAAGTCCTGCCGGAATTGCTGCAAGCATTCTGGCTATCGCTGATTTATCATCTGTAAGATGAGAGGCAACCGCAACAAAAAGACAAGATGCCAAGCAAAGAATAGCAAACGTTCGTATACCGGCATCTTTATGAGCTGCTTCTCTTTCATAACCTATAATGCTGCCGAATAATATAGATAGCAGCAATTTGCCTGAAAGAATAAGTTCAAATTTTATATCCATGTTGTATCTAACATTACTTGATTATTTTTGTTTCAAACCTTGATTTTTATAGAGATAATATGCAGTTTGATAATTTGCGACAGCCTTGTTAATATACTGATCAGAAAAAATCTTTGGTATCTGTTGATTTTGCGTTTTATTATATAAATAAGCTTCCACTTTCTGCTGAGGGCTCAATATCACAAGTTTATCGTTTTCCATATATCCCAACTTTTGATAGGTACTTACAAAAATTCTAGGAATATAATTGTCGCTCAAAACATTCTTACCATAAAGGTTACTTCTGTAGTTCCATCCCATTAAATCAAATAAAGTTGGATAAAGATCAATTTGTGAACACATTTTTTCAATTTTTAAAGAGTTTTGGTTCGGAAGATTTATAATCATTGCTGGGATATGATATTTGGAAATATCAATTTCATTTTTACCTGCGCTACTTGCGCAGTGATCAGCTACAATCACAAATACTGTATTTTTAAACCACGGCTTACTTCTAGCTTTTTTAAAGAATTGTCCGATAGCATAATCTGTATATTTTATTGCACCTTCCCTACCCGAACCGGATGGTATATCAATTTTGCCATCAGGATATGTAAACGGACGGTGATTGGAAGTGGTCATCACAAAATCATAAAAAGATTTTCCTTGTTTATATTTCTGGTCTGCCTGTTTAATCACTTGATTGTATAAATCTTCGTCACAAATCCCCCATGCATTTTCAAACGTAATTTCTTTCTGGTTGATCGGCGTCCTCAATGCCTGATAGTTTTCTTTTGCCAAAGGATTTCTCTTCTTATCTATAATATCATATCCGTTATTTCCAAAATATTTATTCATATTATCAAAATATCCATCTCCTCCATAAATAAATGTGTTATCGTAACCTTGTGCACTAAAAATTGAGCCTATAGTTGTAAGATGATCATTATCTTCTCTTCTGACAATACTGTTGCCTGGCGTTGGTGGGACAGCTAACGACAAAGCCTCCATTCCACGCACTGTTCTGGTTCCTGTAGCATACATTTGTGAGAATAAAATGCCACCGCCGGCTAAAGAATCTAAATTTGGAGTAAGCCCTTGTTTATTCCCGAAAGTACCCATAAAGTCCGCGCTGAAACTTTCCATTGTTATCATTATAACATTTGGCTTTATAAGATTTTGTTTGCTGGATATTTTTCGTTCTATAGAAAGGTTATTTGAGAAAAATCTTTGATTATCGTTCAAATCAGTTCTAACTATTTTAAAAGCGCTTTCGTTATCAATTAGTTTGTAAAAATGATCGTAATTGATTTCATTGTTTTTATAGGCGGAGAAAAACGAATAAATTCCTGCCTTAGAAATTTCATTTTGATAACGATTGACACTTTTATCTGCTAAACTATTACTGATAAACAAAGAGTATATTATGGTAAGGCAGAAAAATCCTAAAAAAACAATTAGTCTAACCGAAAATTTATGTTGTCCGTTAAATGAAAAAAAGAATATTTTGCTTTTGTAAAACAAAATAAATATTAAGGTCATAAGCAGAAGTATCGATGATATCAAAACGGGTAAAGGGTAAGACTCATTTATGTTATTAATAACTTCGTAAGTATATACCAAATAATCTACAGCAATAAAATTAAATCGGCTCTCAAACTCCTGCCAAAATGTAACCTCGGCAAAAAATGAAAATAAATGTATAAGAAGAAAAATAATAAAAGTGCTGTAGGTAATAATTTTATTGAATAAAGACCTTATGTATTTCTGAGGAAAAATCAATAGATAAAAACTGTATGGTAGCAGAAAGAATAATCCAACTCCAAAGTCAAACAAAAATCCCAGAAGAAAAATTTTCATTATAGGTAACAGAGATAAATCAGCCTTTTGAAAACTGACTGCTAAAAATCCAAATCGGAGAAGTAAAGACGATACCAGATAAAATAAAAAAGAATAAACCAGTAATGTGTAATTGCCCCAATAGTTTTGTTTTAATTTCATATATCTAAATATTTGAAATGATTAATTGCGTAAAAAAATACGTAAGTATGTAATTCATCTTGAATAGACCCAGATTTTTATAATTCATAGTCTATTTGATGTTTTAGAAATTTTCCCATTTACTTATTTCATCTATTAATGCAAGATGGCACAACTGCTATTATAGATGAACCTCCCCCTCTTGGTGCCCTTCAGTTTCAATTTGGAATGTAGTATGGCTAATTTTAAATTCAGAGGTGGCTTTATCTGACAAATTTTTCAAAAGTTTATTGAGATCTTCCTGATGGTCGGCTACTACGTGGGAACTCATCGCATTAACGCCGGAAGTCAATGACCAAACGTGGAGATCATGAAGTTTAATAACTCCTTTTACAGATTCCAAAGAATTTCTAAGCTCTTCTATATTGACATCTTTTGGAGTTCCTTCTAATAAAACATTCACAGCTTCTTTCAAGAGCTTCCAGGTTCTCGGAAATATTAATAACCCTATCACAGCGGAAATAAGGGGATCAGCATAATACCATCCTGTCGTCAACATAATAACTCCGGCAATCATTACTCCTACTGAGGTAAGCGCGTCAGAAAGAACCTCAAAGTAGGCACCCTTCATATTTAGGCTTTCACCTGAATCTTTTCTAATAATCATGATTCCGATAATATTCACCAGCAAGCCTATTCCGGCAACGATCATCATAGCTGTGCTCTGTACTTCAGGGGGATTTTTGAACCTTTGCCATGCTTCAAACAATACATATACAGAAATTCCCAACAGAACTACCGCATTGATTACTGCCGCCAGAATTTCTGTTCGGTAATAGCCGAATGTTTTCTGTGCATCGGCTTTTCTTTCACCAATTTTGATTGCTATAAAAGCAAGGAATAATCCGACCACATCAGTAAGCATATGAGCTGCATCGGCAAGTAGCGCAAGACTTTTAGTAGCTAAACCGCCAATAACTTCGGCAATCATATAAGTGCCACTTAAACATAAGACAATTAAAAGATTTCTTTTATGTTTTGCAGAAGCCGAAATATTTTTATTCTGATCGTTCATAACACTAAGATTTGTATTAGATTAAGCCTACATTTCATAATAGCTTGTACTCACTTCTTTAACTGGTACATTCTTCTCTCCGATCATTTGCAAAAGATTGATTTCAATTGTTTTTGCTAATGATGTCATTGGAGTATCTACCGGTGTATTTTCAAAGGGGTCCTGCATTATGATTGCTGTTTTCTCAATAGCTATAAAAATCACAGGTACAATAATTGTCGTGGCAATCTCAACACCAAGTTGTGAGTCTTCCAGTCCAAATGGCAGAAGAAATGCAAAAACGTAAATCAATGTATGCAGCAAAATGCTGTAGGCACGAGGGAAAACAGTATTTTTTAAACGCTCACATTTTCCCATACTGTCACAAAACCTGATGACCATATCGTTCATCTGTACCAATTTGTATTCAGATAAATTCTCCTGTTCTGCCAATTTCCTAAGGTGATCAGAATGTTTATCTAAAAGGGCATTGGGAATATTTAAAGCATTGATGTTTTGCGATTCTAAGTATTCTCTTACTCTTATTGAAAAAGGTACTTTTCTTAAACTTTCTCCTAAAGCATTCAGCCAGATGATATGTCGTTCTGCAAACTCAAATGTATCGTTTTCTGAGTTAGGGAAAAATTGTTTTATTAATCTCATAAATGATCTTGAATCATTCACAATAGCGCCCCAAACGGTTCTTGCTTCCCACCATCTTTCATAAGATTGTGCAGTCCTGAATGCTAAAAGTAAAGAGACAGCAGTTCCTAAAAGTGCAGGAATACTCAATGGTATGGTAATTTTTTTCAAAAAATCAATGTCGTCTAAAAAGCCTATTAGAAAAGCAAAGCTGACAATCAAAACGATCTGAAATTTAATCTGTTTAACAAAATACCAAACCGAAATTCTTTTGTTTAAAAGCATAATTGAGGATTTTTTAATTATTGACTAAATTTATTTTGCAACATTGTTTTACGTTTTTTTATTACTTTTAAAATAATGTATAGAATCATAGTAAGAATACAGCCTACAATAAAAATCATATTATAATGCGTATGTCTTAGGATAATTTCTCCGGTAATTTCAAAAACAGTAAAAATCAGAAACATGGCAAAAAGTCCGTTTTTTTCTTTTAATAGAACTTTTTTTAAACTGAAGCTAAGATGAGTATTTCTGAAAAGGTATAAATTCGGTATAAAAACCGGTACTTTATCAGCCCACTTAGTATATTGCTCTCCAAATTTTCTTTCTAAAAATTGCTCTTCAGCAAAAACAATCCTTTCATAATAGACCCAATAAAAAAACACAAATGAAATTACAAACCACAGATTTTCAGTAAACATCGCAAGCCCAAGCCACATAAAAAAATTACCTAAGTACAATGGATTTCTGGTTGTACTGTAAATACCTGTAGTGTTTAATTCATCTGCAACCTGCCCTGCTTTTGTATTTCTTCCTGAAGTATTATGCGGAGTAAAACCAACAGTATACACTCTTATAATCAAACCTAAAATGCTTACAGCTAAACAAAGCATCTCAAAGAAAAGTGAACAATCATTATCGTTTTTCAGCAAAACATTTTGGATAAAAACTCCTAAGCCAAGCGCCAGAACAATAATCGGCAAAAAACTTCTGTATCTGAACAGCCAATTTCCCTGGGTTTCTAATTCTTGTTTTAAAGGCATAACTAATATTTTTAAAATCAAGTGAAATCAAGATAGGATTTCACTTGATTATTGATTAATTAATGTCCGTGGTCTCCTGCATTAGAAAGCTTAGCATTCACGAAGAATGCGCCTTTTACCACAATTTTTGCATCAGGTGCAATTGCACTCACAGGCGTAATCGCTGTGTAACCCATATCTGAAGTCCCTTTTACCACTTCAATTTTTTCAAAATTCATTTTCTTAGCCTGCTCCTTTGCATGGTTTCCTGCTTCGGTTTCATTTTTGTGACCGTGTTCCGCCTCTCCTTCATCATGCCCGTGACCATGATCGTCATCTCCTTTTTCTTCAGCGTGCTCTTCCACTTTTTTAGAAGTTTGTACAAATACATAGAATTTACCATCGGCTTCTACAATAGCTTCATTTGGAACGGCGGGAGTTTGTGAATTTCCAAGGCTTACATTTCCTGTAATATTCATTCCGTCAATCAAGCCAGCTTTGTTCCCGGTAACCATTGCATGAACTGAAATCGTTTTACTTTCATTTTCAAAAGATGATCCGATGCTGTACACTTTTGCATTAAAGGTTTCTTCCGGATTGTTGGTGAGCTTAAACTGCACAATCTGACCAACTTTCATTTTGGGAAGATCTCTTTCAAAGACTTGTAAATCCAAATGAATTGAGCTGTTATCGATGATCTCCAAAACCGGTGACGATACATCAACATAACTTCCTATCTGTGCATTAATCGTACTAACTGTTCCGCTGATTGGCGATGTAATGACCAAGCCTGATCTTAGGTTTCCATTGCTTACTTTCCCAGGACTGATTCCCATTAGCTGTAATTGTCTTTGTAACGATGATCTCTGGGTTCTTAAACTTTTTAGCTCCGCATCAGAACTTTGCAGATTCTTTTTTGCTCCGGCATCATTGTCAAAAAGCTCCTTTTGCCTTCTGAATTCCTGCTCTGCATAAGTTATTCTGCTGTTAATAGTCAGATATTGTTCCTGTAACTGAATGTATTCAGGGTTACTGATTGTAGCAATAACCTGTCCCTGTCTTACATAATCTCCTATCTGAACGGTTAATGTCTTAATGACACCTCCATACAGTGAAGTGACCGTTGCCTTTCTGTTATTGGGTACACGAAGAACACCATTTGCCTTAATAGTTGAGGCTAAATCTTTCATTTCTAAAGTTCCAAGACTGATTCCTACAGATTTCATCTGTTCTTCAGTCAGTTCCGCAATAGTTTGCGGAGCTTCTTCGTGACTTTCTTCTGCCTGTTCTGTTTTTGGTTTCTCTTCTCCTTCTGCCGGAGCATCTTTTTTTCCACAGCTGACCGCTAGAATAGAAATTAAGGCTAGAGATACAATGCTATATTTGATTTTCATTTGTCTATTTATTGATGATTGAATTAATGATAACTACAGATTCGTTGACCTGTTGAATAGATTCCAGGTATTTAAGCTGAATATTGGTGGAAGTCTGCAGTGCAAAAAGATATTCTACATAAGAAATTTCTCCTGTTTTATAACCTAATTGTCCTGCTTTGGCAATTTTCTCAGCATTTGGAATCGCTTGATTAACGTAGTAGTCATACTGATTAACATTTTGCTGATATTGATTAAATGCATTTTGCAATTGCGCTTCAAGCTGCTTTTGCTGGAATTTTGCATTTGATTCTGCCATTTGTCTCTGATATTCATAAGACTGGATTCTTGCTTTCGTAGCTCCAAATGTCAAAGGAATAGAAACACCAATTGTTGCCGAATGAAACCTGTTTCCTCCATTGAAATACTGATCCATCCCGTTGATGGTTTGAAATCCTATCAATGACTGATTAGTATATCCGATGGTAAAGTCAGGAAGTCCCAAAGATTTTTCAACTTTCTTATTTTTTTCCGCAATCTGCATTTCCTGATAAAAAGCTTTTACGGTAGGATGCTGTGCAATGGCACTGCTGTCTAAAACATATTGTGCTTGTAGCGGATGATAGTTCTGATCAAATGGAACTGAAATATCCTCTTCAATATTTAGCAATGTTTTTAAATTTTTATAGGCATTGGTAAGATAAACCTCATTCTGTTTAAGCAATAAGTTGATTTCCCCTCTCTGTGTTTCAGCTGTATTGATTTCAATTTTTTTAATATCTCCGGCTTTAAACCTAACCGTTGCAACTCTGATAAAGTCATTGTATAAACTATCCAGATTGCTAAGCTTGGATTTATTAAATTGTAAATACTCAATTTGATAATAATACGTTCGAACCTGTTTCGCTAATTCATTCATAGAAACTTCCCTGTTGATTTGCTTTCCTTTAATCTGTTCCGCAATCAACTCTTTTCTTGCTTTGAACAAAGTTGGAAATGGAATCGTTTGGGAGATCGAAAATGATTGGTCAAATTTCTTAGAGTTATACTGCCCCAATTGAGCATCCACATTCATTTTCGGGAGCTCTTTGGACGTTGGAATCAATGCCTGTGTAGCTTTAATATCCAGATCTCTCGATCGGATTGATTGATTATTCTCAATAGCAGTACGTGTAGCTTCTTCGACTGTTATGGTTCTTCCCTGTTGTGCACTAAAAGTCTGTCCTAAAAATAAAAATCCTAAAACCACAATGGCGGTTACCGATTTGTTATTGATCTTTTTTAAATTAATCTTGGTATTAAAAATAATATACAACATTGGTAAGACAAATAATGTTAAGAAAGTCGCCGTAACCAAACCTCCGATAACAACTGTCGCCAAAGGTTTTTGCACTTCAGCTCCTGCACCTGTAGAAATAGCCATCGGTAAAAATCCTAATGAAGCTACTGTTGCAGTCATTAAAACAGGTCTTAATCTTGTTTTTGTACCTTCCATTACTCTTTTCAGAATATTGGTCTCGCCTTCCTTTTCCAATTGATTAAATGTTCCAATCAATACAATTCCATTCAAAACGGCAACACCAAATAAAGCAATAAAGCCAATTCCGGCACTGATACTGAATGGCATATCTCTCAATAATAATGCGAATACACCACCAATCGCACTCATAGGAATAGCCGTAAAAATTAAAGTGGCTTGCTTAAATGAATTAAATGTAAAATAAAGCAGCATAAAGATTAAGAATAGCGATACTGGAACTGCAATCATTAATCTCTTACTTGCTGCCTGAAGATTCTCAAATTGACCTCCATAGGTAAAATAATATCCTGCAGGAAGTTTTACTTCTTTATCGAGCTTTGATTGTATGTCCTTAACTACACTTTCAACATCACGGTCTTTCACATTGAAACCTATTACAATCCTTCTTTTTCCCGCTTCGCGGCTGATTTGGGCAGGCCCTAATTTGTAACTAATATTAGCAACCTGGGCGAGTGGAATTTGCGTTCCAGAGGCAGTAGAAATCATTAGATTACTAACATCGTCAATATTTGTTCTGTGTAAACTGTCTAATCTTACAACCAGATCGAACCTCCTTTCATTTTCAAAAACCTGACCTGCTGATTTACCTGCAAAAGCTGTACTTACTGCATTATTAACGTCTTCAATGTTTAATCCGTAATTGGCCATTCTGGTTCTGTCATACTCTACGTTAATCTGAGGGAGTCCGCTTACACGCTCAATTTGGGGAGATGTAGAACCTTTAACAGACTGTATTACCTTAGCAGTCTTATCAGCATAAATTGCCAGAGAATCTAAGTTTTCACCAAAAATTTTAACTGCAACATCTTGTCTAATACCTGTCATTAACTCATTGAAACGCATTTGGATAGGTTGGTTCTTTTCAAAGAAAACTCCAGGAATCACTTCTAATTTCTCTGAGATTTCATCAGCGAGTTCGTCATACGTTTTCTTTGTTTTCCATTCTTTCTGAGGTTTCAAGATAACCATCATATCAGTAGCTTCCGGTGGCATTGGGTCGGTAGGTACTTCAGCAGCGCCAGTTTTACCAACAACCATTTTTACCTCATCAAACTGTTTTATAATTCTTGAAGCCTGCATTGAAGTTTCAATACTTTGATTTAAGGAACTTCCTTGTGGAAGGATACAGTGGAATGCAAAATCGCCTTCCTGCAACTGAGGTATAAATTCACCACCCATTCTCCCAAAAACAAATATTGCTACAGCAAAGAGAGCTACGGTTCCTCCAACCAGCCAATATTTTATTTTTAATGCTTTTTCCAATAAAGGCTGATAAACTTTCTGAATTCTGTTCATCATTTTATCAGAGAAATTTTCTTTGTGGCTCATCTTTTTTGATAAGAATAAAGCACTCATCATCGGAATATAAGTCAATGATAAAATCAGAGCGCCCAAAATAGCAAATCCCACAGTTTTAGCCATAGGCGTAAACATTTTACCTTCTACTCCCACCAATGTTAAAATCGGAATGTATACAATTAGAATAATGATTTCTCCAAATGCTGCACTACTTCTGATTTTGGATGCAGAAAGAAAAACTTCTTCATCCATTTCTGCTTGGGTAAGCATTTTTTTTGATTTATTCAAGCCTAAATGATGTAAGGTAGCTTCCACAATAATAACTGCCCCATCAACAATAAGCCCGAAATCAATCGCTCCTAAACTCATCAGGTTAGCACTCACACCAAACACATTCATCATTCCTAATGCAAACAGTAATGATAATGGAATAGCTGATGCTACAATTAAACCTGCTCTTAAATTACCCAAGAAGATAACAAGTACGAAGATGACAATGAGTGCACCTTCAATTAGGTTTTTTTCTACTGTGTCGATTGCTCTTCCAACCAGGTCGGTTCTATCTAAATAAGGTTCAATTACAACGTCTGCAGGAAGAGATTTTTGTATAACTGGTATCTTTTCTTTAATTCTGTTCACCACTTCATTACTGTTGGCTCCCTTTAGCATCATAACAACACCTCCCACAGCATCGACCTGACCATTAAAAGTCATTGCACCATATCTCACAGCACTTCCCAGACGCACTTCAGCAACATCTTTTATGAAGATTGGAACACTGCCCGTATTATTTTTAACTACAATGTTCCCTGCGTCTTCTAAAGATGTTACCAAACCGATTCCACGGATAAAATATGCATTTGGCTTTTTATCAATATAAGCACCTCCTGTATTCTGATTATTTTTTTCGAGAGCGGTAAAAATATCAGATATACTTACGCCCATCGCTCTTAATCTGTCTGGATTTACAGCGACCTCGTATTGTTTTAACTGACCGCCAAAACTGTTGATCTCTGCAACTCCAGGTGTTCCATTAAGCTGTCTTCGCACAATCCAGTCCTGCATTGTTCGCAGTTCTTTAGCATCATACTTTTTCTCACTGCCTTTTTTGGGATGCAGGATATATTGATAAACTTCTCCAAGTCCAGTACTAACAGGGGCAAGTTCAGGAGTTCCAACACCTTGGGGAATTTCTTCTTCTGCTTGTTTTAATTTTTCAGTAACCAGTTGGCGAGCAAAATAAATATCTACCTCTTCTTTAAAAACAACTGTAATCACTGATAGACCGAATCTAGAAATACTCCTAGTTTCCTCAATATCTGGTACATTTGCGATACTTTGTTCAATTGGGAAGGTAACAAGTTGTTCTACTTCCTGTCCAGCAAGTGTGGGACATACTGTGATGATCTGCACCTGATTATTGGTAATATCCGGTGTAGCATCAATTGGCAGTTTGGTTGCGCTCCAAACTCCCCAAATAATCAATAACAAGGTCATGATACCAATGACAATCTTGTTCTTGATACTAAATCTTATGATTTTATCTAACATTGAATTTAATTTTTATTGGATTGCCCAAAGTTAAAATCAGTATAAAACTGAATTTAAAAGATGATGCAAAGATGAATAGGATTACAGTGCAATGATATTGCAAAGTTTCCAAGACAATTTAGATGAAAGGGAATCCTTCCATCATATCAATAAAAATTATATTTTAGGCGGTTGCCAGATTTGGTCGTACACCAAATAAGCGAAGTCGTTTTTCTGAAAATGGATTTTCTTAGAAAAAAACGCAGTAGCGATTCTTGAAAAAACTAGAATTGGTTCGATTTTATAAGATGCCACCGTGGTTCTGCAACAGTTGCAAGAACAAAATGGAGAACAAGAATCTGCCTTCGAATGTGAATCTTCTTGTGTCTTTGAACTTAAAGAATAATTGAAATCTTGCTTAAAAGACTGAGCATTTGCACTATCTAGACATGGCATTATGGATAACGCCACAAAATAGATGATGAAAAGTAGTCTTACAAATTTCATAATGCAAATGTATAAAATATAATTACCAAAAAAATATTTTATCCTAAAATTTTAAGGAAATTATACATTTGATTATGCCGAATCAAAAAAATAAAATACCTACAATACATCTAAGTCATTTATAATTATAGAAAAAAACTGATGCTTTTAGATAAAATTAGATATGTACATTTAAATAATATTGCCACCATAATTTAATTTTAACTCAATTTTTCAGTAAACTAATTTTCATTTTTTTCAAAACAAAATTATATATTAATTTACACTTGATTTTTAGATGAATAATATATTAAATTCTTATATCAATATTGGTCTTTCCAAATTATAATACTTCTTTAATATAGATGTACATATTAAATATTCAAAAAATCATCTTAAAATAGGTTCTAAAATTGAACTGAATTTACGTAATTTTCTTTAGTAACCTTTTTCTAAGAACTGTTTCTGAATCTGTAAAACTGACTCTTTTGAAGGGTAAAAACTAAAGTAATCTAAAACTTTTAAAATTATAGAACTTGAAATATTTATACCTCCCTCCAGAATTTCTAATCGTGAATATTCCTCATTAATAGTGATTTTATCTGTTTTTGTCGTTCTTATCTTCATAAGCGGCATGTGATTCTCGCTGTCCAAATGTAATCTTCTATCTTTTAACTCATTAAATATAATAGAAATACTCAAACCTTCTTTATATAATCCTTCTATTGTTAAGTGTTCAATAAAAACATATAGTTGAGTAAGATAATGTATAATACTTGTATAATAAAACAAGTATTGACCAGAAGGAAATTTTGATGCCCAAGCCCCTCTCAAATGATCACCTTCTAGCCAGTCTTCTACAAAGCTGTTAATCATGCAAAAACTCTCTGACAAATACATTCTCCACAGTTCTTTTCGAGCTCCTAAATCGGAAAAAGCCTCGTAAGAATTTTCAGCAGTAACTAAACTACCCTCGTGTAACGTTCTTGGTATAAATGGCAATGACCATGACGCCTTTACCTGTGCTTTTTCGACAACTTCAAGACATCTTTTAAGACTATGTAAATTACCTTTTTGAAGAGGAGTTATATAAACTTCGCAATTGCCTTTCGATTTTATTAATTCATATGATGATGTCTGCTGAAAAGCTTTTATTTCTGCGTCAAATATTTCTGCGTCAATATTGGGAATGGTATAGCCAAAACTTTTTCTGCGTTGCATTAATCTAACGGCTGCCAACTCAATGAGATCTCGCAAATCGCTGACATTTGATATGGCTGCGCTTTCAGGTCTCTTATTTGTATTTCTATAATACAAAGTACTTGCTCTCATTTCTCCGTCCAGAGTTTTTTTACAAAGAGTTGGAATTTCTTTGAAAGAGAAGATCTTGATTACCACATATTTTAATTCGTTTCTATCTTCCGGAAAATAGACATTGAAATCTACCATTGGTTCTGCATATTTTGAAACCTGATCTCGCATTTCATCATATTTGTAAGTGATAATATTTTTCTGGTCAACTCCTACATTAATAAATTCATTATCCTTTTCCTCAATTCCAATTACAATGTGACCTCCATCTGGTAGATTTGACATTGCCAAGATATCTTTTGTTAGCTTCTTATAATCCCAAGGACTGTTTGCTTTAAAATCTAGTGAAGGGCTTTCCGTTTGACCCTCAATCAATCTTATAAAATCTTCTGTATTCATTTATTTTCCAATTTTATTAATATATTTCCCAAAAATATCTCACGACAAAATGTTAATTATTTAAATTGAAGTAATTCTTCTCGTAACATATAGGCTTTAGGAGAACTTCTTTTGACTAGAAAATCTAAAATAAATAGAAAGTCAGCTAAAGTATTTTTATCTCTTTTTATTTTACCACCATATTTATAAAAAGCTTTTTCAACGAATTTTTCTAAAATATCGTTCTCGACCAGTTCAGCATTTTGGCTTTGGAGCATGGGAACAATCCATGATATTGAGTTAGGCATAAAATTATAAAATGCAATGCCACTTAAAAATTTTATCGATGAATTAATTCTGTTAAATCCTAAAGTAATTATAAAATCTTTGAAATATAAGCTTTTACCATCCAATACTGACCATTTTTCAGAGCTCTCCACCCAGTCAATGTCAAAAAGAAAAATTGGTAGAAATCTCGCATTGCTGTTATTGATCATCCAATCTTTCAAAAATTCCCAAAATATCCAGAAATTTTCAAGTTGAATTCTACCTATCGCTGCTCTAATAAACTCTTCAACTAACTTATATATAAATTTTAAATAATCATCAGGGATACTTTTTTCAGGTGTTTCTATACTTGAATCAAGTATTTTTTTTAAGAGAGGTAATGATAATTCTGTAGGCTGATTCAGCAGATATCGTGGATAATAAAAAGTAAATGCATGTCTACTTTCATAAAAATCCAGCATGCTTGATTTGGGATCATTTAAAAAAACAGTGTGTAGTGTCAGAACATCCTGAATAAATTTGTGGTGAGCAGGAAGAGACGTATTCCATGGGATGATACGAAGCATGTCATCCAAGTACCACTGAGTATGTAAGTCTAATGAAACGATAATTTCATCAGGTATGTTTATACTTCCTTTGATAACAGAATTAATTAGTACTTCCGACCAATTGTCTTCTTCCGACTTATTAAAATCACGAGCACTTAATTTCCCTTGATGATATAACATTCGCTTTCTCTCGCTTTCTTTATTTTGTGCCTTTAGAATTACGATGGCTTCTGCTAATCCATACCAACAGTTTAAAACAAAATCAGGTTCAAATAATACTAATTCCTGTAAAATAGCGTGCTGCAAAGCGATTCGTTCCCTAGCGTCAAGACCCTTTAAAAGTAAACGGAAAATTAATTCTTTAACCTTCAATTTTAAATCTTGCTCAATATCAACTTTAAAAATATAGCATAATCCTTTAAGAGAAGGTATATTATCCAATAAATCAAAATTAATAGCGTATGGATCTGTTTTCGCTAATTTTTTTGCTTCTAAATTGATAATAGTTTCACAACACCATGCAATTTCATCAGGTTGAAGTTGATTTGAAAAGTCACGAAGAGCAATAGACGCCATAGTACCTGGAGAAACCATAATTTCTCGTCTACCATCTAGTTGCAAAATAAATTCATATCCTATTTTCCAAGTTTCATAGTTATGATCATCAACTTCTTCGTATTCGAAAACTTTTCTTGCCCAAGTCGTATTAGCTGTCGGAACTGTATAATCATTCCCACTTTCTACAACATTTCTAATTGTATCATCATATCCGGGAACTACCTGAACATAATTTTCATATCCCTTTTGATTAAAATGTTTAAATTCATACTTTCTAGCATCCATATCAAACAAAAACTTTTTAAAAAGCCAATCATCTTCCTTGACATTCTCCCACATTCTGTCGACCTGTTTGAATAAAAGTTCATTATACTCTCGTTGATAAAACATATAGTCAGCCACAAATCCAACTAAACCTACATAATACTTATTGCGATGAATTCTTTGATTTGCGGCAATTCGTTCTTTTCTTTCGAATTCTTCGTCATTATAGACATTGCTTCTCATCATATCCGAAGTAGACCTTGTAGAATCCCACTTAAAAAACAGTGGGACACCTAATAAGGAGACAGAAGTTTCATCAACTAAATTAGGAAATGCTTGTAAAATGCTGCAGACCACTCCTAAAATGGCAATATTGTTAGACTCTCTTATCAACCTGTCTAAAAATATGCGTGCTGTTGAAAAATCTTTTTTATCCCCAATTTCTAACAAAGTCTTTTCCAAAGCCATCAGCACTGATATTAAGACCTTATCATAAATTGAAAATCCTCGGTACATAGACCAGTACTCAGGATTCCCATAGTATACACCACACGATCCATCTTCAAAAACAACCTCAATCCTTTCCACCCCTCTCTTTTTTAAAGACAGAAGAATTTCATAATTTTTTTCAAAAGCATCATTTAAAAATGGAATAAGGAAATCAAGAGCTTTTTCACCGTGATACAAAAACATCCAATAAAAAAAAGTCTGATAACCTGATGGTAATCCATAATCATATTCTAAATCTTTATTTAAACCAAAATCATTTACTTTAGGCTCTCGAATAAGCATACTATTAATACTCCCCGGTGCATATTTCTCTTCCTTTTGAGCCCAGTCTTCAGTAGCCATTTGAATAACTTCTTCAGGGAAAAAGCGACAAATTTGATCTGAAATAACACCTCCGGTAATATAAGCTCTTATTTCTCGTAGAAAAGCAGGATCAGTCCATCTTTCATTACCTGTTTCAGGAATCAAGCAAGCTTGAATAATCGAAGCAATAAGTTCCTGATCGGCTGCCGTCAATTTAAAAAGAATTTTAATATATTTTTTTAAATATTCAGAAGATCTCCTGCCTAATCTCCTCTGAATTGAACGACCCTGCAACCTAAAAATAAAATCTTCCAACAGAAAAGCAGCGCTTTTTGCACCAGATGGAAGTATGCCTTGGTTAAATTCAGGGAGCTGTTTTGACCATGATTCAATAAGAGTCAAATGTTTTAATTCAAAATTTTGCAGCTTAATTTCATTAATATTAGCTTTGATAAAATCAATTATATAATCCCATCCGGAGCCAATAGGCAGAAGATCATTAAAATTTCTTTTTTGAGGATCTATTTTTTTACAACTCGTTTGTAGTAAATAGATTATGCGATCCAACAATTTCGCTTCATCTTCAAGAAGCTGTACTTTTAAACTATCCAGTAGTACTTTGGAATGATTTGATCTAAGTGAAACAATCAGTAGCTCATCTTTCCATGAAGGGGACAAAGTATCATCACTTAAGAGCTCGTGCATAAAATATACGGAAGCTTCCGATTCATATTCATAAAACTCTTCCATCCATAATCTGAATGCCCTTCTCATGGCGGGAGTATTTTCTATCGAAAGTAAAAAATCTTTTGAGTTTGCAATCTCCGATTTTTGATTTCTTATAAATCTGATCAATGCCCAATCTTCCAATATGTCGTGAGAAGGACTGTAAGCACTGGTATCGGACATATCATCCAACTGTAGAATATTATCTTTAACAAGATCAGCAGTCACACTGTTATCGCTCTCATATGTTGTAAAAAGAGACATTTCTCTAGATCTTTTAAGACAAATCTCATAGAAAACAGTTCCTCGTCGTGATTGATTGTCTTCAACAATATATTTCCACATTAACCTTTTAAATTGTAACTCGTCCAAGTGTTCCTCACTTAATAGTTCTGGTATAATTCGTACAGCTTTATCAAGATAATAAGGAGTTCTCAAAAGATGCTTAATCTTAGAATTTTCCATCAATGGCAGTAAGTCAGGAATTTTTTCAACGATTAATTCAACCTCAGCATCATTAAATTCACCTACTTGAAAATAAGCAATATTTTCTGGCAGCTCATAATAGTAATCGATTTTAAACTTCTGTAATAAGTAGTCTCTTATTGTTAAAACTATAGTTATATTTTTATTTTTTTCCAGTATCTGAAGTAGTTCATTAAATGCTCCCGAGCTACCTGACTCTATTAGTTTTTCAAAGCTTTCTATCCAAATTAAAAAATACTTATTTGATAAAGGACTTGCCAATATTTGTTCGATACTAACTTTACATCCGGCTTTTATCAAAGCTTCACTAATTGTTTCACAATACAGGTTTTCAGCGGTAAAAGTTAAAACACTACGATCTCCAGACATTTTCAAATCACTTACAGCTGATTTTGTCAAAGCCGATTTTCCAACTCCCGGGTTTCCATGAACCACTACAAGATTCTTTTCTTTAAGCAATTGCAGGAGGTCTATATTATCACGAGGAACATTAAAATCTCCGATTTTTTCTCTAGTTCTAGAATTAGTGGTTTGTTCATTTTTTTCCATTTCTTCATAACTTAAGAGAACATCTTTATCTGTCTCCGGTTTGATAGAATTGATCAGACTGAACTTAGGATATGGAATCAGCTTATTGTATGCTAAAACTTTGGTCGCCAAAAAAAATCCACCGTCCTCGTATGTATGAATAATACCTGTAAAATAAGTTTTTCCATACAAGATAGAATAAGCGCCACTTCCAGACAATCCTTCAACATTTTCCAAGGCCTGTTGATAATATGTATCGAGAGAATTTTCAGACTTTAGTGTAAATTTATATCGATTGCTCTTGATATCTTCGATAAATTTCATAGGAAAAGATCGATCTGCCTCTTGATCATTAAAATTAGCATACCCTCTAATTTGATAATCTTCCACCATTTCATCAGTATCAATTACCTGACAAAAAAATTGTTTACCTGTAAGTGGAAGAATATTCTTTTTAGAAAGAATCAACAATGCCATATCCTCATCATCATCTGACACAATAACAATATCTGTTTCGGTCAAATTGTATGAATGAAATTCTGATGTTTCCTGATTAAAAATCTCTTCAAGTTTAATATCCGTATTTACATATTCTTTATCGAACTTTTTACCTTCTAAACAATGTTTTGCAGTCAAGACATACACGTCATCAACATCAGGACTCGGGTAGAAAATTACTGCTGTAGCAATTTCGTGGTTACATCTGATTTTGATTGTAGAAAGCTGTGGTATATTTTCATTCATATTTTATGAGTTAAGGGCAGGTACGAAAGTTCTAAGCTGTCAGGTCCTATTTGTGAATAATCACATTCAAATGTATATCTTTCAAAAGCGTCGTCATCGACCTCAAAGATATTTCTCAATTCTTGAGTATCACAAGCAAAATGAATTTTGATAATTTCAGAATTTCTTCTCTCGTTCGTAATGATTCTAACTATAGTCTCTTTATCCGGATGTCTGTTATGGATACCGTTTCCAGTTATCACATAACAATTGGTCTGAACTATTTCCAGCAATTTAGGGCAGGTATTGGCTTTACTGCCATGATGTGATAATTGCATAAACTTCACGGGCAGTGGCCGATCTTTATTATACCCCAATGCATCTAAACTGTCAATTATATCAGAGGGATGACTGTCGGCTAATAAGAGTACTTTTACCTTATCAAACTCGGCAAGAACAGCAATAGAGCTTCCATTAACAGGATCTGTATCCGGTTTAAATTCATTCCCTGTAAGTTCTTCAATTATTTTTTTATGGTCGGATTGATTTTCTTTTCTACCAATTTTACCATTACTTTCTTCTTCTTTCCACAATTCTGTTGCAGCAGCTTCCTTTTCAGGTGTAGGTGAAAGAATGGTCATTTTAAAACCAAAACATTCAATTGGTAATGTTTCAGTATTTATTGGCACTGTGGTAAGAAGATTATTTGCAGTTAAAAAATCCCTAAGTAAAATCCCGTCACCGACTGAGATTTTCCCATTAGATTCCTTTATCATCTCAGGAGAATGATTAAATAAAAAATTCTTTACAGCGTCTTGTTTATTTTCAATTTTTTTGTCCACGACAAAACCTTTTACGGCACCGATATGGTCGCGATCTATATGGCTGATAATCCAATTTTCAATTTGTTCGCCAGAAGACAAAATTTCTTTTATTAATGGGGCAAAAGAATTTTTGTACTCTTTACCATATCCTCCATCAATAAGTATATTATGCCATTGGGAATCTGTTCCTAAAAATCTGATAAAAATAGCATCACCGCCGCCGATATCGAAAAAATGAAAACTAATCCGATGTGTTTTTTGAGTCATAAAATAATGGTTATTAATACTTTCTTATTTTTTCTAAAATAGGAAAAGTTAATTGGATAAGTAAGAGTTTATTTAAATAATTAAACGAAAGGTCAAATTAATCCTTTCTTTCATTTTTACTGTTGATTTAGCAATTCGATGTTCCCAGTTTTCCTGTAAATCCCCTTTCATAATGAGTAACGAACCGTGAGGCAATGGCAAACTGTATTTGCTCTGATGATGGTCTTTTTTTCTGAAATCAAAGTTTCTGGTTTGACCTAAACTGATTGATGCAATCACAGGTCGTTTTCCATAGCGGCTTTCTTTATCTCTGTGCCATGCCACGGAATCATTATTATCACGATACAGGTTTAATAAAACACCATTGAACTGATACCCAAATTCTTTTTCTATCCTTTCTTTTAAAGTATAAAGCTCGGGAGTCCAAGGATTAGTTCCTGAAACATTTCCGTCTGAATCGTAAGAGCTATCATTTCCTCCATACCAAGCAGTAAGGCGGGGTGTTACAACTGTTTTATCATACATCTTCTGAGTTCGCTGTTCCCAAGGTGTCGTTTTCAGCAGTATATCTTTCAATTCATCGGCTTCTTTGCTGCTCAGGAAATGTTCCTTGTATTCCAAAAGGTCTTTTGGAAATTTATAAAACTCTTCCGTATCAAATAAACTCAGCTGACTCATTGCAATTTTCTATTAAAATATTTATATTTGATCTGGCCCGTTTATACGGGATTTTTTTCATCATTTGTGTTTTTGCTTCCCTTAGGAGATTTTTTTTTATGAAGTAATGTTAGGAAACTTATTTTTGAGCTTTATTCAAATGAATTCAATTCTTATCTCCTATTTTTTCTTTAATCTGTTTGATATCGGTCTTGATCTCTGTCATAAAGTTTTGAATATTACGTTCTGCAAATTCATCAGCTCCATATTCTATCGTATTGATACTACAGGCAAATTCCCAGATCTCTTTAATTTCAGATAATGGAATTTTATATGGCTCATAAAATTGATTGTCAGCTTTTACCCATATACTGTCTGCTTCATGAAACTGGAATCTTTTGTAACTGATTCCATCATTAGTGGTGATGAAAATATAAGTCCGGTCCGTTTTCAGATCAGAAAGATTTTCTACATATTTTCCAACAATATAAGTTCCGTTCTTATAAGGCGGCATAGAATCTCCGTCCGCTGGAAACGCTCTAAACTTCCCACCTTTTAAAAAAGGTAAGGATATCGTTTCCAAACTTTCTATGTATTCCGGATCTCCATAACCGTTCAGATAACCCATAGAGGCTTTTTGTGGAATAATCTCAATCTGATCGTTTCCATCCTGATCAACCCTGATAGGCAGAACAATCCTATTGTCAGGGAGCTCCATAATCTCATCAATCGAATATTTGCTGACGTTGATGGTCAAAAGTAAATCGATGCTGATATTATAATATCTTGAAATTTTCACTAAAATATCAAGGGGTGGCGCTGCGGCATCATCTTCATACTTACTATATCGGCCTCGGGTAATTAAAAGATCATCGGCAACCTTTTGTTGAGACAGATTGAGCTTACCTCTTAAATACCGCATGTTTTCTGATAAAATTGACATTGCTATAAATTATAGCAACAAATATACAATTTTTTGCTACAAATCGTGATAATTTTGTCAAATGGAACGAGCGATTGCACATATGGATCTGGATACATTCTTTGTTTCCTGTGAACGGCTGAGAGACTCTGTATTGGAGAATCAGCCCGTGATCATAGGTGGCGGAGATCGTGGTGTAGTAGCATCTTGTTCCTATGAAGCCAGGAAATTTGGGGTTCGTTCTGCGATGCCTTTGCGAATGGCTTTACGCTTATGTCCCGAAGCGCAGGTTATCAAAGGTGATATGGAGTATTATTCCAAAATGTCACATTTGGTGACTGAAATCATTCAGGAAAAAGTTCCTGTTATGGAAAAAGCAAGTGTAGACGAGTTCTATCTTGATCTGTCGGGCATGGATAAGTTCTTCGGCTGCTATCAATGGACAACCGAAATTGCGGAAGCGGTAAAGAAAAATACAGGTCTACCTATTAGTTTTGCATTGTCTACCAATAAAACAGTTTCAAAGATTGGAACAGGTGAAGCAAAGCCAGCCGGTAAATTAGAATTAAAACCGCTCGCAATACAGCCTTTTTTAAATCCTTTATCCGTCAGAAAGATTCCTATGGTTGGTGATGTGACCTTTGAACTCCTTTCAAGATTAGGTGTAAGAAAGATTGAAACACTTGCTAAAATGCCAGTGGATGTGCTTCAGGAATTAATTGGAAAAAATGGAACTGAGTTATGGAAAAAAGCCAATGGCATTGATTTAAATCCTGTGATTCAATATTCAGAGCGTAAATCCATATCAACTGAAACAACTTTTTCCGAAGACACCATCGATATTCCGAATATCAGAAGTATTCTTTCCGGAATGGTTGAACAGTTATGCTACCAGTTAAGACAGGAAAAATGGCTGACCTCAACGGTATCAGTAAGAATAAGATATGCCAACTTTGATACAGAGACTAAACAATGTAAGGTGGCTTATACCTCAGCAGACCACACATTGCTGAAATATATTCTGGAACTCTTCAAGAAAGTTTATACCCGAAGAATGAGAATTCGTCTTGTAGGTGTCAAGTTTACAGGACTGGTTCACGGAAGCCATCAGATGAATCTTTTTGAAGATACCGAAGAGCTGATCTCATTATATCAGACCATGGATAAAATGAAAGACCGTTTTGGTGCTAAAAGCCTTGGAAGGGCTTCCGGTTTTTTGACTCAATAAATAAAATTATGTTCCTCAATTGTCATACCTATCATAGCCTTCGTTATGGGACTATTTCTGTTGAAGAATTAGTTGATCTGGCTATGGATTATAAGCTGAAAGTTCTTGCGCTAACTGATATCAATACCGTAACGGGAATCTATCAGTTTTATAAACTGTGTGAAGATAAAGGCATTAAACCTATTGTAGGCGTTGATGTCAGAGTTGAAAATGAGCAGTATTATATATGCTTAGCGAAGAACCCGAAAGGAATAGCTGAAGTCAACAGGCTTTTGACCGATTATAATTGTGAAAATATTGAAATTCCAAAATCTAATCCTCAATTAGAAAACTGCTTTGTGATTTATACTTTACAAAATAAACCTGATATATTATTGGAACACGAGTTTATCGGAATCAGACAAGATGAGTTAAACCTTTTAATCAATTCTGAATTCAAATCCCTCACTCATAAAATGGTTATCCTTCATCCGGTAACGTTTAAGACTGATGACGAATACGAACTTCATAAAATATTACGAGCCATAGATGGTAATATTCTTTTTACAAAACTGGCTGAAAAAGATTATTGTAGAAAAGATGAGTTGTTTATGAGTAAGAAAACTCTTCTCGATCAGTTTAAGCATTACCCAGAAATCGTTGAAAACACGAAATTTATCGTCAGTCAATGCAGTTTTGATTTTGAATTTAAAACCCCGAAGAATAAAAAATATTATACTGACAGCAAGGAAAATGACTTTAAATTGTTATCCCAGCTTGCTTATGAAGGTTTATCTCATAGATATCCTGATAATAACAGACAGGCTATTGAGAGAGCTGAAAAAGAATTAACAGTTATTCATCAACTTAATTTTTGCGGCTACTTCTTGATTACTTGGGATATTATTCAATACAGTAAGCGTATGGGTTTTATGCACGTCGGAAGAGGAAGTGGCGCTAACAGTATTATAGCTTATTGTTTAGGCATTTCCGACATATGTCCTCTAGAGCTAGATTTGTACTTTGAGCGTTTTCTAAACTTAAACCGTAAAAGTCCTCCCGACTTCGACATCGATTGGAGTTGGAAGAATCGTGACACTATTTTGGAATACATTTTTGATAAATATGGAAAAAATCACGTTGCTTTTTGTGGAACTAATGTGGAGTTCAAGAGAAAATCGAGATTCAGAGAACTGGGAAAAGTCTTTGGACTGCCGAAAGATGAACTAGATCAGCTTTCAAAAAAACCGAGAGAACTACACGATCAAAATTCAATTGTTCAAGAGATTTATAAGTATGAACAGTTGTTAGTTGGATTTCCCAATCAAAGAAGTATGCATTCTTGTGGGATTCTTATTTCCGAAGAACCTATTACAAATTATTCAGTTTTAGAATTTCCTCCAAAAGAATTTCCAATTGTTCAGTTTGATATGCATACAGCTGAGGATATTGGTCTGGAAAAGTTTGACATTCTTTCACAAAGAGGATTGGGAACGATTAAAGATACCGTTAATCTAATTAAAGAAAAAAAGGGAATCAATGTAGATATTGAAGATACCAGAATCTCTAAGGATGAAGTCAAGTGCAATGAATTTTTGAGCATTGGAAAGACCATTGGTTGTTTCTACATTGAATCTCCAGCTATGCGTGGACTTTTGAGAAGATTAAAATGTGATAATTACAAAGTATTGGTTGCTGCATCATCAATTATTCGTCCAGGAGTTGCACAGAGTGGAATGATGCGGGAGTACATTTTCCGACACAATCATCCCGGTCAATTTGAATACTTCCACGATGTATTTGAAAAAGAATTAGGCGAAACCTATGGCATTATGGTTTATCAAGAAGATGTCATTAAAATTGCGATGCACTTTGGTGGAGTTTCTGCAGCTAATGGAGATGTTCTTCGAAGAGCTATGAGTGGTAAAGGACGATCACTTTCAGCTTTACAAAAATTAAAAGATGATTTCTTTGAATCCTGCAAAAGGAAAGGACATCCTGAGCAGCTTTCTCAGGAAGTATATCGACAGATTGAATCTTTTGCCGGCTACTCCTTTTGTAAAGCACACTCTGCTTCTTATGCCGTGGAGAGCTATCAGAGTCTGTTTCTGAAAGCCTATTACCCTATCGAATTTATGGTATCTGCTATTAATAATGGCGGTGGTTTTTACCGAACAGAAGTTTATGTACACGAGGCGAAGATGTCAGGTGCTAAAATTCATAACCCCTGCATTAACCTAAGCGAATTTCATACAACATTATATGGAACAGATGTGTACTTAGGTCTAATGCATATTGAAAAACTTGAAGCTTCTATCAAAGTAAATATCCCGGAAGAAAGGAAAGAAAACGGCGATTACGGATCATTAGAAGATTTTATAAAAAGAGTCAACATTGGTATTGAAACTTTACAGATATTAATTTTTGTCGGGGCTTTCAGATTTACCGGAAAGCAGAAACACGAACTTTTAATTGAAGCAAGATTCCTACTTTCAAAGAATCAATATAAAAGCAAGATCATATCATTATTTGAGGAACCTCAAAAAGATTATAAGCTACCGACAATAGATAGAAACCCTTTTGAAGACGCTTTTGATGAAATTGAAATTTTAGGATTTCCAGTTTCCTATTCGATCTTTGATTTACTCAAGACTAAATACAGAGGTCACGTTTTGGTTAAAGATCTCTTGAAGTATCATAAAAAACAGGTTAAAATGCTGGCATATTTAATTTCCAGGAAACACGTTCCTATCAAGATGAGAAATCATCCTGGAAAGAAAGACGATATGTATTTCGGAACATGGATCGATGCTGAAGGTGAGTATTTTGACACGGCACATTTTCCCGACAGTTTAAAACAATTTCCCTTTAAGGAAGGAGGAGTCTACCTTTTATTAGGAACTGTTGAAGTAGATTATCATTTTCCTACTATTACCATTACTAAAATGGCAAAAATGCCTTTGATTGCCGATCCGCGATATTCGATGGATGATGAAAAATCTAAAGAAATGGAAAGAAGTCTACGGGAAGACGTTAGTATGACTCACCGAAATCCCTATCCACAGGAACATGAAATTGGATTACCAAGAAAAAAGATAAACTGATTCTTTAGTATTCTTGTTATTTATTTTCACAAAGTTCCAGACCTTTAGTGATAAAATCTCCGTATGAAATTTTTAATCCAGCCCATTTGGGATCATCCAACCATATTTCATCAACTTTACTGATAGCAGCATTATTATGTGAAACACCTTTAGCAGTTCCATTTAAAGCATATGTCTTTCCATTGCTGGCCTTGCAGTAAATTTCTTTATATCCAGAACAATAAACTTCAACTTCATCAACTGAAAATGGCCATTTTTCTCCATACTCCAGCTTTGAAAATTTTATTGTATTTCGCTGGACTGGGTTAGAACACGATAATATTAATACTAAAAGTAATAAACTGTAAATAGCTTTCATTTTTTAATTTTGTCAAAGATAGATTTGAAAACTAAATTGACATTACGGGAAACCGTATTACTAAGAACATAAATAGTATTTATGACAAATCTTCTTTATTCACAACAATACCAAGCTGGGTTATAAGAAATGTCTTTTGTTCAAAGATTTGGTTCATAATCATCCATACTTTATCCACTAGAGAAAATGTTTTTTGATGGTCCTTATTAATAATAGTTAGTAAACCTGTGTAGGTAATGCTTTTTATCTTTTGATAATTTCCATTAAAAAACAGTCTATGATCTGTAAAATCGTAAGATTTCAAAACCATTTCAAAAGGTTTTTGAGTGTGTAGATTTTTTTTAAAAACCATTACAGAATCATACAATCTTATTTTTGTGCCATCTTTATTTTCAATATAAACCAAATATTGCTGTGTTTCAGGAAGTATAATTTCATTATCGTCATTTGTTTTAACAACTATTCTTGTGACCTCTGGTCTGCTCACATTGATCTTGAAAAATAAATCTAAAATTCCAAATTCAACTTCCTTCTGTTCATTATCATTATTTTCAGATTCTCTCAGCTGCACTATCTTTATATTATGATGTTCTGCAAACATTTGTGCATCCCGAGTAAATCCATTCCTTGACACAATAATTCCTCTTTGTATATCGGTATCATTGATGATAGAAAGAAGCTTCATAACTGTATCTTTAGTTACTTTTTTTTTCCAGTATTTACATTCGATAGCCGTTTTGTAAGTTTGGCAACCATCAAACTCAGCGGTCAGCACATCAATTTGATGCATAACCCCTGAATTACCTTTTATTTTACAATTCTGCCCATAACCCTCCACTGGAATATGATATTCTTTTTTTAAAGTATCATAAATATATTTTGTCAGAGATTCATAAATCTTCCAATCAAGACTGTTTAATTCATCCATCGTATTTCACATCAAATTACAACATATAGGTCTTCATCTTGATCATATATAGCCTTCCCTGATTTTACCAAAGGATTCCAAACTTTATCAATTGCTTCTGGCGTATTCCACTCACAATAATTATCAGATTTTTTCAAATTACTACTGGAAATTATCCTCTTTCCAAAAATTTCTCTACACTTTAGAAGAAGGCTGATCGAAATTCCTTTCCCCAAATAGTACTTACTACTGTCAGGATATAAGTCAACTACTTTTAAATCAGTTTCATTTTCCATCTCTAATAAAATGAGACTAAAAGAATCATCACTTTCCTTTGACTCTTCATACACTTCAAATACATAAGTAAAACCGTTATATGTCTCATTAAACATATAAGTACATCTAGAAGTAAATTGATAAGTCACATTATTTTTAGTACTTATAAAAATAAACTTTCTGGATTCATTAATCTCTAATATCATAGTGTACATTTTATTAAAAAATAAGATTATCAAACTGTTAACTAAACAAAAAAAATTAGAATTTAAGTTCCTCCATTAGTTTTACTGTCAAAATAACTTGACGCTGTTTTGCAAATTTATCAAATGATGAAAAATTTAAATCATTGGGAAAATAGTACTTTTTCTTATTAATTTTATTTGTAGAAACCCAATCTGCAAGTTGCTTTGCACCTTTTGACTTGTTTTCATTACCATCTAACATTTGGAGATTAATAATGGAATTAAAATACTCCGGATCTGTAAAGTATTCTCTATTAGAATCAGTCAATTGGATATTATTTAATTTTAGCTTTTTTTCATTGAAATTTGATATCGGATGACAATGATCAAGATTAAAATCTCCATCCTTATATTTTAAGTTAGGATAAAGTAATGCGAGTATGGGAAAAGCGTATCTATTTTCTTTCTGAGTATATAAAAGATTTTCTACAAACTCTTTATCGACGTTTATACTTTTATTGGTTTTAGAAAGCCTCTTTGCAATAGCGGCAGCAGGGAAAACTGCCGGAGACTTAGCAATTTCTTTTTTCAAAGTATCTCTGATAGCTTTTAATACACCTTCAGCTTGCCCGCCAAATATTTGATGTAGCAAAACAACATGAAGCCATTTTTTAATAATTGCTCTATCATCTTTATATGCAACTTTCTTATGAAAATCTTTTACTTTATCAGTTTTGTATAAATAATATATAATCGGAAGAACAGCATTTAATGATGTCAGTGTTTTTGGAGCATATCCAAAGTCTACAATAAGTTGAAAGACTTCTTTAATTGCTTTCCTAATATTTTCCCATTTACTTTCAAAATCTTTAGCATTCTTAATACTGAAATTGGTTACTCTAAATTTAATATCATCGTTGTACAAAATCAGATAGGTACGCAAAATCAAATCTTTGTTTACGGCAAAGCCGTATTCCTTTACAATTTCATCAACTAATCCATTAATTTCTTTGCGGGCATCTAGAATCATCCAACCTGAAATAGTTGTTGACATTACTAAATCCGAATAACTTAAGTTAATACCGCCTGAATTTATTCGTATAAAAATATCTAATGCTCTGGTAAAATCAGAACCTTTTTCAAGATAGTAGTGAATAAGTTTCTCAAGATGAACAATATCGTGAAGCCGACTCAATATCTCCTGAGCATCCTGATCTTCTATTTCGTGTTTCTTACAATAAGAATTCAGCTGTGCCATTCCGCGAATACCCAAAATATCTCCGACTTTGAACCATTTATTTCCATCTTCATTTTTTGCTTCTGAAGGTTTTAAAAACAAGAATTCATATTTTCTATCATCGTCACTATCGTTTAAGTCCTTGCTAGAATCCTTTTTATATTTAAGATTTAAATAAAGATATCTTGTAGGAATAGAGTGTTCATTATCTTTCCAAGCCAGATTATATTCGTGATAAGCATAAGAACCTTTCAACCCCAGATAAAGTGCAGTAAGGCGCTGCTGCCCGTCTAAAACGACTTCGAAGCTAGGAAGTTTTTTTGTATCAACTTCTTCTGATCTATTGAGGAATCTTTCTCTATATTTTTTTAAGATCCCATAAAATCGTTGGTTTTGTGTGTTATTACCTTCAACTCTCCAAAGCAACATTGAACCAATTGGATATTGTTGCATAAGTGAGTCAAATAACATCTCTATTTTTCCAGATGACCAAACAAAATCTCGTTGAATTGCAGGAAGTAAATATTGATTGTAATCTATTTTATCGATTGCATCTGCAATTGAAAGCGGAGGAAAAAATGACATAATTTATTTTTTAATTTTAATGTTTTTAGCTTTAAGAACTTTATGTTGATCACTTATAAAGGTCGAGATAACAAAGAGAATATCAATTACTACTCTTTTTATCAAACAAATATTTGCCTTCTTGTATTTCGAGATAGTCGATTACAAAATGCACAACTTTTCTGGCATCCTTCAGGACTTCTGGTGCTAGTCCAGGCACTTTAAATTGATTAATCTCTGAATTATAATTAATCATTTCACTATCAAAATTTTCAATCCCTTTTGGTTTACGTAATCTACAGTAAGGATTTATAATACTTAGATTTAAGGTTTCATTCAAGTTCCAGGAATTCTCAATATTTTTATTATAGAAATCTTTGTGCTTGTAATATAAGTTAGTTAAAATCACTAAGTCTACATTATTGTAATCAGCAGGGTCGCAAAAAGAACCATTAGTAAACAGACCTTCGGGGCCGTTAAGATAACCTACCCAGCTCTGCATATCCTCTCTATCACCACAGCATATTAATAAAATATTGATCTCATTTTCTTTTGATAAATCATTAAATTTTTCGTGCGCGTTAATCAGAAAATCTTTAAGATTATTATCCATACTTTTTAACTCAGAATGTTCTTTCAGAGATTTACCTTGCTTTATTAAACCTTCATCTATCGCATTGGAAAGTATTGACATTATGTCTAGCCTATTGTCAAGTCGACCATAAGTTTGATATTTGAAAGATTCTGTATTTTGTACCTTCTCTCTATTAGTAAAAGCCGCACATTTTACTTCAATATTGTATGTGAAATTGTTAGACTGAAATTTAACGTCTACATCTTTTTGATTTTTAGGGTTTACTTTAGCTTCGACCCTGAAACCATTTTTCTCACAAAAATAATTTGCAACTGCCAGCTCACAGGCACTTTGAATATAAGCTTTTTCGTCAAATTTTGCTTTTTTTAGCTGTAACTTATTTCCCCAGAGATCCTTGAAATCTCTATTGGATATAAACTGTTTAATTTTTGAAACAGATTCAATAAATTCATCAAAATAAATATTTCCGGAATTTTTTGCAATTTTAAGGTAATGACCATCCGGTACATTTAATTCATTAAATTCTTCTCTCATGAAGTGGCAATTAGTTTTGGATTTTAAGAAAATAACTTTTAGAATCACTGGGAAAGTGACTCTTAGATTTAGAGTGAATGACTTAGTTTGCTAAAGTCTCGCAAAGAAATATGCAAGATCAAAGATTTCAATTTCTTGTTTTTGATTATTAATATCATCAATATATATTCTCAAATCACCAACTCTTGTTAAAACACCTTCCATTTCTTTCTTATCGTCATACCAAGAAGTTGAATAAACTACATATAATTCTTTACCAACAACAGTTTCAAAATCAGCTTTTTTTACACTAAAGGGATCAAGAATATATTTATTAAAAATAAATAGAAAGTCAAATTCAAAGTACATATTATCGTAGAACCAATCTTTTACTGAGAGTCTAAGTTTATTACCATGCAAAGAATGATCTATAATATGTTCGTACCCAAAACGATATTCTTTTGGCTTTGGAGCATTAATCCTTAAAAGAACGACTGACTTTTCTTGGAAAATGATTCTGAATGGGCTTTTCTCTACTTGCTTTATAGAATCATGTTTCTTGATAACTGAGCAAAAACAATTGAAATCCTGATCAATTTTTAAATTATTTCTTCTCAAGAATTCAATAATGGAATGTTGCATAACGTAAATTATTAGTTTTTTATAAATTTACAAAAAAAGCCTGAATAGATATTCAGACTTTAGAATGTTTTAAACAGAGTTATTTTTTAGGTGTAGAAGGCTTACTACTTCCTCCACTTGAAGTTTTAGCAGGATTGTTTCCCCTATTTCCTCCAGAAGGATTTCCTGTTTTACTTGGCCAGTTTTTGTTTGAATTACTCATTATTTTAATTTGTTTTAGTGCCTACTACTTTTAACGTCGATGTTGGGCTAGTTTTGACATGATCATGTAATCGAAATACGTGCCAAATGTTAAAAAAAGTTAAAATAAGAAATTATTTTAGGAGCTATCCATTATAATCAAAATCAGCCAATGGATGTTTTACTCTTTCAGCGGTCGGAATTAGAGAATTGAATCTTATTATAACTTTAATTACCTGCTCAATTAGAAGAAGTTGTTCTTTACCAGTAATATTATTAGGTTGGTTTTGAATCAATTCTAATTTAACTTTTGACTTATTTATTACGGAAGTGTTATCTTCAATTTCTAAACTATGATTCGGCTTAGTGTGAATTCCAAAATTGTGCATTGTATTTCGCAAATAGAAAAAATAGATAATCACATCTCTTTCATAAGCTGTAATACCTGCAAAAAAGGAAATCATACTTAATAACTTTTCAAAAGTCTCCTTTATAGAAGTTTTATTAATTGTATTAGCCCTTGCCTCAAAGTGCTTTGCTATAGCTCTAAAGTTGGTTTCAATGGAAATAAACAGAGCATTATAAAAGGCATCTTTAATGAATCCATTAAAATTATGATCTAGATCAACCAGATCATTTTCTACAAATCCTTCCCAAATATTTTCTTGAAGATATTTAATATCACTTAAGTGTGTCGATAATTTAAGAGCAATCAGGTAATTTTGAATGCTTGATGCAATAGCATCCATTGTTATGTTTCTAACATCTTCCAGATCACCGTGATTATTATTAGAAGATGCAAAATTTAGTAATTTCGATACTAGTTCAATCTTTTCGTCAAATTCCATAGATAGTTTTTTAATTTTTATATTTTATTTATTTCAATCCGCTTTACTTCAAATACGAAAGTTATCTGAGTTTTTTGTCTACTAAAGCAAGATATTTCATTCCTGATTGGTCAAAGACATTTTCCGTTTTTTCAATTTTCATCGCGGAATATACAGCATTTGCAAATCCTGGTAATCCCCAAAGCATAGATTTTAAATCTCCGGTGGCTACAATTCCTTGCGTGGCACCAATAATCCCACATACTGATCCGAAAATAATATTTCCTATTTGACTCTCTCCCATTTTTGCGGTTAGCTCACCTTTTCTAATCACCAATTCTCTGATCTTTTCGTTAAATAAATCTGTCCCCTCTATTACTGTGGGATCAAGCACAAGTAATTCAACTCTGCTTGTAAAAGCATCTAACAGATCACCATGCTTCTCCTTGAAGCGCAACATTTTATCTAACTTTATATTTTGTGGAAATGGGATCAAACTTTCTAAAATCGTCTGCCTTTTTTTTTGGTTTTTTAGATTTTTAATACTGTAAAACCTTGACCTTAAATTATCAGTCATAGGAATTCTGTTCGTCTTAGCTCCAATTATGGTAGCTACGAACTTCATTAATTGATCTGCCGTTTTTGTTTCCACTGCATACCAATTTCCCTCTGCTCTACTGGCAAGCCCTAAATTTTCAAGACTATAGAAGACATTATCATCAAACTTATCAGCGTGTATTCTGGCAGAAGAAAACTTCTGAGAATGCACTAAATTCCTTTGACTATTATAGAATCGATTTTGTGCTTTTTCAAGTGAATTTTTATTCTTCTCAATCTCGGTAACGAAAGGTTTTGTTACTTCCCAAGGTTCATCAAATATCTCAATAGGATTTATAGGAACTATCAGAGACATTCTAACAAGCTCCATCATAAACGGGTCATAATTCCGTTCTGGTTGCCAAAGATATTCCTGAGGTACAATCGCAGCAATATCCTTGTAATAAAGAAGAGTTCTTATAGTCCAGTCATTATCCGGTACATTGATATAAGGGTAATATAAAATATCACTCATAGTAATTAGTTTTTAGTTTTTAGTTTTTACAATAATTTGGTTATTCTTTATCTAAGTCATTTCTTTTTTTAACCTGTTCGTCATGATGGTCATTAATTATGGCAAATAAATCTTTCATATTCCAAAGGTTTGTAAACATAAAAGTGGAATTATTAAATCCAGAATTAAAGCGGTTATAGATTCCCTCCGCAATATCAGAAAGTTGCTTTATTTCAGCGAGGCTTTCAACTTCTATCTCACCAAGTTTATCAGGATCGAAGTGAGCATAATAAGAGTCTCGTCTTGCTTTAATTTTCTCAACCAAAAACTCCGCCTGATTAATCTCTTCTCTGGAAATAGCAATAGCATTTTTAATATCTGCTTTATGTTTAAACAGATAGTCATATTCACCTTCACTACCATTTTCAGAAAGCTTACGATTTTTAGTCAGCATCTCTTTGAGTTCTTCGTCAAAATCGCTGTTTTCTAACTTATTCATCAATTTTTTCAGGCTGCGTTTTTCATCCTGAACAAACAGTTTAGACAATGTTAGTGTTGCAAAGGAATAAGCTAGTGCTACATAATGCCCTAAAAAATAACTAAAAGGAGCAATTTTTTCTCTGCTTTCATTATTTTGCTCAATAATCTCGTCAATATTTGAAGTGCAGATAACTAGATCACGAATCATAATTTGGAAATACTGCATAAAGCTATTCAGCTCATCTTTTGTAAAAATATTTTTCATTAAACTAATATAAAAAATTGTTTTTAGTTGTTTCTCCAAACATTTACATCCGTGTAGACAAGCTTTTTCAGCTCATTAAATCGAGTATCATCCAGATCTTTTCCGCAAATGACTTCATGCAAGACCCCCGCGTAATCTTTAATTTCTTGGTTAACAATTTTTGCAACTGTTTCCAGTTGATCTTCTGTAAGATTTATATTTTTATTTTATTATTATCTAGGTTGATAATCTTTAAGGTTTAGTTATAGATTTGTTACAGTATTAAAGAATTTTTTTACAATTTTAGTCCAGCTGCAATACCTAATCCAAAGAATCTTTTTCCTTGATATGCCCAAGCATCTGCATTACTTCCTGTCATAAAATCATATCCATAACTAAAAATAATTCCTATATCATTTCTTGCAATCGTTAAACCTGCTGAAGGAGAAAGAACAAGATTACTTGGATTATAAGTAGTAACAACTTTTTTCTTCAGCGGTTCTTTTCCCAAGCTTGCTGATGAGAATCCGAATGAAGCTCCGGGAGTTACCGACCAGCTGGTACTTGACCTGTGTGAAAAAGTTGTCCAACCCCATGAATATCCAACAGAAAAACCCAAATTAATATTCCCAGTTACGACATTAGCAGAGTACTGATTATTATTATAGTCGACAACTGAAGGTCTAACTTTTACACCTATAGCGTTAATTCCGACAATAACGGTCTGGTAATGCAGAGTAATGCTTCTTGTAGGATCGCCCACTTTATCTCTACTCAATTTCACAAGTTTAAGTTTATTAGGAGTAGCTGCATTAATAATTCTTTCCTGACCGTAACAGGGATCTACTGCGCCTTTAGCATCAGAGCCTCCTTTATCATGCTCTATTTGCCAAGGGTCAATAAATAATTCTCCATCCTTATTGGTTACTAAACATTTAAAAGATTTATTTAAGGCAGGACAAAAACTGTAATTAGTCGTAGTACCGTCAGTAATCACATACCCTTGATCATTTAAATCTTTCAATTTTTCTTTAGAAATGTGATAACGAAATTTGAGTCTGTAGCTGCTAGTTTGTGAATGTAAAAAAGTGATCATGCTGAAAAGCATAAACAATCCCAGAATAATTGTTTTCATGTTTTATTAGTTTTTTGGTTATGAGGTAAATATACAAATATAAGTTCTCAAAATAGAGAAATTTTCATATCCAAATTACGAACTAACTTAATGTTATTAAAATTAAAATATTTCTACTTTTAAACTAATAAATTACAAATACAAAACAATTTTAAAACGAAATAAACATGAACAGACAAAGATTAATCCGAAAATTAAGAATTATTAATCATAAGTTGAATAAAAAATACATTCCAGTAGAGGATAAGCCGTTTGTGAAAATTGCCGAATTAACAGCTATATTGCCTGCACTTGGATTATTTTATTTGTGGCATTATTTTGATTTATTAGGAATTAGCTACTATCGATATTTCAATCTGTCGGACGCAATTGCTGTACTATATGAAAACCTAATGTTAATGATTTTAATTGGAGTGTTATTCTCACCAGGAATCGTCTGTTTGTTGCTGACTGACTTAAAGTCAAGAAGCAAAGGTTTATCAATAATTACATTAATTGTAATTATCGTATTATTAATTTGTGGTTTCGGTGTACTAATCAATATGTACAAATTTGCTACGCCAGTAAATATTGTTTTTATAACAATTATCACTATTTCCAGCTATGTTTACTTTTTTGAAAGTCGAAATCTTGGATTTTGGATGCATTTAGCATTCGCATTTATCTATATGTACGCAACCGCTGCACAGGAAGCAAAGTATATATTAAAAGAAAAACCAAAATTTACAATATACTTAAAGCAACACTCGGAGCAACCAATTCTTACGGAGGAAAGTAGTACAAGGTTCTATCTTTATAAGACTTCTAATTACTATTTTATAAAAGATGAAAAAGAAAATAAAATATTTGGATATTCAATATCAACTCAGGAAGAAACAGTTGTTGTACCACTAACCAGATAGTATTAATGTAATTGTCAGTCCTTCGGATTTTTTTGATCCACTTAAGACTTTGCTCCATGAAGTATTCTTAATATATTTGTGGTAAACAAAAAATAAAAAAAGTATAAGAATAAATAAATCTTAAATACATATAAAAACATTGCGTTAAGCAGTTATTTTCTAAACTCAAATACTGGTACTATAAGAATTCTAAGAAAATGTAACTGCAAGATTCGCCCTTCTGGGGCGTGTTTTGCTGCATTTCTTAGAGGGATTATACCAGTATCCTGAGTTTAGAGTGTCAGTTAATTCACGCTCTTTTTTTATGCCCAAAAACTACAACCAAAAACTAAAAATATAATGAAAATCCCTGAAGTAATATTGGACGGAATCACCGTAATACTACGGTATCAATTTAAAATGACATCCAGTAATATTGCAATAAAAAAACAAAACACAAATTATGCGAAACAGTACAATTTCTATTATACTGCTGTATTTTAGTACAGGATTATCCGCTCAGATTCCAAATCTGCCGACAGGACCAAGTGCATCGACTTCCCCAATTCAAAATTATTCTGAAATATCTTTCAGAAACAATTCTACGTCAAAAAATACGGTATCCATTCCCTCAGTTAATAATTCTTCAAGAAAGTCAGAAATTGAAAGAAGAAACTGGGAAATGCAGCAAAACGATTTTAAAATCGTAGAGAAAGAAAATCGAGAGAAAGAGCAAAAACAGTTTGAACAAAAAGTAAATAATCTAGAAATTTCCGGTTATAATCTGCCATCACTATCAGCTAATTCAGGAACTAACTTCTATTATGATGCCTTGTCTCAACTTAATAATTTAGATCAAAGCAATTATTCATTAGCTGAAGCGAATTTCATTGTTGAAAATGCTTATTCTGAAAGGAAGCTACACTATTCTAATTTCAAAGCCAACATTTCAAAAATAGCTTCTCAGGTTTTGCAAAAAATGAAATCCGGAAAGGTGACCCCAGTCGATAATACTCTGAAAAACATTGCTTTGTTTAAGCATTTCTCAAAGAATTACAAATATGATTTTGATGATTTTATGGGAAAGAAAGAATGGAACAAAATGTTTGTTTCCAAATTACTAAAAACAGGAAAAGGACAATGTCACTCAATGCCTCTACTTTATTTGATGGTAGCAGAATCAATCGGGGCAGATGCTTCATTGGCTATGGCTCCCAATCATACGTATATCCGTTTCAAAGACGATGATAATCAATGGCAGAATATAGAATTGACTAATGGAATCCTTAGTACAAATGCTATGATTTTAGAATCCGGTTACATTGGCTCCGAAGCCTTACTGAATGATGTCTATATGAATAGTTTAAGTAAAAAACAGCTTATGTCATTGTTATATGCAGACTTAGCCAATGGCTATATTCATAAGTACGGAATGGATGAATTTGTCGGAAAAGCATTGGATAAATCTCTTGAACTTTATCCCAATAATATGTATGCTAATTTACTTAAATCAATGTATCAGCAGGCGCGATTTGAATATGTAGCAGCAGAATTAGGAATTCAAAATGTAGAAAATCCTGCAGAACTTGAAAATATAAAATATTTCCCGAAAGGTCTGGAACTTTTAAAAGAAACAAAGATGCAGTTCAACAATATCGACCAGCTCGGATTCAAATTTATGCCAGATGGAGCTTATTCAGAATGGTTGAGCAATATGAACCGTGAAGCCAACAAACAAAGGAGCGAAGAGCTTGCCGAGAAAATTCGTCTTACCAATTTAGAAAAACAGAGAAAAAAGAAGGAAGAAGAACAAAAGAAATTGGAGGAAGAGCGTAGAAAAGCAAAAGAGAAAAAAAGAGAGGAGGAAAAAAATAAACCTAAACCTCTTCTAACATAAAAACATCAAGATGAAAAATCAATATTTTAGAAAATCAATGCAATTTGCTTTGCTTGTAATAGTCTCAATGGTTATTACTGTCAAAGCTCAGCGTAATCAATTTTACGAGGAGGCCTATGCACACATTGACAATATGCTAAGTGGCAAGGAAAAGTATAGTTTTAAGAAAGCTGTCTTAAGTGTTGAGCAGTCTTATTACCAGGGAAAGATTGACACGATAGCGATTAATAATGAACTCAAATTCCTGAAATCATTTGCAGAGCAAATAGTTAAAAGCAGAGAACTGACCTATCAGGGAAATGATAAAGATAAAGTCAGCAAATATGCGGCTCTTTACTCGATCATCTGCCAACCGATACCAGTGATTGTGAAAGACTCTACCATTCAATACAAACCTTTCTCTTACGATTTTACCGACGTCTTTGGTCACGATGATTTACCCAATCTCTTTGTTTCCAAATTACTTGCAACAAAAAAAGGAAATTGCAACTCGATGCCCTATTTGTACAAAATCCTTGCTGAAGAATTGGGAGTTGATGCCAATCTGGCTTTAGCCCCTAATCACGTCTACATCAAGCATAATGTAAAGTCTTTAGGATGGTTTAATACCGAATTGACGAGTGGAATTTTCCCTGAAGATGGTTGGTTAATGGCATCTGGATATATCCATCTGGACGCCATCAGAAACGGTATGTTTATGAAAGCTTTGGATAACAAAGAAAGTTTAGCATTATGCCTATTTGATCTAGCACAAGCTTACAACAGAAGCTTTCCTTCCAACGATGGCGAATTTCTCCTAAAAGTCCTCAATAAAGCTCTCGAAGTTTATCCAAATTTCGCAAAAGCACGCATTCTAAAAGCTGAAACGTATAAAGCCAGATTTCAAAAATTAATGGATAGACAAGATCTAAAGAGTGGGTCTTCAAATAATATCAAACTGGCTTTAGAAAATCCGAAAGCAAAAGAAATATATGATCTGATGGTTCAGGAATACAGTACGCTTTACAAGCTTGGTTACAGACAAATGCCTGAAGGAATGTATTTGGATTGGCTTGTATCTCTGAAAACAGAAAGAAATAAATATGAAAATAAAAAATTAAAAAACAACTTCAAATAACCACGAAAATGAAAAAACTATTTTATGTATTCTTTTTGATAATCGCAGTTTTTCTCAATGCTCAAGTAGAAAAGAATGTTTCAAACAATCCTGAAAAGATTTACGTAAATCCCGTAAAACTTACCAAAGAAGAAAGATTGCGTCCTTATATGGACGAAGTTCTAAAAACGAGGGATACTTTAACACCAGCCGAAGCAGAGCGGAGAAGACAAAACATTGAAGCAGGAAATCCTTTTAAGAAATATGGCTTCTATCCTAAAATTGCTACATTAAGCAAAGGTAAATATTTAGAAGCTCACGACTTAGACAGTATTGTAAGCATTGGATCAGTCCGTTACAATGCAAGAACCAATGAAATTGTTGAATTATTAGATATCAACATAGAAAATGCTGACTCACAACCATATCTTGATACTGCAGGTCGCTGGTTTTCTCCTGATCCACTAAGCGAAGAATACAGACGTTGGTCACCATATAACTACGCAATGAACAATCCATTGCGATTTATTGATCCGGATGGAAGGTCTACCGAAGATGCAGTTGAAGAATCAGAACAATGTTGTCTTTTTGGTATAAGTGGATTAGTGAGATTTATGCCAATCTTTGAAGGTGGCTCAAATGTGAGGCCTAATCCTGTTGTTGAAACAATGACAAAAACTAGTGAAGCAACTACAAAATCTCAGGAACATTTTAACAGAGGTAGGCAGATGGAACCAGAGCAAATAAACAGAATGAATGAAGAAGGACAAAATGTTACAAAGAATACTAAAAATTTTGAAGCAACAGATTCGAAAACAGGTAAAACAGGAGGAACGAGACCTGATGGATTCACCAAAGAAGGAAATCCTGTGGAAATAAAAAATGTAAAAAATCAATCTCTTACAAGACAATTAAGATTTCAGGACAATTTAGTTGATGGAAAAAGGCTAATTTTGAGGATAAACAAGGATGCAAATTTATCAAATCCTTTAAAAGATTCAGGGATTGAAATTCAACCTTATAACCTAACAGGACCAGCTCCTGCAAAAACAGATAACATTAGAGTAAATAACAACCCAGCTCCAAAAATTAAACCTGTCCCAGTAAAAAAAGATCCTTGTGCAGGAATACCAGGTTGTATTTAATTAAAATATTATGGAAGACAAATATATTACAGGCATAAAACAAGTTGTCAAAACTGCTCAAGCATTTTTAAATGAATTTAAAGAGTTTGCTCCATTTGGTTTAATATTTAAAAATAATGAATGGATTGATCTTGGCGCATATGACGAAAACCTTACATCGGATCAAATGAAAAATTTTTTAATTAGTACTATTATAGAAGATTTTAATGAGGGTAACACTGAGTTTGGAGCAGTTTGCGTAGATGCTAAAATTAAAGAAATCGGCGATGTTATTATTATTTACAATACATCAAATGGTAAGGATTGGTTTGAATTAGTTTATAAGTATTATCTCGAAGGAAAGTCGGTTAAAATTATCGAAGAAAATATCGAGTATTAATCCCAATGACATTATTGAAAATGTCTTATAATATTTTTGACTAAAAGATTGGAAATAAGCAGAACAGAAATAGAAGAGAAATTTTTACAACATTCAGTTCAACACGGAGTACTTTATGTAAACGGAGATTATAAAAAAGCAAATAAACTTCACAAAGAATTACATAACCTTTATAACCATGCAAAGGAGCAACGTGAAGAAGAGCTTTTTAGTGAAATGTTGGATAATCCTGACGAATATGTAAAATTGTGGGCGGCCATTTTTACTTTAAAATCAAAACCTGATATAGCTGAGAACATCCTAAAAAAATTATCTACAAATTCGAAAGTAAAAATGACAGCCTCTGCGACTCTTCATTTGTGGAAAGAAGGAAAATTAGAACTATTATTATGAGATTATGAAGAAAATAGTAGACATTGAAACTGCATTAAAAATGTTTGAGGAGGCTTCAATTATTCAAGTAGAATCTACAGAAAATGGTAATTTTAAAGTAGGAAATAAAAATTACGAGAAGGTAATGAATGCAGCTTCATTTCTTAAAAACCAAAATTCAATAGAAAGTTTATTTCAGTTTTTAAACCATCAGCATAAAGGTCCGCGATTATGGTCTGCCTGTTATATCTTACATCTTGATGAAAAGAAAGCGGTCAAAGTTTTAAAAGAAATAATAAAGCAATCGGGAATAATTGGTTCAACAGCTGAAATTACTTTAGACGAGTGGAAAAAAGGAAATCTAACATTTATATAAAATAATTATAGAATCTCAAAAAGAATGGATACTCAAGATTATTTACAAGACCAATTGAAAATTTGTGAAAAGAATTCTCAAATTTCTGATGTAGTAGAGTTAAATACCGTAATTGCATTGGGTCGAAATTTTAATCCCAACATTCAAATAAATGGACTTAGACATCCCCGAACAAAAGGTTTAACTGGTTGGTATATTTGGTCAGGTGAGTTTTCTTATGCAGATGATTTTTTTCAGCCTTCTCACGCCTATCATTTGTTGGAAGATGCTTCTTTTATAATTCAATATCTCGGGCTTCCGGCTGGTAATCGTTTTTTAATAGATAGTAACGGCTACGAGGATATTTGGTATGATGAAAGTTTGTTGGATGTATAATCTTATAACTTTTAATTAATTTCAATCATCAACAATAAAATAACTATGAAAACAAAACTTCTTTTCTTGCTACTAATACAAATTATATTTGTTAGCTGTCAAAAAAAGGTTACTGATTTTAAGCTCGTAAGCTATGATATAAAATCAAACAACGAACTGTCCATTAGTGCTTATACCACTTTGGACAAAGATGGAGTTCTAAATGTTTATCTTGATAGAGAAAGAGATAAAGTATATTATCAATATAAATTAAGCCAGAGTGAACTTGATGAAATCAATAGCTTATCAGATAAAAATTTGGATAAATATGTAATAAAAAAAGCGCTGGATGCAAATCAAGGTTATGCAGGCAGTAGAAATTACTTAAGTTTTAAGGTAAATGGAAAGGAAGACAAAATATGTTTTATTTTACCTTTTATGGATTCTGATTTTAAGAAGGTAATAGATTCGCTGGAAGACAAAATTTATTTGCAGGACGAATCTCAAAGAACTGAAGCATCTCCTATAGATTTCAAAAAAGTAGAAAAAGAAATCATTACACAGAACCAAATTGATAATTATCTTCCAAGCAAGTCATTACCACCTCCTCCGATGCGATAAATTTCATATATTTACAAAAAGCATAAATATGAAAGCAATAAAAATCTACAGTATTGTAGCAACATTGGTAATAGTTGGACTTTCAGTCTGGGTTTACTCAACTAAAAAAGAATTAAAAGAAACAGAAGAAGTTCTTGATCAATGCTCTGATCGGTATTATCAGGAAATTAATAAGTAAAAGAAATCCTAACAAATTAGTTAGGATTTTTTTATTCGTCAATCTTATATTTATTAATATCGAAATCAAAGTCAAAAAGTTCTTTTGGGGTAATACCAAAAGCTGATGACATTTTCAACATCGTTTCTATAGTTGGATTGCCCTTTCCATTTTCAAATTTATTGTAATTGCTTGAATCGAAATTTGAATTCTGCGCAACCTCATCCATTGAGTTATATTTTGTAGCTCGAATCTTTTTCAAATTTTCTGAAAACTCAAGCATAAATAATCTTAAGACTTCTTTGCTATCCATAAATAATGTATTTATGGGCAATTTTGGATTTTTGATTTGAAAATTCGTGGTAATATATTACCATACAATAAATAAAATTACTATATTTGTAAAATAAGTTACAGAATATGTAATTTTGCGATACTTCAAAGAATAATAGAAGCTATTGCTTAGAATCTCAATTCGAAAACTGGTAATTTTAGTATACGAGACGATAAGCAGGAAGCTCACGACCTAGGCGTGGGCTCTCTTATCTGTATACAAGGTATACCAGTACCCCGAATTGGATAATGTAGAGTTCCACGCCGTCTTTTTCCAATGCTGTTCGCTTTTCTACTTCTAAGCACCTTCCAAAAATAGTATCAGATTATATGATACAATGAGCTGTACAACTCATTGCGGCTTTTAAAGCTTTCTCGGGACACAATTTCATTCATATTAAATGGCTTTTAGGTGCCTTGCGGTTAACTAACGACTATCCCCTATCCAAAAGGCACTAAGAAAGTTTTGTTTTCAAATACCTGAATCCAGAAGTAATAATAACTAAAAAATGAAATAAAAAATAATCCTTATAAATAAGAAAGCCCTTCCCTATTCAGTTTGCAGACTTCAGGAAAGAGCTAGGTTTATCAAGGAGTTTAATCAAAAAACCCATACAAAACTATGAAAAAATCCTATTCTAAAATAGGAAGCATTGGTATTGTCTTTTTGTTAACTGCATTATGCAGTAATGCAAAAGCACAAACCAAGACAGTGACCGGAACAGTTACTGTCGGCGAGAATCAGACACCACTTTCTGGAGTCAATGTATCTCAGGAAGGCAGTGATCAAGTTACACAGACCAATTCGAAAGGATTTTACATCTTACAAATAAACGGTGAAAATCCCATCATAATTTTCCGACATCCTGAGTATGCAGAAAAAAGAATTACCGTAAATGGTAAAGCTGTTATTAATCTTTCATTAGATCAGAAAGTACAGGGCATTGAAGAAGTTGTTGTCAATGCCGGATATTATAAAGTAAAAGAGAAAGAAAGTACCGGTAGTATTGCAAAAGTTTCAGCGAAGGATATAGAAAATCAGCCTGTGACTAATGTTCTATCTAGTGTTCAGGGACGACTTGCGGGTGTTACTATCACTCAAAATTCAGGAGTTCCCGGAGGTGGTTATGATATTCAAATAAGAGGTAGAAACAGTTTAAGAAACAAGGACAACAGCACAATTGATGGAAATCAGCCACTTTATGTGATCGATGGTGTTCCGATGGGTGGAGAAATGACATCACTCTATTCGACTGTTATTCTACCCGGAAGAAGTCTTAATCCTCTCAACAGCATCAATCCAAACGACATTGAAAAAATTGAAATTTTAAAAGATGCTGATGCAACAGCAATATATGGCTCCCGTGGTGCTAATGGTGTTGTTTTGGTAACTACTAAAAGAGGAAAGTCAAAACGACTGAATTTAAATTTTAATACATCCTATGGATTAAGTACAGTGATTTCTAATCTCAATTTGATTAATACATCAGAATATTTATCTATGAGAAAAAAAGCATTTGAAAATGATGGAATCAGTACTTATCCTGCAACGGCTTATGATATCAATGGAACTTGGAATCAAGATAGATATACAAACTGGCCGGATAAATTAGTTGGGAACACAGCAGCTTTGTCAAACACACAATTATCATTAAATGGCGGTGGAGAAACAACCAATTTTTTATTGAGCCTTTCAAATAATGAGCAGACCACTGTTTTTGGGGAAGACTTTAAATACAAAAGCAAAAACATTTCCAGCCATATCTCGCATCGATCTGCAGACAATAAATTTCAGATGAATATTGCCAATAGTTTTTCAATTCAGAAAAACAATGTCATTAGAACAGATATTACGAGGCAGGCGTACAATTTAGTTCCAAATGCACCTGAGCTTTACAATTCTGAAGGTGGATTAAACTGGCAGAATAATACATTTGCCAATCCTGTGGCAGCCTACAATAGCACCTATACAAATGAAAACAAGCAATTTCTTAATAGTATTACAACACAGTATGAGGTTTATAAAAACTTATTGCTAAAGCTTAATGGTGGATTTAACTACCAGACATTTGAAGAACTTTCGTTACAGCCCAATACAATTTATAATCCGGCTTATGCTGCGGGTCAGTCAAGCGCAACTTCGACAGCATCTAAGAATAATCAGGACAGATTTTCTTTCATCATTGAACCACAAATTAACTGGAATTACCAATCTGAACATCATAAAATCGATGCTTTGGCGGGAGGAACATTTCAAAGAGAGACAAACGAACAAGGGTCAATTGTAGGTGTAGGCTTTGAAAGTAATGCTTTTATAACAAATATCGGTGCTGCAAGAACAAAAACAGTTTCAGACCAAATCACAAATGAATACAGATACGCTGCATTTTTTGGGAGGCTTAATTATCAATATTTAAATAAATATATAATTAATCTGACTGGCAGACGTGATGGAAGCAGTCGCTTTGGTCCAAATAAAAAGTTTGCCAATTTTGCAGCAGTTGGAGGAGCTTGGTTATTTAAAAAAGAAAAATTTGCCGAAAATCTAGAATGGTTAAGTTTTGGAAAGCTTCGCGGAAGTTATGGTACTGCAGGTAGTGACAACATTGGAGACTATCAATATTTAGATACTTATACTGTCTCATCATCATATATCTATAATTCAGTTACAGGATTGATTCCGTCAAGACTCTATAATGGTAACTATAGTTGGGAAAAAACTAAAAAGCTAGAAGTTGCTTTAGAACTTGGGCTCTTCAAAGACCATATTAATATTACGACAGCTTGGTATAGAAATCTTTCTTCAAATCAATTGGTGGGCTACCAGCTGCCTTCAATCACTGGCTTTACAAGTGTATTGGCAAATCTTGATGCTACGGTCGAAAACAAAGGATGGGAATTTGAGTTGGCAGCTCAGCCACTAAAAACAGGGTCTCTTAAATGGGATACTAATTTCAACATTAGTTTTCCAACAAACAAATTAGTTTCATTTCCGGGACTGGAAGGTTCAACGTATGCCAATCAATTTATCATTGGGCAATCTACTTCAATTATCAAATTGTATCAACTTGAAGGTATCGATCCTAAAACAGGAAAATACAGTTTTACTGATTTCAATGGAGATGGAAAGATATCTTCACCTGAAGATAACAAAGTTGCTCAGGACATAAGTGTAAAGTTCTTCGGTGGGTGGTCGAACAGTTTCAGATATAAAAATTGGGACGTTTCATTTTTGTTTCAGTTCGTTAAGCAAAAAAACAGAAATTACAACAGTATTATAACTGTTCCTGGCAGTATGAATAATCAGCCAGTCGAAGTTTTAGATGTCTGGTCAACGGACAACCCTACTGGTACATATATGCCATATACTTCCGGAGTAAACACGCTTCACACATTTTTTCAAAACAGTACAGCATCAGTGTCGGACGCATCATTTATCAGATTAAAAAATGTACAATTGGGATATCAGATTCCATTAAAAAACAGCGTCTTCAGAAATGTCAAAATATACATTCAAGGACAAAATCTTCTCACGGTAACCAAATATTTTGGTGTTGATCCTGAGTTTTTAGCACTGGGCTATCTGCCACCTCTGAAAACATACTCTTTTGGGTTACAGTTCAATCTTTAAAAAATTTGAAATGAAAACAATTACAAACATTACTATATTATTATTCTCACTATTACTACTCAATCTGATTTCTTGTGAAGAGATGCTGGAAGTTGATGTACCGGAAAATCAAATTGATAAAAACAATGTTTTTCAGGACACTCAAACAGCAAATTCCGCATTATCGGCATTATATTCGAGTTTACGAGATAATTCTCTACTGGCAGGTGATAAGATGGGATTATTTTTGAGCAATTATACAGATGATCTCACTTGTTATGCAACTACCGCAACAAATGGAATCTATGAAATTTCACAAAATCAACTCATTTCCAGCAATGCTGCAGTTTATTCACTGTGGTCAAATACATATCAACAAATCTATTTCTCCAATTCTATCTTAGAAGGTCTTGAAAAATCATCAGGAATTTCAAACACAGACAAAAGAAGAATGAAAGGTGAAGCATTACTGATACGCTGTATTTTATATTTCTATTTACAGCAAATATATGGAGATATTCCTTATTTAACTACAACTGATTACACTGCTAACAACACCTCATCAAAATTGAGTTCTGATGATGTTCTTGTTCGACTTGAAAACGATTTGAACGAATGTTATATATTATTAGCAGACGAATACAGTAACTCCGAAAGAATTTTTGTCAATCGTAAAGTTGCAGAACTGATGATGGCAAAGGTATATTTTGCAGAGCAGAGACCAGCCGATGCGGAAGCTAAATTAAAATCAATAGCTCAAAGTTCTCTTTATACTTTCGAAACTGACATTGCTAAAGTCTTTCAAAAGTCAGGAAAACATATTTTGTGGCAATTAAAACCTAAAAATTCAGGAGATGCAACAAAAGAGGCAAGTTTATATTATTTCACAGGTGCAGCACCTTCGAGCTACGCACTATCGACATCTCTTATGTCCTCCTTTGCATCATCGGATTTCAGAAAATCGAACTGGATGGCAGTAATTACTGTGGGCGCAAACACTTGGTATAGAGCCGATAAATATAAAAATCGCTCAAATAATACCACAGAGTACTCCATTGTTTTCAGGCTTGAAGAAGTTTACCTACTATTATCCGAAAGCTTGGCAAAACAAAACAAACTCAATGAAGCACTGCTATATTTAAATGCTACAAGACAACGTGCTGGACTTTCGGCGGTAACTTCAGGCATTTCACAGTCTGATTTAATTACTGAAATCGCAAGTGAGAACCGTAGAGAATTCTTTACAGAGATGGGGCATCGTTTCTTTGATCTCAAAAGGAATAACAATTTAAATTCTCTTATTTCCTCAAAACCTAATTGGCAGACTAATCATCAACTGTGGCCAATTCCTCAAAAAGATCTTGAACTAAATTCAAATTTAAATCCCCAAAATCCAGGTTACTAATGAGATCATTTAAAAATATAATAATTTTACTGTTACTTGTAGGGATTTCTTTTTGTCAAGGTCAAACGTTGAGAGGCACATTAGAAAAAAAAATGGCTCAGCAATATCGAATAAAAATTCTTGCGATGTCTCCAAAGGGAAACTGGGTTATAGCAGGAAAACATTATGATATTAACAAAGATACTATTGAAATTTTTTCAACAAAGAATAAAATTCAAAAACCTCATCTGTTAACGAAAACCTTAGATATTCCAATTTTTTTACAAGAAGAAGCTGTGGTAGCATTGGCAAAAGATAAAGCTGTCTTAGTTAGTCTGAATGATAGAAGACAGAAGGTTTTTGACAATATTAAAAGAGTTTTTGCGTCTTCAGACACAGGAACTTTTGCATTACTAAACACTGCCGATAAATTGTCTGTCTATAATAACAAAGGGGCATCATACTACGAAATAGATAGTGTAGTCAATATTACGAAAGATAATGTAAGTAAAATTTTTGTCGTAAGAAAGGGTGAAAATAAATACGAAATCTACGACACTTCTTCCCAAAATAAAAAAAAGATCTACGAGAGCCCTGTGCTTATCAAGAGAATTGAAATAAGTGATTCAAAGAAAACACTTTATATAATTGAACAAAACAGTACTGATAAAACGGAAAGTTTAGTTTTATTAGATATCAAATCTGGCAATATCTCAAAACCAATTTTACAAGATATAGATACTGGAGATTACATTGTAGTTAGTGAAATGAATGAAGAAGGAAAGTATTTTGTAAATGGCCAAACGAAGATACCAAAAAACAAAAATGTCGAAATATGGTATGGAAATGATGGTGATTTAAGCAAGCATGACACTGGTTTTGATCCAATTGACAAATATTGGATAATTACAAACAATAATCATGTAAGCGCAATTGATAATAAAGATTCGAAAAAGATTTTTTTATCTGGCAGTGATAAATATCTTTTCGCTTTTAAAAGAGGAAAACTTCAAAATTATACAGTAGATAATCAAAATATTGATTTACAGATTTTAGATACTCAGAATAATACAGCCAAACCCTTTGATATTGTAAAAAGTGCATATTTCACTCTATCCAAAGATGGAGAATTTAGTATTTACAGAGACTTGCAGGATAAATGGGTGTTATGTAATCTTTCTACGATGAAAAAAGGATATATTCAAGATCACAGTCTGCAAAATCCTGTTTTTAGTAAAGACGCGTCATTAATTTACTTTGATTCTCAAAAAGGTATTTTCGTTTATAATATTCAGAAGGATAGACTGATCAAAATTAGCGAAAATCTAAGTAAAAAAGTTAAAATTTTGAATAAAGAGAGTCTACCATTAATTGGGAGCTATTTCAAGATTTACAGATCGTACCTAAAGAATGATAATTCAGTTTTAATAAAAGTCAGAGATGACGAAGAAAACAAAACGTCATATTATACCATTGTAAATAAAGATTTAAAATCAATAATAAAATCCTCAGAAAATTATATTAGAGATTTCTACTACAACAGAAACGCAAATTTTTTTGCTTATACATTAGAAAATTACAACAAACCGATGTCTTTATATTACGTTGATGATCATAAAAAAGAACCAATAATTCTTTTAACCAATGAAAATCGAGATGCTGCAGTAAAGAATCTTAAAATTGAAATAATAAATTATATTAATTCGGATTATCAGAAGTTGAAGGGTATTTTATATTACCCAACTAACTTTGAGCCTAAAAAAAAATATCCTATGATTGTAAGAATTTATCAAATTCAGAATGATTCGGCAAATCAATATGATATTATAGGCTATAATAATCCTGCTTCTTTTGATTTGAGAACTTTACTTGACCAAGGCTATTTCGTTTATTTACCCGATATTGTATTTGGTCCAAAAGGAACAGGTCTTTCAGCATTAGACTGCGTCAATAAAGCATTGGATACAATTCAGAACAGACCGTATATTGATCAGTCGAAAATCGGATTAACAGGGCATTCCCATGGGGGATATGAGACAAACTTTATTGCTACACATTCAAACCGTTTTGCAGCGTATTTATCTGGTGCTGGTAATAGTGATATTGTACGTTCCTATTTTTCTTACAATTATAATTTCCACAGCCCATTTTACTGGCAATATGAAAATGGACAATATGAATTGAAATTTCCTTTCAGTGAAAACAAAAAATTGTACTTTGACAACAACCCCATTTATAATGTTGAGAAAGTGAATGCGCCCATTCTTTTATGGGCTGGTAAAAAAGACGAAAACATAAAATGGGATCAGGTCATGGAATTTTATATTGGGTTAAAAAGGAATAATAAAGATGTTATAGCTCTGTTTTATCCAAATCAGGGGCATAATCCAAGTTTTAATTCAGAGGATAGAAAAGATCTTTATTATCGAACATTAGAATGGTGGGATTATTTTTTAAAAGATAAAACAAACATAGATTGGATTAACAAACAAATGAAAAAGGATGCTTTATAGCATCCCTTTTTTACTGCAGTCTGAAAAGTTCCTCTCCGCACATTGTCGGGTTGTCCGAAATTTTCTCGTGCAAAGACGAACTGCTGTCGCCCGACCAAACACATGGGGCTGTGCCCACTGTGTTACACTGTTGTTGTGCGTTTAGACATTCGCCAGTAACGGCATCAATTCTGTAAGCGTCAACAATTGCTTTTGCTGAATTGCTTTTTGCAGCACTAGTTGCAAATGCTGCGCCTGTGCCAAGTAATACTGTGACTACAGGAATCATTAATTTTTTCATATTAAAGAAATTTGAATTATTGCCTACTCTATTTTAGGTTTTCGGCATTCCCCTTTTCATATAAATTAAGAATCAGTCTAGTAAACTTGTATCTTTTCAATTCTTTGTCAATTAAAACAAAAAGATACATGTCGGTTGCATACATCTGTGTTAGCGCTTTATCATCCTTTTTAGGAATATAAAAGCTTCCTACATATTCCTGTCGGTCAATCCTGTAGATATCAATGATTGAATTTTTCTTCCATGCTTTCTTAGACTCATACTTGCCAATAAGCTTTGATTCCACAAAAAGGAGGTTTTGATTAGTTGTAGGATTTTGATTGTTTTTTAAACTTGGAACATTCATTTTATGTCGACCGTCTGGAATTTTAACCACATTAAATCTAGCTCGGCTTATGGTGTCAATTGTTTTTAAGCGAGATTTCAATTCAAGATCCTCATCCATGATCATATATTCATTTCTGTAATTATATATGTATATAAGATTTTTAAAATTTTGGTTGAGCAACAATTTTCCGTCACTGTCAAATACTCCGTCAATTTGTTTTTGAAGAATATCTGGATTCAATACAACTTTTGGATTTCGATTTAAATCAAGGCTACCCAAAGTGTATTGCTGTGTACTTTTACTCTGCGTTCTTAGTGCAAATCTAGCCGAATCTAAAACGGATAATTGAGTAAAGTATGCGTTCTGATAACTTATTGTTTCTGCATATTGGTCACCAATTTTACCTCTGTAAATTATTGGGACACTTCCATCGTAAAGAAAATAATCGTTTTTAAAGGTCTGAAGCCATAGATTTTTAAAGGAATAGTCTTTCTCATCCAGCTCTATCCTTTGTTGGCTTAAATTTGATAAATCATAATTAATTTCAGAAAATAATAATGGAGCTGTTATATTTCCAAGATATATTTTTTTACTATCTGAGCCTGCAATATAGTATGAATCCAGCTTTAAATCTATTGATTTATCTTCTAGTACTGGATGTATTAGAAATCTTCTAACAAAATTATTCTCTTTTTTTATAATGTATTCTGAAGAATAAAATAGATAAACAACAAGAGAAGTACTCGCGACAAAGACTACAAAAATTTTCACAAAATAGATGATGAATTTTTGTCTATTAATAACCTCAACTAGAATTACGGAAATAAAAGAAAGTAAAATACATCCAAGATTAAATAATAGATGTTCTGTCCAATCCATTTTCTCAAGTATCCCGCCGCAAGAACAGGGAACAAAGTCGCTAAAATTTAGGATAAGATAAATATAGATTGTAAAGGCTATCATAATTCCCATAGAGCTATAAAGCCCAATTAATCGAAATTTGGGAACTATAAGAGTAACTACAATAAGAAGCTCAACAATTATTGTTGCATAAGAAATAAATCCAGCATAAGCACTTAAAAGTGGTGATTGTGCGATCTGAACCTGGAAATTTCCAAAATCCATTATTTTGCTTGCGCTAGCGTAGCAGAATAAAAGAATAAAAAAACAGGCCGTTATTAGCGGCACTTGAAGGAAGACTGATTTTTTCATGGCTAAAAAATTTATTAAAAAACTTTAAAATCAAAATCTGCCCTTTCATTATTATCTTCTTCGTCAATTTTTGAAAGATTTCCCTATACCCGATCTAACGTCGTTGGCTGGATATTATATTTTTGAGGTATAGGGAATCTTTATATCATTTCATTTAGTGTTTCCAATCTTGACCATCCTTTACAGGGGGATCTTTTTCTAATTCAATTTTCATTCTAGTTGAATCAGATGTTTTATTACTTTCCTTTGCAACTCTAGATAGTGCAAAATCATTATCTACTTGCTCATCAACTTGTCTGCAACTTTGCGCACATAAACCCACAATAAGAATTAAAAATGGGATAACTTTTTTCATAATAGTAAAATTTATTAAGGATTATCCCGGCCGGTTTTTCTCAGAATTCTTGGAGTCAAAGGTATTGTCGAAAAGACCGTCCAAACAAGCATATGTGGGTGTGCTTTACAAAGCACGACGTCGTGTTTTATAAAGCACGACAACAAAAAACAATGAAACCGCTTCATTATCAATTGTTTTTAATAATAATTAAATATCTTAATAGAATATTGGGAAAAGCCCTGTTTTATGGAGATTTTACATAAATTTGGCGGTTCTTAATTGAAGCCTACTAACCATGCTTAAAGGATTTTCATTCATTTTGATATTATTCCCCTTTTTTCTGCTGTTAAATGCGCAGAAGATGAGCGAATATGAGATTATCCGAAAAAATTATGAGAATCTTCCTAAAAATGATAAAAGAGCAATTCCTTATGTAAAGACTTATATTCAAAAATCGAAAAATGAAAATGATTTTGAACATTTAACCCAAGGATATCGGGATGCCGTTTTCTTTACTAAAAATGAAAAGCAAAAATTAGTATATTCCGATAGTATGATCTATGCCGCTTTAAAATCACGAGATAAAGATTTGATAGGTTTAGCTTATTTGGGAAAAGGGATTATCTATTACTTTAACTATAAAAAATTTGATCCGGCTTTAGATGAATATTTAAAAGCTTATAACTATTTAAAAAATACTAAAGACGAGTATTTGAAATATAAGGTCGTCTATCATATGGAAGTCGTCAAAAGCTACCTAGGCTATTATTCAGAATCTAAAGAAAATTTCGAAGAATGCATTAAATTTTTTAATAATGAATCAGTTAAACAACTTCATCCAAATGAAGTTTTCAATAATAAAAGGGGATATTTTAACTCTCTTCACCAGTTAATAATCTGTCAGAGAAATCTAAAAAATTTTGCTGCTGCTGATAGTTTAATAAATGTTGGGCTAAAAGAAATTGAGGGGATTGATGAATTTTCTTTGGAAAAGAGTTATTTTTTAAAGTGCAAAGGCATTTCAGCATATAACCGTCAAAATTATAAGCATGCAATCGATATCTTAAATAAATCTTTACCAAAAATATTGAAGGTAGATGATTTTGCGACTGCATCATTAATTTACTCTTACTTAGGAAAGAGCTACTATCATTCTGATAAGGAAAAAGCACTCCATTATTTTGAGATGGTAGATTCAATTTTCGTTCATAAAAATTTTGTTTTACCGGAGACACGTGATAGCTACGAAATTTTAATAAACCATTTTAATAACCTGAACAACACAAAGAAAGAGCTGTACTACACTAAACAGCTCTTATCAGTTGACAGCTTATTAGGAAAAGAGTTTTACTATTTGACCTCAAGAATTCACAAAGAATACGACACGAAGCGATTGTTAGATAACAAAGAAGCTTTAGAGAAGAGAAATCTTCTCACTTCCTTAATGGTAATATTTTTTATATGTCTTTCGCTGCTTTTTATCACACTATACATTTTTAAATATAGGAAGAATAAGAAGATCATGCTGAATTACAGGATACTGCAGATAAAGCTTGACAATCGTCAGCTTGAAAAAATGCTACATCAACATAGTCCCGATACCATTTACGAGGATGAGAAGACATCGATAATTAGTAAGGAGATTTACCAAGATTTACTATTAAAAATAAAATCATTTGAGGATAGACAAGAATATACTCAAATAGGATTAACATTAAATCAGTTGGCGGCTCAATTCAATACTAATACAACATATTTATCAACTTTTATCAACGAATCAAAAGGCGTTAATTTTAAAAATTACCTAAACAATCTTAGAATTGATTACATTACCAATCTAATGAATACTGATAAAAATTACTTGAAATACACAATTGAAGCATTAGCTGAAAAATGCGGTATAGCATCCCGTCAGAATTTTTCAGATCTTTTTTATGAAATTAATGGGATGCGTCCAACAGATTTTATCAAAAAAAAGAAAGAAGAGCAAAAAAATAATAACGGTAAATAGAAATCGAAAATACTAATCTATAATTTTCAAGTGAATTTTACATAATTTTGATGATCTAATCAGGAGAAGAATCTTCTCGTTTGCAAATTGAAATGTGCGAATCCTAATTAGGATTGCCTTAACTATTTTAAAAAATTGCCAAATGAAAGATTTAAAAACCTCAGGCAGATCAAAGACTGCACGAATTACTTTAAGGCTACATGACGAAGTAAAAGAAAAATGGCTGAATCACTGTAATAAATACAACCTTCATCTTTCCGATTATATCATTAGCGGCGTCGAAGGAAAGCTACTTGATAATGACAGGAAAGAAATCATGAATTTCATCGAAAATCAGGTTAATTTATTCTCTAAAATTGAGAATAATATCAATCAGATTGCAAAACATATCAACACCAACAAGCACTTACCCACTACCCTTTTATCTGATTATAATTCAAAGCTTGAAATTCTCAACAGTCTGAAAATTGAGCAAAACAGAATAATCAAAAAAATCTATATTGAACTTGCAAAATGATTGTTAAAATATTAAACAAATCATCCAGTGAGTTCAATGGTGTGATTTATAATGACAAGAAAATTGAAAAAGGAAAGGGAGAACTTTTATCAATTAAAAATTTCCCGGCTCATCTTAATCACTCTTCGGGAGCTCCAGACATAAAAAACTATCTGAAAGCAGTTTCCAAAAATAATTCAAGAATAAAAAATCCGCAGTTTCACGCTACAATATCCGCAAAAGGACGCGAATATTCTAAGGAACAATTGGCGCTTACAGCAGATAAATTCATGGATAAAATGGGCTATGGTGAACAACCGTACATTGTTGTTTTTCATAATGATACTGCCAACAACCACATTCATATTGTAAGTACAAGGGTTAATAAAGACAGCTCAAAGCGTATTGAGAGAGATTTCGAAAAATATAAAAGTCAAACTGCTTTACAGGAAACAATTAAAGAGTTGTACGGTACTGACGTACATCAAAATTTAGAAAAATTGATTGATTATAATTATAGTACGTTACATCAGTTTAAGACACTGCTGGAACTTAATGGATACGGCTATTATGAAAAAAATGATAAGTTAAATATTACAAAAAACGGCGCTTTTATCAAAGTTTTAAATGTCAATGATTTAAATTTTTCAAAAAAAAGTTTTGACGAGAAAAGAAAAAAACAGATATTTGCTCTATTCAAAAAATACAAAGAGGTATTTTCCAACTCGGTTTTCAGAGTATCGGATAAAAACCATGCCTCCTACCAATCAGAGCTTCAATACCATCTGAAGAAAAAATTTGGGATTGATGTTGTTCTTTCATTCAAAGATGATAAACAGCCTTTCGGCTATTCCATCATCGACCACAAAACCAATACGATTTACAAAGGCAGTGATATAATGAAAATGAGTGACCTATTCATTATCAGCTCCCAAGTATTAGACAAAAAGATCTTTGACATTCTGGCCAATTCAAATTTGACAATCGAAACGAAGAACGTTTTTAAAAAGCATTTGGAACAAGAGTACAAATGCGAAATCCAGGATTATATGCTTTTTTTGAAACAATCGAAAAAGACAAATTATAATATCTGGAAAGACACACGAAATTCAACAATAGATCACATCCTAAACTTAAGGAAAGTAAGTAATAATTCGCAGGATAAAATAAAGATCGTCAGTTTCTCAAATGAGGCATTCGTCATTAATAAGATTGACAATGTTGTCTTTACCGTAAAAGAATTGGTCGGAGATTACTATTACAACCTTTATTTATCTCAATTACTAAATCCTCAAAATCCAGGACACCAGTCTATTGTCAATGGCGTGCAAGCTGCAGAAGCATCAAGTTTAGAAGAAATGTTAAAACGCACTTCCCTATTTGATATTTCAGCAGCTTCTCCGCCATCAAGCGAAGAACTAGAAAATAGAAGAAGAAAAAAGAAAAAAAAGAGATGATTATTACGTTTGCAAATCAGAAGGGCGGAGTTGGCAAGACCACTTTAGCCATTGCATTTGCCAACTATCTTTCTATGTTTACCGATAAAAAGGTAAATGTCATCGACTTTGATTTTCAGCGTTCATTTTACAGGCAATGGTCAGAAGACAAAGAATTAAAAGCAGATTATCTTTATGAAGTAGAGAAAATTTCGGAAGAAAATATTCATCTCACGCAGAATGAAAAAGTTTTAATGCAGTTAAAGGAAAGTCAGGAGGTTATTCTTTTTGATACCGCCGGAAATATTCAGAATAATTACACGCAGGTATTACAATACAGTGATGCCATAATAATTCCTTATGGATACTCCAGTGTTACAATGATGTCTACAGTACTGTTTCTCAATCTTCTTAAGCTTATCAAAGTCAAGGCAAAAATATATTTCATCAGAAATAATATGCGCAAAGACGACAGCTACGAATTGAAACCTGTAATGGATGCTGAATTCAATACGATAGGGAAAGTAATTGGCGGATCAGTTCTAACCAGAAAATGTATGCTTAGCATCAACACAAAAGGACTGACATATGAACAAAAGTTAGCTGTCAAAGAAACATTCGATGAATTAATTTATCATCTATGGGAATTTTAGACCGCTATACGACCGATGAAGATAAAGAGGAATTAGCAAAGAATCTCAATATTCTGAGTGACGAGGCAGTCTTATCGAAAAAGGGCATTAAACACAAAACAGCAGATGCAGCAAAAAACACTCGGACAAAGAAAAAACCAACCAATCTAACCGAACTTGATGATAAAACCTTATGCATAATTAATGAATTTGTTGACTCTTACAAGAGTAATGACAAAACCAGCAGAATGATAAGGATACAGGATCATCATTACAGAAAGTTGGTGGGCCTTCGTGCTGACGGGATATCTGTAAGCGAATTTGTAAGTTTTGCGGTGCATCTCGCTCTAAAATCTGACGATTATGAAAATTTCTTAAACATTTTAAAAAAGTGAAAATTTATGGGAAAAGTCCTAATGATTACTGGTTTACTATACATTCTATATTATACCGGCATTGCAGTTTATGACTTATTTATAAAAAAACAGATCGTAAATAGAAATGAAAATGATGGCGAATTGATCAGCCTTGAGAACTTTATTGAAGAAACTCCAGGAGAAATAATAAATATTTATGAAGATGACGTAGAGAATTTAAACTTACCAAGTTCCTATGATTATGAAGAGACAGAATTATCCTCCGAAGAAAACGGCGAACCTTTTAACCATCGACGTTTTGAGGAAGAGCGGGAAATTGAAAACTTCTATGGCGACAATCAACAGGGCAAAGATGAAAAAGAAGTGCGTCAATCATTTCTTTCAAATTTAAGTTCAGTGATCGGAAGCAAAAATTCGGAGGCAATACCTCATCAGAAGGAAATAATTCCGTCAGTTATTTCGGATGAGATGTTTCGAAATTTCTTTGAAAAAGCATCAAGACATATCGTTGTCGGCTCTGAAAGCGGTCAGAGTTTTTACAAATCAAGTTTAGTTTTTTAATTACATTCAGTCAATGATACGGAAAACGCCGTATCTGTTTCGATTCCAAAGCACTTTATGGAGCTTTGGAATCTTTTTTTACCAGACGGTTTCAAATGAAACAATTCAATTATTGTTCAATTAAAATTTTAAAAATCAAATGAAAAATAATATTACAAGCATTAATAAACACCATAAAATTAAAAAAGCGCTGTTCTCCGCAATCTTGGTATTATGCACAAATTTACTTTTTGCTCAGACAGGAGGCGCCGGAGCTATATCTTCGGCAACATCGGATATCGAAGAGTACGTTGAGCCAGTCTCAAACTTAGTTCAAATGATAGGTGCGATCGTAGGCATTGTCGGAGGTGTCCGAATTTACAACAAATGGAACAATGGTGACCAAGACGTCAATAAAGAACTGATTGGCTGGGGAGGTGCCTGTATCTTCCTGCTTCTCGTTCCCACAGTAATTCAGGCATTTTTTGGAATATAAGAAATGGAAGAAAAGAGTTTCTTTCTATACAAGGGGCTAAAGAAGCCCCTTGTGTTTAAAGGTCTGAAAGGAAAGTATATCTATTATGCCGGTGGTTCATTTGCCGGCACAATGGTTTTAGGCATCATTCTAAGCAAAGTTATAGGATTCTTTATAGGGATAGTTCTTGCTTTAGGTATTGGTGCAGGATTGATTTGGAATGTCTTCAGATTACAGAAAACCAAAGGTCTTTTTAACAAAACGCTTAACAAAAATGAGATTTTTATGATTCCTGTAAAAATAAAACTGAAGCAGAAGTACAAACGTTAGGAAATACACACAATGAAAAAGAAAAGCTTTAGTCTGCCATTTATTGGCTACGACTACGGTTCAGAATTTAATGTTAATTATGATGTTCTTATCGGTGAATTTGGAAACCCGATCATTGCCATCCAAATTAAAAATATTGTCACACAGTATTCGGCAGACCGTGCCTTGTATCTGAAGTATCATTCAATACTACTTAATATTATCAGTATTATTGGAGAAGGATATATCGTTCAGAAGCTGGACATTTTCGATAAAAAGATCTACCAGGCGGAAGCACATGAAGAATATTTACAGCAAAAATATTCAGAACATTTTGCGGGAAGAATTTACAAAACAATCGATAGCATTCTGGTATTTACCCACAGGATCGATCAAAGCAAAAAGAAAAACCAGTACAAATATTCAGATAAAAAGTATAAGGAATTGCGAGACAAAGCAGAAAAAATCTTTATGCTTCTGAAGGAAAATGATTTTGAGCCCCATTTTTTCTTTGAAAAGAATTTTGAGTATTACATCTCCTCTATTCTTTCCATGAACTTTGGCAGATCAACAAAAGCTTTTGACAATATAAGGTCACTTGACAGTAATCTCCAGATTGGTAATTCCTATGTGAAGACCATTTCTTTAGTAGATGTTGAAAATATTGAACTGCCCAATGAAATTTACCCTTACACAACGTTGGGTGGAAACGGAGCTATCAAAGATACCGCAGTTGACAATTTTTCTTTTATTAATGACCTGGAACTGTACAATACCATTATTTACAACCAAATTATTGTCATTCCTGATCAGACGGAAAGAGTTAAATTTTTAGCCAATAAAAAAAATCGTCACGAAGGATTTCAGAATGAACCTTTGAATAGGATCTGCGCCGAAGAAATAGGTATTTTGCTGGATAATATTGCTAAGGACGGTCAGCTTATTGTTGACGCACATTACAGTCTTGTCACCAGCTGCCCAACTATTGAGGATTTGGAAAAAATCCAGTCGATGATTGAGAACCAGCTCTTTCAAAAAGGAGTAATTTCCAGTAAAAATTCTTTCAATCAATTGGAGTTGTTTCGAGCATCACTACCGGGGAATGCCAATGAACTAAAAGAATACGATTTGTTTACCACAACGAGTGAAGCCTCGCTGTGCTTTTTTTTTTAAAGAGAGCTACCCCGTAGATGAACCATCCAGTTTTTACCTGAGATTTACGGACAGACAGGGAGTTCCGTTAAAGGTCGACACCGCTGATCTGCCAATGCAGATCGGCAGAATCAATAATCGAAACAAATTTGTTCTTGGACCGTCAGGAAGCGGAAAATCTTTTTTGATGAATAATATCATTGAACAATATTTAGCCTACAATTATGATGTTGTAATTGTGGACACCGGAGACAGTTACAGCGGGACGGCAAAATATAAGAATGGGAAGTATATTCAGTACACCGAAGAGAAGCCAATCACAATGAACCCCTTTGTAGTCAGCCAATCGGAATTTAATATTGAGAAAATTGAGTTTCTAGGAAATCTTATTTTTCTGATATGGCAGGGTGCAGATTCATCGATGACCACCACACAAAAATCCATTATTGATAATCTGCTCTTAGCGTATTACCATCAGTTTTTCAAAGGTGGTACCAATTGGTATCAGCAAAAGACCTCGCGTGAGCTGATTCTATACCTAAGTAAATACAACATCTACGAAGATGATCTTTATAATGAATTTGAGAGCCAATACAGTGAAAATGAAAATTACTATCAAATTTTAGGAATACCAATGGATGCTGAAAGCTCGGACATTAAAAAGGCGTTTCGAAAATTGGCGGTACAGTATCATCCTGATAAAAATCTTGATAAAGCTGATTTTGATGATTCCATATTCGACAAAATACACGAGGCTTACGAAACATTGGTCAATACCGAAAAAAGAAAGACTTACGATGAAAGCCAACTGATCCTTTCAAATACTAAAATAATTGAAAGACCCAAAATCAACAGTGCGGAGTGGGAAAATGCCTTCAGAAAATCACTCATCAAAAAACTGGTAGAGCTTGAAGAAATGCTAGACGTGGAAGAACTTTCTTTCAACACTTTTTATGAGTATTCTGAAAAATTTCTTCCTATTTATCTTTCCAATAAAAAGTTCAAAATTTCTGAAGCTGAATTCAACCTGAGAACATTCCTTTATGTATTGGCTGATTTTTACAAAGGAGGTAGGTATGGAACGACTTTAAATGAAGATGCAGACAACTCATTATTTTATGAGCCCTTTATCGTCTTTGAGATTGATAATGTTAAAGATAATCCTAAGCTGTTTCCTATTGTAACCCTCATTATTATGGATACGTTTATCCAGAAAATGCGTCTGAGAAAAGATAGGCGAAAAGCACTCATTATTGAAGAAGCCTGGAAGGCAATTGCGAGTAAACTAATGGGAAGTTATATTTTATACCTGTATAAAACAGTCAGAAAATTCTGGGGTGAAGCCGTTGTTGTTACACAGGAGCTGGATGATATTATCGGGAATGCTGTCGTAAAAGACAGTATTATTAATAATTCGGATACCTTCATACTTCTCGATCAGACAAAATTCATCGATAATTTTGATAAGATTGCAAAATTGCTCTCACTTAATGAGGTTGAGCAGAGTAAGATTTTCACCATTAATAATCTAAATAATAAAAGCGGTAGAAGCCGGTTCAAAGAATTTTATCTTAAACGGGGCAGCAAAGGTGAAGTATATGGTAATGAAGTTTCACTACAGCAATATTTGACTTATACTACTGAAAAACCTGAAAAATCTGCACTCGAATACTATGTTAATGAATATCGAAACTATCAGGATGCATTGGAGCAGTTTGTTCTAGATATTGATCATCTGAAAGACGGTCTACCAAACTTGGTATCATTGGTAAATATTTACCAAAAACCTATTGACAACGGGTTAATCGAATACTATCATTCATTCAAAAAGCAAAACCCTAGTAAAGATTTCTTCAAAAGTATCAAACGGCTACTTATAGATCAAGATATAACGCTAAAGGAATTTATTAAAAGCAAAAATCAGACTTATGAAAAAATATAGCATCATACTCATGGTCTTTATCATGAGTTTTTATAAAACACAAACTCCCTATATAGATGTACTGACAGCTCCTGCTATGATTTTATATGCCAATCAAATTAAAAGCGAGCAGGAGAAAACAGTCGACGAGATGAATAAACTGCAGCAGGCGCAGGCGGTTGTCTCAACTCAGATGGTTCTGGCCAACGATCTGCAGAATAAATTGTACAAAGGATTAAAAGAGGTAAATGGTACTTTGAAAAACGGCATTCAAGTTCAGAATATTTACAACAACCTTAGCAAAATAATCACGAATGTTGATGGGATATATAACGAAGTGCAGGATGCACCGGAGTACAGCATATTTGCGACAAAATCAATACAGCTGGTAACTAACAAAGCGACCGACATTTATACTGATGTTGCTGATCTGCTGACAAGTGGTGAGCTGAATCTTGCAACTTCAGGAGATCGGAAAAGGCTTCTGTACAATATTGAAAATAACACCCGTCTGCTGAATGTCTATTTGATCAACGTAAAGATGACGATAAGGAGAGCCAAAAGAAAAGGATTCTGGAAATCTATCAATCCATTTCAGACGTATGTCAATACTGACAGGCATATTTTTCAGCAAATATTGAACAACGCAGGAACATTGGGACTATGAAAACTTTATCAAAAACTAAAGTCTGTTTCCTGATTCTGATTTTTTCAAATATACTTAAAGGTCAGCTTACTGGAGGGAATTATATCTGCTACTACCTTATTAACTCTGAAATTCAAAAAACAATGGATGAAAATGAGAAGCAGAAAGAAATGAGAAATAAGCAGCTGACCAATTTAAGTCTGGAATCAGCCAATAAGGAACAATGGAGCAAATACAGGGATGTGACTGAAAAAATTCGTGGAAGGCTTAACAACCTTTCGTTTGCAGTTCAGGCTATTCCGACATCGGTGAACATCGTCAGAGAAATTGATAAGATTTATGAGATACAGTCGAAAATTTATACTGAATTATCTGATGCCCCAATCTGGATTCCTGTCGCACTCAATGGTCAGTATGAGTTTATAAATAGTCTGCAGTTGTATATCAGGCTGATGGCAGGTATAGTTTTATCGTATGGGACGATAAACGAAATGGAAAAGGCCGAACGTAAAATTCTTCTGGATTTTGCTCAAAGTGAAATCAAGACTCTTCGGCAGCAGTCCTACTCTACCCTTCAGAAAATCATCAATGTCAAGAGAAAAATAAAACTGCGTAATAACCTGCTTCAAAATTGGGTGAACAGGGACAAGAAAATCATTCAGGATATCATTAACAATGCAAATCTTTATTAAAATGAAAACATTTCTAATTGTATTTTTTCTGCTTTTACTGAATAATGCAAAGTCACAAACCTATTATCAGCTCTATTATAATTTAGAACTGCAGGCTCAGGTAACGGCCAACCAGGCTGCAAGAGTAGCTTCTGAAAAGCTTTACCAAAATTCTTACGAGAAACAAAGAAAAGCTTACGATGATATCAAGGAAAAGGCTGTGCAGGTTGTGGTCATAAAAAATCACATATATAATCAGCTTCGTAATGTCAATTCAGCACTGAAGCAGGGAAAACAGCTTGAAGCCATATACTATGATTTTACCAAACTTATTGGAAACATGGAGAAAATGCTGGAGCTTTCAGCTCAAAAACCTCAGTATGCCGTATTGATTATGAATTATTATTCTAAGCTTTATCTGCATGCGATGAACTCATATGAAAATATAAGCGAATCGGTTCTCAATGAAGAAAATGATTTTCTTATGGACAGCTACGATCGGCAGAAAATTCTTTCAAAAATACAGCATGAGATAAAAATTATGAATGGCTGGACAGTTCACATTATCAATTACCTGAGGAATGCTGAAAAAAAACCATACTTCCGTCATATTGGTGTTTTCAACAGCTGGTATATACGGGACAAAGGTTTAATCCAAAATATTATTAATAATTATAACCAGAATTTAAACGGTTGGTAAAATTATAATCTATGAAAAACATACTATTAATACTATCATTTCTTCCCCTTTTATCTTTCGTAAAGGGACAGACCATAAAAAGAGTTAAGGACAAACACATTGTAGGTCAGGAGAAAAGGCAGGTCTTTTATCAATGGGGAGACTGGCAGCCTGAACCAAAATACTTTTTGGGCATACAGACTAATTATGCCTATGCCATGGTATGGGGCTGGCTGGCTCCAAGTCGAAACCGTGATTACAAAGGCGGAAATGACATCAGACCTTTAGGACTGGCGGGATTGCAAAACCAAAGATATGCAACAACCTTGGTACAGCAGGACAAAACAAGCGATATTCAGGAAGAAGCAAAGACAACATATGAAGAAAACCTGAAAGAATTCTATCATTATTCCAGTGCGACCTCAGGGGCTGATCCTCTTTATCTGCTTTATTATAAAGATGTACTGAACAGTCTGGATAATTTTGACACCGGATCTTCGGCATTATCTCAGTGGGGATTTACTTCTTCGAAAGCCTGGGAACGATTCAATAATTACGGCATCATCGGAGAATGCAGGCGAAAGATCAACGTCATTCAGGACAAATACAAATTTGCTAAAAGTGCAGATATGCCGAGAGGCAAAAGGATTCTTGCCTACCATGACTGCCTTATCGAATGGCGAAAAATGAAAAAATACCTAGCGTACTTAAACCAGCAGGGAGAGAACAGGTTTAGAGCCGAAGTTAAACTTGAAAGTTACAAAACAAAAAATCCCGGAAAGATTACAAAAGAACGGAGAGATGCAGAGATATTCATGGATGTAATGACGGGGCATTTATAGTTAAAAAAATTATGAAACGAAAAAAGATTTTAAAAAGCATTATGAAAATAATGCTTTTATTCATTCCGTGCTTTGCATTCTCACAGGATACACACAGTGATGAATATTACCAGAAAGCAATGGATTTTCTGCAGGGTGAGGGCGTATTGGAAGGCTGGTTTACTGAAAAGTTCCTACCGCTTTACGACAGCTTTATGACCGCAGAATATGGACAATTTATATTATTTGGACAGGCTGTAGCGGGTTTAGGCGCACTACTCTATCTGGGGAATATAGGATGGCAGATGATAGGCGGAGATCGTGAATGGGAAATAGTACCGATGCTAAAACCCTTCGCCATTGGACTGGTTATTGTGAATTGGGTATCATTTGTCGGTATTCTCCGTACTCCTCTAATCAAGCTTCAGGACGTCTCAGAGAGCAGCTTTGTTGAGAGTCAGCAGGAATTGAATTCTTTAAGATGGGTACGTTTTAAAAAACAGCAGCAGGTTGTAGACAGAATTGTTGAAGAGCAAGCTAAAGCACAAGCTGAAATCCAACAACAGGAAGCCGGAGACCAATCTTTAATAGAAGAAGGACTGGATATGGTTGGAGATGGATTAACAAGTCTTATGAGTCCTGTCTATGAACTTTATCTCAGATTACAGGTTGGTTTACAATTAGCCATATCGAGCGCGCTGGAATTGATTGGGTTATGGATACTTCGAATATGTGTCTATGGGATATTTTTTATCCAGCTGATATTTTCGACCATCTTAATTATTATCGGTCCTATACCGGTTGGGTTATCAGTTTTTCCTGCGTTTTCAAGTTTTCTTTCTCAATGGGTTTCCAGATTCATCAATGTCAATCTTTACGGATTTGTGGCATTTATTATTTTAAAAATCGGAACCCTCCTTCAGCTATTTGCCTTTGAGGCAGAAATTGAGAGATATGATCAGATTATCAATACAGACGGCAGTATAAAGAACATGGATTTGCTGCTTACCTATTCTAGCAGTGGGATCATGTCATTTGGATTGGTCATCGTCTGTTTTTTAATTACAGCCGTAGGAATATTATGTGTTCCTACCCTGGCCAATTATATCATTCCGTCGGGCGGTGGTAATACAGGAGCCATGAGTAAGATGAAAAAAGCAGGAATGGCAATAGCCACTAAAGGAGTTTCATTATTAAAAGGATAATTATGGCAGTTGTAAAAAACATTGAAAAAAAAATCAAGATCAATAAAGTAACTTCCATTGGCTGCATAATTTTATCAGTCATCGTCGTTATTGCAGGATTTGTTTTCTCATATAAACAGATAAAAGATGCAAGAAAATCCATCTATATTTTAGATAACGGGGTTCCTGTTTTAGTCAAGCAGACCGATTTGCTCCTAAACAGACCTGTTGAATATAAAGCTCAAGTCGATATGTTTCATTCTTTATTTTTCACACTTTCAGCAGATGACGATTATATAAAATCTCAGACACGAAAAGCATTGTATCTGATCGATGACAGTGGTATGAAGGAGTATATGAATCTGAAGGAAAAGGGATTTTACAACCAGATCATTTCTTCCAATAGTGTGATGACTATAAAAGCAGACAGCATTAAACTCGATGAGCAGAACTTAAAATTTATTTACTATGGCAAACAGACCATTAACCGAAAGACGCAGCTTATCGTCAGAAAATTGATCACTGAAGGTTTTTTGCAAGATCTTCCCCGATCTCCCAATAATCCTCATGGTGTTCTGATCGAAAAATGGAAAACATTAGATAACTCGGACATTTCCGTAAAAGAAAAATTTAGATAATGGAACAGCAAAATAAAATCATCAGTAAAAATCCATCAACCATATGGAAAAGTGTGGAACAATTTGCAGAACGTCAGCCGAAGAGAACATTTTATCTCATGTTTGGATTGATTTTTTTGTCCACCCTATTCTCAATTGGAAGCTTGATTTACATACAAAAAGTTTCCATTCCTGAATACGAAACGATGAAAAAGCAAAATGTCCTAAAGGATGCTGCTACCTCATTCAACTCGCCGTTTACAGAGACAGAAAAAATTCTGGGTATAAGAGAAGCGCTGAAAGAACTTGATTACTATCGGAAAAAAAAGATATTGAGTTCTTCCGATAGTTCGAGAATTAAATATCTCCTCGATAAATACAATATAAATAATTCAAGATGAAAAAACTCAATTTAAAACAACCTAAATATGTTCTTCCCCTCATCGCCCTGCCATTCGTTTTAATGATAGGGTATTTTTATGTTCAATTCACGGAAAACTCAGGAAAAGACAAAAATAAACTGGCTGAGAGTAAAGACATTTCCACCGATTTCGGAAAAGTTGGAGAACGCTCTGAAATTAAAGGAAAGGCCGACGCTTATGCTGATTTCTTTGATAAAAGAACCGATGGAAGAACCATGATTGACGGTTTCGGTGATGAGCATGAAAGTCTTGAAAAATTTGATGATGATCTTTCAGAGCGACAGAAAAGGCATATTGACAGTATGAATTATGTCAGAGAAAAAGAACGTCTGAATAATCTTTCCCGACAGGCCAATCGACAGTCCTACTATAACGCGATGGATGCTAAACAGTCGAAAGAACGTGAGGATGATCAGTACGACAGAAGTATGAAAATGTTAAAAATGCTCAATGGTGACAATAACGGGGTAAACAATTCAGGAAAAGCTGATACTCGGAGTGCTGAAAATTCCGACTGGAAAAAGGATCAGATGACCTTGATGAGAGAGCAGATGATGTTAATGGATAGTATCGAAAAAGCAAACAACCCTGAACTTAAAAATCAAGCCAAAGCCATTGAGAAAATGAAGAAAAATGAGAAAGAGATGGATTTTTTTCTCAATTCTACATTGGATGTAACAAAAGCCTCGAAAAGCACAGAATTCAATTCGATCTTCAGACAACGTGAAAATAACTTTATCAAAGCTGTGATCGACGAAAACATTAAGGGCTTTGCAGGAAGCAGAATAAGGATTCGCCTACTCGAAGATGTATACGTCGGAAATGCAAAAATATCGAAAGGTACTCCCCTTTACGCATTGATCAGTGGATTTTCACTGCAAAGGGTGAACCTTAACATCGTATCGGTAATGCATCAGAACGAGATTCTTCCTATCAGTCTCAATATCTATGATGTTGATGGCATGGAAGGATTGTATGTCCCAAGTTCGGCATTCCGTGAAATGACAAGATCTATGGGAGAAAACATTGTGCAAGGTCAAAATCTTTCCAGTGGTAGCGCTGATTTTTTTACCACGACGCTTAGCTCAGTATATCAATCCACCTCAAAAACAATATCGGACGTAATACGGAAAAACAAGGCAAAAATTAAATACAATTCTTTCGTTTACCTCATTGACAACAAAGAACTTGAAAAAAAGAAAAAGAACATTTATAAGAAAAACACCAATCCATAATCTATGAAAAATTTCATTATTATCCTTATGCTGATGCTTGTTTCTACGGAGACATCCGCTCAGAATACAGTACTATCGAGAGTATATAAAAATAATCTTCCCGAAATCTATATTACAGGTAATGTCAATCTTCATTTCAGGAGCCCCCAGCCTATTCAGTTTGTTGATTTAAGTACGAAACACCTTATAGGCGATCTTCCTACAGAAAATGTTGTAAGAATTAAAATACAACAGTTTGAAGAGGAAAGCCATTCCGCTACCGACAGTATTAGAATAAAAGAGGAAACTCCGATTTATTATTATGATAATCAGGAATTAGGAATTGTTACCATTGTCGGACAATCCTTTATGGCTCAGTACAAGCTGATCTATAAAGTTGACAGCAGTGCGACTATAATGACCAACATTGAAATTTTACCTGAAGACATGCAGGCTCTTGAATATCCGGATTACCAGATGTCCAGTGCCGAACTCAGAAAATATTCGGTGGAGATTATCAGAAAAAAAGAAGCAAATAAAATACGTAGAAACAGAGATTTGGGAATCGAATCGCAGCTTAATAATGTATACGCTTTTGGTGATTATGTATTTCTAGATATTAGTTTTAAAAACAATACAAATCTCATCTATGATATTGACAAACTTAAGTTTTCTATCGATGATAAAAAGGTTTACAAAGCCACGAATGTTCAGTCTATTGAGATAGAGCCTGTATTCCGTCTGTATGACTTAAAGACATTTAAAAAGTCTTACAGAAATATTTTCGTTTTTAAGAAATTCACTTATCCGAATAACAAGGTTCTAAACATCAGGCTGATCGAAAATCAAATCAGCGGCAGAACAATTAATCTGGAGATTAAATACTCAGATATTTTACAGGCTGACACTTTTTAATATTCATTTACATCTAAAGTATAGCAGACAGCTGGGAACTCCTGGCTGTCTGCTTTTTATATAATTCAATTTGAGAAACAATGCAGGAAAGTAAAGAACAACAAAAAATCTACGGATTCTTTCAGAAAGCAGTCTATATGCTGGTTTTGATTGAATGCAGCATTATCTTTTTTGGAGGTACTCAGATTCCGATACTTCCAAAGCTATTGAAATCATTTGCGAAAATGCCATTTCTATTTCCTCCGTACCATGCCAAACTTGCTGAACTTCTGTTAATCATACTAATTGCAATTGGTACAAAGCCAAAAAAAAATCAAGATATTAATATTACAAAATCAATCCTTTTACCAATAGTCGTTGGATTACTGATGATGTTTGGTTCATTGGCATTTATAGATGATACATTTAGAAAAGACATCCCGCAGTTTACTCCCTATTTTAATATCTATCAGGCTGTTTACGCATTACTTTCATTCGTAGGTGTTTTAATAACCCTTTTAGGTGCTGACAACATCAGCAAGATTATGAAAATCAAGCTTGGTAAAGACCGCTGGAACATTGAAGAAGAATCATTCGATCAAAACAAGGAATTAATTACGAATGACTTTTCAATCAACATCCCTTACTTATTTTATTATAACAAACGGATGAATCACGGATGGATTAATATCAATCCATTCAGAGGTACACTTGTAATAGGAACGCCCGGTAGTGGTAAATCTTTTGGAATTATTAATCCGGCGATCAGGCAATTGATTGGCAAAGGATTTTGTCTCTGTATTTATGATTATAAATTTCCAGATTTGGGAAAGATAGCGTACTATCATTATCAATTGAAAAGGCAACATGACGAGAGCTATAAGCACGAGTTTGCGGTAATTAATCTTAATGAAGTTGAAAGATCAAAAAGAGTCAATCCTTTAAGAAAAGAATATCTCGCTACATTAGCAGAAGCTCAGGAAATGGCGGAAGCAATGGTGTCTTCACTTCAAAAAGGTGGTGGGTCAGGAGGTGGAAGTGATCAGTTTTTCACCCAGTCAGCCATCAATTTTCTAGCATCATGCATCGCTTTTCTTGCAAAATATGAAGAGGGCAGATTTTCGACCTTACCGCATCTGCTTTCATTTATGAACCGTGGTTACGAGGAAATTTTCAATACTCTTTTCACCAATATAGAGCTGCATTCTCTATTATCAACTTTTAAATCGGCTTTTGATAACAGGGCTTTCGACCAGCTGGAAGGACAGATCGGAACACTTAAGATATTTCTATCCAGATTGGCAACGAAGGAAAGTTTCTGGGTATTTTCAGGTGATGATGTCAAACTTAAAATTTCTGACAGAAAAAACCCTACAATCATTGTCTTAGCGTCTGATCCCAATACACAGGATATTAATTCTGCATTATATTCTACCATATTAAATAGACTATTAAAACAGATTAATTCCAAAGGCAATTTACCAAGCGGAATTATTGCCGACGAGCTGCCGACTATTTATATACATAAGATAGATAATTTAATTGCTACTGCAAGAAGCAATAAAGTAGCTGTACTCCTTGGACTGCAGGAAATTCCCCAGTTCCGCCAATTTTATAAAAAAGAAGTTGCAGACACGATTACAGCAATCATCGGAAATATTCTCAGTGGCAGTGCTCGAGATAAAAGTACACTGGATTGGCTTGAAAAAGTATTTGGCAAAGTAAAACAAAAAAGCCAGTCTATGTCAATCAATAATAATCAAACGACCATTTCAATTCAGGAAAAGATGGATAACCTCATTCCTGCCGGTAAAATAGCAGGATTAAAAACGGGAGAAATGGTGGGTATTATCGCAGGTGATGAAAATAATCAAACTGAAGAATATAAAACTTCGGCCATACACGGCAGAATCAATCTTGATATGAAAAGTATCGAGGATGAGGAAGCTAACTATATTGAAATGCCCGTGTATTATAACTTTAAAGACAAGTCAGGAAAAAATGATAAAGAGAAAATCCTGATGTCGAACTTTCTACGAATCAACAGAGAAGTAGAGTTGATCATTAAGGACTTCAATCCGTAACTCTAACAACATAAAATTTAAAAAAAATGAAAAAAACAGTAATACTGATGCATTTGTTAATTTTTTCAAATTTCCTACCTCAATTTAATACGGCTTCCTATAAAGGAAAACTCAATACTATTCGATTGAACTCCTCTTTACAAAATCAATTCACCACCAGCTTTTTGTCTTACCATATTGCAGGGAAGTTGAATAAAAAATATTTTGAGAAGAGTAAAGATTCATTGAATAATGCAGCAAATGAAACTGAGCAAACAACTACTCCACAAGCCAATTCAATTAAAAAAGATGATGATATTCAAGCGACGTCGGAAGACGATTCATTGTCAGAGAATCATCCATCCGAAAAAAAATACAGAAATAAAAAACTTTCATTATTAGAATACGAAAAATACCCAACTGAAGAACTACAGATTATTTATATGCCTTTAGAAAAAATGAAGATCACCTCGAATTTCGGGCATCGCTTTCATCCCATCGATAAAATTGAAAAATTTCATGCCGGTGTTGACCTGCGGGCTAACAGCGATTATGTATTTGCAGTATTGGATGGAATCATTAGTGATACAGGTTACAGTAATGGTGCAGGAAATTACATCAAAGTACAGCACGGCGATTTTGAGACCATATATCTGCATCTGCAAAAAACTTTTTTTTCATTGGGCGACTTCGTCTATGCCGGTGATATTATCGCTATAAGTGGTAATAGCGGGAAAAGCACTGCACCGCATCTGCATTTTTCAGTGAAAGAAAGAGGAAAATATATAGATCCGGTTCATTTCTTAAATGACTTAATAAAAACAAACAACGCAATTTCAGATTACAATTATGGAAAATACTAGCACCTTACTTACAGATGAACTTAGAAAGTTCGGAATCATGAATCAGCAGGATCATTTTTCCGAGAAACTCTCAAAAAAAGAAATTGATGATTTTCTTAAAGGAGGAATTCTCATTGCCGAAAATGATAAAAACAGGCTCACTTTTAAAATAAATGACGATAAGCTTGATGTCAATGTTTATAATAAAGATATAGTCAATCACAAAGACCTTTCAACTGCCGAACTTTTTGAAATTTCTTCAAGCAATAGAAATCTTTACAAAGTGATGGCTGACTATGGAAACATCACTCATATTGGAACAGGGTACTTTAATAAGAACCCGGAAAACGAAATGACCACATTTGTTGAAATAGAAAACGAAAGGGGAAAAACAATCTTTTTCGGAAACAAGCTTGAAGATAGTCTTAAAGATTTTAAAGTTGGAGATAAAATTCAGATTATTCAGACCGGTGTTGAAAAAACGGTTCTTAAAATAGATGATGCTGATGAAAAGGAACTCGCAAAATTTGATAATGTTTTTATAATAAACCCGTTCAAAGAAAAAAATAAGCAGTTCCAGTCCAGGATTTTTGAATTGGATAAAAAAGACAATACGATAAAAGATGTGGATACAACAAAATACGAGCTCAAAAATGTTAACGGTCACAATATCTCAGAAAAACAGCTTCAGCAATTACGAAAAGGTAAAGAGCTTAAGTTAGATGATGAAACCACCATACAGATAAGTCCGGCATCAAAAAATGAGGCTAAATTGAGCGCAAGTTCAAAATCACTCCTGATACTATCCCTTGCGACGGATGGCGGTCTTAGTTTCTTGATCATAAAAGGCATTCAGAAGCTTGCTAGAATGCAGGAAGAAAATCAACTACAAAAAGAAAGTATAAGATATCAGGTCGAGCTTCAAAAACTAAAAGCACACCTGAAATCGAAATCAGAGCAATATCCTGATAATAAAAATATCATAACTGACCTTAATATTGTCAGCAAAGAAATCTCTGCTTCTCAATCCTCTTTAAATGAAAATACTAATAAGGAAAAAGAAAAGAGCAATATTAATCTTCAGGTTAACGATCCAGATATGTATCAAGATGCTAATCAAAAGAAAGAGGAAGAGAAACGAGATGCAGAAGAAGCATCAAGGTCAACATCTCATTCCAGAGGACGGTAATAATGATAATTATCATGCTCCTAAGCTTAGAAACGCTAAAGATATTTCAGGGAAAAATCAGTGAAAATGGAAATCTCTACTTTTTAGGATTCAGAAAGAATAGCTGGACTATTATTTACAGAGATGGCTCATCACTAGAGACAAAGTCTTTTTACCAGATTATAAATCATTTTGGTGATTTGATCATCCATAATATATACTGTTTCAGATACATTTTGGAAGCAATGCTTTTTTTACAAAATAAACATTGTGATTATCTAAGGAATTCGCTAATTATCATTACCGCGTCAAAAAATAAAAAAGAAATAAAATCCTTTTTATTTAGACGATACATTCAGAAAAATCTTGTCGTACCAAAGATTCATTTATTTCATTCACTGCGAAATTTTGAATTAACTGTACTCTATCTTGAACTTTTAGATAAAGGAGTTGTCTCTGAAACCATTCAGCTAAAAGGTCAAAATTATCTAAAGATAAAGTATAAATCAATTCAGATTATACTTGATACAGAACAGCAGACGAAAAGTAAAATTTTGTTTCTGTTAGGTATAAATGATAAGATCTTTAAAATTCGCAATTATGATCTATCACATTTAATGAGTGATAGAAATCTCTATTGGTAACCTCACATCCAAATATATAGCAATAATGAAAAGCGATGACGCATTAAAATCAGAAGTTGAGATTATATCTGAATACTTTAGAAATACAAACAACAGTATTTGGTTAAAAGAAGGGCTCCGTGGTTCAATCTCAAGTGAAATTGACAGCTATAACTCTCTTATAGAAAATCTTCAAAACAAGAGAAAAATGTTTTCCGGAATTGATCTAACTATTTCACCTTTTAATTCCTCAGGAGCAGACTTCAAAATAATTATAAAAAATGACAGCGAAAGACTGCAGCTACTCTCGGGATTGCTAAATTTTCGATCCAAGCAAATAAATGATTTAGATAACAAATTACATAACAATCATAATATTAACAACATGGAAAATAATGTATTTCAATCCAAAAAAGCCGATTTAGAAGTAAAAATCGAACTGCCCAATCAAGAGAAACCGTTTTTTGAAAAAATGTCCACTCCTAATAATTTGGTTAATATGCTGCAAAAAGCGGGGCAGAAATTAAATCCAAATGAGACACTACGCGTTAATTTGAACGGTACTTCATTAGTGCTCACCAAAGAACAAACCGAGAAGCCAGAAATTCTTCAAAACCTGGAAACAGAATACAATAAAGTTAACAGGCTAAAAAACGGGCATCCTGAAGAAAATAGAAATCTACAAGATTTAAAAGATCAGATCAAGTATTTAGGTTTTGGCGAAGAACAAAAAGTTCATACGGAACTGGCTGATAATTTAGCTTCAGATAAAAAAGAATTTATCATCAATATTTCTTCAGATAAAGCATCTTTCAAAAACAATGAAATCAATTTTGAGCTGAAATTTCAAAAATCTGAAAAAAATGAAAACTTCTACTTAAACTCTTTCCTTGCAAATCTTAAGAACAATGAGAAGGATGTCAACTTAAACCATACATTTTCCGCTAATGGAAACTTTACGGCTAAAGAAGCGATCAATCTTTTAGAAGGCAGATCTGTTAAAACGGAGATTTATAATAAACATTTGGATGCAAAAGAGGATGCTTTTGTAAAGCTACAATTGAATGAAGAAAAGAATGAAAAAGGAAATTTCAAGCTTCAGGTTTTTAATAAAAACTACGGAATTGACATTGAAAAGATCATTGATAAAGCAAAACTTCATTTTGATAACGATAAGCACAGAGAAATTACCACCAAATCACTTGAAAAAGGCAATATTGTTTCGGTAAAATTTTCAGATCTGAAAAATAATATAGTCGAAGGAAAAGCAATTCTCAACCCCCAATACAAGATGCTGAATCTGTATGATAATAAGATGAAAAGATTCAACTCTAATGAGCAGGCCTTTCAAAAGGATAATTCGGAAACTAATGAGGTAAAGAATCAGCAGAGCCATTCCCGAAAAATTTAATATCTATGAGAGTTTTTGCTTTATTATTCTTTTGTTTATTTCTAGTTTCTTGTAATAAGGGAAAAAAAATTCAAAGTAAAAGAGGTGGAATTGATATAGTCACGAATATTTATTACAGTGCTTCAAAAGGTCTTGAAGAGCACCAACAGATCATTTTGTCCAAAATGAACTACCAGGATAAGGACTTAATAGAATTAGTCCCCAATATTCAAATTCCAGAAATAATTGACAGTGTATATTATATCCGTGATTCATTATATTTCAGCATTGGAAATACTTTACAGTCAAAATCTTTGATTTTTAAAGATCAAAAATTTGAAAATGGTAGAAATGTCAAAAATAAAAGGTACGGAGCAATGTGGATTGACTTACCTATATCCAACTATCAGCAACGGAAAAATCTAAATGACACTGTACTTTATGGAAAAAAACACTTTAAAAGATTCCAAATTATAAGTAGAGAGACCTACAGTATTTTCTATCTAAATAAAACCGATACTATTCTACCCTATTCTCTTAATCCGCTTGCTGACAAGGACTATGGAGGACGGCTTGAAAGAATTGACAGCTATGATAAAAAAAGAGATTTATTCACAACAATCGTATTGCTGCCTAGGAAACGATGGGATAAAGAAGCTGCGGATATTTTTGAATATAATCATCAAACAAATATTGATTCCAAATAAAAAATCCCAAGCCAAATTGGCTTGGGATTTTTTATTTGATTGAAGTACGTTTTTTTGAAAGTTTAATCAACACTTGATCTGAATCTTTAATTTCAATTAATTGCTCTTCTATAAATAAAAACACATTTTTATCCAAAATAAAAATATCAAAAACAGTGTATCGCTGTTTTGAAAAAAATTTCCCCGTCAAAATAATGCAATTATTATACTTGACTGGAGGAGAAAGCTTAAGAGTAACTTTTGATTTGTTTGTCTTAGCGTAGAAGACAATAAATTTTCTTTTTTCGCTGTACTCAAGAACAAAATAATGTTTGTTATTTAGAACTTTTAGTGAAGTTAAGTAAAATAGGTTTTGAGCATCAATTTCGATCTCTTTTTTTTGATCATGACTATAAATTACGTTATTAAATATTTAAAAAATCAAATAATTTAGTGATAAATATTGCTTCGACAATACAAAGAAAAAGTTTTAAACAAAAAAATCCCCAAGAAGATGGGGATAAAAACTAATAACCATGAAAACTCAAATTAAACTTGAGAATCGCGGCAAAGGTATAAAATATCAGATGATACTTTGTCTCAGGACAATACAATGGCTCTATCCAATCAATTCTAATTATCAATGGAAGCTCCCACTAAATATTTAAAAGCTCACTAATTATATTGATTACCTTCTAAATTTTCTATATCATCTTCCCAGTGAGGTCTATTAAAGCCACTTACTGAATCAGCCAAAAGCAAATCATTTTTTAGAACAGGATAATGGCTTTGTTTATAAAAACAGGTAGTTTCAGCCCAATCAAAATTATTACTGGAAGCAAGCAGCTGAATACTATTACAATGTATCGCTCGGATATCTTTTTCTTTATAATCAAATCCCTGTATTATTTCCTCCGACTTCAAAAATCTTTTTCTTTCTACATATGGTCCGTCCAAATTTTCATAGCCGATATGAATAATTCCTGGACCATCAAGTGGTATTTGATCTACTGCTTTTACAAGAAGTCGTTTTACGTCCTTTGCTTTCATATTTATAGAATGTTCGGAGACACTTGTCCATTTAAGAATACTTATACTTCCTACTTTGTCAATGTAAAGATTTAGAATATCAAAATTTTTATCCTTACCCAATTTATATAGTTCATCGTGGTTAAATACGGTCACATAATTACCCCCACTTTCATATTTTCCAATGCAAACCTCAATTAATTCCGGTGAATTGTTTCTAATATCTCTTTCTTTTAATTCTCTATTTATAGAAGCCAAGTTCAACGGTCTAAATGAAATTTCAATTTCAGAAGTTTGAATTTGTGCTCTTTTATCTCCACTATGAATTTTAAGATATTCATTAAAACAATCAACTAAAATATTTTCGCCTGTCTCTGAAACTGGAACCTTAAAAATAATATCAATGGAATACGACAATTTATATTCTTGCAAAATGGCAGTCAATCGTAAAGATCTGTTTTGCCATTCTGACCTTTCGCTTTCAGAATAATCCGGAACTTTCTGCATTCTTTTACATTCAACCCAATATTGTTGTCCATCTTTTCTAATCTGCAAGTCCGGAGATTTATAATAAGTGCTTTCAGGTATAAAGGATACTTTCCATCCATTTTTACAATATAAATTTGCAACTGCCAGTTCAAAAAAAATGGTATCAGGGTGATTCTTTTTTTCGTTCAATAATTCCTCAATCTTTTTCTCTATCCCATCAATCTCAAGAAGTGTTGAAAGATTCTTCCCTATCATCGAAAAAAACGGAAATATACGAGCGGATTGTAGAGCGTCACCAGATAAAGGTCTTTCAAAGATACTTTCTACCAGATACATATACCATGCAATCCAGTCATCATAAAAAGCAATTGGCATGACGAGTTTGCCATCTTTACTTTCCGCTTTTTTAAATCCATACTGAATAGCTTCAACCTCACGAAAATATGATACAACTTTGTCTCGTCTTTTCAACCATCTTTCATCTCCCATTCTCGACACAAAAAAATTCAATGCTTTTTTTGCATCTATCGCCCAAGGTTCTTTTATGTAAATATTCACCATTTTAAGTAATTACTATTTTATATCTAATATACTTTAAATTTGAAAATGATTGAGATCATTCTGAATGAGCATTTAAAATATGATTAATTGAGTATTTTAAGTTAAAATTTCAACGAGTTCCGAGTTAGTAATAATCCTTTTGAAAAAAGGCAAGATACTCTTTTGTAGTCTCATTTTATATAAATGGACGTCCAAAAGGACATCTTGCACCACAAAAAAAACAAATTATTTTTACAATATCATCTTCAAAAGCCATTTTTTAAAAGTTGAAATCAACATTTGCAATAATGTGTAAACCTACAATTGAACAATTATATAAATATATATTGACAGTATTATTGAATTATATAAACATATAATTCAACAATTCAATAAATACATACTACCGTATTTATACAATTATATATTTAAATTGATGTAGAAATATAGAATGTTATAATTCAACAGAAAAAAATTCCAAAGGAGTTTTGCTGACAAAAGAAACAAGAAATTCAAAAAAAGCGGAAATAGAATAGCTTGAAGAATCAGATTTTTCATTGATGTAATAAGTGTGCATCAATTCATAATAAAGATCAGAATATTTTAGTGGAAGTAGAAAATTGATACTTTCCAATATTCTTTCTTCTTTTGTATTTTCAATCTTAGTTCCTCTCTTTTTATAAAAAACAAGATACTGCTCATTAGGAGCGGTAACCTTATGATATTTTTGCTGAAAACTCTTTTGAACATTCAGTAATGTGACACATAAATAATGTCTATAGGAAAATAGGGATAACAGGTCGTTATCCTTGTAATAAGTAAAACTGCAAATCTTAAAATTGTCCACTAAAGACTTATCGGTTTTTACCAATAAGTTTTTGGTTGCTTTTTTTGCGCACATAGAATGCTTATTTATTAGCCAACTTGCCGATTCAACGACAACAAATTATTACAAATGTAAAACTAAAACCGAAAAATATAAATCATATTTTTACGGCTTTACAAATTATTTAAAGCACAATAGACAATTTTATTTTGTCTTTTTTAAGTTTCTGAACCATTTCAACAGCTTTCTGTCGTTGGAAAACATAATATGCCAACTCTTTTGAAGGGCTGAAAAGGGGTAATTTTCCATTATAAATTCTTATAAACTTGGAATAATACAATCCTTCGTCAGAGGTAAAAATATATATTTTCCTGTGAGAAGCATAATTAATCCAGTCCGCTAATTTATCTTTCAAAATAGCCGGGTCATTTTTAAGTTTAATGGTAAATGATTCATTTCCTTCAAAAGAATCATCTTTAAAAATAAGATTAAAATTACTGACATAGCAGCTTAAAACAATATTGTTTTCAGTTACCATTAAGGGATTATTGATATCTCCCAGTAAATCAATGGTAACATCATTTGCTTTAAAGAACTGTTTTATTAGAAAATTCCTTCTTGCAATGTCCGTAAATAAATTGTGATTTGTACTCTCTTCCATTTCATTGTTATCAGAATTAAACAAATATACTATTTTTTACCTATTAAACCAATTTAAAATATTTTACCTATTATTTCAAAAATATTTTTATATTTACATATTCTTATTAATCAGAATTAATAATGAAAAGAATAATAAAATTTGTGGTGTACGGAGCAATAGCGTTTTACATATTTCTGTTTGCGTTTATAGGTAATACCACTGACAATAATAATGCAAGAAAAATATCTCTAACTTTAGTTATTATCGTCGTTGGCTGGAATGTCTTGAAGAATCCTTTAAAAAGATTCTTTAGGAAAATATTTAATAATAATTCTTGACGATAATAGAAAAGGCTGCCCTATGGCAGCCTTATTATTTTATCAAAGTTGTTCAAGAAATTTCTTTGCTTTTTTAGATGATGCAAATGCTTTCTTGATATTTTCCTCACGCTTAGATGTATTTTTGACAGACCAGCTTTTAAGATATCTTACGGAATTGATAAACTCCTTAGTAATTCCAAATTGGAGGCAGATTAGCATACTACCCATTTCTGCAATAAGTTCTTCAAAAGAGTAACTTGTTAAATCTGAATGACCTTTTAATTCTCTTTTTAATCTGCTTTCGTGACCAGTCCAGTGAATGATCTCGTGAAATAATGTAGAATAATATTTATCTTCAGATATAAAATATTTCTTTTCTGGAATTGAAATTATATCTGTTAAAGGCGTATAATAAGCTGTACTAGAAAGAGTTTGCCTAACTGTTAGATTACCGTTAGTAATAATTGAATTGATAAATTCTTCACTATTACATTGTTCCTGAAAATCCAGTACTAGATTTTCCTCTTCAATGACAGTATCAATATTTAGATCGGCTATATTTTCAATCAGTTCAGCATTAAAAACGGTATAATTCTTTAAACAGCTGATCTTATTAATATTTTCTCTTTCATTCACCGACATTTCTAATACTTGTTCTCTGCTATAGATTTTACCCGTCTCTCTATGTTTGTAGATGAAGCTAAAAAATTCAATGATTGTACCTTTTGCTCCTTTTTTTAGTCTGCCACCGGCTTTCGAAATAGAGTTGAATGTCGCATAATCGGCGGTTTGGAAATTATTGATTAAAGCATCAATATAAAGAGCTACTGTGTTAAAGCCTTGATATTGCTTTTTTGTAAAAAGATTTTTCGGCATTTGAAATTGCACATCAGCATAATGTTCCCAGTCCTGCGGATTAACTTTATCAAGGTTTTCGAGTATTTTTAAAATGAATCTATCTTCATTTTTTTCTTGTGAAGAATCTTTTGAATTACTTTTTTTTGTGAATGTTTTCATAATACTTTATTTAATATTCTGACTTTTCTATTGTTTTATGTGCATTCCAAAAGAAATCTGTCATTCAATAAAACCGGAATGAAAGAATGTAATGAAGGCTTTGAAATCTTTTTGTTCGAAGAATTCAGGAGTGTCTGAAATTATAGCTATGCTGTAATTATAGAGACCCAAAAAGATTTTTTGATTGGAGGATGGATTTCTAATTTCGCATAAGAAAACCGAGAAAGTCAGAATATAAAGGATTAGAAAACAATTAAAATTATTCAATCCTTATTGATAATAATCTTTGAAGATGCTGTGATTTTTTCAAATCGACATATTTGATAAATTCAGGTGTCTTTTTGAACTTCTGAAGTGCTCTGATAAACTTGAAATCTGATTCAATTACACTTGAGACTTTTATACAGGCAGTTCCAATATCTCCAAAGCAGTTGCCTATTCCAAATAAGAGAGAATAGTAAGTTTCTGTAGTAAGCGGTCGGTCATAATGGGCTAGTATCTTTTTACCTTCTTCATCTTCATTTAAAAATCTAAGTTCTTCATTGAACATTGCCTGTGTAAAGAAAACACCATAGTCAACGCCATTGAAATTTTCATAGTTCAAATCAAAGTTTTCTTTCAGAAAGTTATTTACTTCCTCAGCTAATTGAGCTTCTTTTAAATATATAATTGAATAAGTTCCCATAAAATTTATAAGTATTCTTAAGTTTGGAATTTGATAAAACGATTACCTATACATCGTGAGGTTTTCATATTATTTAGTGTTCGCTTGGAAGTAATAGTACATTACCCTCTTTCCAGATGGTAAATTCTTCAAAAAAGAAGTCAGAGAATGGAATAATGGCTGACATTAACTGATTTTCATTTCCGTCAGATGCAGAAAGACTAAACTGCTCATCCTTGATTCTTTTAATCGTCCATACTTGAAAATCTTCACTTTGAAATTTTTGAGAAGTCTGATAAGATGCTATACAGTCCAGAAACCAGTAGCACTCTTCTTCATATGCCACATTTTTGACTCCGTCAGTCAATAATATTCCAAAGATGTAGGAATAGTACTGCTCAGTTCCTGTAAACTGATTGTAAAAATCATTAGCTGAGATTTTGGGATTTTTCATAATTGCCAATTTTTTGGGTTAATATTTAAATTGTTGAGAGCAGTTGATATTTTAACAGCATTGTTTTATAATCTACTTTCTCCCTGTTTTTCATTGCTTCTGACGAAAGAAATTCAGATTCAATACAAAACCGCAATGAAGTATGTAATGGAGGCTATGAAATATTTTTGTCCTTCGGATTTAGGAGTATCTGAAAAAAATGGCGCAGCATTTTATTTAGAAACCCAAAAAGATTTTTTTGTACAGAAACTGTATTTATAGTTTTGCAAACCGAAAACACGGAACATTTAGATTATAGCAGGTTTAAGAGAACTATTATCTATACAACAACAGCTGGATATTTACTATATTTGGTAGCATATGTGGATAAAAGAAAAACCTCAGCAATTATTGGATTCAGGAAGTACAACAGCCAATTTTTTATACAAAAAAGGAAAGGTTTATGTGATGGATAATCATCTATGTGCAGCGTGGTGCTGGTTACAGGAAACAGATATCACTAAATCATACGACTTCTATCATATTGACAGACATAATGACCTATTATACCCTATTCCATCTATCAAGGAAGATTTATTAAATGATAATGTTGATCTTGAAAAAATTACATTTGAAGAATATGTTGAACTTAATGAAAATCATCCGGAGGAACTCAATATAAAAGCTCCGTTGTTCCGCTGGGATAATTATATATTAAATCTAAATGAAGTATATCCGAATTTCTTTGGAACTACACATTTTATAACCAAAGAGCCATATCCGGAAAATGAATTTATAGATTGGGAGTATAAGATAGAAGACTTTCTTAACAGCTTACATCATTGGCTGAAAGATTCCAAAAATGGCGGTATAGTAAATTTGGATATAGATTTCTTTTATTCTAACAGTAAAGGCTATTATCAGATTTATTCTGATGAATTGATCAGAAAAGTCGGGAATGTATTAGTTGAAAATATGGATAAGATAGATGTCATTACAATTGCATTAAGCCCTGAATGCTGTGGAGGTTGGGAAAATGCCTTTAAAACAATGAAAATTCTTGACGAAGTACTCGATTTAGGTATGGAAATGTAATAACTCTTAGTTGCAACAACTCTATATTTTTTTGATAACAAAATCAAGATTAAAAGTAGTTTAGAATGACAATTGACAACTAAAACGATTAATTTGTATATTTGGTGAAAACAATAACTTTAATAACTTAATGACAGAACTTCATCTTGATCTTACTTTAGATAAGCTACAAGGCCCACCAAAAGAGCATATAAAAGTTCACAATTATTGGGCTGCTGTTGGACTTGATCGCTATCATAAAGACTCTAAGGCTGAATTTGAATTTACCATTGACGGAAAATCCAGCAAAAACATTGTTACTTGGGATTCCAATTTTTCAAAAGTAACAATGAAGGAGGATAAAGATATTGCTAATCACGGTGGTGTTGCATTGGCTTGGTTTGTAATGTCAGTAATAATGGATTACAAATATGTAGAACAAACTGAAATTGGCGATGGCGTTGACTATAGATTTTCTAAAACTGAACCTGATGATGATGATTTGAATTTTCTTGACGAAGAATATCATTATGTAGAAATATCCGGTATTTTGGAGGAAAACAAATCAAATACCTTAATAAATCGCATAAAAAAGAAACACGAGCAAATTAATAGAGGTTCAAAAAGAGACCAATCATCATCTGTCGTTGTCACACTTTTTGCCAAACCTACAACCATAAAAGAAATTCATAAATGAAACCAAAGTTACAACATAGAGAAGCTATGGATTACTCATTTAAGGCTAAGCAGGCTTTAGATGAAGGTGACTTTGATGCTTCATTAGAACTATACAAAACGGCAGCTAAATTAGAAAGTGAGGTTGCAGATTTCTATTTCGACAAACCAGACCTTGAACCCACAAGGAGTATACTGGTAAGAAGTGCTGCGTTTTTAAATTTAAAAGCTGGACAGATAGAGGAGGCACAAAAGTTTATTTTTTTTGGGTTAACTAACAGTAAAGATGAAGAGGTTAAGGAACAATTGTATGACGCCTTAGAGATTTTAGTTTCTTTAAAAAATATTAATCCTTTTGGGCAGACAAAAGAATATACCTATTTAAGTATTCTTAGACAAAATAGCACACATTATACTATTGAGCCTACCAAGCTTGAATTTGGTCATTCTGTTACTTTAGAAATGATTAAAGACTTTACAGATAATTATTTGAAATCATTAAAGGCATATGCACTTACTAAAGTTAGGCGTTTGGTCAAATTTAGAGATGACAGTATAAGTGAACTTCAAAAAGAAATTGATAGAATTATTAATCCGGTCATCACAAACTCAAGTTATGGAAGTTTTCGATTTTCAATTGCTAATGATTGGATGAAAAGAAATGACGAAGAAAAGGAAATTGTTAATTTAAAATCAAATATTGTTAAAAATTTCCATAATGAAATTTTCATTAATCCTCTTGGTGAACAAGAAATTACCGAAATCAAAGAAGAATTTTCAGAGGAGGAAATAAATGAAATATTCAGGCCATTAGCCAAAATCAAATCAAATAATTCCGGTTACAGCATTGGAGTTTATGACACAGATTCATTTTCAAAAAAGTATATTCCAAAAATTGTTAACAAGCAAAAAAAGGAATTACTTACTACAAAAACATTGTCACAAGAGGATATAGGTGAGCTTGTTACTACAATTGCTCATAAACGTGTTTCTGAAAAAGGTAAAGTTTCAAAGAAAACAATTAGATCGGAAGAATTCAAAAAATATGAAACGACTTTCAAACTAAAGGAGATTGTACCAAAAGACAAACCGTCAGTTTTATTATCTGAGGAAATTCTGATAGATATGTTATTTGATTCAAATATCGGTTTTACATTTTCATTTGACGATTTCAAAATATCATACACTGATATCGAATATCAGAAAGCACTTGACGGATTTAATAATAGTTTTTATTCCAAAATAATTTCATTGATTAAAAAGACTGATTTGAACACTGAAGAAAATGATGACCTAAAAATCATAAGTAGATATATCGGAAATCTTGATGCCTTGAATTAAATAATATCTTAAACTACTTTTTTAAAAAAATCAGTAGTTTAAGTTATTATTTGTTATTGTTTCTCCATAAGAATTCAAATTTCAAAGAATTACTTCTTAATGTGTCAACCGTCTGTTTAAGCTCTTCGCAGTAATCACTTAGTCCAAGATTCATTTCAATTTCAGTTTGAATTTTCCAAAGTGATCGACCTAAGTAATTAATTTCGTTCCTTAATTCAACCATTCTATCTTCGGACATTTTAGAGTTCAAAACAAAATTTGACTCAGAACATACGTAGTCATCACCTGCAAGCACATATTCATTATCATCAGTTTGAATAAATCCTAGTTCGAGTGCCACTTTTTTCGACGCATCAGCAAAAGATTTTCCAATTTGATTTTCTGTGATAGTAATTGTTTGCTCATCTCTATTAATAAATAAGTGAAACAAAACTACATCCTTCATTGAGTTGGTCAAATGTCCATTTTTTCTATGTTCTGGTACAACATACCAATGTAAATCACTATACATATCCAAGACTACAGCTACATAAGTTTTAGTTTCATTTTTAATGAAGTAAAATTTTTTGAATCCGTCTGAAGATGTAATATTATCAGTTATTTTCGGTTTATTTATCCAGACCTTAGCGAAATCTACATTCGGGCTTAAAGGTCTAAGATAAATAACACTTTTTGTTCTCTTACCTTTATTATTTAAATCATCTATTAATTTTTGTAAAGCCTTGTTTGTCATAAGTATTTGGTAACATCGCTATGTAATTAAAAAGTCCCTGCAGCTAGTAAATCAGGAACAGATTAAATCTACAAACATTTTTTTTCTCTTATATTTTAATGCATTTTTATTGTAGAATGATTTTACCCAAGCAAGGTAGTCCGTCTTCAAATGCAATGGATTATCGTTCCCTGAAACTTTTCCCGACATTTCTAAAGCTTTAGATCGCGCATAATAATGATTAAAAATTCTTACAAATTCAGTAAAATAAAGATCACTTAAATCCTTATCACCTCTAATTACCAAAGTATTCTCATCATTATTCAAAATTGAATTATCACTATAATTTGCAGAACCGGAAATGACAATAGGATCTTCACCTAGAGGATCAATAAGTATAATTTTATTATGAATGAAATTTGTCCCTACTCCACTTGGCTTTGCATTCAATAGTAAACCTGAATGTTTTTCTGCGAGCCAATCATATAGACCATCTTTTAAATAAGTTCCATAAATTATTACATTATCATAATCGTTTGAAACTAATGTAGTATGTATAGATCTATTATTATCTAAGATGATGTATTTGAGATTTTCTGTATCTTTAGTTATTATTTCTTTCATATGCTTACTAAAAGAAAATGGAAACATTCCACAAATAAGACTTTTTGAATTATCCATATATTCAGCATACGTTTTAAGAATAGTTTTTTGTTCGCGGGGACTGAAAAATACGGTTATACCCTTGTTAAGATTATCATACAATATATCTTCTTGAATTTCCAAAGTTTGCTTACCTAACACTTCGTTAATTGGATCTTGTGCTAAATATTCCCAATATTGATGAAATTTTTGAGCGACCTCTTCATCTCTGATAATGTGAGCAGCGTTACATTGACCAAAAATTCCTTTTGCTGTTATATTGGTAGACCCCGATAATATCTCAATAGGTTTACCATCTTTCAGCAGTATCATAAATTTATTATGAGCAATATAGCTTTTATTTGCTTCTTCTTTTCTTGGAATTAAAATTTGTCTTGGAATGCCTGCTTCATTTATGGCAAGATTATTTGCTTTCTCCTCTCCTCTGGAATCATAAATTATCTTAACATCAACGCTTCTATCTTCATATGCATCTTTCAATGCTTCTAAAATGGGCAAATATTCAAACTCGTAAAAAGCAGCTCTAATACTATATGTTTCATCTTCAGCTTTTTTGATAAAGTTCAACAAAGCATCATCCAAGCCCTTACCAAGCCACTTTAATGCTCTCAAAGAATTCTCTTCAGATACTCCCTCTGACCAAGGTCTGATATTCCCAAACTCTCTAGCATATGCTAGGCTCCCCGCTACCCCACGGTTAAAATACACTGAGTGTTTTGAAGTACTTTCGTCGGGAATATTAACCTTGATTTTACAGCCAGGTCTATGCTCTAAAAATTTAGGCTTTCCATATACAGGAATTATATTGTAGATATAATCGTAGGTTGATTTTACAGTAAAATCCTCCCACATAAATGATTGGATAGGATGCTCAAAGCTGCTGAATAATTCATTTTTTACTGCGCTCCCAACAGTTTCTTCAAAATATTTAAATCCTTTTAAAAAGTACTTTTCATTTTCTATCAAATCTTCTCTTTCGATAGAAAATCCCAGTAGTCCCTCAGTTTGTTGTTGGGGCATATCAATCGAAAGTATCACTGCTGAAGTTCCTGCAACGCAGGTCACTTCAAGTCCGTTCTCTTTAGCACGTGTTCTCATTGCATTATTGTTTTCAAGGTTAATTACCATAAAGATAATAACAAACTATATTACAATGAGTTAAAAATAAATTAATTTTACAATCATATGATAAAATTTAAAAAGTCCGCAACCTTTTTTTAAAATATTAGGAATGGAATTAGATAGGTATATTTTAAAATGTGGTTGCTCCATATAGGCAAAAATGCGTTTTCGACCATAGGAGAAATTGCATTTTTGCCACCCGATTTCCATCAGGCAACTTTTATAGGCTGTGAGTTAAAATTTTGAAGATTCAGAAAAAATCCCCTGTTTTCGGTCATCCCATTTCGAAATAAATTCCAGAGGAGTGAGCCTCCTAATTGGGCTAAAGAAGAATTAATAAATAAATCCTGTTTCTCAAGTGCTTCTGCCAAACTGCAACTTGGAGTATCATCTACTGTTTCTGACTGTCTCAATAAATCACCGTATTCATCGGTTATAAAAGCAAGATTGGAAACCGTTTCATATTTTTGAGAATCAGGCTGTCTAATATCTCCGATTGTCGAGAGTAATACCTGTCCTGTACATTTACTGTTTCCAAAATCCATCCAATATTTTGCTGTATTACGATGTATATAAGTATCATCCAAAGTTTTTAAAACCTCAGCGATTTCAAATCTTGTTTTCACATTATCGACACAGGAAATAAAAATATTGGCGGTCATATTACTCGTAATCCTGTCCGAAGCGTCTCTTTGAAATTTTCTAGTCTCCGCTTTCCAAGCCGTTCCGAAAAATCGGTTTGTCCTGTTGATTAATGCTGTCGCTTTATTAAGTCCAAGTTCGCTTTCAGCAAAAAGCTGTCTGCCGAGATTTGCTTCTTCTACCCTATCATCATCCCATAACATTACAGAAAGTCCGGGATGATCCATTTCGTTAAGCGCATAATTTATTCTGCCCAAAGCAGTAAGCATCTGCGAACCCGTTCCTCCTGCCCCTATCAGATTTATAGATATTGGGTTTGTCGGCTGAATAAAATTACTATAGGTAAAATGAACTCTTGGCTTATTATTTACAATTGAATTATTTTGAATATTCATTACAGTAGGTTTTTTAATTTAAGATTAGATTTTATAAGCACATCATTTGGAAAATCCTTTCTGTTCTGAACAAGGTCTTTCCAAAGCGAGACACAATTTCCCTTTATAGGATTATGATTGTACATTAAGTGACTGAAATAGGAATTGAAAAAAAAATGCTCCCAAGTAGCCGTAAATTCTTCCAAGGAAGCTGACTTTTTAATTTTAGTATCAACGTTCCCCATACAAACACTCCCGTTATCATAGATGTTAAAAAATGGTGCGTGATATAGCGAAGTCTCTTCTGTTGGTCGCTGATTGTAATCAACAGCAAATATCTTCAAATGCAGTTTATCAGCACACCAAATTAAGGATGGTACTTTCGCTGTACCATTTGGTATTTCCAAATCCTTAGAAAAATATAATTCTCGTTCTGAAAATTCTGTGTACCAAATCACTTTTGCATTTTCTGAATTGTCGATGAGTAAAATATTAGAAGAAATAATTCCCTGTGGTTTAAGAAATTCTTTTTCTCTGCAATTTTGAATTTTAAGTCTTTTTGCTAAATATTTAGCTTCGTTGGTTGTAAGTGGATGTGCATTAATGGGACTGCCATCTTCATCCATATCAAAATATTCAACGTACATATCAGAAAGCTTATCATCACTTTCGTAGAAAACTAATGCTGATTTTGGATGATAAAGATTTTCAAAATCTTCTGTTACATCTTTTGCTTCAATATTATTATTTTTTCGTTTCATAACTAATTCGAGTTAAGATTTATAGACTTGAAAAGTCGCCAAGTATTCCTGCAAGCTGATTAAGAATTTCAAAAACTTCACTTTCAAAATCCAGACTGTTATCTGAAACTTCTTTCCCATCAAAAACTTTGAAAACAATAGGTTCTTGAATTTCAGCATATTCATTGAATTCATTATTTACACTATCGATAATACTTTGATATGCCCATCCTCTATCATCAGCAAAAAATGAAATGTATTTATCCATTGAAATAACGGCTTCATCATTTTCATCGTAATCGAATTCATCATCATTAGAGAAGTCCTTATTATTATTAAAATGTATGTTTCTATAGATGCGTTCTTCGGGAAATTTGCTGTATAAGGAGAAAGCTTTATTAGCAAGATTCAAACATTCAACATCAAAACTATCTTTTGCTTTAAATGAAGTTACACGCTGTTGAAAAAATGACAAATTATTGATAGATGCAATCTTCTGCTCCATAATATCACCAATTAATTCAGCCTGTTGTAATTGCTTTTTATATTCACAATTTTCATCCAATTCTTCATCTTGGTCAATCCAGTCGCTTAGCATTTCATATAACCAAAATAAGTATGAAGCTTCCTGTCTGTAATAAGGAATATCAATAATCCGATACAGATAAGTGCATACAGAAAGTAGCATTTGAGCTGTTTTTCTGTATTTCTTATGATGAAGCATATTATGAAGAGGAACGACAGGAATATAGTAAAGAGTCATTCCTGTACTGATTCTTTCTTCGCTCACAAAATATAGGCAGTTACCTTTGTGCTCCAATTTAATATCCTGCCAATTTTTGATACTCGTTTTCATTTGCTTTCGGCAATGATTCAGAGATAGTGAGATGTTATATGGAAATTCAAAATCTTTATGATCAGATTGAGAAAGATTATAATGCTCTGACATTTGGGAAAGGGATTTATAAAAATCCCTCTCCAATTTTATTGTTTTTGATTTTGACAAATTTGATGTTGTGCTACATTCTTTAAGCTTTGGCAGAAAAGCCGTTTTCAGAAAACCATTGGTATTTGTGCCAATGGGACAGACTTTCTCTGGTCTTTCTGTACTTCCGAACTGTCTTTTTCCTGCTTCATCCATTTCATAAAATCGCCTACCTGCTGATGAACCTGTTTTTGTTTTTTTTCTTCCGGAATTACTATTTTTCCTTTTATAATATTTTGTTGCATTCATCTTAATTTTGATTTAATTCATAAACTGTTATCCTTTAGTTCCCATTACACTTTCAAATTGATATTGAATAGTGTCATCTTTAATCAGAGGAGCGGAAACCTTTGCAGTGGTAAGAATTGGATAATTATTAGCATAAAAATTCATCACTGCTTCTACACTCCATTTTGGTTCGGGGTCTGTCAGGCGAATATCCTGTCCATTATCTTTCAGAATGAAAACCCGTTCTAATTGTGTTGCGAGTAACATAATCTATATTTAAATGTTGGAAATTTCTTGTGGTTCTTGTGGCTCGGAAAAAAGACTTGGAGCAAGATGGACTTCATATTGTTCCTGCTTTTTCCTGATGTTATCTGCCTTATCGGGATAATCTGAAATTTTAGGTAGAGCAGACCACGCATCTTTATATTTGCCCTCCTTTTCAAATTGCACTGCCTTTTGTAAGGATTCAGTAAATTTTTTATCCTTTGTTTCCTTTTCTTTTTTCTCCTTATCACTTTTCTCCTTTTCCATTGCAGATTTCTTCTTGGCTTCTTCCATCTGTTTCATAAAGCTTTCCATATTTACCATTAAACCCGAAGCAGTCTGTAATGGTGTGCCTACCGTTTCAAAGAATCCGTTATCAAGCTCTTCTGCTGTTCCCTTTAAATTAACAGGTGGAATCAATTTTCTTGCTTCGTCTCCACACTGCTCATTATTGAGCAATATGGATAGAACAAAGCCATTTTCTTCTGTTGGTCGAAGTATCAACTGCAAGTCACCTTTTAAATTAAGTTTGGCGAGTTGTCTAAAAAAATTGGTCTGCATAGCTTTCAATTAAGTTGTCTGTGTTAATTCGTTCAGAGAAAATTGGAGAGTCCAATATTCAGTACCCAAATGCTTTTCAAAAGCATTATAAATGGCAGTACCATCAGTAAAAACCTGCATCTGATAACAGTTTAATACAAAATCCAATGGTTTCAATTGACTGATTTCTTCTTCATTAGTTTCCACGAAAAACATATCATTGTTTTGAAACCAATCTTTAATTTCAGAGAAGCTTTCATCCGTAAACCTAAAAAAATCAACTGCTTCATCTTTATAATTAAGCCATTTGAAAAAAGTATCATTTTCAAAAGGTTTTACAGAGTCCAATCTTTCAGTACATAATTCTCTCCATTGTTCAGTAGTATGAATGATTGCAAAATCACTAAATTCATTTGAATCGATGGATTTGATAAAAAGATAATCTGTAGGAATTTTTGATATTTTCATTGTTTAAATTTTAAATTAAAATGGTAAATCATCATCCTTATCTCCGACTAAAGCACTTGCTGTTTGTGGTTTGGCTTCGATGGTTGAATTAGTATTAACATCCGCCTTACCTCCTCCTCCGTGAACTTTAATAAATGATGTGAGAAAATTTAGACCCGAACGAATCTCTCCATCTTTTCCTATCCAAGCACTTGCACTTGGTTTTCCTGTCAGCTCTACCAAAGTACCTTTGGTAAGAATTTTAGCTACATTAGAACTAATCCAGTATGAACAGTTATAAAATGTGGTCTGTTCTACTCTATCTCCTTGTTTATTTTTAAAGCTATCATTTATAGCTACTGAAAAATTAACAACTTGTCTGTCATTTGCTAATGCGTTAACTTCCGCATTCTTTGTAATTCTGCCTACGATGTTCATAATAATTGAATTTAAATTGTTTAAAATTATTTTCGTTTTCTAAAAATTTCTTGAGTGAATTGATTTGGTATCGAGGACACTCGGTTTTCTCTATTGTTTTTCCTAATTGGAAATGATTATTTATATATTTTTTTGATATTTCCGAAGATGTCAAAGAGCATAAGTTGAATTGATTTGTATAACTGAGGTTCCGGTTTTTCTTTGCTTATGACCATAGAAAAAGAGCAGGCGCATAAAACCCAAGGAAAAAGAGTCACTAATTATATTTATTTTCAGGGCTTGAAATATTTTTGTCCGAAGGATTTAGGAGTTTCTGACAAATTATCGGAACTGGTGTAGAAAATTTTTTAGATACCCAAAAAGATTTTTTTGTGAGAAAGCCTCTTTTCTACATTTGCAATTGTAAAAACAAAAACACAGTTATTAAATCAACTTATCAATTTACACTGGTGAATAATATCAAACTAATTGCAATACATATTGTTTACAATCGGTTTATTTGTAAAGATGTAAAGACATAATTTTTGTACTAAAAGATTATATTTTTTCTTTAAAAGCAAAAGCTTAAATTCCTTTTAGAGAAAAAAGAACTTTTATATATTTTTAGAAATACTTTTACTGTACTCCACTATTATCCTGCAGCAGCTGTTTGAGAGGATTTTAAGAATGAGTGTGTTTCCGAAAGATAGATGATCGCTTTTCCGAAAAAGAGATCAGTGCTTTTCCGAACATCAATCAAAATACGAATGAGTGCGTTTCCGAATTTTTCAATCCAACATTCAGTATTTATCCACAATTATCAAAATTTCGACAATGTAAAGAGTTCGTTTCCGAATCTAATAGTATAAAAGAGATAATTTTCGTCCGACTAGTTGGGTTTAGGAGCGCTTTTCCGAAATATCCAGAGTGCTTTTCCGAAATAAAATGAGCGCCTTTCCGAATTGAAGAATTTGCTTAAACCGATTATACTTTTAAATGACATAGTCATAGGCGACAAAATAAACTCAATGGTCACATATGTTCAATTCTTAATCATAGATCGCCTTGAATAAAACTTTTGAATATTCAATTATGACTTTTTACAATCATAAAAGTTCACTCCGCCATTTATAACAATTAGTTTAATAGCAGTAATACGGTTAAATATGAATTTTGTAAAATAATTTAACAAAAGAATTACTGATGAAAAACAACTTTTTTATGCTGCTTTGTTTCTGTGTTAATTCATTTCTGTTTTCTCAGGTAGGAATCAACACCTCATCTCCTGAGACTACTTTTGAAGTTGTAGGAAAAGCAGAAGACATCAATCATTATGATGGAATTCTCCCCCCACGCATTACGGGAGATCAGTTGCAGAAAAAAACATACAATTATTCAAAGAAAGGTGCTGTTATATTTGTCACCACTGCACCATCAAACTTATCAGGTCAGGTAGCTGATATTACAGAGCCAGGGCTATATTACTTTAGCGGATATTCGTGGAAATCTATATCCAATCAAAAGGAACCAATAGAATATAGAATTATTCTGTCATTTGATAACAGCAATGATGATGTTCTGACAGAATCATCAAAGTGGTCTGAGCCTCTTAATCTTTCGTCTGACAAAAATGTTTACTTAACATCCTCAAAACATTATTCGATAGGAACAAAAAAATATGGAGGCTTTAAAGGCTCGGTAACTTTAAGGAAATTAGAAGGGATAGTGAATATAAAATTTGAAATTAGCAGAGCATCTGATGCACCTAATGTTTTAGATGATGTTTTATTTGATATTTCGGGAATATGCAACGAAATCGGATACTTTCCTAAAGATATAGTTTTTATGCAAAATGAAAATTCAACTTATGTAATTCCGGTACTGCTTCAAAATAATACCATATATATTATTGCAGGAAACTTAAATATGATAAACTCAAACGCCACTGGTGAAGTGCAAGGCTACTCAAATTGGATCAAACCTCACTCCAAATAGCTATACCACAAAAGTAGATTCTAAAAACATAGTGAACTATAATCAAATAACAAAATGAAAAACAACTTTCTAAAACTATTTTTTTTATTGATAAGTGCCAACTTTTTCTCACAAGTCGGTATCAATACTCAAACGCCTAAAGCTACCTTAGAAGTAGTAGGCAAACCAGATGATGCCAATCATTTCGATGGGATCATTCTACCAAGAATTAGTGGAGATCAATTGGCAACAAAAACTTACACTACAGCACAGAAGGGAGCAATAGTTTTCGTTCTATCACCTGCCACCAATTTATCAGGGCAATCTGTTCATCTTGAAAAGTCAGGTCTATATTATTTCGACGGTCAAAAATGGGTTCCATTACTTCAAAGTGATCCATTGGAAGTTGTCTCTCAAACAGGTAATACTTCCACGCTGGAACTTATTGTAAAAAATAATCTGAAGCTTGATTTTGATCAAAAAGAAAATTATATCATCGGTAAATCTAGAAGCACTATCGCCGGTGAATACAACTCAATTTTTGCAACGGACTCAAACATAACTTCCGGAAAAGGGAATTCGGCCAGTGCCTATGCAATGTCTCAAGGAGAAATTACTGGAAAACTAAATTATGGAGCGGGGGTATCAGCACTAAATGGTATTATTAATGGAACAATTTCCGGAAACAGGAATATTGGAATCGGTGCAGGAGCAATGTCATATATCACATCAGGCAATGATAATATTTCTATAGGATATCTGTCGGGTACAGGCAATAGAACTGGATCTAATAATGTTTTTATTGGTGTCGGTGCAGGAAGCCCCGCATCTGGAAATAGAAGTATTAGTAATAAGCTGGCAATTCATTCAACACCAGTAACCACCAGTTCAACAAATTTTTGGGATAGCATTACAAACAATTATACAGACTATAAGTTTGCGCTAATCTCTGGAGATTTTTCTGAAAGATGGCTCAATATCAATGGAAAACTGAGTGTTACACCTTCACAAATGCCCGATGCAGACGGAGATCCAGCTTACACCAAAAAAGTTGTAGCCAAAGCGGATGGCAGCTTTGGTTTTGCAACTGAAGTAATTCCTATTCCCCCATCAAATGGAACCTTTATATTAAAAAGTGTGAACGGAGTGCCAGGATGGGTTACTCAATAAGATTAATTTCAAAATGAAACCGCTACTATTAAGTAGCGGTTTTGTCTTTACTGAAAACATCATCACCTTATCAGCCACTGATTCACATCTTTATAATGTTGGTACATCCAGGAAAAATCTTCAACATTTTTATAGCTGTTGCGGATCTGCTCTACGACAGTTTTTCCCGTTTTATCATTATCAAGAAATAGAGATATTTTTTTGTATTTCTTTAGTATTTTATCTCCCGCTAAGAGCATCGATGTTGAATTAAAGACTAAATAATCTGCATCTGAAGAAAATTTATCATCTTCTATCGTTTTATATGACAAATAATCAAAAAAGCCCTCAAATACAACAATTTCATTATTTTGCTGATTTCCCTTCTTTATTAACGTCACATCTTTTGGTCCGAGGCAGATTTTAGAATATTTATTACGGACTTCAATACCTCCTGAATTATTAAAAAAAGCAATCGCAAAATAATATTTATCTTCTATTTTGTAATGGATCTCTTTGATAAGACTTTTACAATTCAAAACTCCCCTTGACTTAAGATACTCTAGCAACGCAGGATGCTCGACATCGATTGTTTTTAAAACATTATAAGTAAAGCCATCATTTGTTTCAACCACATTATCTATTGTAGGCGAAAAATCAAGCTTATTTAAATATTCAAGCGCTGTTGAAACATTACATTTATTAATAGCTTGAACTATTGATATAACATCATATATTTTACCTGTTCCAAAATCAAAAGCTGTATTCTTAATGAAATCTACAGACAGGCTGGCTGTTTTCTCTTGTCTATCTAATGCAAAATAAAATGCTGTTCTTTTGTTTTCTTTTACAGGGAATAGACCATAGGATTCCATAACCGTCCTGATACTGACGTTTTGTTTTATTTGCTCACAATTCATTGTAAATAAAATATTAGATTAATTAAAAAATGACGGGATATCCATCCGGAAGAAATTTTCCCATTCTTGTGTCCCGGTAAAGTTCTATCATAAGTTGTTGTATCTCCTTTAAAAATACCTTACCACTAAAATCAGAGGATCGTAGTTTTAATTTTCTATTTTTTTTGATAAAGTAATTGTAAGATTTCTCTATCAGCTCTCTTGTCTGTAATATATTTCGATAATGATATGCGAACTGCAGCATTTCCTGCTCCTGCAATCTGTACCTTTTTTTAAAATAATTAATTCGATAGGTGATGAACAAGTGTTCGCTATCTATATTCAAATCTGCTTCCTGAATTTTTTCAGTGGAATATGGATGAATTGCAATGTTTTCTCCTTTGCATTTGAAATTAAATGACACTGTACTGTATTTATCGAGACTGCCCTTAACCTGTTTTAAAAATTTAAAACAAAAATCATTTGCTGTTCGATAATTTAAGTCAAACTTCGAATTAAATGTTGACAGTTTCAATACAGTGCCAGTTGATGGAAGTTTAGCCAGCCAAATTGCAAATATGATATGTTTATTATTTTTAATATTATACACCAACTGATAAAGCATATAATTATATTCCGGTATTACAATTAATTTCTTCAGCCAATAACTGCTGATAAGAAAAGATGTGTAGCCTCTTTCATCGTAGGTTGGTGTTGATATAAGTCCTGCAAAAGTTTTGATTTCCTTACCTTTTCTATTCTGGGACTTATACCATCCCATCTTAAATTTTGCTAAAAACTCATAGGCATTAATTACCTGCTTTGTTGAGCCACTGGGAGAAATTTTGCTATTCTTAATTTTAAGCAGGGCGAAAGTATTATTTTCAGTCTCAAAATCATCATCGAACAAAGAGAGTTGCTTCGGACGATCTTCAGGTCTGAATTGTTCATTACTTATAATAGAGATTATATTAAATATAACCCTTAGCGCATTGATGGGAATGTTGGCGGCTTGACTATTTTCATCAAAGATAAAATCATCAACAAAATGGTTGCCTATTCTTATACTCTCAGGAATTCTTTCATTTTTAAATTCCTTGCGAATGATTTTCTGACTGCTATCTTGTAACGACATCATCTTTTTCTTTATTGCAGTTTATTAGTTCATATTCATTGTTAATTAGAACTAAAGCTCTCTCAACGTCCAGGACAATTTTTCGCCCCTCCTGAGTGATCGCATCTTTAATTTTACCGCTCTTTTTTAATCTCATAGCAGATGAAATACTGCAATTAAATAACTTGGCTATACCTTTAAGACCATACACATACTTTTCATCAATTATTTTATTTTGCTGCAAGGATCTCTTTGTACGATTTGTTATATAAATATTTTCATATTTAAATAAACTTACTAATTCCTCCCCGGTCATTTGCCAAATAAGCTTTTGCTTTAGTTTATTAATTTCGTTAGACATCGATCGCATTTTTATTAGTTATGTTGTCTTCTGCGATTTTTCTTAAAATCCGCTTCACATTCCTCGGTAATTTCCTGCAAGGTCTTTTTCTTGCCTTTAGAAATCCAGTTCAGTATTTCTTCTTCAAAAAAATATAGTTTCTTACCGTTTTTGTAGCATGGGATTTTTCTTTCTCTAACAAGAGTGTAAATGGTTGGTTTCGCTTTACCGATTAAGGATGCTACTTCATCTATTCCGATTGGAATTTTTTTGAGAGGTATAACAACATCTTCTTTTGATACCAGATGCTTTATCTCAGCAAGTTCACGAATTAAGAAGGCGACTGCTTGTGGTAAATTTTCAAATGAAATATTTTGCAAATCCATAATACTTGATTTTAATTATTATGGTGCAAATGAAAAAAGTGTTTTCGCTGTGTTTGAAAAACACGACGAAAACACTTAAAACACTGTGTTTTTGTAATCGATATTAAGCAATAAGTTTTTACCTACTGTTGAAACTTAATTTTTATAGCTCATTCTAAACGTATTAATCAATTAAAATTTATTTACTAAGATTATTTTAAAAGATTAATTTTCAAATGGTAAAAATGCAGATCTCATACGCTCTTGTTCAGATCTGGGTATTCCAATCTCGCTAGCAATACTTTCCCATCCTCTTACAACCGAAATGACTTTTTCAATGATTTCATCCATTTCATTTTCGTTCAGTCTAAATTGAGCGCCCACTTCCTTAGCAAGTTCAAGATCCAAAGCATTATTATCTGTATCAATATTTAGAGCAAGTCCTTCTTTATCCACAGACGGATTAATGTCATAGGCTGGTGAAAGTATCCATCCTTTTGGGGTTAAAATAAATCCGTGATTTCTAAGGTGATCATCTGTGTTTGATATACAAATACTAAACACGATTCTTCTCCATAATTCCTTCAAATTATTGTTAACATCAATACCGTAGTTCGTAATAAAATCAACGATATCAAGGTAACTTGCAGTTGAATCTCTTAATTTTTCTTCATTGTTTCCTGTCATAGTCATAGCTGACGAAAAATGAATTCTTCCGGAGTTTGTTCTATCAAATCTTTTGGTGAAAAATGTATGATAGCTGTTACTTAATTTTTGAATCTTTGTTTCTGACATATTAATTCCGGCATCAGTAGCTAATCGGTATGCCAGATATTCCCACGCTGCCTTATCAATTGTATCATTTTTTGAAGGAAATTTAGCAATCCATAAATTTTTTTCCTGATCCATAACATTAGCTTTCGGTCTTGCACCCCCTAATGAAGATCCTGGAACTACAAGCAGTGCTAATAACCTTTTCATTTTAGGCTCATCTTCATTTTCAAAACTTTTCACGGCTGCCTCCAACTCTCTTAATGATGACCAGGGTGGTGTAGGGTTATTCTCATCATCATCTAAAAAATTTCCATCTATTGAAGTCTTAAATCGCAGAGCACCCATCCTTGTTTGGTCATACACTCCTAATAAATAATCCAGATCATAAAGTTTCTTTTCTTTCTCTCCAGTTTCTTTGGCTACCTGAATAGATTTTCTTTTCATTAGTGTTCTTCCCCAAGTATCAGGCATACTATCCATAAAAACACCAAAATTTTCTTTATTGGTTGGATATTGTGGACCTCCAAACAACTGAAGATCAGGATCTATTAAATTTTGACCCGCACTTTTAATCCACTCTTTATCATATTCAAAACTAAAGGACTTTTTTCCTTTACCCTGATGAGCTGACAAAATCCCCATTAAATGAGGACCTTGAAGGTCAATCCAATCTGCATATACAAATATGTCAACTTTAGTAGATTTCATTTAATTATATTATTTCAGTAATTCTAAATCTTGCAATTTTCTTCCAAATTCATCATCAGATCCAAGCTTTAAAATATCATCGCTAAGACCCAATACTCTCAAAACATTAAAATATGATCCCATTGCCACACTTGGATCACCTTTTTCAATAAGATGTAGTGTTGAACGTACAATTCCGGCTCTCTCTGAAACCTGCTCTGTAGTTAATTTTCTTCTTTTTCGAGCAAGTTTAATATTCTCTCCCATTTGTTCCAGCAGAGCCAAATACTTGGGTAAAATTATTTGTTTCTTTTTCATAATGTCCGTTATTTCATACAAAATTACACATTTTGTATGAAATAACGGACATTTTAAATAAAAATCTCCTCCATTTGACTTTTCAAATAAAAAAGACTAACTTTGTATTATTTCTTATGTATACATAAGTAAATAATACTACGTACTAATGAATTTTGAAAAGATTGTTGATGCTTATATTGCTGGTAGTCCTCACAGAAAGGCTTTAAATAAAAAGGAATTTGATTATTTGGTACAGGAAATTTCGAGTTTTCGCAAATTCAAAAAATTAAGTAAAGAAATTAGCGAATACATACTTCAAAAACATTACACCTTAGAACAAGATTTATATATTTTCAATGACTCCAATCCTGAAGTTGTTGACTTGGTTTATGCGTATAACAAATATACACACTTTAGCCACCATTCAGCACTAATAATGCATCAAATAAGTACTATTGAAAACAACGCCATCTATTTATCAGAAGAGATCGATAGCATTTCCAGTCCTAAAAACACCTTAACTCAAGGAAATATAGATTTAGCTTTTAGTAAACCTCAGAGAGTCACAAAAAATATAAAGCAATTCAGAGACAAAACATTTTACTTTCTTAAAAATCAAAGCAGTACTACAATGGAAACCTTCATTAATGGAGTAAAAGTTTCAAATCTTGAAAAGACACTTATAGACTGTACTGTAAGACCACTATATTCCGGTGGAACAAAAAATATCCTTAATGCATTTGCTATGGTAAAGCAATTAATTGACGCAGATAAATTACATCATCATTATAAAAAATTATCATTTGTATATCCTTATCACCAAGCTATTGGATTCTACTTGGATAATGCAGGTTATAAAGAAGAGTTTTACAGTAAATTTCTGGCAATGAATAGTGATTATGATTTTTACTTAGACTATCAGTTAACTTCACCTCAGTACAATCCGAAGTGGCGAATCCATTACAATGAAGACATTATCCAATAAAAAAATTACTTATAATTTATCTTTATCTTTTCAAGGAAATTTCTGCACACTTCAAAGAGTTGAAAGATATTGTTTGCTTGGATAATACTATGTCTTTGCTGAAAAAGAGTTTCTCTAAATGATTCTGCATCAAAGACTGCATCAGATGGATCTTTTGTCAGGGCTAAATTAACGCTGATACCAGTTGTCAAATCGTTGTTCAAAATACTTCTGATATCAACAAGGGGCTTTAGATAAAAATTTAATTCTCCAATACGCCCCTGACTTTTTGAAAAAGGGAGATCGTGATTTTTGCCGAGTACATCCATATACTCTGTTAGACGAATCCTCATTAATTCTTTCTGCCTCTGAATATCAGTATAAGATATAAGTTCTTTCTTTATCGGGTCAATTTCACTTTCGATCCGTAAGATTTCGTTTTTGGTCACTTCTATATCAAAAAGAGGATTATCTAATTTATCCTGTTCTATAGATAGCGAATTTAATTTACCTTCAATTTGTTGCAGTAAAAAAGGAATATTCTCTACATTCTTCATTTTATGTAAAATCTATTTATGATAAAATTTCTTCTAAAAAAATTTAACTATTAATAATGTATTATAATTTTTTGAAATATTCCCGACATTTAAGTTCGTAAATGGATAGCTTCAGAAATATTAGTAAATGCTCAATAATCGCTACGACTATGCAAGGAGTTAAGATATTTATTATACTAAAATTTTAAATCTCTTTTTATTTTAATGATACCTTTTTCATCATCATCTTTTAAATGACTTTTAATTGAGTCCGTTTCAACATCTTTTAGTGAATGTTGAAAAACTTCTTTTAAAAACAATGCTACTTCATATTGATTTCGCCTATCAAAGTGCTTCCAAATGTTCCAGCCAAAATGATACAAATCCATATTAGATAATTTGTGAACCCTTACAGGGCTAAAATTTTCTATTTTTTCTTTCTTAGCATACTTTGTAATGTAGCTGCATAGGTTTTCTAAATCATTAACAGATGTGTATAGCGCAAATTGCTCCTTTGTATATCTTAATGCAATCTCAAGCTTATTATCGAACTTTACAACTTCTTTAAATTTTAAATCTTCTTTAATATCAGCAATAGTAACAGGTCCAGAAAAGAATTCATTAACCAAAACTAGATTTTTTCTTTTAGTAATAATTCTGCTTATAATTTCATAGATAGTATGCAAAAACAATGTTAGACCTGAATAAATAACAACACCTACGAAAATCACGACTATAAAAAAGATATTTGCCGTAAATTCATCGGACCCTTTATCGATAAAATATGTTCTGACTTGAGTTCCTAAAAGGATACATACCACTATAATGGGTAAATACATACATATTAATTCAAAATTTTTGACTTTCATATTTATTAGTTTGCTTGTATAATTTCTTGGTTTTCTTCTAAAATATTTTCATCCAGCTTAATAGCTCCAGCTGCTCTATTTTTCAGTTCATCAACTACTTTAGCATAAACTTGAGTTGTTGTAACTTTACTGTGTCCAAGCATTTTACTAACTGTATAAATGTCTGTTCCTAAAGAAAGCTGCAATGTTGCAAAAGTATGTCTGAAGCAATGAAAAGTTATATGCTTTGTTATTCCAGCTGATTTGACCCATTTTTCGAGAGGTCTCGAAATCCAAGAGCTATCTTGTAAATTTTCAAATACTAGCTGTTCGGGAAGTCTCGGAGTTCCGCATAAATGAATTGCTTGTTCAGAAATCGGTGTATACTCGACTCCTTTTGTTTTCTTTTGTCTAAATTGAATTTTGATTCTATTTGACTGAACATCAATTTCTTTCCACTTAAGCCTTTTAATATCACAATGTCTTAACCCTGTCAGTGCAGAAAATAAAGATGCTCTTTTCAATTCATCATTTTCACAAGGAGTATTTACTAAAAGATTAAGTTCCTCCAAAGAGAGATGTTCACGGAAAGATTCTTGCTCTCCAATACCTTTAATCTTTGCTGATAAGTCAATTATAAAATAACCATCAATAAAAGCTTGGGAAACTATTGCCTTAAAAATAGAAAAGTACGTTGCAGCACTATTATTTGAAAGAATTCCTTTCTTTTTTCCGCGATAGGGCGCCGATAAAAGATAAAGCTTAAAATCATCAGCAAAACTCAAATCAATTTTTGAAAATCTTAAATCATCTCCGGAAAACTCTATAATAAATTCAATTAAACACCTCCAGTTAGTTCTAATTGAATCAGAACTATTATTTGAGCCGTGTCTTTTCTTTAGCAACCTATTACAGTAATCTATAAATTTTTCTTTTTGTTTTTCTTGCAATTCGGCCTTAATAGCATCGCTATCACTATACAAGTCGACATTATCATATTCTTTTTGGCGTAGTTTACGAATTCCATCAGCATATAACATTGTCTCCCTGTCACGCTCACTCTTACAAACTATAATTCCATTATCATCACGCTTTGGTTTAAAGGCTTTTGTCCCGTCCTTTAGGTTAGTTCTGCTTGTTCTTTTTTTATCCCATTCAACCGTATAAACAATTCTATTGAGATACTCCCTAGAACGTTGCGGTTTATTTTTTCCAGCAATAAATACAGGATAACTCTCCAAATAGACATACCATTCATTTCTATCCTCAGCTTTACGCAATCTAACTGTAACTTGAGTTTTTGAAAGTTGTTTCATAAGCTTAATCTATAGTACCATTATATAATTTGTCAATCTCGCTTTTTGGAGCATAAACATAATTACCAATTTGACGGGTGGGAATTGAGTACTTTCTGATATGCTTGTATACACTCGTATCGTGTAACTGAAATTTTTTGGAAATCTCACCAATAGTATAGCAATTCTCTTCAGAAAGATCATACAAGTTAGGATTAGAATTTTTCTTTTCAATCTTTTCTTTAGATGCCGGAGGAAACATTTCTTGCAAAACTTCACGATTTACTTTTATTAAACGAGTTCCTTCATTAATAGAAGGTATTACATTTTGTTTGATAAGTCTATAAAGTGTTCTTTTTGCAATGTCAAAGAGTAAAACAGCTTCAGGGACTGTCAAGAGAATTTTATCTAAAGGAATCTGATCAATCAGTTCTTGTCTTTTTAATTCTAATTTTTCTTGACGCTTTCTTTTCTGGTAAGCATTTTTTATACACTGCTCACGACAATAAAATGAAGTTACTGTCTTAGGTATAAATTCCTGCGAACAATGCAGACATTCTCTTTTAATCCTTTTAATCATACATATAGAAAAACTAAAGGTAAGAAAAAAAATCTTAAGTGCCACATCTTCTCTGCTTAAGTGCCGGTACAAATATGGTACAAATGTGTAATAAAAAACACTTAAAAAAGCACAAAATCAAAAATCTTTGAAAAAACAAAAATCCCCACAAACATACGCCTGTGGGGATTTTCTATATTTTGTTAATTAATATTAATCAATAACTACTTAACTTCTTCAAAGTCTGCATCCTGGACATCCTCTGTTCCGTTTGCATTTCCTTGAGACTGCCCTGCATCTGCACCTTGAGCCTGTTGACCTTGCGCATACATTTCTTCTGAAGCTGCCATCCAAGCTGCATCAAGAGCTTCGGTCTTAGCTTTCACATCATCGCTGTTTTTAGCTTCAAAAGCGGTTTTCAATTCTGCGTGAGCAGTTTCGATTGCGGCTTTTTTGTCTGCAGATAATTTGTCGCCAAATTCTTTCAATTGCTTTTCTGTCTGGAAGATCAATCCGTCTGCTTTGTTGAAGATCTCAACTTCCTCTTTCTTCTTAGCATCTGCTGCAGAATTTTCCTGAGCTTCTTTCTTCATTCTTTCGATTTCCTCATCAGAAAGACCTGAAGAAGCCTGAATTTTAATAGACTGCTCTTTTCCGGTTCCTTTATCTTTAGCAGAAACGCTCAAGATCCCGTTTGCATCGATATCGAAAGTAACTTCGATCTGAGGAACTCCTCTTTGTGCCGGTGGAATATCTGTCAGGTCAAATCTACCAATCTCTTTGTTATCATTGAACATTGGTCTTTCCCCCTGTCCTACTCTGATGCTTACAGCCGGCTGATTGTCAGAAGCTGTAGAGAAAATTTCAGATTTTTTAGTTGGGATAGTCGTGTTCGCTTCAATTAATTTAGTGAAAACAGATCCCATTGTTTCGATACCCAAAGAAAGCGGCGTAACATCCAACAAAAGAACGTCTTTTACATCTCCTGTCAAAACCCCACCTTGGATAGCTGCCCCAATGGCTACAACCTCATCCGGATTAACGCCTTTTGAAGGTTTTTTACCGAAGAATTTTTCTACTTCTTCCTGGATGATCGGGATTCTTGTAGAACCACCTACCAAAATTACTTCGTCGATATCTGAAGTAGATAAGCCTGCGTCTTTCAATGCTTTAGCAACCGGTTCCATAGAACGTCTTACCAAGTCTGCAGATAACTGCTCGAATTTAGCTTTAGTCAAAGTCTTAACCAGGTGTTTAGGGCCTGTAGCTGTAGCTGTAATATAAGGAAGATTGATCTCAGTTTGAGGAGAAGAGGACAACTCGATTTTAGCTTTTTCAGCCGCTTCTTTCAATCTTTGTAATGCGATTGCATCAGATTTCAAGTCAACACCTTCTTCAGCTTTGAATTCGTCTGCCATCCAATTAATGATTACATCATCAAAGTCATCGCCACCTAAATGCGTGTCCCCGTTTGTAGACAACACTTCAAAAACGCCATCTCCTAGATCAAGGATAGAGATATCGAAAGTACCACCTCCTAAATCGTAAACTGCGATTTTTTGGTCTTTGTGAGATTTGTCCATACCATAAGCCAAAGCTGCTGCCGTAGGCTCATTGATGATTCTTTCCACTTTAAGACCTGCAATTTCTCCGGCTTCTTTAGTAGCCTGTCTTTGAGCATCGTTAAAGTAAGCCGGAACAGTGATCACTGCTCTTGTCACTTCTTGTCCAAGATAATCTTCAGCAGTTTTCTTCATTTTCTGAAGCGTCATTGCAGAAATTTCCTGTGGCGTATATTCTCTGTCGTCTATCTTTACTTTCACTGTATCGTTTGGTCCAGGAACTACTTCATAAGGAACTCTGGAAATCTCCTGAGCATCTTCTTTGAAGTGTGTCCCGATAAATCTTTTGATAGAATATATCGTTTTCTTTGGATTCGTTACAGCCTGTCTTTTTGCAGGGTCTCCCACTTTTCTTTCTCCATCTTCTGTAAATGCCACGATAGAAGGTGTTGTTCTTTTACCTTCTGCATTAGGGATAACTACAGCATCTTTACCTTCCATTACTGCAACGCAAGAGTTGGTAGTACCTAAGTCAATTCCAATTATTTTACTCATTTTTATATGTTATTTTTTGTTATTATTAATTATTTACAATCAGCAATTCTCAATATTTGTACCACGACATAAAAAGTGACAAATTGTCATTAAGAAAAAAACTCCGTATGGGACGGAGTTTCATTTAAGTCAAATTTTAGTTAGTTTAGTGTTTGATAAATTTCATTGACTTGATGAAATTACCATTATCATAAGTTCTTACATAATAAGTTCCAACTGGAAGACTTTTTACATCAATTTTATCTGTTTCATTATTGATGTTTGCCTTTTTTACCAATCTCCCATCATTACCGAAAATCTCAACCTCATTGATTTTAACCAAAGGAGATGCAATAGAAATATAATTAACAGCTGGATTTGGGAAAACATTAATTGAAATTGATTTTTCTACATCATCAACTGCTAAAAGAGAACAAGCGTTAGAATTCAATAGGCTAGCTCTTGGACCAGCCATTGTATTTTGTGCAATTGTTTTCTGGTCATTGGAGAACATTGCCATTTGTCTATCATAAACGTAATCCATATAATTCATATACATCGCACCAAGCGTGGTAGAAACACAGGTATATATATTCACATTAGTTGGTTTAGTAAAGTGTGGATAGTATGTCGCAGGTGTATCTGCGCAGAAATCATCCCATCCTGTTTTCCCACAATTATTTTTATTTGGAGTATCACCATAATCCTCAACAGAACCCCAAGGATGCTCTAATCCAAAATAGTGGCCAATCTCGTGAGTAGCAGTTCTTCCTAAATTATAAGGATATGCCGCTGTTCCGGTTGTCCCAAATTGTTTGTATCCAATCGCAAGACCATCATATGCCGCACCTGCAGAATCCGGTAAATAAGCCCAGCCAAGATAATCTTCGCTCATATTTCCTACCCAAATGTTGAGATACTTTGTAGGATCCCAAGCCACCAAACCAGATGATTTGTAATAATTGTCATCAAAATTGAAATTGGCAGAAACAGATTTTCTTTCGATACCTGTAGTTGTAGAGCCATCAGGTTTCTTTGTTGCCATACAGAATGCTAATTCCATATCTGCAGCTACACCTTGGAAACCAGCCGGAACAATCGTACTGAAATCCGAATTCAGTTTACGGTAGTCATTATTCAATACTGTTAACTGAGAAGCAATCTGAGCGTCAGAAATATTCATTGTGGTATTTGAATATAGCACGTGGACAACAACAGGAATTGTAACAAGTCCTGCTTTTTTAGATTTGTAGTCATTGTGTACCAAGAAATCTTTCAAAGCTTCCCGGTTAGCTTTTGCTTGTGGATTGGCTGCGAAAAACTCTGCCATCTTCTTATCTGTTCCACAAGTTCTCTGTCCATAAACATTCAAACAAAGAACACTTACTAATGTTAATAGAATTTTCTTCATATTTATATTTTTTCAATAAAAGGGAAGCAAATGTATAAATTTTTTCGAAAAAACAATAGACTTTTATTGATTTTTTAATAAAACTGGGAAAATGTAGATTTTATGGGATATGTTGATGTATTTAAAATTTAATTGACATTTAAGAAACATAATGAACAGGCAAAACATTGTAGTTTACAATCCCAAATTAATACAATGGATTTTACTAATTTTGAGATTATCAAAAACCCTATAATGGCACAAGAATTTAATCCGCGCGACGTCACTTGGCTTGGCTTTAATGCCAGAGTATTGCAGGAAGCAATGGACAAGAGCGTCCCTATACATCTCAGAATTCGTTTTCTTGGAATTTTCTCCAACAATCTGGATGAGTTTTTCCGAGTCAGAGTTGCAGGACTGAAACGTGCGATGGATTTCAAACAAAAAGTTTTGGCAGAGTCTTTTTATGATGCGCCTTCCAAAATTTTACAAAAAATAAATAAGCTTGTTATCCACCAACAAGAGGATTTTGACAAAACGTGGAAAGATGTTCAGCGCGAAATGGCGAAAGAAAAGGTTTTCATCAAAGACCACGAACATCTTACAAAAGAACAAAAGGATTTCGTCGTGAAATATTTTGATGAGGAGGTAGAATCCAATGTGATCCCGATATTGCTTCACGATAACAAACCGATGCCATACCTGCGTGAAAAAAGTCTTTTCATTGGTATTGCAATGCGTAGAAAAGAATGGCAATACGAAAGTCAATATGCTATCATAGAACTTCCTGTGACTGCAAATGGTAGATTTGTCCTGTTGCCGACTCAAAATCCGGAGCAAAAAGATGTAATGCTTTTGGAGGATGTCATCATTCATAATCTTCCCCATATTTTTTCTTATTTTGGTTATGATGAGTTTACAGCACATTGTTTCAAAGTGACAAAAGATGCCGAGTTTGACCTTGACAACGATATCAAAACAACTTTGGCAGATAAAATCGAAAAAGGAATCAAAAGCCGACGAAAAGGAAAACCGACACGTTTTGTCTTCGATAAAGAAATGGACAAGGCCCTGCTGGAATTTCTTATCAAAAAATTAAATCTCACCAAAAAAGACAGTATCATTCCGGGACAGAAGATCCATAATTTCAGACATTTTATGGATTTTCCCGATGTCTTCAAAGCTTATCAAAAGCCTGTAGAAAGAACATCTTTCATCCATCCGGAATTCGCCAACAAACAAAGGGTCACAGATGTCATTATCAAAAAAGATGTTTTATTGACTTTCCCCTATCATTCGTATGATTCAGTAATCGATCTATTGAGAGAATCGGCGATGGACCCTGACGTGAAATCTATACAGATCACAGCTTATAGACTAGCCTCAAGCTCCAAAATTATAAATGCGCTTATCAATGCTGTACGAAACGGAAAAGAAGTAACCGTAATGTTGGAACTGCGCGCCAGATTTGATGAGGAGAACAACCTTGGATGGAAAGACCGATTGGAACTGGAAGGTGTAAAGGTACTTTTGGGAATCCCGAATAAAAAAGTCCACGCCAAACTGTGTGTCATCAAAAAAAGAGTCAATAACAGAACTATACAATATGGCTTTGTAAGCACGGGAAACTTCAACGAGAAAACTGCCAAGATCTACGGAGACCATTTACTGATGACGTCCAACAGGGCAATAATGGCAGATATTAATAAAGTTTTCAATGTTCTGAACAAACCCAAAGCAGACCCAACAGCAGTTCTGAAAACCTGCAAAAGTCTGATGGTCTGCCCACAGTTCATGAGAGAAAAGATCATTGCCCATATCGACAAAGAAATCGAAGAAGCCAGAGCTGGAAGAAAGGCCGAGATGATAATCAAAGTCAATTCATTGAGCGACAAAACATTGATTCTTAAACTCTACGAGGCGGCAAATGCCGGTGTCGATACCAAAATGATCGTCCGGGGAATTTATTGTGCCGTGAATCAAAAAAATTTCAAGAAAAAAATATATGCCATCAGTATTGTGGACGAATACCTGGAACATGCCAGGGTAATGTATTTCTATAATAAAGGTGCAGAAAATATGTACATCTCATCTGCCGATTGGATGACAAGAAATCTGGATTACAGAATAGAGGCTGCCGTTCCGGTCTTACAAAAAAATCTGAAAAAAGAGTTGAAAGAGCTTCTGCAAATCCAATTGAAAGATAATGTAAAAGCCCGAATTCTTGATAAAAATATGAGAAACGAATATGTAGAATCTGATAAGAAAAACGAAAACAGGTCGCAGATTGAAACCTATCATTATCTCAAAAATCAGAAATATTAATAATTTACTTTAATTTTATACTCTAATCCGTCTCAATAAAAATGATAATTGCCGCAATAGATATAGGCAGTAATGCCGCAAGACTGCTCATCAACGAAGTCAAAGAAATAAAAGGACAAGCAGAATTCACGAAACTGAATCTCCTGAGAATCCCTTTGAGATTAGGCTTTGATGTGTTTAGCAACGGTGAGATTGGTACAGAGAGAAAGCAGATGGTGATCAACACGATGAAGATTTTCAGTCAACTAATGACAATGTACAAAGTCGAACATTATCGTGCCTGTGCTACCAGTGCTATGCGTGATGCGAAAAACGGACAAGAGATCATCGACATCGTAAAAGAACAAGCCGGTATCAATATCGAGATCATTACAGGGGACGAAGAAGCAACCTTGATTTATGAAAATCATGTTGCGGAAGGCCTGGACAAAGATTTCGCTTATCTTTATGTGGATGTTGGGGGCGGTTCTACCGAGTTGACATTCTATGAAAACAACAAGATGAAGTACGAACATTCTTTCAACATCGGGACAATCAGACTGTTAAATGGTTTTGTAACTCCAAATATCTGGGAGGAAATGAAAGCCGAGATCAAAGATAAGATCAAGAGCAAACAGCCGATTGTTGCGATCGGTTCCGGCGGCAATATCAACAAAATATTCTCACTCAGCAAAACCAAAGACGGTAGACCAATGCCGGTCTCTGTCATCAAAAAATATCTGAAAGAGATGCAAAACCTGTCTGTAGAAGAGAGAATGCATCGATATCAGTTCCGCGAAGACCGCGCCGATGTTATCGTGCCGGCCCTTCAAATCTTCAACAATGTGATGACCTGGTCAGATATCAGACACATCTATGTCCCAAAAATCTCTGTTGCAGATGGCTTGGTAAAAAGCATCTACTCCAATCTGAAGAAAAAGAAAACAAAATAATCATTTATCATTTATCATTTATCATTTATCATTTATCATTTATCATTTATCATTTATCATTTATCAAAATTACCCTACATCAATGTGAATCAAATTCCTAAGTCCTAATTTTGTTTCTATAAAAAATGAGACTATTATGGAATTAGGAATAGGAATGTTCGGAGATGTTTCTCTTGACACAAAAACCGGAAAATATAGAGATGCAAGCATAAAACTTAACGAGATCCTTGAGCAGGTAAAACTAATGGACCAGGTCGGTCTGGATGTATTTGCGATGGGCGAACATCACCGTGCAGATTATGCCGTTTCTTCTCCTGAGATCCTTTTGGCCGCTGCTGCAAGTATCACAAATAATATTAAACTGGCAAGCGGCGTAACAGTTCTTAGTTCATCAGAACCCGTAAAGGTTTATGAAGATTTCTCGATGATAGATTTGATTTCAAAAGGTCGTGCAGAGATTTTCGTAGGCCGGGGAAGCTTCATAGAATCTTTTCCTTTGTACGGCTATGATTTATCAGACTACAATCAGCTTTTTGAAGAAAAATTGGATTTATTATTGAAGATCAATAACGAAGAAAATGTAAGCTGGAGCGGAATATTAAGAAGACCAATGGAAAACCAGACGGTTTATCCAAGAGCTTTCAACAACGGTGTTTTACCAATCTGGGTTGCTGTTGGCGGAACTCCTGAATCTGTTCTAAGAGCGGCCAAATTAGGATTACCCTTGATTGTTGCCATCATCGGCGGAAGGCCAAAACAATTCAAAAACCTCATCGAGTTTTACAAACAGGAATATCTGAGAGCAGGACACGACGAGAGCAAAATGCAGATTGCCATCCATTCCCACACTTTTGTAAGCGATAACCAGGATGTGATTGACCAATATTTCTTCAACTACAAATCCCAAATGGACAGAATTGGCAGAAGCCGGGGATGGGCTCCATACACCAAAGAGCAATATGATGGCGGAAGAAGCAAAGAAGGCGCATTATTCGTTGGAAGCGCAGATGAAGTTGCGGAGAAGATCAATGATGTGAAAGAGTTCTTTGGACTCTCGAGATTCATCGGTCATATGGATGTTGGGGACCCATCTCACGATATAATGATGAAATCTATCGAATTATTCGGAGAAAAAGTGGCGCCACAAGTCAGATGATCAGATTTTGCAGACGTTACAATTAACAAAAAAATAAAATTCAAATAATGGATGCCAAAAATATTTTGATAATGTTTTTGGCATTTTTGTTTCAATAAAAACCATTCATTTTAATTGAATATTAATTAAAAAACCTTAAATATTTATTAAGATTCAATTAAAACCGCATCCGATATTTATATTCATTTTTGCTCGAATCTAATAAAAAAATAAAGTAAAAATGAAAAACAATTACCTTTTCAAAGGTCTGTTGCCTATTGCTGCTATGTTTTACGGCACAACCCAGGCGCAAACACTACTCCATTACTGGAACTTCAACAACAATGCAAGTGTTGCAGCCATTACCACTCCAACCTCTACTCTACTGAACGGGACCATCACCGCTACTTCAACAGGAACAGGCAGTGCTGATACTTTTATTGATTTTGCAGGAGGAACAGGGCAAAACTTCAATGTAGATAATCTTAATGCTAGAAATGGAGACGCTGCCGGAACCCATTTGAGATACAATTATCCTATCAACGGAAACATCCAATTTAACATCCCCACAACCGGCCATAACAATGTGGTTGTAAAATTCTCCACGAGAAGGTCTGGTTCCGGAGCAGGAAATCAGGTATGGACTTACTCTTTGGACGGAACTAATTTTGTTACTTACAAAACCATTGTTTCGAAAGATGCCAACCCGGAGTTAATTACTTTTGATTTTTCAAGTGTTGCAGGAGTTGCCAACAATCCTAATTTCAAGCTTAAAGTCCAGTTTACCCAAGGCACCGGGGGTACTGTTGGGAATAACCGATTCGATAATTTTACCGTAGATGCTGATGCTATCGGAGGAACGGATACAACTGCGCCCACCGTAACTTATTCGCCGGCAAATAATGCCAACAACGCTTCTACAAGCGTTAATCCCACAATCAAATTCAATGAGAATGTAAGATTGATTGACAACTCGCCGATTACTTCTGCCAATGCTCAGAACCTTGTTGAATTAAAATTGAATAACGCTTCAGGAAACACCATTCCATTCACAACAACATTTGCGAACAATCAAATTACAATCATCCCAACTGGAGGATTAATTCCAAATCAAACTTATTATCTGGCATTGAAACCTAATGTGGTTGAAGACGAAAGCGACAATGCAGTAACAGCTTCAGCTTCGAGTACATTCACAACAGCGGGAACAAGCATTTCATTAGACAAAACTTTGATCAAAGTTGATGAGAATGCAGGAACTTTGGCATTCAAAATCAATGTTACGAATCCTTCTAATGCAACAGTCAATCTGGTTGCGAAGCCAGCTTTCGGAACTGCAGACAGCAATGATCATACATTTATTTCTGAAACGATCAACATTGTTCCCGAAACTTCAACTTACACCGTTAACATCCCGATCGTTGATGATACGATACAAGAACAACAGGCAGAATATTTTGTTCTAGGTCTTGAAAGTCCTGTCGGGGCTGCGATTTCGGGAGATGCTTCATCTACTATTTATATTATTGACAATGATAGACCAGCACCTGTACCTTCCAATCAAATCACTTTAAATTACATCGGAAGTTTTGACCCTTCCAGTAATGGAAACAGCTCTACAGAGATCGTTGTCCACGACCCACAAACTCAAAGATTATTTACAATCAGTTCCCTGACTGATGTTTTTGATATCATCGATTTCTCAAACCCACTAATACCAACGGTCATCAAAACTGTAGATATGAAACCTTACGGGGGAATCACAAGTATTGCTGTGAAAAACGGAATTCTTGCGGTGTCCTCTCCAAATGGAACGGATGCCCAAAGCAATGGTTCTGCTGTTTTCTTTGACATTAACGGAAATTTCCTGAAACAATTAACGGTGGGTGCTTTACCGGACATGGTCACTTTCACACCAGACGGCAAAAAAGTGATGACCGCAAACGAGGGCGAACCCAACGATGCTTACACCGTTGACCCGGAAGGTTCTATCAGTATTATTGATATCTCAGCAGGAATTTCTAATATTTCCCAGTCTAATGTAACGACACTTTCTTTTGCAGGCTACAACAATCAGGAAGCTGCATTCTTTGCTTCAGGCGGGAGAAAAGTGAAATCAACGAGTACACTAGCTCAGGATTTGGAACCGGAATATATCGCTATCAGTTCAGATAGCCAGAAAGCCTGGGTGTCTTGCCAGGAAAACAACGGAATTATTGAGGTTGACCTTACGACCAATACTTTAGGAAACATCTGGGGATTGGGCAAAAAAGATATGAGCCTGCCCGGAAACGGCTTTGATGCTTCCGACAACAACGGCGAAGTTCTGATTGCGAACTGGCCTGTAAAAACCTATTATAATCCGGATGCAATGGTTTCTTTCAAAGTAGGAAACACCAATTATCTTGTGACAGCAAACGAAGGTGATGAAAAAGATTTAGGCGGTTTCAGCGAGAGAACAACTGTTGGAGCAAATGGTTATGTTTTAAATCCAAATAACTTCCCGAATGCTTCTATCCTGAAGGCATCCTACAACTTAGGCAGATTCAGAGTAACCAATGTTAACGGAAACACCGATTCCAATTCGGATTTTGAGGAAATCAATGCGTTGGGAGCAAGGTCTTTCTCTATCTTCAATGCAGATACAAAACAAATCGTCTATGACAGTGGCGACCAGTTCGAAAGATACATTACAGCCAACCATCCTTTGATCTTCAATGCGGATAACGAGGCGAATGGCGCCAAAGTGAGAAGCCGTGCTAAAGGTCCTGAGCCGGAAGGTGTGACACTTGGAACGATTGGCGGGCAGACCTTCGCTTTCATTACTTTGGAAAGAACCGGAGGCGTAATGGTTTATAACGTAACCGACCCGAACAACGTGACATTTACCGATTACAAACACTCCAGAATGACATCAGCTTATGGCGGTGACAACGGTCCGGAAGGAATCACCTACATCGCTCCCGAAAACTCTGCGACCGGGAAAGGTTATGTCGTAATCGCCAACGAGATCAGTGGAACATTATCTATGTATGAAGTATCGCTTTCTCCAGAATTGGTAACTGATGAGGTGAAAAGCAAGAAAGCTACGTTCAACATCTTCCCGAATCCTGTGAACAAAGGAAACATCCTATATTTCAACAGAGCTCAAAGTTATGAGTTGTATGATATGTCCGGGAAAATGCTGTCCAAAGAAAATAATGCTTTGACCATCGATACATCCAGACTTTCCACAGGCATTTACCTGGTAAAAACTTCGGAAGGTTTTGTGAGAAGAATCATTGTGAAATAGATTTTACAATCAATTGATGAATAAAAAAGCCTCAGATTTTTGAGGCTTTTTTATGTTTTTAAAGTCAGAAAAGCGACCTCCTGCAAGTCCTATGAACAGAAGGTTTGCAGAATTGGCTAAAAAGGTCTTGACGTTTCATTAAAACAACTTGATGTTTTTATCAAAAGGTCTTGTTGTTTTAAACCAAATAACTTGACATTTTTTGATAAGGATGAACGTGAAAAATTATCCTTTTGAAAATCCGATTCATAGAAGGCTTGCTGAAGCGGTCCAAACACACGTGTGTTTGTATTAAGACGCCATGCTTTTTTACAGAAAGATACGGACTTATGCATCGAGCAAAGTCATTCCTGTATTACATACTGTTTTCCCTGATAAACAAAAGCTCCTGAATCCATAGGAATATAATTGATCTTAAAATCCTTTATCCGTCTCGAGATCAAATAGGGATTGATAACAAAGTCCCGAATTTTATCTTCATTTTTATTCTGTTTCATCCAAAAAACAGCTTGGTCTTTATCTTTGACACTCACGATTTTCTCTTTGTAAAAACTGTGAACAATCATTTCTTCTTTGTTATAATGAGAAATATTAAATGAAATTCGGACAACGAAAAATGCGAGAAGAGAAAACCCAAACCTCAACAGGTTCTTCGGATTGAAAATATCTTTGATTAAAAACTTTAGAAAATAAATTACTAACAGTAAGATACTTAATTCTATAATATTGAGTGGAATATTCTTTGTCATCAAAGATTCGAAACCTGAAAACCAATGAATCAATTTTAAAATATACTCCACAAAGACATCAAAACCTCTATATAAGAAAGGAATATTACCGAATCCAAAAACTATCAGAACAACAACTAACAAAGAAGAAACAATAATCAATTCAGACAACGGAATAATAAGAAGATTCGCGACAATTGAAACAAAAGAGAACTGGTGAAAATAATAGATCGCCAAAGGCAGGGTCGCAATCTGCGCCGCAAAAGTCATTGCTGATATTTCGTAAAAGAACTTTTCTGCTTTGAATGTTGGCTTTCTGAAGAAAGCCTTAATTGGATTCGTTAACCACCAAATTCCCAGAACTGCAACGTAACTCAACTGAAAGCCAACATCAAACAGCCGATTCGAATCAACAATCAAAAGAATAAAAGCCGATAATGCCAAAGAATGCAGCAAGTCTGATTTTCTCTGCAATAAAACCATCATGTAATAGCACGAAATCATCAGGCAACTTCTCATCACGGAACTACCATAATCGATGAAAACAGCAAAAATCCAAATCAAGAGGATACTTAAAATTATTGAAACTTTTCTAAACCTGACAGGAATAATTTGATTGAAAATTATCAAAACAATCCAAAAAATAATGGCCATATGCGAACCGGAAATCGCAAGAAGATGAACCAATCCGGTTCGATTAAAATCTTTGACAGTCTCGGCATCCATTTCTGTTCGGTCTGCCAGAATTATTCCTTTCAGAAATTCCCGGATCTTCGGAGACAATGAAGAATGATCGATTTTGTTGAGAATATTCAAACGTTTTTGTTTGATTTTATCTTCAAATGAAATGGTTTGTTTTTCGGTTTTCAGAATGTCATTCGGTAAATAAGCCTGGAAATGGACGCCTTGTCTTGCGAGATATTTCTTGTAATCGAACTGGAAATCATTCTTAGTTTCTTCCGGCTGATGGATGTAAACTTGGGCTTTATAATAATGCTTGAAATCTAATGTTTCTAAATCTTTCGGAATACTGAGAACCGTTTTTACCGGAAGATTTTCTTTTTGTTTCAAATCCGATATATCGAGAACATCAACGTAATACTTCCGGTTCTTCTCATTGGAATTGAGCTTTTTATCAAGCTGAAAAACAATCGTTTCTTTTTGTTTTAAAATCGGAAGTTTGGGTTGTTCCGAATTATGAAAATGAACAAAAATCCCAATTGAGAAAAAGAAAAATCCTAAACAGTAATGTTTGATGTGTTGAAAAAATTTATTCTTAACTAATATAGAAAACAGAGAAGCAGTTGAAATTATAAGAAGTTGAAAGATGAGCGCCTGACCCATAATCAGGTGCTCTTGAAAAAGAATTCCTGCAATAAAGCATAGCAGCAATATCAGTAATGGCTGTTTTTTCATTGAAGTTCATTTGTGTTTTTGTATTAATTTTGTCTCGCAGATTTTGCGGATTTAGCAAATATTTTCATTGCTAATTCTCAATTTTATTTACAATTCTTTTTATAGAGTCTATAATATTATCTGTATTGAAATTCACCAAAATCCCTAGTCTTCTATCTGATAATTTGAGATAGGTTGATAATTGCTTGAAATGAACGTTCTCTAATTCCTTAACAGATTTGATTTCAACAATCACTTTATTTTCAACCAAAATATCAATTCTAAATTCACAATCAAAAGTTATTTCATTGTAAATTATCGGTATAGAAACTTCAGACTTAACATCCAATCCTAAGTCTTCCAATTCGTAAATTAAAATTTTGTGGTAAACAGATTCTAGCAATCCAGGTCCTAAACCATTATATACATTAAAAATGGCTTTTCTTACAATATAAGAAATTTCGTTTTCGGTCATTTTTGATTCTCATTTGTGTTATTTTATTGAATCATAAATTTAAAATTTATTTAATAAAAACGCAATAGGTTAACACAAACATCTGCTAAATCAGCAAAATCTGCGAGAATTTTAACCTTTAAAAATATCATCAATAATTTTCAAATGATGATTAGTATGAAGCCCCAAAAATTTGAGCGTTGTTTTCTTATCAAGGTCGCCGAGGAAAGGATGTGTGATATAGGATCTTGAAGAAAGATTCTCTGCTGCTTTCAATCTCTCTTTCGCCAGATTCAGAAGCTTTCCGATACTTTCTTTGGTTGGTATTTCCAGTGGAACAAATTGTTTCGGAGACTTGATTTTCCCTCTTGGAATTATTCCAAAATTGAGAAACACAAACTTTTTGATACTGAATTTCGGTTTATAGTTGTCTGGATTTGTCATCGCCAAACCTTTCAGGCTTCCATTCATGATCAAAAGCGAATGTTCGAGATGCCAGCCAACTGATGCTTTGGAAACCTTTTCATTGGTCAAATCAATCTTTGGCAGAATAGATTCTATTTTTTCCAGTAACTTTTCTAATTCCATTATTTAAGATTTACAATGAGTTCCGCAGCATTTTGACTTGCTCCGCTTCCACCAAGTTTTGTTCTGAGAACTTCGTAATTATTCAAAACCTCATCTCTTTTTTTTGTGTTAAGAATCTTGTCAAGTTCTTCAACGAGGTTTTTAGTATTCAGATCATTTTGGATGAGTTCTGTTACAACCTCTTTGTCCATAATCAGATTCACGAGAGAAATATACTTGATATTTTTGATCAATCTTTTCCCGATTTCGTAAGAGATCCGGCTTCCTTTGTAGCAGACCACTTCCGGAATATTGAGTAACGCGGTTTCCAAAGTTGCTGTTCCCGAAGTTACCAAAGCAGCTTGGGAACATCTTAGCAAATCATAAGTTCTGTTGGAGACAAAATGAACATCTTCATCTACAAACTGCTCATAAAAATGTTTGTCAAGGCTTGGCGCACCAGCAATCACGAACTGATAATCTGGAAAATCATTTCTCACAGAAAGCATGGTTTCCAGCATTTTGGAAACCTCCTGTTTTCTGGAACCTGGCAAGAGCGCAATAATTTCCTTATTATTCAGATGATTTTCTTTTTTGAATTTGTGAATATCAATCGGTGGTAAACCTTCAATCGCATCAAGAAGCGGATGTCCTACAAAATGCGCTTCGACCTGATGTTTCTCGTAAAAAACTTTTTCGAAAGGAAGAATCACAAGCATCTCATCCACATATTTTTTGATCGTTTCTACACGACCTTCTTTCCAGGCCCAAAGCTGTGGCGAAATATAATAAACAACCTTGATTCCCAACTCTTTGGCAAACTTTGCAATCCTCAAATTGAATCCGGGATAATCTACCAGGATCAAAACATCCGGCTTATTTTCCTTGATGTCTTTTTTACAGAATTTGATATTGTTGAGGATGGTCCCAAGATTCTGAACGACTTCTAAAAATCCCATAAAGGCCAAATCCCGGTAATGTTTGACAAGAGTTCCGCCTTGTTTCTGCATCAGATCACCGCCCCAAAAACGAAAATCTGCATTTTGGTCCTTTTGTTTGATGGCTTTCATTAAGTTGGAAGCGTGCAAATCGCCGGAAGCTTCGCCTGCTATGATGTAATATTTCAAGGTTTCTGGATTTTAGATTTTGAAAGTCTTTTCGATAGATAGATCTAAAGAAGTTTTCCGTTCAAAATGGTTAACTTTGAACAAAATTAAAGCTTTTTAAGCGATTAGGATTTAGAAAGTTCTAATCTGGGGAAATTTGTTTTTACAGACCAATGCCTAGCCCCGATTGCAGTGGAAATCCTTTTGCTTTTCTTTCACATAAGGAAAAGCAAAAGATTGTAATGGAAAGCGGGACCAAGCTCCAAAAAAATATCAAACAATGGAAGAAATCGTAAATAAAGTTGCGAATAGCGGGTTGGTGAATTTTGACATCTCTGACCTTGTTCCGAAAGGGAAACGTTTGGGAATCGACATCAAGGACTTTCTTTGGGAAGGAATGATTCTGAAGGAAAAAGACTTCCGCGAAAAGATCAAAAATATTGACGAGGAAATTTACAAGGATGCCTATGTTTACATCTATTGTTCCGAGGATGTGATCATCCCGTTGTGGGCCTACTTTCTTATTACTTCCAAAATTACGGATGCCGCAAGGAAAATTGTGTTTGGAAACAGAGAAGATCTGGAAGTTTTGCTAATGCATAACGCCATCCAGACCTACGATTTTTCCGAACTGCGAGACAAACGCGTCCTGGTTAAAGGCTGCAGCGACGAGTTTATCCCAAACAATGCTTATGTGGAGTTGGTGGAACAACTGAAACCGCTTGTGAAGTCCCTGATGTTTGGGGAAGCGTGCAGCAATGTTCCGATCTTTAAAAATTAAAATTTTTTCTGCAGAAATTGCCAAATGTTTTTATCTTTGATTTACAAATTAAAAACATAAATTATGAGTCTATTAGACCTTATCACTGGCAGCGCTGGAAACCAAGTCGCTGAACAAGCTGAGAACAAGTTCGGGATCAGCAAAAATCAGATCATTGCACTTCTAGTTGTAGCTGCGCCTTTGGTCATCAGTTACCTGAAAAAGAAATCAGAAAACCCGGAAGAAGCTGACAAACTGAATGCCGCACTTGATAGAGACCACGACGGCAGCATCCTGAACAATCCTTCTCAAGCACTGGACAGAGAGCAAGAAGGCGATTCTATCCTGAGTCACATCTTTGGCGGGGAAAAAGCCAACGTCGAAAATCAATTATCTGCAAACACAGGAATTTCTATGGACAAGATCGGTCCTGTTCTGGCAACATTGGCTCCGGTAATTATGGGTTACATCGGTCAGCAGAAGCAGGCGAACAATGTTAATTCCGGAGGCGGATTAGGCGATCTGTTAGGCGGGATCCTTGGTAGTTCTTCCCAACAGGCTCAGGCATCCAATGACCCATTGAACAATATTCTTGGAAGCGTCCTTGGTGGTGCGACCCAATCTTCCGGCGGAGGTTTGGGAGATATCTTAGGAAGCGTTCTTGGTGGTGGTAATCAGCAACAGTCCCAGCAAGGCGGACTTGGCGGATTGTTGGGAAGCATTTTTGGAAAATAAATTTCTTGTAAAAATATAAAAGCCGAAGATTATTCTTCGGCTTTTTTTGTTCGTTTTACTTTTGGTTTTTCTTCTGTTTCCTCAGCTTTTTCAGCTTTTGGTTTAGCCACTTTCGGCTTTGGTTCGGCTTTCGCTTTTACCGGCTTTTCTGCAATTACAACAGCTTTCGCGGCTTTTCTAGGCCTTGTTTTTCCGTAGCTTCCGCGTACTCTTTTTCCTTTGGTAGATTTTTGGTCACCTTTTCCCATAAGATTATATTTTATTGATTTGTACGAAGTTAGGAAAATTTCTATAGCAATTCAGCTTTTTTGGGGCAAAAACTTCATTCTTTCAGGTCAAAGAACTTCATCTTTGACGTTCGGAAACCTATTTAAATTGTAATTTAAGATTTTTGTATAGGCATGATCTTTATTGGTAATATTTACTTACAGCAATAAGAAATTCCGAATTCCTTTCCTACATAGGTCACTCGTTTTTTTACGGATTCAGATTACAATATATTGATTTTCAATATTCAAAACTGATTTTTAGTCTTAGTATTTTTAATTGCAATCTGTCTATAAAGCAGCAAGTGGGAATATGTACTATTTTTGCATAAACATATGCGAATGATGATCAATTTATTAGGGAGAAGATTTTTTTTCTCTTTTTTTCTGATATTTTCTTTGTGGTGTTCCGCCCAAGTCACAGAAGCTCAATTATTAAAAAAATATGAGCAAGCCGATGCTTTAAGTGAAACTGACACTGAAAAATCTACAAACGAAACGATCAAACTTTATCAGCAATCTTTAAAATATCATTATACAACACTAGAGTTGAAATGCCTTTTGACATTGGGTTATAATTATGATTTTATTAATAAAATAGAAAAATCGTTAGAATATGCCAAGCTTCTTGAAAAAAGAGCAAAAGAAGAAAATAACACCATATTACTAACTGATGCTTATCGTCTTCAGGGAAGAGAATTCAATAAACTGGAAATGAGAAAAGAGGCCTTAGCTTCGTTGGATAGAGCCCTTACTGTTGTCGACGAAAAAGATTTTCAAGCCAGAGGAAGTATTTATACAGAATATGCCATAATTTATCAAAACCATGATCAATCCAAATATTTTGAGTCTATCGGAAATGCTATTAAAAATCACCAGAAAATAAAGGATATCAAAAATAAAAATTATCGTCTCTCTTATGATTATAATATATTAGCGACCTATTATGATAATAAAAACATTTACGATAAAGCAATAGAAAACTATAAGAACAGTCTTTTATTTTCTAAGGAAAATCCCATAATGAAAGGTGTCCTGAATTATAACATCGGTAATATATACATGAAGAAAGGACAATGGCAAAAAGCATTGGAGCATCTTTTAATAGCCGAGAAACTTGCAAAATACAAACCGGACCTTTTAGCCTATATTTATGATGAATTATCTAATGTCTATCTGGAATTGAATGAAAATGACAAATCGATGTCTTATAGAATCAAATACAAGGAACTACAGGCGGAGCAGGATTCTGAAAAATATTTTGCGGCCCAGTCTGTTCATAAACAGATCATTGAGGAAAAAGACAAGGGATTTTCCATACAAAAGAAGCTGTTACTAGCTATTATATTTTTAATCCTTCTCGTTTTCACGGCACTGCTTATCATCAATAAAAATAAATCCAAAAAACAATTTGCCAATTACCAAAAAATAATAGAGAAGCTGCAAAACCAGGAATCGCTGATTCCCGCACCTGTAATTTCCAATTCCGCTGCTGAGAAAACAACATTTTCCGTCTCTTCTGATAAAGAGGTCGAGATCTTGAAAAAACTGGAGAAGTTTGAAAGATCGGAAGGCTTCAAAAACAAAAACCTGTCTCTCTCTTCTATGGCAGAATCCCTCGGCACCAATACCGCCTATCTTTCTACGGTCATCAACAGCAATAAAAATAAAAATTTCAACAATTACATCAATGAGCTGAGGATCAATTATATCATTCAAAAACTTAAAAATGACCCCCAATATTTGAAATATAAGATCAGCCATTTAGCGGAAGAATGTGGGTTCTCTTCGCACAACACGTTTACAATTGCTTTCTCAAATCTTGCCGGAGTTTCACCTTCCAATTTCGTAAAGTTTCTAACAAAAGAAAGACAGGTTCCGGAGAATTGATAATAGTAGCCTTGTCAAGATTTGAGACCTTGCTAAAAATCCCAACCTTTATCAATACCAATTATCAATCTGTTTTTTAGACCTGGTAGCTGAAACAACATTTTTTCTATTGAAATCGCTCAATAATCTGCCCCTCTTCAAAACCATCAAAACAAATTCATAACTTTTTAACTATCAGGCATTTAATTCAATTTACATATTCCTGTAATTATTAATTTCGAGATTATCTTCCTCATTTTTTATCATTTTGAATTCTACTTTTGTGCTTTCTAAAAACACAATAAGAATTTTTATAAAAATGAAAAATGTAAACATTATGATGAAAAAAGGATTTTTTGTGACAGCGGTTGTTGCCGCCAATTTTATTTTCGGCCAGGTCGGAATCAATAATGAAGATCCAAAAGCAACTTTGGATGTCAGCGCAAAAACTACAGATGGCAGCAAACCGGAAGGTATCATTGCTCCAAGACTTACGGGTGAGGAAATCAGAGGAAAAGACGCGAAGTATCTCGCAGAACAAAAGGGAACCATCGTCTATGCAACCAGCGCAAGTTCTGATGCAGGTGTGAGTGGTGCCAAGACCGTCAACATTGCGGCAGAAGGCTACTATTATTTTGATGGCAACATCTGGCAAAAGTTCAATAGCGGGACTGCCACAGCTGCCGGAACAGAACCTTGGTATGATGCGGCGACCAACGCAGGGGCAACCTCCAATACTCAGGATATTTATCAAATGGGAAAAGTGGGCGTTGGTTTCAAAACACCGCGTTATAACTTTGAGATCGGGGACACTTTGAACAACGGTTCCTACCTCTCTCTCAGCCAGTCCGGTGCTAATGCAAACGGGCAAAGCTCCCTTATCTATTTTACAAAAAGAACAAACTCAAACAGCCTTAGTGATGCAACATCCAAAGGATTCAAATGGTATGCTTTGTCGGATGCCTATACTGCGCTTCCGGACGGAGCAAACTCCCTATTTCTAGAAGGTTGGGACAACGGAACCCGTCTTCCTGATATAATGGTTGTTAGGTCTAACGGAAATGTAGGGTTCGGAACCAGGGTTCCTACCACCAAAGTCGACATAAAAAGCACCGCCGGAGCCGGTACAGGTTTCCGTCTGGAAGACGGTTCTCAAGGAGCTGGGAAAGTTTTGGTTTCTGATGCCAACGGAAATGCAAGTTGGGCATTACCAGCATCTGTACCTCCTCTTACTATAAACTCTACTGCGGGAGTTAGCACTTCTGTTGTGTCTAATCCATCTACTATGACATATACAGGAGCTTCTGCTGTAGTAACTGTTCCTGGGCAATATATGATTACTACCCGATATATTGCAGATAAAGCCCCCCGAGGATGCAATGATGTTTTAGCTTTCAATCTAAATAAAAACAGTTCTACCGTTTTTGATTTGGCTACTTCCGCTTTTCCTGTTCAGGATGCTCATATGCCTGCAGGACATGGTATTTATGACTTTATCTATACAACGCAAACAGCGTATTTAACAGCTGGTACTTATTATATGTTTGTTCGGATTAGCGGGAGTGCAGGTTCTTGTACCTCATACGCTGTTCGTGCAGGTTTTGCAGAAAATAGTTTTACCCTTACATTATTAAAATAATTCTCAGTTTTTCCATAAAGTTGTTAAACCATCAAGGTTTTTGACACCTTGATGGTTTGAAATGACTGATGGAACTTTGTTGATGAATCTTAAGCAGCTTATGATAATTAGTGTTAAATCAACTCTAAGCATCAATAGGAATGGGCTTTAGCCCGCCGTTTTCAAAAAGAATGATGAAGAGTCGGCTTTAGCCAAAACTTATTGTCGATTTTGGCTAAAGCCTTTTTGATTCTGCAAAACCTTTCATCGGGCTAAAGCCCGACGCAATTGATTTTTGAACCTACAAAATAATCAATAAATCCTCATTTTTGACGTTCCGAAGTGCAACAATGAGGTTGTACAACCCCAAATTTGGGGTTCAGGACATCAAAAATGGGGTCTAAGACCTAAAAAATGGACTTCGGAACGTAAAAGTAATGCCTTAATTTTTCATTGGGTTGTAAACCGTACAATCATAAAACAATAATCATAAGTTTAAAATCTCTACTTAATACAGATGAGAAAAAAAGACGCACAAAGCTATCACGTTATGGGTATGACCAAAAAAGAAGTGCAGGAAGAGCTGGGAGACGGCTTTAATTTCTATCCGGATAATGTTTGGTACTATGAATTAAGCAAAAACTGGTGGGGCATCAGAACCGTTCTGTTTCTAGAATTTGAAAACGATAAGGTAAGTGTAAAATACATCAGAAGAATAGTTGGTAAACATAAATGATGAAGATAATGCCGCCCAAAATGGGTGGCATTTTTTTTACAAATTATATAAGGTCTTATTCTATAATGGGATCTACATCGCAATTTATCGGAACGAGTTCCATTGGAACAGAAGGAAGTCAATCCGCATATTTTTCTCAAGGTCAGATGCGTACAAATCATTATCTTTGCACTCGGAAATTAGGCTACTAAAAGTCTAATATCTAAAGTCTAACATCTAACATCTTAAAAACAATGTTCCGTACACACACAAACGGCGAACTGACGCTGGCAAATCTGAATGAAAAAGTAACTCTTTCCGGTTGGGTACAAACCATCCGTGACAAAGGTTTTATGATTTGGATAGATTTGCGAGACCGTTACGGAATTACACAATTGGTTTTGGACGAAGAAAGAAGCTCAAAAGAACTTTTGGAATCGGCTAAGAAATTAGGACGCGAATTTGTGATTCAGGTAGAGGGAACCGTTATCGAACGTGCTTCCAAAAACCCGAAAATCCCAACCGGCGATATCGAGATCTTAGTTGAAAAGCTTAATATTTTAAATGAATCTCAACTACCTCCTTTTACTATCGAAGATGAAACCGATGGTGGAGAAGAATTGAGAATGAAATACAGATATCTGGATATCAGAAGAAATCCTGTAAAAGACAAACTGATCTTCCGTCACAAAATGGCGCAGAAAGTCAGAAATTATCTTTCTGACAACGGCTTCATCGAGGTTGAAACACCGGTTTTGATCAAGTCAACTCCGGAAGGTGCAAGAGATTTCGTAGTTCCAAGCAGAATGAATCCCGGACAGTTCTACGCTTTGCCACAATCGCCACAGACTTTCAAACAATTGCTGATGGTTGGCGGAATGGACAGATATTTCCAAATCGTGAAATGTTTTCGTGACGAAGACTTGCGTGCCGACAGACAGCCGGAATTCACCCAAATCGATTGCGAAATGGCTTTTGTAGAGCAGGAAGACATTATGAATGTTTTCGAAGGAATGACCAAAACTTTATTGAAAGATATTACTGGACAAGATTTCCAAGATTTCCCAAGAATGACATTTGCTGATGCCATGCAGAAATACGGAAACGACAAACCGGACATCCGTTTCGGAATGGAGTTCGTGGAACTGAATGAGTTGGTAAAAGGAAAAGATTTCAAAATATTCGATGATTCGGAATTGGTTGTTGGAATCAATGTTGAAGGCATTGCCGATTACACCAGAAAACAAATCGATGAATTGATCGATTGGGTAAAACGTCCACAGATCGGAGCTACCGGAATGGTCTGGATCAAATTCCAGAATGATGGCGTTGTGACTTCATCAGTTAACAAATTCTATTCTGAAGAAGATTTGAAGAAAATCACTGAGAAATTCGGAGCAAAAGCAGGAGATTTGATGTTCTTAATGAGCGGAAATGCAGATAAAGTTAGAATACAGCTTTCAGCTTTGAGAATGGAATTAGGAAATCGTCTCGGATTGAGAAAAGGAAACGAATTTGCACCACTTTGGGTTGTAGATTTTCCTTTGTTGGAATTTGATGAAGAATCCGGAAGATACCATGCGATGCACCATCCATTCACTTCTCCGAAAACCGAAGACTTTGGTTTATTGGAAACCGACCCGGGAAAAGCAAGAGCCAACGCCTACGATCTGGTCTTGAACGGAAACGAAATCGGTGGCGGTTCTATCAGGATTTTTGATAAAGATCTGCAGTCAAGAATGTTTGACCTTTTAGGATTCTCAAAAGAAGAAGCAGAAGCACAATTCGGATTCCTGATGAACGCCTTCAAATATGGAGCGCCGCCTCACGGTGGTTTGGCGTTCGGATTTGATAGATTGGTTGCAATCCTGGACGGAAATGAAGTTATTAGAGATTACATCGCATTCCCTAAAAACAATTCAGGAAGGGATGTGATGATTGACGCACCAGCGCCAATTCATCAGGAACAACTTACTGAGTTGGAATTGAAATTGGATTTAAAAGCATAGATCAGAAGCGGGGAAATTTTTCTCCGCTTTTTATTTATCAAAAATGTATCGGTATATCAGGAATATCGTCCAGAATATGTTTTCCTTCGATTTTGTCAATGGCGTTTTGAGCTCTTTTTTTGGCAACTGAAACTTTATAATCGAACCATTTTTCCTTGAAAAGTTTTCTCATCAGGTTATCAAAATGCCGTGTGAATACCAGATTCCTGAATCCTCGCCATTTTTCTATTAATTTCGATGGTAACGCTCTTACCGAGATAGAATATCCTTCTGTTTCATATTGGATAAAATGCCACCATCCGGAAGGCATATAAAGCGTTTGACCAGGTTTCAGAACTGCTTCGTAGCCTTTTAGATATTTCAATCCTGGGAATTCTTCCGGATTGGAAGTTTTAAGATTGGTGATGCTATGAAAATTGTAAGGCAATTTATAAAGCAAATCAGATTGGTTGAGCGGAAAAAGCCAGACTCTTTTAATCCCTTGATATTGTGTCAGAAAAACGTGTGACATATCAATATCAACATGATTTCGGGTGTTGGAACCTTCGCCTCCGAAAAACATAAATGGCAACCTATGCAGAACTTTCCCCTTCGTAATATCCCTGTACTGAATATCTTTTTTGAGTTCCGGTTTGATGGTAAGTAGATTAAAAAGAAACAAGCGATATTCTGTTGCCTTTTCGGAAATGAGGTCAAGATATTCTGCAAAAGTCATTTTAGCAATTGGTTTGCTGGCAGCTCTGTTGAGAGAATGGATTTCCCCGCCATAAACATCAACCTCTTTTTCTCCGGCAATTTCCTTGAAATAATCATAATTCCATTTTTGGAATGCAGCACTCTTAGAATCAACAAAATCCTCAATGATTACAGGAATATTCGGTTTCATATATTGAGAAACAAACTGGTCTGAAGTAAGATTACTGACTTTATCCAATGATTTCAGTTCCATCAAAAATTATTTTATAGGACAAAACTATAAAATAATTTTTAATTCATACTAAAAAAGTATGAATTAAATTTTTATATCTTAAGGCAATTTCGCCACCAAAAACTCCGGAGACAATTTTAGAATCCAGTAGATGATTTTCCATTTCCAGTTGGGAACAATTTCAAATGAGGTTCCGGCATTAATAATAAATTTAGCAACATAAGCCGGTTCCATAATCAGGTTTTTGTTAAGTTCCAGCCCAGCATTGATTTTTGTATTAATGTAGCCAATCACTAAAACATTCACTACAACTTTTCTTGAATTCAATTCTTGTCGGAGTCCTGCCAAATATTGTGTGAAGGCTGATTTGGTACTGCCATAAACGAAATTACTCTTTCGACCACGCACGCCTGACAACGATGACAAACCAATAATTCTTTCCAGATTTTCATTCGATTTATCTGTTGCGATGATGTTCAGAATAGAAACCGCACCGATGTAATTGGTTTTCATCATTTCAAATGTTCCTTCGAAATTTCTTAAAGCTTCCTGATTTTCCACTAAAAATCCGGCTGCATAAACAACAATATTTGGTTTTACAGATAATTCATCATAGAAATATTGATGAGAAGCAAAATCTGTTGCATCGAAATATTTGATTTCAAATTTGGATTTGTCCAGATTGTTTTCATCAGCAAATTTTTCCAGAGATTTCAGATCTCTGGAAGCGGCAATCACGGAAAAGCCTTTATTAATGTAAAGCTTGATGGCTTGCTTTGCCACATCCGAATTAGCACCTAGAATCAGAACAGTTTTGCGAGTATTCATTTTGTAAAAATAGATATTAGAAGTTAGATTTTAGATATTAGTCCATTCTAAAATCCGTAAATTTGTAAGTATTAAAGAAATTATTGACTTCAGAAAAACCTTTATTTTAAGGTCTAACTTCTGATTTCTAACATCTAACTTCTATTTATGTTTAATGTTTTAGGAAACTTTTTGACGCTTTCTTCCTTTGGCGAAAGTCACGGGGAAGCTTACGGCGGAATAATTACCAACTTTCCGGCTGGTCTGGAAATCGATATAGAGAAAGTTCAACTCGAGCTTGACCGTAGAAAACCAGGACAATCTGCGATTGTTACACAAAGAAAAGAAGGCGATAAAGTTCGATTTCTGTCTGGGATTTTCGATGGAAAAACAACCGGAACACCAATCGGATTCATTGTAGAAAATGAAAACCAGCGTTCCAAAGATTACGACCATATTGCGCAGGCTTATCGACCAAGTCATGCTGATTATACTTATGATCAAAAATTCGGGATACGGGATTATCGTGGCGGTGGAAAATCTTCTGCGCGTGAAACCTTGAATTGGGTTGTTGCCGGTGCTTTGGCAAAACAACTTCTTCCTGAAATTGAAATCAATGCTTATGTTTCATCAGTTGGAGAGATCTTCTGTGAGAAACCTTACCAGGCTTTAGATTTTTCTAAAACAGAAAGTAACATCGTTCGTTGTCCGGATGAGGAAACGGCCGAGAAAATGATCGAAAGAATCAAAGAAATAAAGAAAGAAGGCAATACAATCGGCGGAACGGTAACTTGTGTCATCAAGAATGTTCCGGTTGGATTGGGCGAACCGATCTTCAATAAGCTGCATGCAGAATTGGGGAAAGCAATGCTGAATATCAATGCCTGCAAAGGTTTTGAATACGGAAGCGGTTTCTGTGGTGCGAAAATGACAGGAAAGGAACATAACGACCTTTTCAATCAAGACGGATCCACGCAATCCAATCTTTCCGGCGGAATCCAAGGTGGAATCTCAAACGGAATGGACATCTATTTCCGGGCGGCTTTCAAACCGGTTGCAACCATTCTCCGCCCACAGGAAAGCATCAACAAAGACGGCGAGTCTGTAACTGTAGAAGGTAAAGGAAGACATGATCCCTGCGTAGTCCCGAGAGCCGTCCCTATCGTGGAAAGTCTGGCCGCATTTGTATTGGCAGATATGTATTTAATCAATAAAACCAGAAAAATATAATGGACATCAAACAATTTTGGGATAGTGCTGTTTCTTATACCGAATATCTTCGGGATGCAGGAGAACGATTAGGAAATCCAAAGAATACTCAGGAAGCTGATTACGCTGAGTATTACAGACTCGGAATCCAAAGAATGAACAGAATGTGGGACAAATATCTTCCGAATTCTGAACAGGTTGAAACTTTTGCAAAGAAAAAGTTCAATGGGAAAATCTTGATCATTTCCGAAGCCTGGTGTGGTGATGCGAGCCAGGTGATCCCTGTTGTTGTGAAGTTTTTTGAACAGTTTGAAGTTAGGATAACATATCGTGACCAGGAACCAAGTCTGATCGACAATTATTTGACCAATGGTGGAAAATCTATTCCAATTGTGATTTTTCTGGATGAAGAATTTAATGAAATTGCGCATTGGGGACCGAGACCAAAACACGGAACTGAACTCTTGGAAAAACATAAAGCAAATCCGGAAGAATTCACAAGAGATCAATTCTATGTCGAGTTGCAGACTTATTATGCAAAAAACAGAGGTTTTGATACAATAGAGGAACTTTTGGAATTACTTTAAATTAAGCAAGATGAATTTTCTGAGAAAAAATATAATCTATATTATTCTGATTGTAGTTTTGTCAGCTTTTGCGCTCATAAAACCGCTTCGTGATTTTGTATCGGAACAAATGGCAATGAGCCCAACGGTGGCGAAAATCAATAATGAAACGATGCTTTCTGATGAGGTTTTAGACATCGATCTGAAAGGAATCAATACAAGCAGTACGAATCTGAAAAACCTCCGTGGAAAAGTTCTTTTCCTGAATTTTTGGGGAACCTGGTGTCCGCCTTGCAGAACAGAATGGCCAACTATTCAAAAGCTTTATGATCTAAAAAAAGATAAGCTTGAATTTGCGCTGATTGCAATGCAGGATCAAGAGGAAGATGTTAAAAAATTCTTGAAAGAGAATAATTATACGGTTCCGGTCTATATTGCAGAAAGTCCGCTTGACCCAAAGGTTCTGCCTGTTGCTTTTCCTACAACCTATTTGATCGGGAAAGATGGAAGGATTTTTAAAAAGGAAGATAGTTCGATGGACTGGAGCAAGGATTCGGTTTTGGAATTTATTGATAATGTGACGAAGTGATGATTTAATAATTTTATGATAAAACAAACAAGCCTGAATCAATGATTCAGGCTTGTTATATTTAATTAAAATTTAAATTATTTCTTTTTTTCCACTCCAAAAGTTTCCGGAAATCTTGCGATCGTGAAATCTCTGGAGATAGCAGCTTTCTCGAATTTAAGCTTCCCGCTCAATGTTTCTAAAACTACACCATCTTCATTAATAGAAAAGATCGTTCCGTGCATTCCGGAAGTAGTTACTACTTTTGCACCTGGCTTAAGTGCTTCCTGGAAAGATTTTTCCTGCTTCTGTTTTCTCATCTGTGGACGGATCATCAGGAAATAAAATCCAACGAACATCAATCCGATCATTAGCAGTGTTGGTGTCATCGACTGTGCTGGCGGTCCTGCCTGTAAAAATATTGTAAGCATAATCTTATGGTAAAATGTTAGCTGAGAATGTTAAACGAACTGGTGCTTTTTCTACATTCACGAAAACATCAGCCACTTTGTTAACCGCTCCGTCGAAGTTTGTAGAATCAAAATGTAAAGTGATCTTGCCTTTTTGTCCTGGCAAAATTGGTTCTTTCGTAAAATCAGGAACTGTACATCCGCAACCTGGCTTCACGTTAGAAATGATCAATGGGTTGGTCCCCGTATTGGTCACTTCATAGATATGCTCTACTTTTTCTCCTTTTTTGATGTCTCCAAAGTTATGGTCAGTCTCGCTGAACGCGATAGTTGTCAAGGGTTTGCTTTGTGCTTCTTTTACCAATGCTGCATCATCTGGATTAACAGACTCTTGAGAAAGAGCGTCCACAACAGTACTTGCCTGTGCTGAATCAGAGCTTTTTACAGAAGACGTTTCTTCTTTTTTGTTACAAGAAAAAGCAAGTGTGCAAAGTGCAGCTACTGCTAATATTTTGATTGATTTCATATTAAAAATATTTTATATTCGATTAATATCCTTTGTGTATTTGTCCAAAATCCCGTTGATAAAAATATTGGATTTTTCTGTTCCATAGACTTTGGAAACATCAATATATTCATTGATAATAATTCTGGAGGCTGTTAATGGAAAGCTGTCCAATTCTGTAATGGCCGCGACAAGAATAATCCTATCGATAAGAGAAATTCTTTCCAGGTCCCAGTTCAGCAGCTTCGCTTTCAATTTCTTCTCTGTTTCCTCCCAATTATTAAGAGACCTTCTTAATAGTTTTCTTGCGAATTCTTCATCTTCATCATCCTTCAACATTTTTATCAGCGTGTGAGAAGATTCTGACTCTTTCATAAACCCAATGGTTTTCTGGATCATGGAATTAGCGATATGAAAGTCATCTGCCCAAGACATTTCTTTTTCTTCGAATCTCTCGTGCAGATCTGTATTCTCTGCAACGTATCTTAAGAATAATTTACCAATGAATTTCTGGTCATCTTCGAAGGATATCTCACTATCAGCCATATAATCCTGATAACGTTTTCCGGCTTTGATTCTTTGAAATGTTTTTACAAGTAGCTCATCATTGGGATCCCAGACCAGTTCTTTATGTTTTTCAGAGAAGCTCCTTCTCTCCTCGTTATTTTCTAACTGAAGTAAGATCTGGTTTCTGATCAACTTTTGGTTTGGGTCTATATCTTGTTGAGTTTTAAGATATTTGTTCTTTCCTATCTCAATTTGGTTTTCGGCTAAACGCTTTAATCCAACTAGAAAATTAAGCTCATAGATATAAAGATGGTAGATTTTGTTGATTTCTGAGAACATATTTTTCTCCAGGATATCAAACTTGATGGGGTTTTGATAATAAGAATATAGAGATTCTACAATTTTTTCGCGAATTTGTCGTCTTCCCAGCATTTCAAAGATCTTTTTTAGTGGGTGCAAAGATAGGAAAAATTGTATCAAAGTCATAATCCATCGACAGAACTTTAACGCAAAATAAAATCATGAATCTTTCGCAGGCTAACCTATCCGGATCAAAAAAATCAGTTAGATATCTTTTTCCGAATCTATCTTTTCCAGTTGTTTCAAATTCCAGGAAAGCCTTTTCAAAATAATACCGTAAGCGATCCTGTAATAAAGCAAAATGATAATGATACAAATCAACAGACTGAATATAACACCAGTTACCAGCCCCCAAAATGTTGGGTTGTCTATCTTAATATTTTGCTGTCTTATTGTAAAAATAATAAAACTTGTAAAGCTACCTATGAACAAAAGCAACAAAATGATATTACTGAAAATAAACAGATTAACGGCTTTTTTAAAATCTAAAATATGTGTGATAAATTTTTTGAGGTCAGATTCAATCGTAATTTTTTTATAATTCCTGTAAAAAATAATAACAAAAATGCCTGTGATGAGGAGACTTACAATCTTCATCCAATTATAGATCCTATCCAAAGAAAACTCGACTTGAGATTGATTTTTGATCTGAAGTTTATTGAGAATATTCGTAAAATCGGTATGAAAATCTGCTGAAAAAAGCGCAATAAAATTGATAAGACCGAAAATAACAAATTCGGCAATGCTGATCCAAAGTATGTATTTTACATAATTTCTGGATTTTCTGTTGAGCATCACTTCGATTTCATCCTGATCGTATCCATCAGAAATCGTTTGGTCTTGCCACGTTTTTTTCAACGAATCTATATCAAAGTCTTCTGAGCTAGGCATGCTTTATCATTAATTCTTTTAATGTTTTCTTTAGTCTGTTCATTTTCACACGGGCATTAACCTCTGTAATCCCCAGTGTGTCCGCAATCTCTTTGTAAGGTTCATCATCCAGATACATCATTACAATTGCTCTTTCCACATCCGGCAACATCTTTATGACCTTGTACAATAAAGAGATCTGCTGCTGCTTTTCATCAGAATCTTCTAAAAAATTTTTGCTGTGAAAATCCTGTAATTCATCTGTTTGCGGTTGTCGTGTTCTTTTTCTGAATAATGTAATTGCGGTATTAAGTGCTACTCTGTACATCCAAGTTGAGATTTTGGAGTTACCCTGGAATGAGTCGTAAGATTTCCAAAGTTGTAACACGATCTCCTGAAAAAGGTCTTCTTGGTCTTCCAAAGAATGGGTATAAAGGCGTGAGACCTTGATAATAAGTCCTTGATTATCCTTTATTAATTTAGAAAACGCTTTCTGTTTATTCTCCATTCCGAGAACGAAGATAAGAATTTATTCGTTTTTTTTAAGTAATTCTTATAGTTTTAATTATTTTGTTAAACAAATGTTAATTTCATTATATATTATTGGTTATATTTGACTTATGATTATTAATAAAATTATCAGATCACTACTCAATTGCTTATTGATTTCTGTTTTCAGTTGTACAAATCAGTTGCCAAATCAAGCGGGAATTCGAAATCAGAATAATACTCAGGAAACGAAACCTAAAATGGTTTATCTTTTTTTTGAAGTTGAAAGAGCATCTGACGGAAAAGAGATCGTGAAATTAACGGACAAAAAAGTGTCTGATGGATTCTTTAAAAATGAGGAATTTGGAACCGCAAAAGATATTACCAATAGTAATTATAAAATTGTTTTGCTGGATAAGAATAATAAGATCTACAAAACATCAATCATTGATGATCCTTTGTCTCCTGTTTTTGAATCTTACGACAAAGACTCGATGGAAAAACAAATTGGCAAACTGGACAAAGCTGAATTTTTCTACAGGTATAATGATAATGGAAATGTTGCCGAGATGGAAATTCACAAAATAGAGAACAATAATTCTACCCTCATTTTCAAATTAAAATTATAATAGTTATGAAATATTTTTACTTCTTATTGATCTTAATTTCAGGTTTTTCCGAAGCGCAGATCTTTGATTTGGTTCCGCTTGTAGAAAATGGCCCGAAGGATAAGAGAATTAATCTGGTTATTCTAGGAGATGGCTATACAGCAAGTGAGCAATCCGCTTTTATGGAAGATGCAACTTTCGTCTCGGATTATCTGCTGAATAAGCAGCCTTACTCCAATTATAAAAATTATTTCAATGTTTATGCGCTTAAAGTGATCTCTCCCCAAAGTGGCGTAAAACATCCGGCAACTGCGACTGATGTTACAGAACCTGTGATTCCTGTTTCTAATCCGACTAATTATTTCAATACCTCTTACGACACTTCCGGAACGCATCGTTGTATCTATGGAAATACAAACAAAGTCACTCAAACTTTAGCTGCTAATATCCCTGAGTTCGATATGGCTTTAATTTTAGGAAATGATACAGAATATGGAGGTTGTGGCGGAACGTATGCTTTCCTTTCAAGAAATGAACAAGCTCCGGATGTTGCCTATCACGAGTTAGGGCATTCTTTCGGAAAATTGGCTGATGAGTACTGGTTTTCCGGTTCCGGAGAATCTCCGAATAAAACAAAAACTTCTGACCCAGCAACGGTTCGTTGGAAAAATTGGCTGAACACAGGAAGTGTCGGAATTTATCAATTTACTGAAAATACAGCTTGGTATCGTCCGCATCAGAACTGTGAAATGCGGTATCTGAACAAACAATTTTGTAATGTCTGTAAAGAAACTTTGGTTGAAAAAATCCATACGGTGAAAAATCCTATTGATGGTTTTACACCAACAAATACTTCTACAATTAATACAAATTCAAATATTGATTTAGTAGTAAACTTAATTCTCCCAATTCCCAATACTTTAAAATCCGAGTGGAAGGTCAATGGAACAACTATTCAGAATGATGTCAGTAATATCACAATTCAACCGGATCAATTGAATGTTGGAAATAATACCGTTCTCTTCAGTGTTTATGATAATACAACAATGGTAAGAACTAATAATCACAGTACGATCCATCTTTCCACCATTAGCTGGACGATCAATAAAACACAACTTGGAGTTTCGGATATCAAATCAAATGAATATGATTTTATCCTTTATCCAAATCCTGCGAAAGATTATTTCATCTTAGAAAGTAAATCAATTTTCAATGAGAAAATCAAGGTCGAAATTCTTGATGCTTCCGGAAAATTAATCAAAAAACAAAATATAGAACCTAATCAACAAGATAAGATAGATATCTCTAGACTCAATTCTCAGAATTATATCATCAATGCTTATAAAGATGGACAGCTTATTTTATCTCAGAAAATGATAAAGAATTAAGTTATAATTAAGTATTTTTGCCAACTGAGAAGCGTGGCTTGTTGATCCAAATTCATTTTTGGGTAGGAAAGTCCGGACACCATAGGGCAGTATAGCGGATAACATCCGTCATTTGTGAAAATAGGACAAGTGCAACAGAAAGCAAGTACAGTTCGGCTGTAGTGAAACCAGGTAAACTCTATACGGTGCAATGCTAAGTATATCATCAGTCAAGGGCGGCTCGTCCGTTGATGAGGGGTAAGCAGCTCAAGATTTTCAGTAATGTCAATCGTAGATAAATAACAAGCTTCAACAGAATCCGGCTTATAGCGCTTCTCTATTTTTTTATTTGGGAATGTTGGTAATTTTTAATGATAAAGTTAATTCCTGTCTCCAATATCTCGCCCATATTTTTACATTTCTTAAACTGAGAATTGTAAGTCAGCTTTTGAAGAGAAGTACTCAATTCTGATATTTTTTCTGGTGTAGAAATGCTATCAGTTTTCATAATTTCTATCAAATCCTTATATCTTTGATTACTGGTCAAAACTCTTTTAGCAATTGCAGACCTCACTTCTTTTCTGTATTGCTCTACAGAATTAGGTTTTAGTTTTTCATTTACGAGTTCCACCATTTTAGTATTTTCTTTAAAATATTGGGGAACGTATATTTTAAGTTGTCCTTCGTAACTCTGCTGGTCAAAATCGATTGCTCTAATTCTGTAAACAACCTGGTCAAAATCGTGAATAGGAATCACCACATAGTTATATGAACGCATATCACCTAGCAATCCTATCATACATCTTTCATTGAATTTTACAAATTCCTTGGCAATTTGAGCTTTTTCAAGTTCAGTACAGTCTGATAAATAATTTTCGATAAAGACATCGCCTGGTATGCCAAGAATGTGTTCTTCGATCAAAGTATCTTTATAAACAAGAAAATTGAATCTGTTAGGTGAAAATATATCTTCAAACTCTAATCCATAAATTCTGGAAGCATCAGCTTTTTTGATGTAGAAGTTGGTATAATTATCATTAAGGATATTCCTTACCCTAATTCTAAACGGTTTAGAGTTTCCAAAAGTGCAGAAATGAATAGAATCAACCTTTAAAAAAGGTAAGGTTTCTTCATCACCATCCGAATGTAAAAGTGTATATATCTTATTAAGACTAGCTTCAATTTCCAAATATTCAAATTCAGGATAGAAAACATCCAGCCAATAAGTATCTTTTCCATCTTTATCAACTAACGAAGTATAACCCGAAAATCTCAAAAGATCTTCATAAAAGATTTTGATATGAGTAGTTCTGTTATTTTTCTCAAGGTATTCTTCGAGTGATTTACCAATTGGATATATCGGTTTTCTGAATTCTATTTTAATATCTTTCATCCTAATAATTAAGAATACTAAAATACATAAAAATAAGATTGATATGTATCTCCATTCATTATGACGAACGACCAATAGCTCTCTCTGTGTGGATTTGGGGTCTCCGGTGTCCCACGGGCCTTCGCGGGCGGTGCCGTCCGGGCAGATGGATGGGTGGGTGGATGGATGGGGCAGGTAGCAAAAAAAACGCCCATCAAATGAATGATGAGCGTCTGAAAAACTGGCGGCGACCTACTCTCCCGCTTGTCGCAGTACCATCGGCGCTAGAGGGCTTAACTTCTGTGTTCGGAATGGGAACAGGTGAGCCCCTCTGCTAGAACCACCCTAAAGGCTGTTCGTACAAAAGGATGTACAGTATATTTATTAGACTTGAGATACCATGATTCAAGATTTCAGACATTGGTCT
>NZ_AUFK01000018.1 GCF_000426465.1 Epilithonimonas caeni DSM 17710
TCTGACCAACGAATTTAAACTCTCTGCCAAGGAAATTTCTGATTATTACAGAAAGCGGTGGGACATTGAAGTGTTTTTCAGGTTCCTGAAACAGGAACTCAACCTAAGTCACCTGGTTTCAATGAACAAGAACGGGATTGAAGTGATGGTCTATATGACAATGATTGCAGCGATGCTTTTGTTGATCTACAAAAAAGCCAATAATCTGGGCTACAAAACCGCTAAAAGACGAATAGCCATGGAGCTCCGGGATATGATAACTGCTATTCTAATCATATTTGCAGGAGGCGACCCAGGTAAAGTTTTTAAAACATAAAAAATGGTCGGAATTTCTTCCGACCATGACTAGAATATTTCCCGCTTTTTTAGTTTTTACCCCTTGATAGAAGCCACATTACTAAGCCGATCACACCGACTACAAGGATAATTCCCCACCACATACCGGCTTTGAAAATTGTTTCTATTGCTTCGCAGCTTGTTAACAATCCTAAGATTAGGAATAATGGAAGAATATTGATATATTTTTTCATAATTTATTTATTTGTGCTGAAAATCCAAAACTTAAGCCAAAATGTTATTTTTTTGATAAAAATTGGAATTAGGATTTTATTTTTCACATAAATTGCTAAAAACAAAACCACCGAAAATCAGTGGTTATTGGTTTATGCTTTAATAGTTTTTTTTAATTTTATTTTTATTCGTCCTCTCTTCTATCTTGTTCACGATATACCCGATAACAAAAGGGGCAAGCCAAGTGAGTGCCATTCTTAACAATCTTGATTTCATATCTTTAAATTTTTTAAGATTATTACAAGAAATGCGCCATTATTGATTTTCATCAGAACTGTAATTCTGAACGGCTTCTTTTAAGCTTTTATAAATTCTTTGCTTTAATTTTCTGGGAGCCAAAACTTTGATAAACTCTCCCATTCCGAGGATCGTTCTTTCTAATTCGAAATTCAGCTGAACACAGATTTTGAAAGTTGTTCCCATTTCGTCTTCTTTTATAATTTCCTGAGAATGATGAAAAGGTTTGGTTTTCACATAAGGCGCGTGCTTTTGAGTGATAAAAAAAATCACATTTTGAGGACGTTGTGTCTCGGAAACCGTTGCGCCGATCACTTCTCCGAAATATCTGTCCGCATTGAAATCTTTGTCGATATATTCGATTTTGTCTTCAATGGTAATTTCTTCCATTCTGTCCAAGGCTAGATTCATGATCTTGTTCTTGTGCCAACAGATGAGAAACCAACGGTTATTATATTCCTTTAATAATTGTGGATGTACGATGTACTTATTGGATTCTCTGGCTTTGAAACTTTTGTAAAGAATATTCAAGACCTTTTTATTGAGGATACTTTCGTAAAGAATATCAATGTGTTCAAGACCTTTTAGCTGTTCGTTTTTATCAAGATGAATAATGGATTTCTGATTGGTCGACTGAATCGAATCTTCCAATTTTTGGATTACACCGTTCATCTCCCTGAACATTGAAAAATCCTTGAACTGTTTCAGAATCTGGACGGCGTTATTCATTGCCTTCAAATCATTTTCATTGACGGAAATATTATGAATACTGTAATCCGGATCGCTGTATCGATAATATCTTCTTTCATAAACTTCGATTGGCGCTTCATAACCGAACTTCTCACTTCGCATATTCTGAAGGTCCAATTGAATGGTTCGTTTACTAACAAAAGATTCTTTGCCTTCAAATTCAAACAAAGCTTCGGAACATTCATCCATCAGATCTTCCAAAGTATATTTTTTATACTTATTCTTCAGACATTTGTCTAACGTTTTGTAACGGATAAGTGCGTTTTTATTTGAAGACATTTTGTTGAATTTAAGTTATACACAAAGGCACAAATTTTATTTAATTCAAATATTTTTAAGGCAAAAGACTCAAAATTTAATTTCGAAGATAAAATCCTAGCGCTTTAAAAACATAATATTATTATTTCCATTGTGCCTTTGTGTTAAAAATTATTTCTTAGCTAAAGCCTCTCCCTCAAACAAAACCCCGTCCCAACCAAACTCGATAAAATTTCTGATATTCTGATGGTCTGTCCTTTCTGGATTCTGTAAAACATCAGTTCTGTAAAAATCTCCGAATAAAGCCAAAGTCTCTTCCTTCGAAAGTTGATTCAATTTTGCAAAACTGAAAACTTTGCACGAACCATTATTTTGATCGGCTTCATTGACTGTATTTCCATTTGTGAACTTTGTTGGGGTAAAATCATAATTTTCATCAATAAAAGCAATGACACCTTTGAAATCAATTATTTCTGGTGAGTTTTTCAGCTGTTCTAAAATCATTTTAATAAAATTTCATCAAAAATACCTAAATAATTTCACTACGCAAAAACATTGCGCACCTGCATACTTACTTTGCATCATCAAATAATAACAAAATGAAAACAATTACAGGAAATGATTTGATCGCTTTAGGATTCACACCGAAAAAATGGTTTGCCGAAGCTTTGCAATATATCAACGAAAATAACCTTGATGAAACTCAAATGAAAGAATATCTGGAACAGTTTAGATCTCCGGAACCAATTTCATTATTGGATATTCCTGCTGAATTTATCATCAACATCAGAGCAGAAGATGAAAGCGAAAATGACAACGTAGAAAAAGTCATCAACACAATGAATGTCCTGATGAAAACTCCGACTTTAATTGGCGGTGCGATTATGCCGGATGCTTGTCCAACCGGACCGGAAGGTCATATCCCTGTTGGCGGCGTTGTGGTGGCGAAAAATGCGATTCATCCGGGATTTCATAGCGCAGATATCTGCTGTTCTGTGATGCTGACGGACTTTGGAAAAATCAATCCGAAAGAAGTTTTGAATGCAGCTCATTCTATCACGCATTTCGGTTACGGAGGAAGACCAAGAGGAGAACAAATGCCGATGTCTCAGGATTTGATGGATGCTTTCAGAGAAAATCTTTTCCTGAATGATGAAAACCTGATTAGCATCGCTCGTTCGCATATGGGAACTCAGGGTGACGGAAACCACTTTTTATTTGTCGGAATTTCTAAAAACACGGGAAACACAATGCTAGTGACACATCACGGTTCCAGAGCGCCTGGTGCAAAATTGTACGACAAAGGAATGAAAGTCGCCAACCGCTTCCGAATGGAACTTTCGCCGGAAACATTGAAGGAAAACGCCTGGATTCCGTTTGAAACTGAGGAAGGACAGCAATATTGGGAAGCTTTGCAATTAATCAGAAAATGGACTAAAGAAAACCACGAATCCATCCATAACGCGACTTTGGAAAAATTAAATATCGAAAAACTGAACAGATATTGGAACGAACATAATTTTGTATTCAGAGACGGAGATCTATTCTACCATGCGAAAGGAGCAACGCCGCTGGACGACAAATTTTTGCCGGATATTACAGGCCCAAGACTGATTCCTCTGAATATGGCGGAACCTGTATTGATTGTCCAAGGGACAACGAACGACAGAAATTTAGGTTTTGCTCCTCACGGAGCAGGGAGAAACTTCAGCAGAAGTTTTCATAAAAAATCTCTGGCACATAAAACCATTGATGAAGTTTTTGCTGAGGAAACACCAGGTCTGGATATCAGATTTTTCACCAATGAAATTGATATTTCCGAATTGCCAAGTGCCTACAAAAGCGCCAAAAATGTAAGGGCACAAATTGAAGAATACGGACTTTGCGAAATTCTGGATGAAGTGATGCCTTATGGTTGTATTATGGCAGGAGATGTTGGGAAAAATGCGCCCTGGAAGAGGAAGAAGAAATTTAGAAAATAAATTTATTAGTTTCCATAACTTTAAAAGCAGACTATGAAAAATCTCTACAACAAAGGTAAATATCGTTCATTTGAATATGCAAAACATTTGCGTCCATTTCTAAAAAGAATCGGAAACAAAAAATGGCGAAAAACTGAAAAGCAGGAAATTGAAAATCAATTGAAGGATTTTGTTCGATTTCAGAAAGCCAGAAAGAAAAAACAATTTAAAATTTGGGTAAAAATCACAACAGAAGATAATGCTAGAAAATATTCAGAGTACAAAAATTTTTATTCTGAAAAATCATTTCAAGATTCCATTAAAAGAAATTCTGTAACACATTTTTTTATCCTAAAAAATAAAAACAATGAAAACAAAAATAATAGATAAATTAAAAACTCTTGAAAAAGAGAAAAATATAGAGATACTTTTCGCGATAGAATCAGGAAGTCGTTCTTGGGGATTTGCTTCTCCAGACAGCGATTATGATATACGTTTTATATACAAGCATCCGGTAGACTGGTATCTTTCCCCTTGGGAAAAACGGGACACGATAGAATTTATGACAGAAGATGATTTGGATGGTTCTGGTTGGGATTTGAAGAAGACTTTTCATTTATTGAACAAATCCAACGTTCCACTCTTGGAGCATTTGTTTTCACATATACTTTATATAAAAAACGATGCTTTTTTGGAAAAGGTGCTACCTTTAGCAAAAGAAGCTTTTTCTCCTGTTTCGGTAGTTTTCCATTATTTATCAATAAGTAAAAAATATTTGGAATCGTGTAATAAAGAGGAAGTGAAGCTTAAAGATTATTTCTATTGCTTAAGGACAACTTTAGCCTCAAAATGGGTGGTTGAGAAAGGAACTTTTCCGCCGTTAATATTTCACGAAATGTTAGATTTGTTGCCTGAAAATATATTTGATAAAGTTCAATTTTTATTGAATGTAAAATCTGAGAACGGAGAAAAATATTTCCACACTCAGGATTGGGAACTTTTTGAGTATCTCAAATCAGAGATAGAAAATCTTTCAGAAAAAGCAAAAACTTTGAGAGCAGGAAATCTTGATAAATCAGAAGCTGAAAAAGTATTTGTAGAATTATTAAAATCATAATCATGATAACCATTGATTTTTTAAAAGAAAACAACCTCATCCTTTTCGAAGCCATTTCCGGAAGCAAGTCTTTCGGATTGGCAACGGAAAATTCGGATACAGATATAAAAGGCGTTTTTTATTTGCCGAAAGATTTATTTTATGGTTTAGAATATATTCAGCAGATTTCTAATGAAACTAATGATATTGTCTATTATGAAATCGGGCGTTTTGTTGAACTTCTATTAAAAAACAATCCGAATATTCTGGAAATTCTCGCAACACCAGAAGATTGTATTCTTTACAAACATCCGATAATGGATAAGTTTTGTCAAGAAGATTTTCTGTCAAAACTTTGTAAAGATACTTTTGGCGGATATGCGTCAACTCAGATTCAGAAAGCAAGAGGACTTAATAAAAAGATTGTGAATCCGGTTGAAAAAGGACGAAAAGGGATTCTTGATTTTTGTGTGGTTTTGGAATACTCAAATTCAATTGCAGCTAAAGATTGGTTAAAGGTAAGAAGCTTTGTACAGGAAAATTGCGGTTTGGTAAAAATGCCAAATTCAAAAGGCGTTTTTGCTTTGTTTTATGATATAATCGGAGATAAAAACTACAACGGAATTTTTAAAAATGAAGATTCTAACGAAGTCAGTCTATCATCCGTTCCAAAAGAAGAAAAGCCAGAAGCCTATTTATTTTTCAATCAGGACGCCTATTCTACTTACTGCAAAAGTTATAAAGAATATTGGGATTGGGTAGCAAAAAGAAATGAAGACCGATACAATACCAATCAAAAGCACGGAAAAAACTACGACAGCAAAAATATGATGCATACGATTCGGCTTTTGCAATCGGCTGTTAATATTTTCAAGAATAATAAGATTGAAATACGTGTTAAAAACCGCAATGAGCTTTTGGATATCAAAGCCGGAAATCGGGATTATGATGATTTGCTTTTATTAGCTGACCAATTAATCAAAGAATTGAACTTATTAGCGAAAAGTTCTTCATTACCAGATTTTCCTGATAAAGAAAAAGTTGAGAGAACATTAATAGAAATCAGGGAAGAATTATATCAATATTAACCCAATGTAATTATCCATAGCCTTGAGTTGTCTTAACTCTGGAACATTAAACAAAAATGAAGAAATCAATCCTAATATTATTGACTTTTGCATCACAGATCACTTTTGCACAATTACCTGCAGACAGTATAAAAGCGATAATCAAGCAAGAAGTTAACAACAAAAGAAGCAAAAGTATTGTCGTCGGAATCGTTGATAAAAACGGAAGACAAATCTATTCTGAAGGCGTTTTGAGTGATAAAAATCCCGCTTTGCCAGATGGAAATACAGTTTATGAAATCGGTTCTATCACAAAGGTTTTTACTTCTCTCCTATTGGCGAATATGAGTTTGAAGCACGAAGTTAACCTGAACGACCTGATCTCAAAATATCTTCCGAAAAATGTAAGATCACCTACAAGAAACGGAAAAGAGATTACCTTATCCAATCTCTCCACCCATCGGTCAACTTTCCCGAGATTTCCTTACAATGTTGACCCGAAAAACTTAGACCAGCCTTATGCAGATTATAGCGTGAAACTGTTATATGAATATGTTTCAGATTTCAAACCGGGTTTTGACATCGATTCCAGATGGCAGTATTCCAATGTTGCTTACGGCGTTTTGGGTGAAATTCTGACTTCTGTGGCTCATAAAAAGAATTACGAGTCCTTTGTGCAGGATGTCATTTGCAAGCCTTTAAAGATGAAAAGCACCGTGATCACCTTCACTCCGGAAATCAAAAAAAGAGCAGCAACCGGGCATTCGGAATACGGTGAACCTGTCGATTTTATCGAGCTGGGTGCGATTGAGGCCGGCGGCGGTTTCCGTTCTACAGCCAATGATATGCTCACTTTTGTGGCTGCCAATCTGGGATTCATCCAATCCGATATTTATCCGGCAATGGAACTCACACATCTGCAGCAAGCTAAAAAAGACGGCAATAGAGGTTATGTCACACTCGGCTGGACCTTGCAAAATGACGATGGAAGGTATATTATTTTCAAAGACGGCGGAACGCCAGGATTCAGGACATTTTTAGGGATTGATAAAAAGAATGGATTCGGTGTTGTTGTTCTGTCGAATTCCAATAATGGTGTCACCGATATTGGTAATCACATTATTGATCCTACTTCGAAGATAACACCTTATAAATATCCCTGGAAACTACTGGATACATTGCGAACAACGGTCAATCAATCTGGTGTAGATGGAGGAATCAATCTATATAAAAGATTGAAAATCTCAAAAGCACCAGATCTATATTTCAATGAAAATCAGCTCAATTATCTCGGTCACGAATTAAGGAAAGCCAATAAAATAAATGATGCTATTAAGATATTCGAACTGAATGTCACCGAATATCCAGCTTCTACTCTCCCCTATGAAAATCTTGGCGAAGTTTACAAAAGGAATAATAACAGGAAAAGAGCAGTCGAATGCTTCAGAAAGGCGCAGGAATTGGAACCGGAAAACCCACGCTGGAAGTTTCTTCTTGATAAATTGACAAACTAAAATCATTATCCGTCTCAAAAAGACGGATATTTTTTTCACCCATTTGCTCCCGATAACACAGATCTGCAATCTGCCCTTTCCCGTTACCGCACGAACCAATAATCCAATCCAGAGTTTCCAAGCCCCTGGTATAATTAAATAACTTGTGCTCTCTTTTACATGTTATTAGTTATCCAATTGTTTCCATGCTGAGCCATTCCAGCCGAAAAAATGAGAATTTTGGAATATTATAGTTCCGGCTCCTCCTTGAGGAATAGGAGTAGTTGATCCGTTTACGATGGTATTTGAAATATAGGATGTTGAAATTTTCACAGCTCCGTTTACATCCAGTTTTTCTTTAGGAGTTAGAGAGTTAATGCCTAAATTGTCTTTAATATAATTATATGTGATTGATGTACCTGTTCCCTCATTATCCTGAAAAATACCATATCTGTTTCCGGACACTGTTCCGGAAGTATCTGTGGTAAGAATATAAACTCCGTAGGAATTTCCCATAATATTAGCAGTAGGTTGAATGTCCGTATTTAAATATATTCCATAGTTATTGCCTGAAACTTTTCCACCTGGTCTTGAGTTTACTGAAACACCATAATTATTACCATTTATAGTTGCTGAAGATTTTGGATTCGCAGTAATATCCAGTCCCCAGTTGTCAAATACCTGAGCAGAAGGATTGGCTTCAACCCAGATTCCACGGTTGTTTCCTGCTAAATTGGCTGTTGCATTTGCTCTTAAATAAATTCCCCTGGATTCAGCGGGGGTTTCAGTAATGGGGCTTGCATTTACCTCAATAGCATTCCAATTCCCTTCTGCTTTTGTTACATTAAGCTGTACGGACCCTGTAGTATTTGTTCCTATGCTCACATTTCCCATCTGATATATGTTCTGGGTATTGGCAGTAGCTTCTGTATTTGTGGCACTATTATACCATGGTTCTACATATGAAGGGGTAAATTTTATCCAAACAGTTCCATCAAAATAATAGTATCCTAATGTTGTGACATTAATAGTCTTAGGAGTGACATCATCAGTGGTGGCGGTGGTTGTGTTATTCCCATCTAAAGCCTCAGTGATATATATGATTGCGCCTGTTTGATCTGTAGAATATTTATTGTCTTTCGATTTTAATTCAATTCCTTTCAGTCTGGGAACTATAATACCTTCCGCCGTAGTACCATCTGTCTTCTTTGCGGTAACATCCAGTGTAGCTTTTGGCTCCGGATTATTGATACCCACTTGTGCAGAAACAAAGTAAAATGAAAGGATGGATAATGAGGTTAGAATTTGTTTTTTCATATATGTGTTTTTAGAATTGTTAGTGTTTGCTCAAAAAATTTTGTGATGCAAAGGAACTCCAACAGCAGACGTGAAAAAATAAAAACCCTTTTGAAATTATTAATTTTAGAAGGGCATAATGAGGACAACTTTACTATCAATGAATAATAAAGTTGTTCAAGTGAAATCGTTGTTTTACTAGGTCATCCGTTTATCAGATGAGGATAATAATAAAAACTGAGAAGGAGATAAACCCGTAACTTCCTTAAATTTTGTAGAAAAAGCACTATGAGAAACAAAGCCCGAGTCCTCAGCGAGAAAACTTATCTTGTAATTTCGGTATGTTGGGTTTTCAATTATTTTTTTTGTGATATAGTTAATTCTTAATTCGTTAATGTAGCTGTTGAAATTTTTATTATAATGTTGGTTGATAATTCTGGAAAGATAATTGGAATTGGTATTAAGATGTGATGCTAATTTAGGAAGTGACATATCTTTGTCCCGGAACATTTCTTCATTTTCAAACCCATTAAGTTTTTCTAGAATATCTAATTCTAATTGCGTGTTTATCAATGTTTGTGTACCCGTTGATAAACCTTCAATAATTACTTCAGTCTGTGTTGGATGCTGAGTATGAAGTTGTTTTACATATTCCTGATAAAGTTTTTTCTGTTTTTTCAGTTTAAAAAAGTACCAAAAAGTACTGATGATCAATAGTATTCCAAAGATCAATAGCAGATATAGCAGATTTGAAATTTTATTTTCCTTTTCAGTAATAATTGCGATCTTATCTTTTTTAATTTTATTGACAGCAGTATCAAGTCCCTTTTTATTCTGAGTACTTATTAATTGTTTGTAATGTCTAGCACTATCTGCATAAATACCCGCATTTTTTGTATCCTGAAGTTTCAGATAAAGATCTCTCATACTTTCAAATACTTCAGATTTCATTTCTACCGGAGGAAAAAAGGTGAGTACCATTTTATAGTGGTTTAAAGCCTGAGAATAATTGCCCAGATTTTTCTCTGTTTCTGCCAGACTATGATGTAAATAATTGATATATCTTTGGTTGGGAGCTATCATACTGGCCTCAACCCCCTTATTCAGATAAAATTTTGCACTGTCAAACATTTTCTTCCCATTGTAGGCTGTCCCAATCGCATCACAGGAAAATGCAACAAGATTATTACATTCTTTATTTCTTTTATTATATATTTTTCCGGTATCAACAAGTCTTAGAAATTTTTTATGAACTTTTATTGCTTTATCAAATTGATTATTTTCTAAATAGATATTTCCTAAGGTTGCATAGATTCTGTAGGTTATATCTCTTTTCTGAGGGGGGCTCAAATTTTCAGTATATTTTTGAGCTTGGATAAGATATTCTTCTGCTTCGGAATATAGAGCCATCCGTCCATAAAGTTCACCAGTATTACTGGCAATAATCGCTTTACAGAATAAATCGCTGGATCTATTTGCAAAATCCTGGGCTTTGATCATATAACTTACTGCCGTTTTTTTATCTCCCTTTTCAATATAGCTATTGGCTAAAAAATCACAGGCATAAGCTTTAAAACTCTCAGAATGATTCTCTTTTAATAAAGGTAGGGTTAAAGAGATTTTTTCATCAGGATTTTTTAATGAATTTAATTTATTGATGATACTATCTTCTTTCTTATTGCTTAACTGAGCATTTCCTAAAAAAATAAACAGTAAAAAAAGTAAAAAATAATTTTTCATTTCATTTGTAAAGTTGAGCAAAGTTAGATAAAATAAGTTTTGGAACTGAGAAAACAGTCATTAATTCAACCATTGTAAAATTCTGATTTTCAACATTTTAATTTTTAATATTTTCAGAATTAATAATTTCAAAAGCACATTGCTTCCATTCAATATGCATGTTGGAGTTCCTTTGCATCACAAAATTTTTCGAGCAAACACTAACGATTCTAAAAACACATGTATGAAAAAACGAATTCTAACCTCATTATCCTTCCTTTCATTTTACTTTGTTTCTGCACAAGTGGGCATCAATAATCCGGAGCCAAAAGCTACACTGGATGTTACCGCAAAGAAGACAGATGGCACCACTGCAGAGGGAATTATTGCACCAAGATTGACGGCAGATCAGTTATTTTCAAAAAATGATAAATATGCGGCTGATCAGAAAGGTTCTATTGTTTATGTAACAGAATTAATGAGTAATTCTGACAATCTTATAGACGATACAGAAGATGTAACAGAAATAGGATACTATTATCATGACGGGATAAAATGGAACTCGATGAGGCAAGAGCCCTGGATGATTTCCGGGACAGGTACCAAGGCAAGTGACAATTTGCAAGATATCTATCAGATGGGAAGTGTTTCTATAGGAGATTCCTATGGAGAGGGAAAACTTAGTGTGAAAAATATAGAGGCAGGTAATCTTCCTGGAAATTCTTATGGTATTTTCAACCAGTCCACAACCAACAGGCAAGGTCAGAAATATGGAATTTTCAACACAATAACGGATAATTCAACAGCAGGTAGCCCACATTATCTGGCAGGTATATTATCACAGGTTTATGATGTTTCTACTACCCAGAAACAAGGTACGGCAGGTGAATTTGAGTATAATTTGAATACCGGCAGAGACAATACTTATGGTTTTAATGGCACACAAACATTCATGAATATTACTCCAACAGGAGGAAATATTAATATGAATTACGGTTCATCCGTCTCAGGCAGACTAAATGCCAATGCAACAGGGGGAAATTTACAAACCGCCGGACTTCGTATTTATGATGGTGAGATTAATGTTAATGTACCATCAGGACGTTCTTTCAGAGCAAATGTAAATACCATAGGTGTAAATTCTATTATAAAGTTTAATGCAAATGGTGGTACATTATATTCTAGGGATATGGTTGGTAACAACAGTGCCAATCAGCTTACAGGAGCTTCAGGTATCATCAATGTGACTAATCTTACTTCTTTTTCGGCATCTAATGAAATAATGGGAACAAGTACCAAGAATATTAATGTGGTAAAAGGAATTAATATCAACTTGTATCAGGATGCAGATAGTGTAGGTAATACAACCATAAATAATGCATATGGTGTTTACATCAATGCCTATAAAACACCAGGTGTAAGTGCAGCTAATGCCTATAATCTATATTCTCAAGGAGCAGATACTAAAAATTACTTTCAGGGAAGAATTGGTATTGGTCAAATTACTCCTGCAGCTCAATTACATATTGTAAAACAGGCTGCTGATATAACGCCTGCAGTTATAGAAGGATGTGGCGTATATGCAGACAATACGGAAGCATCTGCTGCAGGTTTGCCTGTTGGAGCGCTCTATCGTACAGCTACGGGGGTACTAATGATAAGATATTAAACGAATGTCGGCATGTAATGTAGTGCTTACTGAATCCCGATAGCTGGGATCCACACTCCCTCACGACAAACCCAAACCCTGGCCTCCCGCTAGGGTTTCCCATTTTCCAATTTAACATAACATCCTGACAACAAAATATTTAACCAAAAAAAATGTTGCAATTCAAAATAAATTCTATATTTGAAAAAACAATTAAAAACACAAATACCTATGTCCTCAAGATCAAAGTTGCAAGATGACCCTAAAAGTCTGAATAATAATATTGATGATATCGATATTGCTTTTTATACACTTCGTTTATTTATAGTGTTTATAGTACTAATTGATGTCGTAGTACCAACATTTTGGGCAATATGTAATTATAAGGCCTTTGTAGAAGAATACGATGGTATTGGCTACTTGATTATTGTATATAGTATTTCTTTTTATTATATTTTTTCCTCGAATAAATCAAAGATAATTGCATTTGCATTTAAACATTTAAAGAAAAAAATATTTCTTCGTAAATGGGTAATAAACATTTCCTTTTATATATCAAGCTTTTTCTCTTTGAATAATAATACTGCCAATAAGACATTAAAATAAAAAAACCACCGGAATTCGGTGGTTTCATATAATAGTTAAGACAAATCTTAAGCCTCATTCAAAGGTTTATGTTCTCCTGGTTGGTCTTTTCCTTCAGGATTTACATTTCCTTCCGGTCTCGCTGGTCTGTCGGGTCTGTTTTGCCCTTCCGGTCTTGGACCTCTTTGCTCACCTTCCTTCTTCTCTGGTCTTGGTGGTCTTGGCAACAAAACTTTTCTGGAAAGTTTCATTTTCTTACGGTCATCATAACCCATGAATTTCACCTCAACCTCATCGCCTTCTTTATAAGGAACTTTATCGAGACGTGACCATTCGATCTCAGAGATGTGAAGTAACCCTTCAGTACCCTTTGCGATCGCTACGAAAGCACCGAAATCCATAACCTTCACCACTTTACCTTTGTAAACTTCACCTACGACCGGTACGAAAGTAATTTCATTGATCTTCGCAATCGCTTCATTGATCTTCTCTCTGCTGACACCGGAAATCTCGATTCTTCCGATCTCTCCGATCTCTTCGATAGCGATAACCGTATCAGTATCTTTCTGCATCTGCTGAATGATCTTTCCACCAGGTCCGATTACAGCACCTATGAAATCTTTAGGGATTTCCATCATCACCATTTTCGGAGCGTGTGGTTTCACATCAGCTCTTGGCTCGGCAATCGTTTCCGTTATTTTATCTAGGATGTGGAGTCTTCCTTCTTTTGCCTGCAGAAGCGCTTTCTCCATAATATCCATAGAAAGTCCCTGGATTTTGATGTCCATCTGGCAAGCGGTGATCCCGTCTGCTGTTCCGGTTACTTTGAAGTCCATATCACCCAAGTGGTCTTCGTCTCCCAAGATATCAGAAAGCACAGTATATTTCCCTGTTTTCACATCGGTCACCAATCCCATTGCAATCCCGGAAACCGGCTTGTGAATCTGAACACCAGCATCCATCAATGCCAAAGTTCCGGCACAAACAGTTGCCATAGAAGATGAACCATTTGATTCCAGAATATCAGAAACGATACGGATCGTGTAAGGGTTTTCTTCCGGGATCATATTGGCCAAAGCTCTTTGAGCCAGATTCCCGTGACCAACTTCTCTTCTTGAAGTTCCTCTCAAAGGACGAGCTTCACCGGTTGAGAACGGAGGGAAGTTATAATGTAAGAAAAATCTCTCGTCATAATTCACCATTACACTGTCCACCATGTTCGCATCTTTTACCGAACCAAGAGTTACGGCAGTCAAAGATTGTGTTTCACCTCTTGTGAAGATAGCAGAACCGTGCGCTCCAGGCAAATAATCGATTTCTGACCAGATTGGACGAATCGTTTGTGGGTCACGACCATCAAGACGGATCTTATCATTCAAGATCATCTGACGCATCGCTTCTTTTTCCACATCGTGGTAATATACTTTTACAAAAGGAGTTACTCTTTCCAGCTCTTCTGCATCATCAACATATTGAGCTAAAAATTCATCACGGACCGCTTTGAATTTCTCACCTCTTTCTTCTTTACTGGAAGGTGTTTTCGCTACTTCGTAAACTTTATCATAAGTTTCTTTCCACACTTTTTCACGGATCGCTTCGTCGTGAACTTCGTGGTTGTATTCTCTTTTAGGGAAAGATCTTCCAACTTTGGCTGCCAATCTTTCCTGGGCCTCTACTTGTTTTTTGATTTCTTCGTGGGCAAAAGTGATCGCTTCAAGCATTTCTGCTTCAGTGATCTCTTTCATTTCCCCTTCCACCATTACGATAGAATCCTTAGTCGCTCCAACCATAATATCAAGGTCAGAATTTTTAAGGTCAGCATAATTAGGATTGATAGATAGTTTACCATCGATTCTTACTACCCTTACCTCAGACATTGGTCCGTTGAAAGGAATATCAGTAATTGCGATGGCGGAAGAAGCCGCAAGACCTGCCAGATCATCAGGAATCGACTCTCCGTCATAAGAAATCAATGAAATCATCACCTGAACTTCCGCATGGAAATCCTCTGGGAACAAAGGTCTCAAAACTCTGTCTACCAAACGCATCGTTAAGATCTCTTGGTCTGAAGGACGAGCTTCTCTTCTGAAAAAGTTTCCGGGGATTTTACCACCTGCATAGAATTTTTCTCTGTAATCAACTGTTAAAGGTAAAAAGTCCACGCCGGGATTGGCTTCTTTGTTGGCTACGACTGTTGCTAAAAGCATAGTTCCGCCCATTTTTACTACTACAGATCCATCGGCTTGTTTTGCCAGTTTCCCTGTTTCGATTGTGATTTCTCTGCCGTCTGCAAGAGTAATCAGCTCTGTAATTGCTTGAGGTACACTCATAAAATTGTTTTGTTGCACTCCGTATTGAGTGCTTTTAATTAATGTATTTCGTCTAAAATTTGGTGCAAATTTAATGTATTTATTTGAATATCATTAACAGGTATCAAAACAAGTATTTTTTAAACGGTGTGAAGTACAATTATTACAAATTATCTCCGCGTAATTCTTAGTAAAAGAATGACAACAAGTACAACCGAAAACACTGACCCCAAAACAGCGACCAAGGACATTTCTCCGATCCTGGGACCGGATTCTGAAACAAAAACAATTGCCGTTGCCACGATATTCGCTCCCAAGACCATCGCTAAAATCAAATTGACAATACTAGACCTGATCAGTTGATTGGTCTTTTCAATATTTTTGATCTCACTTGAAATGGTAAATTTATTATCATCTAATTTCTGCAAAACTGAGCGAAGCTCTTTCGGAATTTCATCCACATTATCTGTGAAATTAATGATCTTATCCATTCCGTTTTTCAGGAGTTTTTTGGGGCTAATTTTCCTCGTGAGTATCTTTTTAGTGTAAGGATGCAGGCTTTTCACAATATCCAGATCAGGATTGATCGTTCTTCCAACACCTTCTATCAAGCCAATTCCTTTGAATAAAAGGTAAAAATAATCCGGCATATAAAGTTGGTTGTCTTTCAACACATCTTTCATTTTGTTGATGATGATATGCGGATCAATGTCTTTCAAAGAACTGCTGTGAACGAAATTCAAAACCTCTTCTACATCATTTTCAAATTTTCTTTCGTCCGGGATCTCATAGCTGACCGCCATCTTTTTGAGAGACCTTACGATTTTATTAGAATTTTTCGCCACGAAAGCAACGATAAGACTTTCAAGGATTTCCTTATCATTCGGCTGAATTTTCCCGACCGCACCGAAATCTATGAAAACCACCTTCCCATCTTTTTTCACCAAAATATTTCCTGCATGGGGATCGGCGTGGAAGAATCCGTAATCCAAAATCTGGGAAACGAATAACCTTAGTCCAATTTCAGAAATTTTGATTGGATCAATATTATATTTCAAAAGTCCGGTTCTGTCTGTGACTTTGATCCCATCGATAAACTCCATACAAAGGACATTATTATTGGAAAATTCGTCATAGACAACCGGAACGTAGGTTTCCTTGTTATTTTTAAAATTCAGGGAAAACTGCTTGATATTATTCCTTTCGTTAACCAAAGAAACCTCTTCCAGCAAAGACTTTTCGAAGGTAGCAATGGCTTGTTTCAAATTCAATTTAGAAGCAATTTCAGAATAGGCTGAGATCAGCTTGACCAAATCTTTAATGAGAAGCAGATCGTCTTCTATAATACTAAGAACATCCGGCTTTTTGATCTTAAGAATAACATCTTCGCCAGAGATCAAAGTTGCCTTATAAACTTGTGCAATAGATGCGGTTGCCAAAGGTTTTGAAATGATCTCCGCAAAATGTTCCTTAACTGAAATATTGAATTCATTTTCAAGGATCTCCTCTACATCCATATCAACAACTTCTACACGATCCTGAAGTTTCTGAAGCTCATGGATCAGATCCGGCGGAAGCAGGTCCTCACGGTTGCTAAATGTCTGTCCAAGCTTCACAAAAGTTGGCCCCAATTCTTCTAAGACCAATCGGATTCTTTCATAAACGGTTCCTTTTGAAATGATTTCGTCAGAAATTATTTCAGGCTTTTTTCCCATTCGAGAAATCAAGTCTCTGAAACCATATTTACTCAATACAGAAATCAGCCTTGCAGATCTTTTTAGTTTTCGTTGTTGCTTATCAAACATATCTATAGAAATAAAAGGAGCTACAAAGTAACTCCAAAAATTATTCCTCCCAAGTAATGAATTATTTAAAATCTTTTCTTTTTAGGATTAAGAAAAGTAGGAAAGACCATCACTTCGGGACCAAATTTTTGCGAAATTCTTTCCTCAAGATTCACCAATTCGCTTTCCATAAACTGATCGCGGATATCGTCATTATCAAACAATAGAAAAAGGTTGGTGTTCTTACCTTCATTTACCATATCGGAATGAACTTCAGACAGTATATATTTTTCTACATCAATGAGATTTTCCACCATTTGATGCAGATCATTTTCCACATAGATATCCCACTCTTCTATTCTATCTTCTGTCGTGTGGAATGTAACGCTAAGGATGCTCATATTTTTAATTTTTTATGATTAATGTTGATAAATTCAGAATGCAAAAATCGGTTTTTTTTTGTAAATTAGCCCGTTATAAAAAACAGAAAAACTCAACAGGTCAGAATCTAATGTAGATTTCTGATTTACAATAAATTAAAAATATTTATGCATAAGGAAGGAGAAAGGTTAATACCGATCAACATTGTTGACGAAATGAGAACCTCCTATATCGATTATTCGATGTCGGTAATTGTATCAAGAGCTTTACCAGATGTAAGAGACGGACTGAAACCCGTGCACAGACGTGTTCTCTACGGTATGTATGGCCTCAATGTATTTTCTAACAGAAAACATCTGAAATCTGCGAGAATTGTTGGAGACGTTCTAGGTAAATATCACCCGCACGGCGACAGCTCGGTTTACGATGCAATGGTAAGAATGGCGCAACCGTGGAGTTTGCGTTACGAACAAGTCGACGGTCAGGGTAACTTTGGGTCAATGGATGGCGATCCACCTGCAGCAATGCGTTACACGGAAGCAAGACTTAAGAAGATATCTGACGAGATCCTTGCCGACCTTGATAAAGATACCGTTGATTTCCAAAATAACTTCGACGACTCTTTGCAGGAACCTACCGTTCTTCCTACAAGAATTCCAAATCTTTTGGTAAACGGAACCTCCGGAATTGCTGTTGGTATGGCGACCAATATGGCGCCCCATAACTTATCTGAAAGTATAGATGCAATATGTGCTTATATCGATGACAAAGAAATTACGATCGATGAATTGATGAAGCACATCATCGCACCAGACTTCCCCACAGGCGGAATTATATATGGTTACGATGGTGTCCGTGATGCTTTCCATACCGGAAGAGGACGTATCGTTCTAAGAGCAAAAGTTGGTTTCGAAGAAATTGGAAACAGGAATGCCATCATTGTAACAGAAGTGCCTTACCAAGTGAACAAGGCAGAAATGATCGCCAGAACTGCCGAATTGGTAAAAGACGAAAAGCTTCCCGGAATTTATGAGATCCGTGATGAATCCGACAGGAACGGATTAAGAATCGTTTATGAATTAAAGAATGATGCGATACCAAATGTCGTATTGAATCTTTTATATAAATATACTTCTCTGCAAACTTCTTTTTCAGTGAATAACATTGCACTAGTCAAAGGAAGACCGGAGCAGCTGAATCTGAAGAACCTTATTCATCATTTCGTAGACCACCGTCACGAAGTGATCGTAAGAAGGACAGAATACGAACTAAGGAAAGCCAAAGAAAGAGCCCACATCCTTGAAGGTTTCATGAAAGTAATAGGAACGCAGGATTCTCTTGACAGGGCGATTGCAATTATCCGTCACAGTGAAAACCCTGCTGCCGCAAAAGAAGGTTTGATTGCGGAATTTGAACTTTCCGAGATCCAGGCCCAGGCGATTCTAGACCTTCGTTTGGCTCGTCTTACCGGAATGGAACTGGACAAGATCCGTGCGGAGTATGAAGAAATAATGGCCTTGATAAAAGACCTGGAAGATATTCTTACAAACGAGCCAAGACGTTATCAGATCATCAAAGACGAACTTCTTGAGATCAAAGAAAAATACGGTGATGAGAGACGTTCAGAGATCGACTATTCTGGTGGAGAGTTCTCTATCGAAGATATTATTCCTGATGAAAAAGTAGTTCTTACGATTTCTCATGCTGGTTATATCAAGAGAACGCTTCTTTCCGAATATAAAGTACAATCCAGAGGTGGTGTCGGAAACAGGGCTGCAACTACAAGAGATGAGGATTTCCTGGAATATATTGTAACGGCAACCAACCACGAATACCTTTTATTCTTCACAGAAAAAGGAAAATGTTTCTGGCTGAGGGTTTTCGAAGTTCCGGAAGGTTCCAAAACGGCAAAAGGAAGAGCTGTTCAGAACTTGATCAACATAGAACCAGATGACAAGATCAAGGCTTACATCAGAACAAAAGACTTAAAGAATCAAGAATACATCAACCAGATGAATGTTGTGATGATCACCAAAAACGGGACCATCAAGAAAACATCTTTGGAAGCATACTCCAGACCAAGAACAAATGGTGTGAATGCCATCGAGATCCGTGACAACGATGCTTTATTAGGGGCAAGATTGACAGACGGAAATTCTGAGATCATGATTGCTACCAAAAATGGAAAATGTATCCGTTTCCCTGAAGAAAAAGCAAGAGCAGTTGGTAGAAGTTCAATTGGTGTAAGAGGTATTTCCCTTGAAGACAACGACGAGGTAATCGGAATGATTGTTGTAAACGATTTGGAAAATGATACTGTTCTAGTAGTTTCGGAAAGAGGTTATGGTAAGAGAACAGCGGTTGAAGACTACCGAGTAACAAACCGTGGAGGAAAAGGTGTGATCACTCTTAATATTACTGAGAAAACCGGTAATCTAATAGCTATTCAAAGCGTAACAGACGAAGACGGATTGATGATCATCAACAAATCAGGTGTTGCCATCCGAATGAATATGAATGAGATGCGTGTGATGGGCAGAAACACCCAGGGTGTGAAAGTCATCAACCTTAAAACTAAAGACGAAATCGCAGCTATCGCCAAAGTTGAAATGGATAGAGATGTAGAAGATGAAAATGAAGAAGGTCTGGAAAACAATGATAATAATACCGAAACAACAGTAGATCAATCGCAAGCAGAAGACACTCCGGGAAATCCTGAAAATGAAAATACCGAAGAATCTTCTGATAATGATAACGAATAAAAAATAAAAATTAACATATGAAAAGATTAATTTTAAGTTTAGCAGTTTTGTCTGTAGCATTAGTATCTGCTCAGAAAAAAGAAATCGCTAATGCTGTAAAAGCAGTTGATTCAGGCGACCTTTCAACTGCGAATTCAGAAATATCAAAAGCAGAAGGTATTTTTGGTGATAAAACCTATTTGTTGGAGCCATCCGTTCTTGAACAATATTATTATGCAAAAGGATTTTCATTACTTAAATCCGGAAAGAATACAGAAGGAGCAGAATATCTTGCTAAAATATCTTCTTTAGGCAAAGAGCAGATCTTCACGGGAAAAGATGCTGAAAAAAACAAAGTCTATTTCGTAGGAAAAGAAGCTGCAGATAAATTCGGGGCCGGATTATCTTTGAAACAGGAAAAATACTCGCCTGCTTTGGGAGACAAATTAAGACAAGCAATCGATCCTCTTTTGAGAAAAGCAAATCAAACTGCAACCACAAGTTATAATGAGAAAAAATTCGATGTTGCCGGAGACAAATTTGCAGAAACTTATTATCTGTTCAAAGCCGCAGGTGAAGATAACAAAAATCTTTTATATTATGCAGGAGTAGCTTATGCCCAAACCCCAGATAAAAAAGCACAATCTATAGAGATCCTTGAGTCTTTGATCAAATCAGGATATACAGGTGTTGAAACTATTTATACAGCAAAGAACAAAGCCGGAGAGAAGGAAACACTTGACAAAGCTGCATTTGACCTATATAAGAAAACAGCTGATGGTGCAGGTTACTCAGATTTCAAAACAGAAACGACACCCAGCAAGCAAGAAGAACTTTATGATGTGACGGCATCCTTATTATTTGAACAACAGAAATATGATGAGGCGGCAGCTATTGCAACTGAAGGTCTTAAAAAATTTCCTGCAAATAAAAGCCTTGCCCAAACGCAAAGCAACTCTTACTTCAAATCCGGGAAAACAGACCAGTTTGTAAGTAATTTGAAAGCTAAAATTGCAAGCAATCCAAATGATAAGGAAAGTCTTTACAACCTTGGTGTGATGCTTAGCAAGGATCCCAGCAAACAGGCAGAGGCTGAAGCTACTTTCAAGAAATTGATAGAAATAGACCCTAAATATCCTGATGCACTTAACAATCTTGTTTTTGCCATCATCGGAGAAGATGAAGCGGCGATCAACTCTTATAGAGATTTGAAAAAAGCCGGTAAAATTGATGAGGCAAACAAAGTTCTGGAGCAGAGAAGGGCAAGATTCCAAAAAGCGTTGCCTTATGCGGAAAAGCTTTATGAACAAAATCCAGGCAACAAAGAAGTTGTAACGCTTCTAAAGGGAATGTACATGACTACTCAAAACACGGCTAAGTACAACGAATTCAAAGCTAAAGAAACAGCATTAAAATAAATTTTACGGAAGCCTTCGGGCTTCTTTTTTATTTTACCGATGCTAATTAAAATGATATATTTACAAATAATTTTATAAAATTCTATATATGAAATTTTTCATCGACACAGCCAACCTGGACCAGATCAGAGAAGCACAAGACCTTGGAATCCTAGACGGCGTTACTACCAATCCTTCCCTAATGGCAAAAGAAGGCATCTCAGGAAAAGAAGCTATCAATAAACATTACGTTGATATTTGTAATATTTCTGATGGCGATGTTTCTGCAGAGGTTCTTTCTACCACTTACGAGGAAATGATCAAAGAAGGTGACGAGTTGGCAGCTCTTCACGAGAGAATCGTGGTGAAGATCCCAATGATCAAGGATGGTGTAAAAGCCCTTAAATATTTTTCCGACAAAGGAATCAAAACCAACTGCACGCTTATTTTCTCAGCAGGACAAGCATTGTTAGCGGCAAAAGCCGGCGCAACTTATGTTTCTCCGTTCTTAGGAAGACTGGATGATATTTCTGTTGATGGCCTTAATTTGATTGAAGAGATCAGAACCATTTACGACAATTATATGTTTGATACAGAAATTCTTGCCGCTTCCATCAGAAGCCCTATGCACATCATCAATTGTGCTAAGATCGGGGCGGATGTGATCACATCTCCTCTCCCATCAATACTTAATCTGCTTAAGCATCCACTTACAGATTCCGGATTAGCTCAGTTTGTAGCAGATTCTAAAAAATTAGGATAAACGCTTAATATTATAAAAAACAAAAAAACCGGACTTCAAAAGTTCCGGTTTTTGTTTTTTATAATGTTTTTGAATTAAGTGAAAAGCGTTTCCTTCAGAAGATAGAGATTCAAAATGATAATAATTCCACTGATAGCCCAAGCCAAAACTTTGAGCCACATTTTATTGGCAAACTCACCCATTTTAACCTTGCTTCCAGTGAACATCACAAGTGGAACAACTGCAAAACTCAGTTGCATGGACAGAATAACCTGACTGAAAACCAATAATTCCGCAGTTCCTTTTTCACCATACAGGATTGAAATGATCAAAGCTGGTATAATAGCAATTAGTCTAGTTATCAATCTTCGGACCCAAGGTTTAAGCCTGATATTCAGAAAGCCTTCCATCACGATCTGACCAGCCAAAGTTCCCGTCAAAGTAGAATTCTGTCCAGAAGCCAACAATGCAATTCCAAAGAAAATACTTGCCAAAGTAGTTCCCAGAAGCGGTGTTAACAACATATAAGCATCATTGATATCAGCTACATCTTTGTTTCCGGAAGTGTGGAAAGTGGCCGCAGAAATAATCAAAATCGCAGCATTGATGAAAAATGCCAGCATCAAAGATAAACTACTGTCCCAAGTGGCAAACTTCAGAGCTTCTTTTTTACCTTCAGCTGTTCTAGGGTAATTTCTAGTTTGAACAATGCTACTGTGCAAATAAAGGTTGTGAGGCATAACCGTAGCTCCCAAAATCCCGATTGCAATATAGAGCATTGATGGATTGGTTATGATTTCTTTCTTAGGGATCAAACCTTCCAGAAGTGGAAAAATATCAGGTTTACTTAGAATTATTTCGTACAGAAACGACGCGAAAATCACAAATATCAACCCTCCAACTATACTTTCTATATACCTGAAGCCTCTCGATTGTAGAAAAAGAATAAGAAAAACATCGATTACCGTAATCACAACTCCCACACTCAATGGAATGCCGAATAAGAGATTAAGAGCAATTGCGGAACCTATAACTTCTGCCAGATCGCAAGCTGCAATTGCAATCTCACAAAAGATCCAAAGAACAAAATTAACACTCGGATGAAAATGGTCTTTGCAAGCTTGTGCTAAATCCCGCTCAGCAACAACGCCCAATTTAACGGACAAATGCTGCAGAACAATCGCAAATAGATTCGATATTAAAATCACAGATAAAAGAGTATATCCAAACTGTGCCCCCCCAGCAATATCCGTCGCCCAGTTTCCGGGATCCATATAACCAACAGCCACTAATAATCCCGGCCCTACATAAGCCATAAATTTTTTCCAGGAACTTGCATTTTCCGGAACATTGACACTGGAAAAAACTTCTTGAAGGGAGTTCGAACTTTTATCTTTTCTCCAGCCTTTCTTGATATCAGAATTATTCAAATAATTTTCATTGTTAGATTAGACTAACAAATTTAATAATACTTTTCTTAACCCGCAATAAAACAATAAAAAAACTGCCAAATATTGGCAGTTTATATTAATTCGAAATTATTTTTACTTTGTGAATCTTACAGCTGTTTTTCTGTCAGATTCTCTTTCTTTGTCAGTAGCTTCAGCAGGAACTTTGGCAAATTTGGAACCATAACCTTCCGCATTCAAAACCTGTGGAGAATTAAGCGAAGACTTTACAACGTCAGCTCTTTCCCCGGATAATTTCAAATTTACAGCCTCGTCTCCTTTTTTGTCCGTATAAGCCCCTATTCTTATTTTAGCATCTGGAAATTCTGCAAGAATCAATTTAAGATTATCCAGCTGTACTTGAGATTCCGGTGTCAAAACTGCTTTACCAAATTCGAAATTAAGATTATCAAAATTGAACCATTTTTCTTTAAGCTGAGCTTCTGTTGCATTTTTGTATTCATCAGATTTAAGGAAAGCAACGATCTGGTCTTCGATTCCGCCTTTATAAGCTTGCAAAGTTTTTCCACTTGGCAATGTTACGACCAAAGTCTCCTTAGTCGTCGCCACTGTATTTCCCGCAGAATTGGTGGAGTCCACTACAATTGTTGTAGAATCAACAGTCGTTGCAACTGGTGCAGGCTCTGCTTTTTTATTGCATTGTTTCCAGAAAAACCATCCCAGAAGCAACAATAAAAGTAATGGCAGTAACCATTTCCAGATGCTTCCTCCAGAATCATTATGAGAAACAATCTCGTGAGTTGTTCCACTTCTCGTCACATCAATTTTTGGAGTTCCTGTCACTACAGGCTCTTCTGTGATAGGCGTTACGGGATTTACATCAGCAATAGGTGTTTGTTGAGGTTCAGGGACTACATTTATTGCTTCTGCATCCACTGTTCCAAACCAATTCCCCAAGCCTAAAGATGCAAAACTAAATCCTGCTGGTAATATGGAAGATAAAAATCCTTTTTGCCCAGCAAGTAGATTTCCGAAAGATGAAACATCCATATTATTATCTACCGCATATTTCCCTAAAGTTCCGGCAGTTGCTCCAGTAACAAGGTTTAGTAGAGAGTTCGTAGATTCGTTTCTAATTCCGGCATAAGAAGATACCGAATTCGTGATAGCAGCCAGCTTATCTCCATCTCCGAAAATCAGACTCAAGATTTTGGAAATAAGAGGATTGTTTCCATTCAGATTTTCTAAAAGACCTGACAAAACACCGGAAGAAGCAGCTTCTTTTACCGTGTTGAAAAGTTCCGATTGTGTATTGTTATTAGCAAAACCTCCAATGACAGCAGGCAATAAAGCAGAAATAGCTTTTGAGATCCCTGATTCGCTTTCTCCAAGTTGAGTCGCTGTTTGGGAAACCGTTTCCGGTCCCAATTGACCTTTAATGAGGTCGATTAAGTTGATTGACATAATAGTTTATTTTTTGTGATTGATGTTTGTAATATTACCAAATATTAATCCACATCATTTCATTATTAATAATTTTAATAAAACTTTAACAGAGTAATATTTAACTTTAAATAAATATTTCAGACAAAAAATATTTATCCAAACAAAAAAATCCGAAGAAAATCTTCGGATTCAAGGGTATCAATAAAATTTAGTTTAATAAGCTTTTGCAAATACAACTCTTTGTTTGGATGGTTTACCAGATATCAATGAAACGCCAGCTTCCAATTCATTATTCAAAGGAATACATCTGATCGTTGCTTTGGTTTCTTGTTTGATCTGCTCCTCTTCTTCTTCGCTTCCGTCCCAATGTGCCAAAATAAATCCTCCTTTTTCTTCCAAAACTTTTTTGAATTCCTCGTAAGAATCAACTTTCGTAATATTTTCTTCTCTGTAAGCCAAAGCTTTGTTATAAATATCTTTTTGGATTGTTTGAAGCAATTCTTCGATATAATTTTCCAATCCCTCGATTGAAACAGACTCTTTTGTCAGGTTATCACGTCTTGCCAATTCAACTGTTCTGTTTTCCAGATCTCTCGGCCCCATTGCAATTCTCAACGGAACACCTTTCAATTCATATTCGGCAAATTTCCAACCTGGTTTGTTCTGAGTATCATCATCAAACTTCACAGAAATCCCTTTCGCTCTCAATTTGGCCTGAATATCCAAAGCCACTTCACTGATCTGGGCCAATTGTTCTTCGCCTTTGAAAATCGGAACGATCACAACCTGAATCGGTGCCAAAGTTGGAGGCAAAACCAAACCCAGATCATCTGAGTGAGTCATGATCAAAGCTCCCATCAATCTTGTGGAAGTACCCCAGGACGTTCCCCAAGCATGTTCTATTTTCCCTTCTCTTGTTGTGAATTTCACATCAAAAGCCTTTCCGAAATTCTGACCAAGGAAATGCGAAGTTCCAGCCTGCAATGCTTTTCCGTCCTGCATCATAGCTTCGATACAATATGTTTCATCCGCTCCGGCGAATCTTTCTGAAGGGGATTTGATTCCTCTGATTACCGGAATTGCCATAAAATCCTCTGCAAATTTCGCATAAACTTCGATCATTTTTTCAGTTTCTTCTATTGCTTCATCTTTTGTAGCATGAGCAGTATGTCCCTCTTGCCAAAGGAATTCAGCAGTTCTCAGGAACAATCTTGTTCTCATCTCCCATCTTACAACATTCGCCCATTGGTTGATCAGGATCGGCAGATCTCTATAAGACTGGATCCAGTTTTTATAAGTATTCCAAATAATTGCTTCAGAAGTTGGACGTACGATCAGTTCTTCTTCCAATTTGGCTTCGGGATCTACAATTAGCTTACCCGGATTATTTGGATCAGTTTTCAATCTGTAATGTGTAACTACAGCACATTCTTTGGCAAAACCTTCCGCATTCTTTTCTTCAGCTTCAAAAAGGCTTTTGGGAACAAAAAGAGGGAAATAAGCGTTCTGATGTCCGGTCTCTTTGAACTTTTTGTCCATCTCGTCACGCATCTTTTCCCAAATTGCGTAACCATAAGGTTTGATAACCATGCATCCTCTAACGCCAGAATTCTCTGCTAAATCTGCTTTAACAACCAATTCATTATACCATTTGCTATAATCTTCCGCCCTTGATGTTAATTTTGCCATAATTTTTTTTGATATGATTTTAACTTTTTTTAAACTTTATAATCTAAATAAAAAGCCTAATTTTACACGTATTTAAACAATTTAAATGGTATAAAATTTGGTCTTGTTTAAGAAATGCAAATATAGGAAACTTAATACTTCTCATAAAATGAAAAATATCAACAATAAAAGCTTTTTCAATTTCATCAAATCAAAAGGTTTGATATTGATTTCCAGCAGCTTTCTGTTGACTTCCTGTGTGATCTATACAGGAGGCTATTCAGAAACCGATGGTGTATATTATGACCCGAACAAAGATTCTCTTCCTGCGGGATCATATTCCGGCAATTATGGTAACCAAGTTGATGATTATTATAACTACCAAGATACTTACCCAAGTCTTTATGACAACAATCAACAAAACATTCAGGAGCAAAAAAACAGATATAGCCTAAGCAGCGATTCTGATTGGGGAACTTTCACAGGGTCAGAAACCAACTATACCAGTTTTAATAATTGGGGCTGGGGCGGAGGTTTCGGCTGGGGTGGCTGGGGCTATCCTAACTATGGCTGGGGTTGGAATGGCGGCTTCAATTCTTTTGGCTGGGGCATGGGCTTCGGTTGGGGATGGGGAAGCTCATTCTATTCACCTTGGGGATGGGGAGGTTTTTATGATCCATTCTGGGGATATGGCTATGGTGGCTGGGGAGGCTATTATGGCGGCTTCTACGGTTATCCATATTATGGAAATGGATACTATAGACCAGTATACCACAGATCCGGTGCTAATGGCAGCAGATTAAGCGGAATGTTACCTCAGGGCAGTGGCAGAAATAACGGACTTAGAGGAATCAACAGTACCGCGGGATTCAGAACTCCACAAAGTATTGCAGGAGTCAATAACGGAAATATTAGAAATAATAATATCAGAATCCCTAATAATTCTGGAGGTGGAAGAAACCCAAACATTATTAATGGCGGTGTAAGACAGTATCCAAACAATGGGGGAATTAGAAATTCTTACCCTAATAACGGAGGAATTAGAAGTCAATCCAATTATCCAAACAACGGGAGTATAAGACAGCAAAATAATGGAGGTTTCAGAAATGATTCCTATAATGCCCCTACAAGATCAGGAGGCAACTCAGGAGGCTTCAATTCCGGTGGTGGAATGAGATCAGGCGGTTCCGGGGGAGGCGGAATGAGATCAGGTGGTGGAAGAAGATAGGATTAATTTTAAAATAATATTTAATATTAAAATGATAAGAAAGACTTTGTTACTGTTAAGCATCCCTGTTTCCGTTGTTTATTTCAAGGCTCAGGATGTATCGGTAATCACAAATACCGCTGATGTTTATTCGGGAAATCCAATCAATGGAACTGCCAAATATAATTCGATGGCAGGATCTATGGGAGCCTTGGGAGGCGATATTTCCTCTGCGAGTGTAAACCCTGCCGGCATTGGAGTTTTTATTGCCAGTGATGTTAATCTGACACTTGGGATCAATAGCAATAAAAACAAGACAACTTTTGGTGGCAATTCATCAAACTATACGATCAACAAAACAGACCTTAACAACAGTGGCGGCGTATTAACAATAAATCTTGGTAATACAAATTCTAAATGGAAATTTGTCAACATTGGAATCAATTATTCCACACAATCTATAGATAATTATGTAGAATCTCAAGGGAATCAGAATATTCAAATTGCAAGTACTCCAACCGAAACCATCAATTCTTCCAATTATACATTAGCAGGACATTGGTATGATAGATATGGCGATATTTCCAAAACCAGTTTTACTGTTGGTGCCAATTATGACAACAGATTATATTTTGGTGCAGGTCTTAATTTCCACAATTCATACATCAATCAATATGATTCTGCCAACTTTGGAAATGGAAATGGTTTGATAAGATTTGATAAGCAATTTACAGATTTCGAAGAAAAAGCCGATGGTTTTTCAGCCAACATTGGAGTTATTGCAAAAGTAAGTAATCAGTTCAGAGTAGGTGCTGCGATAGAAACCCCTACCTGGTGGACTATGGATAGGTATTACAACGAATATTATCTTAATGATAGCTATTATGACAGATTTTATGAAGATAGAAAGCTGTCCACACCTATGAAGGCAAGCATCAGTGCTGCTTTTGTTCCGAGTAAGAATTTTGCATTGAATGTGGATTTTATCCAGGGAATCACAAAGCCTAAATATAAAGAATACGGAGCCGCAGAAGCTGAGCTCAATGATTTCTTCAAAGAGACCTATAAAAATTCTTCAGAAGTCAGAATAGGTGCGGAATACAGAATTATGGATTTCCGTCTGAGAGGTGGATATGCGTATCAAGGAAATAGTTTTGATAATATGTCAACGCTTAGTTATAATGATAACGGTTCTGCTTCCAATCAATCCTATTCCAATCTTTTTGTTGGAAAAAGAAATATCATCGGAACAGGTATTGGTTATGATTTCAAAGCTTTCTACATCGATGCTTCTTATCAGAACATAACCTCAACATATTCTAGTCCATTCCTGTTTGGTAAACTAATAACTACATCTGAAGGAACATATACTTCCGGTTATTATTCTACAAATGGAACAGAATTGTTAAGTGATGCAGAAGCTGTTTCAAAAGTAAAAAATACCAGAAGTAATTTCTTTGTTACACTAGGCTGGAAATTCTAATATCTCAAAAACTAAAAAATCCTACAAATTAACTTTTGTAGGATTTTTTTATTTCTGGTTAATCTCTTCCGCCTCTTCCATGAGTTTGAGATAGGTAATGTACCTGGTTTCTTCTATCTCTCCGGTTTCCAGACTTTCTACAACTGCACATTTTGGCTCGTTGATATGCATACAATTATGATATTTGCAATCTCTGCCTTTTTGGAAGATCTCTGGAAAATAGTGCTGGATCTCTTCTTTTTCAACGTCTATCATAGCAAATTCCCGAACACCTGGCGTATCGATAACCGATCCACCAAAATCCCAAAAATGCATCTGAGCAAATGTTGTTGTATGCTTCCCTTTGAGTACAGATTCTGATATCTCACCTGTTCTGATATGGAGGTCCGGTTGCAGAGCATTAACCAATGTTGATTTCCCACAGCCGGAATGTCCGAAGAAAACAGACGTTTTATCTTTTATTTTATCGATTAAAAAATTAAGATTAAGTTTTGTATAAGAAGAAATATTCAACGTATCATAACCGATATTCTGATACATTGCTTCTATGTTCTTTACAATATCCTTCTCCTCATCGTTCAAAGTATCCATTTTATTGAATAAGATCAAGGGCAAAATATTATATGCCTCACAACAAGCAAGAAATCTATCCAAGAATCCCAATGAGGTTTCAGGAAATTTCAAAGTGTAGATAAAACAGGCAACATCCACATTAGAAGCAATAATATGAGCTTCTTTGGAAAGGTTTACTGATTTTCTGATGAGATAATTTCTTCTCGGAAAAATTTTGGTGATCCAAGCAACATCATCTTGCTCCAACGAAAATTCGACTTCATCTCCAACTGCAAGAGGATTTGTAAGCCTTGTTTTTATTAATTTGAATTTCCCACGGATCCTGGCCTCATAGATCTGTTTTGTCTCAGATTCCAAAACCTGATACCAGCTTCCTGTGGATTTGATGATAATTCCTTTCAAACAGTAGAATTTTAGTTATTTGGCAAATTTAGAAATTTAAAATTAGCATCTACAAAAAAAGAAGCCAATAATAGCTTCTTTCTTTTTGCTCAACCAGAGAGACTACTTGTCAATCATAATATGATTCTGAACCTCGATACTTTCTTCGTGTATTGCTTTGAAAACTTTTTCTATGAATTCTTGCGACATTCCTGTTTCAAAAGCTTTCTGAGTAGCATATTCTGTAATTATCTTCCAACGTTCCGGCTGGAAAATAGCAATATTATTCTCTTTTTTAAGTTTTCCAATTTTTTCAGAAACTTTCATTCTTTGAGATAAAAGTTCAATCAACTGGAAATCCATATCACTGATCAGTGTTCTGTGTTTCCCCATCTCGTCCTCGTATCCGGAAATATCAGAGTTACGAACTTGGAGATCATTGATCATTTCAGCCAGAACTTCAGGCGTGATCTGCTGAGAGGCATCGCTCCAGGCATTATCCGGATCGCAGTGGCTTTCTATGATCGCACCTTGGTAGCCAACATTGAAAGCTTCCTGAGCCACGCCCGCCAAACCAGTTCTGTTACCGCAAATATGCGAAGGATCGATGAACAAAGGGATATTAGGGAATTGATTTTTGAAATCCAGGGCGATCTGCCAGTTCGGGATATTTCTATATTTGGTTTTTTGATATGTTGAGAAACCTCTGTGAATTGCACCGATATTTTCCACACCTTGACCTAATAATCTTTCCAAAGCACCGATCCAGAGTGCCAGATCTGGATTCACTGGATTTTTGACCAAAACCGGTTTATTGGTACCTCTTAAAGCCTGGGCAATTTCCTGAACTGTAAATGGGTTGACCGTAGAACGTGCTCCAATCCAAAGGATATCAACATCTGCTTCCAGGGCAGCAAAAACATGGTGAGCATTCGCAACTTCAGTTGCTGTTTTGAATCCGAATTCTTCTTTTACTTTTTTCAACCAATTAAGGCCTATCACACCTACTCCTTCGAAGCCATTCGGTTTTGTTCTAGGTTTCCAGATCCCTGCGCGGAAAGCAGAGATCTCTGCATTACTTTCTTTCAGCCTCTTTGCCGTCTCCAGCATTTGAGATTCACTTTCTGCGCTACAAGGTCCTGCGATAATCATTGGATTTGCAAAGTCTTGGATCCAGTCGTTCTTCAATTCATTAAGGTTCATATTTCTAATTTTATATATTTTAAATTAATTCAATAGTATATCTGTTATAAATCTTGATTTATAATTCTTTTCCAAAAAATAACGTTTAAAGCTTTTAAATGAGTCACGGAAAAGTGAATATTTCCGTAGTTTTTTGAGAAAGAAATTTAGTTAGCTAAACCAATAAAATCGGTAATAGTTTCTAAAATTTCTGTGATAAGTTCCAAAAAAGCTAAACAATCCGTCCCAATAAAAGACAGATGCTGTAGTGGTGAAATATGGAAATTTGTTCGATTCCATTTTTATAAATCCTTTACTAAAAGGATACTTAGCTTATTTTGATTAATATTAATTCTCCTTTTATCGGAGAAATCTTGGACAAATATATAAATTAATGTGAAACCACAAGTCATTAAATTTATAAATCTTTCATAATAAGATCAATTTCATAAAACACATAAAAACAAAAAGCAGGGAAACCCCTGCTCTAATAAATTTAATTTCAACATTTGTATCCTGCTTAGAATCGGACTTGTGTTTTAGTTTATAAGAAAATAATTTAATGTTAATTGGAGATTTTATAAATATAGACATTCACCTTCGCTTGTCCTAGCAAGTTAATATCTGCTGGTAGCAAACCAGAAGTATTAACCGCAAACGTCAATGTATCTCCGGCATTTAATTGTACTATAGAACTTAACTTAGTAGACGTAATTGGTAATGAAGCAATATTAATTGTGAGTAAAACCAGCCTGACACCATCAAAGATTTTTTCATCCCATACAGCATTATTTTTCAATATGCCCAATCTCTTGCCTCCTAACACCTCTAAATTAACTCCTGATGCAAATTGAAATTCATAGTAGACAGAATAGGTTCCTGCCTGTTGTGCTGTATAAACGCCCGTATTAAACAGTGCTGGGTTTCCTAACTTAGTATCTGCAGATCCCGTAAGGTTAATTCTAGCCCAAGAATTACCAAGTCCCAAATCGATCAGTGACCAAGAGCCGCTTTTTGAAGCATAATATGCATTAGCATTACCGGTTACCAAAATGTCAGAATTAATTTCTTTAATTTCAAAGTCTCCAGTTGTCGTCGTCTTATCTCTTACCAAAAAAGTATGGTTGCTACTTACTGAAGGTATATTGGTCACATCCCGAATTTTCAGATTTCCATTGATGTCCAATGTAGCTTTGGGATCAGTTGTATTAATCCCTACTTGTGCAAATATGATATTCGATAATAATGAAATCACGAATATGCGAATTCTATTTTCCATGTCATATGAGTTAAAAAGTTATTTTAAAGGCAAAAAATAAAGTCTCTATAGTTTTGTCAAATCACAGAACTTAAATATTTCCAGCACTCATGGATTCTTTATGATAATTGGATATTTTTATCTGTTGATCAATAAAAAACCAACAGCTATGATTACAGCTCGTTTTACCATTGGTGTCCATTCTTGGGAGGTGGATCAGCAGGCAATGGTTGGTTTGCGAGATTTAAACTATCTGGAGCTAGTATGCTATCATTAGTTTTTTGAAAAACAGAACTATTTTCTGACATATTGCTGTTCTCTACTGGAAGGTCAACATCGCTTTCTCTACAAGAGCACATTGTGACCATAACTATTAAAATTGAAATTGTTGAGATAATCTTATTCATAATTTTAGATTTAAAGGTTATCCCGGCCGGTTTATATTAGAATTCTGACACCGAATTTAGGCGACAAAATGCAAGCATAAAAACCATCGTGGTGCTTATTTAGGAATAAGCACGTATTTATCAATATGACTAACAATACTTAACCAATTGATTTATATGTAAATAAATACAGCAATTATTTTAATTTATTCAAAGAAATGAAAAACTGCCCTTCCCTTTATTTTAGCATAATTTTAGCTAGTTTTAATACAAAAAATTAATCCCCATAAAACACTCGACAAGATGAAAAAAGTTTGTTTTTTAATAACATACTTCTTTTTCGGGATATACTATTCTCAAAAAGAAGAGATCAGTAATTACTACAAGATCAAAAAGAATTACGAAAATTATCCGGAAAATGATATTCGGGCTTTCAAATACCTCAATAATTACATACGTCTTGCAAAGCAAGAAAACAACAATAAACATCTGACACAAGCCTATGAAGATGCTGTATTTTATTCTTCTTCGGAAAAGCAGAAATTAATGTATGCCGACAGCACGATCATGGCAAGTCTATTGACCAAGAACAATGATCTGATCAGTGATGCTTATCTTGGGAAAGGAATCATCTATTATTTCAATTATAAAAAATACAAACCCGCACTGGAGGAATATTTAAAGGCCTATCAATACTCCAAAGACTCGAAGGATGGTTATCTTAAAAATGAGATCCTCTACCATCTTGGAGTTGTGAAAAGTCATCTGGGATATTACGATTCTGCATTGGTACACTTTCAAAAAGCGAATAGTTTTTTCTTCAAAAAATTGCAAGAAAAGGCTCACCCCAATATAATATTTAACAACAAAAAAGGATACTACAACACCTTGCACAGGATAATAGTATGTCAAAGAAATCTGAAAAAATATGATTCTGTTGATTCCCTAATAACAAGAGGTTTGTTGCGAACCAAGAATGACGAAGATCTTTCCCAGGAATATGGATATTTCTTAAAAGAAAAAGGGATTGAGGAATTTCGGAAGAAGGATTATCAGAATGCATTGGTTTCATTAAAAAGGTCCTTACCTCCAATTGTGAAGATCAATGATTTTGCATGGGCAACAGTAGATTATTTTTATATTGGCAAGTCATATTTAGCTATCAATAACCCTCAGAAAGCATTACTCTATTTTCAAAAAGTAGATTCTGTTTTCAACAAACATAATTTTATTCTTCCGGAATTAAGAGAGAACTACGAATTACTTATTCATCATTATAAAAATGAAAAAAATAACGCAAATGAATTATATTACACCAAACAACTCCTGAATGCAGACCAGCTTATTTCAAAAGATTTCGCATATCTTTCTTCAACTATTCACAAAGAGTATGACACAAAAACATTACTTGACGAAAAGGAAAAATTAGAAAAAGTGACTTCCTGGGGAATAAACATCATTGCAGGGCTGATCATATTAGCCATTAGTCTTGCAATATGTATTATAATAAGGCTCAAAAACGAGCAGAAAATCAAACTGAACTATCAGATCCTGGAGGAAAAGATCATCAATTATTCATATTTACCACCTACACAAGTTATCACAAAAATAAAAGACGAGGACAAATCCGCATTAAATGAAACAATGGTAAACAACATCCTTAAAAAATTGCAAAGTTTTGAGGAAAAGCACGGTTTTATTGAGTACGGCCTGACCATCAACAAATTAGCACATAAGTTAAATACCAATTCAACCTATCTTTCGCAAATCATCAATGAGTATAAAGGCGTGAATTTCAACAGATACCTCGGAGAACTTCGCATCAATTATATTACCAATAAGTTATATAATGACAAGGTCTATCTCAATTACAAAATAGAAACTTTAGCCGAGAAATGCGGTATCGCTTCCAGAACCAATTTTTCCAATCTTTTTATGGAGATCAATGGAATAAGACCCACAGACTTTATCAAAAAAAGACAACAGGATATGAAAATAAATTGCAGGAATTTTCCAAAATTTAATAAGATTCAGCTTATGTCAAATCAAACCTCATCAAGTCGTCTAAATCTTTCAAAAGAGGATTGATCTCTACAAATTTTTCGAATATTTTCCGTTTGGTCATCACTTCTTTTTTAATTGACAGATCCGTTTGATATTCGATTTCAATCTTGAAGTTGTTGACCTTATGTTTGAAATGATTGAAAAATTCGGGGCTTAACTTATCAAACTCTCCTTTGGCCGTTTCGGAAGAATATTTGACTGTAATCTGATATTCATCTGATTTTTCTAACTTAAAAGTATTGATTGCATTATACGCCAAGGTATTGGTTTTAGCAATATTCTTTAGAAAAATCCCCCATTCTCTATCAATGTCCGTTTGTGAAAAATGATTGGAAGGAAGATTCTCATCTTTAACTTCCGAAAATTTGTCCTTTTCTATCTCTTCTTTCTTTTCTAAAGCTGCTTTTATACTGAATTTGGAACCAGAATTAGTCTTTGCAATCGGCTCAGAGGCTTTTTGAATAACTTTTTTTGGTTCTTCAAAAATAGATTTTACAGGTTCTGGTTTTGGTTCAGCCAAAACTTTTGTTTCGGTAGAAACAGGCCTATTATCGGAAATTAAATTAGCTTCAAGAAGCGGGGCTAATATTAAGAACTTTTTTTTTTAGCTTCCAAACCCGCTGTCAGACTTGATAATTGCATCAATGCAATCTCAACGGTCAATCTCGGGTTTTTAGAATTCTTATAATTGATGTCAGCAAAATTACAAATCTCAATTCCATCAATCAATTGCTGTGCAGACCATTTTTGAGATTGTTCTGCAAATTTAGCTTTTGTTTTTTCTCCAACTTCAATTAGATTCAGAGTTTTCGGATTCTGTGCCATCATAAGGTCGCGGAAATGATTTCCTAGTCCTGCAATGAAAATATGTGGGTCAAATCCCTTTTTAACAATTTCATCAAAAGCGGTCAAAACACTTGGGATATCATTCTCTTTCGCCAAATCTACAATTTTCAGATATTGGTCATAATCCAAAATATTGAGAACTTCTGCCGCTTTTTCAAGCGTGATGTTTTTCTGAGAAAATGTGCTCAACCTATCAAAGATTGATAAAGCATCTCTCAATGCTCCATCAGCTTTTTGGGCGATTAGGTAAAGCGCATCATCTTCGTAAGTGATGCTTTCTTTCTCAGCAATTTTTCTCAAATGTTCCTGAATATCCTCAATCGTGATTCTTTTGAAATCATAGATTTGACATCTTGAAAGAATCGTTGGAATGATTTTATGCTTCTCAGTCGTTGCAAGAATAAAGATCGCATGTGCAGGTGGTTCTTCCAAAGTTTTCAAAAACGCATTGAAAGCAGCCTGAGATAACATATGAACCTCGTCGATAATATAAACTTTATATTTTCCGACCTGAGGCGCAAATCTGACCTGATCTATCAATTCTCTGATGTCATCCACAGAATTGTTGGAAGCCGCATCTAATTCATAGATATTAAATGCAAATCCGTCATCATCTGCTGCGCCGGATTTTTCATTGATTTTTCTGGCAAGAATCCTGGCGCAAGTCGTTTTACCTACACCCCTCGGTCCGCAGAATAATAATGCCTGAGCCAACTGACTTTCGTCTATAGCATGCTCCAAAGTATCCGTAACGTGAGATTGTCCAACAACAGTATCAAACTCTTGCGGACGGTACTTGCGTGCGGATACGATGAAATTTTCCATTGTTCAAAAGTAAGGAATAATTGTGGATTTTCGAAATTGTTTTCGATTAACTCGAAAAATTTTTCGAACGCCAAGAACACAAAGATTTTATTAATTATTGAAAATATCTTTAAGGTTCGCAAAGGTACTTCGACAAGCTCAGCATAAACTTCAAAACTCATCAAAGTTTCATAATCATAAAAGTGTGTTTGTCACTCCGGAGGAATCTCGACAGCTAAGTTTAGATTCTTTCAGAATGACAATAATATGTTTTTAAGGCAACTGTTGTTTTGATGTCGAATCTGCAGCCCGACTTGAGCGGAAATCCTTTTTTGCTTGTGCAAAATTTCTATTTAATATCAAATGGTTCTGCAAAAAAGATTGGGAGCGGAAGGCGGAAATAGCTGCCCAAATAATAATTATTTAACAAAAAAAAGAGAGCAAAATGCTCTCTTTAAATATCTTGTTTGTAATTTCTTACAATTCTAATGCTTTTCTTTCGTCGCCATCCATTAGGAATTCCACTGGATTGTCAATCGCTTCTTTCACAGCAACCAAGAAACCTACGGACTCTTTTCCGTCGATGATTCTGTGGTCATAAGACATTGCAACGTACATCATTGGTCTGATAACAACTTGCCCGTCAACTGCAACCGGTCTTTGGATAATGTTGTGCATTCCTAAGATTGCAGATTGAGGAGGATTGATGATCGGAGTTGACATCATAGAACCGAAAGTTCCACCATTTGTAATCGTGAATGTTCCACCAGTCATTTCGTCAACAGTGATTTTTCCGTCTCTAACTTTAGTTGCCAGATCCTTGATGTTAGCTTCAACACCTCTAAGGGTCATATTTTCAGCATTTCTAAGAACAGGGACCATCAAACCTTTTGGCCCGGAAACTGCGATAGAGATATCTGCAAAATCATAATTGATTTTGAAATCACCATCAATAGAAGCATTCACGTCCGGATAAAGTTTCAATGCTCTTGTTACAGCTTTTGTAAAGAAAGACATAAAGCCAAGTCCAATCCCGTGTTTTGCAGCGAATTCTTCTTTGTATTGTTTTCTGATCCTGAAGATCTCAGACATATCAACCTCGTTGAAAGTTGTCAACATCGCCGTTTCATTTTTAACAGAAACCAATCTTGCAGCAATCTTTCTTCTAAGAACTGAAAGTTTTGTAGTTGTCTGGGCTCTGTTTCCACCAGCCGGAGCATTTCCCATTGCAGGAACAGAAGCAGTTACAGCATCATCTTTCGTGATTCTGCCATCTCTGCCTGTACCAGTTACCTGGCTTGGAGCAATCCCTTTTTCGTCAAGGATTTTTTTAGCAGCAGGCGAAGGTGTTTGAGCAGCATAAGTTTCAACTTTTGGAGCTTCTGCTTTTACCGGAGCAGGCTCTTCTTTTTTAACTTCTGCTTTTGGTTCTTCTTTCGGAGCCTCAGCTGCTGCAGCACTTCCTGCTGGTTTTGCAGCATCCATATCGATAAGACAAACTACCTGACCAACTTGTACCACTTCTCCTTCTTCTGCTTTCAAAGTAATGATTCCACTTTGCTCAGCAGGAAGTTCCAAAGTTGCCTTGTCAGAATCTACCTCTGCAATCGGCTGGTCTTTTTCTACGTAATCACCATCTTGTACTAACCACGTTGCAATTTCAACTTCTGTGATTGATTCTCCCGGTGAAGGAACTTTCATTTCTAATATTGACATACTAATAATTGTTTTTAATTTCAGAACAATCCTATTAAGATTGTTATTCTTTATAGTTTATTAATTTTATTAAGCTGTTACTGGTCTTTTTGCAGGTGCATCTTCTGTTTGAAAAACCTCGTTGATAATTTTGGTTTGATTTTTCTCAAACATTTTGTGACTTCCCGGAGCAGGAGTTCCGCTTGCAACCGGAGAAATCAGCTGGATACCTGTATCTCTGAAGTTTCTAAGAATGAAACTCCAAGCACCCATATTTTCAGGTTCTTCCTGAGCCCAGATCAGTTCTTTCTTATTTTTATATTTATCAAAGATCGAATTGATTTTTTCAAGATCCAATGGGTAAACCTGCTCCAATCTTACCAAAGCTACTTTATCATCATTGATCTCTTCTTTCTTAGCTAATAGATCGTAATATAACTTACCTGTACAAAGCACCACTCTTTCAACTTTTGCAGCATCGGCAGTCGGGTCGTCCAAAACCGGTTGGAAACTTCCGTTTGCTAAATCTTCCAATGGAGAAACTACTTTTGGATGTCTCAATAAAGATTTCGGTGTCATAATAACCAATGGTTTTCTGAATCCGAATTTCATCTGTCTTCTCAGCAAGTGGAAATAGTTTGCAGGAGAAGTAATGTTTGCAACAATGATATTTTCATTGGCACAAAGTGTCAGGAATCTCTCCAACCTTGCGGAAGAGTGTTCTGCACCCTGGCCTTCTGAACCATGTGGCAACATCATTACCAATCCGTTTTGGATCTTCCATTTTTCTTCGGCAGCAACCAAATATTGGTCAACAATAATCTGAGCACCATTTGTGAAATCTCCGAACTGAGCTTCCCAAATTGTCAAAGTTTTCGGTGCAGCCATCGCATAACCGTAGTCATAACCTAAGACGCCATATTCTGACAAGTGAGAGTTATAAACATCAAATCTCTGCTCGTTGACGTGACGAAGCGGGATGTATTCTTCTTCAGTATCTTCTGTTTTCACAACAGCATGGCGGTGAGAGAATGTTCCTCTTTCCACATCTTCACCGGAGATTCTTACATTGTAGCCTTCAGTCAAAAGTGTTGCATAAGCTAACAACTCTCCTAATGCCCAATCCAAAGAATTATTTTCTACCATCTTGACTCTATTTTCGAAAAGACGGGTAATTTTATTAATGAACTTTTTATCTGCAGGAAGTGTCGAAATCTTGATTGCTAGCTCTTTAAGTTTTTCCAGATCGTAAGTCGTATCAACTTTAGAATTAGAAACACAACCTTTTCCTCCGATTGGGAAATCTGTCCAGTCATCTTTCATAAAGATGTCCATCGTGTTTCTCTCTATTTCTTTGGATGCATCAAAGTTCTCATCAAGCAACGCTTTGAACTCCTGCTCCATTTTTTTCAAAACTTCATCAGAAACTACATTTTCCTTGATCAAAAGGTCTTTATAGATCTCTCTTGGATTTGGGTGTTTTGAAATTGTTTTATAAAGATTCGGTTGAGTGAATCTTGGTTCATCGCCTTCATTATGGCCATATTTTCTATAACCCAAAAGATCGATATAAACATCCTTGCCAAACTTCGCACGGAAATCTGCGGCAAATCTGATCGCATGAACCACCGCTTCTACATCATCAGCATTGATGTGCATCACAGGAGAATCTGTTACTTTTGCAATATCAGTACAATAGACAGACGATCTTGCATCCATATAATTGGTTGTAAAAGAGACCTGGTTATTGACAACAATGTGAACTGTACCACCTGTTCTGTAACCTTCCAGGTTCATCATCTGAGCAATCTCATAAACGATACCCTGCCCGGCAATTGCACCATCACCGTGGATCACAATTGGTAAAACTTTGGAATAATCGTCTTTGTAAGTATTGTCAACTTTAGCTCTACAGATTCCTTCTACAAGTGCGGCAACAGTTTCAAGGTGCGATGGATTCGGAGTAAGGTTGATTCTTACTTCTTCTCCGTTTGCTGTAGTGATTTTCTTAGAAGAACCTAAGTGATATTTAACATCACCCGAGAAAACATCTTCTTCGAACTCTTTTCCTTCGAATTCTGAGAAAATCTGTTTGTAAGACTTTTGGAAAATATTGGTCAATACATTCAGACGTCCTCTGTGAGCCATCCCAAGAACAACCTCATCAACACCTAACTGAGAAGAACGCGTGATCAATTGGTCAAGCGCAGGAATCAAAGATTCACCACCTTCCAGAGAGAAACGTTTTTGTCCCACGAATTTTGTATGTAAATAATTTTCAAACGCAACCGCCTGATTCAATTTGAAAAGAATTTCAGTTTTTTCCTTAGCAGAAAGATTGGGGTGGTTTTCGTTGACGTTCACCCATTCCATGATCCACTTTTTCTCTTCTACATTCTGAATATGCATATACTCCACACCGATAGAATCACAATAGATGTTCTGAAGGTGTGTGATGATCTCTTGCAAAGTTGCAGGACCAGGCATCCCGGTCTGAGTTGCAGAATTGAATTTTTTATTAAGGTCGTCCTTGGACAATCCGAAATTTTCTATATCAAGTGTCGGAAAGTAATGTCTTCTTTCTCTTACAGGATTGGTTTTTGTAAAAAGGTGTCCTCTTGAGCGATAAGCTTCGATTAGATTTACAACTTTGAATTCTTTTGTGATATCTTCTGAAACCGTGTTGTTTGTAACAGCTTGCTGAGCATATTGAACCGGTGCAGAACCTGTAGATACTGCTGTAACCTCTGCATCTTCGCCATAATTTTCTAAAGCGAAATCGAAACCTTGAAAAAATGCTTTCCAAGAAGGTTCTAGAGCATCAGGGTATTTTTTGTACTGCTCATACATATCGTCAATTAACTGAGCATGTACGGCATTTAGAAATGAAAATTTATCCATTATTACAGATTATCTGTTAAAATTTTAATTTTAAATAATTGCCAACAAAATTACTAAATTTTTGTTGATCAGCATTAAATGTAATGATTTATTGCGATAAATATACGTGATATTTATCAGATTGACCTATCGGAAAACTGGCAAGGATAATTTAAGCTTTACGTCTTGATTTTCAGTTGGATCTTCAAGAAACTCTTCTATAAGAAGACCGTTTCTCAAAGTATCTTTTTTTGCCTGTTTTAACAGTTGCTGTACATTTTTGACCCTGTTGTTATAATTTCCTTGATAATACATCACATAGACCTTGGAAGCGTTCATGGTCTGAAAGTTGAAATTATTATCACTTACGGCAACTCTTTTTGACAACGGAACGCCATAAAAATAGGAGACCTCCTTGTCTTTGAGATTGGAAGGATTTATAAGCAATACGGGCGCACCGAATTCATCATCTTTTTTGCCAAGATCAGACCTGACGAAATTCAGAACCTTACCATGATTCATAATGACGTTTTTGAAAAGTATATCTTTCGTATTCCTTGTACTCACATTAACACCTAATAGCAATCCTCCTTCCCTGTTTTCTACCATCAGGCTGTCATATTTAACAGATGCCAGTTTCTGCTCTTTATCTACTTTATTCCCTAATAACTGATAAAGATTTTTCACACTTTTATCAATATTCTCAACAAAAAAATCTTCTGCAACTAGGTTCAAAGACCTTTCAAGATAGCTTCTTTTGGGAGTTTGCACATTCCAAAGCATTTTGGTCTTATTGCCTGCTGCTGTAAATTTGACGTCTATCAAATAAGGATTCTCATTCTCCCCGTCGAAAAGCTGATAACGAAGCGTACGATTGGGATTGGAATAACGAATAAAAAAATCGCCAAATTCTCCGTTATCCTTGTCAGAATACTTCATGGCACTTCCAATTCCCTCATAAGGTGTAAAATATGTAAAATTCAGATCTTTCTTTCCTGTGAAATAATCATTCCAAGTGGTAAAGTTCTGAAGATTATTGAACTGAGGAAAAACTTTGTCCACAGGATAGTTTATCTCTGATCGATAAGTAAAATTTTTACTCTCATCCACAAAATTCATGGAAATAGAATAGATACCGAACAGGCAAAAGGATATAATGATTATAAATTTGAAAAGACGCATTGTAAAATATCAGATTTAGAAAGGGTAACCAATCGCAAAGTTAACGGTAGGCTGCAATGGTTTTATTTTATTGATCACCCATCGGCTTCCTTCCGGTCTATTAGGGTCATGTACTTTGTAGGCCATGTCCAATCTAAGATTGACATAGGCAATGTTGATCCTTAATCCAAAGCCACTCCCGACTCCCATCTGGCTAATAAATTTTTTGAACTTGAACTGATCGCCAAATCCATTATCCTTAAGCCCCCAGATATTACCCGCATCTGTAAAAAGTGCTGCTTCAAACATATCTGTAAGGGGCATACGATACTCTATACTGGTTGTGAGCTTCACATTGTCCATAGCATAAGAACGCACTCTCTCATCCAATTGGGAATCAGCAGGACCTAATCCTCCGAAAGCAACCCAGGCTCTGATATCGTAAGCACCACCATTAAAATATGATCTGACAAAAGGCATGGAAGAAGAATTCCCATAAGGAATCCCCACCCCAACAAACTGACGAAATGCCAATGTGTGAGGCTTAGTCCTATCATTAAAGAAGCTGAAATATTTTTTGAAATCAAGGTCAAATTTTATAAACTGCGAAAACGGGATCTTGAAAATTGTTTTAGAATTACCCGAAACTACTCCATCCTCGTGTTCTCTACGAGAAAGAAGGTTAAGCGTATTTCCCGCAAATTCTACTTTCCCACTAAAAAACATTGGATTTGTGTAATCTTTTTTCCCTATTTCATTATATGTAAAATTATAGATGATCGAAGAAATGATAACATCCTGAGTTTGTCTGTCCTTATTGATCAATGATTGTCTGAAAGCATTGATCGTATCTTGATTCTCTGTAGAAATAGATGACAAAAATGCCTGGTCATTGATGATCATTTTAGAGATCTGGTCATAAGAATAATTATTTGTGTTTACATCGGGATAGATATCTTCATACCAACCAAACACCGTTTGCCTGATCACATCTTCTGCAGGGAAGTAATCATAATATTTATCTTTGTTCTGTGTCAAACTCAGCTGTGTATTGAAAAGTGTCAATTTATGCTGAATCCTTCCATTATCCACATTGGCAAAGTAATTAAGCCCTGCATTGAAGTTGATCCTGCCCAATCCGATATTATTTTGTACAGAGGCTCCCAGATTTATGCTCGTTATCGGGGAATATTTCTTTGGAATCCATTTATAATATTTTCTAAATGGAACCAACAATCTCGGAAACTGAAGAGATGTTTGGGCAGATAATTCGTAGGCATTGAAAAATGCATCAGGATTTTTAGGATCTTTTGTCGTTCCTATGATCCCGGAAAAACTTGTCGTCAAGTTTTCCGCCCCACCAAATATATTCCTGGACGTAAGATCTACAGATGGCGAAAAACCAAAATTCAGGATTTGAGAATAATGCAGATCAGTAGCAATATTGAACTCATATTTTCGTAATGGACTCAAAACATATTCCACATCTATGATACTATCTGAGCCTTTCCTAAAATCATCGGAAGCTTTCAGTATCGTAAAATTATTCATAGCAATGAGATTCTTTCTGGTGAGATCCAAATTGGTCTGCTTATAAACCTCGCCAGGTTTTAAAATAATTGGCAGCCATAAAGAATTCACAGAATACGCAGTATCTTTCCTCAAAATATTGATACCTCTCAAACTATCCTTCAAAGGAAGCTTATTGACATCATTGATATTCCTTGCCACTGCAACTGTAATTTTACCAATTGTCGATTTTCTGTAAGGTGTGTTGAGAGAATCTCGGATGATATTCATCACAACTGGAACATTCTTTCTGCCATGCAGAGAATCTGCAACAAAATAGATATCCTGATTATCATTATTGAATTTATAATAACCCTCTTCCTTCATTTGATTATTGATTCTAGTGATCTCCTTTTCAAGAACACTTTCATCCAGAATCTGTCCTTTTTTAACAAAACTTTTATGGAATTGGAATTCATACAGACTTCTGATATTCTGATCTGGTATATTATAAAAATAATCCTTGATATAAGTAGGATCTTTATGAGTAATGATATAGCTGACCTCCGCTTTTTTACCTGCAGAATCTTTTTTCACACTGGTTTTAACTTCCGCATCCCAGTATCCTTTGTTGATCAGTTTATTATTAATACTCTTAGCACTTTGTTTTGTTTTAGCATCGCTATATATAACAGGAGCTTCTCCAACACTATGAAAAAATCGATTCCAAAAAAGGTTTCGTCCCACAAATTCCGGATGTTCGTATTTCCTGAAAAGGGAATCTCTGAGTTTCTGATTTCTCATCTCACTCGGATAGGTCATATATTCTTTCAAAATGGTATCATACTTGGGATTGGCTTTATTATAGAGGATCAATCCCAAAGGTATGGCAAACAGCGTTTTTTTATTAGGCTTCTGGGCGACAAGATCTGGGATCTCATCCGAAAGTAATTGTCCATCGGTATATTCGAATTTGTTCTTTGTAAGCAGATAGTCACCATCGGGAACTTTTTTTGTCACGTTACAAGCATACAAAAACACACTTAAAATTGTGGAATAATAAAATATATGATACTTTTGAAAATATTTGTTGATATGCTTACGGCTCATACTATAAAGACTATACAATCTCTGGACAAAAAGAAATACAGGCAAAAATACAATTTGTTTTTAGTTGAAGGTAATAAAATCATAAAAGAACTGCCAAATTCTGATTATGAAATTGAAAATCTGTACTCCGTAAATCCGGAAAATTTATCTTTTAAAACGAAAGAAATTGAGAAAATCTTGCCCAACGAACTGAAAAAAATAAGTTTTCTTCAACATCCGAAAGATTCTGTCGCGGTTTGTAAGATCCCAGAGAATAAAATATTAAAAGAGGTTTCCATTCAATTGATATTAGACGGCATCCAGGACCCGGGCAATCTTGGAACGATCATAAGACTGGCGGACTGGTTCGGGATAGAACAGATCATTTGTAGCAATGATACAGTAGATGTTTATAATCCAAAAGTCATACAAGCAACGATGGGATCCTTTCTAAGAGTGAATGTTTGCTATACAGATCTGGAAGAATACCTATCAACATATCCATATCCGACCCTGGGGACGGATATGAACGGGGAAAATATATATGAAACCGATTTTCCGGAAAAATTCTCATTGATATTTGGGAATGAAGGAAACGGACTGCGAGCTTCTACAGAAAATCTTATTTCAAAAATGATCACAATCCCAAGATTCGGCAAAAATCAATCTACCGAAAGTCTGAACGTATCTATGTCCGCCGGAATCATACTGGGGGAAATTTTTTCTAAAAAATAAAAATTATCCACTATTGAAATAAATTCAAATTAGTTTCTCGAGGCTAGAGGCTGCTTTATTCTTTTGATAGTCGTCTAGTTTTTTTCTGATAAATCTCAGAGCATAGGGTGCAACATATACCAGCGCAAGACCTAAGGCTTTTCTTTTCCAATTTTTATTCATCACACTTTTTTTCGCAAAATTACCTACCAAAGTTACAACGCCCATTTTTATCGTATTCTCCAGCAATCCTGATCGTAAACTATCATTGGCCAGACCGAGAATATTTTTTTTAGATGCGGATTCTTTAATCCCGGAAGATATTTCTCTCATAATATTCTGAGTATCGAGAGAGAGAGAAGTATCACCATCCTCATTTTTTGTTTCTTTCAAGAACTTGTCTGTAAAACCATGGGTCAACACTCCTAGACTTTCTTTCTTACTTTTGAAAGTAATAATATCCTCGAGTTCTCCGATCTCATGTTTCAGGAGTTTTTTCTGATTTCTAAGCTCTTGCAGATTATTGTAGTTAGTTGCCATAATTTTAATGTTTTAAAAATTCTATTACCTGATTTGCTATAGATGTCACAATTTTTTTCTTCAAGACAATGACGATCAACATCAATAGAAAATAAAATCCGGCAACAATCAAAAATCCATAAGCGGCATTACCTAAAGACTGCCCAATAAGAAACGCAATCCCGAAATTGAAAAGAATAATAAAAAATGAGAATGCAATCAAAACAATAGAAAGAAATGCGATGATGCCAGCTGACAATGAAGACTTCTCTGTAAATTGCAACTTGAGAAGATCCAATCGCTTGGTTGTATAATCTTTTATAATATCAATCATAAGAATCTTGTTAAATATAAAATTACACTTTTATTTACAAAAAAAGGAACTTAGAAACTAAATTCCTTTTTATAGCTATTTAAAGGGTTATTATTTCAAACCATCCAATTCGGTCTCTACATCTTTTACAACATCAGAAGTTTTTGAAACGATCTGATCTTTGTACTTATCATAACTGTCTTTCACAGTTGAAGCTACATTTTGAGCTGTTTCTTTGAACGTTGAAGACAAAGACTGATATTTATCCTTTACATTGTGGGACACTTCCGAGTATTTATCTTTAACTTTTTCAGATGTTTTGCCATACTCGTCTACAGCTTTATCTTTTAGGTCATTCGCCTTTTCTCTGATTTTTTTTCTGGTTTCTTTACCTTCTTCTGGCGCATAAAGCAATCCTAGAACTACACCTGTAGCTGCTCCTGCCAACAATGCAGCTAATACCGCTGCTGAATTTGATTTTTTTGACATTATTTATAATTTTTTAGTTAATTTAAAAATTTCGATTTGATAATTCTAAATTTACAACTAAAATGCCAAAGAAAAAATAAACTTCTTAAAATTTTGTTAAAACTTTTTGATATAGGACAAAATCAACTTTATCGTTTCTTCTTTATTGATATTTGTATTATCTATAAGAATGGCATCATCAGCTTGTTTAAGAGGGGAGACTTCTCTTTCGCTGTCAATTTTGTCTCTCGAGATGAGATTTTTCTTCACTGTTTCAATATCAGTTTTTTCGCCAGCCAATTCCAATTCCAGAAAACGCCTTCTGGCACGTTCATCCTGACTTGCTGTCATAAAAAATTTGTAATCGGCATTTGGAAGGACAACTGTTCCGATATCTCTGCCATCCATGATCACACCTCCTTTTTTAGCAATATCGCGTTGCGTTTTCAGTAAAAAACTTCTCACATCAGCCTCTTTTGCTACCTGACTTACATTGTCCGAAACCTGTGGAAATCTGATTTCCCTATCTATATTCTTACCGTTAAGAAAAAGTTTAAGCTCGCCATCAATATCCTGAAATTCCAGATTGATCTTTGGAAGATCAGCAATTAATTTATCAATGTCTACATTTTTGTCAGCATCTACACAATTCTGAATAGCATAAAAAGTAACACCCCTATAAAGTGCACCCGTGTCCATATGAATCAGACCCAATTTTTTTGCAATGATTTTAGAAATAGAACTTTTCCCTGTAGATGAAAATCCGTCTATAGCGATTACCGGCTTTTTTGTCATGCCACAAAATTAAAAAAATTTAAGCTCTCGACATTAAGGAATTTGTTTGATCTAGAAATTTAATTCTTTAAATATTGACTTTCAATATCCTTCTTTAGAAACTTGACTTTATCTCCTGTTTCCTCCAAGTTCTATAAGATCCATCGTAAGACCAAGCATGTTGACATTGGAAGCATTGTGATAACGCATATGAGAATAATCGAACCTGAAAGAAGAGATCTTGATGCTGAATCCAGCTGATAATCCCGTGAAATTTCTCTGGTCGAGCACAGCAAGATCACCTCCTCTCTTCACATTATAACCTACTCTAATATTAAAAGCCTGACCAGGAAACAACTCGGCTCCCAAAGACAAATGGTCTAAAACTTTCCTACCGAATTTTGTAGGCTGTCCATTGATATCGGTATCCGGAGAGATATTGAACTCTTGCAGGTCGTGTGCAGTAATAGTAAGCGCAGCAGGAAACTCATTCAAAATCTTGGTATAACCAAGGTCTACGCGAAAAGGAAGTTTTTCCCTTACACCATTATAAGGGCGAATCTGATAACCAAAATTACGAAAAACCAGGGCCAACGTTTCATTGGTCTTATCAAAATAATAGGTAACTCCTGCATTGGCTGTAATGGCAGAAGATGAATAGGTATCTATTTTAGAGGTCACATAATTTACATTCATCCCTATTGTCCAATCATCTTCGAACTGATAGGCATAACCTAATCCTACTGATGCATCCATTGCAGAGAAATCACCATTGATATTAGAACTTTCATCGGTCCTCGGCATAGAGCCATAATCCATATATCTTGCATTGAACGAGACCAGATGGCCATACTCCATATCACGAACATAACTAATGCTCCCGATCTTTGTATCCGCAAGATAAGAAGCATAATTTACAGATAACATTTTATCCATTTCCAGGTTCATCAGAGCCGGATTGGCAGCTGTAAAGTTCACATCATAATCACGAACAGAGATAGCATCTCCCAAAACGGCTTGCCTCGGAGAAATCGGAATATTAAGGAACTGATAGACCGTGGTCCCTGTCTGGGAAAAAACCACTTTGGAAATTATGATAAAAAAAAGGTAGTAAAACTTCTTCAACACTATATCTTGGCTTTGCAAAAATAATCTATTTTGATACTAATCAAAATTTTTACACTACTATCTTTTTCATTAACGTAATTCTTTTGCTTTCATTATATTTGCACAGTCAAAATTTAAAATAAATTTGAATTTGCCTGATAAGAGGAATTCGATCTGATAAACTAAGAAAAAGTAACAACAAAAATAATGAAATATAAAAGAATCCTTCTGAAACTAAGTGGTGAGGCACTTATGGGAGAACGCCAATATGGTATCGACAATGATAGACTGAAAGAATATGCAGTAGAGATCAAAAAAGTAGTTGATAAGGGTTGCGAAGTTGCAATCGTAATTGGCGGCGGTAATATTTTCAGAGGATTAGCAGGTGCTGCAAAAGGCATGGACAGAGTTCAGGGAGATTACATGGGGATGCTTGCAACAGTGATCAACGGAATGGCTTTACAAGGTGCTTTGGAAGACGCCGGGATCATTACAAGATTGCAATCTGCCATAGAAATGGACAAAGTTGCCGAGCCTTTCATCAAAAGAAAAGCGGTTCGCCATCTTGAAAAAGGAAGAGTTGTGATCTTTGGGGCTGGAACTGGAAACCCTTATTTCACAACAGATACTGCGGCAACGCTTAGAGCAATTGAAATAGATGCTGATGTGATTCTAAAAGGAACAAGAGTGGATGGAATCTATGATAGTGATCCTGAAAAAAATGCAGATGCCGTGAAATTCAACAGCTTGTCATTTGATGAAGTTTTTGAAAAAAACCTGAAAGTAATGGACATGACGGCATTTACCTTAAGTCATGAAAACAAGCTGCCAATTATCGTCTTTGATATGAATAAAGAAGGTAATCTGGAAAAACTAGTAGACGGAGAAAATATAGGAACACTAGTCAACGTTTAAATGAGGATCGATTTTTGATATTTTGATTTAAGATCATTTATCACTTAATTATATAATCCATCATTCATAAAATATGTGTCAATTATCAAATTTTAAATATACAATGGAAGAATTAGAACTCATTGTAGCATCGGTAAAGCAAGAGATGGATGCTGCAATCAAGCATTTGGAACACGCTTTTCAAAAGATCAGGGCCGGACGTGCTTCCACATCTATGGTTCAGGATGTGATGGTAGAATATTACGGGGCTCCGACTCCACTTAGCCAGGTTGCGAACGTGTCTGTAGTAGATGCAATGACACTTTCTATCCAGCCTTGGGACAGAACGGCTTTGGGAGCAATAGCGAAAGGGATCGTCAACTCCAACCTTGGTTTTGCACCGTCTAATAATGGCGACGTGATCATTATCAATGTACCTCCTTTGACAGAAGAAAGAAGACGCGAATTGGCAAGACAGGCAAAAGGAGAAACCGACCAGACAAAGGTAACCATCAGGAACGCAAGACAGGAAGGTAACAAAGAACTGAAAAGACTGGATGGCGTAGCTGAAGACCTTATAAAAGGTGTTGAAAAAGATATCCAAGACCTTACAGACGCTTACGTGAAAAAAGCTGACGAACATCTGAAAGTAAAAGAAGCCGAGATCTTAAAAGTTTAATCCTACTGACTCTTTTAATTAAAATGTACAGGCCTCACAATTTGATATTGTAAGGCCTTTTATCTTGGTTAGAAAAAATTTATTACAAAAAACTAAAAAAGGATGAGCAAACGCCCATCCTTTTGTTTTTTAAAATTGATTATCATTTAGTTTCCACTACAGAACTTTTCAGCCAATTGCTGTGGAACTTGCAATCCTTGTATTTGTTATCAATGGAAATGAAGATGGAAGGGATTTTATTATTGACCCATTTTTCCACAATTTCATTCTTCTTCTTGTTTAGAGCCATATCCTTGATCCTTTCATAATCAGTAGATAACTCCAACTGGTGTGCATCTATGATATCATTCACCTGAATAATGCTTATCATTTTTCTTTTCTGAGAATCTTCTTGCTGAAATGGGTCTGTAATATCACCCTTTTTAAGACCAGCGATCTGATAAGAAATTGTAGGATCTAGCCCTAATTTTTCCAATTTGTCCGATCCATCACTATTATTAGCAATCACACCTGCACTGAATTTGTTGCTCTTATCATCCGAGAATTTATAAGCTGCATCTTTGAAGCTGATTTTCTTCTCGATGATCAATGTTCTGATGCTATCTAATTCTTTTTTAGCGGCCGTAAGTTCTTCTGCATTCGGTGTACTTTTTATCAGAATATGTCTGGCATCGTATTTTTTACCATTTCTCTTAACCAATTGTATCAGGTGATAGCCAAACTCGGATTCAACCGGGTCGGACAGCTCACCTTCCTGAAGATTAAGAGCCGCTGCTTCGAATGGCTTTACCATCTGGCCTGTATTGATATTCTTATAAAGTCCTCCCACAGCAGCAGAACCTTCGTCTTCTGAATAGATCCTTGCCATATTCTCAAAAGACTCTCCGCCTTTTATGTCCTGCTTGATCTTGTTCAGTTTATCTACGATCTCTTTTTTATGGGCTTCAGTTAATTTCGGATAGATACTGATTTTGGAAAGCGATACCTCATCCTTCACATTCGGAAGTTGGAATTTGAATTGATTATAAAAATCTGTTACTTCATTAGGCGTTACATCCGCTTTATCCGTAATACGTCCGTACTTTGCCTGCCCGTAATAATTATCCGCATCGATCTTCTCGATCGCATTTTTCATCTCGTAACTTGTTCTGAATTTATACGCCGCCAACATCGCCTTTTCATCCGGAAACTGTCCCAAGATCTGGTTATATTTATTACCTGCCATTTCTTTTATAGCAGCAGACCGGTTTTCTATAAGCGTATCCTTTTTAGCTTCGTAGATCAGCAATTTGTTATTCAGGATACTTTCCATAAAATCACATTTATCCCCGACATTGGCGCCTTGCTGTTTAGCATAGTTCGCCTGATCCTCTATGTCAGATTCCAGAACGATCTCATCACCAATTACGGCTGCGATACCATCTATAAGCTGACCTTTTTGTAATTGTGCAGATAATTTTCCACTGAAAAGGAAAATAAATACTGACAATAAAAAAAGACATTTAGTGTATTTTGACATTATTATTGTTTATTAAGGTGCAAAATTAGAATTATCAGCCAATTCTACTCTATTTTTAATTATAATTATTTCTTAAAATTTTTATTCAGTTCTTGCATGAAAGCAGGCTGAATTTCAACTTTTGTTTTTTTACGTTGATCAGCAATTGTTTTTTGTAATAATTTCTCAGTAACAGCATCATCCATTTCCGGCTCTGCTTCTGCCTGGGTCATCTGTTGTTCCGGCAAAAGTTCATCGATAGTAACGATCACATCCCTCTCACCAATTTTGGTAAGAAATGTTCCTTTTTTGAATGGTACATTATGCTTTTTGAAAATATCAGCAGATTCCTGGACTTTTCCCTCCTCAAAATGGACCAAGACCTGATTTTTATCGTTTACCAGATCCTTATACTTTGTTTTGAGTGCTTCCCATTTTTTAGGATCCTTTAGTTCTTTCTCCACATCTTTTACAAGTTTCGGATCAGAAACAACTGCTACTCTGGAAACAGCTCTCTTTTCCCAAACAAATTTGGATTTGTTCTCATTATAATACTGGGTATAAAGTTGAGGATTATTCTTGACCTCATTCTTAAGATATTCTGAGAAGATATATTCTGAATAGAGATTTTTCTTCAGTTCATCCAATTCAGGTTTTATCTCCGGAAGATCTTCAAAACCTCTGGCATAAGTCCCTAGTATATACTGCATAGCCTGATAACTCACAAGATCCGACCATTGATTGCTTGGCATCTGTTCAAGATTCTTGTATTGGGAGTCCATTGCTTTTTTTAGATCTTCATAGGTCACCTTGTTTTTTCCGTAAGTGAAAAGAACTTCTTTTGTGTCTTTTGGATTTAAATAGTTCTGGTAGGATTTTTTGATTTCCGCAAAATTTGTTGTTTCCGTATATTTGTTCTGAGTTTTCAGCCAGTCTGTCAATTTCTCCGTCATTTCCTCACCATAGCTCGTTGATAGCATTTCTTTCTGGAAAAAAGATTTATTTGCATCAGTAAGTGTATAGGGTTCAATATTATAAATATTGAAAATGAAATATTTGTCGTTGAACAAAATCGGCACTTTGGTATAGTAATCTTTTTTCTGACCTTTCAAGGCATTATAAACTTCATCCGGTAAAATAGGAGATCCCATGACTGCACCTCCCGATTTCTTTTCATCCTCAGTTGCTCCAAATTCTTTTACGACTTCTTGAAATTTCTTCCCCGATTCCAATTCTTTATAGATCTTGGCTTTTGTTGTTTCATAGTTTGCATCATTCGGAATTGTCAAGACACCGAAGATCATATATCCCAGACTTGGTCTTGTGTTTACAACCTTTGCAAAAGCTACGACATTCGGTTTATCAATGAAAGTGGTATAAGAGTTAACCGGAGTATTTTTTACTTGCTGATAAAGTTCGTAATCCAGCATTCCCGGTTTTACATAAAATGCTTTGCCAGCTTCCGGATTGGCATTTTTTGCCAGGAAATCCTCCATCTTCAATTTCCCGCTTTTCACCTCATTATAAAGTGCTTTGTAATCGGTCTTGTCTTCTGCTTTTTTCTCCTTTATGAAAAGTAAAACCTGGATCTCATTATTGCTGGATTTCACAAAATCCTGTAATAACGGGTCGACCAAATTCTTTGGATAGAATTTTTGCTCTCTTAGTTCTGATAATTTCTGATTTACAGTATTCACAAAAAAACTAAGCGTGTCTGCCTTCTTTTCTTTTGCCAACTGTTGCAGTAGCAAAAATTCTACTGTAGAGTTCACAGATTTGTCCGGACCAGAATTCTCCAGTCCATATTTATTCTCTCTCATATAATCTTTTACAGAGATACTGTCATTACCCACGATAAGATATTGGGAAAAGGCCATTTGTGAAGCTAGGACAACAGGAAAAAAAATCTTCTTCATTTTGTATATTTTAATTTATAACACCTTTTTGAGTGATAAATTTTGATTAGGTTAAATTATATTACAGACTCGAAAGAAGTCAGTTCCTTAAATTGATGAATTCTTTCGCTCAATTCTTCTTTTGTAACCGCTTGTATCCTTTCTGTACCGAATTTCTCCACCGTGAAAGAAGCCATTGCACTACCAACGATGATCGCTGTTTTCATAGTTTCAAAACTGAAATCACCTTTCTTGGTAAGATATGAGGCAAATCCACCTGCAAAGGTATCACCAGCGCCTGTTGGATCAAAAACTTCCTCAAGCGGCAAAGCAGGGATTGCAAAAACTTTCCCTTTGTGGAAAAGCAATGCGCCATGTTCTCCTTTTTTGATGATCACATATTTTGGTCCCAATTCGTGGATCTTCTTAGCCGCTTTTACAAGAGAATATTCTCCTGAAAGTTGTCTTGCTTCTTCATCATTGATTGTAATGACATCCGTTTTTGCGATCACTTTCATCAGGTTATCCCAGGCGATATCCATCCAGAAATTCATGGTATCAAGAATTACCAGTTTCGGTTGCGTTTTCATTCTTTCCAAAACCGAAAGCTGAACCACAGGGTCCAGATTTCCTAACAAAAGAACCTCTGCTTCCGATGAATGTTCAGGAACTTTTGGGTCAAAATCTGCCAAAACATTAAGTTCTGTAACCAAAGTATCCCTAGAATTAAGATCATTGTGATATTTTCCGCTCCAGAAAAAGGTTTTGCCATCTTTTACAACCTCTACTCCATCAACATTGATGTTTTTAGATATCATCATATCAAGATATTCCTGAGGGAAATCTCCTCCGATAACAGAAACCAAACTCACGTCTGTATCCAAAGCAGAAGCCGCCAAACCAATAAAAGTTGCTGCTCCTCCAAGGATCTTATCTGTTTTACCAAAAGGTGTTTCGATGGCATCAAATGCTACAGTTCCTACTGCTAGTAATTTCATATTTTAAGTTTTTATGTCGGAATTCCCGGTTATGGAAATCCTAAGTTTTTATATTTATATATTATTTTCTAAATTTCAAATCTTATTTCTTCCATTCAAAGGAATCTATCATATGGAGAAGGTCTCTTTTGACGTAATCGATGGCAGGTCCCAATGAATCAGGTCTTGGGCGGGAGTTGAAATACAGATTCCCCGTTACGAAATGCCTTGTACTATCCGTCACAAAAAATTGAACATTAGATGCCGTCTGACCTTTCAGAACATAAAAATTCCCATATACTTTTTTCTCCGGGTATTGGAAAAATTTGGTATCGATGGAACTTGCTTTGATCGTGTGTTCATAAACCATTTTCTCAACTTCTTTCACGTGAAGCGGGAAATCATTTTTGATAGGGAAATAAGTCAGGAAAACCTTTGCTTTCATCTTTGGATAGTTGACATAATACCAGCAATTTTCTTTGGCATCTTCCACCCTGGAAAAATCCGAATAGTCAAAAGAGTAATTGCAAGGTGAATCGAATCTCAAATATTTTGGATTTGGATATTCCAGGCGGAGGTCTCCTTTTGGCTTCGGGATGGGTTCTTTGCCACAGGAAAATAAGGTGAGTCCAATAAAAAGTCTGAACAGATTTTTTAACATCCGGCAAAAATAACAATTAGAATTGATACTGAGAATTTTGATTCCCAAAATTTTGTTAAGAATGATTGATTTACAGAGAAATGGGGATTAATTGTGAAATTGAGTTGGTTAAGATGATGTAGTGTTCCAAAGCCACAGCAGTTTGAGAAGATGTTTTACAAGCGCTGAATTGCAAATGCGTGAGGGCGAAGGGCATTGTTGGAGCTCTCCCGATGACAAACTTTGCAAAGTTTGTCATCGGGAAGCGACTGCCCGTAGACCGACCCGTTTTTGTATTGGGAAAAGCATTGGGAAAAAACGGAGCACGCCCAAATTGTATTAATATGTTTTAAAAAGCGTTAAAATCTCATATAAATCTGACAAAAGTAAAATTTTTGTAACCTTTTGCAAGTTATGATCGTATAATATAATGCAACCTAATAGAATGAGGTTTTTATAATGAGACAATTAAAGATTACAAAACAGGTTACCAACAGGGAAACCGCATCACTAGACAAGTATCTGCAAGAGATCGGAAAAGTTGAATTGATCACCGCTGACGAGGAGGTAGATTTGGCTCAGAGGATCCGTGCCGGTGACAGAGCTGCTCTTGAAAAACTGATCAAAGCTAACTTACGTTTCGTGGTTTCGGTTTCTAAACAGTATCAGAATCAAGGTCTTTCTCTTCCGGATCTCATCAACGAAGGAAATCTTGGTCTGATGAAAGCGGCAAAAAGATATGATGAAACGAGAGGTTTCAAATTCATCTCTTATGCTGTTTGGTGGATTCGTCAATCGATTTTGCAAGCGCTGGCCGAACAGTCGAGAATCGTAAGATTACCTTTGAATAAGATTGGTTCTATCAACAAGATCAACAAGGCTTATGCTCACCTGGAGCAAGAGAACGAAAGACCGCCTTCTCCGGAAGAGCTGGCAGAAGTTCTGGATATGAGCGAGGAGGACATCAAGGAATCTATGAAAAACAGTGGTCGTCACCTATCGATGGATGCGCCACTTGTGGAAGGTGAAGATTCTAACTTATATGATGTTTTGCGTTCCGGAGAATCGCCAAGTCCCGATAAGGATCTAATGCTGGAATCTCTACAGATCGAGATAGAAAGAGCACTACAAACTTTGACTCCGAGAGAGGCCGATTTGGTGAGATTATATTTCGGGCTGAACGGAAAACATCCAATGACTTTGGAAGAAATCGGTGAAACTTTTGACCTTACAAGAGAAAGGGTTCGTCAGATCAAAGAAAAGGCGATCAAGAGATTGAAACATAATACAAGAAGTAAGATTCTTAAGTCTTACCTTGGTAAATAATATTTTTCATTCATCGAATGATTTTAAAGCAAGACTTTTTGGTCTTGCTTTTTTTGTAATGCTAATAACAATTACAACTTGCTTTTAACTAAATCACTCCTCTTCTTTTTTTAGACTTTCAATCAAACCTTCCAGTTCTTTGATCTTATCTTTCAGGTTTTTGATGTCGTTTTTGTTATTGGTAACCTTACTTTTCAACATTACGGTCCTGGCGCGTTCGCTGTGGTCTTCGCTGTCCTCGTCCTCGCTGATCTCCTCAACATCTTCCTGAATCTCCTCTACGTCCTCTTGGATCTCTTCAATATCTTCCTGGATCTCGTCAATATCTTCCTGGATCTCATTAACATCTTCTTTCAGATCTTCGATATGTTCAGAACTTTTGTTCACTGACATTTGAATGAAAATAGCCAAATAAATGGCCTCTAAAGAGACAACTGTAGTAAGTACCAGCAACATATGCTCGAACTCTACAATATTGAAAATCGGCAATGCAAAACAGACGATAAAAAAAATCGTATGGAAAACCAATGACTGGATAGAACCTACCCACCAAATAATTCCGTTTGCAATCTTTTCTAAGACAGAAAGCTTTTCCTGGTTTTCTTCTGTAAGTTTCATTGATGATTTTTTTAACTGTTTGATTTTTCACTCAGAACTTTTTTGAAGCTACAATAATTAAAATAAAGTTGATAAAATCAAATAATATCCAATTTTAATTCGGTCTATAGTTTTGAGAACTCCACAAAAATAGAGTAAAATAGCCGAAATAACCAACAAATCAAATTAATTTAAAATGTCAGACAATGCAGAATCCAGATTACTATATTTGAATTTGAAGCCCAGGTCTTCAATTTTTCTGGAAGAAATGCGGCTTCCTTCCAAAGCTAAAACTGACATTTCGCCCAAAATTGCTTTTATTAAAAATTTTGGAATGTTAGGTAACCATATTCTTTTATGAAGATGTGAAGCCAATTTTTCAGTTAAGGTTTCATTAGTTACAAAATCCGGTGCTGAAGCGTTGTATGCGCCATTCATAGAAACATCTTCCACAGCTTTGAAATAGATATCTACGAGATCATCGATATGGATCCACGGAAAGTACTGTTGACCCGTTCCCAATGCCGAGCCAATATTGAAATCAATCGGTTTTCTTAAGACTTCCAATGCACCACCTTTTTCGGATAAAACGGTTGTAGTCCTAACTCTCACAACTCTGCTTCCCAAATTCTGAAATTGTAAAGCTTTCTGCTCCCAATCATTACAAACTCTTCCTAAGAAATCTTCTGCAGGCAGATCTTCTTCCGAGAAAATATGTCCTGATGTGATCTGCCCATAAAACCCGACAGCAGAAGCCGAAATAATTGCTTCGGGATGGATATTTTGTTTCTGCATCTGTTCATAAATAAACTGTGCAGAGTTTATCCTGCTTGTGTAGATCTCTTTTTTGTAAGATTCTGTCCAGCGCTTGCTGATCGGTGCTCCTGCCAAATGAATGAAAATATATGTATTATCCAGCGCACCTTCTTCCAGAAAGCCATTCTCATAATCCCAAACGTATGATTTGAAGCTGGATCTCTTCGATCTAGAGCGGACCAAGGTTTCTACCTGATAACCTCGCTCGTATAATTTCCGGGAAAGTTTTTTGCCAACAAGTCCTGTTGCACCACTTATGAGAATCTTTTTCATCTGCTTTTATTTCGTCTTTTCAAACAAAAACGATTCCAATGAAAAACAATTATAAAATAAGTTTCGTAAATCTGATAATTGACATAATAATCACAACAATCTGATCTTATCCTCCAAAATCTCGATCACTTTATCTTTATAAAGACTTCCTATCGCTTTTTTGAAGTTCTTTTTGCTCATTCCGAGCTCATCTTTGATCTCGTCCGGCGTAGATTTGTCAGAAAGATAAAGAAGTCCATAGTTATCGTTGAGCTTGTCTATGACTTTTTGTTTGAATTCGTCTACGTTTTCAAAGCCTTGCGGCTGAAGCGTAACATCTATTTTACCATCTTCGCGGATTGTTTTGATATAACCGGTCTCCTCAGATAGAGGATATAATTTTTTGAAAACATCGGATGCATAGATCAATCCTATGTATTGTTTATTGATAATGACATTCCATCCCAATTCAGACTCGTTCATCATGATCAGATCGACTTTGTCTCCGCTTCTGAAAGGCAGATCTTCGTATTGTGGATTCCGTTTGAATTTGGTTGTCCCGGTAATCAAGCCGGTTGCCTCATCAATATACACATACACTAAGTAACGTTTACCTTCTATTATTTTAGATTTTTGTTGCTTGTAGGGGATAAAGAGATCTTTGATGATTCCCCAATCCATAAACGCTCCTGTCGGCAGACTTTGCACGCAGGTCATTACAGCAAATTCTCCTATCTCTGCATTGGCTTTTTCGGTTGTTGCCTTCAGATTACCTTCTTCCTGATAAACAAAAACCTCCACTTCTCTGCCAACTTCCCAAGAATCATCTGCAAAGACCTTTTGAATAAAGGCTTTTTCGCCATTGTCATCTCGCAGAATGTATCCAGAAGATATTTGTTCAGAGATCGTAAGAGTTTGAGTTTGTCCGGGCTTCATAAAATTGAATTTCCTGCAAAAATACAGATACTTTTTCTAATCTGACTTTTAAGAATCATTTTTTGTTAGACATCTGCACCCTTGGTCAACAAATCTATATAAAAAGAAAGTCCGGAAAAAAAATCAATTATTTTCGTAGTCCGGTCTTTTTCGGAATATCTCTTCGCCAAAAAACATTTTCAAAACAAACAAAATGATGGCAACTAATTTTACTATTATTAAGTTATTGAATTTTGACATAATGATTATCTTATTTTATAAATTGAAATCTCTGTAGAAATATCTCCCAAAACAGAAAGATCCATACCGCCTGTCACAATCCCGAAATTAAGTTTCTCACCCGCTTTCAGGTTATAAATATGATCAATACGGCCTTCTGTTAAAGAAACTTTGGTTGCGATGACCGGAATTGTACCATTTGCTAATAAAACATGGTCTAATAATGTAGGTACCTTTCCGGCATATGAGGTTCTGGAAATCACCAGACCAGGTTTTGCAGAAGCTGGAATATCTTTGGTCAGTCCATCTCCGAATCTAAGAGAATAATTAATCATATACAGTCCAGTTTCTGGAACTATATATTGGTTATCCTTTACAAATTCCTGTCCCATCTCTTGTACCAATTGGGCGTTGAATTGAAGAATCTTAAAATCAGAACCCAAAAACTCGGTTCCCGAACTTACCAATGATAATCCAGACACTCCCTTTGCGGCAAAAGCACTGGGATCACTGAACATTTTTTTCCAAAGCCCTTTCGTCTTATCTGCATGCGTATAATGTGCATCATAAATATAGTAACCAGAACTTGTCATATTCTGAGTTTTAGGGGACGCAGGTGAAGATAACGGGGCAACAATATGGATAAATGCACCGTTTTGGGGCGAACCATAGAGTTGATCTTTCATTTTCAGTGAGTCTGCCGTGGTTCGGGGCGGTATAATTCCGTCCGGAATTGTAATTAGTGAAGATTTATGTACCTCTAGATTAGCTAAAGGTTTCTGTGTATTTATTCCAATCTGTGATTTGATATTGATAAATAACAAACCAAAAATTAAGAAATATATCGTTTTCATAAAATTAGTTTTTTCAGAACGTGAAGCTTATACTGTTTCTCGATCTTATTTTATGTTCGTTACCAGTAGTAACACTGAATCGAATGAACCCTACTTTATACTCTGCCCCAATTCTCAAAAGAAATGAGGCAGATATAAAATGCAAATAATGAATGTTTCTATTAATTATAAGGTTGTCTCTAGACTACCATCTAGTTCCATCTCTCACTGGTGGATCTGGATCTACTTCCGGTGCAGCGGCTGCAGAAGTTGTAGTATTAGTAGCTGTGCCTACCTGCGTAGAATCGTCTGTTTTTCTAAGATTTTTATTTTGTTGTGTGACACTCTCTTGTAGGTCAGCAGTCTCGTCTTCTTGTCGGCAAGAAACGAAGCTTGTAGTGATGACAGCAATCGCTAAAATGGAAATAAATTTTTTCATGATATAAATGATGTTTAATGTTTATTAAAATGAGTCGGTTTAAAAAATATTTCATTTGAAATACATCGCAAAAGTATGCGCAAAAGACCATTTATAAAAACATATATGGTCTCGATTTGGAAATCTTGACGTCCTAATTCATAAATAAGGACATATTTAAATTATTGATTTACAACTGATTAAATTTATTATTAACAGTTCACTTGTCATAACGTTTTTTTATTAAAAATTTCTCAAACATATTTCATATTTCCGTATTTTTGAGGACACAAATGATTGAGATAATAATTATAATGAAGAATTTTTTCTTGATCATATTTCTGTTATTTTCCAGCTATGTTTTTTCAGAAGACACTAGCCCAAAAAGCTATGAGATATTAAGAAAAAAATACAGTAATTTTCCTGAAGATGATGGCCGTGCTTTTCCATATTTAAATTCCTACATCAAAAAGGCAAAAGCAGAAAAAAGAGATCTGGAACTTTTCCAAGGTTACCGTGATGCCGTTTACTATTCCAAATCTTTGGAAAAAAAATTGAAATATGCGGACAGTTGTCTAGATGCTGCGTATAAATCTTCGAATGATAACAGGATAGCAACGGCCTATGTCTTGAAAGGGAGTGTATACTACGCCAATTACAGAAAATACAAACCTGCATTGGATGAATATCTGATGGCATACAAATATTCTAAAGACACTCGGGATCTCTACTTAAAAAACAAAGTTTCTTACCATCTTGGCGTTGTCAAAAATTATTTAGGTTACCATGAGGAAGCTTTAGAACTTTTCAAAAATTGCGTATCCTATTTTGAGGCAGAATCCAATGACAAAACATCACACGAATCTCAAAGGTTCAATAACAAAAAAGGCTACCTTAATAGCTTACATCAGATGGTGATCTGCTACAGCAACCTAAAGGATACAAAAAAAACAGACTCCCTTATAGATGTTGGTCTTTTAAAAACCTTTAATGATAAAGATTTTTTATTGGAAAGAAGTTATTTCTTGAAATGCAAAGGACTTTCTGAATACAATAATAACAAATATACCTCTGCCATTGATTACTTGAGCGAATCTCTAAGTTTGATAAAAGATGATTTTGCCTGGATATCTGTAGATTATTTTTACATCGGTAAAAGCTATCTTGCCCTCAAAGATGAAGAAAAAGCAATCTCCAATTTCAAAAAAACCGATTCCATCTTTACAAAGCATGATTTTATACTTCCCGAACTGAGAGAAAATTATGAATTGCTCATTAATCATTACAAAATAAATAAAGACCACGAAAAGCAACTTTTCTATACAACACAATTATTGAAAGCGGACAGTATTATTTCCCGAGACTTTGCCTATCTTTCTTTGAAGATCCACCGCGAATATGATACAAACACGCTTATAGAAGAAAAAGGAAGGCTAGAGACCGCAAATACCTGGGGAGGATTCCTGATTGCTGCTTTATTTATTTCAGGAGGCGTCATCGTCTTTATTCTAAACAAGAAGTACAAAAAGGAAAAAGATACGCTTAGCAAATATCTTCTTTTGGAAGACAAGATGAAGAATAACAGCTATGTAAGCTCAGAAAATACGGCCACAAGAACTTCGCCTGCCACTATTTTAACCTCTGACTCACTGGATGAGAAAAAAACCCAAATTGCGGCAGCTATAAAAAGGGACCTGTTAAGGAAACTGCAATCCTTCGAAGAGAAAAAACAATTTACCCAAAAAGGTCTTACAATACAAAAGCTTGCCATTCAAATGGATACGAATACAAATTATCTATCCAACGTCATCAATGAGCAAAAAGGAATGAACTTCAATAAGTATCTGGGTGACTTAAGAATCAGATACATTACGAGACTTATGTTTGAGAAGAGCATCTATCTCAATTATACCATAGATACCTTGGCAAAGGAATGTGGCATTGCGTCTCGACAAAACTTTTCAGATCTTTTTTATGAGATCAATGGCATCCGTCCTACAGACTTCATCCGAAAAAGGAAAAAAGAGCTCGAAAATAATAACGGCAATAATTTTTCTCCCTTAGAAAGACTTCACGGATTGTTATAATAATAAATTTATTTTAAGAATTCTTCTATTTTCAAAGACCTTTGTTCACCGGAAAAAAGATCTTTGACCGTAACAGTTTGGTCTTTTATTTCTTGCTCACCTAAAAAAACAAGGTTTTCAATTCCTTTTTTCTCAGCATAAGCAAACTGTTTTTTCAATTTAGAGGCTTCGGGATAAAGTTCGGCAGAAATATTTCTATCCCTAAGCTCAGAAATCAGCTTCAAAGCTTCGATAGATTCTTTTTCTCCGTAATTGGCAAAAAGATATTTTACTTTTACATCAGAATCTTCCGGGAAGATCCCTAATTCCTCCATCACAAGATAGATCCTGTCCAACCCGAAAGAAATACCAATTCCAGGAACATCTTTCACACCGAAAACTTCCGTCAAATTATCATAACGCCCACCTCCGCCGATGGAACCCATCGCAACCTCATCAGCTTTCACTTCGAAAATCGCACCTGTATAATAATCCAATCCTCTTGCTAGAGTAATATCAAAAACAAGGTTTTGGGAATCTATGCCGAGAGATAATGCATTACTGATCACAAACTCCAGTTCTTCTACTCCTTTCAGTCCGGTTTCGTTTCCAGCAAATTTTTCTTTTAAGTTTAATAAATTCTCAAGTGCATCATTGGTCTGATCAAAAAGGAAATCCAATTTTGAAATCGCTTCTTCCGAGATTCCTTTTTCCAGCATTTCTTTAGTCACGCCATCTTTTCCAATTTTATCCAGTTTGTCAAGCGCAACGGTAAAATCAATTAATTTATCAGCAATTCCAGCATATTCTGCAATTCCGGAAAGTATTTTTCTGTTATTGATATGAACCGAAACTGATAATTTCAAATCTTTGAACGATTTGAAATACAACTGAAGCAACTCAACTTCCTGCCAAAGACTTGTACTTCCAACAACATCTGCATCACACTGATAAAACTCTCTGAATCTCCCTTTCTGCGGACGATCCGCACGCCAAACCGGCTGGATCTGATAGCGTTTGAATGGAAATGCCAATTGCCCTTGATTCATCGCAACAAATCTTGCGAAGGGAACAGTGAGGTCATAACGAAGCGCTTTTTCAGAAATCTGGGAAATCAGTTTTTGCGAATTTTTAGCCATCCAATCTTCCTCATTCGTTTTCGAAGCGTAATCTCCGGAATTCAGGATCTTGAAAATCAATCTGTCACCTTCCTCGCCATATTTACCCATCAAAGTAGAAAGGTTTTCGAAACTTGGAGTTTCCAAAGGCTGGAAGCCAAACAATTCGAAATTATTCTGTAAGATATTGATGATATATTTTCTCCTGGAAACTTCTTTCGCAGTAAAATCTCTTGTTCCTTTTGCTAAGCTCGGCTTCATTTGATATTTGATAAATGAGGTTTGATAAATAATAATCGCGTGCAAAAATACGGATTATAGCTAATATTATAAAAAAGGAAAGACCAAACTTCTCCAATTTCAATGTAAAATTGTAAATTAGTCACCAAACCGATTCAAATGAAAAGCATCAAATCTTTATTTTTTTTATTAATTAGTTTCTTTCTGATCGCCTGCTGCGAATCTTCTTGTGAAAAAAACACAGAGAATGAGCAGTTGGTAAAGCAATATTTCGAATTGTTCAATGCCCACAAATGGAAAGAGCTTTCAGAGCTATATATCGAAAATGCAGAATTCAAAGACCCAAGCTTGGGAACGGGAATAGTGAAACAGAGCAAGCAAGATTTTATTAAAAAATATTCTGAACTGAATCATATTTTCCCAGACCTGAAAGATGAAATAAAGCAGATCTACGTCTCCGGAGATAAGAATGTGATTGTAGAATTCGTTTCAACGGGAACTGCTCCTGACAATTCAAAATTTGAACTCCCGATTTGCACTATTTTTACCATCGAGAATGGAAAAATAACCAAAGACCTTACTTACTACGACAATTTTGACGAAACCAAATAATGAACCTTTTTGACGACCAATTTGAAATCATTGAAAATATTCTGCCCTACGACGGAACAACTTCCTACTATGGAAAAATTTTTTCTGAAGAAGAAGCAAATAATTATTTCAAAAAACTAATGACCGAAATCGAATGGAAAAGTGATGAAGCCGTTATCTTCGGAAAACTGATTGAAACCAAAAGGAAAGTCGCTTGGTATGGTAACGAAGAATTCAGTTATACTTATTCCGGAAGAACAAAAACAGCTTTGCCCTGGAACAAAACACTTCTCGAAATCAAAGAAAAAATTGAGAATGTGAGCGGAGAAACATTCAATTCCTGTTTACTAAACCTGTATCACGACGGTTCAGAAGGAATGGCTTATCACAGTGACGGCGAAAAAGATCTGAAAGATAATGGCGCCATCAGCTCTGTAAGTTTTGGAGCTGAGAGAAAATTCAACTTCAAGCATAAAACGACCAAAGAATTGGTTTCTCTTATTCTTGAGCACGGAAGTCTTTTGATGATGAAAGATACAACTCAAAAATTCTGGCTTCACAGATTACCAACAACGACAAGAATCATCAAACCAAGAATCAGTCTGACTTTCCGAACAATTGATAAATCTAAATAACAGGCTTATATTTTCTCATAAATCCGAGGCAAAGTAACAATCCTATAATGGATAAGCCTGCTCCTACCAAAGATGGATAATTATAAGACAATCCAAATTCTAAAGGCAATCCGCCGAAAAATGCACCGAGAGAATTAGCAATATTGAAAGCAGCCTGCATAAAAGCAGCAGCCATCATTTCTGAGTTTTTTGCAGTACGGAGCATTATAATATTGATAGGTGTTCCTACCGCCATTGATAAAACACCACAGACGAAAGTCAGAACAAGAGAAACTATTTTGTTCTCTGAAAAGAAAAACACACAGATCAGAGCCAAGATCATTGCCAGAAAAAGAATAGAAGCAGCCAAAGCCGGCCTCATCTTATCAGACATTATTCCTCCAAGAAAATTTCCAACAACCATTCCCGAACCGGCAAGAATCATAATATAAGCAATAGAATCCGTAGGAAAATTAGAAACATTGGTCATCAAAGGAGTAATGTAACTGAACCAAGCGAACAAACCACCAAATCCAATTGCTGAAATCGAAATAATATGCCAGGCTTTCATTGTTTTAAAAAACTCCAATTCGTCTTTCAAAGTAACTGTTCGCAAACTATCCATATAAGGAAGGAGAAATTTGAGTGCAATTATTGTAATCAATCCTATCAAAGCAACAACTCCAAACGCATATCGCCAAGATAACTGATGTCCCAACCAAGTCACAAAAGGGACCATCGCAAGATTTGCGAGCGTGAGACCTGCAAACATCACTGCGATACTTTGCGCCTGTTTTCCCGGCTTTGCCAATCGTGAAGAAACAACAATCCCCACACCGAAAAATGCACCATGAGGAAGTCCTGATAAAAATCTAAGGATCATCATGGTATAATAATCATTTGCTAAAGCCGATAATCCATTAAAGATGGTGAAAGCGATCATCAAAAAGATCAAGATTCTTTTTGGAGGAAATTTTGCAGCATAAGCTACCAAAACCGGTGCACCAACTACAACACCTGTAGCATAAGAAGAGATAAAATGTCCTGCCTGCGGAATAGAGATGCTCAAAGATCTTGCTACATCCGGCAGAAGCGCCATTATCACAAATTCTGTAGTACCAATTGCCAATCCGCCTAAAGTCAACGGAAGTATTCTTTTATCCATTTTGCAAAAATCAAGATTTTATCAATTAAATTCAAATTTGAATATTATAAAATCTATAATCGTATCATTGATTTAAACTATTGTTTAAATATGGTTAACATTAAAGATGAAAGTATTCAGAATACAATTGTTATTGTTCGTTAATTTTGATTTCCCTAATCTTTTTTCTATTATTTTTGCATAGCTCAAACTATTATGCTGAACAAGATCCTGATTTTTCCGATTGTCGCATTGATAAAGTTTTATCAATTTGCTATCTCGCCTTGGCTGGGGAAAAACTGCAGATATGACCCTACTTGTTCACATTATACTTTGGAAGCGCTGAAAGTCCACGGATTTTTCAAAGGAGGCTGGCTCTCTATTAAAAGAATCGCAAGTTGCCATCCTTGGGGCGGTGAAGGTTACGACCCTGTTCCACCAAAACAACATTAAAATCAGTTATCAATGAATAATATTTTTTTTAGATTTTATCTAATTCTTTTTGCAGGAGTTTTCCAGGTTGTTTCTGCTCAAAATTCTAACACAGGTCTTTCTGACGGGACTTTGAAAATAAATAACAAAGAAACTTTGGCTGTGAAAATCTTCGCAACCCAAAGAACAGATTCATTATACAATGCTGCCTCTCGTAATATTCCAAACGAACTAGTCATCTTAAATGAAGATAATATCACTCCGGAATCGGCAGAACATCTTGGCAGTATCCAGAACATTTTAGGATCTTTCAAGAGCAATAAATTTCAATTCTTGGATAAGGATTTCAAACCTGTGGATGCCACATTGGAACAGAAAAATATTGAAAATTTCAAATATCTATTAAAATCGAATACGGTTTTGAAACCAGCTGACAACGTAGAACTGGAAACAAGTTTCAAAATCTGGGATCCCGTAAAAGGAATCAAATTGGGACCTGTAATGCTTCATTTTTATAGTTTGATGTTCATTTTCGCTTTTGGATTAGGCTATTTTATAATGGCAAAAATCTTCAAGATCGATGGCGTGGACGAGAAGTATCTGGAACCGTTTTTCACCTGGACTTTGGTAGGAACTATTCTTGGTGCTAGATTGGGACACGTTATTTTCTATCAACCAGAATTGTTCAAAGAAGATTTCTTGAGTGTATTCTTACCAATTAGCACCAAAGGCGGTTTGCATTTCACAGGATTTTCCGGTTTGGCAAGTCATGGTGCAGCAATTGCGGTGATTGTAACCACTTTATATTACAGTTTAAAGATCATCAAGAAAAACCCGCTTTGGGTCTATGACAGAATCGGTATTGTTGTAGCTTCGGGAGGTGCTTTTGTGAGGATGGGAAATTTTTTCAATTCTGAAATTTTAGGAAAACCGGTTGACCCAAATTCTCCTTTCGCTATCCTTTTCCCTCAGCAAAGTTCTGAATATGGCGTAACTATTCCCCGTTATCCGACACAACTTTTTGAAGCGTTCGGGTACGTTTGTCTTTTTTTCGTGCTTTGGTTTTTGTATAAAAAAACAGACAAAAAATATCAGCAAGGCTGGTTATTTGGATTGTTTTTCATTGTTCTCTGGGCCATCCGTTTCTTTGTAGAATTCCTGAAAGAGCCACAGGGCGACGAGATCATTCAGTTTGCAGGACTCAATACAGGACAGGTTCTGAGTATCCCGTTCATGGTTGCCGGATTGGTGATCATGATCTATTCTAAGAAATTCAAACTTCCGAAGGAAGAAACAACTGTATAAAAAATTAAACTCCCAGATTTGGGAGTTTTTTATTTAATCTTATTAATTTTCCTCTGCATCCTGAATTGAAAAACAGAGCCTACCAAAAATAAAACAAAAAGCACAAGAAGCGTTTGAGCAATAATCGGATCTGTAGGGGCTTTTGCTAAAGGATGACCAAGTGGAACTCGGGTAAACGTTTCGTTAACCGTGGGAATCAGTGATAAGAAAAAACTGAATGATAGAAGGAAATTCTCAAAAAAACGCGCCCTTTCACTTTCCTGTTTTTTATAATATAGAAAGTAAGCTATCAAAATCATAAGCACGATGAAGAGTGCGAAGACGTGCCCCGGATTGAACCCGCCGTGTTTTGATAATCCCAAGGCAGTTAATGATGTGACAAGTGTAAAATAGAAATAGACTTTCCCTGTGATTTTACCAAGGTCTATCTTGCCATTTTTTATAAATCCTACAATTGCAGCAACAATTGCGACAATACCTATAAATGTGTGAAAAATTCCCAAAATTGATAATCCCATAATGTAATTTTAAATTTGAATGTCATTATTGACATCACAAAATTGCGATTCAAAAAACAGAATGGTTTTAGAAATAAGGTCAATTATTTGGAAATTCGGGTCAAGCGATAGTTCGTCGGCGTAATGCCATATTTGTTATGAAAACTTTTGGTGAAACTTGCCAAATCATTAAATCCACAGTCAAAAGCGATGCTTGTGATACGCTCATTGGATATCAATAGTAATTCGGCACCTCTTTCTAACCTCTTATTTTTGATATAATTGGCCGGAGAATCGTTATATATTTTTTTAAATTCCCGCTTAAAGGAAGAAAGGCTCAGATTGGTCTTGTTTGCCAACTCTTCGATTCCTGTTTGTGAAAACAAACTAGCTTCTATTATTTGTTTGAAAGTATAAGTAATTGGTGAGAAAAGTTGGGATAAAATGACTTTTATGGTCTCGGCATTTTGTGTCTGGGATAGCAAAAGGATGATCTCTTTTAGTTTTAAAATCAAGATATCATCATTAACCAAAGACGGATTATCAAAATAAAACAAAAGTCCTTCGATATATCTTTGAATCAAAAAATCATTATTTATTTTTTCGCTTGACTGATTGCTTGCTTTATTATTGGATTGAAATACGGACGGAAGCTCCTTGCCATAAATTTTTTTCAAAATATCCGGATGAAAAGTAACGATCACAATTTCACCTTTTTCAACAGATCTTGTTTCATGGATCTCGTTCCCTGAGTTTATACAATTCAGCAATAGTGAATGTTTCGTAGGAATATCAATATGATCATCATTTGATCGATATTGCATCTCTCCTTTTAACATATACAAAAAACAAGCTTGTTCAGCAACAGGGAAAGTAAAATCAAAAGGCGGTTGCAGGACCACCTTTTGAATAAATTGTTTTCCGAACAGATCAATTTTTTTATAATCGATGACCATCTGTATTAAAAATTATAATAATGATATTTCTCCTAAGAATTCTTCCACAACCTCATCAAAAGTGGCCCAAGATGTGATCAATCGAATCGCAGAACTCTCTTCATCCATCTTTTTCCATACATAGAAATCAAAGTTTTCTGACAGTTTCCCGATTTTCGAATTATTCAAGATCGGGAAGATCTGGTTGGTATGTGTATCAGATAAAAATTGGAAACCTTTGTTCTGAAAAGCAGATTTGATCTTCATTGCCTGAACGTTGGAATGTTTTGCCAAATCGAAATACAGATCATTCTTCATCAATTCCAGAAACTGAATGCCCAACAACCTTCCTTTTGCCAACATTGCACCTTTCTGCTTGACATGGAATCCAAATTCCTCTTTCAATTTATCATTTGTTATAATAATTGCTTCTCCCAGCAAAGCTCCATTTTTTGTTCCTCCCAAATAAAAAATGTCGGTCAAGTTAGCTATATCTTCCAATGTCAGGTCACTGATCTCAGAAGTTAAAGCCTGTCCTAATCTTGCTCCGTCCATAAAGAGATACAGATCGTTGGTTTTGCAAAATTCTGATAATTCCTGCAATTCCTTCTTTTTATAAATAGTTCCGATCTCTGTAGAATTAGAAATATAAACGAGTTTTTGTTTGACCTGATGAGGTTTATTCGTATGAGTATCTAAAACCGATCGAATATGTTCCGGTATTAGTTTTCCGTCTTCCGTAACAAGTCCGTGAACCTTGTGTCCAGTTGCTTCTATCGCTCCGGTTTCATTAGTGAAAATATGGCCTGTTTCAGCAGAAATAACACTCTCATGAGGACGAAGAATTGAGGAAATAACTAAAAGATTAGCCTGAGTTCCGCCACTTACAAAATGAATATCTGCATTTTGATGATTCATTTTTTGTCTGATCAATTCTCTGGCTTCGTCAGAATACACATCATAACCGTAACCGTTTTCCTGCACGAGATTTGTTTTGGTCAATGCTTCTAAAATATTGGGATGACAACCTTCTGAATAATCATTTTTGAAAGAGTATTTCTTCATTATTTCTACTTCTTTTTTAAAGAATCAAAGTTATTGATTTATCAATCAAGATAAAATTAAACTGAAGGTTAAATTGTTAGAACAAAACCTGATCTTATCTAACTTTTGTTTAACTTTGAATTATGAATTCTCTAACCGAAGAAAATTATCTGAAAGCACTTTATCATCTTGTGAATGAGAATGATGAAGTTTCCGTGAATGATCTGAGCAGGCAACTCAATATCAAGATGCCCTCTGTAAACAGTATGATCAAGAAGTTTGCAGATAAAAATTGGGTAAAATATGAATCTTACAAACCGATCAAGCTTACGGAATCCGGAAAAAAAGAAGCATCACTTATCGTAAGAAAGCATAGACTAACAGAGATGTTCCTGGTAGAAAAAATGGGATTCGGGTGGGAAAATGTCCACGAGATCGCAGAACAATTGGAGCACATCCATTCTGATGTTTTCTTTGACAAAATGGACGAAATCCTGAATTACCCAAAAGTGGACCCGCACGGCGAACCAATCCCGGACAAAGATGGGAATGTTATCCAGCCTGAACTTAAAAAACTCAGCAAATGCAAAGAGAATGAAACAGTAGAATTAGCCTCAGTAACCACTTCTTCTGAAGAATTCCTGAATTTTCTTAATAAAAGAAATCTTGGTCTAGGAACTATTATCAAGGTTTTGCAGAAAGAAGATTTTGACCAATCAATGAAGGTTTTTTATAATAATCAGGAGGAGAATTTTAGTAAGACAGTTTGTGACAGATTGTTGGTGAGATAACCAGCTTGGATTCCATAGCTCTTATCTGAACTAATATTAAATTTGAATCATTATAATATTCTTATTTTCCATAGGTTTTACCTACGGCTACTGAGATTAAACCCTTCGGGTTTCCCAGTGCAAACGTAATCAATGAGATAAAAAAAGAGACTTAAAATTAAGTCTCTTTTTTATCTTTTAGTTGAACATATCTTTTACTTTATCAAAGAATGTCTTTTCTTTTCCGGTTGGCTCGGCATTCATATCGCCGTTCTCCATTTGGCTTTTGAAAAATTCTTTTTGTTCTTTCGTCAGCTTCTGAGGTGTCCAGACATTGATATGAACAAACATATCGCCTTTTCCGCCGTAACCTTCAATGTTTGGAAGACCTTTTCCGGCTAATCTTAATATCTTTCCGGATTGCGTTCCTTCATCCACTTTGATCTTCACCTTTCCACCAACTACGTTTATTTCCTTAGTTGTTCCCAAAGCTGCTTCTGCAAAAGAAATATACAGTTCCTGATGAAGATTGTCGCCTTCACGCTTGATAGTTTTATCCACCTCTTCCTCAACCACCACAAGCAGATCTCCAGGCGTTCCACCAAGTGGCGCATCGTTCCCTTTTCCTCTTACATTCAGTTGGATGCCGTCTCTAGCTCCAGCAGGTATGTTGATGGTTATCTCTTCCTCTTCTTTGATAAGACCTTGAGCATTAGCTCCGGACGGAATTTTATCTGCAACTTTACCAACACCCTGGCAAGTTCCGCAAGTTGTCTGCGTCTGCATCTGGCCGAACATCGTGTTCATCACTTTGACCTGTACACCACTACCGTGGCAGGTAGGACAGGTCTTTGAGGTCACACCCTGAGCAAGTTTCATCTTTTTGACCTTGATCGTTTTCTGTGTTCCGGAAATCATCTCTTCAAGGTTCAGTTTGATACGAACACGAAGATTGGAGCCACGAGACTGCTGTTGTCTTTGACCACCTCCACCGAAGCCTCCGCCGAAAATATCACCGAACTGACTGAAGATATCCTCCATATTCATTCCGCCTCCAAATCCACCGAAACCGCCGCCTCCAGCTGCACCGCCCATTCCTGCATGACCGTACTGGTCATATCTCGCTTTCTTGTTGCTGTCGCTCAAAACTTCATAAGCTTCTGCTGCCTCTTTGAATTTTTCCTCTGCGTTTTTATCACCTGGATTTTTGTCTGGGTGATATTTGATGGCCATTTTTCTGTAGGCCTTCTTGATTTCATCAGCACTTGCCGATTTGGATATTTCTAAAACTTCGTAATAATCGCGTTTTGACATAATTGATGATTGATAGTTGATTAATAATAATTGATATTTAGAATGAAAAAATCATTTATCAATTATTTCTTATCATTTATAAATATTAGTTTCCGGTCACAACCTTAGCAAATCTGATGACCTTGTCATGCAACTGATAACCTGTTTCGATAACATCTACGATTTTGCCCTTCAGTTCCGGGGTAGGCGAAGGAATCTGGGTAATAGCTTCGTGGAAATCCACATTGAAAACATCTCCGGCATTCACTTCGATTGGTTTAAGACCTTTCTCAACCAATTTGTTTTTAAATTTCTGATAGATCAATTCCACACCTTTCAGGTCATCTTCGTTACCATTTTTAGCAATCTCCTTCAATGCTCTTTCGAAGTCGTCCAAAACACCTAACATAGATGTCATAAGGTCTTTTGATGCATACAGATAGAACTCATTCTTTTCCTTTAAAGTTCTTTTCTTATAGTTTTCGAATTCTGCATAAAGACGGATGTACCTGTCTTTTTCTTCTGCCAAAAGTTCCTCTGCAGTCGGTTGTTGTGACACATTTTCCTGATTGTCCGTTTCCGTCGTTTCAGGTTGTTGAGTTTCAGAATTAAGGTTTTCCTCGTGTATATCTTTGTTTTCTTCCATTTCGATAATTTTACAGGATAGGTTTTTCAATTCCTTTGCCAATTCTGTTTTTTTGACAATTAGGCAGAGTTTGAATTTAAGAATATTTCGAATATTATTTTGAGAAGAGCGTGTTCCTCGGGCAGAGAAAGGTTATTTCTTCGAACGTAGAACGATGCTTTCTCCGCTCGAAGAAAGACGCATCATTCGTACAATTAAATAAATACAATTAATTATTATCAGATTTTGTAATCTGATCTAGAGTTTTAAGAATATTCGGGATTCTAAAGGTGCCATACATATCCCGAATTTTTTGGGCGGCAGTAGAGAGATCTATTCCAATGGCTGAAATATATAAGGGATTATTGCTTTCTCCCCTTTTGATTTCAGCTACAGTTTCTTTGTTATTATAAAAAGGCGTTTTTGCAACGCCAATGATCGGTATTTTATTTTCCAAAATTTCATAGAGTTTCCCTCCAAGTCCATAATTATGGTCGTTGTCCACATAAATATATCCATCTACAATAATACCTTCGAGTTCGCTAATATCCAATTTCTCTATGATCTTTATTAGACAAGGCAACTCTCTTTTGTAGAATAATCCCGGAATATATGCATCTACCTCGCTGATATATTCTATTAAAATATTTTGCGGATCTGGATCCTTCCAATGAAATAATACACCAACCGCTTTCGCTTCTTCTTCCCGGTAGTGTACATCTAAAGCTAATAGCACTGATCGTTTTAATATTTTTATGTTAAAGTTACTTTGCTTTCCGTACAATAGAATTTCGGAAATCTATATCATCCAAAACCCACTTCATCATCTTGTCTTCCTCGCAGCCAGGTATATCATCGAAGTTAATATCTATCTCCACATTGGGCATCACCCCTCTACTGTTGTTATCGAATTCGATATTCGGGCGGATAAGGAAAAGTCCTATGGGAAGCACTAATCTGGAATGGGGCAAGATCACGGTGTTATTTACCCCAGCTACAGTTCCGTCATTCGCACCGCCTGTTTCCTCGCCTACGATCAGTGCTCTTTTCTCATACTTCAACTTGGCAGAAATAATGGACGCCGCCGAGAAACTACCGCCATTGACCAAAACGTAGAGCTTGCCCCGGAATGCATTCTTTTTTGGTTTCGTTGGCTTGGATGCGAATTCACGGAAGTAATACCGATCTCCTTTCCTGGATGATAAAAAGTAGTTTCCGGCCAAGAAAAACGGATAACCTACCGCACTGAAAATGGAAGAGAGAATAGTCTGTCCTCGGAAGTAGTTCTGATGAAGACCCGAGGTCCTGGAGGTCATCTCGGGAGATTTGATCAGTGTAAATTCTTTGTCAGTAAGGTAAGAATATAAGGTATTGATCTCTGAAAGTGATCCCCCCAGATTATCCCGGATATCCAAGATCAGATAATCTGACTGTGCATTCTTGATCTCTGCAAAAGTCTCTTTGTAAAATTTCTTAGCAAGGGTCGCCGAAAAGGTTTTCACTTTGATATATGCTACGCTGCTATCACTCTTCAGGAATTTCAGATCCCTGTTGTAGGTCTTGGAGCCGGCATCGTAATCCTGCACTTTCTGGACAGTGGTTATTTTCGGTTTTACCCTATCTATATTCACTTGCTGATCTGTTTTCTTCTCTCTTTTAATAAAAACGTCAGAAATGACATTATTATATTTCGTCTGCAAGATAACGCTGTCAAGATAACCTTTTTCCAAGGTATAATAATTAAAAAAAGAAAGATTCATAAAATACTTCTGAAAGGTCTGGTTCTTCCCATCCGAGCTATAAAGCTTTCTGTATTTACTGATCAGGTCAGATACATTTTCGTCATTGATCTTTAGTATCTCTGTTCCTACCTTTATATTCTTAACATCTTCCTTGTTTTCTTTCACAAACATCTTGTTACCAACAACCTGATAATCCATCAATCCAAATAACGGTCTTTTGGTCCTGAAAGCCTTTTGCTCTGCTTTGGTATATTTCCTTGGGATAGCTTTCAGCCTAAGATGCCCCTCATTGATGCTTGCAATGACCGGAGAGAACTGGAAAAAAAACTCATTAGGCGTCAGAGGTTTTGTAATAGTTGTTTTCAGACTGTCAAATTTATGGTCCAGATCAGCTTTGGATATGTACCAGTAAAGTTCCGGATGGAATCTCTTAAGTTTATCATAAGTAAAATCAACATCTTTCTTAAGTTGCGCCACAGGTATCTTTTTTTCTAAAAACAGATTATTCTTCCTGACAGATTGACAAGACATTATAACTATAAATAGAAACAGATATTGGACCTTTCTCATAATTAATAAAATTAAATTTAAGGTTTTTACATTATAAAGAGAGGAGCACACTCCAACTTTAACATATTCTAACATAAAGTGGTTTCTAATTTGTTATTGAGACGTAAATCGAAAAAAATTATGAAACATATAATTGTAGCTGCGTCTGTATTTCTATTCTCGCAGTTTTCATTTGCCCAAACCAAAGAGGTAGGTGCCTTTACCTCGTTGAAAGTATTTGATAAAATACCCGTAGAATTAGTATCTTCCTCTTCTTACAAAGCGGAACTTAGTGGGTCGAAATCGGATGACATAGAATTCGTAAACTCCGGAAACGAACTAAAGTTAAGAATGAAAACCCTGAAACTTTTACAAGGTGACGAGGTAAAAGTGGTTCTATACTATAAAGACATCAACAATATCCAGGCAAGCCAAGGGGCGGTCATTAATTCAAGTGATGCTTTGAAAGCTTCTAAACTTCAGGTTACCTCTAATGAAGGTTCGCAGATCGATCTGAATGTAGATGCAAGTGTAGTTGAAGGAAAAGTCAATACCGGAGGTTCACTGAAATTATCCGGTGAAGCAGATTCCCAATCTGTAGTTGTAAATACGGGTGGTCAATATGATGGACAAAACCTGAAAACAAACATCACAAGTATCACAACCAACGCTGGCGGTCAAGCTTCTGTTTATGCCTCCGAGTCTGTTACAGCTACCACCAGAGCTGGCGGCGTGATCGATGTTTATGGAGATCCAAAAACCAGAAATGATAAAAAAGTAGTTGGTGGAAAAATCAATTACAAATAATTGAATCTAATAAAAAAGTAAAAATAAGAAACTCCCAAAATTGGGAGTTTCTTATTTTTTTCTGCTGGATGATTGTCTAATATGAAGGGTCGGTGAAAGAACCAGTTTCTTCTCTATGCTGATTCCTGATGAGTTGTCTTTTATTCTTTCCAGAAAAACATTTCCTGCTATTTTTCCCATTACGACCGGTGTTTGATCCACAGAACTGATAGACAATTCCATAAATTGGGTAAAAGGCTCATTACTAAAACCGATCACACCCATATCTTCCGGGATTCTGACCTTAAGATTCTTAATTTCTTTACAGGCACCTAATGCCGTAAAATCCGAAGCAGAGAAAATGGCATCCGGCTTTATCTTGCGCTTCCAAAGATTTTTTACTGCACTTATTCCTTCTTCAATGGAACTTCCTGTATTAATGATATTTTCTTTAACAACAGGTAAATTATTGGCCTTAAGCGCATCGATGTAACCATTGAGACGATTCTGATAGATCTCCAGATTCTGGTCACCCGAAAAATGACAAATATTTTTATATCCTTGATTAATAAGATGTTCCGTCGCCATAAAAGCACCCTTGTGGTCATCGATCGTGATCGTACTGATTCCCGGAATATCCTTCTTTCTATCGAAGAAGATAATTGGCGTATTGGTGGTTGCCAGTATTTTTTTAATATATTCCATATCAGAAGTATTTCTGGAAATCGAAATAAAAATCCCGTCGACCTGTGTATTCAGCAAAGTATTGAGCTGTTTCTTTTCTATCGCAGCATCCTCATGACTTTGGCAGATGATCACATGATATCCATGCGGGGACAGTTCTTCTTCCAGACCTCTGATAACCGATGAGAAGAAATTGGTATTAATGTAAGGAACAATGACACCTACGGTTTTTGTCTCACCACTTTTAAGCGCTTTTGCAAGATTATTCTGTTTATAATTCATTTCCTTGGCAGCAGCCATTACCAGCTCTTTGGTCTCCTGGCTGATTCTTGGATGGTCGTTCAGCGCCCTGGAAACAGTCGCCACACTCACATTCAGTTTTTTGGAAATGTCATATATCGTCGTGTTTTTTTTCGTCATATATCCGTTGATGAATATTGGTTGTTGTAAATATATAAATAATACCCGTCCCAACTGCTTTTGGAATCAAAATCTTTTGATATCTTTTTTTCAGTTCCGCATTTCTTGTTTTCTATAAAAAGCCGCTCCACCGAAATGAAGACGGCTCTTTTATTTATGGAAAATTAATGTTTTTTAGTTTTTGATCAATTTTCCGCTGATCTGTTCTGTGCTATTTTTCAAAGTATAGAAATAAACCCCTGAATTCAAATCTGTTGTAGAAACAACCAATTCTTTCTGTCCAGATTTCTCATTTGATTTTCTGATATTCTTCACAATCCTTCCGTTGACGTCATATATGGTAAGTACCACATCAGAATTGGACTTCAGAGTATAAGCAATCGTTACCTGTTCAGAAAAAGGATTTGGATAAACCAAAGTTTTGTTGCCTTTGATATCGTTGACAGCCAAAGTCCCAAAATCAATATTAACGGAAGATTCCGGCATCCAATCGAATAAGAATGAAGGATCAGTATCTTTTTTGAAAACATTGGAAATCGTATATGGCAAAGATTCCGGCTGTGTAAGGACCATTCCTCCATTTGCTCTCTGGGCCAATCTGTCTGGCGTTGCCCCGTCCCCTGTATTTCCATATTCTACGAACGTCACAGGAATCACCCCATTGATAGGTGTTGTCCAACCCGTTGGATTGAGCATAGAAGGTGTTTCACATCTGATGAAAGCAGATTTTGGTGTATTTTGCCAAGCTCTTCCAAAGTGGAAGTTACTGATCGTGGTACCGTTAAAATCAGCTGTTCCAGCAGCAGGAACCGTCAAATTACAATCCAGGAAAACAAACCCGAATTTGGTGGTCGCTTCTGTTGAAGGCGCTGTAACAACACTGTTATTTCGATTGATATAAGTTGTACAATGGTCGAAAACCACAGTCTGTCTTCCGAAAATGAAATCTACATTTCCTTCTATGTAAGAATTTTTGAAGTAAGCCCTACCAATACTGTTTCCTAAATAAGTGTCCTGATAACCGATAATCCTGCAATCATAGAAAGCCTGACGGTCGCCTTGTGTTTTAAGAGCAACAGCCTGTGTTTGAGAATTAATTTGTGTATTAGCTGTAGAGTTCATAAAAGTATTGGCAATGGTAATTTTAGAAGCTGTAAAATCACTTCCGAAAATCGCCATCGTTTGAGAAAGTGATGTTCCGTAAGCACTTCCTGTATCAGGATTGATGTCGCCGGCAGAAATATTATTGGTAATAACCGTTGTTGCAGCATCATCTCCTATTAAGAATACGTTTGATTTTGCAGACAACAGTGTAGGTCGTTCTGTATAAGTCCCAGGTTTGATATGAATGATCCATCTTCCTGTATAATTGTCAGGAACATCATCAAAAGCAGCCTGAACTGTCGTGTAATTTCCTGAACCATCCTTAGCAATCGTTCTGAGAACATCCGGATCAGTTGCTTTTGTTGTTACCGTCGCCGTACTTCCGTAAGATGTCCCTGCTGAATTGGTCGCAAATGTCCTTACGTAATAAAGAGTTGAAGGATCAACACCATAAACGTAGGAAGAAAAAGCCCCTAAACCGGAACCTGTTGATACTTTGGTTGCATTTTCGATGCTTGGCGTTGTTTCTGTCTTTGACCAGACAATCCCTCTTTCTGTTATTTCCGCTCCGCCCCAATCGGTAACATTCCCCGAAACTACAAAAGATTTATTTGTCACCTGGGATTGCGAAGTTGTGGTAACTGTTGGCACAACAATGCTTGCCAAAGTTGTAAAACTGACCTGGGAGCCATAAGATGTGCCTGCTGAATTGGTTGCATAGGCACGAACGTAATACGTCGTATTGGGCAATAGACCAGTTAAAGCACTTACATAAGAACCAGAAGTTGCGTTTTCTGTAGTTTTGGAGTCTGCAATGGTGGGATTCTGATTCGTGCTCCAAACCACACCGCTTTCCGATATTGCTCCACCACCGTTGCTGGAAATAGTTCCACCGGTTTTAGCTGTTGTTGTTGAGACAGATGAAACTGCAGTAGTAGAAACCGTTGCCGGATTGGCAACATCACCTTCCATAGTTCCGGAGATCTTCACATTCCTAAGTGCAAACTGTTTTCCGGTGGTAGCAGATGCCAGATAAGGATAAAACCTGAGGTAGAACTTCTGGCTTCCCGAAATCACAACAGACGTTGCAAGCGTTACATCCAATGTTTGTGCTTTGCCACTTGGGGTTAATTGTGTTGCGCTTTTGATCTGGACCCTGTCGGAGAAATCCGCATTCAAACTGTAAAATACCTGATAATACATATTACTTGTTCCAGCGCCTCCCACCAAAGCTTCCACTCTATTGATCGTGAAAGTTCCGCCGTTGGTTGCGTTGACATCAAACTGAACATATTTGGTTTCATCTATGACGGTTGTACTTCCGGTTCCTGTCCAGCTATTACTGGTTCCATTATATTGATAGAAATCGATGTTGCTATCAACTATTCCGTCGCCAGTGAAATCAACTTTAGAATTGACCTCAGTTTTCAATACAGCTGTTGGATAGACCAGACCAGACTCCAGATTACCTTCCAAAGATTTGGTCGTAACATCTGCGATCAGCGGCCAGTTGACAGAAGCTGGCGTTGCTTCAAATGGTTTCGAATATTTTTTTGAGGATCGTTTTGTCTGCTCAATTTTATCGATTTTTGAGAAAGAGGTTTGTGAATGCTCATAAGATGAATCTGAAAAAAAAGAAATACTTTTTCCGATTCCAAAAATCATCAGAGCACTGCAAAGTGCAATTGGGAAGATCAGATTTTTTTTCATGGGTAATTTATTAATTAATTGTTCGTGAAATGATTTTATCTTAAAGTTTACTTGATGATCACTTTTTGGATATAGGAATCATCTTCGGTTTTAACTTCAAAAAGTTTAACACCTTTGCCTAATTTTTCCAGGGGAATAGAATTAATGGTATTATTTCCCTTTGTTAAAGTTCCTTTGTAAATAACTCCTTCCGACTTGCCCGAAAAATCGGTGACATTAATTGTTACAGGTCTGTTATTGGAATTGGAGAAAATTTTTAAAGCAATATTTCCGGAAGCTGGATTGGGATAAAAAGAAGCATTAGAAATACTTTTTGAAACCGTTTCTTTAGTTCCTAAAAAAAGACAGTCCGTCGGTTGTAAAAGTACAGCTCCCGCCCCTGCCATTACAGTTTGTTTCACATCCTGAGAAGGAATTTTGGTTAATGAATAAGGTGGCGTGAATGCCGTTCCGGAGCCAACCGCCGTGCCGGAAGTTCCAACAAATGTATTATCAACGGATTGCGCCGCTGTGAAATTCCCGGTTTCTAACCTGATCGGGTTTTTCACACCATCGAAATAATTGCCCTCAATTAACAAATCCGCTTTGTACCCTGCATAGATGCAGTAATTGCTGACAGAACTACTGAAGTAATTATTCACCAGATGTACTTTTCCATACCTCACTCTCGGCATTCTTTCTCGCACTCCGTTTGCCCACCAGCAATATTGCATTGTGATCCTCAGCTTTCCATCGTCCTGCGTATCACTGTCAGATGACCCGAAAAGGTTTGAGAATCTATGGTCGTTGCTTCCTCCGGAGCCTCCTGCAATTGGCGGTTTCAGATATTCGAATTTTGTCCACGTTATCGATATCAGATCAGAAGCATTTTTGATATCAAGATTGCCATCCAATGCATCCTGAAAAGTGCAATGGTCTACCCAGACATTGGTGCAATTATCTATCGTCATATTATCGTTACCATCTACGTCATAGGCACCAGGCCCTTCAAACGTAAGGTTTTTGATAAGGATATTAGAACTGTTTTTCAAAGTTAAAATTCCCGAACCTCCGGCTGTAAGGTCGGTTGAAATCAATCTTGCCCCGGCCAATCCTATGATAGATTTGTTCGTTTGGTTATTAAGTGTCAGTCTTCCCGCACTAGGAAAAGTGATTTGTCCGGAAACATGGATCACTTTTACCGATGCAGTATTGACAGCAGTTCTTAGTTCTGCATAGGTTGTAACAACTGTTGGCGTCGTGTTCCCTCCCCCAGTCACACCATTTGTGGAAGCCCATCCGGAAACAGGACATTGTGCCTTGACCTCAAGGCTTGTAGCAATAGCAAAAAAAGCTAATAAAAGTATCTTTTTCATGATGTCGTAATCATTAAGTATGTTGAAATTTAGATCTTAGAAATCGCCCAATAAATCATAACAACCTGATTAAAAGTCCAATTGACAGTATGTTAAATTTTAAATCGGGTAAAAAAAAGGTTTAATGAAAGCAAGTTTCATCAAACCTTGATTAATGAAAAATTTATTATCTATAAATTTTATTGATTCTAGTTTAACTGATATATCCCGGTTCTTATTGGATTAGAACTTTCACAGATTTCACACCTGCTTCAGATTTAAGATTCACGATATAAACACCTTTAGTATTTACTTCAAAGTTTGTATCTGCAGAAACCTTAGCTGTTTTAACCAAAGATCCTGTTGCAGAATAAACATTCACTTCAGTGTTCTTAGCTTCAAGGTTCGATACATGGATCTTGTTCCCTATAGAATAAGCCGTAGCTTTCATATTCTTCTTCACATCATTCACACCAAGAACAGTTGTCCCGACGTTGGTCGCAGTGATCTTGTAAAGATTCAGCGATTGATCTCCGTAGATGTAAATATCCCTTGCAGGTCCTACATAATCATAAGTGTAGATAATACCGTCTGAAGAGTTAGAATAAGTTTTAGAGGTCAAGACCGCAGTTCCTGTTCCAATGTATAAAGTACGGTCTCCGCCGCCGCCGTTTTTGTACCAGATAGTAATGGATGAGTTACCATTTGTTTTAAAGTATATGTAACGTTGCGTTGGCGTAGTATTAACTCCTGTTGAGGTAAAACCACCACCGTTCAATTTGAAACGCTTTGATGCAGCATAACCATCGGAAAAATTAGCCGTGTTAGCTTCTACAGCTCCAAAGTTCACCACCGTTTCCGGTCCTGGGACCATGGCAAGATTATTTTTCACGGTACTTGTTGTCACCCCTGAAACAACATCCCAAGAAGAGAAGTCCCAAGTCGTTTGTGCTTTGAAATTGCTCACAGTTGCAACAACAGAAAAAGCTAAAAGAAGTAATGTTTTTTTCATGATAAAGTAATTTATTAATTGTTTGTTTAAATTTCAATGCAATCGATTACACAATTTTGTGTAACTTTTCTATGGTTCTAATATAAAATTATTATTCAATTCCAAGATATTTTTTTTTAATTTAATGTTAATTAACTTTAACATTAATGAAATATCCTTTATTAATAATGGTTCTAGGAATATTATACTTTCAGTTTTAGAAATAGATGGGGCAATAAAAATCAATTTTAAATAAAATTTTCAATGCAATCGATTGTTTTAAATTTACCAAAATCATAACTGATCTGACCAAAAAACGAGATTTCAAAAAAAATGTCTATCATAATTACAACCTCGCTAACCCTTAAAATTTTAAACGAACAAACAGAAATGATCATCTCGAATCATTAAGCGCAATTAAATAAAAAAGCCCGATAAACTATTGTTCATCAGGCTTATTCAAAAAATTAATATGAAAAAAATTACTACTTACACGTTCTATCTTAGCAGCACCTTGACTGATCTTTCTCCAACATCGGTTTTTAGATTAATGAAATAAACACCTCTCCCATTAATCTCAAAATCTGTATCAGCAGAAGTTCTTAAGGACTTAACGAGCATGCCATTGGCAGAATAAACATTCACCATTGTGTTTTTTGAGGCAAGATCTTTTACATAAATTTTGTTGCCAACTGAAAAAGCATTAGCTTTTATCTCTGACGTTGTTTCTCCCACCGCCAGGGTAGAATTGTCCGTATATTCTATTTTATACAGACTATTATCCCCACCTCCGGTAGATACTATTACATTTCCCGCAGCACCTGTATATGTATATGAAATAATGGCAATATCCGAAGTTCCGTTGCCCGCAAAAGTTGTCGAACTTAAAACCTTTCCTGTGCCATCAGAGATCAAGATTGACCTGCCAGCACCACCACCTCTCGCCCATAATCTAATCACAGCATTTCCAGCCACAGCAAACTGCGTGTACCTCCTTGTAGGCATGGAAGTAGCTCCAACAGCCGGATTGGTAGAACCACCATAGCTATTACCCCCAAACTGCAAACGTTGTGTCGGAGCATATCCATCACCGAACGTCGCAAGACTATTGGTAGCTATTGTAAGATTGCTTCCACCTGTAACAAATGACAATCCGTCTATTGTCGTATCAGTTGAAATTGCACCTGCAGCAAATTTCGCAGTATCGCTAAAATCCCAAGTCTTTGACTGTGCACTAAGATTTGCTACAGAAATGCCTGCAAATATTAAAGAAAATAATAGTTTTTTCATGATAAGTAATTTATTAATCGTTTATTTAATTTCATTATGCAATCGATTACACAAATTTTTGTAATAAATCGACGGTTCTAATATAAAATTATTTCTAATTCGTGCAATATTTTTGTGAAAATTTCCTAATTTAAATATTAATTTTGATTAACATTCAATTTAATTTTCCTTTATTTAAAGACTACATGAATTAAATACATGTTTAAATAAATTTTTAATTAAATAAAATCATTTTGAGAAAATGCAAATAATACAGTTCAAAACCTAAGCAATCGATTGCATAATAATTCCCAAAATCTAAACTAAAAAGTCAATTTTGGGAATTTTTGGAAATTATAATTTGTGCAACAATTTTATGGAATCCAATTATTAGCTTTTTGAAAAATCTTTTTGATCGTATAATTCTTCAATTCTTTTTTGGAAAGCTGATGAGACCACTCTACTCTTTTGTCTGGATTTGAACCGTTTCCTTTGCTTCCAAACTCTGCATAGAAAGTGGTCTTTTCTTTATCTGGAAACATTTTATCACCTTTCCACGGATTCCAACCTTTTGGCAAAATATGGCTTTCCATAGTTGTATTAATGAAAACAGTCTTCGCAAACGGTCGCCACGGTCGCCCGAGATAGACTTTGCTAACACCTTCTTTTGCTGTTAAATGACAATCAATAAAAACAAAACCGTATGGATTATCCCTGCTTGTTGCAGCCGCTGTGATGTAAGAATTGGCTAAGCTTTTGACTTCACAATTCTTGAAAACCACAGTCGCCTGCCCGAAAATAAAATCCGTAGTGCCTTCTATATAACAGTTTTCATAATATTGCCTACTGTGGTCAGTCGCTGTATAAAGCGTATCCTGGCAACCCAAAATTTTAGAATTCTTCATCACAAACCGGTCGCCTTCCACATGAAGCGCAACAGCTTGACCCTGATTACAAGACGAATTTTTGATGGTCAAATTTGAAATCTTAATATTATCGCCTGCAACCAAAAATGTATAAGAATTAAAGGTATTGAGTTTCTCATTGGTCAAAGGATTCGGTTTTCCGGAAAAATCGTCATTGGTGATGATTGTGTTGTCTTTGTTCTCGCCTTCAATGGTGATCCGATGTTTTGAAGAAGGAATCACCACTTTTTCATTGTAAATTCCTGATTTGATTTTAATTAAAGCTTCAGCCGGACCTAAATCCCGAATCGAATTAATCGCACTCTGAATCGTCGTGAAATCTCCGGAACCATCCTTTGCCACCGTAATTGTGATGTAAGGCGATTGAGCAAAATTCAAAATCACGCATAAAAAACTTAGAAATAAAAAACGCTTTTTCATTGAATCAATTTTTCAAAACTTTATCCAGAAAATCTACAGTATATCTCAAAGTCTCATCAAACCAAGGTTGGACCAACCAGAATGAGTGAGGAGAATCTTTGATTTCGTGAAATTCCGTCGGGATATTATAACTTTTTAATAATTTCATCATATCATTTCTCCCGGCGTGAAATCTCGGTTGAGAACTATTTATAAATAATGTTGGCGGCGTACGTTTCCCAACATACTCCAAAGGCGAAGCTTCTTTCCATATTTGAAAATCCTGAACCTTCGTAGCTCCAAGCCAGTAGGCGGCATAAGTTCCTTCCTCAGATTCCGGATGAATAAAAGATACGATTCCATCAATGTTTACAATCGCCTGAACCTTCTTTTTGACGCCAACCAAAGTTGCCAGTTGCGCGCCTGCAGAATTTCCACCCAATGCAATTTTCTTTTTATTAAGAGAGAGATCTTTATGTTGTTTTTTCAAAAATTTTAAAGCATCTTCGATATCTTCGACTGCTGCAGGATATTTGGCGTCATCACTCAAACTATAATTGACTGCCATCGCCACATAACCTTTTGAAGCTAATCCCTGAGCGATAAATTTCTCATTTTCCTTACTTCCGGAAATCCAACCGCCGCCGTGAACCAGAATAATTCCGGGATATTTCTGAGTCGAATCTTTAGGATAATAAATATCTGCTAAAAGTGATTTTCCGTTTCTTGTTTTATATAGAATATCTTTTTTGACTTTGATGTTTTTCGGAAATTCCAGATCCAAAGGCTGGATGAAGGTATATTTCTTTTTCAGTTTTTCGTAAGTTGTTTCAATGGTGTAAGGCTGTGCTTTTGGTCTTTCGATTTCCTGAGAAAAAAACTTAGAAATCGAAATCAAAACAATAGAAAAACGGATGAAAATCTTCCGCAGGTGACTATTGTGATTCAAGTTAACTTTGGTTGGCTTCATCCGTTTTAAGAAAAAATATAAGAAAAATTATTTGTTTAAAGTCGTTTCAAGTTATTTTTAGAAAGAATGAAATTTAAAGAAAAGTTCTCGATACATTTTTCTTCATTCCATTTCGAAAAATACTCGAACTGACGAGTTATTTTACAGCATTCTTCGGAACATCTTTGGAAATCGATAATTTATCGCCAGAGATGCCTTTTGGCAATTTGATAGCTTTAGTTTTACTTCCGATAACCTTTACCAAAGGCGTTTTAGAAGATTCCAAAGTCAAACCAGAGATGTCAATATTTTTAGAATTATAAATTGTTGCCCCTGTTCCGTCGGTGTATTTTATTTTAACATTTTTTAATGTAATTCCGTCTGCATCGACTATTGTCAAAGCTTTTTTGGTATCGAAGTAAGAATCTTCCACCACGATATTTTTAAGGTTCATTTCAGATAAACCATTGAGCGATAAAGCTTCATAAGAATTGGAAGCCGTGATATTTTTGAAGAATACATTTCTGAAAATAGGCGTTTCCTCAGTCACGGCAATATCTTTCTCCTTTCTTTTTTCGTCGTCAGCATTTTGGTCTTCTTCTATAATCGGCGAATTACCTTCATAAAACATATTAAAACCAATTACCTGAGCAGGAATTCCCGTCATATCCACATTGCTAATCCAAATATTCTCCACAACGCCACCTCTACCTCTCGTCGTTTTGAAACGAAGCCCTATGTCTGTTCCGATAAACGTACAATCTGAAGCGTGGAGATTTTTCACACCACCGGACATCTCACTTCCGATAACAATTCCGCCGTGAGCGTGGTAAACCGTATTATTTTTGATGATGACATTTTCTGTCGGAACACCTCTGTCACGGCCGTCTTTGTCTTTTCCTGATTTGATGCAAATCGCGTCATCACCGACATCAAATGTATTATTATAAACCAAAACATTCTTACAAGATTCCAAATCCAAACCGTCGCCATTCTGAGAATACCAGGGATTTCTAACAGTTAAATTTCTCAAAATTAAATTGCTTGACATCAATGGATGAAGATTCCAAGCTGGTGAATTCTGGAAAGTTGGACCGTCCAAAAGAACTTTGTCACAACCAACCAAACTTACCATAACGGGACGAAGAAAATCCTTTACAGATTCTAATTGTTCTCTTGTTGTCAGCTTTTCCGGAATGTTGAAATTAGCCGTGCTTTCAAAACCTCTTTTCGAGCTTTCGCTTGGAAACCAAATCTTTTTATCGGCTGACAAAACGCCACCTCTTGACAATAATTCTTTCCACTGTCCATCGGTCATTTTGCCTTTTTTCACATACCTCCAGGCATCACCGTTTCCGTCAATCACACCTTTTCCAGTGATGGCGATGTTGGTCGCGCCTTTTGCCGAAATCGGAGACTGACAACGGGTTGTGTTTAGACCTTCGAAACTAACTTCTACCAAAGGATAATCTGCGAAATCTCTGCTGAACATCAGCAATGCGCCGTCTTCCAGATGCAGATTGATATTGTTTTTCAGAACAATTGGTCCCGTCAACCATATTCCTCTTGGAACGATAATTGTCCCGCCACCTTTCTGAGAGGTTTCATCAATGGCTTTTCTAAACACGTCGGTATTTTTGACGATACCGCCAGAAACAGCACCAAAATTTTTGATATTAACAGAAGTTGCAGGAAAAGACGTTTCTGCTACCGTTGGCATTTTGAATTCTACACCTTTGTAAATATCAGAAATGTTCTGCCCAAAAGCGTTTCCTGAAACTAATGTTGCTAAGCTTAAAGCTAAAATTTTAATCGATTTCTTCATTATTATCTTTTTAAATTCTCGCAGATTAGACTGATTTTGCTGATTTTAAAATTGCTGAATCTACAAAACCTGCGAGATAAATTTTGAGTATTTATTTCTTGCTAGCTATTTTTTTGAATTCATTATAAACCAGCTGAGCGACTGCTTTTGCACCTTCCGGCTGGAAATGGGTGTCATCTTTTTGTCCATTCGGATAAGCTGTGAATTTGCCTTCAGGAAGATTCATAAAATAAGTTGCTGTGACAAAGTCTTTTCCTTTTCTCGTAAAAAATTCTTTGGACAATCTGTTCAAATCGATGACATCGACTTTTTGCTCCTGCCCGACTTCTATCATTGCTTTGGCATAATCGACGTGACTATCACCCAAGACACCGTCTTTCCAAGGATAATTTCTGGAAACCGGTGTTACCAAAACCGGCGTCGCATCTTTCTCCCGAACCTGATGAATGTACAATCTCAAATATTCCTTATAACCCGGAACATCAACATAACGGTCGACTTTTTTCTCAGATTCATCATTGTGACCAAACTGAATCAAAACCCAATCTTTTGGTTTCAGATTTTCAAAAATGTAACGCCATCTGCCTTCCTGAAAAAAGGTTCGCGTACTTCTTCCACCTTTGGCTTTATCAACGACCAAAACATTTTTTGTCAATGGCGATTTAAACGATTTGAGACTGTCAGTGACAAAAAATTCCTGAAAAACACCGCCCCAACCTTGCTGTGGATAACGTTTTTCCTGATAATTGCTTTCCAAAGTATAATCGGTCAACGTGGAATCGCCGGCCAGAAAAATGTTGGTCGTGTTTTTATCTTTAGAAGGCTGAACGATTCTCTCCTTTTGATCACCCTGTTCTGTCTGAGCAAAGGTCATTACAAAAGCTGCGATAAACAATGCTGTTGAGATATTTTTGATTCTTTTCATTTTTCTTTAACGCAAAGGCGCTAATCATTTATTTTAAACTTCATTTTTCAAGTTACAAAGGTTTGCGTAACGAATTTCATTATATTTTCTAATCCTAAGATCCTTCGACAAGCTCAGGATGACATCTCTAATACTAACTTTTGAATCACTTACTTAGTTTTTGGTAATTCTGAAGAAATCGAAATCAGCGTAACCGCCTCTTGAAACTTTGGAATCGCTGACCGAATAAATTCCGACTTTTGCGCCAATCCATTTTCCTGGTTTTGCCTGAAATTTCTCGCCGATATTCTCAAACTTCTTTCCATTTTCACTATAACTGAATGTACAGATTCCGTTAGGTTCGTTGATATTGACTTTCAGGTAAACTTCGTTTGATTTTAATTTGATTTCGTTCAGAATTTTTTCTTCACCGCCTTTATCAGCTTTTTGAGCATTTCTTAATTGAAGATAAAATCCGTCAGGTTTGTTTGTAATCACTAATGACTGGTAATCCATCCCCATTATCAGAAGTCCTGCAGTTTTTCCTTCTTTAGCATCTTCCGGAAATAATTTGACTTTGGTGGTTGCTACGAAATTCGGAGCTGGAAATTTCTGGGTTAGAAGATTCGGGACATTCCAGAGATTTTTTTCGCCATCCGGAATTTTGATTGAAAACAATCTTAAATAATCCTTACCAGGAAGTTTGGCTGACCAAACGATATTTTCATTTGCGCTCCATTGCCATTGCAAACCGATTTTATCATCATTGAACTCATCTGATTCTGCTGGTGTTTCTATTGGATATGATTTTCCAACATTCGGTTTTTTGAATATTAGAACAGGTTCCCCGATTCCATTTTTATTATTATCGATACCAATGACCGGCCAGTCTTTTTCCCATTTCATCGGTTGAAGATGGACAATTCTTCCTCCTGCATCCACATCCTGAAAATGGTAAAACCATTCTTCGCCAATCTGTGTATCTACCCAAGCACCTTGATGCGGCCCGTTGATTTTAGTCGAACCTTTTTCTAAGACAATTTTCTCTTCATAAGGTCCGTATATATTTTTTGAACGCAAAGCCAATTGCCAACCTGTTGCAACGCCTCCAGCGGGAGCAAAAATGTAATAATAACCATTTCGTTTATACATCTTAGGACCTTCAACAGTCGGGTGCGCATCGTGTCCGTCGAAAACGTGAATACCTTTGTCAAGAACTTTTGTTCCTTCCGGATTCATTTTGTTAATGGTCAACAGACTTTTGACGCCTGCTCTGCTTCCTGCCCAACCGTGAACGAGATAAGCTTTCCCATTATCATCCCAAAACGGACAAGAATCGATGAGACCTTTTCCTTCCATTACCAAAATTGGTTCGTCCCATTTTCCAAAAGGATCTTTGGTTTTCACCATATAAATCCCGAAATCCGGGTCACCCCAATAGATGTAATATTCGCCGTTATGGAAACGGATACTTGGAGCCCAAATACCGTCGCCACGTCTTGGTTTGTCAAAATGTTCTTTTGGAATTAAATCCGTGATGGCATGATTCACCAGCTTCCAGTTGATCATATCTTTCGAATGAAGAATTGGTAAACCTGGCATTTCGTTGAAGCTGGAAGCCGTCATAAAATAATCATCCCCAACCCGGATCACGTCCGGGTCAGAATAATCTGCATACAAAACGGGGTTTTTATATGTTCCGTTTCCTAAATCCGGAACCCAGACTTCTGAGACATAAGGTTTCGTCTTCTGTGCTGCAACATGGTTGATTGCTAATGCAAAAAAGAATAGGATGATATATTTTTTATTGACTTTCAATATTTAACTTTTTATTAGAAGATTTTTTAAAGCAAAGTCCGCAAAGATTTTTTGAACTTATTGAAAATAATTTGTGGTAAACAAAGGCGTGAAACTTATTGAAGAAATACAAACAATTAAAAATATCCTGATTTATTTTTCTAATTCTAAGCTGGCGAGGATGAATGGTCCGGTTCCCTTTGGATCATTGGAGCGGATTTCTTCATTTACGTAATAATCGTAAGTTCCACTTCTGTAAGGCGTTCCGCCTAAGCCCGCTACGGCACAATTCTGATTCAGGTTAATGATTCCATTAGGTGCTACGCTGATGAGATTTTTCAGAATTCCATCATAACCTTTTTTTGCAACTGCTTTATAAGAAGTTGGCAAATAGCCTTTTCTAACTGCCTTCGCAAAAGTATAAACAAACATCGATGACGCTGATGCTTCGAGATAATTTCCTTTTTCACCGCCTTTATCCAAAACCTGGTACCAAAGCCCTGTTTTCTTGTCCTGAACCTTCAGTAAAGCTTCTGAATAAGATTTCAGATAATCAATCAGCTTTTCCCTTCCCGGATGATTCTGTGGAAGATAATCCAATACATCCACGATTGCCATTCCGTACCAGCCCATTGCCCTTCCCCAGAAATTCGGAGAAAGCCCGGTCTGTTTATCCGCCCATTGTTGCTCTTTGCTCTCATCCCAACCGTGGTATAGCAATCCTGTCTTAGGATCCACCATATGTTTCTGGATCACATCAAACTGATTAACAATATCATTGTAAGCTTTGTCGGCTTCTGCTCCTGTAGAAAACAATTTTGTATAATTGGCATAAAATGGTTCTCCCATATACAATCCGTCCAGCCACATCTGGTTTGGATAGATTTTTTTGTGCCAGAATCCGCCTTCGGTAGTTCTTGGGTGACTGTCCAATTGAGAACGCAGCAACTTGATCGCTTTCAGATATTTTTCTTCTTTTGTAACTGAATATAGATAAATCAATACATTACCAGAATTCAGCATATCGATGTTGTACTTGCTGATATCGTAGGTTTTTATTGTACCATCCTCGTTGACCAAATCATCTGCGTAGCCTTTGATATAATCGTAATATTGTTTTTTTCCGGTTTTCTTAAACAACAGTTCCGCACCTTTCAAAACCAAACCATTAGGATAGCTCCATTTTGGAGATTTGTGAAAATCCAGCATCCAGGCTTCGGGAAAACGTTCCATCTCGGATTGCATCATTCTCTCAGACCAAGGTAATTTTGAGGAAATCACATTTTGGGAAATCTCTGTTGATCTTTGAACTGAAGAATTTTGCAGTGGCTTTTGCGCACAAGATAAGATACTAATCGAAGCAAATGCCGTAATGGATAATATTTTGATTTTGTTGAATTTCATTTTTTTACTTTCTATTTGAACACAATGAACACAAAGGTATTTTGTTTGATTCTATGTTTTAAGTTCACAAAGCCGCTTCGCTTAGATAAGCCTTTTGCTTAGTCAGGGCATTCTGACTCTGCTCAGTGTGACATTGCTAATACAAGTCTTTTTAATTATTTCATTTTAAAATTCCAATTGTCTTTTCCTGAGAGAATATTTTTGGTCTGATATTCCTTTGATTGTTGTCTTGTCAACTGATGAGACCAGGGAACTCGTTTTTCAGCGTTTGCACTAGCACCTTTAGAATTATATTCTGCGTAGAAAGTTGTTTTCTCAGCGTCTGGTTTATTCCAATTGTGCCAACCTTCTGGTTTTATGATATTTGAAATTTCTGTATTGATAAAAACTGTTTTAGCAAACGGTCGCCAAGGTCTTCCCAGATAAACCGACTCCATTTTCGCATCGCCTACGACCTTGCAATCGATAAAGACAAATCCGAACTTTTTACCTTCCGGCGTAGAGGCAGCCGTGAGGTAAGTTGCGCTTTCCCTGGCATAGATCGTACAATCTTTGAAAACTGCCGTTGCAGCACCGAAAATAAAATCGGTGGTTCCTTCGATATAGCAGTTTTTGAAATAATGGCGGACTTCTCGTTTGGGAGCCGGTACATCCTGTTCTCCTTTCAAATAGAGTGTATCCTGAAATCCCAGAAACCTGCAATTCTCAAAAATGGCTTTATCGCCAGTAATCAATACAGCAACAGCCTGTCCAACTTTACCTGCATCATTTTGAAAAGTAATATTCCTGGCTGAAAAATTATTAGCGAAAATAAAAACAGTGGAAGAACCTGTTGTCCCCATTTCTTTTCCTTCAGCATTTTTCTTCGATGCGAAATCATTATTAGTGATAATCGTTTCTGTCAAACTTTCACCTTCGAAAAAAATTGCACCTTTTGTAGAAGGAATAGTGATCTTTTCTCTGTAAGTTCCTTTCTTAATAAAAATCTTGGTCCTTGTATCAAGTCCATCTTCCACTGCATTAACTGCATCCTGAACCGTTTTGAAATCTCCATTTCCGTCTTGGGAAACTGTATAAACTTTTTCAGGATCAATATGACTAATACTGAAAGAATTGATACAGACCAAAACCAGAATAAAAGAAAAAAGCAATAAAAGACTTTTAGTTTCTAACCTCTCCATTTTTGTGATTCTTATTTTAAAATCCAGATTCTTGAATCCTATTTTTTAAATATACAAGTTTCCATCCCTCTCGAGATGAAAACTTGTATGAATATCAATTTCATAATGCCACCTAAAAATCCTTCAGAAAAGCATTAATGATATTGATTATTTTTTGATGATCTTACTGTTGATCGTTCCTTTATCAGTTGTAATGCTGATAATATAATTACCTGCGTTCAAGTTTCTTAAATCTACTGAATCACCATTCACAGCCACATTATTTTTCACTAGTGCTCCTGCAAAATTGTAAACCTTAACGCTGATAATTTTCTGACCTGCACCATTGATATTAAGATAATCTGAAACCGGATTTGGATACAACTTAACTTGAGCTTTGCCGATATCAGACGTTGCCATTGTTGCATAAGCTGTCTTGATGTAGAACAAATTGGTAGTGTCCCCTTTTGTAATGGTATGTGCACCCACAGCAACATTTGGAATTGTAAGAATACCATTTACCGCAGTATAATTCGTTCCATCAAACTTAACATTTTTAGAAAAGTCCGCATCGAAAACCAATGTCAGTGTAGACTCCGCAGTTGTTGTATAAGTTATGCTTGTAGAAGATTCCATTTTGAAACGCTTCGTCAAAGTCAATCCATCGTAAGACTGAGAACCGTCCGTAGAGTTCATATTACCATTGATGGCATAGAATGTACTTACTTTCCCTGAAGTCGTGAAGTTATGAATCAATCCATCTGGTTCACCTGGATTTCCAGGACCAATTTTAACTGTCCCGCTGATAGAAACTGAATTTCCAGTACCTACCGTTGTTACTGTATAGCTTGTTGTAATTGTTGGCGTCCCACTGATCGTAAGTGTTTTGGCAGCTGCATCTTTCGTGAAAGAAAGTCCGTTGGCAGGGATCCCTGTAACCGTAACATCTGTTGCATCGCCACCCCAAGTGAATACAATTGGTGATATTGCTGAACCTGTTGCTATAGTCTGATCTTTGTTTCCTGAAGTGTTTACCAAAGTCTGAGAGCTGCCTTCTGCCTGGATGTAAACCATAGACGTTCCATAGTTTGTTAAAGCAGATTTTAGTCCCGTAATAACTGCATAAGATTTGTCATCCACAGCGTTATTGAAAGTCCATTTGAAATCTCCACCTTCCACACGACCAGAATATATTTTCACTCTGTCTCTTGCAGCTGCAGGATCTTCTATAACCAAATTTTTGATATAAAGAGTTGCATCTGTATCAAAATTGTTATAAGTTTTTGCTCCAACTTTTGATTTAACCGTTGCGGGAACTGTTTCACCTCGAGTAGCGGCCAGGTAAGCATCAAAATCCGTCAAAGAACTGATTTTTCCATCGATATTATATAAAGGATTCGGGTCTGCATAAGCAACAAACCTCATTGAGTTGGTAGCAATATCAGCATCCATCGTATTGTTGAAAGCCTTGATCATACCCCCACCTTCTCCGGAGAAAGTCCCTTGATTAGCCGGGTCGTTCATTTGCTTTGTAGGACTCCAGACATCTGTTCCCTGCAGAGAGATCATCATTGGATTTTTAGAATTTCTGAAATAATTTCCTTCCAAAAACAGAGATGAACCTTCTGTAGAACCAGAACCATATTTGGCAACGCCATCAAAATAATTATTATAAATATGAGCCGAATAATAACGAACTCTAGGGTGTCTGGAATCTGAATGGTCGAACCAATTGTGATGATAGGTAACATACAAACCAGAAGTTGTATTCTCACTAAGCCCCAACAAACTTGCTTTTCCCGAATCCCAGAAATGGTTGTAAGAATAAGTTGCATAAGTTGTCCCTTTGTTATCCAATGCACCGTCTCCTTTTATCTGATCGGCATCACTGCCTGCATCTCCGTAAAAAAGGTCATTGTTGTGAACCCAGATGTATGAGTTGTTCTGTTGCATCCCGATGTTATCACCTTCGCTGCTGTCACAATTCATAAAACCAAGATTAGCCACTTCAATATTGGTAGCATTCTTCACACGGATTCCCCAGCCATTAGCTGTAGCATCGTCACCAACTCCTTCTACTGTAATGTAGCTCTGATCGTTATTTTTATTTTCTACAACCAGATCACCTCCTTCCATATCGGTAAAATCTGTGATATTACCAACTAAACGGAAAATGTAGGGTCTCTTGTCAATCCCTTTCTTGATGCCGGAAAAGATATTCTGGAAGCCAACATAATTAGTCGTGTTGCCATTATTATTAGTGATCACATTGAAAGAAATCGTATTCTTACTTTTCTCTGTAATGTATAGGATCACAGCATTATCCTTCGGCGTTCCGTCCGCTTTGTAACCGCCGGGAACTCTTCCGCCATGGAAAGCGAAACCATTTCTGTCCTGAGGAAGAACCGTCAACGTGCTTGTTGTAGAACCTTCACCTTCTATTCCCAGAATCACAGGTTTTACAGTAATGGTATAATTACCTGCTTTTAAACCTAGAACATCAGCTCTAAAATATGATCCATAACTACGTATCAAATAATCATCAATCTGTTTGTTCACTACTCCTTCACCGGAATAGTAAACATTATATCTTCCGGCATTGGTCACCGGCTGCCATTTTACAAAAGCAGTCTCTACCCAGCCTGCTGATTCGTTGAATGTAACAGACTGTCCTGATACCTGCATGACCGCAAGTAGAAAGAATAGATAAAGTAATTTTAATTTATTCATATAAAATATATTTAATGAGTTTTATGAGTTTTAATTAATTGTAATTATTATAATTAGTGTTGACCTTCAACGAACCCATCTCATTAACTAATTTTAAATAATAGTTGTGTTTTTTTTCAGAATTAAGTCAATACAATTCTTAGATTCAGCTCCATCAGGGTATAAAACCCTGACAGAGTGAGTCTTCAAAAAAAATTAAAAATATAATAACTTAAAAAATCCTAGTCCAGAATTCTTTCTTTTCTAATAGCCGTAATCTTGGGTCAGATTATAATTAGACTGGATAATATCCTGGTAGATCGGCAATAATTCTTTTCTGTTGGCTTCGAAATATTGAGCATAACCTTTTGCCGGATCGCTAATATAAGCTGCTGTCATTGCCGCTCTCCAGTTTAGTTTTGTATAACCTGAAGGCGTATCTGCTACTGAAGGCGTATAATAAATATCCGCTCTGTTAACACCTGCAGGAACATAGATATCTACCGATTGAAGCGCTGCCTGTGCAGTTTTTGTCCTGTCATACGCCGAAGCTTTGTAATATAAATATGAAGGTACATTAGCATACTGGCCAGTTCCGTTTAATAGATCTGAAAGTTTTTGTTTTGTTTCTGCAATTTTTGTTGCTAAGAGATTCCAACGGATAAGATCGTATTTTCTAAGACCTTCCCCACCGAATTCCAATAATCTTTCATGAACGATATAATTAAAGAATCCAGTTTTATCTGTCGGGATAGAACCAGCCTGCCCAACATTACCAGCATAAGCACGATTTCTTACCAATTGTACCGCATTGATAGCATCTTGAGAAGGAGAACCGTTCAGCTCGTTATCTGCCTCTGCAAACATCAATAAAATATCTGAGTAACGCAGCAATGGCCAGTCAATAGCAAGATTTTGTGCGGTTCCGGTAACATTGGTCCATGATTTTCTAAATTTACCATCTGTACAAAGCACACCAGTTGACAAAATCGCCTGATTGGCGTCATTGATCTGCATAGAAGCCACTGTAAGGTCTCTTCTTACATCATATTTACCAAATTCATAGAAATAGGTTGCGATCGCATTGATACCTCCACTACTTTTCCAGTTAGAATTATCACCATGTCTCATGCCATTGTAGTAACCAATTTTACTATCCGTCGCAGCATTACCACCATAAGCCCCTACTGCAAAGATCACCTCGTGAGCTGCATCTTCTGTATTGTCATGCAATGGTCTGAAAGCCGCTTCATAATTAGCATTCAAGCCATGTTGACCAGAGTTGATGATATCTCTACATTCGTCATAAGCTATTTGATAATATGCTTCAGAATTAGAACCTTTTGCCATAATTCTTGGATCTCTTCTAAGAGAATATCCGGCTCTAGCCAAAGCTATTCTTGCTCTAAGTCCTTTTACAGCAGCTTTTGTGAATCTCACATTAGTAGTAGCTGCTTCTGACCTCCAAGGAACCAGTTCTGCTGCAGTTGCAAGATCGGCAATGATCTTATCATAAATAACATCCCTATCTGTTTTTGGCAAATAAACCGATTCCAGATCCGAAGACGGGACCATCTGCATCGGAACATCTCCCCAGTTCTTGATCAGATCATAATAGAACATTGCTCTCAATGTCAAAGCTTCTCCCAAATAACGGTTCATTAATTTTTTGTCAGCTTCGGAACCTGTTTGGAAAACCGGAGACAAAGGAATATTCTTGATACAAAGGTTTGCTCTTTCAATCCCGGAATATAATTTCAAGAATGGTTTGTTGAGATCAGGATTGGAAGTACAAGCCCCATAGGTACTTATTCCTCTTCTGTCATTACAGTTATAATCACCAGAAGTTTTGAAATCATCAGCAGTCTGTGGATAGTATAGGTTAATTCTTTGGCCATATCCATCATCTCCGATCACCTGATTGTAAACCCCGATCAATGCTGTGAAGGTATCTGCCACACTATCAAATTGTTGTTCTTCATTTGAATTAGAAATATTTTCCGCATCCAAAAACTCACTACAAGAAGTAACTGTAGTGAAGCTTAGTGTACAGCTTAATATTGCAATTATAAGTTTATGTTTTTTCATTTTTTTTCGAATTAAAAAGTTACATCAACACCTGTTAAGAAAAATCTGCTTCTAGGAAAAGCCGCATAATCCACACCTGGCGTAAGGGTGCTTTTTCTTGTACTCACTTCCGGATCATATCCAGAGTATCCTGTAATTGTGAATACGTTATTAGCCGTTGCATACAGCCTGAAATTGGTGATTCCAAGCATTTTTAAAGAATCTTTCGGAAGTGTATACCCAATTGTCACGTTGTTTAGTCTCAGGAACGACCCATCCTCGATTGCATACGAATGTAAGAAATAATTACCCCCTGTCGGCGTCCACATTGTTGTATCAGCATTCAATGCTGCAAGTGCTTCCGGGTTGGTAACTTTCACACCATCAGCTCCAAACCATTTCCAACGGTTAGCCATTTCTGCTAACATATTCTGGTCTGTGTACTGGTATTTTGTTGTAAACTCAATTTTGTTTGCATTATAAACTTTGTTCCCTACAGAGAAGTTGAAGAATAGGCTCATATCAAAGTTCTTGTAACGGAAGGTCTGGTTGAAACCTCCATAGAATTTAGGTTGGGCATTTCCAAGATCTGTTTGATCCTTTACATCAATTACCCCATCTCCATTAAGGTCTCTTAACTTCAGATCCCCTGGTTGAGGCGCTTTGTTTCCTAGAGCTACAGAACCTGAACTTGGAATACCGTCTTTTAATTTATAGGTATTATTTGCCGAGTTGAAATCAAAATCACTGATCTCATACCTGCCTTCTGTAACATATCCATAGAAAGTTCCGACAGGTGCCCCGATCTGAACTTTGAAGTCATACAAATTATTAACCCATCCTGATGGCTGAAGATAATAATTCGTTTCAGCATTGGTAAGTGGCCCTAAACTTTTGATAACATTCTTATTAGAAGCAATGTTAAAGTCTGCTTTCCACTGGAAGTTTTCATTGCTTACTACAATTGCTCCTAAACTTAATTCCAAACCTTTGTTCTGAGTTTTTCCTGAATTCTGGTATTGGAATTCATACCCTGAAGTTTGAGGAATTTTAGCTAATAAAAGTAAATCCTTGGTATTAGTGATATATCCATCGAGCGCTCCATAGACCCTTTTATTAAACAATGTAAAATCTACACCAACATTCTGAGAAACAGTCGCTTCCCATTTGATGTTGGGATTCGCCATAATATTACCTGGCGCAGAACCTGTAATAATTCCTGTTCCTCCTGTATATCCATAAGTGCTGGATGGCGTATAAAAAGTATCGAATAAGAATGGCGTGATTCTATCATTTCCGGATTGCCCATAGCCTAGACGTAACTTAAGGTCATTTACGATTTTAGAATCCTTCAAGAAGTTTTCTTCTCCAATTTTCCAAGCCAATGAAGCTGAAGGGAAATTGGCCCATCTGTTAGAAGGTCCAAAAGAATTAGACCCATCTCGTCTTATAGAGAATGTTGCAATATATTTATTATTATAAATGTAGTTAGCTCTGGCAAAGAAAGAAGCTAGTCTCCCAACCGTCATGGAAGTTGCCGGCGCATCTTGGATCATGCCTGCTGGCGGCATTGCCAATTGGATATTTGCGAAGGCCTGTTTGGGAGACAATGATGTTGGCAACCATCTGATTGTCATATCCAGTCTATCTCCATCTGTCTGAACGATCTCTTGACCTAATAAGAAATCCATCTTGTGATCACCAAGTTTCTTTTTGTATGCCAAGGTATTGGTATTCGTAATCCTTCTAGTTTGGGTATTGGTCAATTGGACAACAGACATATCAGAGTTAATTCTGGAAAGATATGTCGAGGGTCCTGAGAATTGCTGTATTTCCTGATCATTTTTAACATAACCAATCACACTTTTGAATGTTAAGTCCTTCATGATGTTATAAGTAATAACTCCATTCAAAAATAGGTTATCAGTATTGTTATACTTGATCTCATTATTAACCAGGATCAACGGATTGATCAGGTTTGTAGTTGCATAATCATCAGAATCGAATTCATCAGAACCTGCACCTGCATAAGAACCATCTTCAAAAGGTTTGTAACGGATGATGTTTCTAAGTCTGTTCGTTGTTTGTGAACCGGTAGTTGATGTACCCGCCCCAAGAATAGAGGTCTCACTATATCTTGCCGTCAAACCAACTTTCAATTTTTTGCTGATATCAAAATCATATTTGAAGTTGGCCATATTTCTCTTGTAACCGGAATTGATCATGATACCATCTTCTTCCACATGGTTCAAAGACAACGTAAAAGCAGAGTTGGAGTTACCTCCTGTGATGTTTAAGTTATGGGTATAGTTGAAGGCTTCTTTACCAAAAACCTCATCTTGCCAATTTTTAGCCTGAATCGTTTTATATTGATCAATATCATCATAACTGCCATATAACTTTATGAATTTTTCCTGCAGGTCCGCATAACCATCTTTGTTATAAAGTTCGTACTGATATTGTACAAAATCATATGGACTCATTACGTCCAGAGTTTTTGCGATTTTTCTTATACCTGTATAGCCATTGTAGTTAACAGTCGTTTTTACATTTTTCCTACCACTCTTAGTTGTGATCAAAACAACACCGTTTGCACCTCTTGCGCCATAGATAGAGGTTGAAGAAGCGTCTTTAAGAACTTCTATAGACTCTATTTCTTTTGGTGAGATCAATGACAAAGCGTTATCCATTTGAATCCCATCCACAATGTAAAGCGGCGCATTATCCTGGGTAATGGAAGTTCCCCCTCTAACTTTGATTTCCGGATCAGAACCCGGAGAACCTTCTCCAAAAGTCACCTGAACACCAGCCATTCTCCCTTGGATAGCTTCTGCCGCACTGTTTACAGGCATATCAGCCAATTGCTCCCCTTTTACGGATGCGATAGAGTTGGTCACATCTTTTTTGGAAACAGTCGTATACCCTACCAGAACTACTTCGTCAATAGTTTTTTCCTTGTTAGAATCAAACTTCGCCAATGCGATATTGATCACATTCTTTCCATTGACATCTACCTCCTGCTCTTCGTATCCTTTTGCACGGATCACCAGAGTTGCATTTTTAGGAACATTGAGTTCATACTTACCGGACCTGTCAGTCATTGTAGAGAATTTGGAATTCTTCACAGTAACTTCCACATTCGAAACTGCCTTCTTTTGATCAGAAGTAATTGTTCCGGAAACTTTAATTAATTCCTGAGCTAATCCAAATGCCGGCAGTAAAAAGACAGATGCGATCGTCGTTTTAATAAAAGCACTATGGATACCTAGTTTTAAACTACTCATAGATATTTGTTAGTTTTTATAATTAGTAATTTATTCTTTACTTAATAAAAGTGTTAATTCTTCACTAAAAAATGCAATCGATTGCACTTGTTTTTTAAAGTTTTCTTAACTCGACTAAACTAAGATTATTTTTTAATTGACAAATGCCAATTATATTTTTTTTATTAATATTAATTTAACATAAGTAGAGAACAAATTCCAATATTAATTATAAACGTCTGATTAATTGATAATTAGAATCTATACTAGAATAATAGCAATTATATGAATTAACAAAATTTTAACATTTTTGAAGATTCATTTTAGCTCAAAAATTCATTTTTCACGCAAAGTCAATTAACCAAAAATTAACTTAAGGTCCATTTTTTTTCAAAATCATATTTTTTTTATAAAAATTGTTAGTTTTTAAGCTAGAAATTAAAATTAATAATATATGAAATAAAAAAACACCTGATAATCAAGTATTTAAAATTATTTATAGAGAATATTAATAATAAATTACTAAAGACAACATAATTTTGCAAGTTGCACAAATTTTGGCTTTTAAAAGCTAAATATTGCACAAAAAAAGTTACCCAAACAATAAAAAAGAACACCAAAAATAACCATAACTAACTGTTTTTCTATAATTTAAAAAATATTTAATATTTTTCTTCCTTGGTTAATATTTATATATATATTTACAAAGATTATTTTTTGTCTCAAAAAGAGCATATTTTAATGCAATCGATTACACAAATTAATTTTCAGTTAACCCAAATAGATAGAATGACTCATTCAGAATTCAGATATGCGCATCATCCGGATGATGTAAAAAAATATAACACCGAAGACCTTAGAAGAGAATTCCTCATCAACGATTTATTTCAGGCAGGACAAATTAAATTGGTTTATACAATGTACGATAGACTGATTGTTGGAGGAGCAATGCCTATTGACAAAGCTCTTAAACTAGAAACAATAGATGAATTGAAAGCCGAAAACTTTCTAGACAGAAGAGAGATAGGAATCATCAACGTTGGAGGAAAAGGAAAAGTAACAGTTGACGGAACTGCTTACGAACTTAATAATAAGGAAGCCTTATATATAGGAAAAGGAAATAAAGAAGTCATTTTCGAAAGCATCGAGGGTGAACAAGCTTATTTCTATATCAATTCCGCACCGGCTCATCATACATATCCTACAAAAAAGGTCACTAAGAATGAAGCAGAAATTGTAGAATTAGGAGATTCTAAATATGCTAACAGAAGAACGATCAACAAATTATTGGTAAACAGCGTTCTGGAAACTTGTCAACTTCAAATGGGAATGACGGAGTTGCACGAAGGAAGTGTCTGGAACACAATGCCTTCTCATACGCACACCAGAAGAATGGAAGCTTATTTCTATTTCGATTTGGAAGAAGGGCAATCGGTTTCACATTTTATGGGCCAGCCTCAGGAAACAAGACACATCTTCCTTAAAAACAGGGATGCATTAATCTCTCCGGAATGGTCGATTCACTCTGGTGTTGGGACTTCCAGCTACACATTTATCTGGGGAATGGCAGGAGAAAATATGGATTACGGTGATATGGATGCTGTAAAAACTGACGAATTAAAATAATGAAATATTTTCTAGCAAATTTTGCCGATTTAGCTGATTTTAAAATCTGCATCATTTGCGAAATCTGCGAGAATAAAAAAATTATCTAACGATATTTCTAGATGAAAAATTTATTTGACTTAACTGAAAAAATAGCTCTTGTAACTGGTGGAACACACGGCTTAGGCTTGGCAATGGCGGAAGGTTTGGCTTCAGCAGGAGCAGAATTGGTCGTAACCAGCACTACTCCATCCAAATTGGAAGAAGCCATTGCTTATTACCAGTCAAAAGGATATACAGCGACAGGTTATATTTTTGATGTGACCGATGAAAAAATTGCTGCTGAAAAAGTGGCAGAAATCGAAACGAATCACAAAAAAATCGATATCCTTATTAATAATGCAGGAATCATCAAAAGAATTCCAGCTTTGGAAATGGAAGTTTCCGATTTCCGAAAAGTCATTGATGTAGATTTAACAGGACCTTTCATTATGTCCCAGTTAGTTGCAAAAAGTATGATTGCCAGAAAATCCGGTAAAATCATCAACATCTGTTCTATGATGAGTGAGTTGGGTCGTGACAATGTTGTGGCTTATGCTTCTGCAAAAGGCGGATTGAAAATGCTGACTAAAAATCTTGCTACAGAATGGGCAAAACATAACATCCAGGTGAACGGAATTGGTCCCGGATATTTTGCAACGTCTCAGACAGAACCAATCCGTGTTGACGGAAATCCTTTCAACGAGTTCATTATCAGCAGAACACCAGAAGGTCGTTGGGGAAACCCCGAAGATTTGGCTGGAACAGCTATTTTCTTAGCTTCCGAAGCAAGTCAGTTTATCAATGGGCAAATCATCTACGTTGACGGCGGAATCCTTGCAACCATCGGAAAACCTTCAAACGAATAATGTCTTTTATCTATCAGTCAATTATCTATTAGTCTTATGAGCACACTTACAAAACCATTTATCACAGATACATTTCTATTAAAAAACAAATTTGCTGAAGAGTTGTATTTCAGATTTGCCGAAAACCAACCGATTATCGATTATCATAACCACTTGCCTCCGAAAGAGATTGCCGAAAACCGTCAGTTTGATAACATTACCCAGGTTTGGATCGGTGGCGACCATTACAAATGGAGAGCGATGAGAACGATGGGCGTTAACGAAAAATTCATTACCGGAGATGCTTCTGACAAAGAAAAATTCGCTGCTTGGGCAAAAACAGTTCCGAATACTTTGAGAAATCCTTTGTTCCACTGGACACATTTGGAATTAGCAAGATATTTCGACGTTTATGATTTGTTAAGCGAAAAAAATGCTGACCAAGTTTACGAAAATGTATCCGCTCAGCTTCAAACGTCTGAGAAATCTGTTCACGGCTTGTTGAAAATGAGAAACGTGGAAACAGTTTGTACCACTGAAGACCCGATTGATACTTTAGAATATCATAAAACAATCAAACAAAATAATATCGGAATCAAAGTTAGCACAGCTTTCCGTCCTGACAAAGCGATCTTGATTGATAACGAAGATTATAATGCTTACATCGATAAGTTAGGCGAATCTGCAGGAATCGAAATTAATTCTTACAAGGATGTACAGGATGCGCTAATCAAGAGAATTGAATACTTTCACGCCAATGGATGCAGATTGTGTGACCACGGATTGAATAACATTTCTTTTGAAACGTTCACAGATTCAGAAACCAACTCGATTTTTGAAACTAAAAGAAAAGGGGAAACCTTGACGCCACATCAGATTGAGCAGTTTAAAACAGCCATTTTGTTGTTTTTGGGAGAGACTTACCATTCATTTGGCTGGGTTCAGCAATATCATTTGGGCGCATTGAGAAACAACAATGCAAGAATGTTGAAAGTACTTGGACCAGACACAGGTTGGGATTCCATTGGCGATTTCAGTCAGGCTGCGAACCTTTCGAGATTCCTTAACACATTGGATTCCAAAGATAAATTGACTAAAACGATTATTTATAATTTAAACCCTGCCGATAACGAGATTATGGCAACAATGATTGGGAATTTTAATGATGGTTCAGTAAAAGGAAAAGTACAATTTGGTTCTGGATGGTGGTTTTTGGACCAGAAAGACGGAATGGAAAAACAGATGAATGCGCTTTCCAATATGGGACTCATCAGCACATTTGTCGGGATGTTGACCGATTCCAGAAGTTTCCTTTCGTTCCCAAGACACGAGTATTTCAGACGTGTATTGTGTAACCTTTTAGGAAACGAAATAGAGTCTGGCGAACTTCCAGAGGATTTGGATTTGGTAGGAAAAGTGGTGGCAGATATTTGTTATTTTAACGCTAAGGAATATTTCAGTTTTTAAAATGTCATCCTGAGGCTCTCGAAGGATTTCAGAATAATCAGGGCAGCTTAATCCGCCTACAGTTTATCCTGAGCTTAGCCTGTAGTGAGCTTGTCGAACTATCGAAGGACTCCCGCTCAAGTCGGGCCGCGAGTGATTCAACGGATAAAAGCTTATTTAAGCGAAGCGGCTTTGCGACCTTAAAAGCATTGAACAAAATAAAAAATCTTTGCGGACTCTGTGTTCAAAAAAGAATTAGAATAAAAAATGGAAACAAAACAAACATCCAAAATATATTACAAATCCGATTCAACAGAATGGGAGAAAATAGATGAATACATCGACCGCCAAATCGTTGGCTACGACGAATCTGTAATGATGGTGAATGTCCGTTTCAAAAAAGGTGGGATTGGCTACAAGCACAAACATCCTCACATTCAGGTAACTTATGTTGCAGAAGGAAAGTTTGAAGTCAACATCGGCGAAGATATTTCAATTTTGAAAAAAGGCGATTCATTCTTTGTTCCTTCTAATGTTCTTCACGGCGTCGAATGTCTGGAAGACGGAATTTTGGTAGATGTTTTCAGTCCGTTTAGAGAAGATTTTATAAAGTAATTAATTTCTCTCTGCGAACATTGTTAAGTTTTACGCCTTTGTGAACTTAAAAACATAGAATTAAATAAAAAAATCTTTGTGCTCTTTGCGTTAAGAAAAAATAAAAATTAAGAATCTCGATTCTAAAAAATAAAACTAGATTAATGAACAAAGTTGTAACCTTTGGCGAAGTGTTGATGAGATTATCTCCGTCCGACAGCAAAATGCTGAGACAAAGCCGCGAAATGGAATTCTTCTTCGGAGGAACGGAAATGAACGTCGGTGCGTCTTTGGCCATTATGGGATGCGAAACGAGACACATCACAAACGTTTCCGATTGTTTCATCGGAGAATCCGCCATTGCAACAATGAAAAGTTACGGGATTGATACGCAATTCGTAAACAGAACAGAACATCCGATTGGATTATATTTCCTGGAAGTGGGTTCTGCGATGCGTGCCAGTAGAATTTCGTATAATAGATTAAACGGTTCTTTTGCCAACATTAAACCAGAACAGGTGGATTGGGAAAAAGCTTTGGAAGGTGCAGAATATTTCCACTGGACAGGAATTTCTCCAGGAATTTCGGAAGGTGCTTACGAAACTTTGAAGCAAGGTTTGCAATTAGCCTATTCAAAAGGAATCGAAATCACAGCTGACCCGGCTTACCGTTCCAATCTTTGGAAATACGGAAAAGAAGGATTCACGGTTCTTAAGGAACTCATCTCCTACTCTACGATTTTCATAGGCGGAGTAAATGAAATCAATGAAATTCTGGGAACAACTTTCGGTTATGACAAAGACAGTTTTATCCAGGCTGCGGATAAATTGATGAAAGAAATTCCTTCCATCAAAAAAGTATTTGATAAAACCAGAATTGGTGTTACAGCGAGCAATCAGGCGACACAAGGAAGAGCTTTCGTTAACGGACAATATTTTGAAACCGAAAGTCTGGAAGTGAATCCTGTTGTGGACAGAATCGGAACCGGCGATGCCTTTGCAGCAGGTTTGATTTACGGTTTAATCAACTTCGATGATGAGAAAGCTTTGAAGTTTGCCAATGCAGCCTGCGCCATCAAACATACCATTTTAGGCGATATAAATCTGAGCAGCGCTAACGATATTTTGGAAGTAATGAACGGCAATTCAGGAGGAAGAATTAAAAGATAATTTAGAAAAAATGATTATAGATACATTAGAAAACGCTTCTCAATATTCTTTACTCAATCCATTATTTGAAAAAGCTTTCGACTATTTAGAAGACAAAAACTTAGATGCTTTAGAAGTTGGAGTTACAGAGATTGAAGAAGGTCTTCGAATGATTGTTTTTGATGAAATGGCCAAAACAAAAGAAGAAAGTCTTTCCAAATTCGAATGTCATAATCAAAATATTGATATTCAAATTTGTCTGAAGGGAATAGAAAATATTGGTTGGAAATCAAGGCAAAAATGCACAAAACCAATCGGAGAATACAATGCAGAAAAAGATGTTCTTTTTTACAATGATAATCCGGATATGTTTTTCCAATTAAACGAAAATCAGTTTGCTATTTTTTATCCAAATGATGTCCACGCACCAATGATTGGAAATGGTTTCATTAGAAAAATAGTTTTTAAAGTAAAAATTTAAAAAAAATGACAAAGATTCAATTAGTTACAAACGCCATCATCAAGCAAGGGCTTTTGCCTTTGTATTATAATGCTGATGAAACGGTAACTTTAGAAATACTGAAATCGCTTTACAAAGCAGGAATCCGAGCAGTAGAATATACAAGCCGAGGAGAATCTGCACTAAGTAATTTCACAAAAATGGTAGAAATCCGTAATGCCGAAATGCCGGATATGCTGCTTGGAATCGGAACCATTAAAAATCAAAAACAAGCGGAAGATTATTATAATGTTGGTGCTGATTTTTTCATCAGCCCTGGATTTGTAGCTGAAGTTGCAGAATTCCTGATTCCGAAAGATGTGTTGTACAGTCCGGGCTGTATGACGCCAACTGAAATCATCGAAGCTGAAAATTCAGGTGTAACATTCGTAAAGTTATTCCCTGGAAATGCTTTGGGAACAGGATTTATGAGCGCCATAAAAGATGTATTTCCGAATCTGAAATTTATGCCAACAGGCGGTGTTGACACCACCAAAGAAAACATTGAAAGCTGGTTTAAAGCCGGCGTTTCCGCTGTTGGAATGGGAAGTAAGTTAGTCAGTAAAGAACTAATGGCTGCCAAAGATTACGCAACTATCGAAAACGAAACGAAAAAAGTATTGGACATCATCCAATCTATTAAATAATTATTGAAAACTAAATTCCTAAAACCAATATGAGTTCAGTCAAATCCTTAAAACCGAGTAATTTCAGGTGGTCCATCTGCGGACTTCTGTTCATTGCTACAACGATTAATTATCTTGACAGGCAGGTTCTTTCTCTGACCTGGAAAGATTTTATCCAGCCCGAGTTCCATTGGAATAATAATGACTATGGAAACATCACGGCATTATTTTCCATATTCTACGCGATCAGTATGTTGTTTGCCGGAAAGTTTGTGGATTGGATGGATACGAAAAAAGGATTTCTTTGGGCAATCTTCATTTGGTCAATTGGAGCTATTTTACACGCATTCTGCGGTATTGCAACTTCGGGAATCTTAACAGGAAACTGGTTGGTAGGATTTGCAGAATCAAAAGAAATCATTGGAACTCTCAACAATATTTCGCTTGTTACAAGTACAAGTGTGACGCTTTTCATCTTTGCAAGATTTGTTTTAGCAGTGGGTGAGGCAGGAAACTTCCCTGCGGCGATTAAAACCACTGCGGAATATTTCCCTAAAAAAGACAGGGCGTTTTCTACAAGTATTTTCAATGCAGGAGCAACGGTTGGAGCTTTGGCTGCGCCTGTTACCATTCCTTTCATTGCTAAATCGATGGGTTGGGAAATGGCCTTTATCATCATTGGTGCGCTTGGATTCGTTTGGATGGGACTTTGGATTTTCTATTACAAAAAACCTCATCAGCATCCGAAAGTTAACGAACACGAATTGGCTTATATCCAGCAAGACCAGGATGATGTTGTAGAAACTATGTCTGATGAGCCTCAGAAAAAAATGAGCTTAAAACAAGCTTTTGGATACAGACAGACTTGGGCTTTTATCTTTGGTAAATTTATGACAGATGGTGTTTGGTGGTTTTACCTTTTCTGGACTCCGGCCTACCTAAGTTCAGTTTACGGAATGGATAGCACGCAAAGTGCATTACCACTCTTCGTTTTGTATATGATAACCTTGGTTTCCATTGTCGGAGGTTGGCTTCCAAAATATTTCGTAGACAAAAAAGGAATGAATCCTTACGCAGGAAGAATGCGTGCGATGTTGATTTTCGCTTTCTTTCCATTATTAGCTTTGGTGGCACAACCTGCAGGAAGCATCAGTTATTGGATTCCGGTTTTAATTATTGGGGTCGCTGGAGCAGCACATCAGGCTTGGTCGGCTAACATCTTCTCAACAGTTGGCGATATGTTCCCGAAAAAAGCAATCGCTACAATCACAGGAATCGGCGGAATGGCTGGCGGAATAGGTTCTTTCCTGATTAATAAAGGTTCAGGACTATTATTCGACCACGCACACAAAGCCTGGACAACTGTTAATGGTGTTCCGCTTTTGGAGAAATTCCCTCAATATGCAGAGGAGCGTCTTCCTGATAATCTATTTGAACAATTGAAAAATTCCGGTGCTGTTGTTTCAGACGGTATCGACAAAGGATATATGATCATTTTCTCAATCTGCGCCGTAGCTTATCTTATTGCCTGGTTTGTGATGAAATCATTGGTTCCTAAATATAAAATCATTAAAGAATAAAGAAATGGAATACCAAACTAAACAAAAACTTAACCGTGAAAACTCAGCTTCGACTGAGAAACTTCCAATCAAATTTTTACAATTCGGAGAAGGTAATTTCCTTCGTGCATTTGTAGATTACCTTATCGACAAGATGAACAAAGAAGCTGGTTTCAACGCTGGTGTAGCCGTTGTTCAGCCAACAGTTGGTGGTCTTGTTGATATGTTGGAAAGTCAGGGCAATCTTTACACACTTTTCGTAAGAGGTGTGAAGAAAGGACAAATTGTGGATGAACAGAGAGTGATTTCTGCAATCCAGCGTTCTTTCAGCCCTTATGAAAATTACGCTGAATACCTTGAATTGGCAAAAGGCGAAGATCTGCAGTTCATTTTATCTAATACAACAGAAGCCGGAATTGCTTTTGACGATTCTGAAACGTCTTTGGCTTTAGGTCCTCACAAGAATTTCCCTGCGAAAGTAACTGCTTTTCTTTACGAAAGATTCAAGCATTTTAACGGAGATTCTGAGAAAGGTCTTCACATCATTCCTTGCGAATTGATAGAAAACAATGCTTTAACTTTAAAACTATATATTCTGAAATATGCTCAGCTATGGAATCTTGAAGAAGGTTTCTCTGCTTGGGTGGAGAACAGCAACTATTTCCATAATACTTTGGTTGACAGAATTGTTCCGGGTTATCCAAGAGAAGAAAAAGATAAGTACGAAGCGAAGTTGGATTATGATGATAATCTGATGGTGGTTTGCGAAGCGTTCCTACTTTGGGTTATCGAAGGCGATGAGAAACTGAAAGCTTTGATTCCTTTTGATAAAATTGATGACCAGGTTTTGGTTGTTGATGACATCACGCCTTATAGAACCAGAAAAGTGAGAATCCTGAACGGTGCTCACACAGCAATGTTGGCTTTCTCTATCCTTGACGGAAAAGAAACTGTGAAAGAAGCTATTGATGCAGACTTTGCAGGACAATGGATTTCCGATACGGTCTATAAAGAGATCATCCCTACTCTGGATCTATCAACAGAAGAATTGACGGCGTTCTCAGATGAAGTGTTTGATAGATTCAGAAATCCGTTCCTAAAGCATTTGCTTTCAAGCATTGCACTAAATTCGGTTTCGAAGTTCAAAGTGAGAGTCTTACCAAGCTTGTTGAAATATGTTGAAATCAAGAATGAATTGCCTATTAATCTGACTTTCGCTTTAGCAGCATTGATCAGATTCTATCAAGGTGAGTTTGACGGTAAACAACTTCCTGTGAGCGATGATGCGCCTGTTTTGGAAAGATTCAAAGAAATCTGGTCGACCAATGACCTTGGAGAAGTAGCGAAAAATGCTTTATCAGAATTGAGTTTCTGGGATACAGATCTGACCCAGGTTCCCGGATTGACAGAAACTGTAACCAAGGCTTTGAGTGCAATCGATTCCACAGGAATTGAAGAAGGTTATAAACGTTTTACTAATCAATAATTGAAAAGGCTTCGACAAGCTCAGCCTGACAGTTCTAATAACTGTTAGTATTAGCGATATCACCCTGAGCTTGTCGAAGGGTTTAAGCGTTGAATTGCAGCACCGACTTGGAGTTCATCAGCATCCGGTGGATAGCGGGAACGGGCGGAAAGGCTGCCAAAAAATTAGTCAATAACAATTAATTTTTAAATATTTTAGAAATTATGAAGAAAGTATTAAAAGTAAACCCGAAAGACAACATCATAGTTGCGCTGACGGATTTGCCTGCCGGAGAAATCGTGCATCTTGACGGTGCGGATTACACGGTACTGAAAGATACGAAAGCAAAACATAAATTCGCGGCAGAAGATTTTGCGGTGGGTGACCATATCATTATGTATGGCGTCATCGTTGGAAAAGCGAATCTCCCAATCCAAAAAGGAGAAGTTATCACGACGGAAAACGTAAAACACGAGAGTGAAGAGGTTTTCAAAAAGACAGGAGATTTGGGTTGGACTCCGCCAAATGTCGATAAATGGAAAGATAAAACCTTCAATGGTTACCACCGTTCTGACGGGCAAGTCGGAACCAAAAATGTTTGGTTGTTTTTCCCTTTGGTTTTCTGTGAAAACAAAAATATTGAGAAGCTGAAAGACATTTTCGAGAACGAACTATTACCGAAAAAAGAAGTCTCTTATAAAAATTTCTTACGCTCTCTGATTGAAGAAAAAAGCGTGGAAGAAGTGGAAGACCAATCCAGAAACGAAAATCTTCTGGATAATATCGAGGTGAAATTCATCAATCATCAGGGTGGTTGCGGAGGAATCCGACAAGATTCGGAACTGTTGGCGAAATTGCTCGCAGGTTATGTAAACAACCCGAATGTAGCTGGTGCAACGGTTTTGAGCCTTGGCTGCCAGAATCTTCAGGTGGACATTTTCCAGAATGCTTTAAAGGAAATAAGTCCAAATAGCGATAAAGAAGTTCTGATATTTGAGCAACAGAAAATCGGAACGACGGACAAGATGTTCCAGATGGTCATCAAAGAGTCTTTCGAAGCCATCAAAAGAGCCAACAAAATAGAACGCAAACCTGCACCGGTTTCCAAGCTGAGCATAGGTCTGGAATGTGGTGGTTCTGATGGATTCTCGGGAATCTCTGCGAATCCTGCTTTAGGAATTGTCTCAGATATTTTTGCAGCCTTGGGCGGAAAAACAATCTTGGCCGAGTTTCCGGAATTGTGCGGTGTAGAACAGGAATTGATGAACCGATGCGTGGACGAAGAAAAAGCAGATAAATTCTTATCACTGATGAAAGCATTCGAGAAATCCGTTGTGGATGCAGGCTCAGGATTTGATATGAATCCATCGCCGGGAAATATCAAAGACGGTTTGATCACCGATGCTATGAAATCGGCAGGTGCTTCTAAAAAAGGTGGAACTGCACCGATTGTGGATGTTTTGGATTATGGCGAATATATTTCAAAACCAGGTCTGAACTTATTGAATACGCCAGGAAACGATGCCGAATGTACCACAGGGTTAGTGGGTGCCGGTGCAACAGTCGTTTTGTTTACAACAGGTCTGGGAAATCCAATGGGAAATCCAATCGCGCCGGTTGTGAAAATATCGTCTAATACTGCATTGATCAACAGAATGTCGGATATCATTGATGTGAATGCAGGAACCGTGATTACGGGAGAAAAAAGCATTCAGGAAGTGGGCGAAGAAATCGTAGATTATATAATCGAATTGGCAAGCGGCAACGTAGAAACAAAAGCAGACCAATTGAAACAGGATGTATTTATCCCTTGGAAACGAGGGGTGTCATTATAAATTTTTTGAATTTTAAGGTTTTTATTTTTAAAGGGCATTTCTTCTTTTTGAAGAGTGCTCTTTTTTAGTGAAGCTTAACCACAAGGAATACAAAGAGCTCACAATGGTCACAAATTAATGTTCTTCGTGAAAGAACCTTTGTGTCCTTTGTGTTTAAATAAGTGAGTAAAATCAATTTTATTAACGGCAAAAACTCAGTAATTTTGTTAGAAAATAGAACAATATGCTCATCATAGACTCCCCTTCTCACAACGCTTTTTTCAATATTGCTTCCGAAGAATATCTGCTGACCAAATTTCCGACCGAAGATATTTTCCTTCTTTATATCAATGCACCTTCGATTATTGTTGGGAAATTCCAGAACACTTTGGCAGAAATCAATCTGGATTATGTTAACGAAAATAACATCAAAGTTGTAAGAAGAATGTCGGGCGGAGGAACAGTTTATCACGATTTGGGGAATCTTAATTTCTCTTTTCACACGCTTTTGGGCGGTTATGATTTTATGGATTTTTCACAATTCACAAGTCCGGTTCTTCAGCTTTTGAAAGATTGGAATGTTCCTGCAAAACTGGAAGGCAGAAATGACCTTTTGGTGGACGGAAAGAAATTCAGTGGTAATGCAAAATTGGCTCGAAGCGGAAAAATGATTCAGCACGGAACGATTTTGTTCGATTCTGAAATGAGTGTTCTGAGTGATGCTTTGAAAGTCAATCCTTTAAAATTTCTTGATAAAGCCACAAAATCCAATCGCTCCAGAGTGATCAATCTGATTGATTATTTACCAGAAGGAACTACGATAGAAGTTCTGAAACAAAAGTTGATTGACGAAATCCTGAAAGGTTCCGACAATGGACAAATCTACAATTTCACAGATGAAGATATTCAAGCCATTGAGAAATTAGTAAAAGAAAAATATGAAACTTGGGATTGGAACTTCGGATTTTCTCCGAATTATAATTTCAAAAAAGCAATTAAGATTCCCGCAGGTTTTATAGAAATCCATTTGGACGTTGAAAAAGGAATTATTAAAAAAGCCAAAATATTCGGTGACTTTTTTGCTTCAAAACCTATTGAAGAATTGGAAGATTTATTAATCGATGAAAAGCACGATATTGAAAATTTAAACCAAATTCTTTCTAAAACCAACATCACAGATTATTTCGGAAAAGTGACTGTTGACGAGATTTTGGAATTATTCAAATAAAAAACCTTTAGAATAATCTAAAGGTTTTTAACAACTGAATTAATCAATATTATTTCTTGATGAATTTCTCCTGATAAATTGCTTTATCGGTTACTACTCTTAAAATATAATTTCCTTTCAATAATTGAGAAACATTGATTTTTCCATCAACAATTTTGGTATTGATGACTTTTCCTGTAATATCAAATACAGAAATCTCAAAAATTTTGTCCTGAGTTTTGATATTCAGTACATCGGCTGTTGGATTTGGGTAGATACTCAGATTGATTTTCTTAACATTATCATTCACAGCCAACGAAGAGGATACTACAGTTAAGGTTTTATCAACCACTTTTCCGTTAGAATTAAAACTAACCACAATATTTGCTGTTCCTGCATTTTGTGGCGTTAGAACCAATTCTTCATCAGGATTGATTTCAGCTAAAATCACATTGATATTGCTATTAGATTTAATTGATTTCAAAATAGAAACAGAAAGATTATCCGTATCGGTCACAATCGTTTTCAGGTCAATCTTTGTAATTGCACTTGCATTGATTTCTGAAGGAAAAGCAGAACTCACAACCGGCAAAGTATTGTCAGGGAATACTGTGACAGCTGGAAACCAATAATAATCATTCAAGGTTTTTGTATTCAGTAAAGCACCTGTATTGCTGTAAGTATGAATCCAGTTTTTCTGATAATGTGCACCGTAACCGCTTTCTGTTGTATTAAGGATTAATTCGTCAGAAACAGGATTAACTCTCAACGCCGCGCCGTAAGGAATTTGCTTGTAAGTTCCTTCCTGACCAGGAATCGTGATAAAATTGTCAACCAATGTTTTTGTGGTTACATCAAATTTAATAACCTTCGTTCCAGACGTAAAAGCATTAACCGAGTTCATCCAGTACAATGCATTCTGCTGGTTACTGTAAGTAAAACTTCCTGCGTTCCAGGCACCCCAAGAACCTAGATATTGGGTTGCAGTAGAAAGCGCATATTCTGTTGTAGCAAAAGTTGTTGGATCAATGTTAATCAACTTCTGATTTTGAATCGCCCAAACACTTCCATCCTTCGCCTGAACAACCGAATGGAAAGCACCCGAAATCGTCTGAATCAAAGTATTGGTTTTTGGGTCGATAATCAAAATGCCTGTAGATTGTTTCACAGCAAAAACATACTGCGAAGTTCTCACCATATTCCCGATTTGACCCGCATAAGCTGAACCTCCGCCAGTTCCCGCAATCATACTTCCAACCTGTAGATTATCGATGTCAAATAAAAAGATTCCGTTGGATGCACCGATGTAGCCCAAATGTTCATTCACACCAAGAAAAGAACGGCCGTCTCCTCCACCGATGTTGTCAAAGCCTTTGATTTTCTCCATTGTTATAGCATTAGCAACAACCAATCTTCCGCCCGGTGTGTATTGCGTATCTCCACCGTCAGCCGCTTGTTTGGAAATAAAATAGAACTTGTCCCCGTAGATTGTTCCAAACTGAGTTGTAGCACCAAAAGCCTGATTATTATTCTTCTCGCTGTAAACTCTGTAATAGATTTGGTCATTGTCTCCTACAAAATTCACAGAACCGTTCGTATGACCAAACCATTCTTCATTCACCATAAAATAACCTTTGGTAAAATCTGCTTGTGAAGAGTAAACGGAAACTGGTGTCAATGTTGAAGAAATATCTGGTGAATTAAATTCTGGATTGAAATTCCATACATCCCAAGAACCATTCTCCAACTGTCTGCTACTAGCTCCCAACCCAGAATATCCAAAATCTGCATCTGCCGGGTCTTTTACCCAATACGACCAATAACCTTTGCTCATCCAACCAGCTTGCCAATGGTCATCAGCATCCTTTGCTGTGTAATCGTCAAAATCATAAGCTGTTGTATTGATAATTCCATCAACTGGATAAAACGGATATGTTGCATTCCCTCCTTTGATAAGAGCATTAGTATCATTTCCATCAAGGTCAAAACCAAGTCCACCAATTGCACTTCCAAATTGTGTTCCTTGGTATAATAATGAAAAGAAACGCTTATCTGCCTTTGCAATCGCTTTCAGCATATCTTCGCCCGTTGCGTTTCCGTCCCATTTGAAGCCCCAAACCAGAGCATCCGGATTTTTAGCATCATTCCATTGAACAACAAAAGCCGCTTTGTTAGAACCTGTTCCAACCCAATAGACGATATCATCCATCGTGAAATCTGATTTTTTGGATTGAATTTTTTTAATAGAGTTCGTTTTGAGGTCATTTCTCGGAATTCCCTGAACTGTGACTTGTGCATTGGTAAAAAATGCAAAGAACAACAGCAATGTCAAAAGATAAAACTTTTTCATTTTTAATTGATTTAAATAATTTTATTGTTGAATTTTATTTTAAATGTAAATCGTAAGCACCAGCAACTTCTGTAGAAACTTCTCCCAGCCAGCCCGCTTCCTGATTGACTCCGGTATAAACTTTCACGAAATCGATTCCGGGAAGTTTGACGTAATTGCCGTTCTTGTCAACTGCCCAAGAGATATCGATGTTGGAAGCTTCGTCATTATTCGGAGCATTGTCCGCGTATCCAAATTCATAGGATTTTCCAACCCAATAAGTTCCGGTTCCACTTTGGTCGTAGTAATTGTTTGCTAACTTAGTTCCCATGAAACTGTAACAAGCATCCGAAATCCATAATGGATAATAACTCTGAATGTGGAAAACATTTTTGGTCTTAAAGCCTGAATTCCCCAAGTTATCTGTCCATTTTATATATTCCACATCGTTTTCCCAATATTCGTTTCCGGGAACTGGCGGTTTGTTTTCATCGGGTTTGAAGTAATTGACCGCGTAATTCTTGGCCGTTGTATTTTTGAAATACTCGCTGCCAGCAATCTCGTACCATTCGTCTTCATCGGGTTTTCCGTTCTTATTCTTGTCATAGGCCACGAGAATAATTCCCGGCTCACAAGAACCTGCACGTTCTTGCGAAGATAGATCGCCCCAAAAAGCATTACCCAAAATTTTGAAATCACGCCCATTCATATTTGGAATCGTGTGGTCGAAACCGAAAGTGACATAGCCTCCAAATCCGCCCAGCGAAATCATCGAAGAATTGGAACCCACCAAGGAGTGTTTCGCTTTCTGAATCATCTGTTCCGAAGTATTTCCGGCAATATATTCAGGAATCTCGTTTATGAATTGTCCCACCGCAGGACGGAAATCAAAAACGTTTGAAATGTATTTGCTGTAAGAAACAGATTCTTTGTTGACAATGATTTTTGAATTGTAAGTTGTCGTTCTTCCATCACTTTCAACCTTCAGAGTTAAAGGATAAGTTTTCGCGAATGGACTAATAAATTCCAAGGTTGAATTCTCTGAAATAACAGAATCATTGACACTCCAAGTGAAAGTTCCTGAAATGTTGGTTAGGATATTCAGGACTTTAAAACGGTCAACTGAGTAAGATTCCGCAAGACTAAATGTATTGTCATCATCATCGTTTTTACAGGAAATTATTCCTATAGTAAACAATGACAATAAAGTAAGTTTTAGAAATTTATGTCTCATTTTTGTTGATTTAATTTTATTAAGATTGTTTGTCATTCCGTAGGAATCTAAACTGCCGAGATTCCTACGGAATGACAATATTGTGTTATATCTCTAAATGCATATCTCATAGCTACTTATACAGAAAAACAAAATGTGCTGGGATGTTTCCGGCTTCGGTTTTCCATTTGAATTTTCCGTTTTTATCAAAGCAATAGACAAATCCCGTGGAAACATAGTTCCGTGCATCGGTCATATAAATGTCTTCTGTGATCGGGTTGACGGCGATTCCGTAAGGCGTTTTGATCGCGTCTACATATTCCTGGTCGATGATCTTGCTGGAGATGATCTGCTCCGTTTTCACATCGATGATGCCGAAAGATTTGGTGTAGGCGTGCGTGTTGTAATTGAACTCGTTGCCATAATAATAGAGTTTGCCGTTCACAATCGTCATCTCGCTGACCGCAATTTTAAAGTCTTTTTTGACCGTTCCGATTTTGGAATCAACTAAAAATAAACTTGACGGAACATTATAATAATCGCCTCTGGAACTCACATACAGATCGCCATCATTATCCTTCGCAATGTGATGAAGATTAATTGCCACATCGATTTTATTAGTTTCAGTAAATGTGTTCAAATCAACGACTGAAACGGTTCTATCATAATTAGGAAAACGATAACCACCTGAGTTTGCCACATAAAGATCGTTCCCGACAATCTGCATTTCTTCAGGCTGATAACCAACCACAACTTCCCTTTTTATGGAAAGCGAAACCGTGTCAATTTCAGCGACTTTTCCAAGTGGCGCATTTGGATTTAGAACAACCGGACCTGCGTAACTTGAAGCATAAACTTTCCCGTCTTTGAACGTGACATATCTGCAATTTTCAAGATTGATGGTTTTGATTCGTTTGGCAGTTTTTGCGTCCAGAACTTCGATTTTGTTGGATACATTGATGACCGCGTACATTTTGCTACCGTAGATTTTGATGTCATTTCCAACATCGCCCAATTCCTTCACCACATCCGGATTGATGCTCGCATAAATATTCCTGTGATATGTTCCAGTTGTGTAATCGAAGAAATCCAAAGTTGCCTTGTTGCTTCCCATATTGCCTTCGTTCAAAAGATAAAACCCTTTGATAGCGGTATTTTCTGGTGGAGCAAGACCTTCTTCAACTTCAGGGCGAACGATTATTTCATCTGTTCTACAAGACATGAGGCAAAGTAAGATCAACATAAAAAAGTTTATTTTCTTCATAATGTAAAGCTTAAAATGAGTTTGAAATTCCGTCCGGGCATTGGATAATTAAGCACCACGTCATAGTATTGATTGAAGATATTATTGACCTCTAAACTGGCTTTGAACTGATTATTTTTCCAATTCATTTTTTTCTGGATCGATAAATCGTGTGTGTACCAAGGCTGGATATAATTGTATTGGATGTTGTTCTGCTGGCCATCGTAACGCTCGCCGACATACATAAAACTGTAATTGAAACTCCAATCCTTGTAATCCGACATCAAAGAAAAAGTTCCGGAATGCCGAGGCGTATAAGGAATTTGGTCACCAAAATAAGTTTCGTTCCTGTCGGAAAAATCTCTCGCTCTTTGAAAGGTGTAACTTACCAAAGGTTTAAGCTTGATGTTCCCAACGAGCAAATCAGCCTGAACATTGACATCTGTTCCGATGATTTCCACTTCGCCAAGATTCAGCATCATCCAGCGGAACATATTTCCGGTTGGTGCCGCGATGATTTTGTTTTTCACTTTGTTAAAATAACCGTCGACTTTTGCATAGAAACTTTGAAGAACCCAGTTCTCAAAAGACTTCTGATACGTGAATCCAAGATTGTACTGATTGGTAAATTCTGGTTTCAGAAAAGCATTTCCGATCATTGTGTAATACAAATCATTAAAAGTCGGCATTCGGAAAATCCGTTTGTAAAAAGCTCTCACCGTAAAATCATTGTAATCAAAAGGCTGATAACTGAGAAAAGCGGCCGGCGTCCATTCGGTTTTGTCCGGCGATTTGGCATTTTTCTCCACATCTTCGTGCACGAAAGTTCCAAGCAGACTTCCTAGGAATTTCAGTTTTTCCCATTGGTAGGTTGTGGCAAAAGCAAGCAACGAAGTGTAACGCGTCGGATACGAAAAGTTGACCAGATCCGCATCCAGATTGTTGTACTGGAAGTCAAAACTGGTGCTGAAATCCCAGTTCTGAGTCACGGAATAAATATTGGAGGAAGACAAATAAATCTCTCTCTGGATGTATTGATTCTGGATTTTTATGGATGAAACCGTATCGATGTAATGTGTGAAATCGTAAGCGAATTTGGCTTTGAACTGCGTTTCTAATTTGGGAAATAACTTCTTTCTGAAATTGGCCTGAATAAAATAATTCTCGTCCACCAACCTTTGTCCTCGTCCATCAAACCGGTTATTGACAATTGCCGCTGGAATGCCACGGTCAGAGAGATAGCCGTAACTTCGGATATTCCAACTTCCGTTATTGATAATGCCGTGAAAACTGGTTTCGAAACGTTTGGCCTTGATGTCGGAATCGAACCGCTTTGCAATCGTGTCATAAGCTGTTGTGCCATCCGGATATTTTTTGTGATAACGGAATCTGTAAATACCATCACTTTGCAAAAATTCTGAACTGAAACTAGCCGAAACTCTGTCCGAAATCTTCTGTTCCAACCGGAAAGAAGGATTGAACAAATCGATAGAACTATTTTTGAGCCTAAGAACGAGATTTGTTTTTTTATTAAATTTAAATTGAGGCGTTTTTGGTTGAAGATAAATCGAACCTGATGAACCAAAATCTCTTGCAGGCTGGAAAATCTCGCTTTTTTGTCCGTTGTAAAGAGAAATTTCCTCGATGTCGTCCAAAGAAAATCTTCCTAGATCGACTAATCCATTTTGCGCATTCCCAAGTTGAATTCCGTCATAGAAGACACCAACATGTTGGCTTCCCATACTTCGGATATTGATGGTTTTCAGTCCGCCAATTCCACCGTAATCTTTGATCTGAACGCCTGAAAAATATCGCAGTGCGTCTGCAACAGATTGACTGTTGAGTCTTTCCAGTTTCTCTCCGGAAATTGTCTGAGCAGGAAGAATCTCTTTGAAATCCTTTTTGTAAACATCAACTTTGAGAATCTCTGTCTCGACCGTATCTTTTCTGGACTGGGAAAAACATAGCGAGGAAGCTGTCACCACTATTGCAACAACTGTTTTATAAAGTCGAAAAGTAAATCGTGTCACCATTAGCTCATATCGAATAATGATGACGCCAATGGATGTAAGAAAGCAATGACAAAGTACAATTTGGATTGTACAAAATCATTGTTGACTAAGCTTTATTCCACGAAAGCGTCAATTATTTTAAACTTCTGGCAGGTCTTCTGACTTACTTCATTTTTGAGATCCTTCCCATCCGCCAAGGCGAACAGTGGATATAATTTTCAAAAACCTTTGTGTGAAGCTTACAGCAGCGGGTCTGCTCCGGATTTTCACCGGATTCCCTATTAAGTGCTTTTTACAGCTCACCAGATTGGCGCAAAGATATATAAAATAGCTTTATAAAAAACTGATGTTGGTCATTTGATTGAAATTCAATACAAAACCTGATAATCTATTATAAATTAACTTTAAAACAAAAAACAGTGATAAGAATTCTCATCACGATCATAAATTCCAGGTGATGATCTAATGAATCAAATCTGCCTTTACAAACGCAATTTTATCATTTTTAAAAATAAAATCAAAACTTCCTCCAATTTTACCTTCCGGAAAATCACCTGTGAATTCTACTTCCAGATAAGCGGAATTTTCTTTGATTTCTAATTTTCTCAATTCTGTTTGAGTTTGATAACCTATAAAATAACTTTCGAAATAATCTTTGATTCCGTCGTGACCAATAAATTTTCTTCCAACTGACGGGTCATCTAAAATGGCATCTTCCAGATAAAATTCCAGATATTTTTCGGTGTCGTAACTGTTGCTGACTACAATCCAATCGTTGATAAACTTTTCTATATTCATTTTAAAATTAGTTATGATAAAAACCTTGTTTGAATTGCACAGGCGTCTGGCTGGTTTTATTTTTGAATAACTTGTTGAAAGACTGAGGATGCTCGAAACCCAGTAGATAAGCAATTTCTGCGACAGAAAGCTGAGTTGTAGTGAGGTAATCTTTGGCCTTTTCGATGAGTTTCTCATGGATAAGTTGCTGGGCGTTTTGTCCCGTTAAAGAACGAAGCATATCGCTCAGATATCTTGGGGAAAGACTGAGTTTGGCCGCTAAAAATTCGACCGTTGGCAAACCTTTATTCAAACCTTGTTCCTTGTCGAAATAAACATTTAAAAGCTCTTCGATTTTTGAAAGTAAATCGTTGTTTACAGCTTTTCTGGTAATGAATTGCCGCTTGTAGAAGCGGTTGCTGTAATTGAGCAGAACCTCTATGTGTGAAATGATGACATCCTGACTGAAATCGTCAATCGTGTTATTCAGTTCTTCCTTGATATTATCAAAAACCGAAAAAATCATCTGCTTTTCTTTGTCCGATAAAAACAGGGCTTCGTTCGCCGAATAAGAGAAAAATCCGAAGCTTTTAATTCGGGTTGCCAATGAATAGTTTCTCAGAAAATCGGGATGGATCAACAGAGTCACACCTTCATACTCCATATCATCCATGCTTGTGGAAAGCAGTTGATTCGGGGCCGTAAAAACCATTCCGCCTTCATCAAAATCGTAATAGCCTTGTCCGTAACCAATTTTACCTTTCAGAGTTTTCTTGTAAGAAATTTTGTAGAAATTGAACAGAAAATGCTGGTTCAAAAGATCATCCTCAACAATCATATTCGTATTATCGTTAATGCTGATCAAAGGATGAACAGGCTTACCAAAATTCAACATCTCATGGAGCCGGGATATAGAATCTACTTTTATCGGATTATTCATTTCTTAATTTTTTTTAGTTGAGCAAATTTCCAAAAACCATCTGTTTCATCTCCTGAACTGCCGCCTCTGAACCGATTTCCAAACGACGGTTGTACAACTGGTTGGCAAATTCTCCCGTCACATATCTCAACTGGTTTTTCCCGTCTGTGGCAGCTTCATAAACCACATCTGCAATCCACTCCACAGGTTCGAAGTTATCGGGATTCATCAGCCCAAATAATTTCTGCATTCCATCTTCATAAGCGGGATGATTGGCAATGGCTAAAGATTCTCCTGCAAAATTAGTTTTAATTCCGCCCGGCGCAATAGTTTTTATCCCTACATTATGCAAAGACAGTTCAAAAGACATACTTTCGCTCCAGCCTTCCAAGGCCCATTTTGTAGCGTGATAAAGCGAATCCAAAGGAAAAGTCAACAGTCCGCCAATTGATGTCGTGGTAATGAATAATCCGTTTCTGTTTTTTCTGAAATAAGGAATGAAAGCCTGCGTCACACGAATCACGCCCAATAAATTGGTGTCTAATTGTTTCACGATCTGTTCGTCTGTCAAAGCTTCCAAAGCACCAATCAGACCGTAACCGGCATTATTGAAAACCACGTCGATAGTATGAAGTTCAATCGCCTTTTTTACCGTTTCCTGAATCTGCTCCAGATTGGTAACGTCCAACGGAAGTAAGGTTACATTTTCCAATTGGGAAAGTTCGGTTTCTTTTTCGGGACTTCTCATCGTTGCGATGATGTTCCAACCTTTTGACTGAAATAATTTGGCAGTAGCTTTCCCTAATCCTGAAGAAGCGCCTGTAATGAAAATTGTTTTTTGCATTGTAAATTTTGTTTAAATTTTATAATACAAATGTCCGCAGAAGCGCAGATGGAAATGTTGCCAAAATGAGTTTGGTTGTAGCCAAAATGACGGAAAATATTTTCACTTAAATTTTAATCTGAACTTTTCAACAAACAAAATTTGAACTTTACAACAAAGTAATACGAAATTTTATTGTGGAATTTTGCATTAAATAAATTTAGACAAAATGAAAAATAAAACAATATTAGTAACCGGAGCCACGGGATTCGTAGGTGTTCACACCATTCTTCAATTATTACAAAAAGACTATCTGGTAAAAACAACACTTCGTTCTTTATCAAAAAAAGATACCGTGATCAACGCTTTGAAAGAAGGTGGAATTTCCAATTTTGAAAATTTAGATTTTTTTGAAGCCAGTCTTACTGAGGACAAAGGATGGGATGAAGCAGTAAAGGATTGCGATTACGTTCTGCACATTGCATCGCCATTTCCCGTACAAGAACCAAAAGATGAAAACGAATTGATAATTCCGGCCCGGGATGGTGCTTTGCGTGTTTTGAAGGCAGCCAAAAGAGCCGGTGTAAAACGTGTTGTGCTGACTTCTTCTTTTGCTGCAGTTGGCTACAGCATTAATATCGATGGTCATATTTTCACAGAAAAAGACTGGACGGACACCAATATTCCACTTCCTGCCTACATCAAATCGAAAACCGTTGCAGAAAGAGCTGCTTGGGATTTTATAGAAAATGAAGGGAAAGGTTTGGAAATTTCTGTTATCTGTCCGGTCGGAATTTTTGGTCCTGTTTTAGGTGAAATCACTTCAGCCTCGTTAGATATTGCCATTATTGGAATTCTAAACGGGACCACCAATCAAAGCGGTAATTTTACAATGGGCGTTGTAGATGTGCGTGATGTTGCAGACCTTCACATCAAGGCGATGGAAAGTCCGGAAGCTGCAGGAGAAAGATTTTTGGCAAATTCAGACGGTGTAATGAGCTTCTATGATGTTGCAGAATTAATCAAAAAAGAAAGACCCGAAAAGTCTGCAAACATTGCAAAAATGGATAAAACAGCACCTGAATTTTATAAAGAAATGTCTAATGAAAAGGCAAAAACCATCTTGGGCTGGATACCAAGAAGTCGTGAAGAAGCGATATTATCTAGTGTTGACAGCTTAAAATGATCTCTTGCCACGAATACATAAATTAAATAAGCCAAGAGTATCATTCATGCATTTGTGGCATTAACAAATTAGTCACGTTGTATATATCTTCCAATTAAAATTTGTGGGTGGATATAAATTTTGTAAATTAATTTCACAAAAAACACAACTGATATCAACAATTATTTAAAAGATGGGAGCTATGCAACAAACCCACATAATGATATTTTATAATAGAATAAATAATTCGTGTATTTGTGGCGCAAAAAAAACAGAATCATCCAAATGAAATTTAACAACATCCAGTCATGTCATTTAGGTCCGGAAATATCTCCCGAACAATTTATTCCGGAGCATTTTTTTATTGTTTTGACGAAGGGTTCCATGGTAGCTTTTGACGGAAATAAAACCTATCAGCTATACGAAGGAGAGTATTACATTGTCCGAAAAAACCATCTGATAAGATATACAAAGCATAAAATCAACGGCGCTTTCGAGAAAATAATCATCACTTTTGACGAAGTATTTCTGAAAAGATTTCTACAAAAAAATCATTATTCTACAAAGCCATTTTCAAATGATAATTCGTTTTTGGAGGTCGAAGAAAATCTGCTGATTCAGAATTTCATACAATCTTTAGCACCATATTATGCCGATGGTGAAAAAATTGATGAAGAATTTTCTGATATCAAGAGGGAAGAACTATTATTGATCTTGTTAAAGAATGATCCTGACCTGGCGAATGTATTCTTCAACTTCGGAGCACCTGAAAAAATTGATCTGGAAGAATTTATGCTGCGCAACTTTCGATTCAATATTCATCTTGAAAGATTTGCTTATTTAACGGGAAGAAGTCTGTCGTCTTTTAAACGTGATTTTCAGAAAATATTCGGAATGAACCCCGGAAGATGGCTGATACAGAAGCGATTGGAAGAAGCCCATTTTTTGCTTCAGAATGAGAAACGAAAACCCAATGATATTTATTTGGATCTAGGATTTGAAGATCTATCACATTTCTCTTTTGCCTTCAAAAAAGAATTTGGAATATCGCCGAGTGAAGTTCCGACTTGAAGATTTTATAATTAAAAAAAATCATATCTTTGATTTTTACAAACCAATGAGTTCGATAACCATCAAAGAATTTTATCAGGATATTTTGGGAGACACCTGTCCTGACATCAATCAATTCCTCAATGAAAACATCCATAAGGATATTGGTCATTTCAACATTTTTGATATTTCTGAAATCTACAGAACCTGCAAATCGAAAACCGAAATGCCTTACAACAGGAGAACTTATTACAAAATAAGCCTGATAAACGGCAGGAATAAAGTAGAATACGCAGATAAAACCATTGAGATTGAAGATTGCGCCGTTCTTTTTGCCTCTCCGAAAATCCCTTACAATTACACGCATCTCTGTACCGATCAATCGGGACATTTCTGTGTTTTCACCAAAGATTTCTTACCCACTTCGAAGATCGGATTGGAACTTGACCTGCTTCCTGTCTTCTCGGCTCAGAGCGATTTTATTTTTCAAATCTCGACAGAACAATTTCATCAATTCGAAGCAATATTTTTGAAAATGCACGGAGAAATCAAGTCTGATTATACTTACAAGTATGATCTTCTTAGAAACTACGTAATGGAATTGATACATTTTGGTCAGAAATTACAGCCGATTTTACCTGTTGAAAATAACAAGACCGCCGCTTCCAGAACCACTACTCTTTTCATTGAATTATTAGAAAGGCAGTTTCCTATTGAAAACATCAGCCAGTTGCTACAACTGAAGACACCTGCAGATTTTGCAGGAATATTAGGGGTCCACGTTAATCATCTCAATAGAGTTTTAAAAGAAACAACAGGAAAAACCACCGGCGAGATCATCGGAAGCCGGATTTTCCAGGAAGCAAAATTATTGCTTGCACAAACACAATGGAACATATCTGAAATCGCTTTTACACTAGGCTTTGAGGAAGTAGCACATTTTTCCAACTTCTTCAAGAAACACAGCAAACAATCCCCACAACATTACCGGGAATTATTGATTGTTTGATTTTCACAAATTTTAATTTGATTTATACAAATAATCCGATCCTGAAATTCTTCAACTTTGTATCATTAATTAAAAACATTAAACAATGTCAAACAATCAAAGTAAAATAGCATTAGTAACCGGCGGAAGCCGTGGATTGGGCAAAGATTCAGCTTTACAATTAGCGAAAAAAGGATTCGACCTTATTATCACATACCAAACAAAAAAAGAAGCGGCAGATGAAGTGGTAAAAGAAATCGAAAATATCGGACAAAAAGCGTACGCATTGCCTCTGGATATTTCTTCAACCGCAGGTTTCGACCAATTTGTAACAGAAGTGAAACATATTTTGGACACCCAATTTGCTTCTGGAAAATTAGATGCTCTGGTAAATAATGCCGGAATCGGTATCAATCAAAGTTTTGAAACGACGACTGAAGAAACCTTGGATGCAATGACGAATATCCATTTCAAAGGACCTTACTTCTTAACTCAAAAATTATTACCATTACTGAATGACGGAAGCAGCGTAGTAAACACTTCTTCTGGTCTGGCAAGATTCTCATTTGCAGGATATTCCGCTTATGGAGCGATGAAAGCAGCGATAGATTCCCTGTCAAGATATCAGGCATTGGAGTTGGGAAGCAGAAAAATAAGAGTGAATTCTATTGCGCCGGGTGCTATCGAAACCGATTTTGGTGGTGGAGCTGTACGTGACAGTAAAGAATACAATCAGTTGGTGTCATCTCAAACGGCGCTAGGAAGAGTCGGTTTGCCTGATGATATCGGAAGTGTGGTTGCCTTCCTTTGTTCGGATGATTCTAAGTGGATCAATGCACAAAGAATAGAAGTTGCAGGAGGATTTAGAATTTAAAGACGCTTTGGCAGGAGATCAAAATTGTTTATGATTTGTTATCTGCTAAATCGGGATAAGCTAAAATTATAAAAGTCCGTCCGACGAATCTGTTGGGCGGACTTTTGCGTAAGGGATAGTAGCGGCATCCTTTTTTGTCATTGCGATAGTCGAAAAGTTCAAGAAATTGCTCCACGTCGTTCGCAATGACAAAAAGATACAGCGGATAGCCCGACCCGCTTGTGTTTTTGATTGGGATTTGGCGTTGGCAAAACGCAAAGGGATACGCCCGGATCATTCCCAAACCTTCAGATCATAAGCAGCTTGCCAAAACTGAAATTCCAGACGTGAAGCTGTAATAAATGCTTCATTCATCCAGATCCTTATTTCGGGAGTTGTGTTTTCAGCCGCTTTGTTGCAAATGTCGACAGCGGTTTTAACGGCAACGGCAAAATCCTCTCCGCCGTAAGTATCAATCCAGCTTTGATAAGGATTTTCTGATGCTTGTTCAACAAGATCCAGAATATGATCTCCGACTTCCTTATAGATCCAAAAACAAGGCAAAGTCGCAGCCAAAGCCACTTCCACTGGTTCAAAAGCGGCCGTACTTCTCAAAAAGTGAATGTAATGATGACAAACGGGTTGTAAAATTCCTTTTTCCGAAATTTCAAATTCTTTAAAATACGATTCGTGCAAAGCATTTTCCACAACTATCGCATTTTCGGCAAATCTCATATAGGCCAAAGCATCTTCAATCTCATGTGCCTTGCTGCCAATTAAAGCCAAAGTTCTTCCGAAATGTTCGAGATACAATGAATCCTGTGCAATGTAAAATTGGAATCTCTCTTTGTCTAAAGTTCCGTTTGACAGCTCTTTGAGAAAAGGCATTTCAATAATGTCCTTGTAGATATTTTCAATTGATTTCCAGGCGTTTTCAGACCAATTCATTTTTGATTAGTTTTTGTGGGTTAAAAAAGTGATTCAGAGGACCATTCCCTTGTCCGGTCTGTACGTCGCTTCCTTTGAGAATAGCTTCTGAAACGTAGTTTTGGGCCAAAGCCACAGCTTCATCCATAGATTTTCCGCGGGCAACAAAAGAGGCAATTGCAGATGATAGTGTACAACCCGAACCGTGTGTATTTCTGGTATTTAATTTTACCGATTCAAAAGTTTGGTAATCGTCCTTATCATTGTACAAAAGGGATGTAATTATTTCAGTGGTTTGATGACCGCCTTTCAACAGAATGTGTTTACAGCCTAATTTTTTGATGAATTCTCCTGCAATTTTCATATCGTTCAAAGTCTTCACTTCCCTGTTTGCCAATATTGCCGCTTCATCCATATTCGGGGTAATAATATCTGAAATCGGGAATAGCTTTTCAATAATCGTCTGAATGGTTTCTTCCTCAATTAGCCGATGCCCGCTTGTCGCAACCATTACAGGGTCAAAAACAATCGGTACTTTTTTATATTTGCCCAAAGTCTTAACAATGGTTTCGACCAACTCTGGTGTGTGGACCATCCCGATTTTGATGGCGTCAGGAAAAATGTCGTCCAAAATAGATTCGATCTGTTCTGAAACAGCCTCAACGGGAATCGGGAAAATATTCCGAACGCCCATCGTATTCTGAACCGGCAATGCTGTTAAAACAGAAGTTGCGTAACATCCCAAGGCGGAAATAGTTTTTATATCAGCCTGAATTCCTGCGCCTCCGCTTCCGTCGAAACCGGCAATCGTGAGAACTGATGGATATTTGTATTTTGTCATTTCAAGATTTCGTTTTTTAGGTTAAAAGCGGCTTTTTGAGGATTGCCAGCACTGCAGATCTCTGAAACTACCGCAATACAATCTGCACCTGCCTCCATCACAGCCTTAGCATTTCTTAAGTGAATATTCCCAATGGCAACCAATGGTTTTTCCGTCAGTTTCCTGATTTTCATCAATCCTTCCAATCCCCATTCTGTGACGGTATCGGTTTTAGTACCCGTCCTGAAAACCGGGCTGACTCCCAAATAATCCGAGACTTTGGTTTCCTGATTTTCAAGCTGTGTCAAATACTCAATAGAATAGCCGATCATTTTATTTTTTAAAGAATTTTCCCGTAGTACAGTTGGTTGTGTATCATTATTCCCGACGTGAATTCCGAAAGCATCAATCTCTCTGGCAACGAAAGCATTATCATTGATAATTAAAGGAATTCCATATTTATCGGTGATTTCTTTTAAACGAATTGCTTTTTCCAGAAAATCTACATCCGAAGCTTTTTTCTCACGCAACTGGATGATATCTACCCCACCCAGAATCGCTTGTTCGGCAACTTCAAGAAAGTTGCGACCTTTGCAATCAGCTTCAGAAATCACGAGATACAATTGATAAGGAAATGATTTTATCAAACTCATTTTTTAGAAACATTTACGTTTTCAAAAAATTCCTTTTCGGAAATATTGTACAGTTTATCCAAAATATTCATCTGAAGACTTCCCGGTCCTTTTGAGATTTTTTCCGACAGTTCTCCTGCGATTCCAAGAAGAGCCATCGCCGCAACGGTGGATTCGGTTTTATTTTCAGAAACTCCGGCAAAGGCTCCAACAATTGCCGAAGCGGAGCAACCCAAACCTGTTACTTTGGTCATTAACGGATGTCCGTTTTCAACAAAATAAGTTTCCTTATCATCAATAATAATATCCGTAGCTCCTGAAATACAGACTACAGACCGATATTTCTCAACAAGACTTTGAGCTGCAAAAACAGCTTCATTACTTTCTGCCGTACTGTCGACTCCTTTTGTAATTGTTTTATTGGCTTTTGCCAAAGCGATGATCTCCGATGCATTTCCTCTTATAACGGTTGGATTGAACTGTAAAAGCTTTGCTAAAACCTCATCCCTGAAAGAAGTTGCGCCAGCCCCGACCGGGTCTAAAACCCACGTTTTTTTTGTACGATGCGCTTCTTCTGCGGCAATCAGCATTGATTCAGACCAATCTTCGTCAAGTGTTCCGATATTGATGACCACAGCATTTGAAATGGCAACCATTTCTTTGATTTCAGATTTTGCGTGGGCCATGATCGGAGAAGCTCCGACTGCCAACAATGCATTGGCGGTATTATTCATGACCACAAAATTGGTCATATTGTGTACAAGTGGCGATTGATCTTTTACAGATTGAATGTAATTATTCCAAAGGTTGTTTTCCATTTACTTATAAATTAATTTAAATAGGCTTTAGGAAAACAAATAGAATAAGAAAGAAAGCATCAAAAGATGCATTCCTGCTTTTCCCTACGTCGGTGTTAGCCGTATCAGGTTCAAAGGGACTCTCTCAATTCTTTTTCAGAATACCCCTAAAGCGTGGAACAAAGATACAAATGTTCCTTGTTTAAAATAAATTTTAAGTTGAAAAAAAACAATACTTGTTAATTGAGCATAAAAAAACCGGGATAACCCGGTTGAATATTGTAATTGCTATATAAAAGATCCCAAAATGGATTGCCCTTATTTTATTATTTTACCAGCTCAATATTAACTGCAGAAAACCCTTTTGGAGACCTTTCTTTTTCGAAAGATACTTTGTTACCTTTTTTTATGGGCACCGCACAGTTGTTACTATGGAAAAAGATATTTTCGTTGGTTTTATTTTCTGTGATAAAACCATAACCTTTGTCACTAACAAAAGTTACAATTCCCGTCTTCACAGCTTCTTCAGCTTCTATAGGAGCTGCTCCTAACTGAATGTTGTCCAAATCAACCTCTAATCTTTCTTCCGGTGGTGTAGAAGTCAGCCTTCCGTATGCATCCACATACATGAATTCGGTTTCTTTTCCTTTGTCATTATTAGTTTTACGCTCCTCGCGACGAAGTGCTTTGTCTTTTTGTTTCTGAAGTTTTTTCTTGAAGTTTTCTTTTTTTGAGAAAGAATCTGCCATAAATTATTTGTTATTATTTTAAATTAATGTTCTGAAATTGAATTAAAATGAATTCAGAATAAATCTTCATTAATGGAATTTGAAAATCGATTCCTAATAAGATTAAAAAGTTATTCTGTTTCTACTATCCAGAAGTTGTGTCGCCAATAAAAACATTAGCCAAGGCCGAGAACACAAAATAAAAGAGAATGTTGCATCAGCAGATACAGAAAACCGTTTAGAAATTATGTTACAAATATACGACAAATTTATGAGACACAGAAAATGCCTCCAAAATTAGAGGCATCACCTTTATCTATGATCTGAATTTGAATCAGAAAAAGTCCATCCAATCACTTTTTTCACTCGTATCGCAGATCGCATTGATATTTCTATGATGATTCATAGATGCAATAAGCGTTACAACTTCCTGCCTTACAATTTCTATCGAGTTATCTGTCAGCTCCTGATTGAAACCGGCATCATTCAGCTCTGTCAAATCATTTACTGTAACAATTCTTGAAATGATTTTCCCCAGGTCGATCATTTTTCTTTGAGAAAGTGGTGCATTAATAGTAAAATTCAATTCCTTTGAATACAACTTAGCAGCATCCTTAGTAATTTCATTAATAGAAAGATAATCAGCCAGATTATCCATCTTCTTCTTTTTCATATCTTTTAAAACACCTTCAGAGATCTGCGTATAGAGCATTTCATTAGAACCTTCAAAAATCTGAAAAGGACGACTGTCCATAATACCTCTTCCACCGATATGACTTAATCTATAACCTTTGGCTCCGGACAATTGCACCAAAATCTGGGCAGCTTCCTGCATCATATCTGTCACAAAAGCCTTCATACTGTTTGCATGAACTCCGCTTCCGGATACATCTTTGTCAATCCCACTTATAAGTGTACTTTTTGCGCACATTGCCGAAGAAAGGGTAAAGAATGACTGCAATTTTGCCAATTGATACTGAACCTGATCCAGTGAGAATAAGTTGGAAGCTCCAACAATTCTCTCTTTACATTGGGTCATCGCTTCTTCCATCATTCTTTTTAAGAATCCCATTCCCATTCCCGGAAACTGCAATCTACTTCTGTGAAGCAGATCCAACATCAGTTTAAGACCCGTCGATTCCGGAATCAGTTTATTTTCTTCGGGAACTTTGATATCAAGTTTGTTAAGACCGTAAGGGATCATATATAAGCCTGCATTGTCATAATATTCCTGAACTTCGATATTTTGTTCCGGCTTATGCGTATCTGCTATAAAGAAATCAACGTCTCTCGCAAGATTACCATCGGAATTGACATTTCTGGATGTTACCAACCAATAGTTGGCCAAACCTGTAAGACCTTGCCAGTGTTTTGTTCCTTTGATGTGGTATTTGCGATCTTTAAGTTCGTTCTGAGTTCTCATACTAAGAGCATCGCTTCCATAATCCGGCTCTGTAATCATCAATCCGCCCATTGCCCCAAAATCCAAGAAATGTTTGAAAATGTCACCTTTGATAATATTATTACCATATTTTGCCAAAGGTTCAAGGAACAAAGCTATATTGATCCCAAATGTAAGGGACAACGGTAGTGACTCATAAGAAGCAGCAGAAAGGATACCTAAGCATTCTTTTACCTTCACACCTCTTCCACCGAATTCTTTCGGGATAGCAACAGAAAGTGGCTTCAAGTTCATTATCTCTTTCCAGACATTGGGAGGCAGGCCTCTGGAGAGACTAAGCTGATCGATGTTTTCTTTTTGAAACAAAGAGCCCAAAGAAGCTTTGAAACGAGAAAGGAATTCTCCATATGAAACTGTGGGAAAATCTAATGCTACTGCATTCATAACTATATAGAATAAACTGCTGTATGCCATTTATACAACAAAAATTAAAGTGAAGCGAATGGCCACCGAATTTAATCACATTAAAATCAGCAGCTTCACACGTATATTATAACGCTTCAAAGATACTATTAATTATCTATAGTTAATTTAGAAATCTTCACCAATTGAAAAGAGATCCTAATTCTATAAGGTTTTCTTAGTAATCTTATTGATTCAAGTAACTGCTGTCAGGATCTCTATAAATCCGGAAGGAACCTTTACGATTAAAACCTATCTTACAGAATCTCTTCTGCCGCCAGGTGTCGTTTTACTACTGTCTGACACAGGTCCGGAAGCAGAAGTTGTCGTACTATCTGTCTGTGGCGCAGGATTTGGGATTGCGACGGTACTGTCAGAAGTCAGGAGGTCATTAGGCATCGAATTTTCGGTAGTGTCTTTTTTTGAACAACTAATGATGAATAGAACGATCATCGGTAAGAATAACTTTTTCATAATAATTTATTTTTAGGTATTCTTCAAAGTTACCGCAATCGAAGTCTAAAACTTATGACCTGCATCATAATAAAGAAATAGGTTGTCGATTAATTTCGCATACCGAAAACAGGACTTAAAAGGATACGAGAAGCTAATTGGCATAGGATTTATTATATATTGAGCTAATTGCCTCCTGATTAATTCATTAAACCAAACTAAATATCATAATAAAATGATCGCGGAAGAAATACTATTATCATACGGTGCAGAATTTGAAAATTTCAAACGTGGCGACATTATTTTCAGTGAAGGAGATTCCCCAAAATATTATTATCAGATCGTAAAGGGACGGATAAAGCTCAATCATTATAATGAAGCCGGAAAAGAATTGATATTAGCAATTCTTCAGCCAGGGCTAAGTGTTTGCGAACTCTTGCTTTTTATTGATAAAAAATACCCAGTGAATGCCGTGGTTTTTGAAGAAAGTACTGTACTGAAGTTGTCAAAGGCAAAGTTTATAAAAATGCTGGATGACCATCCCAGGCTTTCAAGAGATGTTAATAAGTTCCTCTCGGAACGGCTATATTACAAATTTGTAATGTTGGAAAACAATGCTTCTCTGCAGGCAGATGTCAGGATCAAAGGTGTTTTGGACTATCATAAAAGTTTCAGTCCGGACAGGAGTATGTATTCTTATCAGGTTCCATTGACCAGACAACAGCTGGCCTCGATAACTGGGCTACGAGTGGAAACTGTTATCCGAACTATTAAAAATCTCGAGAAGCAGGAGCTGCTTAAGATCATAGACAGGAATATTTATTATTAATTAAGATCATAAAAAAAACAGAGATCCCACTTGTGAAAGCGGGATCCTCTTTTTGAAAATTTAAATTTATATGTAATTATCAATTAATCAAGCGGTTTTCTGCCCGATATAATATTGTAAAGCACAACCACAACTGCTATTACCAACAGCACGTGTACCAAATATCCAGTACTCAGGCCTTCGATCACACCGAGCATTCCTAGAAGCCAAATGAAGATACAAAGCGCTGCTACTAACCATAATATATTTTTCATAAATAAAATTTTATAAGTTCAAATTGTTGATTTTCCAATTACATCAGGGATCCAGAACGACTTTTACACACCCATACTTCCGATCTCATCCGTGGTTTGTATGTGCTTTTCCATAATATAATTCTAATGTTTATGATGTGACCTGATTTCTATGCCGGATTATTTCTATCCTTTTCCAATTCCCAAACACGGTGATTGGCTATGGCCTTGATGAAAGATTCATCAGAATTATTGCTTTCCGAAGTAATGATCGCCGGATCTTCGTGCTTTTTACTTTTCACGTTGCTTGCATTATAAATCCCATCTGTTTCTTTTCCAAAATAGATCGCTTTACAATGTTTATAAGCTTCGTTCACAAATAAAAGTGTTCCCGGCTTGTTATCCTCATTCATCAGGTTTTCTGCAGAATTCTTACCACTACACAAATACAAAGCATCAAAGCATACGCTGGCTGTACTTGTAAGAGAATGTTTCGGCTCGAAAGTCGTTCCGTCGTCCGCTTTTACAGGCGCAAGACTTCCGGCAATGATCTGTACAACGGCTTCTTCTTTTTCAAGTTCTGATTTCAACTTTTTTACATCCTTAGCATTCACGCCATTTTCCATAATAAAGCCGATCACACGGCTTTTTATGGTATCCTTAACCGTATTTTTCATACTCAAAGCATCAGAGCTTTTAGTTAAAGGTTCTTTTTCAGGACTTTGCAACGTTTTTGGATCGGCATCTGCAGGGATACTTCCGTTAGGTTGTTGTAATTTGGTTACATCGACACCTACTTTTTTAGCAACCAGTAATGCTAATTCTTTATTTATAAAATTTAATTGACCAACGACTCTCTCACGGATCGCAGGAATCGTTACTTTTGATAATTCAAAGATCAATGCATTCTGAAGGTGTGTTTTCTCAGGTTCCGACTGGCTGTTATAAAATAATTTAGCCTGAGAATAATGGTCCACAAAACCTTGGCTTCTTGCTCTGATTTTCTGTCCATCCACTCGTTCTTCCTGTGAAGTAAAACCACCGTCTTTCATCATCGCCTGGAATGGGCAGCCACCACCAATGGTATTTGGTTCATAGCTTACTTTCCCTTTGACGACCTGTTGGCGCATATGTCCGTCACGTTGATTATTATGAATCGTATTGATCGATCTGTTAATCGGGATTTCGTGGAAATTCGGTGATCCTAATCTTGATAACTGTGTATCTGTATAAGAAAACAATCTGCCTTGTAGAAGCGGGTCATTCGTAAAATCTATCCCCGGAACCAAATGTCCCGGGTGGAAGGCGATCTGTTCTGTTTCTGCAAAAAAGTTATCCGGATTCCTGTTCAGAGTTAAAGTTCCGACCAATTCTACCGGCACTTCTTCTTCGGGGACCAGTTTGGTAGGATCGAGCAGATCGAAATCAAATTTATGCTCATCCTCTTCAGGAATAATTTGTACTCCAAAATCCCATTCCGGGAAAGCTCCGTTTTCAATGGCCTCCCAGAGATCTCTTCTGTGAAAATCCGAATCTTTTCCTGAAATTTTAGTCGCTTCATCCCAAGCTACGGAATGAACACCCAATTTTGGTTTAAAATGAAATTTCACAAAATGCATTTTTCCTTTATCATTGATAAATTTAAACGTGTGAACACCAAATCCCTCCATCATTCTGTAACTTCTCGGAATTGCCCTGTCACTCATTGCCCACATGATCATATGCATGCTTTCCGGCATCAGGGAAATAAAATCCCAAAAAGTATCGTGTGCAGATGCAGCCTGTGGAATGGCATTATCCGGTTCGGGTTTTACAGCGTGGATCAGGTCAGGAAATTTCATCGCATCTTGTATAAAAAACACAGGAATATTATTTCCGACCAAATCATAGTTCCCTTCTTCCGTATAAAATTTAATGGCAAAACCTCTTACGTCTCTGGCAAGATCCGTGCTTCCTGCACTTCCTGCAACGGTAGAAAAACGCACAAAAACAGGGGTTTCTTTACCTTCTTCGGACAAAAACTTTGCTTTGGTGTATTTGGCCAGGCTTTTATTGATCTTAAAAACTCCGTGTGCTCCGGAGCCGCGTGCGTGTACAATTCTTTCCGGAATTCTCTCGTGATCAAAATGTGTGATCTTTTCTCTCAGAATAAAATCTTCCAACAGACTCGGTCCTCTTTCCCCTGACTTCAAAGAATCTTGATTATTGTTGATTTTTAATCCCTGGTTGGTCGTTAGCATCTCACCAGAGTTGTCTGTTGTGTGATCCTGGAGTTGATCGACTTTAATATTCGTACTTTTTTCATTTTTACTATTTTTCATACTAACTTATTTTGATTTTTATTCTTTATTGATCTTTAAAGATTGTTGGCTTGGTATAACTCAAAGATAGAATGAAGTTCGAAAATGGTTTATGATTTGAGTCATAACACTCAATTAAGTGACGATTCAGAAGGATTGACATCCTTGGTACTATAGATTCTATAGGCAAGGATTTTCAGTATCAACGAAAAAAAAGACTTTTCTTTATTTGAAATGATAGAGAAAGACCACATCACCAGTGTACGCAGGTTTAGACTCGCCCTTGATCATGAGCTTGGCCCCGACAATAACTTTGACCGTACCACGCAGATCTTTAACAGATCTGATCGTGGCCTGAAGCGAAACTTCGGAATCTACTTTTACAGGAACACCAAATCTGAAATTTTCTATCCCATAATTGATCTCAAGACTTACATTCTTTACTTCAACGATCTGCTTCCAAAGATAAGGAATGAGGGACAGCGTCAAATAGCCGTGCGCTATCGTTGATCTGTAAGGCCCTTCCGCCAATGCTTTCTGATGATCTACGTGTATCCACTGATGGTCCAATGTGGCATCTGCAAATCTGTTGATCTGAGCCTGATCGATGGTATGCCAGGAAGAGCTGCCAACCATAACTCCCTCCAGCGATTTATATTTTTCGTAATTGTTGATGATAACCATTAAGCATTACTTGATTTAATTATTGATAAGTCTTCAGGAATTCAGTTAATTGACCGGCATAGGCGTCAAAAAACCTCTCACATAAAGTGAGAGGCTGATATAAATATAACGAGTATTATTAGTAATACTGATTAGTTTATGCCAATTTCACATTGATAGCGTTCAAACCTCTATCGCTCTTTTGTACCTCAAAAACAACCTGGTCGTTCTCACGGATTGATTTTGAATCAAGTCCTGAAGAATGTACAAATATGTCTGCGCCACCTTCTGATGGAGCTATAAACCCGAAGCCTTTTGCTTCATTGAAAAATTTTACTGTGCCTTTTTGCATTGTAATAAATATTGAAATTAAATATGATGATATCTGTACACTTTACAGATCCCATTTTAGAAAATAAAGTATGTTTTAGAGGATAAACAAATCAGGATCTACTGTTTATCAGCTTCTTTGCTTAGCTCCGCAATGATCTATTTAAAAGCAAAATAGCAATGGTCGGCCTGCAATGACGTATCATTTCCTATAATCAACAGGAGCAAGACTCTCGTTATTATCAAAAATCGGATTAATAATTTGGGTATCTGGAGAAGCAAGACTGATCAATCTAAATGAATCAGTTTTAGCGAAGGCAGGAACCTGTCTTATGAACACTTTGCAAATGTACGGGAAAAGAAATTAAAAACAATAAATATAATTGATTGATTTTCATTGTTTTATTTGTACATTACGCACATGATAGATCTGCAAAATGCGGACGATCATGCTGCATATTTTTCATAAAAAAATAAACAAGAGCAAGGTTTTCTAGCTCTTGTTTTTATAAATTAAATTTAAATTACTGCTGATAATCAAATCATTGACATTGAAAAATTAAGTATCACTAAGTTTAACAATAAAAGCGTAAGATTCAATATAATCAATAATTGCAAGTTCAATATTAGTTTAATACATTCATGGGCTGAAAATAGAATTCCAATCTTCGAATTTTAAGTCGGACAGCCGATTTTTGTTCAAACTGTCAAGAAAAGCTTGATAAGCAATATCTAAAAAGGATTTTAATTTACAGTTATGAGATGAGAACACACAAGGTTTTGAAATACAGCTTATCACAGGTGTTTCGTCCTGTTCCAATAAGTTGATAAGATCACCAAGTCTCATTTGAGTCGCTTTTTCTGATATTAAAATGCCTCCGTTTTTACCTCTTTTTGTTAAGACCAGTCCATTATTCGATAAAAACTGAACCACCTTGACCAGATGATTTCGTGAAATATTGAACCGTTCCGTCAATTCATCCAATGAGCTTGAATCGGTATTATTCTTTTTATTCAAATACATCAGGACACGCATACTGAAATCGGTAAAATGGTTCAATCTCATCTTTTATATTTATTAGTTGAGGTGTAATAGTTGAGGTCCAAATTCTTCATAAAATATCTTATCTCTACTAACCCCAAGTGTGATCAAGGAGTTATAATGGGCTTTTATAAATGGTTCTGGTCCACAAATATAATATTTTGCTCCATTGATAATAATTTTAGCTTCAAGTGCATTCAAATCGATTCTTCCTCTTCGTACAACCTCGTTTTCAAATTCTGTCTCTTCATAAAAAACAAAAGACGAAAGCCAATCATTCCTTTGCTGTAGTAATTCTACCTCGGACTTAAAAGTATGAGACTCTTCATTCCTGCATCCATGCACCCATACAACATTGTTGCCCATACCGGAGTTGCTGCATGCTCCTAGAATACTCATCATTGGTGTGACACCTACCCCGCCGCTTATCAGCACCAATGTATCATCAGAAACAACATCAGCATAAAAAGTCCCGGATGGTGAACTTACCCAGATCTCATCACCAATTACCTTTTCATGCATATGATTGGACACCATGCCATCTGGGATTCTATCCTTTCCTATTTCTTTTTTCACTGATATTCTATAGTGGTTGGGAATAAATACGGAAGACAAACTGTATTGTCTGGGCTGCTCATATCCCAATGACGGAATAAACATTTTAATGGTGATGTACTGTCCCGGGAAATACTGTGGTATATCTTTTTTATCTTTAGGTTCCAGATAGAATGATTTTATTTCTTTACTTTCGTCTACTATGCTTGAAATAGTAAATGCTCTCCAACCTTTCCACCCGCCTTTTTTTGTCAGATTATTTTGGTATAATTTTTCTTCAATAGAGATCATTATCGCTGCAAGTTCATTATATGCTTGTGTCCATGCCTCCATGATATCATCCGTAGCTTTATCTGCCAGCACTTCTTTTATTGATGCTAAAAGATGTGTTCCTACTATATCATACTGCTCGGGAGTTATATTGAGGCTTACATGTTTGTTGCCGATGGTCTCCAATGTCTCAATCAATATCCCCGGATTCTCAATATGCTCTGCATAGGCAAGCACTGCTCCCGCCAGTGCATTCTGCTGTTTTCCATTTGCTTGATTACCGATATTAAAAACATTCTTGAGCTCTGGGTTGTAAAAAAACATTCTCTTGTAAAAATGTTTTGTAAGGTCGAGACCATTTGTTTTTAGTGTCGGAACAGTGGCCTTGATAGATCTTTTTTGTTTAGAAGTCATTTTTTTGTGTTTAATTGTATGCAAAGATATAAAAAAACTAATTGTTATATTTTAAATACAACAATTAGTTTTCTTATCCAAAAAAGTTTATGTAATTAAAATTTATGAACTCTATTTTTGATTGAATTGAGCCTCAATATTGTATTATATCTTTTCCTTCCGGAAGTCCTGTCCTGATGTGGGCAAGAACAACCTTTTCCATTTTGTAACAGTATTCCTACTCAATTTGAAATGTTGTGCAAGCTGTATATTATTAAGCTTATGGACTTTCTGGTAATCCAGTATTTTCAGGATGGCCGATATGTCATAAGAACGATGCTTTTGATTGAATGCTTCCGTGGAGCGGTCCGGCAGACCAAAAATCCTGCGATTGAGCTCTATGATGTCCAATATGGAGAGGTTTTGTTTATCTAACAAGGTTTTGCATTCTTTTTTCCTATCAGGATATTTTTTATCTATGATATCGTTATAGATACGATGATAATCAGGATTTGATCCATTCATAATATTTTGAAATTGACTCTATTTTACTTTGTGTTTAGAGAACCGGAAATAGTATGGTTTTCTACCAAACAATTGGTGTTGAAATAATATGTGTTGACCTTTGATGGATAGAAAATGAGTATCCAGTTCTTTCAATTTTTACTCTTTTAATCGATACTGAAGATATTTGTCCTTCATTTTCACATTCCAAGATAATAGTCTCTTACTTTTTCCTGAAAAAAGAATAGATGAAGTCTTTTTTTTATAAGCCCGAAGCAATATTTATCAATGACATAGATCCATTCATCATGACCTTTACGATCTGGCTCGCCAAGTAGGGATTCAATTATTTCCATAGAGCTTCCGATCAGCATATCTTCTTCTATCATTATTTCTTTGAATTGTATTTGCTTATCCATTTATACAATGTTGTCTTAGGGATCTTATATTCTTCTAATACTTGATTTTTGGTCTTCTCGCCATTCTCTATCATTTCAAGAATGAAGTCTATCACTTCCTTGGTATATATATTTTTCCTGAACTGTGGAAGTTTTGACCTTTTTTGACTTGATACGTCATTATAATTCGTGTTCCCTTGCGGGGCATACAATATCAAGTGCTGGGTATATAAACGGAAGAAATCGTATTCCAATAGTTTGCTCCATTTCAATAAAATACCGGTGGCTAATTCTTCGTGTAAGAACATTTGTTCTATCTCTGCATTGCTGCACTTGAAAAAATTACAGATACGCTGTGTATCCATATCAAGCTCCACCACTCTTTGCTTTACCAAACTGCCTATATGTATGTTCTTAAAATGACTATTCATTTTTCAAGTAATTTTTTGTTCCCTCTAAATAAATATTTGATATATTTGGTACTTACCATATTGTTTTCAAATTCAAGGAACATAATAGTCCTTAGCCCCCACCAAGTTCTGCCTAGCTCATAATGCCAGACATCATGAGTATAGGAATTCGGACCCTCTCCAAATTCTTCCACTATTTCTTTCTTGGTCATACCAAGAGGAGACCTGTTATCTGTGTTTTTCTTTATCATATGAATATTCTGTCAGGGTTAAAATCCCCGATCGGGACGAAGCTTATGGAAAAGATTGCCCGATCGGAGAGAGGAGGTTATGGATCTAATAATCAAGGTTTCCAAAAACTCCACATTGTACCGTTATAAACCGCCAGTTGTCTTTTTGTCATATCATACACCATCATTCCTGCACTTGGATTGATGATATTTAAATGCGGGCTTGCAACTTTAGGTAAGATCATCGCCTTGTCCGTATCGGACAATACTAGAATACCATTTGTTGAATCGGTTGCTCCATTAACGCCGATGCCCATCTTAGCGGTCATTTTCTCATCTCTTGGGGTTTGAATGGAAAGATCGACCACACCTGTGATATCAACGCTAAGGTCAAACCAACCGCCATCTTTCAGATACTTAATTTTCTTATCAGTGGTATCGTAGATAACTGTGCCGTTTTCAACAATACCATTTTTGTCCTCGATATAAGGAAGGACCAACCCTCTATTTTCCGTATCTGCAAATTCTAGAGATACTGAAGTATTGGTTATACCTTCTTTCCCTATTGCCATCTGTGATTTTATGGCAATGGCAGAAAAAATGATAAGTGTTGTTATTATTTTTTTCATTGTTGTTACTATTATTTAATTAATCTTAATGATTATGATCAGAGAACGTTATTAGCTTAGGGTCTGTAAATCTTACGGACAGTTTGTTTTTCGAAGTGGCACCAAGCACTTTATCACTTAGAACATCAAAGCTTAATGTATCTCCACTCTTCATCTGTATCTGGAAATAATATAATCCTTCCGGCGAAATAGCTCCCTTTTCAGACAGAAAAGCTTCCTTATCATTCAGATGAATGGAATATTGCAATTGTTGTTCTTTTTCCACTCCTTTGTTAATTTCTGAGGATAGGCTTATTCTGTATATACCATCTTTTTTCACGGTAATTTCATTGTTATTCAGAATAATTTCATTTTTATTGTCGCCCTCAATATTTAGATTTGAAAAGATGAACTGTCTTTTCGATCCCGATTCCTGATACCCAGTACCTTCAATAGAATATACAGGATTTTTATCTATCGACCCTTCAATTGCCTGAGAATAAGCCAGACCAGAAAGCATTACCAGAAAGAACAGACCATTTTTTTTTGTGTGTATCTTTATTTTTTTCATTATATAAAATTTAAATCAAAAGCTTTGGGCAAAAGCAACAGAAAAAACTGTTGCTTTTTGCTTACGGCTCAAATTATTATTAATCGGGACAAGCCTGAGTACTGATACAATGCCATGCCGGCACAGTATCTCCGTCCTTAATTGTATACATTTTAAGACATTTGTTTGTAGTGTCATATACCATCATTCCTTCAACAAAATTTTCAGAAGGGATACCTGTTGGTACATCCATGGTTGCAGGATCATTGTCCGCATCTGAGAAAGCAACTCTGTTTACCACAAAACCTTTGGTCTTGGATTCCAATGCAATCCATGCTCCCTTGCGAACCATCGGCCAGTTGTCTGAATCATCCATTCCTGCTCTGCTAAGAGAAGTGACCCCTACTTTAGTATCCAGAGTATCCCCTCCTGTTGTTGCTCCTGGTTTGTAGCAGAAGTTCTGACATGCAGCTGGAGTCCAATCTACATAATAGTCTTCTACTTCCCCATCCGGTGCAGCTAAGAAACTACGCTCGTCAGCAGCGGTGGTGGTATCATCTACAAACTGCTCTGTCGTTAAACGTAAACGTACAAAACTTCTTACAACTTCAGTTCCACATATGGCAGAATTATCCGGCCATGTAAGATCTATCGTCTGCTGTGCTGCCGAAGAAGGTACCGGTACCTCTATTGCCTCCCCTGGTTCAAAGATGCCGTTATAGTTCCAATCGATGAAGCCATACAGGTACGCCGTGCTTCCCGTATTATTGGTAAGCGGTATACTTAATGTATAGGTTGAGCCTGCTGTTTTTACAGGTAAAAATGCTTCAAGCCTTTCTGGCTGTGCAGGTATTTCAGGTCTACTTTCATCTATATCAGGCGTAGCAGGATTATCAGGTATAGCTGGTTGAGCTGGTTGGGCTGGTATATAATGTGTCGCATTTAATGCATCTTCATCATCAGGGAATCCAGTAGTGTCATCTCCGAAAGCATCGTTGCCACTTCCTGTAACCGTAAATTGCGGTCCATTTTCAGCATCCGGAGGCACTATTCCTAAAAATAGTTTGTTGTCTTCCGGTATGTATGAAATTTCATGGCTGGCTTTATCGCCCAGATTATATCTATCATCCAGATCTCCATAATCAAGCAGCTTGTTACCACATACCTGCCCAATTGCTGGGGTTTTGGTAAAGTTATATTCTGTAGGTGTTCCTGTACAACCTCCACATCCATCACTTCCATCTATCGTATGCCCTACATAACCAAAACGGTCGCTACCTGCTTGTACAGCTATGGATATATGTCCACCTGCTTCTACATAGGTCATCTCTCCCGGAAGCATTGCTGTACCATTCCCAATAGTTACTGCTGTCAGTATCTGTGTGCTTGTAGGATTTACCACCCCACTTCTGGAACCTGAATTAGAGCCCGTACTATAGATTCTTTTTTCATCGGTAATCACACTGAACAATGTTCCGTAAGTATTATCATGATTACTTGCAGAGATCCATTTAACAGGTCTTATAGCCTTTGTGACATCCGTTTGATTCCCTGCGGCGTTTGGCTCTTCATTCATAAAATTGATGGTACGCCAAATTCTAGAATCATTGGTATTTCCTAAACCTAACTCTCCACTAGCATTGTTTCCTAAAACAAAAACCTTTCCGGCACTGTCTCTTAAGAAATATGATGTAGAAGGAGTATTAGCATTAGCAATATCCTGTTGTTTTACAGGAAGACTGATGCCGGTAGGAGTTGTCATCTTGGTTGCATAACTTTTGTTGGATTGATTTTGTCCATCACCCAAAAATACATTCCTACCCCATGTGTAAAACTCGTTTCCGTTTGTTGCTATGGCAGATCCTCCTGCTGAGCGAACATCTTTCATTCCGGTAAGCGGTGTTCCGGCATCTGTCATTACCTGATGCCATCCGGTAGCAACCGTATTTCCATCTCCTTGTACATCGCTTCCTACTGTATTGGAATACACCCAAATTTCTCCTGTCTTAGTCAGAAGCATCAATGAACCTAGATAAGACGAAGAACTACCTGCATCCATAAACTGGATGTTTGCAGGACCAACTCCTGTAGGTAATGCCACCTGGTGGAAACCTGTACCTCCAGGAAATACTATAGGAGAACCTGGAGTAGCATTAACATTTCCTTGTCCCCATACATACAATCCTGCAGATGAAAGCAACATATATTGGTGATTCCATGCGTTAGACGCACCTGTAAGCAATAAAGGAACTCCGGCATAATTATATCCGTTGGTTGGGGTCACTTTTATTGGATTCATCTGATCAGTACCATTTGCGGCTGCACTATTTCCAAAAACAAGAAACTCAGAATTACGTAATTTAACGATTGTACCATGGAATAAGGCCTGCAAAGGATCCAACACGCCTAAACGGTCATCATCATTAGTACAATCTATTGTCGTATTGTCGTTCGGCACTGCCGGCAGATAATAATCTTCTACTTCACCGTTTTGCGGTATCGTACCATACGCTCCTGTAGTGAGCCCGTCTCCTATGGAACGTTCGTCCACATTATCCGTACTGGTATTATCCGTAAGCACAGCATTGGTAAGGCGGACCCTCATATAAGTATAGTTTGCCGTACTTGTATAAGTGGGTGCAGCCCAAGTTAATTTGCCAACATAATCTCCTGCGTTTGCTGGAATCGCAGTAGAAGTATATTCATTAGATGTGAATCGTCCATTTCCATCCAAGTCAATCCAGGCATGCAATGTTGCTGCAGTGGCAAGATTGTTTCTGATGTTAATCAATGCAGCATATTCTGCCCCTGAATAAAGTGTAGGCAATGGAACGGTATTATCGATACCATCTTCATCCAAACCGTCACCATTGGTCCCGGTATTATCCGAACCGCCTGTTACACTTTGGGCCCCATTCTCAAGATCAATCGTGGCTCCTATAATAAGATCTTCAACTTGTCTGTGACGTGCAGGAACAGAAGTTCCTATGAAGTTATCTTCAAAATACAAAGGAACATCACCATAATCAAGCTGTGTGGTCATAGGGATGATGTGATCTTCCACTTCACCATTATAGATAACAGGTGTTGTAGCATGATATTCACCAGTATTTAATCCGTCAGCTAAGGCTCTTTCGTCTACCAAATCACCAAGGGGTGCCGTAGTATAATCCGTAAGAGTTCCCTCAGATAAACGTAAACGTAGCTTTAGATTGTCAGGGTTTCCTGCAATTACATTCTGTCCCGCTGTCCAGTTAAGGGTGACATATCCTTGGGTTGCAGCAATAGGTACGGATACGTTTGTCGCTTCTCCAACTTGGAAACGGCCATCGTTGTTAAAATCGATCCATCCGTAAAGTGTTTTAGGTCCTGCTGTATTATTGTATGCCTTTACACGTACAGAATAAGCGTAACCCCCGCCTGCATACATTGGGGAGATCTCTACACCATCTTCATCATCTGTTCCATTATTATCATCCCCGATTGCTGTTGCTGAGGTTTGTTTACTTCCCTCAGAATCCGGAGCAGCATTTCCAATATACAATGCACTGCTGACAGCTTGTCTTGCAGGTGCAATAACTCCATTTCTGCTGGTATCATAGCTGTCGATAGCATCTCCATAATCATAAGTGATAGCTACTGGTAATCTATAATCTTCCACTTCACCACCAAAGGCAGTCCCATATACGCCTGTAGTAAGTCCATCTCCTATGGAACGTTCATCCAGTAAAGCATTTGCATTATTGGCCAATGTACCTTCTGAAATACGAAGACGCATATACACGTTGGTTGCTCCTACAGGAATCGTTGCAGTTGTTGTATTATTCCAAGTCAGCTGAACTTTCTGTTGTACAGCAGAACTAGGCACAGACACTGTGGCAACTTCAGATAATTCAAAATAACCATCGTTATCAAAATCAATCCATCCGTAAAGATTTTTAGCTGATCCCGAATTATTGAATACTTCTACGTCAGAATAATAGGCTGTACCTTTATACACCGGCATTACTGTGGTAATACCATCTTCATCTGTTCCATCTCCATTGGTCCCATTATTATCTGCACCTTCTGCTACTGTATTTGCAGCAAATTCTGTATCTACTGTCAATCCAAGTCTCAATACATCAGATTGTGATTGTCTTGGTTCCACATTTGAGCCAACCTGATTTCTGGAGTAAATAGCCGGAGCATCTCCGTAGTCATAAATTCCGCTTACGATGTTGAATCGATAATCTTCTACTTCACCCAAAGCGGTGCTTCCACCGTAACTGCGTGTATCTGTAGCAGGAGAATTAGCAAAAGTACCAAGACTAGCAGAGGACAGTCTTAATCTTACATAGACTTTTCCTGCTGCAAGAACAGCTGGAGAAGCATTGGTATTGGTCCAGGTTAATCTCAACTGACCGGCTGTACCTGCTACAATAGATCCAGAGGTTGTAGCAGCTTCGTTACCATTAAATACTCCGTCACCGTTAAAATCGATCCATCCGTACAAGTACTTGGTTCCCGTTGTTTTTGTAGTTACCGGAACACTCATCGTAAACTGGCTTCCGCTTGTAATGGTCAGGGGTGAAGAGAATGCATCTTCATCTGCTCCGTCACCATTAGTCCCATTATTATCCGCTCCTGCAGCTACGCTTTGAGGAGCAAACTCATAATCAACATCGACTCCCATGTACAAGTCTGGTTCTGCACCATTAGAATGGAAAGCAGGACTACCATTTTCATAGGAAGCAGGTACATCTCCAAAATCACGAACCACTTGCAACTGATAGTCTTCAACTTCACCAAGAGCTACGTATCCGTACACTCCTGAAGACAATCCATCACCGATAGCATATTCGTCTACCACGCCTGAATTAGTACCAGTAGTTAAGTCTCCAAGTGTCACCCCACCTTCTGCCTGCATCAACCTTGCCCTCATATATACTTTGTTTGTTGAGGTAGAAACAAGAGCAGTTTGCGCTGCCGTAAAAGATATTGGTTGCGCATATCCTCCTACGGGAACAGACAAAGTTTGCCTTTCGCCTGCCTCGAATCTTCCATTGTTATTGAAATCAATCCAAACCATTAATGTGGCATTAGCACCTGTGTAATTCTTTACTCCCAAGGTATATGTATTGATCGCACCCGGATTAATGTACAAAGGACCTGTGATACCATCTTCGTCAGAACCATCTCCGTTAGGATTATTATTATCATTTGGATTGGTTACAGAAGCCGGACCAGATTCGTGATCCCAAGTTGTTCCCAGATATAAATTTTGTGAGCTAAAATTTCTAGCAGGTTTGAAATTGACTGGATCAACTGTTCCATCTTTGTCCATCTCATAGCTTATCGGAGCATCTCCAAAATCATAAATGTTATTACCCACTGTAAAGCGGTAATCTTCTACTTCTCCAAAGCTTGGCAAGGTGTACACACCTGTACTTGCTCCATCACCTATAGAACGCTCATCAATATCTGCAGTCCCGGTATTATCTGCGCCTGCAGTCTGGCTAAGTCTTACCCTAACATACAGATTGTTTACCCCTGCCGGTATCAAGCTGGTTTGTGCACCTCTGAACCAGAAATTCACTGTGCTAGCTCCCGTAGATGTAGTCTGATATCCATTAGTTGTAGCTGTAGAAGTAGCATAAGCTGCTTCAGAAGTCTGGAATTTACCATCATTATTAAAATCGATCCATGCAATGGCATTGGATGCTGCTGGTGCATTGATATTTGTAAAAAAGCTGAAAGGCGCTCCTCTGGTAATGGTGGCAACACCTGTTCCGTCTTCATCTTGACCGTCACCATTGGCTCCATTGTTATCGGTACCTGGAGCAACATTTTGTGCTGCTTGTTCTGCATCTACAATTGTTCCGATAGTGTATAACGGATTTGCCCTGTGTCTTGCAGGAACAAAAGCAGTGGCATTATTCGTATCATAACTTACGGGCGCATCTCCGAAATCATACAGGCCAACCGGCAATTGATAATCTTCGACCTCTCCAAAAGAAGTTGTAAGAGCGTTAGCTGCATTATTTGCTGCAATAGCTCCGTTTCCAACACTTCTTTCATCTATTAATCCACTATTCGTACCTGAGCTAAAATCAAGCAAATTAAGATTTGACAATCTCAATCTTAGGTAGATCTTTGTAGTTCCAGATGCGATGGTTGAAGTTTGGGCCTGAGACCATGTAAGGGTGGAAAGCTGCTCGCCAACACCTGTTACACTTCCTGTTGCAACTTCTCCGACTTGAAAACGTCCATCACCGTTCAGATCCAACCATCCGTACAGATATTTGCTTCCCGCTAGTGTACTTGGAATATTTACAGGAACATCGATGCTGTATGCAACACCCGGGCTTACACTTGTAAGCGTTGTAAGACCATCTTCATCGACACCATCTCCGTTTGTTCCATTATTGTCTGCTCCCGTAGCTACACTGCTTGGTGCCTCTTCCTGGTCTATAAGTTTCCCTATGGTAAATCCTGAAATAGAAGCATGTAATGCAGGCAATGGATTACCATCTTTATCAATCTCAAATGTAGAAGGTACATCTCCATAATCAAAAGTGTTATCTAACTCTATCTGATAGTCTTCCACCTCTCCATTAACTGGAGTGGCGTGATTCGACGGATTACCGGCTGCTGCTGCACCATTCCCAATACTTCTCTCATCCATATCCGTGGCACCGGTTCCACTCGTAAAATCCAGCAATGCTCTGTTGGAAAGCCTCAGCCTCATATAAAGCTTGTCGACAGTAATTGTAGCTGTCTGAACAGCCGTCCATGTGAGTGTTAATGTACTGCTTCCTACGGCACTTGTCGAAGCTGTTGCAAATTCACCAGCTTCAAATTTACCATTGTTATTAAAATCGATCCAACCATAAAGATATTTTGTGGATCCACTCGGATTGGTTACTGGTACGCTTAGAACATAAGGTACTCCGATTTTGATCTTATTTGCTGAAGTATTTATAGCATCCTCATCAGACCCATCTCCGTTTGTCCCGTTGTTGTCTGCTCCTACAGCAACGCTATATGGTACTTGCTCTAGGTCTGGGGCAATGCTACCTAACATAAATCCGGCTAGCGACATGTGTGCAGCGGGCAAAACCACACCATCCTTTGAAGTATCATAAGATATCGGAACGTCTCCCATGTCATACAGGCCAACCTCTAACTGATAATCTTCGACCTCTCCAAAAGGGGTCGTAAGAGCATTAGCTGCATTATTTGCTGCTGTAGCTCCGTTTCCTACACTTCTTTCATCTATTAATCCACTATGCGTGCCTGAGCTAAAATCCAGCAAATTAAGATTTGACAATCTCAATCTTAGATAGATCTTTGTTGTTCCGGGTGCAATGGTTGTGGTTTGGGCAGCATTCCAAGTCAGGGTCATATTTGTAGCTGTAATAGCTGTCGTCGTCGCTATACTACTTGCTAATTCCCCTGCTTGAAAACGTCCGTCTCCATTCAAATCCAGCCATCCATACAGATATTTGGTTCCTGTAAGTGTACTAGGTATATTTACCGGGACGGTAACGTTATATATAACACCCGGGGTTACACTTGTAAGGGCTGTAATGCCATCTTCATCTGCGCCGTCTCCGTTTGTACCATTATTATCTGCCCCTACAACAACACTGCTTGGTGCACTCTCTAAGTCCAAAAGTGTTCCTGTGTTAAATCCTGAAAGCGGTGCATGCAATGCTGGCAAAGCAGTACCATTTATATCATTTTCGAATGTAGCAGGTAAATCTCCATAATCAAAGGTATTAACTACCTCTATTTGATAATCCTCTACTTCGCCATTGGCTACTGTCGCATAATCAGCTGCATTACTTGCTGTTGTAGCTCCATTTCCAATACTTCTTTCATCAATAAGAGCTCCTCCTGAGGCTGCTGTTAAAAAATCAGCTAAGCTTCTATCTGAAAGTCTAAGTCTCATATAAAGCTTAGTTGCTCCCATAGCAAGTGTACCGGTTTGTACCCCTGTCCAGTTAAGCGTCTGGGTACTGCTTCCTGCAGTATTAAACGAAACAACTGTTGCTGCCTCTTCTAACTGAAACTTGCCATCGTTATTAAAATCGATCCAACCATACAAATATTTTGTTCCGGATGGATTGGTTACCGGTACGCTTAAAGTATAAGGTACACCTTTTCTGATCTGGTTGGCCGAAACGGCAATAGCATCCTCATCGGTACCATCTCCGTTTGTTCCATTGTTATCAGCACCTGCAGCTACGCTGCTGGGAGCAAGTTCCAAATCAGGAAGAATACTTCCTAATAACAAACCTGAAACTGGAGTATGCACAGCAGGAGCATATACGCCATCCTTAGTAAAATCATAGCTTGTAGGGGTGTCTCCATAGTCATATACTGCAGAGTTTACACTTGCCCAAGTTGTGCCAACGTTAATGCCATCCATTTCCAATGTAGGAGCATTTGCAACATTTCCTTGATAAAGCTCTACCGAAGAAAAGGAAGTAGCATCAGTCGCAGTCCCTGTATGGGAAATATCTGCAGTTGCAGGCTCAGATCCCGAAGCAGGATCTACATAAAGCTTGACAATGTCATTCACTGTTCCTGCTACCTGTTCATACTTCAGAACAACTTTCATATTGGTATTAAAAGGTCTGACAGTAGATTCATATTCTACTGTACCGGACGACCTCATTACTCCAAAGCTAAATCCTGATCCATTGGAACGGATATACAATCTAGCCACCGACGTCGAATAATAGTATGAATTACTATAGGTGGTTGAACCAAGACCAAAGAAAATATCCCCTATAGCTTGCGCTGCTGATACATTAACAACTGTACTTGCATAGATCGCAGGAGTAGTTGTATTTAATGATGTTGCGGTAAAGTAACGGAAAACATCCTGTCCAGTGTTCGTTAAAGATATTTTATTGCCAAAATTATTGGCAATGGTACCTGGATAAGTCAAATTTCCAGCAGAAACAGTGACGTTAGGTGTGCCTCCTGCTACCTGTTGGATCCAGGACGAACTTGTGAGTGTTGTCCCCGAAGCATAATTGAAACTCTCGGTCAGCAGATTTTGTGACTTTATGGTTGTAATTCCACTAAATGTCATCAAAACAAACCATGCTAACCTGAAGCTGTGCTTCTGGAAAAAATTGTTTTTTGGTTTCATAAATTTGTGTTATTAAATAATATTTTAAAGCTTAGATAGCTTTTAGTAAAGAGTTAAGCTAACGTTATAACTCTCAGCATTGTAAGTTGCTCAGCTAAGTTTCTATTTTTTCCATTTTTTCATTTTTTAGTGTGTTTTTAATTGTTATGAACTATAATTGTATTATCCAGCTCGCTGAATATTATAATAAAGTGAATATTCCATGATTGGGGAAAAAGCGATATTTTATTATCATGCCTATATTCAATTTTTTCACATGGAAATATGCCTACATACGCAGGACAAATCATTGATAATAAACTAGATGATTGTGCAATCATGAAAAATATTGATTCCAAGCAATTCCCAACTTAATCCGATCAAGTGGAAGGCTGCAAAAAAATGTAGCTTATAGATCTTATAATCTATTTCATAGACAAGAAAATTGCCTATGATCATCATGGGTCATTTACCCTTTTTGTGACAATCTATAACTTAATTGCCTTTGAAAGTAGCTGATATGACAGTTAAAAGGACATAAAACCATGATAACATTCCTGCGTGTTTTTGGGAAACATCATGAAAACAAAAATCCTATTTTAGCAACTCTGCACTGGCAGGACATCTTCTGATGGAGGCGGACGTATGGCTGAAGAGGAATATAATAGACTGTTCTTGTATAGTTCTGATAATTTCTCAGGTGATAGTATAGAAAAAAAAGTAAAATCTTTATCCTGCTCAACCACAGGTTGGAAAGGAATCAATAAGTTAGGATTCTGAATAAGAACCGTAGCAATATTTCCGTTCTTTTTGAAAAAGGTAAAATATTGGTCTGTCCCGGAAGAAAAATTATACGTTGCAACTTCTTCGGTCATTACAATTTTTTCAATTTCCGGCTCCGGTTTAGACACCTTCTTTTTAACCTCATTGATACTGTGATCTACAGATATTTCCTCATTTACTGTAAAATCTAAAGTATCACCGGTAATGTCTGTATCTGAAAAATTTTCCGGAATCTTGACCACTTCATTTTCACAAATAAATGCCTTATCTGCTACAAAAACTACCGTTCCCTCATTAATATAAAGTTGCCCAAAAGCACTATTGCAACACAACGATAAAAACAGCAAAAGTGTAAACAATTTACTGCCCATATGAGATTTCTGGTATATATCCCATTTTATTTGTGTTATTTTCATCATTTGGCTTAGTACAAAAGGAGTCTAATCTAGACTACTTTTGTTGCTAACTTGTTTTAACACAAGATATCTTATGAAAAAGACCACGAAATAACTATATAGAAGATTGTCTTAACATTTAAAATTATTTAAAAACAATTCTATAAATAATAAGATCAAACATATTAAAAGCAGCAATTTCATAAAAATCTGATTAATGATGTTATGAATTCGGAATTAATCTCATGCAAATGAATGATGTACAGAAGGTTAAATGTTTTTTTTAATTAGAAGAATAATGAACAAATCAAAGTTTATTTCCGAATTTCTAACAACAAACTCAAATATTTAATTAAATACATGTGTAATTTCGCAAGACTAAAATATGTTTCATTGACACATGATCATATTGAAAATAAGTAGTCTAGATTAGACTCCCTTTTATTGTAATTTCGTTGAATATTAATGTTAAAAATATTTTCAACGATGAATTTTTATTATTTTCTTTCTCCCAGCAATACATCCCGTACTTGCAGTATAAACCTCAACTTAACAGATGAAAACCTAAAGATCGAACTCCTCTTTCTGCTGCCTTTGCGCATCATTAGTGAGGAATGGGATACAGAAAAGCAACGTCCAAAAAACATCTATCTAAAAAAACATAAGGTACTGAATGCGAAATTGGACAAGCTAAAGATCTTTCTAACGGAGCGTATCAAGGAAAGAATAATGAAAAAGAAAATCATCTCACAAAAGGTTCTGATATCTCATATCAAAAAATATTTTTGCCAAAAAGAAATTGAACACCAGAAAGATGACCTTTTATTTTATGTGAAAGAATACATCGAAAAAAAGAATGGGTTGATATGTAATTCCACGATGAAACGATATAAGGTCTTTTTACGTCTTCTTGAACGTTTTGAAGGATATGTCTCCAAAAGAATATCTATTGAGAGTGTAAATTCTGATTTTGTAAGAAATTTTCTACTATTTGGGAAAAAAGAGGAATATTGCGAGAGTACTATCCATAGGACCATATATTTTGTCAGAACTATCCTCAATTTCGCAGCAAGAAAAGGCATACGGACATATAGTGAAGAATTGGTAGTAAAAAAAACCGCGCATCTAAAAAACGTTATAACCCTTTCCGAGCAGGAACTTTACAAAATAGAAGAACTGAAAGTCCCAAAAGCTTTGCAGGATGCAAAAAAATGGCTAATCATCAGTTGCTATACAGGACAAAGGATCTCAGATTTCATGGATTTTTCCAAAGAACAAATGCAATTCATCGATGGAAAGCCATACTTGTCATTTTTCCAAAAGAAAACAAAGAAGCACATATTGCTTCCCCTTCATCCGAACATTAAAAAGATCATGGAACAAAGTGAGGATGATTTCCCAAAACATCTGTCGCCACAAATCTATAACAGGCAAATAAAAGAAATTGCAAAACTGTCTGGCCTGACCGAGATCCTGAGGACAAGAAAAAAGCGAGGCTTCAGAAGTCGAATGGAAAATGTGGAGAAATGGGAGGTCGTGACCAGCCATATTGGCAGAAGAAGTTTCGCTACTAATTTTTATGGAAAAATTCCCACTCCATTGCTGATACGGGCCACCGGCCACTCCACAGAGCAGATGTTTCTCAATTATATCAATCACCAACAACAGGTAATATTACTTGGCGAACACTTTGAACGACTAGCAGGATAAGGAGATTGATAATTATATATTCAAATATACCAAAGCTTAAATAAAAAACAACGGTATCTAACTAAATTATTTATCCAACCAAGTTTAAATTCCTTTTTTGAGTAATGAACACAATTTGATATACTAAGGCGTAGTGTTTCTTGAAATTATATGAAAAGCTTAGTTTTAATTAGTTTCTGGACTTTACAAAAATAACTGCCAACAGTTTACGTCATGTTCATCAATCCTCTTTGGTTACCATAATGTCTGTAAAGTGGCCTAATGTTCCGGGGCCTATCCATAACCCGATACTTCCCCGGATATCTTTACCCTGTTTCAGGTCATTCACAATCAAAGTAGGCTGAGAAGCACCGTTAACATACAGTCTGGCAGTTTCATCCTTTACTACGATCTTTATTTTGGTCCATTCCGCAGGCACAATATCGACATAGGCTTCATACTGTTCCGGGGCTTCTTTTCGTAATTTTTCCCAAGGGTATCCCGGAATGGAAATATATTGGCTGGAATGGTTTCTTCGTACCTGGTCATTGGCCCGGCCATTGGTAGGACGCAAATAGAAAACCTCCATCTTGGAAGCGTCCGAAGCCGTCCTGAACGCAATTCCTACAAACCCACGCGCGGTTTCTCCGGCATTGGCAAGTGGCTGCCCGGAAATCGTTGCTTCAATAATACCGTTGTGAAAATCAATATCCTTTAGGATTGCAAGTGTTTTGTCCCCATCAGTCTCGCCCTGTATTTCCATGGCTAAAGCATTTTTACCCTTAAAGTTAGATTTTTCGACAGTTACCTGAAACGGAATGACATCAGATGGGACAATTGTCTTGTTTTGTGCTTTTATCTGCAAACTAAATACTAAGCTTACCACTAAAGTCAATAACAGCTTTTTAGTCATGTGAAAATAATTTTTCAATATTTTAATCCATCTAAAATAAGAAAAATATTTAAGGAATGATGCTCTTTTTTAGTATATGATACCATCAAAAAACACATTTACAGCTTTTATTGACAAGAATCACACAGTGTCATATTACTAGGTCACTGAACGGAATGCAATGGAAGAACAAGGCACATTATAACATTGATTTTCAATTACTTTTAAAAAGAACAAATAGGGTCTTCAGGTAAATAAAAAACATATACTGAAGCTCCACCACAACAAAAACAGCATTCCAGATAATCAACGAGAAGAAGTTGGTTTTAAAAAACGCCCAGGAATAAACAGCACAACTAAAGATCGTGATCTGATATAATTATTCTTCTAACTTTCTAATTGCTTTCAACATATCAATTCCCTTTCCTAAAATGGGTTTAAAAATATCGCCCTTTTCTTTCAGTCGGTCTAATGAATTATGAATATTGAAATCCGTGGGTCTGAGTCCATTTTTAACTTCTTCCCACTCCAAGGGCATTGAGACAGGTGCTCCATTTTTCGGACGAAGGCTGTAAACACTTGCTAAGGTCTGTCCTCTTCTATTTTGAAGATAATCCAGGTAAATCTTATTCTTATCTCTTTTTTGAAGGCTTCTTTCCAAGGTCGTCAGATCTGGTAATCTTTGCTGGACCATCTGCATCAAAAGATGTCCAAAATCCTTGACCTGCTCGTATGAATATTTTGCATTCATCGGAATATAAACGTGGATCCCGGAACTGCCCGACGTTTTAGGATAACCATCAACTCCTGCCAGGTCCAGAACTTCTTTCACAGCCTGAGCGGTTTCTATTACATCTTCAAAAGAATTTTTGTCTGACGGGTCAAGGTCAAGAACGAGATAATCCGGATTGTCTGCTTTTTTGACTCTGCTGGTCCAGATATTCAATTCGATACAGCCGAGATTATTAAGATAGGCCAACGTTTCTTTATCATTGCAAATAATGTAATTGATATATTTGTCAGAACTTTCCGAAAAGACCTTTTGCGTTTCTATCCAGTCCGGCGTTTCTTCTGCGGCATCTTTTTGGAAAAAACTTAAACCTTTGATACCGTTAGGATAACGGTTCATAGATTGTGGACGGTCTCTCAGATGTGGCAAAATATATTTTGAAATGCTTTGATAGAAATCGATCACATCTCCTTTTGTAATGTCATCTTCCGGAAAATAGATCTTGTTCTGGTTGGTCAGCTTCAGTTCCTGCTTTCCTATTTTCTTTATCAAATCATCTTTTCCAGTTCTTTTTTTGGGGTCCGCTTTTTTCATAATTTCTTTTTTTGCCAGGTTCTTAGAATTAAATTCTACATTCTGAGGCTTGATATCATCCCTTAGTCTAAGAAATATCGGATGCCTGTAAATAAAGTCTTTTGTCAGCTCCGTGAATTTGATCTCAGCAACCAGTTGCGGTTTTATCCAGGTAGCTTTGGTATTGGTTTTAGGTGTGATCTTAAATACCGGTTTTTCTGTGATCAGGGGTTGCATCTTATCATAAATCTCGGAAAGTGATCGATCATTAAAACCACCGCCCGTGTGACCGCAAAATACCATTTCACCATTAAGATATTTTCCAAGGATCAATGCTCCGAATTTTTTCCTCGAGCCTTTTGGAGCAGTGAATCCACAAATGATCGCTTCATCACTTTTATGGATCTTGATTTTCAGCCATTCTGAACTTCTGATATTCTCTTTGTATGTACTGTCTGTCTTCTTGGCAACGATCCCTTCCAGTCCCATGTCTTTCGCAGCCTGGAAAAATTCTTCGCCATGTTCTAAAATGTGGTCACTGTATTTGATGATCTCATTTTCTACTAGAGCCTCTTTCAACAATTCTTTTCGTTGCAGATAAGACAGATTCTCCGTTGAATGTCCATTCAGCCACAACAGATCAAAAACTTGAAAAATCAATGCAAGATCCGGGTTATCGCCAATTCTTTGGAGCCATTGGAAGTTAGGTCTTCTTTTATTATCATAAGCTACAATCTCGCCATCAAGAATCATCGGGTGTTCCTGTAACTTAAGTGAATTCGTTATTTTTTTGAATTTCTGAGAAAAATCGATACCATTTCTGGAATATAATCGGATCTCATCTTTGCTTAAATCAGCGATCGCTCGGTAGCCATCCCATTTGATCTCAAACGCCCAATCCTTGTCATCAAATTCTTTATCAGCGACTTTACAAAGCATTGGCTTTATAAATTCTGATAGCTTTTTTTCGCGGGAAAGTGCCGGCGCATAGTTTTTATAATGCTTCAGGCTTTCGGCGGAAGTATTTTTTTTTTACCTTCTTTCTCTTCGAGATAAGCGGTCACTTTGGAAGTTTTTAAAGTATGATCCTCAGCATTGTAATCTTTATCAACAGCAAATCTATCCTTATGTTTGATAAGCAGCCATGCATTTTCATCTTTAGAATTTTTTATTTTTACCAATGCGAATTCGCCTTTCAGTTTTTTTCCGTGAAGAGTGAATTTCAGTGACTGCTTATGAAGTTCCGCACGCATTACAAGATCGTCACTTTTACCTTCTATTTTTTCGATTGGCTCATAAGTTCCCTCATCCCAGATCTCAACTTCACCAGCACCATAATTACCTTTTGGAATCGAACCTTCAAATGTCCTGTAAGAATACGGGTGGTCTTCCACCATCATTGCCAAACGTTTGTCAGAAGGATTTAGCGAAGGGCCTTTTGGAACTGCCCAGCTTTTCAGAACACCTTCCATCTCAAGACGAAAGTCATAATGAAGTCTCGAAGCAGCATGTCTTTGAATCACGAATCTCAGTTTCTTCCCGCTCGCTTTTTCTTTGCCTTCCGGTTCAGATGTCTCTTTGAAATTCCGTTTCTTATTATAATCTTCTAAAGCCATTTCTTAAATTTTTCAAGTACTATCCTGCTTTTTTCTTGCCTTTTTCCAGACTGGCCTTCAGCATTGCCATCAAATCGGTTGCTTTACCTTCCGGTTCTTTGACCTCCGCCAGTTTTATTTTTTTACCTTTTGCTTTTTGTTTGATAATTTTCAAAAGGTCTGCATTGTAAGTATCTTTATATTTCGTAGGTTCAAAAGTTGTTGCCAAAGATTTGATCAGCTGCTCTGCCATTTTCAATTCAGCAGGTTTTGGCGCACTGCCTGATGGGATCTTCAAATCCTCAAAATCCCGCATTTCCTCAGGATAACGCATTCTGTTGACCATTAATATCTTGTCTTCATAAGGACGAATCAGACAGAGAACCTCTCGTTCCCTCAAAACAAATGAACCAATGCCGGCCATTTTAGTTTTGGTCAAGGCCTTTAATAATAATTTGTAAGCACTTTCTCCATTCTTCTGAGGTTCCAAAAAATAAGGCGTTTCAAAAAATGCCGGGTCAATTTCAGTTTCCTTTACAAATTGAGAAATACTCAGAACTTTAGATTTCTCGGGACTTGCGGCTTCAAAATCCTCATCATTCAGAACGATGTATTTATCTTCGATTTTGTAACCTTTTACGATATTTTCCCAAACCACCTCTTTACCTGTTTTTTCATTGACACGCTTGAATCTGATATTGCTCAAATCCTTGCTGTCCAGCATATCCAGATCAAGGGTGCTTGAATCCGTTGCCGAATATAGTTTGATGGGAATATTGACTAATCCGAATCCTATCGCTCCGTTCCAAATTGCTCGCATATTAATGATTTTTAATTTAATAGAAGTGAGGTAAACATATTCACTTGTGCAATAAGTATTCCATCATTTTCTCTTAGTACATCATTTGTACGTTCTATGTCAGACCAAACCTGCTTTTTCCATTGGTTCATTTATAGCAAAAATCCACAGCATTACCAGAAGCCAAAAAATCAAAGGGGTAAATTATTCTGAAAATACTTTTACATCAGTTTCTATAAGTCGATATTCAAAGATCTACTTCATTTCCCGAAACTGGACCGGGGTAATTTGCATATTTTTCTTGAAGAAATTATTAAAGTGCGTAGCTTCTTTAAAACCTAATGAATAGGCGATTTCCGAAACATTCCATTCGGTATGTCTGAGTAAAATTTTTGCCTCTTGTAATAGGCGCCCGGCAATAATCTCTGAAGTTGTTTTTTCTGTAACCCCTCTCACAGCTCTGTTAAGATGATTGACATGAAGGGAAAGCTGATGGGCGAATTCCGATGGCGACCGAAAGTGTATCCGCTGCCCCGCATCTTCAATCGGAAACTGACGCTCTAAAAGTTCCAGGAACAGATGGGTGATCCTTTGAGAAGCGTTAGCTTGTTGCTTTTCAGCTTTTGAAGCCGGTTTCATTTTAAGTGTATAATGCAGTAGATCAAACACAAGGTTTCTCAGCAGGTCATATTTGTGTACATAATCGGAAACAATTTCAGCCTGCATTTTACTGAAGATCTGCGTCACATCTTCCAGCTGTTCATCCGTCAGCTCAAAAACCGGTATTACATTAGGTTTAAAAACTTCATAGTCGTTCAGGTTCCCGAAATGATAAAAAAATGCAGGCGTAAACACACAGAAAAATCCGGATTTATGGTTGTCAATCCACTCAAATTTGTAAGGGATCTGTGGATTGGTGAAAAATAATGCCTGCTTTTGGATATCAATGACCTTATCAGCATAGTGAATCCTGTTTCTCCCGATAATCAGTGTGATCTTGAAATAATCTTTCCGGCTATAGACAACCGGTTTCTCCTGTCCACCTGCGTATTCATCTATCGTAAAAATATTGAAATGTCCTACCCCATTTCGAATATTTTCGGGAACATGGTTAAATTTTGACCGATAAAATTCTTCAAGTGACTGCATTTTTTCCATTTGATAAATGTACGAAGATCAAACAAAAAGTGTTGTCCGTTTCTAATGACAACACTGTTAATTTTCACTTGGGGGTCTTCACTTAAAAGTCAGTAGAAAAAGAAAGGTTCTTATTGTTTTCCAATTCTTCTGAAAGCAAATTGATCTTTTCCGTTGCACGATTATAGGCATCGCTTCCGACATACAGACAAACAGGCGGGTCCGGATCATCTGCAAGATCGATAAAAACCTTAGCAAGTTTTTCGGGATCGCCGATCTGTGTTCCGTTCATAGCCGCATACTTCGCATGTGAAGCTCTGATCGCATTATACCCGTCTATTTTCTTTTCTCCAAAAACAAGGGAACTGTCTTCCAGAAACTCAGTTCTGAAGGCTCCCGGCGCCACTACTGTAACTTTTACACCGAACTCCTTCACATCTTCTGCCATGACCTCGGAAAGTCCCGTTACCGCATATTTTGTTGCAGCATACATGGCCCAACCGATTCCCGGGGCAAATCCCGCAATCGAAGAAATGTTGATGATGTTTCCTGATCTTTGTTGTCTGAAGTAAGGCATCACGGACTGCATGGTTTTGATGACAGCCAATACGTTGATATCAAAACTGTCCTTGATTTCTTTCTGATTCAATTCTTCCACTGCTCCACCAATTCCATAGCCTGCATTGTTTACCAAAATGTCGATTTTTCCGAAGTTAGCAACCGTTTTCCCAATAGCCTCATTAATGGATACCTCACTCGTTAGATCCACTTCCAACGGTAAAAACTGCCCGTCAAAATGTCCGACAGCATCAATTAAACTCTGAGATTTTCTACTAGTTGCAGCTACCTTATATCCTTTTTCGATAAGTTTTTTCACTAACGCAAGTCCCAATCCTTTGGATGCCCCCGTTACGAACCATACTTTATTCGTATCCATACCCTAATTTTATTTACAGTACAAAATTAGAACGATAATCGGCATCACTTCTAACAAAATAGAAACAATAGATTACAAAAATCAAATAATAATTATATCGAGCCTGTATTATTGTTCCGTTTCTCGAAAGAATATTTGATCATATGATCAATATATTTTTTCATTCTGTTAATTTAAATATTGACAATAATCTATTTATTGCAAAAAGATATATTTTGTAATATAGATCACCTTTTTAAGATATGTTGATGGAATGTTCAGTCAAACACCATTATTTTTTTATACTACGCCAGTTGGCAAATGATACCTTTAAATCGTTTCTTCTGTGGTAAACCTGTTTCTTTAAGTAGTCAATATATGTAGAGTCTTATAAGCTTCTGTTTAGAAAATTTAATATTATTCCTCCAACTTCCTGATGTACTTGTGTCCTGTCAACATCAGGTGGGTCCTTAAAAAAAATGGCTTCATCTGGGTTATATTCTTTTACTTTCGGTAGAAAAATGTAATGACCAATATTCCTTTTAAGCACTTTGATCTGTGATGTGGGAATAAAACGATGATATTTTAGAGCATTACTTTTTATTGGGGCAATTGTATCGCCTTCAGCTCCAATGATAAGGACCGGTGCTTCTACGTTAAACTGGTCTTTGGTGGAAAATCCTAAACCTAAGGCCGGTGAAAGCGCAACAAACGCCTTTATCCTATGATCTTTTAGATTCTCTGATATCTGTTTACAGTCGATCTTATCAATGAGCTGAGTTAGGTCTCCCATTTCTGGGACATTCAGTTCCTGTTTTCCCTGTTTGCTTTTGGCTGTTTTTTTGATCAGAGAGCAATCTAATTTGGCCCCTGCCAAGGCCAGTGATGTATATCCACCAAGTGAAAAGCCCACCACTGCCAATCTGTTATGATCTATTATGTCCGAGAAATTCGAATCTTCCAGGAGCCGATCTATCACAAACGAAATATCCAATGGCCGTTCCCAATATCTCACAAAATATTCAGGGATCCTGTTATCTGTCGTATTCCCAAAATGATCGACCGATGCTACTATAAACCCTTCTTCTGCAAGTATATTTGCCAGCCAGATTAAACTGAACCTGTTACCTCCAGTGCCGTGGGACAATAGAGCCAACGGGTGTTTTCGGACGACAGTTTTAGAAATGTCAAATGTCTCTTTACTATTTTCATGAACAAGATTCTCTGGATACCAGATCTCTGTAAGGAGCAAACGATTCCCTCTGGAAGTATCAATGTATCTTTTAGAAATTTGGTTGATATTCTTGACCTGTGCAGGTAAACATAAATAAGTTGAAAGAAGTAATAGTATTGTATAACAGATTTTTCTCATATTGTAGTTATTAATTATATCATACTGACAACTTAAAAGCCATTTTTATTACTTCTGAAACAAACAAATTCTCCAAGATGTTACTTAATCAATTGAAGATGAGATAAGAACGATAACAGGATCAATACCCTTTCTTACCTCATCCAAAACATTTATCCCAAAAATTACAGTTAATTGGCCCTAGATTTTTCATCAAACGTCACCTGCCGTCCTCCTGTTTTGACTTTGCGGTTTCCAAAGTTATAGGTCAGTGAAACAGACAGGTTTCTGCCATCATAATAGTTATCAAAATAATGGGTAGAATCCACATAGTAGATCTCACCATGACTTCTGGCCTGCCTGAAAATATCGGAGACATAGACATTCATCAGAAGATTCTTGTTCATTAGACTTAATTTTAATCCTGTCGTAAAGTTACCGACAAAGTAGGAATAGGTATTGCCTATACTGGAAGGCAGGCGAAGCCAGTAGTTCATTAGGAATTGAACGCTTTTATCTTTGGTCAGAGAGAAATTGTTCCTGATATCAAAACTGGTACTGTTTCCTTTTCTGGAGGCGGCATCAGTGGCAAATACCTGTGTTTTCATATAAGAAAGATCTGCGGAATAGTTAGCTTCCCAAAAGTTAAAGAAGGTATCGGAATAATTCAAGGAGATGCCTGTACTGTTTTTGTTGAAGAAGTTATAAAAATTACTGGTCTTGTTCTCACCATCCAGGATAACCAGTTGCGCAAAGGCATTCAGCTCCCTCTGGAAGTAGGTGGAAACAGAAAACTTACCTTTATACAGATATGACAATTCAAAATTATGATTGACGGATGGATTGAGGGCAGGATTTCCGGAGTAGTAGGAATTGATGTTCGTGTACCAGCGGAATGGATTGAGCGCCCGGAAACCTGGTCTGTTAATCCGTTTGGAATAATTGAGATTGAACGTATTATTGTCATTGGCCTTGTAGGTCAGGTAGGCCGTCGGAAAAAATTTGCCATAGGAATTCTCTGAGCTTTGTCCAGATGAAACAGAGTTTCCTCTGATGGTGGAATACTCATACCTAAGCCCGGCTTTTACGGTCCATTTTTCGCCAAGCTGTTTTTCCATTCCTATATATGTGGCATAATTTTTTTCGTTGTAATTGAAAAGATCACTTTTTTGAGGGTCGGTCACATACTCCTGACCGATAAGGTTTTGATATTGCAGATCCGAATTGTTATCGAAATTAGTAAATTTGATCCCTGCCTCTGTCTTGGCAAATTCAAACGGCAGTGTGAGGTCGGCCTGACCGGAATAGATCTTGTAATCTAGTTCAGATGGGGTTCTCACGACATAGGAATTAGCGGAATTATCTTTGGTGGTAAAATCGATATTGCTGCCCGGTGTGTTGGAGAAATAGTTACCAGTTACGCTAAGCTTATTGCTCCGCTTTCCGAACTTGACATCATAATAGGCACTTGCCGTGGTCTGCTTATTGTCATTGCGATGTTCCGCATAGGTCAACAAGGTATTCGTGTAGTTTTGACCCTGAAAATAATCCGAGGTGTTTGTAATATCCATTCCCGACCTTCCTGATCCGTAATCAAATACAAATCCAACACTGGAATTGCTATTGATCTCATAATCCGAGCTGAAGTTAAGGCCTGTGCCTTTCCAAAAATCCCTCCTGTCGTCAGAACTATGCAGGCCGTCCGAACCGATGATCCTGTAATTTTCATAGGAATGTTTCTGGCTGTCATATTGTCTCAGCTTTAATGAAGACCTTAGCTTTTCATTCTGGTAGTTCACTGTGGCTGAATTCGAGTTCCCTGTATAAGTGGTCTGAAACAGACCGGTGGTAAGACTGCCGTTCCAGCCCAGGTTTTGATTTTTCTTCAGAACGATATTGATGAGACCGCTGTTTCCCTGTGCTTCATATTTGGCTGGCGGCGCTGTAATGACCTCTATCTTTTCAATATTTTCCGAGCGAAGGCTTTTGAGATAATTGATCAATTCAGATCCGGAAAGGTTCAGCATCCGCTCATTGACCATCACTGAAACACCGCTTTTTCCGACCATCGTTATCCCTGCATTCTCATCTACCTTGACCTGTGGTGTGGCGTCCAATGCCTGTATACCGTCCATCCCTTGCGAGGCCTCGGAGTTGGACAGATTGAAGATCAAACGGTCTGCCTTTCTCTCGATCAGCTTTTTCCTGGCCGTCACCGTTACGCCTTCAATTTGCTTTTCGTCTTCATTGGTGATCAAAAGGTCATGATCTATATTACCGTCGACCTTTATTTCCGCCTGATAGAGCGTCTTTCCTTCATATATGCATTCCATGGTATAGATTCCGTTTTCAGCCAGTTTCAAGTTAAAATGGCCCTTCTCATCTGAAATCGTTGATTGTTTGTATTGATTCTTTCTGGCAATAATCTCTGCGTAAGAGATCGTATTTTTTGATCTTTTGACCGTTCCGTTGATACTCTGTGATAGAGCAAATAAGGGCATCAGCAGTAAAACTGACGACATTGTTTTAAGCATGGTTGTCATTTTAGTGGTTGTTCTATAATGACAATCCTAAGCCGTCTTTTATTACATTGCAATAGTGTTTACTTACAACATATAGCAAAAAATGATACAGATATCTTAATTTTCCCAATGAAACAGCTTAATCAGTTGGTACAACGATATAGGATATATTGAAGGAGTTCAAATATCTCTTTTTTAAAAGCTAAATATTTATGGTTCTAACCTTCATCCGCTGTCGTTTTTTCGCAAAAAAGCATCGATTTAACCGGATGGTCAAATCAATGCTTCGATAGGCTGAGATCATAAATGGCTTTATCGCCAAATACCTTTATTGATCAAACAGTTGGTGATGCCCCACCATCTACAGAGATATTAGCCCCTGTGATATATTGGCCTTCTGATGAAGCAAGAAAAGCCACCATATTGGCAATCTCCTCGGGCTCCGCCATCCTCCCTATAGGCACGCCAACTTTATCGACTATACTTTGGAAGGATTCCTCAAAAGTTGTTCCTGACCGCTGAGCAATATTTTCAATGAAATCATTCATTAGCGGCGTTCTCACGACACCCGGAGAAACCGTATTCACCCTGATGCCCTTAGGTCCAACTTCATTCGCCAATGCTTTGCTATAAGCATTCAATGCAGCCTTAGCCGATGAATATGACATGGTCATTTCCCAGATGGGCTGTTTGGCCGCTCCTGTGGATATATTGATGATAACGCCCTCTTTCTGTTCTAGCATAGCAGGCAATAGTGCTTTGTTCATACGAACTACTGACATGAAATTGAGTTCCCAGTCTTTGGACCAGTCCTCATCTTTCAATGTATTAAATCCTCCGCCCGGACTTAAATTAGCTCCGGCATTATTTACGACAATATCTATCTTACCGTACTTTTCCAATACCTCTTTTGCAATTCTCCCTGCACTGTCTGCCCGGGTTAGATCTGCAGCTATAAAATGATGGTTGCTAGAAGCATCCTCTGATTTGCTACGTGCTGTGATCACAACGGTCACTCCGTTTGCGCTCAATTTATCAGCAATAGATTTACCTATTCCTTTTGTTCCTCCTGTCACCAAGGCCATTTTTCCTTTTAAAGAATCATACATAATGGATCATATTTAAAAATTAAGTTGCAAATCTATCCCCATTACTTTATTTTTGCAAGTAGTTACACGATTGTACACTATCTACATTCCTGTAACTTTTATTGACAATCAAATAGTTATGAACAAAGAAAATATTGAAAAATCGGAAAATAAATGTGAACTCCAAAAAATTCTGGATATTATTGGGGGAAAATGGTCGATGTCTATTATTTATGCTCTTATTTCTGATAAAAAACGCTTTAAAGAGCTGGAAAGGATGATCCCGGGAATAAGCACGAGAATGCTGGTGAAGGAATTGAAGAATATGGAAGAAAACGGCATTGTTACCCGTACAGCTTTTGCGACCGTCCCACCAACCGTTGAATACAATTTGACACCTAAAGGAAGGAAATTGGAACCTATTATTAATGAACTTTATAAATGGGGGTTAGAATATATCAATTAGTTACAAAATTCTGTTGTTTGATCAAAAAAACCTTCTTTTGCAAGAAGGTTTTTCTTTGGTCAAATAAATGTAATTAAGCTTTTGCCTTATCTCGTAAAGCTTTAATTTTATCGTGAGAAGTTTTTAAACTTTGCTTTTGTTCGCGAAGCAAAACCTTGGTTTCTTCCATAACGCTTTCATCCTCGATAGCAGTTTTGTAGGCTTTTTGGGCCGCATCTTCACCTGCTTCACAATTACTTAGCACGGAAGCCCTATCATTGACTGCCAATGCAGATCTGACATCCATCCAAACTCTGTAGATCTTTCCGGCAGTAGTCGTACCTTCTTCTGTAGAGCCACCATATTCGTGCACTTTTTGCTGCAGTTCATTTTTATATTCCTGGCTTTCCGTGACCATACTGCTGAAAACCGTTTTCAGATCAAAATGTTCATCATCCCGTAATTCATCGATTGCCTTTTTATAGCCTTCAATTCTGTCATTGTTGATCTTGATGAGGTCATTCAATGCCTCGATACATGCATCGTGATTCATAACTTTTATTTTTTATATTAATAAATTTGTTTGGAATCCATTAATTACAAACACCGTTCCGAACTGTCAAATTTTTCAATTTGAATTTTTTAAAAGGTATAAACGATAAAAGTGTTGACGTCCTTTCCAAAATGCGGTCAGACCCTCAATTTTCTTAGCTGGAAATCGAATCTTAAAACTTAAATCGTAAAGAAATAATTTTGGTCATCGTATTTTTATTAATGAGAATAGCTATCAAAAAAAGCATGTAATCCATTAATCTGATTGGGCAATAGCTTAGAATCTGCCATAATCACATCAAATAGATAATGAGAAAAATTACAACCTCCATCCAATTAAATAAACATAGCTCTCTCAAATTTATGCTGATAAGCATTCAAGGAAGTAAACTTGTGATCTCTTACTGCATAAGTAATTTCAACTGAGAAAAAATGAAATTCATAAGTTATGAAGATGAGGTCATGGCTCTCTCTCCTATTAACAATAATACCATAACTCTCAGCTATTTTATACTGCTCGTTTGTCGACAGATTTTTAAAATCAAAAAAGGAAATGTCCAGACTCATAGTTATATATTTTAATTTTAAGCAAAAAACAAATTCTTTACCAAAAATGAATGATATCTGTGACTTCTGTATAAATTTAATGTTAAACCTTGATATTGCTGATTTTAAATTATTTTTCGTCGATGTTTTCAAAAAATTTTGAGGGTTGACTTCGAAATATTCATTGGGAATTATTTAACTTTTCTCCCTGCTGAGTGGCAAATTTCTTCGGCTTCATTCCGATATATTGCTCAAAGCCCCATGAAAAATAACTCAGATTGGTAAATCCCACCTGATAACCTATCTCAGATACCACGATCCGATTTTTGCTAAGCAGCCGGACTGCTACTACATACAGGCTCCTTGATAGTATTCGAATATGTCACTTCCGAAAATCCGTTTGAATATCTTTCTTAGCTTGGGGTTCGATCATTTCTACTTCCTTCGCTAAGGCTGCAAAGGAGGATAGCCAAGATTAGACTGCAGAAGTATAATCGAGAAGAGCAAAAAATTAGAACCAATCATTAATAAATAGTAGAAATTGAGAGTCGAATATCAAATCGTCTGGAATTAATCAAGACTCATTATACTATTCTTAATTAATTACCCGATCTGAAATCTAATTACGAATGGCCGTCATAATTCGGAAGAGTGAGTTTCGTATTTTTCTTGCCACAAAAAATCTCCTATACGCTTGTCAATAAGCCATTGATAGCCCTTACGAACATAGTGATCATTGTAAACAACTCCTATTGTATTCCTAATCTTCTTATCTTTTTCATTACTGACCATTGTGATCAGACAATAACAGGTGCCTGTGGCCTCATCTCCTTCGATAGTAAATAGGGATTGTCCGTTAAAATGGTAAACAGTATCCACATCTTTAAGAAATTCTGCGAAAGCGTTAGCCATAATGTCGCGTCCTTTCAATTCCATAATAACTTTACCCTCAGCTCTTGTTTCTGATAGGGCATTCTCTGTAAAAAACTGTACTTGTTTGTTGAAATTTTTTTGATCTCCCAAAATGGATACTTGGTCTATAAGTTCTTTGAGCTGTATTTTGTCTTCTGTCAATGTTTTTTTCATTACGTTCTTGTTAAAGTATAATTAAAGGCTTCCTTTAACTCAGAAAGTCTTGGTGACCTGTATTGCTATTATGTATTTATGACCACATTTAGAATTACTCGTCTACAGTTAAGACTATTTTTCCTTGTATATGTCCTAAAGCTGCTCTCTCATGAGACTGACGGGCTTCAGCAAGCGGAAACCTGCTGTCGATCACAACACGGATAATTCCCTGATCAAGTAAGGCTGCAAGTTCTGAAAGCTGCTTGCCATTGGAACGTACCTGAGTTGCCGAAACACTGACTCCTAACCTTTCTGCTTCATCATGATCTGAAAATCCCAAAGGGAAGATCGGAAATAATGATCCGCCTGGCTTCAATATCTTTAAGAATCTTCCTGTTTTAGGGCCTCCTACCGCATCAATCACCAGATCGATATCTTTTAAAATTTCGTCAGCATTTGTTTTGGTATAATCAATAAATTCATCGGCACCCAGCTCTCTTACTAATTCTTCCTGTCTCCCGGAAGCTACGGCAATCACTCTGGCGCCTTTCCATTTAGCGATCTGTACTGCGAAATGACCTACTCCACCCCCAGCTCCATTGATCAGTACGGTCTTACCTTCAAGAGGAACCGGTATGTGTTTATTCGGTTGAAGGGGATTCTGCTCATCGTGACCTACCTCAATCATAAACTGCCAGGCAGTAAGAAGCGACATCGGAGCACCGGCTGCATGGATATGATCGATGCCCGCAGGTTTTAGGGCAAGTTCTGACACAGGCACGTTAACATATTCTGCATAAGCCTGACTTGGACCATAGCTTGGAAATCTCACCATAGAATATACTTCATCACCTACAGAAAATTCTTCCACATCATCGGCAACCGATTCAACAACTCCCGAAATATCTGTACCCAGAATAATGGGAAAAGGAACCTTTGGCTGCCATTCGGGAGGTAGCATTTTATATCCGTCCCGCAGATACCAGTCAGGTGGATTGAGGCCAATTGCCTTAACTTTTACCCGTACCTCTCCTTTGTTTAATTCTGGAATAGGAGCATCTTCATATATCAGTACTTCAGAACCTCCGAACTCATGCTGACGTATGGCTTTCATTATTTTATCTTTTCCAAAACTGATTTGGTTTTTATCTGATTGTTGCATCTTCAATTTTTTTAAAATGATGGTACAAAATTAATTTAATGGTATCTTTACCACAAGTATGTACTTTTTGGTAATCTATGAACTAAAAGGTATGTATTACTGAAAATCAATATATTAAATTTATAAAAAGATGAAAAATAAAATAGCTGCTGCTGAGATCAATCAGCAATGTGGTGTGGATTATGCCTTTAAACGGATTGGAGGAAAATATAAGGGAAGGATATTGTGGCACCTCAATTCCAAAGAAGTCTTACGTTATGGGGAACTGAGAAGGACATTGCCCGATATTACCACCAAAATGCTGACACAGACTTTAAGGGAACTGGAGGACGACCGGCTGATTACCAGAAAAGTGTACCACGAGGTACCACCAAAAGTAGAATATGCTTTAAGCGAAACTGGGATGGAACTGATCCCCTTCATCAAACATCTGCATCATTGGGGCAATAAGCAATTGGAGAAGGAAGTGATCTCCTGTGAAAAATGATATTTTTAAATCAAATTGTAAACGAAGAACATATTTCATAATCTTGCTTTACTGTGCCATTATTGAACCGTACAGGTAAATAAATTGAACCGTACAGGAAAGTCAGTTGGTTGATAAATGGAGACCTTTGTCCTGTTACATTAAATCAATCACATGTCAGAAATTACAAAAATTCAATTGGGTCAGAATGGACCTATGGTATCTAAGCTGGGTCTTGGGTGTATGCGAATGTCTTCGGTGTGGGGCGGGCCGACACCGGATGAAACGGAAAGTATTGCAAGCATCAAGATTTGAGGAGAAAAGAGAAGACGGAACCCGCGCTACTTTTCCAACTTTGTAGAAAATATACTGACCGTTGGGACAGGTTCCCAATGGCAGAAAAAAAGTATCTTTTAGCGAATATGACCGTATAAAAATGTTGTATCTATGTTATACCATAAAAAATAAGTCCTGCACTAACACCGTGCAGGACTTATTTTTTATGCGGAGAATGAGGGAAAACCACCTGCTCTTTAGATTTCTTTATTTGTTGACATGTTCTGAGATCAGGTTCAGCTACTCATCGAATTACTTACTTTAAAAATGTAGGTTTCTAATCCATTTTATTGGTCAAATTACTGATTTATATTGAATATTATGTTAGATGTAAATAAAATGATAATCTATTTAGTAGCATCTACTTAGCCACCTATGGAAATAGTGAAATCTCCGCCCTCGCAAAGCCTGTGAAACTTCTGTACGCAGTTAAATCACTAGATCTGGAACACCTGTTATGATTCTCAATCATTTGCGATATGTTTTTTGTATAAAATAAACGAGAACAAGGTTATTCTTACTCGCTTTTATAACTTAAATTTCAATCAGTATTGAAGATCAATCCATTAAAATCTTAAAATTTAATATAACTATATTTGAAACATTACCATTTTTGCCTGTTACAACATTGTCTCCAGCTTATCAACATGGATGTTCTTAAAAATTGTATAGCATGGTTGTAATATGTTTTTTCTCTGGTGAGATCAATGGAATTAAGCATCCGATGACTGAAGTCCGAAAATAGATTTTGACCTGTCAAAACCATCATGGATCAACCAATGTTGACATTGATGAGAACTGGACCTCCCCCGGCCTCCTGTACCTCCAGAATAGAGCTCAGAAAAGACTGCATAGAGGTATGATCAAAGGAGCCGTCCTTCTTGATCCGTTGAATGATATTTCCCAGGTCATGGTACCTCCCTCTCGATTCCGGAGACAGGGCATCAAACCATGTCTCAACAGATGCATAGAGCTCATCCATGCTCACTTCTCCGGTAAGTATTTCCATAAGGTCGTAATCTTTAGATGATTTGTTCATAATTAAATATTTGATGATTGGTTTAACTGGAATTTAAAAAAGCCTTAATACAGTTCTGTAATTGACAGACGTGCAAACATCATCTTCAAAATGAAGGGTCAGAATGGTCCTGAAATAAAACCATCTCCTTTCCACTTCATACGACCACTCATCTGAAGGAAAAAAATTAAATTCAGCACCCAGGCGATCGAGAATTTCACTTTTTGACCTGCCAATGAGTTCCTGACCCTCTTTATGTCTCATCTTTAGAAGGATCATAAAATGCCAATAAAATAATCTGTGACAATATCATCCAGGAAATAGACAAACAGCTTTCGCCTGACCAGACCAAAACAGTATCTCTGCAAGATAAATATCGCTTGTTCCCGGTCACAGTATTCCGGGTTCCGGTCCAGGATGTCAATGACCTCTTCCAGGGTCTTTCCTATTATCATTTCTTCGATGTCCTCCAGTGTGTACTCTGACCCTGGGGTCGTAAATTTTCTAGTTATCATCATTCTGATATTTTAATAATTGATTTCTTAGTCCGATATAAACGTATCCGTCCAGGTGAACGCCGTCACCCGTATTTCAACCTTCCTCATCTGGTATCATGTCGGAAATGCCAACAAACTGGATATCTCCTTCTTTGGTATTCCACACACAGGCATTATTGCCTTTTAAGATCGTCCGTCCGTGGCAGGGTTGTCCGGTCAAGCAATTCAGGGCCACCACGATCTCTGCAGAACGTCGTCTCGTCATCATCATTGTCAGGACCACTATCGATCACAGATCGATCGTCAGGGAAGGAAGGCCTTTCCATTTTGTCCGGACCAGGATGCCCGGCCTGGTCTTCGTTATCATACAGATAGGTCAAAAGGTTCTTCAATAGGTTCATCTTTGTATCCATTTGTTTACTTTGATGGCAGAGCTACTCGAAAACAAGCTTCCTGACAGACCTGTACCTCCACCATTGCTTCTTCATCGTCGGCCTTTCCACAAGGATGAAGAAGATGCCGCCCAGCAGCAATGTGGCCAAGAAGGCATATGCCATCCTGATGAAGAGATCCACCAGGTAGCTGCCCCCTATCAGTTTCCGTGACAGAAGGTCTCCCGACACCAGGTAGATCACCTTCTGATGGAACATGTAGATGCTGTAGCACATCCCACCTATCGTGCAGACCAGCCTGTTCTCAAGCATCCTCACAAAGAGGAAGGTCCTGGACCCGTACACCAGCAGGAGGAACAACAGGACCACCGTGAAATAGGCCGTGGTGCTGAACCATAGCAACGTGAGGGCAGCAAAGCAGACCATATCGAAGAAGGGATGCCTATCCTTCCTATCCCCCATGTCCATGTACATGTCCAGGGCCAGGAAGCCTGTCAGGAAATAGTGGATATAACGGAAGATCGTCGGGAAACCAAATTCGACAGGCCTGTAGAATGTAAAGAACAACAGCAGGCAATACAGCACAGATTTTCTGGTATAGGTCTTCAGCCTGAACATCTGGCCAAGCAGTGGTGCGAGCAGATAGAACTGCACCTCGATCTCCAGGGTCCAAAGCACCGGGTTCAGCAAGGGCTTGGTCCCATATATCATCTCGTGGCAGTAGAACACCGAGGCCAACAGATGGGGAAGCGTCTCCGCAAAGCCCCTGGTCCCGAGGACAAAGACCGAAAGGAAGAACAGCAGGAGCAGCTGTACGATATAGGGCGGCTCCAGCCTGGTCAGTCTCCGGAAATAGTAGTCCCCCAGGTCAAAGTCCTTATCCCTGGTGACATAGGAGCTGTAAAAGGGCATCGCTATCAGGAAGCCGCTGATGGCAAAGAACAGGATGACCCCCATGACACCCCCCTCCAATCTGACGCCCAGGACGGGATCGCCGGGCATCGCCTTGTGGTGGTCATCGTAGTGGTCGATGAAGTGGAAGATGAAAACGCTCATCACCGCAAAGAAGCGAAGGCCGTCTATGTACAGCAGCTTCTCGCCCGAGGAGGTGACCCTTTGGAGCAGAGGTCCTATCTTGTTTGCTATTCTCATTATTTGTGTCTTGTTTGTAAAATGATGCAGCCTTCAGTCTCCAATAATTTTTTTATCATCATATTCAAAATGAAAAAAGAAAGACCGCATCGGTATCAATATCTATATCATCTAATTTTGTTTTCAAAATGATGCAGCCCTTCAGTCCCCAATAATTTTTTTATCATCATATTCAAAATGAAAAAGAAAGACCGCATCGGGTGTTTATAGTGACATTTGTGTGTGTGTGTTGATGCAGCTTTCGGTTTTCAATATCTTTTCTATCATCATATTCAAAATGGAAAAAAGAAAGACCGTATCGGTAGTATCAATAGATCCCTATTTTTATAGAGCTCAGGTTGGATAGGTAAGATATTTTCGAAAAACATTAAATATGAAACACTTTACTCATACCTGGGCATCTATATTCAGCCCCCCATTTCCGTACTGTCAACCTGGTGGAAGACGGGCGGTCAAGGCATCCGTGATCGGGCGGTCGATACTGTGGGGGACGGACGGTCAAGGCGGTGTTGACAGTGCGGTTATCACAATACCGTCAGCAACTTGTCCAAGGCGGCCGTTCTCGGGTCTTTCAGCAGCGCCCCTGCCGTGTGCTGTGTCACCACTTCCAGGCTGTAGCTCCCGGCTGGCAGTTCGGGGATCACCACCATCAGCTCGGACGGATTGTTGACCACAATATCGGACGGGTCCACCTGTATCCTGGATTGTTTAGAATCAATAAAGAACACACCTACCGAAGGATGGTCTCCCGCCAGCTTGATCTTGCTGCCGCTGACCTTCAGGTTTCTGCCCGGTGTCAGCAGGTCATTCACGGAGCCGCTTTTCATATCCGTCACCTGCAGGATGACGGCAGACGCCTCCGCCACTCCCAGGATGTCCACCTGGATGTTGGGCACCTCCGCCCTCAGCTTCTCACCCTGGTTGAACTGGAACAGCACACTGTGCTTGTCCTTGTTGAACGTCTCCGAAGGGCTGTCGAACACCCCCCGGATGGTGGTGCTGGCAGTGAAGTAGCCCGTGTTCACGGAATAGCCGTCGCACAGCTGGTACGCCATCTCGCTCAGGAACAGCTCCACGGCGTGGGCCATGGCCGATGCCGAAACATCGGCACCGCCCCGCTGGACCGCCGCCTGGCAGATATCCTGTACGGAGAGTGACCGCTCGCTGGCCAATCATTGTGATTATCTTTGGTTAAAACGTTATCATATAGATACGCTTTGATCTTGTGTAGGATTGTTGACATTGTTATTGGTTTTGAAATAGTTGTCATATAAACCTTGTTGAGGTTAGATTAATGCATTTTTGTTGCTATCAGATCATAAATTATATATTCTTTATCTAAAGACTGCAAGTTAATTAGCTGTTGATCAATGCTCATTTCTTAGCTAAAACATATCGTTTTGATAATGCTTAAGATGTCGGACATTTCTAGTTTTATTTATTAGTATGCTATTAACTTCCAATTTGAACTCTATGTATTACTGTAAATCTAATTGTGCAATACAAATACGCACTATAAATAAGGCCGAGTCTTTTAATGGTTGTCATTGCTAATAAATCCGGCCGTTCTCCTATAGAGGTAGGTTGGAAGGCAACGACCGAATCATTAAATAGTGTTTATTGCCAGGCTACAGCCCTGCCCAGAAGCTCCAAGCCTGCCCATTGAATACCGCCACCTGATGAGCCGCAGTATCATACACAATCATACCGGGTGCCGGATTGATGATGTTCAGGTGCGGACTTGCCACTTTGGGCAGGATCATCGCCTTATTTTTGTCTGATAGTACGAGCACACCATCTACATCCGGATCTATCGTCTGCCCTATCACTACCTTGGCAGAAGCAATCTCATCCTTAGTTTTCTGAAGTGAGGTATCCACAATACCAGTCGGAAGGTCGGGTGAGTCTACAATCAGTGTCTGCCAAACCCCTGCATTCAGTACCTTAACTTTACTATCGCTGGTATCAAAGATCACTGTCCCGTCCACACCATTTACAATATCGCTCTCCGAAGTTACCCAAGGCAATATCAGCCCTCTGTTTTCGGTATCGGCAAACTCCAGGGACACATCGCTGTTGGTGAGGGAATTCTTACCGATAGACACTTGTGAGTAGCCTACCACTGAAAGTGTTAGTCCTATTGAAGTTAATATTTGTTTCATTTTGATCATTTTATCTGTTAATAAGATCAATTCTTTCCGCACACACATCCATGTGTGCGGACAAGAACTGATACATCTGTTTATTAATCAGGACAAGCCTGCTTACTGAGTACATACCATCCGTAGCTCACACCGCCATCTTTGGTGGTATAGACCTTAAGGGCCCTGTTGGAAAGATCCATCACGATCATCCCTTCCACCGGAGAAGTAAGAATAGGAGTCGTGTCATCATCTGCCACCGGTCTGAGGTCTGGTACACCCTGAGTACCAAAGTCTTTAAATCTCACCCTATTGATCACCATACCTTTGGTCTGGGCTTCCAGGGCTATCCAGCCACCTTTGCGTACCATCGGCCAGTTGTCTGCATCATCTGCACCGGCCCTGTCCAGGGTACTTATTCCCAACTTGGTGTCCAGTGGCGCACCGGTGGTAACCGGCGGTTTGTAACATACTGAAGTAGCGGTAGCAAAAGACATATAGTTAAGAGAAGGTACAATGCCCCCGGATACATAGAAAGCATAATAGTCTGTCCCATTGATGGTCTCTTTGCCGCTGTTGGCAATTACCGAAGCAGTACCGTCATTCAGCTTGGCTGCTGTAGAGGCATAGATAAGTCCCACAGAGCTGGCAGCTGCACTTCCGAATGCCGAAACAGGATAATAAATACCAATCTTATCGGCAAAGTTTCCTTTGTTCTGCACCTTCCACACCCTGCTGAAGCGCTTGCTGTATGTAAGACCGTTGGCTGTTATGTTGCCCGTAGTTACCTTAGCGCTTAGCAGACCGTTGTCATTACCCCATACCAGATACTGCATATCCGAGCTGAAGGTATTGTTGTTGGCCGTATTGGTTGCCTCTGCAGCACCGAGTGCCACCAGCATCTGGCTGTCACTGTCGATTCCAAGACTTCCTGTGTTCACACTCTGGCTCTGCTTCTGATTGAGTGCCGTAAGGTCATCTCTACCGATCCCTGCGATATTATACTTATACGTATTATCCGCCGTCCAGCTCGTGTAGCCGTCTGATGCCAGATAGTCCTGCGCAGTCGACTGATCCATTGTAATCCCGTATTTCAGGGCCAGATAGCTGTTCACTTTCCGGAGTTCCGTGGGAGTAAGTGCTTTTGAGTACTCTGCCACTTCCGGAATCTTACCGGTAGTGAAGGTAGTCTGGTTGTATGCAGCACCCAGGGCAAGACTTCCCGCTGTCCAGCTGGTGGCATTGGCTAACGATGTTCCCGGATTACCATTTACGCCACTGAAAAGGTTTCCTGTGGTACGCCAGCCCGAATAAAGGACTGAAGATCCGATTCCCGCCAATGTATTGCTCACCGAAGTGCCATTGCTTAGAGACAGCATAGCGCTGCCCGGGGCAGAAGAACGGAACTGAAGCATGTTATTACCTGTTCCTTTAGGCTCCAGGAAGTAGCGTGCGCCCGCGCCTGCAGGTGTGTCTGACACTGCGAAAGCTGCTACTGCCGGTTGATTACCGATTCCCAGGTCGCCTGCAATATCAAAGTTCTGCGATGCAGTACTGCTGAAAGCAAGCACAGGGTTGAAGTTCATATTATTCGCTGCATTGTTCTTGTACACCGGCTGTTTTGCTGGGGTTGCCTGGGTCCCGTGGCTGTTGTTGGTACTCTGGTCATTCCACTGGGCTACGGCTGTGTCATCCACAGTTGCCGAAACGCCGTCGTCTGCCCGAAGCCATAGATTCTCTCCCACAACGCCTCCTGGTGACTTTTTATAATAAGCCATCGTAAAGTAGAAGACAGCAGTGTTCGTGTTCGGATCAAGGTTCACCTGCGCAGCAGGAATCGTGAAGGTGCTATAGCTTACCGAATTCACCGTTACAGTACCATTGCTGGTATAGATTCGGTTGTTCGTGGCAAATGTGGCATCCGTGCTGTAAAGCAGTGATGATATCTTCAGATTCTTGATATAATTGGCTGGGATAAGCACCTGAATATCTTTAGACAGATTGTTGGTATTCTGCACTTTCCATACTCTTGTCAGCCTATCCTGATAAGGATATACGGAAGTGAAGGCCGTAGTGGCACCGGTAAGAATATTGTTGTCTCCCCAGACCAGGAACTGGCGGTTGTTCTCAAAACTGCCAGTATTGGCATTATTGCTCGCCACCACGCTGCCAAGACCGATAATCACCTGGTCACCACTGTTCACACTCTGGCTCTGCTTCTGGATAAGATCACTGATATCATCCCTTCCGATTCCGGCGATATTATTCTGATAAGTCGTATCGCCTGTCCAGAAAATTTTGCTTGCAGAATCCATATAGTCAAACGGTGTTGTGGTGCTTCCCACCAATGTTACCCCGTATTTCAATCCTAAATAAGAATCTATACGCTGTTTTTCATTGGAATTAGGAATCTTATTATAATACACCACTTCGCCAATAATACCGTTCCAGTTTTCTCCGCCGGACTGACGTGTTCCTATCATTCCTGTATTCAGCACAGTATTCACCGTGTAAGTTCCGCTTTTTATCGGAAGTGCATTGTATGTCCCATAAATTGTATTTACTGATGCTGCACCATAAGACAACACTGGCGTATTGGACGCATACGGACTGTTAGAATTATACGGGTAGAAATCATTGCCAAAGGTGGTTACCAGAACTTTGTCACCCGATCTCATCAGACCGAAGTTCTGACCGGAAACACCACTGGTACCATAGCTGGTGAGCCACTCGAAGGTGCCTCCGGTAACCGAAGTTCTTCCTACACCGAATACCGATCTTGCAATATCGCCGTATGCTAACCCTGCATCGCTGAAGGACATAAAATCCGGTGACGGAGCTGTTGCATTGAATGTGAAAGACTGGTTGAAGTTCAGCAATGAAGTGCCGGAGACATTGTACGCAGGCTGGTTATCCGCTACACCCTGTACTGCATCAGCGATAGTTGTCTGATCTGCCCAGGTAAGCGTATTACCGGTGGTCACATCCCTGTCTGCACGGTACCATCTTGCCAGGTTATCCGTTACACCACCAGGACCCGTAAGTGGTGCCGCAAATGTAAAGTAGTTACTTGTAGGTATCCTGATCCCCGGAGTAATTCCATTGTTCAACTCTGCATAAAAAACGCCGGATGAGAACGTAGGGTCATCACTATAGATCAGATATGTTGCTCTTGCGTTATTCACACTAACATACACATCCTGAACCGTACCGTTCTGCTGCACTTTCCAAACGCGGTTCATAATGGCGCTCAGGCTGTTATTGAGCCCGGACTTCAGTCTAAAGCTTGTAGCCTCGCCATTGTGACCTGTGATAAAGTAATATTTATCATTTGCGATATCCGTATGGCCACTGGCACCGCTTTGGTTGTTATTTGTAAAATTACTATCCGTGCTCAGCGTGATGATATCCGACACTGGCATCTGGCTTTTCGTAATGCGTTGATGCAGTGCTGTGATATCGTCCCTGCCAATACCGATCACATTGTTCTGGTACACAGCATCGCTCTCCCAGATACGAACGGTACTATCGTAACTGGCCAGGTAATCTCCTTCCTTAACAGGGTTTGATACGTCCTCTCCGGATGTTCCGTCACCGTCATTGTCACGACCTAATGTAATTCCATATTTCAGCGCCAGGTAACTGTTGAGCTGGATCCGCTGTGTTGCCGTGATGTTTTTCTTATACACCACAAACTCGCCGAAGACCCCTGTAAAAGGATTATAATCTTCCCTGTTCCCAGGGACATCGCCCAGACGTATCACGCTGCATCCGTTGTAAGTAGTGCTACCTGTAAAATTCAATACATTATTTCCGTTGATGAGTACGTTTGACCCGTCAGAAACCGTATTCCTAAACGAAGCCATGTTGATAGTACCATAACCACTGTTACCGCCGCTGTAACCAATTGAATTGTTGTCATTGGTAATTTTAGTAGTAAGCAGGGATCGCTCATCAAGGATACCTCCCAGGTCTGTACCCCATACATCCTGCTCCTTCACTGCATCTGCCTTGTACATAATAGCCACATCGGCATCAGGTGATGATACACGGGAGATATCTGCCTGGATCATGCCCCAGGTCCAGCCTGTACCGGGTCCAAAGCCTGCTACACTGTTGTAGTTGAAGGTTTTGCCCAACGTCATCTGACCTGCTGAGCCTGCCATACAGTCATTGATATCAAAACGGAGATTGTTGCTATTACCGCTTTGATCAAGCCAGGTCTGAGCGCCTGTAAGACCGATATCGCCGCGAAGCCATACCACTTCATCTTCCACACCGCCAGGCCACTTCATAAAGGTTGCAAACGTAAAGTAGCTGCCACTCGGTATCTTTATTCCGTTAGTAGCTCCTCCGAATAACTGTACATAAGTTACGTCCGTGGAGAATGCAGCATTACTACTGTACACCAGATAGGTAGCCAGATTGTCCGTCGTACTGATATAGACATCCTGTGCCGTACCGCTCTGCCTTACCTTCCATATCCGTTTCATCAAGGCATTAAGTCCATTGCTCAATCCGGATGTTTTGGTATAAGAAGTCGGACTGTTGTTATTACCTGTGACAAAGAAATATTTATCATTGATGATATCGGTATGCCCGCTGGTACCGCTTTGGTTCGGATTGGTAAAATTGCTATCGGTGCTCAGCGTGATAATATCCGCCGCAGCCGACTGGCTGGTCGTGATACGCTGATGGAAGGCCGAGATATCGTCCCTTCCGAGTCCCACCACGTTGTTCTGGTACACCGCATCGGAAACCCAAGTTTGGGTATTACCGTCACTTGCCAGGTAATCGCCTTCTTTAATAGAGCCTGATATTACTTCACCAATCTTATCATCTCCATCGTTATTTCTTCCGAGCGTAATACCATACTTCAGCGCCAGGTAGCTGTTGAGCTGTATGCGCTCAATAGACGTCATATTCTTTGTATTATAGACTATGTACTCGCCTATCAGACCTGAAAATATATTTCCAGCACCATGGATATCACCCAAACGCATGACCGCACAACTTGGGTACCTTGGATTTCCCGTAAAATTCAGTCTGTTATCACCGTTAACCACTACATTGGACCCACCAGCAACGAAGCCATTAAATGAAGCGATATTGATGGTAGCAGCCGCAGAGTTTCCTCCCGGATAAGCAATACCATTATTACCATTGGAAACCTGAGTTGTTGTCAATGATCTCTCATCCAATGCACCGCCAAAATCGGTACTCCACACATCCTGAGCTATTGCAGAATTAGCTTTATAAATAATGGCCACATCCGCATCAGGCGATGTTTCGTGAGAAATGCTGGTCTGGGTATGTCCCCAAGTTCCTCCGTTAAAACTTGCCACTTTATTGAAGTTCAAAAGACTGTTTAATTCCATCTGTCCACTAGTAGCACCTCCGCAGTCACTGATGTCCCACCTAAGATCATTTTGATCCGGATCACCACTCTGATCCAGCCAGCTCTTAGGCCCTGCAAGACCTGCATCGCCGCGAAGCCACAATTTTGGATCTCTTACTCCACCTGGCGACTGCTTATAGAAAGCCAAGGTCATGTAGAACGAAGCCTGGCTGATCATTGAAGAAGGAACAGTAAATACACGATAAGTCAGCGAGTTTATTATCACAGTGCCAGGAACAGGGTTATACGCCTGATAAGTGTTGTCTGCAAAGTCTTTATCGCTACCACATAATAAGCTGCTGTTAGAAGGAACAAGTGTCAGCGGAACAAGCACCTGAACATCCTGGTCAATTGCATTTGTATTCTGCACTTTCCATACCCTGTTCAGTCTGCTGTTGTATCCGGCAATTCCAGTAAAAGATGTTGTACCGGCTACATTATTATCGCCCCACATCAGGAACTGCATGTTGTTAAGGGTTCCGGTATTGGCTGCATTGGTAGTTGCTACCGTGGAAAGCCCGATAATAAGCTGACTACCAGTGCTTGTAGACTGAGACTGTTTTTGCAATAATGCGGAAGCATCATCTCTACCGATTCCTGCAATATTATTTTGAAAATTGCCGTCTCCTGTCCAAATCGTCCCTCCTGTACTGTGCAGATAATTCACAAAATTAGAAGTATTACCTAATGTAATTCCATATTTTACCGCAAGATAGGAGTCAACTTTCGTTCTGTCTGTTAAATTGGTTAATCCACCATTACCATAGATGATAACCTCGTTCATATTTCCATTAAGGTAAGCACTGTTATATTCATACCAGTATCCTAGGCCTATACTTCCTTGTGAAAATTTATAGGTATTATTGGTGGCCGCACCATCAGCAATACCATTTAGATATTGTTGGTTCACCGTTCCTCCTCCTATTCTTCTAAAACCTAAAATATTAGGAATGGATGACATAGAATTTCCATGAGTAATTACTCCTCCATTTATAACCTCCAAATAGGCTCCACCTGTGGTTGAGAGACTAAACTGAACCCCACCATTACGACCGCATAGATAAAATCCTCCATTAGTTGGTTTTATCATCGCGAACATATCGAAATTTTTGGGTGCATACGATGGATTACCTACATCTCCTGCCATTCCAAAACTATCGGAAGAATCAAATGTAAATGTTTGTGATCCGTTAAAGCCTAATCCGGGATTGAAATTAATATTATTGTTTAAATATACTGCCCCATTTCCTCCATTTGATGCTACCCCTGTAACCTGATTGACCCAGTTGGTGGTTGTAGCATTGTTGGTAGTGGTTGTGGTTCCGGCATCTGCTTTTGTCCAAAAAGTAAGATTGGTAAGCACCCCACCCGGTGCCGTTACAAAGCCGGCAAAGCTGAAGAACTGCCCGGATATGAAGTCTACACTATTCTTTGTTACATAATATTGTACACCGCCGATCGTTTTCAGTTCCATATCGACAGGGGTATCATTGCCATCAAAGGCTGCATCTCCGCTGATCAACAATGAAGGCTTAGAAACTCTGATAGGCAACTGACTTGCCGGTATAGCTACTTTGACTAAACCTACAGTTCCGGTTTCCTGTACCTTCCAGACTCTTGTTGTTCTGTAATTGGAGCTACCAAATGCAAATGGTGTTGAAAAAGTGGTGCTTCCGGCATCAGAACCCCAAACCAGGAAGCTCTTATCAGCTGTAAAATCGTTGAGATTATTCGCATTGGTATCGGCAATGTCCCCATTACCGATGATTGGTTGGATATCGGTGTTGGCCGACTGAGGCTGAGACTGAGATTGTTTCTGGTTCAATGCAGAAGCATCGTCTCTACCGATACCGGCGATGTTGTTGTTATAGCCGCTTATCGTATATATAGTCGTAAGACCATCACTTGCCAGATAATCATGAAGTACGGTTTGACCATATTTAATTGCCAGATACGTTTGGACCTGTTTCTTTTCGGTAGGTGTCAATGTTTTATTATATGTCATCATTTCAGGAAAGTTTCCTGATATGAAGTGATAATAACCAGATCCTGCTCTGAAACCTCCTACCATATAACGAGGTGTAGTTCCTGCAGTAATAGTACCCAAAAAAGTCCCTGTAGCATTACTTCCTCCGTTTAATGCATACGACAAATTGCCCGCTCCGGAGGCTGCATTAAATATGCTTGGGAAATTATTCTGAGCTAATCCTGTATTAGAAATATATGACGAAGAAGTAGGAAAGTGCATCACAGTATTCTCTAATGAAAGCCTGTTATTACCGCCATCATCTGATATCTGAAGATAAACTTTAGCATTATCTCCTCCTGCAAGATTTAATATCCCAAATACATCATTGCTTTGACTACCTAAAACATTTAACAGACTCGACATTGTTCCATCCAAAATGTCAGAAGAACCATCAAAGGTAATATTGGGGTTAAAATTCCAGCCTTTAGTTGTAAAGGCAGGCTGGCGATAGTCTGCTTGCTGTGTCAGTTGTACAAGATCAGAATTACTCGCCTGATTACTCCAAGTGCTTACCTTACCATTAATTAAAGTGGTTCCTTTATCTGCTTTGAACCAACTTGTTGTTCCCAACACCCCTCCAGGTGCTGTCACAAATGCCGCAAAGCTGAAGTACTGTCCTGAAGAGAAATTGATGTCCTCACTAAGAGCTGTTACATAGTATTTTACTCCCCCTATTGTCTGTATTGTCATTGAGAAACTTTGGTCGGTACCATCAAATGTAGTATCGCCACTTACCAATAGTGTAGGTTTAGTGACACTTCCCGGAAGGTCACTTACTTTAAAAGCTACCCTTACCTTGCCTACAGTTCCGGTTTCCTGTACTTTCCAGATTCTTGCCATTCTGCTGTTCAACCCGCCAAAAGGAAAAGGCGTAGCAAAATTAGCACTGCCGCTATCAGAGCCCCACATCATGAAGGTCTTATCGGCAGCAAACCCGTTTGCATTGTTGGCATTGGTATCTGCGATATCGATATTGCCTATTATAGGCTGGGCACCATTATTGACCACTTGAGACTGCGACTGCTTTTGGTTTAATGCAGAAGCATCATCTCTACCTATGCCGGCAATATTGTTCTGATAGGTAGCATCAGAAGTCCAGAATTTTGATTCATCAGAAGCTATATAGTCTCCTTCATTAACACCTCCGGAAATTATTTCTCCAGAAGTACTATTACCATTGTTATTACGGGATAGTGTTGTTCCGTATTTAATAGCCAGATAACTGTTAATACGCAACATACTTAAAGGAGATAATGAATGGTTTGCATTATAAACTATCACTTCCGGGATTTTCCCATCCATGACCCGCGCGTTTTGGCCTCCCGTAGTTCTTCCTCCAATCTCAAAAAAATTGCTTGGAGAAGAATCTGAATTTGAAGGTGTTCCACTCGTAAATTCAGTCCCATCCCTATAAATTCTACTATTCAGTAATCCATTATCTTTATAAATGCCAATTCCTAAACTTGGCTGATTTAATGGTATACTTGCTTGTGCACCATAATAGGTACTTCCATTGGCATCTGTCTCCCATAGCCAGCCACCTGAATTATTCTCCCTGGCTAAAGTTTTAAATTGGGAAGAAAATATTCCCGCAAATGAACCAGCACCTGTTGGAGCAGCCAGACCATATATAGTTAAAGCACCAGACCATGTGGAGGTACTGGATGTATAGCCTTGCAGCCTTCTTCCCGAATTATAGTTATATACCACAGACGGATTAAAGTTTACAGCGCCTGAATCCCAGACAATAGAATTGTCAACCGTACTTGTATTAGAGCTATTAAGCGAAGTAGCTTGTGTAGTTATGGCTGTATTGGCTGTCTGGTCATTCCATGTAGAAACATAATTGCTCGCTGCATTGTAAGAAACTCCATTGTCAGCCTTTAACCAAAGCGCTGCTCCCTGTACGCCCCCAGGTGCCGTTATAAATCCGGCAAAGCTGAAGAAATCACCAGAAGTGAAATCGACCAATACCACATAATAATCTACTCCGTTTATGGTTTCCTTTGCCATAGTCCTGATGCTGGTGTCATCAAATGTAGTAGTATTGCTAACCAATAAAGCAGGTTTCGTAAGTGCACCCGGCCACATGCTTACCGGTACAGCTACTTTTACCGTGCCAACGGTTTTGGTCTCCTGCACTTTCCATATGCGGGCCATTCTATTATTCAGTTCGCCAAAAGCAAATGCAGTGGCAAAGGTTGTGCTACCCGTATCTGAACCCCAAACCAAAGCTGTTTTGTCTAAATTGAAAGTGCTGATGTTTGCGGCATTGGTAGCGGCAATTGTCACATTCCCAATCACCGGCTGAAAACCACCGTTTACAGACTGAGACTGCTTCTGATACAACCCGGAATCCTGATTGTCCCGCCCGATACCGGCGATATCGTTATTATATCCATCATTATAGGAATTGCTCCAAACAATAGTCCCATCCGAGAGCTTGTAATCTGATGGCAAAGTGGTTCCGTACTTTAAAGCGAGATAAGACTCTACCTTAATCCTTTCATCTGCCGACAATTCCGTACGAAAGATGATCACTTCTCCCATCTTACCATTGTAAAAAGTACCTCCACCAGCAGAGCCTATGTACATCGGCTTATTCTGCCCATTGTAGTTGTTCATAGTGGTACCAGAAGCGATCTGTGTTCCGTTCCGTCTCAAGGAAGTTTTTGTGGGTAAGCCGGCATTATTCCAGCCTGTCCAGATGTAGGGCGTGTTCACAGTTCCACCCCAAGGTGCCTCAATTCTGCTTGTATTGATTCCATCCCAGTACACATAACCATTCCCCCATGGGGCGTGCAAATTAAACTGCGAATCTCCACCGGAATTGTTTTTGGCCATTTCAAAGAAGATCGAACTGTTTTGTACATTACCTACAGCACTGACCACAAACGCTGACACATTGGTGTAGTTTCCCGTTCCTAAAATACCGTTGACATCGGTAAATTCATTATTTGATCCGTTAAATGAAATCATAGGGTTAAAATTGACCCTAGATGATGCACTATTCAGATACGTTGGTCTTTTGTTATTATCGGTCTGTATCATATGATTATTGGCCCCGCTCTGGTCCATCCATACCGACGCCGCAGAATTGTCTGCAGAAACAGAAGTCAATTTCTTAATGACATCCGCACGCATTGAAGGATGGTCATTAAAATCTGTAACAGTAATACGAATGTAACGTGCCATAACAGGTGCAGAAAAAATATTGATAACTTTTGTACTCCGGTCTGTATTTCCCGGAAAAGCAGACAATACGGTAAACGTATCGTTAATATTATTACTGTTCAAATAGCTTATAGTATAGCTTTTTACCCATTGATCATAATCATACCTTCCCTGGGTTACTACACCGTATATTGTTTGGGAAGATCCTAAATCGAGCGTCAGGTATTCACCATTGCTTTTATTACCAGCAGCCCAGCCACTCGTCTGCGAATCAATTACCGAGTTAGCAGTAGAAAAACCTGAATAAGTGCTACTGGCGGTACGATTGGCTCCCGGCACCTGAAAATAATCAACGGTATTAACTCCGTTATCCGCCTTTAGCCAGAGTGATGCACCAGAGACCCCGCCGGGACTCTGCGCATATATAAGACCTATCATCAGAAACAGCACAACAGCTATCGACCGCGACAGGAATATTTTAATTAGAGCTCCTCTCTGAGGAGGCTCATAGATTGTATTTTTTTTCATCAAATTAGTTATAAATAATTATTAATTATTATTGCTAACAGTGAGGAGCCGCTGCAGAAACCGCCTGTTCATTACCACTATTGTAACCTAAATCCACCTCTTTAACGGTGCTTTTAGTTAGTTATAAGGGTGAATCATCAATACAGTTTTTTCCAGGGTCCCCACCTCTCAAACTAATATGGGCGGTGGGCGGCAACAAAAAAATATTGAGATCTTATCTAATGAGAATGAATCGTAAACGGAGAATAGAGAACCTCCTCCGTTGTCCTGAAAATGAAATGAAAATGAAAAAAGAGATTTTAAAAGCAGGAATTTCAAGCCATATCCGCCCGATAAAACAGCCATAGAAGAAGAACTTCTGGAAATACCAAATGTATAAATGCTTCCTGAACCAGTAGCCAAAAACTGTTTATCATACACCACTTTCTCCGCTTTCTTTTTGAAATTTTTGTCTCTAAGCCGATCTGAAAGTGATTTTTCTTTACTACTTCTTTTTTTTGCTTTGTAAATTTTTGATTTTAAAGCCCCTGAGGACCCTACAGGCAATTTCAGGGCACCATCAAAAACGACAACTGTTCCACTTATGATGTGAATGTCCGGGTTATTCTCAGAGAAAGACTGTCCGAAAATGTTAAATGACAGAAGACAAAGAATTAAAACTTTTGAAATGCCTACCGAAAATACATTTGCAAACATTTTATTGTCTATATCCACCGCTGTCCAATTTTAGATTAAATAATTTGTGCTTCAATAAATACCTTAAGGCCGAACGCTATAAAACAATGGTTATCAGCGAAATAAAAATCATCATTTGCATTTTTTAAAAATCAGGTAATGTGTTTTTTATAGCAATAACCTATATATGTTTACCTAATTTTACTTCAGCAAATCTAAAGCGCTTAACCTAGAGTTAACTTAGAACTTATATGATTTATAAGCCGAATTAATACTACGTGTTGTAGTATTAATTCTACACAGGGAACATTATTTTTTATTTTCTTTTGCAACATTTTATGTTATGAAACAATTTTATCTATTCAGTTTTCTCATTTTTTTCTGGGCAAAAAGCCAGTACACCAACTTCTACGAAAGATGGTACAGCAGCCAGGAAGATAAACTTCCTCAAAACACCATAAAATCTATCGTGAAGGACAAGTACGGTTTTCTGTGGATATCCACAGACAACGGCCTGGTCCGTTTTGATGGCACTTCGTTCAAAAAATATGATATTACTGTACCCGGCGTTGAAAACAGAACCATCCTTATAGACGGCAGTGCGTCCGATGACTGGCTGTTCACATTTTACAACTCAGGAGAAATACCTACCCTCATAACAAAAAGAAATGCCTTCACCGTAAACGACAGCTGTGGAAAATCCTTCAGAGATCTATCCGTATATGGATTTGAAAACCTGCAAAGGCTTTTGGAACACAATATGGAACATATCAAAAAAGACAGGTTTCATTTTTTCATAACCAAAAAAAAGTTCTATCTCCTGGATAATTATCATTTGTTCTATCAAGATAATGGTGTTAAAAAATATATTACAAAATGTGATGACTATTTGCATTATCGTTTTTTTCTGCTGAACAACAAATTGTTCTATATCAGGAATCCAAATAAGATTGAGGAAATCAACCGTGATGGTTCCAGAACTCTTTTCACCTTACCTCTGAAAAATAATCCTGAAAATGCCTCCTATTTTATCAATAATGCCAATCAGCAGGTCTTTATCCGATCAGGGAAAAAAATCTACCTTATTGAGTATTCTAATAAAAAAATCGTAGCAACCCCGATCTATGAGAATGAAGCTATCCGTAAACTTTCCCTATCAAGTATCTATTATGAGCAAAAGGACAGAACTCTTTTCCTGGGAACGAGTACCAAGGGTTTGCTGGTGACCAGAAAGCATTTTATAAATATGGTCAGCAATTCTTCAAATAATATTTTCAACGCCATCGAAAAATCCGGAAACAATGTCATTACCAGCCAGGGTGAATTGTTGGATGAAAAGGGCATCAAGACTGTATTACCTTTTCCAAAAGGGCCCGACAACTATGGAATCATAACGACAGCAGATCCGCAGGCCTATGTTTTTAAAAGAAATGAGATTCTTTACCATTATTTCAATAACAAGCTGACACCACTTTTAAACTTTGGAATGAACCATTCGTCCATATGTACAATTTCCAAGGGAAAAGATCAAAAAATATGGTTATCTGCCTGGCAGAAAAAAAGCTGCAAACTCGGGTACATTATCTTAAAAGAGGGAAAAATCCAAGAGCTGAAATTCTACAGCGTTCCCATGCCTATAAGAGGTATTTTCGATCTTGGCAATAACAAACTGCTTCTGGCATCAGAAAGCGGCCTTTATTATTTTAACAGTAATACAAGGGTGATACATTGCCTGGTCCCCAAAATCAACTTCAGAAGCATCAATGGTAATCCGGATAATGTGGTCTGGATAGAAAGCTATGGCAAGGGTCTGTACATGTACAAAGCCGGGAAGGTATATGGTCCGCCCAAAATGAATCAACACACGTTTTCTTATGTGCATTGTGTAATAGATGATAATAAAGGCTATTACTGGCTCTCATCCAACAATGGATTATTCCAAATAAGAAAGCAGGACCTGATAGATTATTATTACAGGAAAGTAAGTGATATCTATATACAGAAATATACGCTTGCAGATGGTCTCCTCACAATGGAGTTCAACGGAGGAAGTAACTCCAACGGGCTTAATTTAGCTAACAACATCGTTTTTCCTTCCATGGATGGCCTTGCATTTATTAATATAGATGAAGCCCGCCCGGTATTACCGAGTGAAAATTTTTACATAGACAAAATAAATGTTAATGGTCAGGAAATATCTGCAAAAGAGGAAATCAGCCTGGAAAGAAATTTTGACAACCTAAGAATCTTTCTGGACTATACCAACTATGGAAATATAAAAAATGACCGCATCGAGTATAAAATAGATAACAAAGACTGGCAGCGCCTGGATGAGACCAGAAGTCTATATATCAATTCCCTATATACCGGAAGGCACAAGGTAATATTCAGGAAACTTAAAAATTTCTCATCGGATCACATTTACAAGACCATAGTGCTGACTGTAAGACCGGCTTACTGGGAAACCACGATCTTCAGGCTTTTTATCATTCTGAGCTTTCTGACCATTGTCTATTGGACCTATTCTGCAAGATTAAAAAAAATCACCCGAGAGAAGATGTTACTGAACAAAAAAATAGAGGAAAGCACCATAGAACTACGGAAAACCGTTACGTCATTATCGGCCACAAGAGAAGAACTCTATGCGCAGCTTATCAGGAAAAAAAAATTTATAACCACTATAACCCACGATATCACAACGCCCTTAAAATATATTAAGATGAGTTCTCATTTTCTGCTTGACACGTCAATTCCCTGGAACGAAAAGGAAAAAATCGTGCACTCCATTCAGGATTCCATTTCTAAGATCACTTCTTTCATAGAATCTACGTTGCATTACAATAAAGTTTTTATAAACAACAGTTTCAGTAAAAATGAAAAAGTTTACCTCAAGAAATTTATCAATAAAAGATCGTCGTTCTTCAATGCAATTGCTGAGTTTAAACAGCTGGAAATAATTAATAAAATCGATAACAAAATAGTTCTTTATACAAATCCGGATGTACTAAGCATCATTGTTCACAATATAATAGACAATGCCGTTAAATATACAGATTCCGGATATCTGGAAATCTCTGCTTTATCCTCCGCTGGCGGGCTTATTATTTCATTCCAGGATACCGGGATTGGAATGACAGCGGATGAAATTGCAATCATTAATGATCCCGGCAGAGAATCCGACCCAAAAGTTGGCATGAGGATAATCAAAGATCTATTACCGCTTATCAATTGCAAAATGCAGATAAACAGCAAAAAAAATGAAGGAACAAAAATCCTTCTGGAGTTTGACGCTAATTAATTTTCAAAATCTCTACCAACGCAGGTATATTATTGATGCCCAGCTTCTCGAATATCCTCATTTTATAGGTACTTACAGTCGATTTCTGAATATTGAGCGACGATGCTATAAAAGTATTTGAATAACCGTAAGCAAGCAGTCTCGCGATTTCCAATTCACGGACCGATAGCGTATCAAGATCATTTACGCTTTTGTTTCTCACCATATTTTCAAGTAGCCGGTCTTTCAGCTCTTCACTTATATACTTGCCATTCTCAAAAAATCTGCCAAGCGCATACACTAGCTGATGTTCTTCGGTAAGCTTGCTCAGAAAACCATTGGCTCCAGCCTTTATATATTTGAAAGCGTAGATGTTTTCATCAAGGGCCGAGAAAATCAGTATTTTAATTTCATCATTATTAATTGAGCGCAAATATTCGACAAAAGTCAGGCTGTTGCCTTCAGGAAAGTTTATATCTAAAATAATATAGTTGACAGAATTATTTTTGACAATTGAAATAGCTTCATTAATGGAAGCAACGTCAAAGACCGTAGGATCGCCAAAATACTTTTTTATAAGCAGATATACACCTTTTCTGACAATGCTGTGATCATCAACCAATAGAACGGTTTGTTTACTGATATTCATTTTTTCATATTTATGTTATCTCAAAAATAAGTAAAAACTTCCATCTCCTGACAAAATATTTCCATTAATGGTCTTTGATCGTTCTGTTATCTGGAAACAAGTTGAATTGATCTATCTGCTCATTATTTTATGAAAAATAATAGCGTCTTTATTACCAATATCACTGTAAAATAAACAGATAAATTTTCGGTATAACAGAGAAGTAACATAGTTATAAGTATTGACCATAAACGCCGTAATCGTTTTCATTTTTCACAACCAAATGAGCCAGGAGTTGATAATCAAATTGCCGATCCTTTTAGTGGGATAGCTGCTATTTCCTTTCCATCGCAAATTATTCCAGTCCTAGACCTTATAATTTGGGAATCCAATTTTCATTATTATTTAATTACTTTCAAAATCTTGGCAATAATAGATTCCAGTTCACTTTTACAACTGTCGACCTTGCGGAAGCCATATTTACCCACTTTACTGAATATTGGCAGAGAATTGATAAAATCTTTCTGAGACAAAAAATCGTTAAAAAAATCTTAATTGAAATTAATCATAATCCGTTCCGTATTTTCGGAAGTAATCTAAGGACATGCACCTGACCAGGGCTAAGAAAAAAATTGTCCCATCCTCTATTTCCCATTCCTGGAAATCCACATAATGAATTCCTGTACCTTTGCTTACATAAAGAATCTAAAAAAAAATGTTTGTGAGGTGTTTTTAGAATATACAAATCTTCTTTCACAAGCTCACTGAGATTGTGTACCGCAAAATTATTCTTCTGATTAACCTTTTTTCGGATATCACAGGACTTAATTAATGGTATATTCATAGAAGTTGAAACAATAAAATAAAAACCCTTCCATTAAGATAATGAAAGGGTTACAATTTAAAAAAAATTCACACAGAACAATTTCCGCCGTCTTTTTTAACGCCGAGCTTATTGAGAATCATATACATTAAACACCAATCAGTCAAGGCATGAATCCACATATTGACTCCCACAAATCCTGTAAGCCAAAACCAATTCTGATCGACATAAATTCCTAATAATAAACTCACTAAAATGAGGGTTCCTGCTACTGCGTGTACTATTCTTGTTTGCATAATATTCTGTTGTTTTTAATTAATCAATTAATACTTTTTTTTTTTCCGAAAGCCTATACAAGCAGACAACCCATTATTGCTCCATAAAGGATACTGCTGAAAGGACGGGAAGTGATTGCACAGTTTCCTGTACTGCAGATGAAGTAATAATACAGATACCCTGCAACCCCTCCTGTAAAAGCTCCGATAAGCGATACGAATCTCTTTTTACTTAAAATTTTCATTTTCTAAATTTATCGTTGCCATATGAATCTGGGAAACGGTTTTCTGCTTTTGATTAAATTCGTTGACGCTTTTATAAATATCGTCAATGCAATTGCAATCGGAAAAAACCGTGAAAAGCAGGGAATTTACTGCAATATCATCTTTTCCGAACCAATTGCTCATTTCGTTTTTATTGTTTTTAAAACCTTTTACGGATTGATAGGAAAAAGATTTCACTCCCGAATGCTTCAGGATATCAATGACATCTGCTTCTAATTCCTCTATTGTGGTGATTAATAATAGTTTCATAAGATGAATGTTTAATTGGTTTTATGCTTCAAAAAACTTGTCGTCAGATTCTGACTTTTTCTCCCATTTTTTCTTTTCGGTAGCATAGTAAACCAACGGAACGACAATCAAAGTCAAAAGCGTGGAAACAATGGCTCCGAAAACGAGTGATATTGCCAATCCCTGGAAAATCGGGTCAAAAAGAATGATTACGGCTCCAATTACTACCGCACCTGTTGTTAATAAAATCGGGGTTGTTCTCACAGCTCCGGCTTCAATAATGGCCTGCTTCATGGGAATTCCCTCTTTCAGACGAATTTCTATAAAGTCGATTAAAAGAACGGAATTTCTTACCATTACACCCGCTAGGGCAATCATTCCGATAAAAGATGTAGCCGTGAAGAATGCCCCTAGAATCCAGTGTCCCAGTACAATTCCTATAAGGGAAAGCGGAATCGCAACCATCATTACAATAGGTGTTTTGAAATTCTGGAACCAGCCGACAATCAGCATATAAATAATAATGATCACGACCGCAAAAGCAGTTCCCAAATCACGGAAAACTTCCAATGTAATTTGCCATTCTCCGTCCCATTTCACCGTATAATTGCCCTCGTCTTCAGGTTGGTTCATATACAATTCATTCATTGAATATCCATTCGGAAGCTGGATTTTTTTTAGTTTTTCTTCCATTCCGAGAATCGCATAGGCCGGGCTTTCCAGTTTTCCTGCCATATCGGCAAGAACATATACCACACGCTTCTGGTCTTTTCTATAAATGGTTTTGTCCAGCTCCTTTTTTTCTGCTTTCACAAGGTCACTCACCGGAACCAAGCCCGTCTGTCCTTTGATTTTTAATCCTGTAATACCCTGGATACTGGTTTTATCTGCATTTTTTAGCTTCATTACAATATCTACAGGGTCGTTGGATTTTTCATCATAAAGATTTCCAATAGGATATTCACCTATCAGGTAAGTCATATTTCCAACGATTTGCTGAGGAACAATACCGTTAAGCATTGCTTTTTCTTTATCAGGGACAAGCTTGAATTCTTTTTGAGGCGCTTCTACCATCCAGTCAACATCTACGACATCATCGGTTTTCTTCAGAATATCTTCTACTTGTTTTGCCACTTTTATCTGGCCTTCGTAGTCAGGTCCGTAGATTTCTGCTACAATTGTTGAAAGAACCGGTGGCCCCGGTGGAACTTCCACCACTTTTACATTAGCTCCGTATTTGGCAGCTATTTTCTGAATTTCAGGACGGATGTTTTTAGCAACATCGTGGCTCTGTGCATCTCTGTCTTCCTTATGCAGAAGGTTCACCTGAATATCCGCCGTATTACTGCTTCCACGCATATCATAATGACGAACCAATCCGTTGAATGTAATCGGAGCAGAAGACCCGACATAATTCTGATAATTCAACACTTCCGGAACAGTCTTCAGGTATTGCGCAATATCCTGTGTTACCGCGGATGTTCTTTCCAGTGTTGTTCCTTCCGGCATGTCAATCACCACCTGAATTTCATTTTTGTTATCAAAGGGAAGCATTTTTACAGCCACCCATTTGGTAAAAAATGCAGCTACGGAAATCAGCAGCAAAACAACTGTAATCCCCATCATCATCCATCTTTTTGATTTTGAATTTAGGAGTGGCTGCTCTATCTTTTTATAAATTCTATAAATCCTGCCGGTTTCCAGACCTTGCTCTTCTGTGTATTCCTGTTTGTCTTTTACTTTCAGCAAATGATAGCCGAGATATGGTGTAACCGTTAATGCCACAAAAAGAGAAAGCATCATTGCGATAGAAGCTCCAATTGGCATCGGCGACATGTAAGGCCCCATCATTCCTGATACGAAAGCCATTGGTAAAATCGCAGCAATAACCGTAAACGTTGCTAAAATGGTAGGATTTCCTACTTCATTAATGGCATAAATTGCAGCCTGTTTAAACGGCAGTTTTTTCATATGAAAATGCCTGTGCATGTTTTCAGCAATGATGATGCTGTCATCTACTACAATTCCGACCACAAAAACTAATGCAAATAATGTAATCCTGTTCAGGGTATATCCTAAAATATAATAGCTGAATAAAGTTAAAGCAAACGTCAACGGAACCGAAAAGAATACTACCAAACCTCCTCGCCAACCCATTGCCAGCATTACCAGAACAGTTACTGCCAAAATCGCGACACCAAGGTGCATCAACAACTCAGAAACTTTGTGTGAGGCGGTTTCTCCATAATTTCTGGTGACTTCTACATGCACATCATTCGGAATGAGATTTTTCTTTAATCCTTCTACTTTGTTTAGAATCTGTTCAGAAATTTTCATTGCATCAGCGCCTTTTACTTTCGAAACTGAAACGGTAACCGCCGGATATTCCGATTTAAACTTTTTACCGTTTTCTACAGCATTTCCATATCCGAAGCTTACATAATTCGCAGGATCGGACGCTCCGTCTTTTATGGTTGCCACCTGCTTCAGATACACCGGCATATTCTGCGATGTTCCGACAACCAGATTTTCCACATCTTCAGCTGAGTTGAGAAACTGACCTGTCGTTAAAAGATATTCCGAATCGCCTGAATCAAACCTCCCCGATTGGGAGCTTCCGTTATTCGCCTGAATCATCTGCATTACGGAAAGGGCGTCTACACTCAGTTCAGCCATTTTATCTTTATCTAGAATCACCTGCAGCTGGCGGTTTCTTCCACCAATCGTTTTGGTAAGAGACACATCTTTTATTTTTTTGATTTCAGAAGATAATTCCTCTCCTATCTGGCGAAGCTGAAAATCATTATAATGAGGATTATCACTCCACAAAGTCAGTCCGAGCATCGGAACATCATCAATGGAACGTGTCTTCACCACCGGTTCCATTACATTTTTTGGAAAAATATTTTTATTCTTCATCAGCTCATCGTAAAGCTTCACATATGAACGTTCCGTATCTTCCCCTACATAAAACTGAACGATAATCATGGCCTGTCCGTTCATTGCCATCGAATGAATATGCTCTACTCCCTTGATGTTGGAAATAATCTTTTCCAGAGGTTTTACGATGCGGCTTTCCACCTCTTTCGGACTGGCGCCTGGGTAACCGACCATTACATCCGCCATCGGAATAATAATCTGAGGTTCTTCTTCTCTTGGTATTAATGTAGAACTGTATACCCCGATAATCATCAAAGCAATCATCAATAGAATTGTTAACTTTGAATTGATGAAAAACTCGGCGATACGTCCTGCGAATCCTTTTTCCATAAAAAATATTTTTTTTATGTAACAATGAATCAATCTAACAGTGTAACAATGATTTTCATTGGTAAATTGATACATTGATATATTGTTACACTATTTTACTTGCACTTTTGCCCCGTTATACAATTTCCCTGTTGAAGAAATGATGTACGATTCTTCAGGATTTAAACCTGAAAGGATTTCAATCTGATCTCCGATTGTTTTTCCTGTCTTCAGCCATCTCAATACTGCCGTATTTTGTGAACTGACCACATAAACGCCTGTGAGCTGACCATTTTCTACCAAAACAGATTTTGGAACCATCACACTTTCCTGAAAACTCTGATTGATTTTCTCTGAAGATTTGATAGGAAACTGTACATTCACAAACATGCCCGGAAGCAGATCTGCAGCATTGTGAATATTGATTTTCACCATATATTGTCCACCAGTATTGGCTGCCGATTTGCTGATTTCGGAAACCGTTCCGGAAACTGTTTTATTCAAGGATTTCAGAGTGACCTGAACGGACATTCCGTTATTGATTTGTGTGATATTTTGCTCGGAAACCAGAACCTGCGCCTGCAAAGATGACGGTGATTCTATCGTAAGCAAAGGCATTCCCGGACTTGCCATATCACCCTGCTCTGCAAATTTTGCCGTAATAGTCCCGGAAATGGGAGCTGTAACGTTGGTATAACGATATTGTGCATTGACTTCGTTTTTCATCTGTTGTGCAGCCTGCAACCCTGCCTGTGCCATTTCGTAACGGGCTCTCATATCGTCCAATTCTTTTTGGGAGGCACTTTGGGATTTATACAAATTCTGGAATCTCTCGTAATCTTTTTTGGCAATATTATAATTGGCCTGAGCCTGGGAAATCTGTGCATTGGCTTGTCCGCCTTTTGCCTGAATATCAGTGGCATTGATGCTTACCAGAAGCTGCCCTGCTCTTACGTTTTGTCCAACTTCTGCTTTCATTGCAGTGATATAGCCCATCATTCTTGTGGAAATATTGACGGAATTTTTTGCAACCAGTTTTCCGCTGGCTGTGATAAAAGTACCGTTCGCTCCTGTTGCCAACTTATGAACGGTTACAGAAATAGGAGCATCGGTATTAACCGCAGATTTTTCCTGGTTCGAGGAACAGCTTTGTAAAGTAATCGCTGCTAGAATTAATGTTGAATAAATGTATCTTTTCATTGTAATTGTTTTCTTTTTTTTGAAACCTCATAGGTTTTAAAAACCTATGAGGTTTGTTTACAGTTGATTATTTCTTCAAAAATTGCAGATAAGCAATTGCCGTGTTATGCTCGAAAATAGCTTGCTGATATTCCAGTTCTTTTTGGGACATCAACGTTTCGGCAGAAAGCAAATCCGCTGATTTCTCCAAGCCTTGGTCATACCTGTTTTTCCTGATTCTATAGGCTTCCCGGCTCTGTTCCCAAGCTTGTTTCGTGAACGTAACTTTGGAATCTGCATCCTGAACCGACCTCACTGCTTTGTTGAGTTCTAACTGACTTTGCTTGGTGTATTGCTCGATTTCGGTTTGGGCTTTATGGAGTTCGGATTTGTATTTTTCCCGTTCGGATTTTGACTTCAGACCATCGAAAACATTCCACGATAACTGAAGTCCAACCATATATCCATTGGCATCAAATTGCGCAATTTTGTTGTCGTACATTTCCCAGCTTCCAAAAGCGTTCAGTCTCGGAAGAAACTTTGCTTTGGAAGATTTAATCATTAAATCATAAGCTTCCAACGATTTATTGTACGCTTTCAAATCCTTTCGGGAAGTATTTAATGAAAAGTCGTTTTCAATCAAATTTCCATTATATTCCAAAGGTTCGGTCGGTTTTAAAATTTTGTCTTTTGAATCTTCATTCAACAGAAAATAGAGATAATCCGAAGCATTTTTGATATTGGAATCTGCCAACTGAATCTGGCTGTCGATTTCACTAATACGAACATCCATATACAAAACTTCCGATTTCTGAATCATTCCGTTTTTGAAATAATTATCGATGACCTTTTTGTTGGCAAGTGTCGTTTCCTTTGCATTTTCCAGCGTTTCTTTCATTTTATACGCCAACTGAAGCATCATATAGGCTTTCTTCAACTCAAACTGCACATATTCTTTGGTGCGTTCGGTTTTTATGTTCAGAACATCGGCTTTTATTTGTCCTGCTTTCTTCTGATACACTGCATCCATATTGATAATCGGCTGCTGAACTTCAACTTTTGTCCCAAAATTGGAGATGCTTTTTGGACTGTTCAGATTATCCGGATTGAAATCCATCATTGTAATACGTTCCTGATTCAGCTTCGAGCCAAACGCCATTAAAGGATTATTGGTATTGGTAAAGGTGTAAGATGCGGTCACATTCGGAAGATACATTGCACGTGTTCCGAGAAGTTCGGTTTGAGCAAGGCTGGCTTCGCTTTTTGCCATTTTGACCTGAAGGTTTTCGTTGAGCGATTTGGCTTCAATTTCGGTTCTGGAAATCATTACGGTTTGCTGTGAAAATACCGAAGTAAAAAAGCTTGTTGAAATGATGAAGGTGAACACTTTTTTCATTCTTTCTAATTTTAAGACAAAATTAGATTGGCGGAATCTACTGTACAGTGATGAAAGTTACATAAGGGATTTTTTTTGAAGCATTTATAAAAAAACCGCCTGCAAGGGCGGTCACATTATAAACTATGGAAATAAACACTACATCAAACTTATCTGCGGAATCACTGTGATTTTAGACTTCACCGAATTGGATATCAAACAGTTGGCTTCAGATTTCTGGAGAACACGCACTGCCTTTTCTCTGTCTGATTCATTTTTTATAGTAACGACAGGTTCCAGAATAACTTCTGTCATCAGGAATTTTCCTTCAACCTGTTCTAATTTTCCCTTAGAACTGCATTCAAAATTTACAAACTCCAATTTAGAATTTTCTGCAATTGCCAGAAAAGTCGTCATCAGACAACTGCTTACTGCTGCGGTGAAAAGATGTTCGGGCGACCAGATATTTTCTACTCCTTTCGGAAACTGCGGAGGTGTTGCGATTTCTACAGATTGAGAAAGCTCCGGTGAAGATATTTCTCCTTTTCTGTCCTGTTTCCAGGAGATGTTTACGTTATAAAAATGAGCATCCATCAGTATTAGATTTTATTGTTAAGACTCATCCATCCACCACCATTATGGACATTGTTGTACCCATTGTTCTGAAGAATGCTTTTGGCAGAGGCGCTTCTCATTCCCGATGCACAACAGGTAATAACAGGTTTGTTTTTATCCTTCAGTTTCGAAAGATTCTTCTGAAGCTGGTCAACAGGAATATTGATAGAATTTTTGATATGTCCTCCGTCATATTCGCTTTTGCTTCTTACATCAAGGATTACAGCACCTTCTTTTAAAAGCGCCGCATAGTCGGTTTTCTCCATTCCGAAAAGGTTTTTTATTGCATCTAACATTTTATTGATTTTTAAATTGATGATGCAAATGTAAGGTGCGGATAAAAGCCTGTCAGTGATGAAGGTTACAATAGGGTAATTTTATTTCGGGAAAGTTTTATTTTACCGTCCGTTTCAATCTGTTTGAGAACACGGCTAACGGCTTCTCTTGTAATTCCGAGTTCGTCAGCCAGTTGCTGATGGGTTACATTAAGTTCTTTGGATTTGTAAAGCTGTGATTTTTGGTTCAAGAGATGTAATATTCTGGTATCAACTTTCTGAAAAGCGACAGCATTTACCACAGAAAGCAGGTCTTCAAATCTTCGTTGGTAAAGTCCAAAGATAAAATCTGTCCACTCGGGATATTTTTTCAGCCAATCTTTTGCCTGTTGAAGCGAAATCATCAGAATCTCAGCATCCTCTTCTACTACAACTTTCACTTTTGAGGTGTCCTGTGTAAGCCCGGAAAGTATCGATGAAATACAGCTTTCGCCCGGAGTAAGGTAATATAACAAAATTTCCCGCCCATCTTCTTCCGTGCGGATTACTTTGATGCTCCCCGAAATCACCAAAGGAATATAATTGATATATGAATTAATATCCAGAATTACGCTACCTGCCGGAAACATTTTTAGGCCTTGGCTGGCTTCGATTTCTTTTCGAAAGTCGGGGTCAGATATTTTTTGAATATTCATTTTCAAATATAAAAATAATTTAAATAAATACTCTGTTTCTTTTAGCCATTATCTCATTAATATAAGGATCAAAGGTTCAAAAAATTATAAAGCTTTATCCTGTCCAAATTTATAAACAATATTCAGTACTATAATGAACTTTTCAATAGTGAACGGGTAAAAAAACTATAGCATAAACGGTTTTCTCTCTAAAATTACCTCCAATTATTCCGTTTCCTTAGGTTAAGAATGATTATTTATTTTCTTCCTAAACGTCTTTTTATAAGCTTATAAACCTCAAACCATAATACAGAAATAGCAGCAGTTAGCAATGTCAGCCCCAATTCCTGTATGGTAAGGAAGATTACACTAAAGAATCCTGATACCGGCTTTATATACAGAATGATAAACAATAATACAAGAACCAGTGCCGAAATTCCTGCCAATAAAAAATTACGATTTTTAAAACTTTCAAAAATACTGTAATAGAAAGACCGGTTCACCAGGCTCAATAATATATTGGCAAATATCAAAGTACTGAATACCAAAGATCTTGTTTTGGGCTCATCATTCCCCAACCCAACAGAATATTGGTACATCCATAGTATTCCTGCGGTTATAATCAATCCCTGAACAATACTTACCATAAGCTCTTTCCAGTTTAAGAAAGTATCTGTAAGTGCTCTCGGTGGTTTCTTCATGGCATTTTTTTCAATAGGCTCGTTTTCATACACAATGGAACAGGTAGGCCCCATTACCAGTTCAAGAAAAATAACATGAACCGGGGTAAATATGTGAGGAAATACCCATCCCAGGAATAAAGGTAAGGAAACAGTAAGTATGATGGGAATGTGAATGGAAATGATATACTGAACGGCCTTTTTGATATTGGCATAAATTCTCCGCCCCGCAGCAATTCCTACTACCAGTTTTTCCAGATCATCATTCGTAATAACCAAAGCTGCTGCCGATTTGGCAATTTCAGTTCCTTTATTTCCCATTGCCACTCCTATGTGAGCCGCTTTCAATGCTGGACCGTCATTCACACCGTCTCCCAACATAGCGACCACGTTACCTTGCGCTTTCAGGGCATTCACCACTTCAAGCTTTGCTTCAGGAAACATTCTTGTAAAAAGAGTTGTTTTTCCAGAAAGCTTTATTAAATCATCTTCTGAACTTGCGGTCACTTCACTCCCATTAACGGCCGGAGCATTATTAATGATCCCGGCCTGTAATGCAATAGCTTTTGTCGTATCCGCATTGTCCCCTGTAATTACTTTTACCTTAATCCCTGCATCATAAATATGCTGAAACACCTCTTTTATTCCTTTTTTAGGAGGATCATAAAATACAGTCAATCCTAAAAATTCAAATGTAAAATCCTGCTGCTTTTCAGGGAAATCATTTCCTTCAAAATGAGATTTGGCAACCCCAAGTACCCGATATCCCTGCTCTCCTAATTCTTTTACAATCTTTCTGATTTTATTCTTTTCTACTTCTGAAAGCTCAGAAACATTAAGGATTGCTTCAGGAGCACCTTTTGCCGCAATAATCCTGTCTTTTTGTTCATTTTCGAAAAGGTGCGTCATCATCGGAGGTCTTCCTTCCAAAGGATATTCGTGAAATAGCTGGTAATCTTTCCTTTTATCCGAATCCTTAGTCTGCTCATAAATCTTATGCAAAGTGATCTCCATCGGATCAAACGGAACAGGCTCACTGCTCCACATCGCATAATCAATGAGTTCATCCAGCTCTTTTGTCATAAAATCCTCCTGTTCATAAATAGCATCGGACCTATAATCATACAAATGCTTTAACTGCATAGAATTTTCGGTAATTGTTCCTGTCTTATCTGTGCATATTACTGTAACACTTCCCAAAGTCTCCACAATACTGCTCCGTTTGATAATAATTCCTTCACGCATCAGTTTCCATGCTCCCAAAGCCATAAAGGTTGTAAAAGCGACAGGAATTTCCTCAGGAAGTACAGACATTGCCAATGTAAGACCGCTTAATAAACTGGTAACAAAATCCTGCGTTTTGATATAGCTGAAAATGCATATTGCCAAAAATACAACCAGCCCGATAATCGCCATTCCTTTTACAAAACTCCGGATCTGAAGCTGTAAAGGAGATATTTCTTCTTTTATTCCAAGTATAGACTGTCCTATTTTTCCTACCTTAGTTTCTTTTCCTATTTGTTCTACTTCAAAAACAGCCAATCCGGAAACAGTAATTGTTCCGCTAGAAACTTTATTATCTTCCGATTTATTGTCTTTGAAAACAGAAAAGCTTTCCCCTGTAAGCGAAGACTGATTAACGGAAAAATCATTACTGTGAACAATCTTCCCATCTGCATTAATTAAACTTCCTTCCTCAGTAATACAAAGATCACCGACAACAATTTCAAAAGTGGGTATTTTAATGACCTTTGAATTTCTTATTACCGTACTTAAAGGCTCGTTCAGTTTTTCAAGCTCTTCCAAAGCTTTTTTACTTCGGTTATCCTGGTAGAAAGAAATTGCGGTAACTCCTATTATCGCCACCAACATGAATAATGCTTCTCCGTAGTCGCCTATAACTACATAGATAAGAGAAACACATATCAGTAAGATAAGCATCGGTTCTTTCAGAATATCAATAAGCATATCTGTCCATGTTTTCTTTTTAACAGCTTCCAGCCGGTTATATCCGTATTTTTTTCGGGAAGCTTCAACTTCCGCTTCTGTAAGACCTTTGAGATTTTCAGGGATATTATAATTCATATGAATGGATGTAGTATTAAAATTACTGAATGTTTTTGTCATAATAGAACAATATTCATGATTTTATTTGCTGTTATTCAATCTGTTCTTTAATTTCAGCTACCCACTTTTCTATCTCTGATTTATCTGCGGAAGATAATTTTGCATTATGATGAAATCTAAAGTTGGATTTAATGGTAAATACAACAGAATGAGGACTTGCATTTGAACAACGTTAACAATTCCCAAATATATGGAATACTCTAAGTCTATTTCTATCCACTAGTTTTTACGATATGGTCTTCAGAATCTATTCTTTCGCCACCCAATTTTACAGTTTCACCGGTTTATTGTATTGTTAGTTTCAATATTTTACTTTCTTTGTATCAATGATTAAGAATGAGAGAAAAATACATCTTTACAGTGCCTTTTTGATCACACTAATGGTCAATTCTGCAAAACTGATGGCCCTTAACAGTGACGGGATTATTGCCCGTTACTGGCAGTTCAATATTTGGGAGTATGGTTTTCAGTTTATCTACAATTTTATATTCTGTCTCGTCTTGTTTTATCTTAATCTTTCTGAAGGTAAATTTTTTAGTGTATTTAGAGAAAACAAACAATATTGGAAACTCTATACATTCAATGTCTTGGCGGTTCTGGCAACTCTCATACTTGGAAGCATGATCCATTCTTTGTTTTTTGGAACTCCCCAACTTCCGGGAGGTAGGATCAGAGGATATTTTGCCCGGTTTTTTCTCAGCAGTATCATGATCGCTGTCGTTATCCGCCTTATTCTTCTGATGCGTGAAAGCAGAAATAAGGACCTTATCAACGAACAGCTCAATTCCGCTTACCTTAGGACACAACTGCAATTGCTTCAGAAACAGCTTAACCCTCATTTCCTATTCAATACCCTAAGCAGCCTTTCTGCTATAGTGAGGGAGAATCCGAATCTGGCTCAAAACTATATCCTCCATCTTTCCAAAATCTTCAGATATACACTGGTCCATTCAGGTAACAATCTCGTAACTCTTGAGAAAGAGCTTGAGCACCTGAAATCCTATATCCAGTTGGTAAAAATGCGGCTGGAAGATGCCTTTCAGATCCAAATCAACTTCAGCGAAGATTTTTTAAACAAGCAAATCCTTCATTTATCACTGCAACCTTTGGTAGAAAATGCAGTAAAGCATAACAGAGCTACACTTTCCTATCCTTTAACCGTAGAAATTTTTGAAGAAAACGGCTGGCTCATTATCAAAAATAATCTACAGCCAGCTGTCGGTGAGGCAGAAGGCACCGGACTTGGTCTTATCAACCTGAATGAAAGATACAAATTGCAAACCCATCATGAGATAGAGATCAATCAAACGACGAAATATTTCATCGTAAAGCTTCCATTGCTATGAAAAAAAAATTAGACATTGTAATTATCGAAGATGAAGCCGCCACCGCAAGAAATCTCGAATATATCCTGAAAGAAATCAATCCGGAAATCCAAATTGTGAAAACTTTACAAAGTATAACACAGGCAGTGGATTGGTTTGCCTTAAATGATAAAGATCATGACCTGATATTTTCAGACATCAGGCTTTCTGACGGGTTATCGTTTGAAATCTTCAGGCAGGTAAATATAACAAAACCCGTTATTTTTGTTACTGCATATAATGATTATGCTATCGAGGCTTTCCGTAACAATGGCATTGATTATGTGTTAAAACCTTTTGACACGGAAGAAATACAGCGGACTTTACTTAAATACAATACCCTTATTGCAGCTGATATCAAAATTGAACAGAGCAAATCAGAATCTCTGTTGCAGGAACTCCAGAATACTACAAAACAATTTAAAAAATCCTTTCTGATCCATTACTGCGGCAGGCTTATCCCTGTGGAAGCGGCTAAAATCAATTGGTTCCATACCGCAAACGAAATTGTATACGCACATATGACCGACGGCAGACAATATATAGTGGAATTCACACTGGAACAACTTGAACAGGAATTGGATCCTAGCGTCTTTTTCAGGGCTAATCGCCAATTCATCATCAATAAGAACGCTGTAGAAGCCGTGGAATATTTTTTCAATGGGAGGTTACTTGTCAAAATACATCCATTACCTCAGGAACAGATCCTTGTCAGTAAAGCAAAGGCGATGCATTTTAGAAAGTGGCTGGACCAGTAAAGAATTTCACCCTGGAATTTAGCAGGTTCATCCTTTTTTATCTTAAAGGAAATAATCGTTCTTGCTACATTTGTTTCATTAAAAATTAAAATTTTCCAAGATGATTTTAAAACAAAAAAAACAATGTGTACTTTTTGTTATAGCATTTCTATGTATGACATTTGCAAATGTGACAGCACAGACAAAAAAGTTACAGGACAGTACTCCCGAACAGCGTGCTAAGATGATGACGGAGTGGATGACAAGTAAATTAGCTTTAAATGCCAAACAAGTTGAGCAGGTCTCTGATATTAATCTTCAGTATGCCCTAAAGAATGACCCGATCTTACAAAGTAATGAGGGTAAACTCTCTAAATTCAAAAAACTAAAAGCTTTACAGAAAGAAAAATCCAATGCTCTGAGCCAAATTCTGGATCCAGGACAATACAAAAAATATGAGGAAATCAAAGATGAGATGGTGCAAAATATTAAAAACAAAAGAAAATGAAAACACTATTAAACCTATGGCTGATCATTATAGTTATTACCACTTCTGCATGCTCTCAAGGCACTAACGATACTGACGAAGCTGCTGCTCCTCTCCAGTCAAAACTTGACACCAGCCTTGATGGACCTATACAAAAGCCTGTGTCGGGATATGGTGCAGACGGAAGCTATGAAGTGGCAGAAATTGACTTCAGTAATCCACAGTACACAGGAACACAGGTTTCAATTTTCTATCCTAAAGGGATAACTTCTCCTAGGCCTACTATATTCTTCTCGCATCCATTCGGGGGTGAGGACAAAGAATACAATATAGAACTGTATAACTTTATTGCAAAGAAAGGTTATGTGGCAGTGTTTGTTCCTTACCGCACCATCGATATCAGTGTTGATCACCGGTACCAGACACTTTGGGAAGGCTTCACGAAGGCCGCTGCAGATTATCCCAACATTATTGACACTCTGAAAGTCGGTTTTATGGGACATTCCTTTGGTGGTGGGGCAAGTATCGATCTATCCTATAAAGCATTTAAAGAGAAAGGCTGGGGACAAAACGGGCGTTTTATTTTCACCATGGCTCCCTGGTATTCGTTCAACTGGAACAGTCCATTAACTACGCAACAGCAATTGCAGAGTTTTCCTTCCAACACCAAAATGATCACCCAGGTCTATGATGAGGATGATGTAAACGATCACAGGATGGCAATCGATATCTTCAAAAATATCAATATTTCTAATGCTGAAAAAGATTTTATTTACATTAGATCATCTACTATAAATGGATACAATTATGTGACAGACCACGCAATGCCAAGTTCCCGAATAGCTTTCGATGCATTGGACTATTACGGTGTTTACCGTCTTTTGGATGCCATGATGGATTATAGTTTCAATGGAAACAGCAATGCCAAAAATGTGGCCTTAGGTAATGGTTCCGCAGCACAGGTCACCATGCCTTCCTATAACGGACAGTCGATGGCTCCGCCTGAGGTCACAGATAATCCCACTCCGAAATATCTGCAAGGTAAATATCAATTCAAATGCAGAGATAGTACCAATCCACGAATCTCTTACTGTAATTAATAAATGAATAATAGCTTTCTTGAAGAAAATGAAGCGTAAAGAAAAATTAAAAAGAGTGAGGGAAAAACCACCTGCTCTTTAGATCTCTTTATTTGTCGAAATTTTCTGAAATCAGGTTTCATTACTCACTTTTAAAATGTAGGTCTCTGATTCAATTTTATATTCAAATTTACTAATTTATTGAATAGAATTATTGTGGTTGTAAATAAAATGACAGACACCTATATACTTGGATGTACAGTTCTTGATACTTTCGATTTTACGATCTGTAAAACAAAAAAACTTGATCAAAACACAAATAATATTGTAATTTATTATCCGGTACATCCAAGTATATAGGTGCCTAAATTTTCTGGATTTCAAGGTGCCTATATCCCCATTTTCTCATATCATTGATTATAGGGTATATACTTTCTCCATACTCTGTCAAGTAATATTCTACTCTTAAAGGGACTTCAGCAAATACTTTTCGGGTAATTATTCCATCCTTTTCCAGTTCATCCAATTGTTTTGCCAACATCCGCTCACTAATAGTTGGCAACGTTTTATTCATCTCAGAAAAACGATTACGCCCTTTTTTGATAAGCACGATGATGGTGGTTTTGCATTTACCCTTTATTACCTGTAAGAAAACATCTGATGGACACACCGTTTCAATTTTTTCTACTTCCTGCATATTATTGTATATGTTTGATTGTCAGCAAAACTGCACTTTACTTCAGCATGTAAACAAAATGTAAGTTATTGTTTAATAAGCTTTTATTTCTCAAATTTACTAAAAATAATTATTATGACACGGCAGTTTAAAGCCTTAATGGTAAGAGAAGACAATGGTATTTTTAATACTAAAGTAGAACAAATTTCTATGGCTGAAATCCCTAAGAATGAAGTCTTGATAAAAGTGGCCTACTCTTCGGTAAACTATAAAGATGCTTTATCGGCTTCCGGAAATAAAGGTGTTACACGACGGTTTCCTCATATACCGGGAATAGATGCAGCAGGTCAGGTTGTTTCCTCAACCTCTGAAAACATTGCCGAAGGAGACAAGGTAATAGTTACGGGTTATGATCTGGGCATGAATACCTGGGGAGGCTTTGGTGAATATGTGAGCGTACCTGCCAACTGGGTAATCAAACTGCCTGAAAACCTTTCCCTTTTTGAGGCCATGTGCCTTGGAACTGCGGGACTTACAGCAGGTCTGTCTGTTTACAATCTCATACATTCCGGTATTGGAAAAGAACAAGGGAAAATAGTTGTAAGTGGTGCCACAGGTGGTGTGGGAAGCATCTCTATTGCAATCATGTCAAAATTGGGATATGAAGTGGTCGCGATATCAGGAAAAGAGGAAGACCATTTTATCACTCAGATATTAGGGGCCGGTTCAATTATTTCAAGAAAAGATTTTGTTGAGACCTACGATCAAAAGGCGATGTCTAAGGCGGATTTTTCAGGAGGAATAGACACGGTAGGCGGAAGCATCTTATCGGGTATTATAAAATCGCTGAAATACAATGGGGCTGTAACCACTTGCGGCAATGTGGCTTCTGCGGAAATTTCAACAAGCATTTTTCCTTTCATTTTAAGGGGAGCAAAACTTTTAGGTATAGATTCTGTTGAACAGCCTGTTGAATTTAAAAGTGAAATATGGAATTTACTGGCTAAGGAATGGAAGCCTACACATTTGAAAGATATAGTAAAGGAGATCTCTATTGAGCAACTGTCTGATGTTTTGACCACACTACTAGAAGGAAATGCCAGAGGGCGATATGTGGTAAACCATTCTCTTTAGACCTATATATTATTACGCCATCACTCTCCAAACAGATCATTACAAAATGGGTATAAATTGAAGATATAAATACGACTAAATATAAACTGAGCCATTAGCATCGGATTATCAAAATCGGATATGAGATATTTCGATTGGACATATGCTTAGCCACATCCGTAGAGATCTATATAATTACTCTTCCATAGCATGAGTATTTATGACCGTTTTTGATTGTTATTGGTTGACATTATCTTCAGCTTTTCTGTACCCATACATGAAAAACAAAGCCTTGCAATAGAAATTATTGCAGGGCTTTGTTAGATGCTAATCTCTTTTCAAAACTTCCCTTATTTCAATGTTTCCGCCCACCTGGTCAAAAATAGGATTAGCTTTTGCGATCTCTACCGCTTCATAAATAGTTTCGGCTTTTATCACAACATAACCGCTAACAAATTCTTTGTCCTCGGCGTAAACTCCGTCAGTTACCTCCTTGTTGGACTTTAAGGTTTTTGCACTTCCTTCAAATGGCAAGAGCGTGTTGCCTTTGTCCGTCAATCTGTTTTGTGAAGCAATTCCTGCCAACCAATTCATACGTTCCTGCAATTGTTCAGGTGTTGGTCTGAAATCGGAAATGCCTTTTAATCTGAAAATCAATACAAATTCTTTCATTGTCTATAAAATTTAATTGTTTTTATAAGACAATTTCAGATCAGGCAACGTGACAGAAAGTAGAAAAAATTTTAAATTTTCATCAATTTATCCGGATCAACGACAGAAAAGATACTTGTGATCTTTCCGTCCGGATTTAGCTCAAATATCTGACAGTTTATCAAGGTTGTACCTCTGTAGAACAGTAATGCAGATTGATGATTGATTTCCTCGATTTTGATCTCAAGGTCTTTTTGATGATTTTCATAGACGTAGGTCATCAGTTTAATGGTGTTGTCAATTCCAGAGGTCTGTCCAGCTATGACCTGTAATTTATTTCCTGCATCTGCCAAAACCTGCACTTCATCAGATAGCATGTGTTCCAAGGTTTTTACATCGCCTTTACGGATCGCGGACACATATTTTTCCAAATATTTTCGGTCTTTTGCAGACGAGATTGCGATTTCTGGTTTGCGTAATTTCAATTTCCTTTTGGCCCTTGTGAGAACCTGTCGTGAATTTTCCACCGAAATCTCTAATATTTCAGCGATTTCTTCGTGCCCGTAATCAAACGCTTCTCTGAGCAAAAAAACGGCTCTTTCTTTGGCATTCAGAGTATCGAGTAGAACGAACATTGAATAGTTGAGTATTTCATCTAACTCAATTGTGCTTTCGCCCTGATTGGTAACGATTGGTTCGGGTAACACAATTTTTTGCTGCCTTTCTCTGTTGTTTTTCTTTTTAAGATTTATGGCCTGGTTGATGACCATTTTTATAAGATACGCATTGGGATTACAAACTGAACGGACCTGTTTTTCATTGAATTTTATCAGGACGTCCTGAATTACGTCTTGGCAATCGTCAATATTTCCCAAAATGTTGTAAGCATATGGAAACAGTTTTTTGCTCAATACATTTAAATCGTCCATTTTTTGATTTTAGAGTTAGACAATTTCAAAGGTAATAACGTGACAGATTTTGAGGTAAATCTATAGAAATCTTTGCCAAATCAGGAATTAAGAACAGTTAAGCAGAACCCAACTATCAAATATAGCAGACAATCTGATTGATACCATATATCCTTTTCTCATTAACACAACCGTTTAATTCCTATATTTTCTTTAGTGCATAGATGTTGCTTTCCTTTCTAGTGAAACCGAGCTTTTCATATAAGCTGATGGCCGAAGTTCGGTGCTCTTCGGTAAAGAGCAATACTTCACTCAGCTGCTGCTCGCTGGAGATGGACAGTAGCTTTTCAATGAGCCTCATCCCGATTCCCATTCCACGATAATTCTCATCCACGATCACATCTTCGATCCAGCCCTTCTTACCCGAAATTACCTTATAGATAGCCATGGAAGCAATTCCCACGATTCTATTTCTCATGAAACATCCGAGCAATGTCACTGGGTTATCCTCCATTAAAATCTCATCCAGTTTCAGCTGTTTTTTGTTAGGGCTCAGTTGTTTAAATAGCTCATAGACCTGATCCTGTACATTTGCCTTGAGACTGGTTTTATTTAAAACGATGATCTGCATTATTCTATATCTTTTAATTTTACAACTGCTTCTGCTTGTAGGTCCTCAGTTAGGTCCATTGTTTTTCCCAGCTTTTGTGACGCATTTATAAAGGTAATGAAAACACATAATTCCGAAATTTCTTTATCCGAAAAATATTCCCGGAGCATCTCAAAATGTGCATCCGAGATAGAACGGTGGTCTATGCAAAATAATTCTGCAAAAGAAGCCGCCGTAGAGATCTTCATCTGTGATTCGTCAAAATCAGGTTTTCCGCCTTTTACCATGCAGTATTCACAACCATTTCCAAAGGCCATTGTTCTTCGAACCTGCTCTAACAGATCCGGGTTCAGCAACGTTTTCTTCCATAAAGTTTCCTCCAGATCATTCCACTTTTTAAGAAAATCGGTATTGTGCCCGATAAGTCTTTCAAATGGGGTGTTTCCATTGTTCGAAAATTTAATTCTTACCATATTTTTTATTTACATCACAAATTTCAATATTTAAATATACGTGATGAAACGGAATTAATGGAATTATTTAGTAATTTTGATTGATTTAATTGTCAGTATTTAATTTTAAAATGAAAATAACTTTAGATGATTTTGACCAGAAGATTCTTCAGATTTTAAGCCAGAATTCAAGACTTAGCTATGCTGAGATAGGAAGACTAATTTCACTGTCACAATCTGCTACAAAAGAGCGCGTGATGAATTTGGTTGATAATGGAATAATACGTCAGTTCAGCGTAGAGATAGACTATCAGAAATTAGGTTATGATCTGAAGGTACTGATCAGTATGAAATTTAAAAATGACGATTTCAGAAAATTTACTGCAGATCTGGAGAAATTTCCGGAAGTTCTGAACTGCAAAAGAGTTACGGGCGAATATTGCCTAATTACCGAATGTATCTTACGGGACAGTTCTCACCTTGAAAACCTTATAGACAGGCTAATCCCCTATGGAATCCCAACGACATCCATTCAGCTTTCAGAAATAAACCGGCAGAAAATTTAAATCCGAAGAAAAAGACTAAAAAGGCAACCTATATGAAGTATCGCTCAACCTTTTAATGATTTTCTTACCACATGATCTTCTGTATAGGAAAGAAACACCTCCGCTCACTCCGGATAGGTCAATATCATTAAGCATTTCCGGATCTAAGCCTAACCACATCACATTAAAGATGCTTAGGGTATCGCCGTGCGAAACAATGATGATATTTTCATTGTCACTTGACATGATCTCATTGTAGAAAGGTAATAGTCTGTTCCAAACATCAAATCTGGATTCCGCATCGCTGAAGCATTTATCGTAGATTGTTTTTTCTTCGTTCTCAATATTCTCTCTCAGCCATTGGACAGACCTTCCGATAGCCTTGCCGAGGCTTCTCTCTTTCAGCGCATCGGTCAGCTTGGAAGTGCTGCGTAACTCTTTCCCAAGAATTTCGGCAGTTTGTCTTGTCCTTTTGAGAGGTGATGAATATATTGCAAACCTGATGTCCTGAAATTCTTTCCTGATATTGCGTGCGATGTTTTCCGCCTGAACGATTCCCTTTTCAGTCAGTTCCCAGTCAGTCCATGAACCGATCATACCATTTGTATGATGGATGGATTCAGGGTGTTGGATCGTGATTATATTTTTATTTAATAGCATTGATCTATTGCCGTTTAAAACAAAATTAGAACTATATGCAAATTTTCAGGCCAGATAAATTTCGATTCGTTCTTTATTCTTTCCCTGCCCGCTCCTCTTTAATTTTAAAGAACCAAGCTCACCGGTCTTTTTGATATGTGTTCCACCACAGGCTACCTGGCCAAAACCTTCAATTTTCCAGTATCGCCTTTCTTCCGCTTCGTCACTGAACGCGCTTATGATGACCTTATCTGCGAGAATGATCTCTTCTAATTTTTGTTCCAATACCGGAAACATCCCGGAGATATTATTGGGCCATATAAAGTCGATCCTCGATTTTTCTGACGTTATGTTTGCGCCTATTTTCTGAGGGCTGTCGAAGTGCTGATTGACAAGTTCCAAAACGAGTTCCGCAGCAAAATGAAGCTTCATAATTTTATAACGCTTGTCCCAGTCTATTTTTACTTCTACAATATCGCCAGGTTTCAGATTATGCCCTTCCTCGATCGTGTAGAAGATTTCTTTGCCGGATTTTTGGGCCTTAACGATTTTAAAGCCGTTGATCGTCCCGTCGTCTGACTGTTGTCCACCGGAAAATGCATACGCGATGGTCTCCTTTAATGTTACCACATTACCGGATATTCCGGCTACACTTGTTGTCAGCTCAGTCTGATAGGGATCTTCCCAGAATATTTTTCGTACCGTCATTGTTAGATTCTTTATTAAAGTTGATTAAAATACATCTGTTTCCAAGTATTAAAAAACCTCTCAGGCATTATAATACTTTTTATAAAAATCATACAGGCCGTCGATATTGCTATCACATAGCAAAGGTATTGCTTTTTTCAGAAGCTCTTCATCCCAATGCCACCATTGCATCTCCAGGAGCTTATCAATATGTTCCCCGGAAAATCTTTTCTTGATCTGTTTTGCGGGATTGCCACCGACGATCGCATAAGCTTCAACATCTTTGGTTACTAAGGCCCTGCTGCCGATGACGGCCCCATCTCCGACCGTTATACCAGGCATGATCATGGCCTCACCTCCGATCCACACATCATTGCCGATGACGGTATCTCCCGATCTTTGAAATCCGTCAGCAGCATTTCTAAAATCTTCTTCTTCTGACATATAGAAAAACGGGAAGGTTGAGATCCAATCGTGCCGGTGTCCCTGGTTTCCGGCCATGATAAAACTGGCACCGCTCCCTATCGAACAAAAGGAGCCTATAATGAGCTTGTCCACATCGTCCCGGTCGGGCATCAGATATCTTGCACAATCATCAAAGGAATGACCGTGGTAGTATCCCGAATAGTAAGAATATTTACCTGCGATGATATTCGGGTTTTTAATATGATTCTTGATGATTTTTCCCTTGAAAGGACTCTCGAAGAAATTTTCCATGATGAGATCGCTTTACTGTAGTTATGCAAATTTACAAAAACAAAAAATCCATCCTGCCGGACCGCTTCCATAAGTCAATGCTATATTCCATTTCCAATGGTTTGGCCAGTTAAATTTATCATTCTTTGGTAACGTTTACCCATCTTACGTATTCCGAACTCTGTTCCAGTTCTGCAATTGAAAGTTTTATAGCAGAATTGCCACTGCCGCACGCAGGATAGACCCACTCAAAATGCTTGAGAGAATCGTCCAGATAAATCTTGACTCCCTGCTTTACGCCAAAAGGACAAACGCCACCGACAGGATGCCCTACCAATGGCTCTACATCTTCGGAGGAAAGCATTTTTGCCTTTAGCCCAAACTCATCTTTAAACTTCCTGCCGTCTATTCTGGCTGTGCCGGAAGCAACGATCAGGATAACACCGCCACTTTTATCGTAAAAGCTGACCGATTTTGCAATTTCGCTGCCTGTCACTCCCAATGCCTTAGCAGCAAGCTCGACGGTTGCACTTGACACATCAAGGATCATGATATCGTTATCTTTCTTCCACTTACTTAAATGCTGTTTTGCTGTTTCTATGCTCATCGCTTTAATAGACTTTAATTTTGCTTCTTTTGTTAAGTAAAGTATTCCTCTAGATTTCAGCTAAGTATGCTGACTAAACAAAAATAGGAAAACGATTTCTGAAAATCAGCCAAACTTGCCAGGGTATTCTTAATTTGTATCATCAATTCCCGTTTTCTATAAGTAACTTAGAATACCGTCAATACTTTTCAACTCCATAAAATTTTCGTGCTTCAAAACAGGTTCATGCTGCTCGTGCGTCCAGGTGACATGGTAAGGAATATGAGCTGCGTAGCCACCCAGCTCCAGAACAGGCAATATGTCGGATTTAATGGAATTCCCCAGCATCAGGAAATTTTCTGGTTTGCAGTCGAGATGTTTTAATAACTTTTGGTAATCGCTTATTTTTTTATCACTCATGATTTCGATATGATGAAAATAACCTTCCAGTCCTGAGTTGTTCAGTTTCCGTTCCTGGTCCAGTAGATCACCTTTAGTAGCTACGATCAATCTGTAATTGCCTTTCAGCTTATCCAGAGTTTCGGACACGCCGGATAGTAATTCGATGGGTTTCTGCAATAGTTCATGTCCTATATTGACGATTTCATCGATCAATTTCACCGGAATCGTAGCGTTGGAAATTCTGCTTGCAGTCTCGATCATACACAGAACAAATCCTTTCACACCATAGCCGTAAAGGTGCAGGTTTTTCATTTCAATTTTAAACAGTTCCTGCGACACCGAATGCTGAGGAAGATAGTCTTCCAATAACATACAGAATTGGCTTTCAGCTTCCTGAAAATAGGGTTCATTGATCCACAATGTATCATCTGCATCGAAAGCGATCGTTTTAATCTTGTTTTTCATTTCTTTATTTTTGTATTTTGAAAAAGCAAAATTCAGAAAAGTAATAACCTGAAAAAAGGACATTTGTCCCGACCGATATGTTACGAACCAACCAATCTTTTTTGACCTATGTCCAGGAACTTTACGAACAGCAGGAACGGAAGGAAAATATTATCGTAAAGCAATACTCAAAAGGACAGAAGTTATTTTCTCAAAATGAAAATGCAACGAAGGTAATGGTCATCAAAGAAGGCATCACCAAATGTTTTTTTACAGAACATAACGAGAAGGAATATATCGTCGAATTTTTAGGTAATGGTGAGATCATCGGTGAGATCGAGCTTATCCGGCAGATCTCATGCTTATGCAGCATTGAAGCGTTAACAGACGTCACGGCTTATGCCATCAGTACCGATTATTTTTCACAGCTTATTAAAAACAGCCTTCTACTGAACAACCTGTTGCTGGATGTATTTGCCAAACGTATTATCGATACGTCAACCAGAGCTTCATATCAGCAGGTCTACACTATTGAACACAGCCTGACTAAGCTTTTGAATCTGCAATCCAAACAGGATATTTCTATTTCAAAAGAAGATATGGCCTCCTATCTTGGGGTTACCGTGAGAAGTCTTAACAGGATATTGAAAAAACATGTCTAATAAATGAATGCATTAGTATCGGTTATTTGGATTCTAACATTTTGGAGTTAGAAAACCTAATTAACATACCATGTAAAGCATATTTTCTTTATTCAAGTCGATCATAAGGTTGCAATGCTATTGCAACTTTCTTACAAACAGATTCGGCAGACATAATCTATACAAACTTTCAAATCACGGCATTGGCTCCTATTTTTTAACAAAATCATATAGTTTAAATTCAAACTATTTTTTATAGTTTTGCAAAATGAAAATTAGTCAACATAAGGATCTGGCCAAAATCTCAAGATTAATTGATACCATGCGGGATATCAGGAAAGCGGTACGCACCCAGTTCATGAAGAAAATGAAAGATCATGATCTTGACCTGACCATCGAGATGCTGGAAGTTTTATATATTCTTTGGGACAAAGACAACGTCAACCAGCAGGAAATTGTGGATAAAACCAACCGGAATAAAGCCAGTATCACCTCTCTGATCGATAATATGAATGCCCGCGAACTTGTGCAACGGAATCCCGACCCGCAGGACAGGCGGAATAAGCTGATCTCATTGACGGAGGAAGGTGAACATTACCAGAAAAGGTTAATTCCCCTATTGGAAGAGGTCTACGCACCTTTACTAACTGCTGACCTAATACAGGAGATCGAAAATACGACGATCAAACTTCAGATAATACTACACACTATCAGCGAATAATCATATAACAAATAAGTAGAAATCTTGATAAATAATATATTTAAATTTATAAGTACATCAAAATAGTTTGAATTTAAACCGTATGAATACGAATTAATAATGAGATGAATATAAAAACATTAGTAATGACTTTAGCTGTAGGAATCGTATCTGATATTGATATTAACGCGCAGCAAATAACAGCAAGAAAAATATCTGTTCCGGAACTGTTTGAGCTTGTCAGACAAAATCATCCTAATCTGGCAGTATCAAAGGTAGACATCGCTATTGCAAGACAAGGGATAGAAATTGCAAAAGATGCGCGGCTTCCCAATGCCAGCACAGGCCTCCAGGGATATTATATTGGCAATGCATTTATAATGGATAAGGATTTTTCAAACTTTACAAATGTTGAAATGCCTCATTTCGGTAATACTTTTTCCCTGGACGCCAGTGAACTTATCTGGAAAGGCGGTGCCGTACGGAACAATATCAAGGTTCAGTCACTCCACGCAAAATTGGCACAATTGAATTATGAGTCCAATGAACAAAACATCAAGCTTTTAACGCTGGGGTATTACCTTGATCTTTACAAACTGACCAACCAACATTCTGTATATCTGGAGAATATCAAGCTTGCCAAACAACGGCTGGAAAATATCAATAAATTCTATGGTCAGGGCATGGTAACGCGTAACGATGTCATCAGAGGCGAATTGCAGCTATCCAATCTGAATATGGCCCTGCAGGTAGTTAATAATAACCGCCAAATCCTGAACAAACAATTGACGACAGCTTTGGGACTGACAGAGACAACCGAGATCTTGCCGGACGATACGCTTCTTGAAAATACCCCAAAAGCACTATCCATCAGCGACTACAAAGACTATGGAAAACTTAATCCTTCCCTGCTAATCACCCAAAAAGCGGTAGATGTTTATAATCTTACCGAAAAGATCACCAAAGCAGAAATGCTTCCAACGCTGTCGGCTTTTGCAGGCAACAAACTTGCCAGACCCATCACTACCGTCATACCGGCTATGGATATGTACTCCAATGGCTGGAGCAGTGGATTGTCACTGAATTTTAACATCGATGCTTTATACAAGACACCAAAAAAATTGAAACAGGTAAGGCTTGAAAAAGATAAGGCTCTTGCTCAGGTCAATGAAACCGAGAAGGCCATCGATGTTGCGATCAATGCCGCTTATATTAAGTATAATGAGTCAGTCACACAGAATATTGCGCTTGAGACCAATATGAGATTAGCGAATGAAAATTACAGGATCATGAACAGCAAGTATAACAATCAGCTGGCTATATTACTTGACCTGATCGATGCGAGTAATGCCAAACTGGATGCAGAACTTCAGTTCGCCAACTCAGAGATCAATATTGTCTATGCCTACTACAAATTGCTAAGGGAAAGCGGAAGCTTAAAATAATCCAACAAAAAAAAGAAATAAAATGTCACAAGATACAGCGAATCACAAGCCTGAAGATCATAAGAGCGGAGAACACAATACACAGAGATTGCACCAGTCACCTGAATCTAAGAAAAAGAAGAAAAGAAACAGTATGAAGATCATTAACCTTTTGGTACTCGTACTGGTCCTGGGAGGTCTTTATTTTGTTATTAGATCATATTTCAATGTAGGAAACGATAAATTCACGAACGCAGCCCAGATCGAATCCTACATCAACCCTATCAATACCAGGGTGTCTGCGTATATCAAAGAGATACGTTTCACTGAACACCAATATGTAAAGAAAGGCGACACCTTATTGATCTTGGATGACAGGGAGATTCGGACCCAGCTCGGACAAGCAGAAGCCGCCTATATGTCAGCACAAGCATCCAAAAATGCAACTTCCTCCTCAGTGAAAACGGCTGCCAATAATGTGTATACTGTTGGTGCGAATGTAGAAGCTGCTAAGGCCAACATCGAAGCTGTAAGAGCCCGTTTATGGAATACGGAACAGAATTTTAAGAGATACCAGAATCTATTGAATGATGAAGCCGTGACCAGGCAGCAGTTCGAACAGATAAAAACGGATTATGAAGCGCAGAAGGCTCAACTGGAAGCCCAGATCGCGCAATACCAGTCTGTCATCAATTCAAGGACGACCAGCGAGCTTTCCGTCCGGGAAGTGCAATCCAAGTTAGGGCTTAATGATGCTGAGATCAAGAGGTCGGCCAATGCGTTGGCGATGGCAAAGCTTAACCTGTCTTACACCGTCATTACCGCTCCACATGACGGAATTATGGGCAGAAGAACTGTGAATGTCGGCCAGTTGCTGAATGCAAGTCAGCAGGTCGCAACCATTGTGGACATCAACAACATCTGGGTAACGGCCAATTTCCGTGAAAAACAGTTGGGTAATATTAAGATAGGCGGTTCGGCAAATATTAAGGTCGATGCTTTGGGTGGTGAAGAATTTGAAGGAAAGATCACAGCAATTTCCGGTGCAACAGGGGCCAGATACGCTGCTGTGCCTGTCGATAATTCGACGGGAAATTTTGTTAAGGTTCAACAGCGAATCCCGGTGCGCATCGAATTTACCAAGAATAATCCACCGCAAGAGCTAAAGAAACTCCGTGCAGGAATGAACGTTGAGATCAATATAAAATAAAGAAGATGTACAACAAAGGACCATTTGCCCATTGGGTACCCAAGCCGGTGATGCTGCTGCTCATGATGATCATTCTTTTTCCCATGATGGCGATTTCGGGCTCCTATACGACTATTGCCTCCGATCTCTATGGGGCCATGTCGGTCTATCCTGAATACATCTCATTGGCCTATTATGCCGGTTCTATCGGTATGGGACTTTCAATCATGATCATGATGCGTGTCAAGATGCGTTTTCGCAGCAAAGATATCATTATGGCATGTTCACTATTACTGGCATTACTTTCCTATATGTGCGGTACCACCGAAGATCCCCGGGTACTGGTCGTGTGCAGCTTTCTGATAGGCTTTCTTAAAATGTTTCCCATGATCGAAATATTGTTGCCCGTGATGTTTATGATCACCCCTACCGGTGACCGCGGAAAGTTCTATTCTGTATTCTACCCGCTTTCCATAGGATTCGGGCAATTGTCAGGCTATTGCTTTTCCAGCCTTGTCTATAATGGCAGTTGGGAGAGGCCATACATTCTGATGACAGGATTAATGTTGCTTATAACAATTCTTTCACTGATCTTTCAGCACAATCAGAGGTTCAGTTTCAAAATGCCGCTTCACCAGATCGACTGGCTTTCGCTAATGTTGCTGGCTTCCTCGTACATGCTGCTCACCTATTTCTTCGTATTCATGAAGCAGCAGGCTTGGTTCACTTCACCGTATATCACCGGATCATTAGTATTAAGCCTGATCCTATTTTTGCTGCTGATCTACAGGCAGAAGTTCCTGAAAAGAAAAATGATCCATTTTGAATGTTTCAGCCATAAAAATGTCATTCACGGCACCATCCTGTTATTATTTATGGGGATATACCTGGGAAGCTCAACTGCATTTTCACAATTCACTTTGGGAATTTTAGGCTATAATAACCTGATCAATGCTGATATCAACTTATGGATGCTTCCGGGAATTGTCCTTGCGGGAATCATGGCATCATTCGGATTTAAATACCAATGGCCAATCAAATATTATATCAGTTTTGGTTTTATATGTCTTTTTTTACATACACTAAGCTTATACCTGCTGATTCAGCCTCAGATGGACATCCGCTACCTGGAATACACCATGGTCATCAAAGGGCTGGGAATGGCAACACTCTTTATCGGGATATGGTTTTACACGGTGCTTGGCCTTTCACAGGAAAAGATGCTGGGAATAATGGCTGTACTGATACCTATCAGGTCAGCAATATCTACTGCTGTGGGTTCTGCGCTGGTAGGATGGGCTATTTACCAGGGACAATGGCAGAGCCTCAGTGATATTTCCAATTACCTGGATAGTGGGAATATACAGGACGGGATGGGCATTTACCAAAATATTAACTATAATGCGATGATGGCCTCTTCAAAGATAGTGCTGGGCTCACTCTGCTGGTTAATTATTCCGGTACTGATATTCATATTCACCCATTCTTATGGCAATTTTAATATCCGACGCATCATTATGTTGCGAAAGATGGTGAGAGGCAACAGCATCAAAGGCTATAAATTATCTTAGATCCTGTGAAATGTTTTCAAATAAGAGATTATAGTTTGGTATATCTGCTTATGTTCGATTCAAAATCTTATAATAATTAGATCAAAGGATATTGCTGTTGATATAATCCATGATATCATCAACCGTGCATTTTTCAGTATGTTTTTGTAATCTCTCACGCCTTCTTCCTTTAATGATCATCTGCTTGACCAATCCAAAGATCGAATGGTATAAAAAGTCGTGATCGGACTTTTTAATCTTAAGTTGGGTACGCTGTTTGTCCATGATCTTACAAAACCTGTAGAAATGGGCCTGTTCCATCTTGGTAATCAATTGTCTGCTTTTAGGCGTTGAGGCATGGACCTGCTCGCTGATAAAAAGTAATGATATGCCTTCCAGCCTGAATAGTTCCTGTACCGAAGATCTGATATAATGTTCAAGCTGCGATTTTTCCTCAGTATCATTTTCGCTCAACTCATCAATTGAAGCTATGCTGACATATAGATCCTGAAGTATCGTGACCAAAAGATTTTCCTTGCTCTCAAAATGATAGTTGATCATAGAACAGTTGATGTTTGCTTCGTTTGCAATATCACGAATGCTCGTCTGCTCATAACCATTTCTGGAAAAGAGCTTCACGGCACTTTTGAGAATTGTTTCCTTTGTATCCTTACGTTCATTCACTTCGTGATCTTTCATCTCATTGATCTGATTAAATTTGATGTTTTGAATATATTACTGAAGGCTATTTTAATATCAGCACAGGACGGCTGACATTCTGATAGATCGCCTCCGAAATACTGCGATTGGCCATATGATAGAGAAAACTGTGTTCTCCGGGCAAGGCAATAATAAGGTCTGTATCATGAGACGCTGCAAAAGCTAATATTCCTCGTACGATTTCTTTACCGAAAGAATAATGGATGCTGTAAGGTATATTTTTCAAATAGTCATTCACGTAATCTTCCCAAATCTCCTTATTATGATCCCTGGTATCCTTTTCACCTTTGGTATCGATATAAAGCAGCATTAGATGATGGTTCCTGTTTTTTAGAAAAGACCTATAATCTGACAATCTTTCCAGGTGATCCGCCCGGCTGATATCACACGGGATAAGAACATTAGACACCTCTTTATAATGTTCTCCTTCGGGAACGATCAATGTCTTAACCCGGCTTGTCCTTGCAATACTGATAATATCTTCTGAAACAATGCTGCTGGTGCTACCTGCCCGATTTTCAGTTCCCAGGACAAGCAGCTCAATGGTGTTGTCGGCTTTGAGATAATTATTGATGCTGCGCAATATGGTAAGAGCACTTGTAACTTTTGATACCTTAGTGATAAAACCTGTTTTTTTTATTAAGTGTTCCAGGTGATCCAGCAATGCTTCGTTGTTTTCACGGATCCTGTTGACCGTTTCTTCGTTCACCAGTGCGTAACCTTCCGAAATGTTGATGTAGTCAAATACAGAATCATATGTTTTCATCAGAATGATATGATCATAGCCATATTTTTCAGCCCATTGTGCAGCAAATAAAACGGCATTTTCGTTTGTTGCAGTTGAGTCAACCGGTATCAGTATGGTTTTCATAATCGCTCAAATTTTTTTCCTGCGTTCAGAAGTCAGATGTCAGCGAAATTCTGCATGATGATTATGCTTATATGATGGCAAATGACCATATTTTAATTTAACAAAGATACGTTAATTAGTTTAAATTCAAACTATTTTATTTAGATTTTTATTTTACAGAGATAAGGGTCAATATATCGCTTTTAGCTTTTGAAATGATATTACATGCAGGTCAGATGTAAATCCTGGAGATATTTAAATATTTCCTAAAAAGCCGCCTCAATTGTGGGACGGTTACTTGCAAAATTTATTACTCATAACTTTAAACTATCAACAGCACCTACAAAATATTTTACTATACATTCAAAGTATATTATGTTTGGGCAGTTTCTGATCTATTTATTATTTAGAAATAAAATTTGCAAATTGTTATTTTAGAATAAAAAATTACCAGATCATATAATTGGGAAGAGTGTCTAAATATTAAATTCAATTTATAGATCTGCTAAAATGGAAAAAAGGTCATAAGATTATAGGCACTTGGTCTATTTTCTATTAAAACGTTCCTGCACGCTCCATTTCTTAGGTTTTATACCAAAATGCTGCTCAAACAACCTACCGAAATAACTCAGATTGGTAAAGCCTAGCTGATATCCGGTTTCAGAGACCGAAAGATTCTTCTCCCTCATCAGTCTCGCTGCCTCCTGCATCCTCAGGTATTGGCCATACTCATAGATGCCCTTTCCAAAGATCTGCGTAAAGAGCTTTCTGAGTTTGAGCACGTTCATTCCACTGACCCTCATTAGCTCATCCTGTGTCAACGGTCGTTCGAGAGAAGATGAAACCGCGTCCCTGACACGGTAAACTGCTTCTATCTCATCACTACGGAGACTTTGATATTTGACATGCTGTCTTTTAGATAGATTTTTGAAGAGCAGGTACAGCAGCTCCAATGCTTTCAATTTGTAATAAGCTTCCGAAAGGATACCCATCTCAGGAGTCCCGGCGATCTCATTAACAAGGTCGGCCATGCCAGGCGACATAAATTCTTCTATCAATAAAGTTTTTTCATCATTGAAAAGATAACCGAATGTCTTCTGGTCTTTTCCGATAAAACTTTTGAGAAAATCGATTTCGACCAGTATCGTGATCTGGCTGATAGCAGATCCTTTAGGAAATACCACTTCACTTTCCAGGTGGAGAGGACTTATCCGGACATGAGGCCGTACTTGACGTGATTTTTCGTGATCTTGATTCTCATTATTATCTGAAGAATGGCCGGAAATGTTCTGGAAAGAAATAAGCAGACCTCCTTTAACAGCATCGATAGGTTTTCGTGTGTATGTAAATGTTTCTTCCGCAATGACGGAACGGGCCATCACCAGCATTTCCGGAAGCATATCGACAATGTGGACCTCATTAAGCCGCAAAAGGTCCAGGGAATCACTGAAGTCGGATGCAGGCATTCCCAATTTCTCTGCCAGATCAAGCATCTGTTTCTTGTTTTCAGATAGATTCATTTTTATGGACTATTTTTATTACGAACAGGACTATTTTATACTTAAATGTAAAACTAATTTTGCAATAAGCATTTAAAAAATTTTAGAAATGAAAAAGAACATTTTAATATCCGGTGGCGGAATTGCGGGATTGACGGCCGCAAAATTGCTATCAGCGCAAGGTCATCATGTTACGGTGATCGACAGGGCTTTATCTTTTACGAGGGTAGGTTTTCTAATTTCCGTGAAGAGTTTCGGTGTCCGGATCATGGAAGAACTCGGCTTGATAGAAGAACTCCAAGCAGCCTCTTCCCCATCTGAGTTTGTGAGTTTTTTAGAAAAAGATGAGCAGGTCATCCAACGCATCAGCTATGAAAAAATGAATCAGAATATTGAACGTTCGGTGTTGATATCCCGTGGCGGACTTCACCATGTCTTATATGAAAATCTAAAAGGCCATGTAAACATTCTTTTCGACACAACGATCTCCGAGATCGCTACGACGGATAATAAAACCGAGGTGACACTTTCTGATGGATCTCGGATGGAAGCAGATCTTGTAATTATATCTGAAGGCTTGCGTTCTTCAACACGGGAACGCTATTTTACCAATCCACACATGGAAGACTTCAATACGTTGTACATGGGTGGAAGATTGCAGACGGAACATCCGTATCCTGTAGGCTCCTTTAAGGTCTATATTGATGTAAATAAAATGCTCTCTATCTATCCCATTGCAAACAACGAAATCGCAATCCAGTGTTACATCCATCATACGGGTGATATTGCAACGATAAAGCAGAGGTCGGCAGAACTATTACAAAGCTCTTTCAGTGATTACAGCAGCGAGACAAGGGATCTTCTCGCCCGTTTTGCAGAGGAAGGCCTAATGTTCGTCGATAAGATGGGAATGGTAGAGGCTCCTGATCTGGTCAATGGGAACCTTGTTCTGCTGGGTGACGCAGGATACTGCCCCACCGCCCTGTCCGGGATGGGAGCATCACTTTCTATTTACGGAGCAAAGGCATTATCACATTTTATCAGCAAAACGCCCGATGATCTGGCATCCGCCTGCAGCAATTATAATATATTGATGCAGCCCATCATCCGTAAATTCCAGGGCAATGCCAGAAACAATGCCTCTTCGTTCATCCCTGTTGATGCGCAGAAGCTTGACCGGTTTGTCGACTCTTTCAGGTCTGCATCCGACATCGAACTGAAAGGAATAATGACCGATCCCATCGTACTTACTGAAGAGCAGTTGAATTTTAAGATCAATTAAGAGATGAGCTTCAAAAAAGTACTTTCGCCTATCATTGGATTTGGAACCATTGGGCTTTTAAGTTCCATATTTGCCAAATTGCAGGGTGTGTTATTTCCAAATTCTTTGCAACTGTTCGAGGATGTGAATTGGACCTCTTACGATGTTATTCAACTTGTCATCAAATTAGCCTGCGTCTACATTAGCTGTGTTGCAGGAGGTGTTACGACATCTTTGTGTGGCGGTGAAAATAGACAGCTGTACATTACCGGAATCAGCATTGTCATGGTTGTGATATGGTTATGGATCATTACCATTCATCCGTTATGGTTCTGGGCATTATTGCTAATGGGAATTATCCCTTTTGTTCTGATCGGAAGTAAGGTCAAACAAGCATTTTAGTGAATGCACTTGTCGGCATTCTCTCAAGATCTGGGGATCTTATGGTATATCAGGATCCAATAAGATAGTAGGCATCCGGTAAGTAAAATAATTTTGTATGATAAAGTACATTAATGCATACCAAAATTACCCGTGCCTAGTTGAACAAAATATGATGGTATTAGAAATATTTTTTTTAAACAATCCCGTTGCACTAAAAAAATTGGTAGATGGAAAATACAGTTGCCTAAAATTAAACCCTTTGGTTCATAAACATTAATTATCTGCATCAGTGCAGTATTAGCCTGGTATCTATGGAAAGATAATATTTTTATCCGGATCATTTTTACGCCTTTGGAAAAGTTCGTTTGATAAATTAGCAAATTTTTGTAAAAACTGTATATGTTTTTGTTAAGAAATCAAACACTAACCTCTTATTTCATTGATGAGTTTTGTTGGTGTTAAATTGAATTCCTTTTTAAAAGCAACTGAAAAATGTGACAAACTTTCAAAGCCCAGATCAAGATAAATATCTACCGGTTTTTGATGTTTTGTATTTATAAGGAAATACGCTTCTTCCAGTCTTTTCTTTGTGAGCCATCGGCCCGGTGTAGCATTAAATAGATTTTTAAAATCACGCTTGAACGACGACAAGCTTCTTCCCGTCAATTTTGCAAAATCCAGAATGCCTATGTTAAACTTATAGTTTTTATTCATAAACGCCATTAAATCTATTTTTGCAGGGGCAGCAAAGTCAAACAAGATATCTGAAAGGTCGGGTCGCTCCAGCAACAGGATGAGTAGCAATTCGTTGTATTTCAAATCTTCAAAACCCTTCTGTAATTCCATAAATCCTTTGTGGTAAGGCTTTATAGATTCCATAAAACTGTTTATTATTGTATTTGTCTTAATTTCTATAAGCGCATCCACTATCCCAGAATTTGGGTCGTAAATAAGTGAATGCTTTTGTTGGAATTCTTTCAAAAATGATTCTTCAAAGCAAAAAGCAACAGGCTCAAAAATATCTTCCAAGAGTTCGAATTTGACCAGGGTATTTTTACGCAGGAGAAAAGCATCACCCCATTTAAATATATAACGCTTGTTACCATCAAAAATCCTCAATGACCCTTTTACCACGTAAATAAAAATATGGTCAGGAATAAACTGTTCTTTTAAAATATCTGTTGCTATACCACCTTTTACCATTTCAATTATTTCTATTCAAATTATACATTTTTAAAAGGGTGTCCTAAATATATTAAAATAAGAGGCATAATAATAAATGGGATCTCAACCAATGCAAATTTGTAGTTTCCAGATCTCAATGCCAGAGCCGCCATCACTATCAACATCACTGCTCTTAGCGTATTACCAATAAAAAATGTACTTTGAAAAAGTATCAGTATGGCAAAGCTTATCGATAAAATCCCGATCAGGATCCTTAATGTATTGGTTATCCCTAAAGAGTTCATCATTTCCATATATTGTTGGGATGGCTCCTGGAATACCCGCGAGCCATGACTTATGCCGAAATAAGTGGTGAGCAAAAGCAGCATTCCACTGATTATCCTTATTGTAAGCGTTTGTTCTGTCATTTGTTTATTATTTTATCAAATTATACTTTATCAAGGTATCCACCGCTGCCAGGATGCTGTCTTCTTTCGATGCAACAGGTTCCCAGTGTAATATTGTTTTTGCCTTTCGATTGCTGACATTCCGGTTCATTTTGCTAAGCAGAACACCTTCTTTTGCCTTTTCGTTAAAAAGGGCCGCAATCTGCAAAATAAAGTCTGGTAATTTTCTGGAAGTGATCTTTCTTGCAATTTCTGGGCGTTTGGTTTTTATGAGCTGTGCAATCTCTGGCAAAGAAATTTGCCCGTCGGATGTGGCAATAAAACGATGCCCGTTGGCCTCATTAATTTCCATTGCCCGAATGTGCAGGTCAGCAACATCTCTGACGTCCACGATGTTTAGCGAAATATTGGGTACCGCTTTCATGCTACCATTTATAAGATCTTGGAGCAAATGGAAACTGCCGGAAACGTGTTCATCCAATGACGGACCTAAGATTGCAACGGGATTTATTGTCGTAAACTCAAGATCTCCGCCCTCGCTCTTGATAAATTCCCACGCTGCCATCTCTGCCAAAGTTTTGGACCTTTCGTAAACAGATACCGCCGTATTGCCGGTATTTGTCCAATCCTCCTCTGTAGTTGCCCGTCTTTTGTCGGTCTGGGTAAAACCTACCGCACCAAAGTTAGAGGTCATCACGACTCTTTTCACATCTGCTTTCCTAGCGAACCTTAAAATACGCAAAACACCCTCCCTGGCAGGATGCAAGGCTTCTTCCTCATCTTTTGGTCTATCAAAAAAGACTGGTGACGCAACACTTAATACGTACTTGGATCCTTTCATCGCATCTTCCCAATTAGCATCGTTGGTGAGTTCCGCTTCGAAAAAAGATAGATTTTCAGAAGGAATTCTATTTGATTTTAAAGCATTGCCTATTCTTTCAATACTTTTCAAACTTCTTACCGTGGTACGCACATTATATCCTTTCTGAAGTAACTGGACAATGATCCGCATGCCTAAAAACCCGCTTCCGCCTGTTACCAGTACAGTTTCTTTATTTGTCATTTTTTATGTTTATATTAAATCATAGTGCAAATTTCTGAAATACTCCAGGAAGTCGATTTATCTAAAGGTCCTATTTCACTTTATTCAAAAGTCCATATATCTACTGGATCTTAAAAGAAGTAGGCAATAATATATTTTGTACACTAAAGTATTATCGCCATTTTTGTTATATGATCGATACACATTCCATTGATGTTTATGCTCCGCAAATTGCGGAGGTGAAAGATCCTTCAGGAGGATACTTTACAGTTGCCCATTTAGGAGAATTTTCTAAAGAAAGCCTTGATGCGACTAGCAAATACAGCAGGAAGGATTTTTATAAAATATCACTGATCACCGGTGATGCATCGTATTTCTACCAAGGGATGGAATATAAAAATAAAAAAGATGAGTGGTCATTGGTATTTACGAATTGTGAGGTCCCTTACCGCTGGGAAGTGCACGATGGAGCCTGTAACGGCTATGCCTGCATGTTTACTGAAGACTTTCTGCCATTACATACTTTTTTACGTCCTGCAGATCTGATCGTATTTAGGAATGAAGGACAGTCTGTATTCAAATTGAATGAAAAGGAACTTATACAATTTAAAGTGATTTTTGAAAAAATGTTTGAAGAACAGTCTTCCAGCTATATTAATAAGTATGACCTATTATTCCTGTATGTCTTAGAGTGTATCCATGCTGCACTAAAATTACAACCCAATATCCACAACCGAGGCCAATCCGCAGCTTCGCAATTGGTGGAATCCTTTAAAAGATTATTGGCCAGTCAGTTTCCGATCGTTTATCCTAATAATATCATGACATTACGCAGCCCAAGACAATTTTCCGACAAATTGGCCGTACATACCAATTCTCTTAATAGGGCAATAAAAGAAGTCACTGGAAAAACGACAACACAATTGATCAATGAAAGGATCATTCAGGAAGCGAGAGCTTTGTTGGCACACTCCAATTTGAGCATCTCGGAGATAAGCCTAAGTCTTGGATTTGAGGAGCCCACCCATTTTACAAGAACCTTTCGAACGCTCACCGGGCAAACGCCAACGTTGTTCCGTTCATTGATTGATAATGGTCGGTTTTAGTTTGAAATAGGTCTGTAATCCTTGGGATGAGATTCTAAATTTGTATTGTAAATTTTAATTCAATACATATGAAAACTTGGTTTATAACAGGTACTTCGACCGGACTGGGTAAAGTTCTAACTGAAAAGCTGCTGGCGAAGGGTGACAAGGTCATTGCTACCGTACGCAATCAAAATGCACTAGTGGATTTAATAACAAAGTATCCCGATACTTTATCGGTTTCCATACTCGATGTGACGAATACCGATCAGATAAAAAATGTTGTAGATAAGGCATTTAAAGATGCAGGGACTATTGATGTTATTGTCAATAATGCCGGATACGGACTATTCTGCTCGGTTGAAGAGGCTACTGATGAACAGATCAATCATCAAATCCAAACGAATATTATAGGCTCGGTTCAAGTGATCAGAGCGGCATTGCCACATCTAAGAGCACAAGGCCACGGAAAGATCTTACAGCTTTCCTCGGCAGGAGGTCAAACTACATATCCCAATTTTAGCTACTATCACTTAACCAAATGGGCCGTTGAAGGATTTTGTGAAACTATCGCACAGGAACTTTCGCCATTCAATATCGATGTTACAATTGTAGAGCCGGGTGCACATTCCACTTCTTTCGGATCTAACCTGCAAACAGCTCCGATCATTGAGGATTACGATAAAACGCCTGCCGGGGATGTGAGAAGGGCTATTGAATCCAACACATTCCCTATTAATAACAACGTTGATATCAGTGTTCAAGCCATTATAGATCACATTGAGGCAGATAGGTCATCATTGCGGCTAACCCTTGGAGGTGATGCTTACCGAGATATAAGGACTTCTTTAGTTTCCAGATTAGAGGCTCTTGATGCACAAAAAGAGATCGCATTGGCAAGTGAAATAAAGTAGTGCTATAAAAGGATTTAAAAAAATTAAAAAAAAAATGATCAATAAAAATCAGATCGAGGCCTGATGTTTTATTGATCATTTTAAGGTCTTGTTTGCACCAACAGCCAAGCTTCCAAACTTGGTTAAAATGATAATTCTGTTTCACCAAGAACCGTCGTTGACATAGTGGTATCGATTCCTGATAATCATTGAATTGTTCACGAATTTTACTGTATGTTACAACAATTCCTTTATTGATTCCATTTTTAGGCCGAGTTAATGGCGTAATTGCAACAATATTATTTAATAAATGTGGAACGCTACCACTATTTTCTGAATACTTATCTACAGTAGCAAAACGGCAGTAGCCACCCAACTGCCGTTTATTAAAATCTGTTCCTGCTTACAATAACTCTCCCATTCCGAACACCGTCAATCCTTTGGCAAATTGTTCGGCTACCGCTTGGTTAGCAGACTCAATATATTGACCAGTGATAGGGTCAACCACGGTGCGTAACGGTCTGCTTCCTTTTGGAGTATCAATAAGTTTTACAATGGCATCAGCAACATCCTGTGGATCAGGCTTTTTATCCTGCATCTCTCCACCTAATGCGGCTACCATTTTGTTAGGGATATCGGCAATGGCAGCATACCCTTCAAATACCCCCTGATCAGATGCAGGGTTGTTCTTTTGCTGCATTTCCGTAGGGAAAGCACCCGGCTCCACAATGGCTACATCAATGCCTAAGCGCTTTACCTCGTAATGCAAGCCCTCACTTATTCCCTCCAGTGCAAACTTTGAAGCTGCATAAATAGTAGCGAACGGAAATGACACCCGCCCAAAGCCGCTGGTTACGTTAATGATCAGTCCTTCGGATTGTTTGCGCATGGCGGGCAGCACTTGTTTCATCAGTCGCCAAGGGGCATAAACGTTGATATCAAAGGTGGTGTGTACATCGGCCGTGGTAAAGCTCTCGGCTACACCGGTCATACCGTAACCTGCGTTATTTACCAGCACATCAATAGTGCCTTCTTTGTCTAAAATGGTGTCAACAGCTTGTTTCACGCTGTCGTCATCTGTCAGGGTAACATCTAAAACAGTTACGTTGTCTAAGGCCTCAAGGGCAGCTGCTTTATCAGCATTACGGCCCTGAGTATCACGCATGGTAGCGTACACTTTGTGTCCTAAAGCGGCTACACTATGGGCGGTAAGCCAGCCAAAACCACTATTTGTTCCGGTTATTAATACGATCTTTTTGCTCATCTTTTTATTATTTAATGACTATGCAAATATTGGAAATGAAAGTAAAAAAACATTTACCAAATGGTAAAAAGTGAAGTTAACGGATATTGCGGCGTATACGGCTTAACGATTGTTGGGTAACGCCCAAATACGAAGCGACATATGAGAGCGGAATGCGGTTGATAAGGTTGGGAAAAGCCTCAATGAACGACAGATAACGTGTGGTCGCATCTTCTGAAACCAACGGGCTGCGCCGCTCCATAGCCAACGTAAGACATTTTTTTACCATCTTCGCCTTCATCATTTCCCAGCCAACAATGGTATCAGATATTTCGTCCCAATCCTTTTTGTTAAAAGCGAGCACTTTGCAGTCGGTAACCGCCTGTACATATTCCGATGCAACGATCTGCGATTCAAATTTTTCATTATCAACTACAAAATTGCCTTCGTCCACAAAATAGTTGGTAACCTCTTCACCCTTATTGTTATAATAACAAAAGCGGAAAACACCTTCCAAAACGAACGCAACATAACGGGGCACCTTCCCGGCTTCTGAGAGGTAGTCGCCTTTTTTGAATTCGAGGGTTTCCACCTTACTCAGCAAAAACTCGGTCTGCCGTTTGTTCAGGTCTCCAAATTGCAGGATAAAATTTATCATTGCTTTCATCATGTAAAGATAATACAGAGCTCAAAACACTCATTTATCATATGGTAAAAAATAACGGAGCCTAACAAAAAGACAAAGGTCCGTTAGTTTTTCAGGAACTATAATTTTAACTAATTTACCTTTTAGTTGTAAAAGGCAATTATAACCTTACACTTGATTGTACGACTAATATCAAATGGGTTGTCAATAACTGCAATTCAATATAAACTGTTAATCATCCTCATCATACATCTGATGAGATCCGATACGGCGACACATTTATAGGAATCAAGCAGAAAGACATATACTGACAAGTGAGCAGCTTTTTTGTCTAATAGATCACTACGGTAAATGCTTTTTCTCAATAACAAATGCTTTGAGCTCCGATATCTTCCCATCTTCGAATTTCCAGATATCACAGTAATCAAAATCATCATAGCTTCCCGCCTTATTTTTTAATCGAATCTCCCCCGTCACCATAACAAGATCACTGTCTTCGATCGCCTTTTCAACATTGAAGACAGGTGGTTCGATGTAGAACTCTTTCATGTAAGCTCGGACCTCTTCTTTCCCATTTAAGATACGTCCACCAACAAATACCCATCGTGTGTCGGATGTACAATAAGCTAAAAAACTTTCATAATCGCCTTTTGATACAAATTCATTGGCCTCATGTAGAATCGTTGTATTTCTCATTTCTATTATTTAAATGATCATTTTCTGCCGCTGCATTCGCATTGCATGTTCTAAACAAATATAGATCATTTGACCTAAAACAAAAAAATCTCGATATTTTACCTCTTCGTCTTCTGAAGAAACTTGAACATGTGGCAAGAGTTTTTTAATGAAAAGGAACAAATCTTAAGAGCTGGTGATACAATCAATGATTTGGATACGCAATATCCATCTAGGCGTGTCGGTTGGAAAGAAGTTGTTTTAAATGGGTGATCATATACTTAACTATTTTATATGATATACTTGGTACATCGAAATATTTAGTTGCCTAACTTTAGACTACAAGAAAAGCCGTTTAGGCTACATGTATTTTTTAAAACCATTGCAATTTTGTTTTATCAAAAAATAAAATAATTATGGATTTAAAAAACAGTGTAAACAACTTCTTCATTACTTTAGTTTTATGCTTGGTTAGCGGAATCACTTTTGCCCAGTCAACAGGAAGTTTGAAAGGGAAAATTATAGAGCAGTCTACCAAACAATCAATTACTGACGTTACTGTAACAATTGACGGCACCCAGTTAATAAGTGCTACGGATTCTACAGGAATTTTTACTATTAACAACATACCTGCAGGTACCTATTCTGTCACGATTTCATCAGACGGATTTCAGACCAAAAATATTACGGATATTATTATTTCTTCCAATAAGACCTATTACTCAGAAATAGAATTACTTGAAAAATCAACAACATTGGAAGGTGTTACGATCAGGTCATTTAGAGGAGAAAACAATCCTATGACGCCGGTTTCCTCTTATTCCTATTCCAGAGAAGAGATTTTCAGGAGTCCGGGCGCTCAAGGCGATATTATGCGGGCTTTGTCCAGTTTGCCTGGCGTTGTAAGCGGTGGTTCCCAGTTTTCAGCCATTGCAGCAAGAGGACAGGGAACTCAGGATAATGTCTATATGGTAGATGATATTCCGATGTTCAATCTGTCGCATCTGGAGGCAGAAGGTTTTAATTCGGGTTTTAATGACCCAAATGGTGGCAGGTTCAGCATCTTTGCGCCAAGGATCATTGATAATGTACAATTTCAGAACGGTGGCTTTGATGTTACAAATGGTAGGAGATCCTCATCTTATCTAGGACTTGGCGTCAAAGAAGGGAATAAAGAATCCTGGAGTTTGAGCGGTCAGCTCGATTTATTGGGAGGAACGTTGATCGCAGATGGTCCTATATCCAAAAAAACGAGCATTTTTACTTCTGCCCGATACCAAAATTTTGGTATGCTTATCAATCTTATCGGTGAAAACCCTGCTACAGTAGCATTTGGTGATTATATTATAAAAACTACCACACAACTCAATGACAAAAACAAACTTTCGGTGATTGCCATGTACAATCCTGAAAATACCAGCAGAACCATTGATGACGTAGAAGCCGGAGTCAATTTAAATGATGACAACAGCGGACGTAATATACTATGGGATCATAGAGACAGTAAAACTTTGGTGGGCCTTAATCTGAGAACATTGATCAATTCTAAAAGTTATATCAAAAATGTACTGTACTTCCGTTCATCTACTGTTGATAATAATTTTGGACGCTTCAATCCTTCTTTTGACGCAGACGGTGTTATACTAAATCCTGTATATGGAGGATATGAAAATAGTTTAAGAAAGATCAAAAATAACCAGCAGGAGATCGGCTACCGTTCTATTTATACAAAACGTTTCAACAAAGTAACGCTTACTGCAGGAGTAGATGCAATGATGATCAAACTTGACTATGCAAGGACGCTAAGCCGTATCGATACGCTTTACTCTTTCCGCTCTAGAGAAATTGCCAGTGATCCTACAAGATATTATCAGGTTCTGGACCCGTCAATGTTTAATTCTGCTTTTGATGATTCTGCTTTTAACGGGTCGGGATATGTTAATTTATCTTGGAAGGTTACGGACAGGTTGACTCTTAATCCTGGAGTACGTTACGATTATACCGGATTTTCTGAACAGCATACCATATCGCCAAGATTAAGCGGAAGTGTTTTGCTGAATGATAAACAAAGCATCAATTTTGCCACAGGTATTTATTATCAGGATGCCGCCTATTCCGATATTGCCGGGCAGTCTGCTTTCAACAAGCTTAAAAATGAACGTTCAATCCAATCCATCCTTGGATATAAGATGCAGTTTTCAAATGATTTGAAATTTGTTGCAGAAGCTTGGCATAAACAGTTTAGCGACGTGGTAGTACAACCAAACAGGGCACAAAGTTACCTTACAAATGATGGAGATGGATATGCATATGGTGCCGATTTCAGCTTGACAAAAAGGCTCTCAAAAAATTATTATGGTTCCATCAGCTACTCGTATATGCAAAGCAAGAGAGACGATAATGATGGTATGGGCGAATACAATTATATCTTCAACATACCGCATACTGTTAGCTTGATGGGAAGTTACAAACCCAATGATAAATGGATTTTTTCAAGTAAATTCCGTTACAGTACAGGCCGTCCTACCGATAAGTATATCATTCACTCCGATGTATTGAACGATCCCAATATGCTTCGCTATTCCCAGGAAATAACCGAAGTAAACGGCGAAAGATTACCTGATTTTTTCAGTCTGGATATCAGGGTAGATTACAACGTACAAAGAAAATGGGGAACTTTTTCTGCCTTTGTAGATATGGTAAATATATCCAACAGGTTCAATGTAAACTCCGAATTGTTCATTCCTGAAACAGGCAGGATTTCCAATATAGGGTTGGGTGTTTTCCCAACATTTGGCGTGAGGGTAGAATTATAGGAACAGAAAAATTAAGAATAATGAAATTAAAAAATCGTACTGTCCTTATTACAGGCGGAACAAGTGGAATCGGCCTGGAGTTTGTGAAACAATTGACCGGACAAGGAGCCAATATCATCGTTACGGGGCGTAACCCTGAAGCATTATACAAAATAAAACACCAGTTTCCGGATGTACACACTTTCCAAAGCGATGTGAGCAAGGCACAAGACATCGAAGCTTTGTACAAAGATGTTACAAAACAATTCCCTGAGTTGAGCATCCTTATCAACAACGCCGGAATCATGCGGCAGATAGATTTGCAGGACAGCTCATTGAACCTGGAAGACATCAATCGTGAAATAGCTACCAATCTTACGGGAATTATACAAATGAACCATCGGTTTCTGCCCCATCTGTTGACTCAGAAATCGGCAGCCATCATCAATGTTACATCCAGCATTGCATTTCTTCCGTACAGCATTACGCCTATTTACAGTGCATCAAAAGCAGGCGCCCATGCGTACACAAAAGCGCTCCGCCTGCAATTGGAAAATACCAATGTAAAGGTAATGGAGGTTTTGCCGCCGGGTGTTAAAACCAATCTCCAAAAAGGTTGGGAACTACCACCACCGGAAGAAAGAATGATGGAAGCCGATAAAATGGTAAGCGATGTCATCAACGGAATTTTGAAAGATAGGCAGGAGATAACACCAGGTCTTGCACGGGTTATAAAAGTACTTAGCAGGCTAATCCCGAATTCCCTCATCAGCTTCGGGCACGGAGAATTTAAAAAACTTAAACAATTAAAAAATAAGAAATAGCCTTATGAGAAAGCTGATTGCTTCAACCTTGATGTTACTTATATCGGTTGCTTCTTTCGCACAGAAATTACCCCCGGAGATTGCAGGTGTATGGAAGTGTGACGATTTCAAAATTGAAATATTCAAATCCGGACAAACCTATTCGGCAAAATTGTTATGGGCAAAAGATATATTTGAAGCAGACGGCAAAACACCGAAGAGGGACAGTAAAAATCCCGATGAAAAGCTTAGAAACCGTTCCAGACAAGGCATTACACACATTACAGAACTGATCTATAAGGACGGCGAATTTATTAATGGTAAATTGTACAGCGTTCAGGACGGTAATACTTATAGTTTTGAAGAGCGAGAATAGTCTGGAAACAAGAGGTTATAAAGGTGTTCCGATGATAGGTAAGACATTTAAATGGACCCGTGTAAAATAATAACACCGATGAATAACTCCCAAAAAAACATAATTACAGACAAGAACCAATGGCTTACAGGCTGGCGCAGAAATATGCTGCTGACAACCCTTTTGCTGGTAAGTATATTCAGTCAGATAGACCGTATTTTACCATTTATCATGGCAGAATCTATAAAAGCAGATTTAAATTTGAGCGATACCCAGCTTGGGTTGATAACTGGTCTGGCATTTTCAGCGTGTTATTCTTTTGCATCTTTACCCTTTGCGCGAATTTCGGACAATGGTTTGGCAAAACAGGTTTTGTTTTGGTGCATTATAATCTGGAGCATTATGACAGGTTTTGGCGGTTTGACAACAGGTTTTGTAACATTGGCACTTTCCCGCTTCGGTGTTGCACTGGGTGAAGCAGGAGGAACTCCTGCAAGCCATGCCATTATCGTCCACAAAATTTCCGAAAAGTTCAGGGGAAGAGCATTGGGCTTATTTTCGATGGGCATTCCTTTGGGTACAATGTTTGGTTTTTCTATTGGTGGTTGGGCAAATGATACAATCGGCTGGAGAAATGCGTTTTTCGTAGCAGGTGCTTTCGGCGTATTTGTATTGATCATGGTGGTTCTGTTTATCCAAAAAAATAATAGAACAAAACCGGTTATTGCCAATACCGGGAATTTCTTTTCCTCTGCTAAAAACTTATTGGCCAATCCCACATTCCGATGGTTGTTTGTTGCTACCAATTTGCTTGGGTTTGCATCTGCACCTTTTTACATTTTTGTATCACCGTTTTTGATAAGAACTTATGGACTTACTGCTGCGGAAGTGGGTTTATCGTTCGGTATTTTACAAGGTTTAATGGGTGTTGCAGGTACACTTCTTGGGGGCAGGTTGTTTGACAGGGCGGTAAGCCGAGGTTCACGTAGATTGATGAACCCGCCGGCAATTGTCTTTAGTATAGCAGCTATAACAACCACTGCAGCTTTGTTCATGCCTGCAAGCTGGATGTCCATTACATTGTTTATACCTGGTATGTTCTCGTTTGCCTTTCTCTTGCCTCATGGATTCGGAGCGGGACATCTGGTGGCTGGTGCCGGAAAGCAGGCTTTATCTTCCGGGTTACTGATGCTGGGTTCAGGACTTTTGCCGGCTGCACTGTCACCACTTCTGGTAGGTATCATCAGCGATGCGGCTACGGCTGCAGGTGTTGATAACGGCTTGAAGATGGGACTGCTGATATCGCCATTGTTCATAGTTCTTTCAGGGATTTGTTGTTTTATAATAAGCAGAAAATTAATTCCCTATTTAAAATCCGAAAAAATTGTGTAATGTTGAAATCATTAATAAATATAAAATCTTAAATCAGAATACTAAACAACTAGAAAACAAAATGAAAACTATTAGTATCATACTTTTGGTAATCTCAGCATTCCTGAATTTTAAACACGGTTGGGATGCTTTCCGACCATCAACTCCCGAACAGGCGGAAATGATGTCAATACTGGGTGTCAATGAAGCGATCATGCCATATTTTGGAATATTTTCCGTTCTTATCGGCCTGATGTTGCTTCATCCAAAAACATTTTTCATCAGCAATGTGCTTCGTGCGATCATAATAGTATTAATAATGACATTATCTCTAAAAGCGGGGAACTATAAAATGGCATTAATAGAAATTCCCTTTTTGGCAATGCCACTCCTATTGATCTTGTTGAAATATCCTTTTAAATTTAATTGATTACAACAATGGAAAATAAAATAATTCATATAAAGACAATAGCAGACGGTCACAAAGCCCAACAATTGCCACCACCTGCGCATCCGCTCATCAGCATTGTGAATTGTCAGGATATGCATCCGAGAAAAGTTGGCCTACCGGGCGTAAGAGTAATGTTGGATCTATACACCATCTCCCTAAAAACAGATTGTGATAAAATTCCTTATGGGCAACAGAAATACGATTTTGATGAGGGAATGATGGCTTTTATGGGACCTAATCAACTCTTGGGTGTAAGAGATAATTTAGATGCACCTCAGCCAAAGGGCTGGATGATGTTCATACATCCTGATTTTTTTTGGAATACATCTTTGGCAAAAAAGATAAAGGAATATGAATTTTTTCAATATTCTGTAAACGAGGCATTGTTTCTATCAGAAAAGGAGCAGGCCATCATCAATGGAATTGCCGATAATATACGGAGCGAATATTATTCTAATATAGACAAATTCAGTAAGCAGATCATAGTTTCACATCTTGAAAATCTCTTGAGTTATGCCGAAAGGTTTTACAACCGTCAATTTATCACCAGGGAAAAGTCCAACCATCAAATCCTCGACCGGTTATCTGTTTTGTTGAATGATTACTTCAACGGCGACGACCTTGTTACAAGAGGTTTGCCAAGCGTTCAGCATATCTCTGAACAGCTGAATGTTTCTACTAACTATTTGCGTGGTCTTCTCAAAATGCTGACCGGCCAAAATACACAACATTATATTCATGAAAAGTTGATTGATAAAGCCAAGGAAAAACTTTCGACAACCAGTTTATCTGTATCTGAGATTGCCTATGAATTAGGCTTTGAGCATTCGCAATCGTTCAGTAAGCTATTTAAAACCAAAACCAATCAAACGCCATTGGAGTTTAGGGCTTCGTTTAACTAACCATGAGAATAGGAATTAGTAGATTGCGGCGTTCAAAGCCAGGCAAATATGTATTTGAATTTGGCGAATAAAAAAAGACAACTATATACTTTAATGTACCATTTTGCTTTGTTGTATCAATTATAAGGGTAGTTAACTAAAATGTAATAGCCACGACTTTATCTGACAGTTAGGGTTTAAAAATAATTGTCAGATAAAGTCGTGGCTATTACATTACCTAATGTTTCAATTTCTTTATACAGCGGATCTGTTGTCTGAAGAATTGCATTCTGGGAATGCCTAGTTGCCGAACAAGAGACAATCATTCCCAGACAGACGATCAACAAGGTAAATGAGAAGAAGCTTTTTAGGTGAACATTATTTCCCATAAATTTTAATTAGCCAATATTCAAATATCCGAAATAATAATTAGCTGCAATAAAATATTAATTACGTTTTTATCTTTTCACTCGTTTCATTGGGAAGGTCTGTTTGCGTTTCTGTCCGTTTTTTGTCCCTGAAATTTCGGCTATCAATGAATCTGAAGTGATTTTTGTGTAAGCGATGATCTGCGGAAAGTCGTGTTGTGGATTTTCAAAGACCAATTGATTTTCAGAAATAGTTTTGGCGGCAAAACGAACAGGCAGACCTTCATTTTGATTTTTAACAATTGGAATGTAAAACAACTTTTTATTTTCCTGCACGAGTCGGATATTTTCAAAAACGATCGTGTCTTTGCCTCTGACACTATAACTTTTCCCCGAAAATTCATTATCGCCAGTTTTGGTCCAGGCTTCATAGATGCTGCCTCTCTGGGTTTTATTTTCCCAGGTACCGATCAGCCATCCAGCTTTTTGAATGTCTTTTGTCTGCTTTATTGTCCAGCCATAAAGAATAGCCAAACTAACAACCGTAATAAAAAATTTTGTTCCTGTTTTCATAATCTTAGCTCATTGAATAATTGTCATTTTATTCGATTTCAAACACTGGATAACTTCCTTGCTGAAAGTTTAGATGACAAAGTTGTAATGTTTTTAAAAACTAAAATTGTAAAAATGGGACAATTCTAATCCGTTCCGTAAAAAAGTGAAGACATTTTGAGGTGAGTGCCATAAAATTCTTTGGGCGTAGATCCGGTAAATTCTTTAAACTCTTTGATAAAGTGCGCTTGGTCATAATATTCGTTTTCGTAAGCAAGGTTTGAAAGGTTTGAGAACTGATCGTTCAACAACATTTTGAGTGCAGCCTGCAATCGAATCGTTCTGGATAGTTGTTTAGGGCTTAGACCAATGGCTGAAGAAAATTTGCGTAACAATTGTCTTCGATCGACTTGGGTAAGCTTGGACAATTCGTCAACCGGAAGTTGTCCATTGGCTGTTATAATCGTTTCAACCGTTGATTTTACAATGCGGTCAACAGTTTCAAGGTCAGTCAACCGATCTAGTAAAAATATTTCAATGAGCTTTATTCTCTCCGTAGTAGAATTGGCATTTAAGATCTGTTGCTCAATTTCCTGTCCATCTTTTCCAAAAAGCTTTTCCAATGAAACGGCGGTATTTTCCATCTCTTTTATGGAATTAGTGGTAAAAGGCAAAAATCCTTCCGGCTGAAAACGGACGGAGAAAATTCCGGTTTCGCCGGTCGGCTCTATTTCCAGTGGCCGTGTCAGTTGTCCGATAACAAAACATCTGGGCTGGATAATGCTATTCCCATTATCAAAGTATTGTTTGTATAGATCGCCATAATGAAAGATCATCTCAATACATCCGTCAGGAACGATGGTTTGTTTTTCAGGCGTTTCTTCTTTCGGGCTTTCCAATGTCCAATAACATTTGATAAATGCTGTCAAGTCCCGATCCGGTTCAAATGTCTGGTAATTCATCGGCTTCTTTACAAAAGTTATTCATTTAAAAACTTCAAAGTAAATCAAATATAATCAATCTTAGTATAAGAGATTAATGAATCATCTATCATAAATCTGCATAATCTAATACACGTAAACCTGAAACCTCCGCAAAATGTGCACAGGTCAGATTAAAATCGGCTCGAAAATTAAGCAACTCAACACTGATCCTGCATAAAAATTGAGCCGGATGTTTAAATTGGTATTCAAAAAATAAGTAATCTTATTCAAGGCTTTATTGATAACATGTTAAACATTCGACAGCACTGCAAAAATAACATAATTGTTCTTTATGAATTGCACTTATTTCACACACTTTTCACCGGTACATGCTCTCATATGGTATGTTTAAGTATATCATTATGATCTTTATTTATATATTTAGTCCACGGAGCTAAATTTTATTCATTGTTTACTAGGAGATTTTTTTAGAAATAACTACGATCCATACTTATTCTCCATCAATACATTTCTTAAATTAGATATATCCTTCCCAATTTTTTATCCTGTATTTTTGCATAATGCTGGGTCATTCGTATGTTGGTGTGACCAAGCATTTTACTCACTGTTTCCAAAGGGACACCATTGTTAAGCGTGATTGTCGTTGCAAATGTATGTCTTGCGGTATGAAAAGTAATGTCAAAATCAACATCGCATATGGCTCCGATCTCTTTTAGGTACTCATTCATTTTCTGGTTACTCATAACAGGTAAAGCAGTATTCTCGTTTATACATCTTGGATGGTCTTCATACCTCTTTAAGATCTCCTTTGCTTCAGGTAACAAGGGAATACTGGCTTCAATATTAGTTTTTGTTCTTTTAATTTTTATCCATAGTTCTCCATCGATACCAATACTTACCTTACCTTTTGTCAGATTCTTAACGTCGACATAGGCTAGACCAGTATAGCAGCAGAAGACAAATATATCCCTGACGATTCTTAAGCGTTCTGAAACAAAGCCCTTAGATTGAATATTTTTTAATTGTAAATCGGTCAGGAAACGTACATCGACATTTTCTATTTTAGACTTGTATCTTATAAAAGGGCTTTTACTGATCCATTCATTATTTAGACAAATATTAATGATTTTCTGAAAATTCTTGATGTATTTTACGGCAGTATTGTTTGAACAATCCCGGACTGTACGAAGATAAAACTCATAATCAGCAATAAACGCAGGGTTAATGTTACAAACATCTATATCTGAAATATTAAATTTCCATTTCAAAAATGATCGGGTATGTCTTAAAGAAGTCTCATATCTCTCCCACGTCCCTTTGGAAAATTCCTTACCTATCAGTTCTTTCATCCTTGAGTTATGGTCTTCGAAAACATTCATGAGAGTGATCTTTCTTTCATCGATCTTCAGATATTTATTTCGTAGGCTCTCACAGGTGATCTCTTTACCGTTGTTAAAAAGTGAAGTATAACATTCGAACACTTTCGAACGTATCCCTTCCAGCAATGCGTTCAAGTTTTTTGCATTGGGAGTATTGCCGGTTATTTTTCCAGACTTTATATTCCATTGTGATGTTGGTATCTTTTGCCCTGTCGATATCTCGGTACGTTTACCAAAAATGGTTATCCGCAAATAAATGGTAGAGATCTTGGGCTTGTTTTTAGTCTTCTTTGCATAGAATAGCAAATTGTAAGTGTTCATACCAGTTGATGTTTTAAGATTAATAAATGTATTTGCGAATCTTAAAACCTACAAGATGTTTAACCGATGAACAGGCTGTTTGCCTGCAATTCGGTGAGTCCAAACTAATGTCTTATAGTACTCACCGAATGACTCCCTTTCAATTTGTATTTATTTGATACGTTTCAAAGGTCCAAAATAACAAAAAAGCCTTTAAATACTAAGATTTAAAGGCTTTTGATTTTGTTTGTTTCTCCAACTGGCGGAGAGTGAGGGATTTTGTACCCATTTCTCATCGCTTTATTGATAAGATTTTCGCTGTAGTATCTCTGTGAATGGCCTCAAATAGGACATTTGCAAAAAAGTGGTAAAATCCTAATTTAAATTTTACGTAGTAAAACTAGGAATTTTCGTTTGAATTTGCAAGTAAAGATTACTAAATTTTTAACAAGTTTTTTGAATTCATATTTGAAATTTAACAACATTTTTTCTTTTAAGAAATTCCTCAGATGAAATATTCCTAAAAGAAAACGAAGAAAAAACCGAAAAAAAAGAAAAAAAGAAAGCCTTTTGAAAATGAGCGTGGCATTCTGTCAAGGTTTTTTGGAAAAAGTTTTTGCGTAGATAGTTATACGCAAAAACTTTTTCTGAAAATCCGGAGGGCTTGACCTTGACAGAATTTAGGTGGTGGACTGGGAAGCGAATTACCTTTGGTTTCTGTTTTTTATTTTAATTTGTAGTTGTAATTAGTTCATTCTTTCTTTTACAAAACTAGAAACGGTTAATCTGTGCACACCTAAAATCCTACCTATTGCAGAATATGAAACTTTCTTTTCAATCAATTCTTGAATCTTCTTTTCCTGACCAGTTAATTTTGTCTTAGAAGATTTACTACCCACAGGACGGCCTAAAATTACACCTTCTGCTCTTTTTCGAGCTAATGCTTCTTTAGTTCTTTGGGATATAAGGTTTCTTTCAATTTCGGCTGATAAACCAAATGCAAATGCCAACACTTTAGAATTAATATCACTTCCTAAGCGATAATTGTCTTTAATGGTCCAAACTTGAATATCACGATTCATACATTCATTAAGTACGCCCATAATCATCAGAAGATTTCTTCCAAGCCTGGATAATTCTGAGCAAATTAAAACATCTCCTTTTTTCATTTTTTTTAAAAGTTTTCCTAATTTTCTGTCATCAACATTCTTTGCTCCTGAAATAGTTTCTTCGATCCATTTGTTCACAACAATTTGTTGCTTGTCACAAAAATGATTGATTTCAAATCTTTGATTTTCTACTGTTTGTTTGTCTGTGCTTACTCTGATGTATCCGTAAATCATTTCTTTTGTTTAAAATTTTATACAATAATGGTATAAAATATAAGATGCGGTAGGAGCGACTGGCGCAACAGGTCCTCAGGGAATCCAAGGCATTCAGGGTGTTACGGGTAATACTGGCCCTGCAGGCGCACAAGGTATAACAGGTGCGGTAGGAGCGACTGGCGCAACAGGTCCTCAGGGAATCCAAGGCATTCAGGGTGTTACGGGTAATACTGGCCCTGCAGGCGCAACTGGCGCAACAGGTGCGCAAGGTGTTACTGGAGCGACTGGTCCTCAAGGGCCGGTTGGAGCAATAGGTCCAGCAGGTGTTCAGGGAGCTACAGGAGCGATTGGCCCTACAGGACCAACAGGTAGTACTGGTGCCGGTATTTCTAATGGAACTACAGGTGCTCAGATTATTCTGACCAGTGCCGTAGCACCATATTCTCCCGGAGTTCCTCAAACGGTAACTGGCGATGTTACCATAAATTCATCAGCTGTAACCACTATTGCTGCAAATGCAATTACTACAAGTAAAATCAATGACGGTGCGGTAACTATAGCTAAAATTTCTACGACATCAGGAACAGCAGGTTCTTCCACGTATCTTAGAGGCGATGGAACTTGGTCAACGCCGAGTAGTGGCGGAAGTGGCGCTAGTATTGTTTCTACTCAATCAGTTTCTTCGACGGTCACACTTACTAATACTCCTTCATCTGTATTTACATATACTTTAACATCATCAGGGATATTTTTAGTAAATGTTAGTATGGCTGGTGTTGTAAACAGTGCGACTTTATTTGGTGCAATCAAACAAAATTCAGTTGTTGTCGCATATGGAAATGGATCGGTTAATAATCTTATTCCGTCACCAACTACAAGATGCTCAATATCCATGGTAATACAAGGTGTAGTGGGAGATATTATAACTGTTGAGGGAGTAAGTAATAATACTAACAATGTGCTTACAACAGATGGTTCTAGCCGAATGGTCGTTACAAAGCTGAACTAGTTCGAATAAAATAACTTCTTAAATTTATGATATACTATCAATGACCTTGAGAGATTCATATTCTGTTAATTTTATTGCTTTTGTGTATTCAAAAATACTAGAAAAGAGTTGTTGTGAATGAAGTAACTTTGAAATAATTTAAATAGCCAGGGTTTATTGGTTTTCTAGCTCTAATTAATCTTAGCAGAGGCTTCTTTTCAAAAGTCTCTGTTTTTTTTATTTGGGTTAAAAATATCCATTAGAAAGGTTATTTGGATAAATCTAAAAGAATAAAATTCTTAAAAATATTCTATAAAATTAAAGTTTTATTAAGCTTTTGATAATAATTTGTTAGTCTGGGTGGAAATATATAATTTTGCAACTTCAATTTTAACAAATATGGAATTAGAATACAAAGAACATCTGAGCCCGATGCTGAAAGGCGATATCAAGAATTATCTGATCGATATCGATGGAACGATTACAGACGATGTTCCTAACGAAGAACCGGAAAGAATGGTAACTTGCGAGCCATTTCCGGATGCTTTGGCAACTATTAACAAATGGTATGACGAGGGCCATCAGATTTGTTTCTTCACTTCCAGAACAGAGGATCTAAGAGAAATTACAGAAACTTGGCTGAAAAAACATGGTTTCAAATATCATAGTGTTTTGCTTGGAAAACCAAGAGGTGGAAATTATCACTGGATAGACAATCACCTTGTGAGAGCAACAAGATACAAAGGAAAATTCACGGATATGGTTGAAAAACAAGTGACCATAGAGGTTTTCCGTGACTAAAAATATTTTAAATCAAAAATTCCCGAGTCTCATAATTTCGGGAATTTTTGATTTGAAGACAAAACCCATAGCCCCGATTGCAGCGGTATCCTTTTTCTTTTTTTTCTAAAAAAGGAAAAGATATAGCGGAAAGCGGGATTAAGCTCCTAAACCAATTAATTATTGAACAGATTCTGTTCTTCAAAAAAATATACAATTTATAATGAAAGTACTTGCTAATGACGGATTGACGCAATCCGGAATAGATGCGCTGAAAGAAAACGGATTCGAGGTAATCACATACAAAGTGGCTCAGGAAAATCTAATCACTTATATCAATGAAAATCAGATCACGGTTTTACTTGTAAGAAGTGCGACGAAAGTGACGAAGGAAATGGTGGACAACTGTCCAAGCCTGGAAATCATCGGTAGAGGTGGTGTGGGAATGGACAACATCGAGGTGGCTTATGCAAGGGAAAAAGGAAAACATGTGATCAATACGCCTGCTGCCTCTTCGGAATCTGTTGCGGAATTGGTATTTGCACATCTTTTTTCCGGAAGCAGATTTTTACAGGATTCTAACAGACAGATGCCTGTGAAAGGTAATACTGAATTTGCTAAATTGAAAAAAGCTTACGAAAAAGGTGTTGAGCTGAGAGGTAAGACCATCGGAATAGTAGGGATCGGAAGAATAGGACAGGAGGTTGCAAGAATCGCACTTGGATTGGGAATGAAAGTGATCGCTTCTGACACGAGAATCGGGAAAGCAAGTGTACGTGTGGATTTTTACAATCAGCAATACATCAATGTGGAAATAGAAACGGAGCCGTTGGAGCAATTGATCCAGCATTCTGATTTCATCACGCTTCATGTCCCGGCTCAGGATGGACCGATCATTGGAAAAGCGGAATTGGAAAAAATGAAGACCGGAGCAGCTATTGTCAACTGTGCAAGAGGAGGTGTGATTGACGAAGAAGCTTTGGTAGAAGCTTTGGATTCTGGAAAATTAGCATTTGCAGGTCTTGACGTTTTCGAGAATGAACCAACACCTTCTGAAAAAATATTGACGCATCCAAAAATCTCTTTGACGCCTCATACAGGTGCGGCTACGGAAGAAGCTCAGGACAGAATAGGGACTGAGTTGGCCAATCAAATTGCCAGCATCCTTTTGGTTAAATAATTTAACTTAAATAACAATATAATGCTCGTTTTTTTAGCGGGCATTTTTTATTTTCCCGATTCGTATTAAAATTTTACTTTTGCTGAGGTTTTTATGGCAGCTTAATCCGTCTTCCGCTCCCTCCCGATTTTACATCGGGATTCGTTCAAAAAGTTTATACTGAGCGAAGTCGAAGTAAGCTGCAGTTTCACCTTTGAATCAACATTCTCTTATGAAAAGAAAAGTCTTACTTATTTACACCGGCGGAACCATCGGGATGGAAAAAGATTACATAACCGGAAGTCTTGTTCCGTTTGATTTTTCCACTATTTTCAAGAGGATCCCGGAAATGAATCTTCTCGAATGTGAGGTTTCTGTTCATCCGTTCGAAAAACCTGTCGATTCTTCTGATATGGGACCGGATGAATGGCGAATGATTGCGGAATGGATTCATAAAAATTACGATTTGTTTGACGGGTTCCTAATTCTTCATGGAACTGATACAATGTCTTACACCGCTTCCGCGCTTAGTTTTATGCTCAAGAATCTTGGAAAACCAGTAATTCTTACAGGTTCTCAGTTGCCCATTGGAGATCTGCGGACGGATGCTAAGGAAAATCTCCTGACAAGTCTTTATTATGCAAGTCTATATGAAAATGATGAAGCAGTCATCAAAGAAGTCGCTGTTTATTTTGAATACAAACTTCTTCGCGGAAACCGAAGCCTGAAATATTCAGCGGAATTCTTCGATGCTTATCAAAGCCCGAATTATCCGATTCTTGGTCAGTCTGGTGTTCATCTCAATATCGAAAAAGATTTGCTCTGGAAACCCAAAAATGATTTCGAATTAGATACTTATCTCAATGAAAATGTTCTTTTCTACAGGATCTTCCCTGGAATGAACTTCGAATCTCTGTTGGAGTTGAAAACACCTGAAGCTATTGTTTTACAGGTTTTTGGTTCCGGAACGATTTTCAATAGCGATAAAACCTTGTCTGTTCTTCAGGAATTGAGGGTTCGGGGAATCGAGATAGTAGTAATTAGTCAATGTGTTTCAGGGGGAATTAGTTTTGGGAAATACAGCAATAGCAATATTTTTACCAAAGTTGGCGCTATCAGTGGAAATGATATGACTGCTGAATCGGCGATTACCAAATGTATGCATATTTTAAAAAATCCAAAGTACGATAAAAGCTTCTCGGAGCTCTTTACCAAAAATATTTGTGGAGAAGTTACAGAAGACTTTCAATAATATTTTGGGAATCGGGATATTTCATTATATTTGCAACCTCAATTAGAGAGGTGTCCGAGTGGTTGAAGGAGCTACCCTGGAAAGGTAGTATACGGGTAACTGTATCGAGGGTTCGAATCCCTTCCTCTCTGCAAAGTTGAAAATTACTTAAAAAACGACCAAATAATTTTGGTCGTTTTTTTTTATTTTACTTTTTCCAAGAGGTACAGTTTGGCTCCGGAAAAAGCCAATTTAGGCATCAGGTTTCCTTCTAAGACCATCGTTTTGTTATTGATATCAATAACCGAAATATAATTGTTGGAATTATATTCGATATAATTTTCTTTCTCTTTCGTAAGAGGATTTTTCCCGAACTCGAAATCATACTTTTGCCAGTCTTCTTTCTCTGTGCTACAGTGGACAGGTTTGAACTTTGACTTTTTAGAATTGAAAACAATTTGGTCAAAACCTTCTACACATTCACTGTTGAAAGAGCTGTCGGGAGCTTGGTCATTGCTAAAAGCTTCAAAAGAACCTTTATAAACGCCTATGACTTTCCAGGTTCCGTCTATACGATCGTCATCTATTTTTCCTTTGGCTTTGCTTACCGCCCAGCCAACACCCTTTACGGTTCCTTTCACAGCTTTATACCCAACTGTGGCAGCACCTTTTACAACTTTTGCTGCTGTAGAAACAATACAAGAATTTAAAACAGCAATAGCACAAACAGAAACAATTATTTTTCTCATAACATTGACTTTATTGTACGAATATATTACTAATAAAAATATATTGATTATACTGGCGGAAAATAATTATGGTTTTACCAATTATTCAAACCATTTTCCAAGGCCTTGTTGTAGTTCTGTTCATCGAAGGAGTATAGGTCCGGAGCTTTATGTGCACCTCCACGTCTTTGTTCATCCAGTTTTTTCAGGATGCCCAGATTTTTTATTTTACGATAAAAATTTCCTCTGTTAAGTTCTTTTCCCAAGATGGTTTCGTATAATTTTTGTAATTCTGATAAAGTGAATTTTTCAGGAAGGAGATTGTAACCTATTGGTTTTATAGAAATTCTTTCTCTCAAGGTAAGCAATGCTTTGTCGATGATTTCCCTGTGGTCCATGGCAATATCGATATTGTCCAGTTCATCAAGAAATATCCAATCACAGGCATTACTGATGTCATCTTTCACCAGTGTTGTGTTAGATGGGTTGTACAATGCTAAATATCCAATGGAGATAAAACGCTGCTTATGGAACAGGGTATCATCAAAATCCTCAAAAAAGAACTCGCTCCTGTCTTTCTTCCCGAATACACCAAATTCTTCCAGGTAAGCATCAGAAATACCTGCTCTTTCTCTTAAAATTCTGACAACTGCATCGTCCATATCTTCGTCTTTTCTTACGTAACCTCCTGGTAACAGCCATTTTTGACGATAGTTCAATTGTAACATCAGAACTTTTAACCTGTTATCATCAAATCCGAAAATAACAGGGTCCGCAGAAATATGTGATAAGTAAATTCCTTTTGCTTCATCCGAGCGAAGCAAAATCTGTTGCTTAGAATCCATCTGTTTCATTAAAGTCTAGACAGGCAAATTTAGCATTAATTTTAGTTAATATAAGAATAATGGCTCCTAACCTATAAAAATGGTAAGAATTTTATTCTTATTTTTCATTGATTCTATTGGAAACAATGAAAAATAATTTTATTTCTATTATTTAATTAATTGATTTTCAGTATTTTATTTACATTGTTAATTTTTATTAACATTTATTTGGCGGATAAAAATTTTTGATGTACAATTGTAATGTTTCAATATGAAGCATTAAGAAAGTAAGAGAATATTAAAATATAACATAGAAATTTTTTAACACCACAAATCCGATTTCAAACTGAAATAATTCAGAAGTAAATTCCTAAATATCATTGTGTTATTGACAACTTCATGTTTTGATGTTGCTATATTTCTTGTTATTGTTTTTTAAAAAAAATTAAAATATATATAACTGTAACTGTACAATGAGAAAATCAACTTTAAAAATTTCAGCATTAGGTTTGCTGTTTTCTTTCGCCACAGCTTTTGGTCAGGAAAAGACAGATACACTTGCTGTAAAAAATGTGGTAAATGCCGCAGCCAAACAGGAAGAAGGCGTAAAAACCGTGGCTACATCTTCAAAGGAAGACAACAATAGGAATGTCATGTTGAATGCGGCCAACAACACGAGTCCGAGAGATGTGAATATCGGCTTACCATCAACCGTAGGCGGAATTACCATTCTTGAAAATGATTTGCCAGCTGTGTATTTCTTCTGGCCGGAACTTCCGAACAAAACATGGAGGCAAAGTGTAGGCTTGGAAAAAACAGGATTGTTGAAAATGGACCAGTTAGCCAATACGATGGGCGACCTCGGTTTTGCGGTGAATTCTTACTCCCAAACCGGAACCAAGGATTTTAAATTAAAAGGAAAATTCACAACGAGTACTTTCGGTTGGTTACAAGGTGATGTAAATGCTTCAGGACCGATTTCTAAAAACGGCTGGACGTACACTGTAGGTGCTTTTGCCAATTTTGACCCAAGTACGTACAAACTAGGTTTTGCCAGAGATGCTGATGAGACCAAGATTTTCAGAGCGGGAGTTACCAAATATTTCAATAATGATAAAGGTAAAATCTCAATTTTATACAAATATGCAGATTCTTACAGCATTACCAATTATGCAGTTTTCCAATACGGCGAAAACGGGAAAGTAACAGAACTTGATAATTTCAAAATTGGTAGAGATTCTTATGTCGTACGAGACGGGCAGATGAAAATTAAAGATATTCTTACGGGAGAATCTTATTGGGCGTCCATGAGTGGCAAAGATAACAGGTCGACATCACACAACATTGATATTTTTGGTAATTACCTATTAAGCAACGGCTGGAATTTCAAATTCACTACAAGAGCGCATTTTTCAAAAGTGAAGATGGCCAATATGATTCCTTTAAGTATTTTCAATGCTAATTCTACAGCAGGATATACTTTGGCTTCCAATGGTCAGCCTTATTCAGGGCAGGTGGGAACTATTTTGGGAATGTACACACCGGAGACTCCGATTACCAGTGTTGCCGGTCGTTTTTCTTTGAATAAACAGCTAGGGAATCATAACGTGACATTGGGAGTATTGGAACAGTACTATCACGTTGACAAATTCACATCCAACCGTACTTTTTTCTTCCAGAGTGTTGAACCACAGCCTCAGAGACTAATTGGTCCAAATACGGATGCTGACGGATTCTACAACTACAATGCAGGTGGAGAATACCATAGCGGAACAGAGAACAAACTTTCACTGTATGGTACAGATGAATGGAAAGTTACCGACAACTTTAATCTGAGCTATGGTTTACATTTGAGAAACCACATCCTTGACGGAGAATATTCTTTGACGCCGAGAACTGTAGGTTTCAGCTTTACAGACCCGAGTCAGTTCAACCATATCAGTCAAAGTTTCTTCCAGATTGCAGGAAGTTTGAATGCCACTTATAACATTACTAAGAACTTTGGAGTGTTAGCCAACTTCTTGTATACTGAAGAAAACAGGAGGCTTGAAAGTTATTCACAGGCTTTCGAACCCAATACCAATAAAATCAAAAGTCCGTTGGGCGCATTCGGAGTTTTCTGGAATACCAATTGGATTCAACTGATTTCCCAGGCAACTTATCTTAAAAAGAACAACAACCTGAACCGATACAACCTTGTAAATCCTGCCAACAGTTCTCAAGCTCAGACTACAACGGTTTATTACGATATTCAGACTTTGGGCTGGACGACGGATTTTGTTTTAAAACCATTCAAAGGATTTAATTTACATTATCTCGTGACGTTCCAAAATCCGGTTTATAAGAAATTTAATTTCAATGCCTTCGGAAAAGATTATAATTACAGTGATAACAATGTGTTAGGCGTTGCTAAAGTTCTCATGGAAATCGACCCTAGTTATTCTATTGACAAATGGAGGTTCTGGGCAAGTTTCAGGTATTTCTCAAAACAATATGCGAACCTTACGAATGCCTTATACTTCGCTCCAAGATGGGAAACTTTTGGTGGGGTAAGTTATACAGTTAACAAAAATATCAACATTGGTGCAACAGTCATCAACTTCTTGAACCAGAGAGGGGCAAGCGGAACCATCAACGGTGCCGAACTGATTACCGATGCTAGTCCATATTATGGAAAATTGTTGACAGGAACGTACATTATGCCACTAACAGGTCAGTTATCAGTAAGCTTTAATTTCTAAAATGTAAACAATGAAAAGAACAGTTTTAAATGTTGCCGCATTATTTTTAGGAGTAACAGCATTTTCGCAAAACATTCAGACAGTTACGAATTCTAAAGGTCCTGTTTTGGGATATTCTGCAGATTCAGGTGTGAAAATTCTGACGGTTGGCGGAAATAAATTCAAGGATTTAAACAAAAACGGAAAACTAGATAAATACGAAGACTGGAGACTTCCTGTTGATGAAAGAGCGAAAGATTTGGCTTCAAAAATGACGGTCGAGCAGATTGCAGGTTTGATGTTGTACAGTGGCCATCAATCGGTTCCTGCACCGCCAGATGGTATTAGGGCAGGAAAATACAACGGCAAATTTTATAAAGAAAGCGGCGCAAAAGCCTCTGATTTAACAGACCAGCAAAAGAAATTTTTAAAGGAAGACAACCTTCGTCACGTTTTGGTAACAACGGTTGAATCTCCTGCAATTGCAGCACAATGGAGTAATAATATCCAGGCTTATATTGAAGGTTTGGGATTGGGAATTCCTGCGAACAACAGTACAGACCCGAGACATTCCGCAACGGTAACAGCCGAATTTAATGAAGGAGCCGGCGGACAGATTTCTCTTTGGCCGGATGGTTTAGCAATGGGCGCAACATTCGACCCGGAATTGGTTAAAAAATTCGGAAATATTGCCGCTCAGGAATACAGAGCATTAGGAATTTCAACCGCATTGTCACCTCAAATCGACTTAGGAACAGAACCGCGTTGGTACAGAATCGCCTATGTTTTCTCTGAAAGTCCGGAATTGACAGCAGATATGGCCAGAGGCTATATTGACGGTTTCCAAACCACCAACGGAAGCAAGAATGGTTGGGGAAATAAAAGTGTTAATGCAATGGTAAAACACTGGCCGGGAGGCGGACCTGAAGAAGGCGGTCGCGACGGTCATTGGGCAATGGGAAAATTCGCTGTTTATCCGGGAAATAATTTCCAAAATCACGTAAAACCTTTTACAGAAGGTGCTTTCAAACTAACTGGCGGAACTAAAGAAGCTTCTGCGGTGATGCCTTATTACACGATTAGCTTTAATCAGGACACAAAGAACGGCGAAAATGTTGGAAATGGTTACAGTAAATATTTAATCACAGATTTACTTCGTGGAAAATACAAATATGACGGCGTAGTTTGTACAGACTGGCTAATTACTGCAGACGAACCAAAAACGCCGGGTGGATTTGCCGGAAAACCTTGGGGTGCTGAAAAATTATCAATCGCTCAGCGTCATTACAAAGTTTTGGAAGCTGGTGTTGACCAATTCGGAGGAAATAATGACAAAGGCCCAGTTTTGGAAGCCTATCAAATGGGCGTGAAAGAACACGGCGAAAAAGCATATCGTGCTAAATTTGAGCAGTCTGCGGTTCGTTTGCTGAGAAATTTCTTTAGAACAGGATTGTTTGAAAATCCTTATGTCAATGTTGAAGAAACCAAGAAAATCGTTGGTAATCCTGAATTTATGAAAGCTGGTTACGAAGCTCAGGTGAAATCTATCGTACTGTTGAAAAACAAAGCGAATATTCTTCCAATCAAAGAAAGAAAAACGGTTTACATTCCGAAGAGATATTCTCCGGCCACGTTCAACTGGTGGGGCGTTTATACCGCACCGTCTTTAGAATATCCCGTTGATATCGAGAAAGTAAAAAAACATTTCAACGTAACCGAAGACCCTTCAAAAGCAGATTTTGCATTGGTTTTCGTGAAAAGTCCACACAGTGAAGAAGGCGGTTACAGCGACATCGATGCTAAAGAAGGCGGAAACGGTTACCTTCCGATTTCTCTTCAATACAAAACGTACACAGCAACAGAAGCTCGTGAAAAAAGTATCGCAGCGGGCGACCCGGTTGTTGCACCCAATGTTCACGACAGAACATTCAAAAATAAAACTTCTACTGCGACCAATTTTACTGATTTGTTAGCCATTGAAAATGCTTACAAAGCAATGAACGGAAAGCCTGTCATTGTTTCTGTAACAGCTTCTAAGCCTATGGTTTTCAACGAATTTGAAAAGCACGCTGATGCAATTTTAATGAACTTCAATGTGTCAAATCAGGCGGTTGTTGATATCATTACCGGAAAATATGAGCCTTCAGGGTTGCTTCCGCTTCAGATGCCGGCGAATATGGCAACCGTTGAAAAGCAAAAAGAAGATTTACCTTACGATATGGAAACGCACAAAGATTCCGAAGGTCATAACTATGATTTCGGATACGGAATGAACTGGTCTGGTGTTATTAAAGATGCGAGAACTGAGAAATATAAAAAATAATTGATGATTCTGGGTCTGTATTGTACAGGCTCAGAATTTTATTTTTGAATGAAAGCGTTGCTAAAATCACAAGCCAAAAAATTGAAAATGAAAATCAGATACACAATCTATTCATTAATGCTAAGTTCATTAATGTTTGCTCAGGAAAACCTTGATTTCAGCGGAAAGAAAAACTTAATTTCTCCCGAAATCAACGGTCAGAATGTGACCTTTCGTTTGCTCGCTCCCAATGCGAACAGCGTAAAACTGCAGGGAAACTGGTTTCCGTCCAAAGGAATGGAACCCGGTTCCGTAGATTTACAGAAAGACAAAGACGGTGTTTGGTCGTTTACAAAAAATGATTTCAACCCCGATATTTATACCTACTCATTCGTTGTTGACGGCGTAAAAGCCAACGACCCGAACAATTCTTACCAGGTGCGTGATGTTTCGTCGGTGATGAGCATGATTTTGATTGACGGAAAACAATCCGAAAATTATAAAGTTCAAAATGTCCCGCACGGAACAGTTTCCAAAAGATGGTACCATTCAAACGGACTGAAAGAAGACAGAAGACTGACTGTTTATACACCTCCAGGTTACGAAAACACGAAAGAGAAATTCCCTGTTTTGTATTTGCTTCACGGGATGGGTGGCGACGAAGAGGCGTGGATGACTTTGGGAAGAGCATCGCAGATTTTGGATAATTTAATTGCCCAGGGAAAAGCAAAACCGATGATTGTCGTAATGCCCAACGGTCACATCAGCAATGCCGCAGCGCCGGGCGAATCTTCGAGAGGGTTTTATAAAATCGATATGAGGACGCCGGATATTTTCAGTGGTGATATGGAAACGTATTTCAAGGAAATTATGGATTTCACAGAATCAAATTATCGGGTAAAAGCGGATGCCAAAAACCGTGCGATTGCCGGACTTTCGATGGGTGGTTTTCATTCGCTGTACATTTCTGCCAATCAGCCTAAAACATTTGATTACATCGGTCTTTTTTCTCCGGCGATTCTTCCTCCTGACGAAAAGAAAAGTCCGGTTTATCAGAATCTTGACCAAAAACTGAAAACCCAGCAAACCAATTCATACAAACTGTATTGGATTGCCATCGGAAAGACCGATTTTCTTTACAAAAACGTCACAGAATACCGTCAGAAGCTCGACAAAATGAACTTTAAATATCAATATGTAGAATCAGAAGGCGGACATACTTGGAGCAATTGGAGAACGTATTTGAATGAATTTGTTCCACAGTTGTTCAAATAAAATAGTATTTATTTGGGCAGCTATTTCCGCCTGAAGTTTATCCTGAGCGAAGTCGAAGGGCTCCCAATCTTATTTGCAAGACGATTTCAGGTTACTAGAACTTAAAGTATAAGCAAAAAAGGATTTCCGCTCAAGTCGGGCTGCGTGAAATTCGCTGTTAAAATTAACAAAATAATTCAACAATCTTTTTGTCATTCCGTAGGAATCTCAACGATGATTTTAAAATTCTATGCTTAGATTCCTACGGAATGACAAACTAACTGTCAATCTAATGCTGTTTTTGCTAAGTGAAACGCCTTTGCGAACTTAAAAACAGTTTAATAATCAAAAAACCTTAGCGCTCTTTGCGTTAAAATTTAAAATCAAATCAAAATGAAAAAATTAATCATAGCAAATCTATTTCTTGCAGGTTTAACAAGTATCAACGCTCAAAAATCAATTCCATTATATAAAGGTAAAGCGCCGGGAACAGAAAACTGGACACAGAAAGAAGCACAGCAATTCAACGAATTGTTTAAAACAGAAGTTGTTTTCAACGTTACACAACCTTCAATTTTGGTTTTTGAAGCCGATAAATCAAAAGCCAACGGAACAGTTGTCGTTGTCGCTCCGGGTGGAGGTTTCCAAAGTTTATCCATTAACCGAGAAGGAATTGATATGGCAAAAAAACTCGCAGAAAACGGAATTACCGCTGTGGTTTTAAAATACAGACTATTGGAAACCAAATCCAATGACCCAGCCAAAGAAATGATGGAAAACATCAAAGACAGACCAGCTTTTGATAAAAGAACGGCTCCAATCAAAGTAATGGCAGGTGAAGATATCAAAACAGCAATTTCTTATGTAAGAACTCACGCAAAAGAGTTGAATATTAATCCTGAAAAACTTGGTGTAATCGGGTTCTCGGCTGGAGCAAGTGTAATTTTGGAAAGCGTTCTTCACAGCAAAGATACTTCAACTTTGCCAAATTTCGCAGCTTCAATCTACGGCGGACCAAGTCAGGAAATTTTAGATACAGAAATTCCGAAATCTCCACTTCCATTATTCATTTGTGCAGCAAGTGATGACCAGTTGAAATTAGCTCCGAAATCTATTTTATTATACACCAAATGGCACGATGCAAAACAACCTGTAGAACTTCATATTTATGAAAAAGGTGGTCACGGTTTCGGAATGGCAAAACAGGATAGTCCGGTTGATAACTGGTCGAATGTTTATCTGGATTGGTTAAGATTCCATAAGTTTTTATAGTTTTTGTTCTCGCAGATTAGGCAGATTAAGCAGATTTCTCATCTGCAAAAGTTGTAAAACCAGCGAGATATTCTAAACATCATTTATTTAGTCCCTAAGGGACGATTTACTAAAGGATAGGATAAAATCCTATCAAAAATAAATCAGAAAATATAAAATATCAAGAAATGAAAAAGAACATATCAACATTGATAACAATTTCTCAAAAAGCAAAATACGCAGGAATGTTCATTGCTTTACTGGTTGCATCGTCTGTAGCAAAAGCTCAAAATAATCCGACGGTTACCGTTGGTAGAAAGACATTCAAAGACCTTAATAAAAATGGTAAACTCGATGTCTGGGAAGATACAAGACTTTCTGCGGACAAAAGAATTGATGCGATTATCAAACAGATGACCAACGAAGAAAAGGTCAATCTTCTTATCGGAACCGGAATGCCCGGAATCGAAGTTCTGACAGGGCCTGTCGGAGATTCAAAGCAAGGATTGGTTCCCGGAGCGGCGGGTGGAACGGCAGATTTCGAGAGATTCGGAATTCCTGCGACGGTAGTTGCGGACGGACCTGCCGGTTTGAGAATTGCACCAACCAGAAAAAATGATTCAAAAACGTATTATGCAACAGCGTTTCCTGTGGGAACAGCTTTGGCTTCAACCTGGAATAAAGCATTACTGGAGCAGGTTGGAAAAGCAATGGGAAATGAAGTGAAAGAATATGGTGTGGACGTACTTTTAGCGCCGGCTTTGAATATTCAAAGAAATCCATTGAACGGAAGAAACTTCGAATATTATTCTGAAGATCCTTTAATTTCAGGAAAAACAGCCGCTGCCATTGTGAACGGAATTCAGTCTCAGGGTGTGGGAACTTCCATCAAACATTTCGCTGCGAATAATGAAGAAACCAACCGTTTAACCATCAATGCTCACGTTTCTGAAAGAGCGATGAGGGAATTGTACCTTAGAAACTTCGAAATCGCCGTTAAAGAATCTCAGCCTTGGACAGTAATGTCGTCTTACAACAAAGTGAATGGCGTTTATACTTCAGATTCAAAAGATTTATTAACTCAGATTTTGAGAAACGAATGGGGTTTCAAAGGCATTGTAATGACCGACTGGTTCGGAGGTTTCCCGGGATTTGAATCCATCAGAAGCGGCGGAATTTCCGATGTTGTAAAACAGATGAATGCAGGAAACGACCTTTTGATGCCTGGAATCCCGGCACAGAAAAAAGTATTGTTGGAAGCTTTAAATTCAGGGAAAGTATCTCAGGAAGTTGCCAACCTCAATGTGAAAAGAATCCTGGAATATGTTTTCAAAACACCAACTTTTGCCCGATACCAATACAGCGACAAACCTAATCTTGCAGAACACGCAGAAGTAACCAGAAACGCTGCAACAGAAGGAATGGTTTTGCTTAAAAATGAACAAAATACTTTGCCTTTTGACAACAAGCAGAAAGAAGTTTCGTTATTTGGAGTGACTTCTTACGCGTGGATTACAGGCGGAACAGGAAGCGGAAGTGTGAACAACAAGCACACCGTTTCTCTTTTGGAAGGTTTGAATGCGGCAGATTACAAATTAGACAAAGAATTGGTTGATTTATATACACCACACGCTGAAAAAGAAGTCGCTGCTGAAAAAGAAAGAAGAAAAGCAAAAGGAATTTTGGCTTTGCCGGAAAGACTTCCAGAAATGAAATTAGACGATGCTTTCTATGCGAAAAAAGCAGAAACTTCGGAAATTGCTTTCGTGACGTTGGGAAGAAATTCAGGCGAAGGCGGTGACAGAGTTGTTGATAATGATTTCAATCTGGCGACGGAAGAAATCGAAATGCTGGATAAAATCTCCAAAGCCTTTCACGCAAAAGGAAAAAAAGTGGTGGTGATTCTGAACATCGGTGGTGTTATCGAAACCGCTTCCTGGAAAGACAAAGTTGATGCCATTCTTTTGGCTTGGCAGCCGGGACAGGAAGGTGGACATTCTGTTGCAGATGTAATTTCAGGAAAAGTAAATCCTTCCGGAAAACTGACGATGACTTTCCCTGTGAATTACGCAGACCACGCTTCAGCAAAGAATTTTCCGGGAATTCCTGCGGATAATCCGAAAGATGTGACGTATCAGGAAGGTGTGTATGTTGGATACCGTTATTTCAATACGTTTGGCGTAAAACCTTCTTATGAATTCGGTTATGGTAAGTCTTACACGGATTTTGCTTATTCGAATATTAAAACCAATTCAACAACTTTTAATAATAAATTAGAAGTTATGGTTGATGTAAAAAATACAGGTAAGGTTGCCGGAAAAGAAGTAGTAGAATTGTATCTTTCAGCTCCGGGAAAAAATATTGACAAGCCAAAATCTGAACTGAAAGCGTATGCTAAAACCAGAGATTTGAAACCTGGAGAATCTCAAACGATTACTTTGACTCTTAATCCAAAAGATTTAGCATCCTATGAAACCGCAAAATCTGCGTGGGTTGCAGAAGCCGGAAATTACAAAGTATTTGTCGGAGCATCTTCTTTAGACCTTAAACAAACGGCAGAATTCTCTGTTCCGAAAGAATTGGTGGTAGAAAAAGTACAGCACATTTTACCTGCGGATACTAAATTTGAAGATTTGAAACCTTAAATAAAAGACACTTCGACAGGCTCAGTGTGACATCTCTAATGCTAAATGCCTAAATTGAATGTCAGTCTGAGCGTAGTCGAAGACATTATAAAAAGAAATTTTTAATGATAAATTTAATGTCTCAAAATCAGTTATTATCAACGAAAGGGGCTATCTTTAGCCTCTTTTAAAATATGAAAAAATATGATAAGTAATGACGCCGGAGCCAAAAGGAGCTATACTGTTCCTTTGATTACCATTACACTTTTATTCTTTATGTGGGGATTCATCACGTGTATGAATGATATCCTCATTCCTTACCTTAAACAGCTTTTCAAGCTTTCGTTCTTCGAATCGATGCTGGTGCAGTTCTGTTTCTTCGGAGCTTATTTTATCGGCTCATTAATTTATTTTCTTGTTTCGACGACCAAAGGCGACCCGATTGATAAAGTCGGCTACAAGAAAGGAATCCTTTTCGGGATTTTTTTGGCAGCATTGGGTTGCGTATTATTTTTTCCTGCAGCTAGTCTGGTTTCTTATCCATTGTTTTTAGGCGCTTTATTCATCTTGGGACTTGGATTTACAGTGTTGCAAATCACGGCGAATGCTTACGTTTCTCTTTTGGGACCGGAAGATTCTGCATCCAGCCGACTGAATATGACCCAGGCTTTCAATGCTTTCGGGACAACAATTGCGCCGGTTTTGGGTGGACATTTGATCTTCGAATTGTTCTCCGAGGCAGACGGGTCTTTCTCTGCATCTGCCACTAAAATTCCTTATCTGATTTTTGCAGCGATTCTCCTATTGGTTGCTTTGATGATTTCGCGTGTAAAACTTCCTGATTTCAAAACAGAAGGCGAGGAGCTGGTAAAAGGTTTTGGTGCCTTGAAATTTAATCATTTGAAGTTCGGAGTTTTGGCAATGTTTTGTTATGTTGGTGGGGAAGTAGCGGTAGGAAGTTTCATCATCAGCTTTTTGGAGCAGCCACAAGTGATGAACCTTTCCGAATCTGTAAGTAAAAACTACCTGTCTCTATATTGGGGTGGTGCGATGATTGGACGTTTCCTTGGAGCAATTTCATTGAATCATTCTATCGGTCAAGGGAAGAAAGCTTTGTATATGTTAGGTACGGCAGCTGCTGTTTTCTTGGTTATTTTCAGTATTGTTGATTTGACGTTTGCACAGATCAGTTTCTTCTTGGTATTTATTGCATTGAACTTCGTAGCATTCTTTATTGGGAAATCTGCTCCGGCAAGAACTTTATCTATCTTTGCTGCAGTGAACGTTGTTTTATTAATTTCCGCAATGTTGAATCAAGGTCCATTGGCAATGTACAGCATCTTAGGAATTGGGATTTTCAACTCTATTATGTTCTCTAATATCTATACATTGGCGATTTCAGGATTAGGAAAATACACGAGCCAAGGTTCATCATTAGTCGTAATGGCTATCTTAGGTGGGGCAATTGTTCCGATTTTCCAAGGTTATTTGGCAGATACTTTTGGAGTACAACATTCTTTTATTATTCCTGTGTTCTGTTATCTTGTGATTTTGATTTTTGGTGCGTATTGTACTAAATATCTTAGTCACGTAAAACAAGATGCGGATGCTAAATCTGGACATTAAGATTTTTACTTTATAAATATGAAAACCTGCTTTTGAGCAGGTTTTTTTATCTTAATTTAGAATTTTAAATTATTTAAGAATTTTTCTAATTTATTAAATGAGGGGCAAGATTTGCTTACTAAATTTAAATCTAAATTTTCAGCAATCTTATTATTATGTTTTACATTGTTAAAAACAATAGTTTTATTAGAATTCTTATACACTAAATCTTGAAGAAATTCTTTCGGAGAAGGAATAGTTTCTGGATTTCCCCTTATTTTAAATTGTTTTTTTATTTTAAATGTATTCTTAATTGCATCGACATCTGATAAAAACCATGCTTCTATTTCTTCAACTGGTATACAAATAAATTTTTTGTTAATATTACAACCCTTTATTTTATAATTTAATGAATCATATAAAGATTTATAATCATTTCTATCTAAGTCATGAAATAATAAGACTAAATCGCAATTTCTTTTTTCCAAATCATCAATATAATCTTTACATTTTCTTTTAATTTTACCACAACCATTCCCAATATTTTTTTTATAACTAAGTTTTTTTCTAGTGAACTTATTTATAATTGTTTTTATAGTGTCGAAATCACTATTGTCTTCCGCAATTATGCCAACTGTTTTAATTATGCTCATATATCAAAACCAGTTTCTTTCCAATACTCTCCTAAATTACCCGAGGAATCTAAATATTCTTTTAAATCATTCATACTATCATTGCTGAATGACTCTAATAAAGGATATGCTGTTGTCCCTTTTATTTTACTCTTATCAACTAAAATTACATTTTCAGGTTTTAACTTATCTAAAATATAATCAGAATGGGTGCTGACAAAAATTTGTTTATTTTTTGATTCAAATTTAATTAATTCAATGATACTATTTAATAAGCCATGATGAACACAGACTTCTGGCTCTTCAATAATTAATAAATTGCTATTGTCTTTAAGTATATAAAATATTAAAGCGAGAGTTTTAAAAGTTCCTTCTGATAATTGATTTGGCGATAAATTCAAACTGTCAATTATAAATGAAGGAACAATAATTTTACGTAGAGTATCAATTTTTTCAATTTTTCCTCCTGACTTAACTTTAAATTGGCTATTGGGAATAGTATGTTCATAGAATTTTATGTTTTCAATAAGTTCTAATCCTAAGCCCCCGACCATATTAATAAATTTTTTATACAATTTTTTACCATCTTTATATGATGTATAAAGATCATATATAAATCTTTCATGTGAGCTTCTTTTACGTGAGCTCAATAATCTATAATTATCTAAATCAATTGAAGTAGGACAATTTTTTGGATTGGAAAACTGGGTTGCGCTATAATAATTTATATTAGAAACATATTCTATTAATTTAAAATGAAAGGAAATTACTTCCTCACTTAAATTTAATCTACCGAGCAAATCTTTACTCATTCTTTGATAATGAGGATTTGAAGTTCTTGGTTCTAAATATTTATAAACGTCGATGACCTCTTCATTCAATGATTTGAATTTTTCTTTATTGGTAATGTTTCTAAATCTTAAGTTTGAAAATTTGACAACATCGTTATTATTTTCATCAATATCTACAACAAAATCACTTTTTAAATTGTAGACTATTTCATCAATATCTAATGATAAATCTAATCTTGTTTTTAAAAATTTATCTTCATCATGTAGATCAGTTTTGTAAAAATGACGGTTGGTAACATTTTTTAATAATAATAGAGAGGTTAAAATGTTACTTTTTCCTGCACCATTTACACCAATAAATGCAGACAGATTATTATTAATTATAAAACTTGTTTTAATACAAGACTTATAATTGTAGATGGAAACTTCTTTTATTTTTATCATATATAAATTGTTGATAATTATAAATTGATTTTAAATAATTAAAATCTGATGAAATTTTATATAAAAATATTCTCAAATATACAAACTCAATATCAATGTAAATACGGTTTTCCGTAACGTCAAAAATAAAACAATCCGAATTCTCATTCTTCCGTATTTATACTGCAATTAATAAAAACTTCCAAAATCAAAAATACCCCGTTTAAACCAAACCTCAACTGACATTTCCTCCAAACAACTTGTTTAGACCAAACCACAACTGTTTTTTTGTTCCGCGAGCCTGTTTAAAGTAAAACACAACTGTGATTTTCTCTAAACAGATCGTTTAAACCAAAACACAAAATATTTTTAGTTTAAACAGATTGTTTTGCAGTAAATTAAAAAAAATAATATATTTAAACAAAGAATTAGTTAAATAAATTATTAACAAAAACACATTTGATTTATGAAAATCACATTAAGAAAGCTAAGTACGAAAGATTTAGCAACGCTTGTGCAGAGAACAATCAACACATCCGAGTCAGGCAATTATCCAGTTATCGATGGTCATCCGCTTCTGGCAGAACTTAAGCTAAAGTATGCAGATTATGATGCGGTCTATACAAAAATGACATTCAGCGGAATAGGAAATGATGTTGCCAATGCAGATCGGGAAAGAGATCTGGCTTTCACAACCCTGAAAGCTTTCCTCAACAGCTATCGCAAAATGCTAACCTTACCAAACTATCAATCCGCAGATGACCTCTATGGGATTTTCAGACAATTCGGTCTGAATCTAGACAGAATGAGTTACTCTTCCCAAACCGCTCAAATGAAAAAACTGATCGAGGAACTGGAGAAAGCAGAGAACTTTCAAAAGATCAAAGACCTGGAACTCACAGCTGCCTTTAATGATATGAAGGATAAGCAGGCGGATTTCGAAAAACTCTTTGCAGAACAAGCCTCCGCCAATGCCGACCTTCGGAATCAGAAGAGTGCATCGGGAATCCGCAAAGATCTGGAAAAGTCTTTGAAATCTTTCCTGAACCTGATCACAGCTATGAAAGATGTTGCCGACTGGCAGCTTTTCTATGCAGATGTCAATGAGCTGGTGAAAGCGGCGAAGAACTCTAATCCTGCGAAAGCATCAGGAAGTTACAATCCTCCTCAATAGATGATAAAAGCGGTTCTTGACCGCTTTTATTTTTTTTAATTTTAAACCTCAGATATCCGAACATAGATCGGAAAACGGATCTGAACCGTGGTACCGACATTGATCTTGGAATTGACGATCAGCTCGCCATTATGCATCCTGATGATGTTTCTGGCCAGTGGCAACCCGATCCCGTAGCCTTCATAATTCTTGGTGTTGGATGCACGGAAAAAAGGGTCATAGATCTTGTCCATCTCAGAATCCGGAATCCCGATCCCACTGTCTTTGATGATCACATAAAGGTGGTCGTCTGTTGCACCGAGAGAGACTTTTACCTGTTGGAAGTTGGAGTATTTGCAGCCATTGTTGATGATGTTTGCCATGGCAAGATGCAGGAGTTGCTCGTTGCCCTGCACTTTCAGTTTTTTTGGGTTGTCCGGCAGCATGCTGATGTCCATATAGACATTGTTCTTGGAGTTGATTCTTTTTGCAGTATCGATCACATCCCAGAGGAGCTGGTCCATCCTTACTTTGTCCATTTTCTGGATCTTCCCGTCGAAGCCGGTCTGGGCGATCATCAATAAGGCCTTGATCTTTCTGTCAAGTTTTTCGGCTTCGTTCAGAATGATCTGAAGGGTTTCCCGGTAATGCTCTTCGGATCGGTTTATAGATAATGCGACATCCGCCTCGCCCATGATCGAGGTCAAAGGAGTCCTGAGTTCATGGGAAACATTACCGATCAGATGATTCTGTGTCTCGAAGGAGGTCTCTATCCTGTTCAGCATATCGTTGAAGGTATCGACAAGCTCATTCAGTTCTGTATTCCCCGGGTGCGCTTCTAGTCTCAGGTGGAGGTTTTCTGAACTTATTTCCTTTACCTTGCCGGTGATCTTCAGGATAGGTCTGAATAAGGTCTTGGAAAGGTAAAAAGAAAATATCATGGAAAAGAAGAAAGAGAGGATCATGCAAGTGATCAATGTTCTCTTCAGAAACCCAAGATAATACACCACATAATGGTTCTTTGCAGAGGCAATGGCAATGTACTCTTTGTTGTCTGATCTGAAGGATTGCCCGATGTAGTAGAACTCTTTGTCGTTATAATTGGCCTCGCCTTTTCTGACGATATTCTTGAAAAAAGAATCAGGTATATGAACTTCCTTCGATATCGTACTGAAATTGGAATCTGCGGGAACTGCAAATACGTAGTCTTTTTCCATTGGCAGCTCTTCGTCATTCAGGCTGTTCAGAATGTGATTTTCCGGGATGTCGAGATGTTCTTTGCTTTTTTCGATCTGTACGATGGTGGTTGCCCTGATCTTGAGCAGTTCATAAAAACGTTGATGGGAAAAATTAACGATGGAAAAATATACCAAACCACTGAACAGCAGGATGACGACTGAAAAAACCAGCATCAATAGAAGCATGGTCTTGGTTTGATTGGTGGTTATCTTTTTCAGCATTGTTTATGGTTTTTTGAGTACGTATCCCATTCCTATAACGGTATGGATGATCTTGTCATCTTCCTGATTGTCTAATTTTTTTCTTAAGTAATTGACATATACGTCCACAACGTTTGTTCCTAATTCGTAGTTCACACCCCAGACGGCTTCCAGTATTTCGGCTCTGGATATCACTTTTTCAGGGTTGTTCAGAAAGTAGAGTAGGAGCTTGTATTCTGTGGAGGTCAAAGAGACCTCTATGCCGGCACGGGTTACTTTTTTGGTATAGTCATTGACCGTGAGATCAGAAAATTGATAGATGTTCTCATTATCGATCTCAGTTGTTTCTGGCCCGTTATGATGTCCGCTTCTTCTCAGTAGAGATTTGATTCGGGCAACAAGCTCGATGAACTTGAAGGGCTTTACCAGGTAATCATCGCCTCCGCTTTCCAGCCCTAGCACTATATTTTCTGAGGAATCCAAAGCTGTAAGGAATAGGATAGGGACGGTTTTGTTCTTTTTTCTGATCTCTTTGCAGACCTCCAGCCCATTGATGTCGGGCAACATGATGTCGAGAATGATTATGTCAAAGCTATTTTCTTCCACAAGCTTTATCCCTGTAGAGCCATCCAGAGCTACGGAAATCTCGTAACCCAACTCCTGTAATCCCTTTTTTATAAAGGAAACAACGCTGGACTCATCTTCTATCAGAACAATTTTTTTCATAACTAATAATTACAAAAATATAAAATTACTTTATCGGAGAATTTGATTTAGCTCCAAATTGCGTCCAGATCTTTGATTTTTTCAAAAATACAATTTATAATCAAATAAAATAAGGCTGTACCGAAGTCTGTTTTTCTTTGTTTTTTATAATTTAGCAAGATGAGAAATTTGATTTATATCTTCTTGGGAGGAGGCTTGGGTAGCGTTGCACGTTTCATGATCTCGAATTATAGTCAGAAACTTTGGAACATAGATGGGTTCCCTATGGGGACATTCGTTGTTAATATGACAGGATGCTTCCTGATTGGTATTTTGTCAGCTTATTTCCTGAAGGTCGATAATTCTTTGAGATATCTTTTGATAACAGGAGTTTGTGGTGGTTATACTACATTCTCCACTTTTTCTGCGGAGAATTATTCACTTTGGCAAAATGGTAATTATGGAATGTTGATTTTATATGCTTTATCAAGTCTTATTTTAGGTTTAATAATGGTGTTTTTAGGCTTTCAGATGCTGAAGAGTTAATTTTAGGCTTTGATAATTAGAGAATTAAATTTTTTTTGCAAATATAATTTGGTCTTAATGGAAAAGGTTTCTATATTTGCACCACTGAAAACGAGAAATCGTAGCAAGTAAGGAGAGTTGGCAGAGTGGTCGATTGCGGCAGTCTTGAAAACTGTTGACTGTAACAGGTCCGGGGGTTCGAATCCCTCACTCTCCGCCAGGTTAGAAACCAAAATAAGCTAAAACGCTGTAAACATCAATGTTTACAGCGTTTTTTATTTTAGCGCAGTATCAAAAAAAATCAAAATAGGTCACGATTTATATGTCCTATTTCGTGTCCCATTCAAAAAATTACAAAAATGGGTCACGAAAAATCAAGGAAAGCCCGACCAATAGGCAGTCTAACGATTGTACATCTTGCAAAAAGTGGTAACAAAAAGTAAATTATTAAACCATTAAAGTTATCACACAATGAACAAAACATTCAACCTGTTATTCTTTATCAAAAAGAATAAAATCAGAACAAACGGAACCGCTCCCATCTATTTACGAATCACGATAGACGGCAAGGCAGCCGACATTGCTGCTAAAAGGTATATTGATCCTAAGAAATGGGATGTTAAAGCACACAAGGCATTAGGTAATTCGCAAGAAGCCAAAACACTGAATCTCTATCTTAAAACTTTGGAACAAAAAGTTTATGATTTCCACTATCTGATGCTGAAAGAAGAAAACTTTGTAACTGCAGAGAGTTTAAAATCTAAACTGCTTGGAACGGATATCGAGCAAAGAATGCTTATTCCCATTTTTCAGGAGCATAATGACAAAGTTGAAGCTTTGGTCGGTCAGGATTTTGCCCCAGGAACATTAGAGCGTTATAAAACTTCTTTAAAGCATACACAGGAATTCATTAACTGGAAGTACAAAGTTTCTGATATTGATATCACGCAAATCGATCACGGTTTTATCAGTGATTATGATTTCTGGTTGCGCAGTGTGCGTAAATGCGGAAATAATACGGCTGTGAAATATCTCAAGAATTTCAAAAAGATTATCCGTCTATGTATGGCGCACGGCTGGATTACTAAAGACCCTTTTCTAGGTTACAAAGCAAAGATTAAAGCTGTCGAACGTCCTTATCTTACCAAAGAAGAAATTCAGATGATTTATGAAAAGGAATTTGCATCAGACCGATTGAACCAAGTTCGCGATATTTTTCTTTTCAGTTGCTATACGGGCTTGGCTTATGTGGATGTCAAGCAATTGTCAAAATCTAACATCAATATTGGGATTGATGGGGACCAATGGATTTTTACCCATCGTCAAAAGACCGATACCCCAACCAGGGTTCCGTTATTGCCTGTGGCTCAGGAACTGGTTTTAAAATACGAGAATCATCCTCAGTGTGTCAATTCAGATGTTCTATTTCCTGTTCTCAGTAATCAGAAAATGAATTCGTATCTAAAAGAAATTGCGAGTGTCTGTGGCATCAATAAGGATTTAACATTCCATATTGCAAGGCATACTTTTGCTACTACTGTTACTTTGTCCAATGGCGTTCCCATTGAAAGTGTGAGTAAAATGCTTGGTCATACGAATATTAAGACTACTCAGCATTATGCGAAGATTCTGGATAAGAAAGTGAGTGATGACATGGCGGTTTTACGAAATAAACTGCAGGATTTAAGTAGAGTTAAAGATTAAAATGAGACCGCCTCAAAAAGTACTGATAATACTCTGAGAGTCTCTTAATCGGCAAAATTAATCAGACAGGATTCCGAGAAATGGGTCACTTTTGAGACGACCTCATGTTTTATCTTATTTGTAAACAGTAAAGGACTTTCTAATCATCTAATACATAGATATAGATAATATTTAAAATGTCTTAGATAACAATTAAAAAGACTTGACAAACGTAGATTATTTTAATTGGAATCTCATGTTTGCTTTATATAGCAATGAACATTTGGTGATTTAGCTAATAATCCCTGAATGATAATCATTGAAAAGTAATAATAGATGTAAGTAAAGCAAACAAATAGCATTTATATTAAAACTAAAATATATTATAAAACGAAGGTGATATACGTTATCATACTTTTGAGTCTTTTGCCAAATGATGCAATTGACCGAACATTAGATTTTTTTCAGGAACTTAAAAGTAGAAGAAATGTACTTTAAGGATAAACCTTACCATCGGATTTAGATTTGAAATTTCCACTTGAACCAAATTTAATACAATAATATTTGGGGAAAACAGCTTCTCATATTTATAAATGTATTGGATATTATTCTAGCAAGAATACACTATCAGTAATGTCCAAAATTTCGATTTTAAATTTGTTGATAGGTATAACCTTCAAAATTTCCTATGCCCTTAACTTTTTAATGTAGTTATTATAACTTTGAAGTAGGCTAAGTTTCTCAATATAACAAGTCAGCAAATATTGATTTTTAATATAACTAACCTCATGAGTAACATTTATATTTATTAAATTAGCTTAAAACTAATAATCATAGAATGGCAATTAATGGAATTAGAACAATACAAAATGGAAAATATCTTATTTTCTATATTGAAAGTTTTTCTGATGAACTTCAAGAGCTAATTAGAAGTCAATTACAAGGTATTTTTCATGGTTTTTCTGAATATGAGTCATTAGAAGAATTTTATTCATATCAAAACACCTTAAAGTCATTTCTTGACAGATATAACAGTAAACATGATGATGCAAAAAAAGGCATAATTGGTGAACTATTATGTCATATTATACTTGGTAATGAATTGGATGATCTTAAATGTTTATCTATTTTAAAGAATAAAGAAGAGAGACAAGTTAAAAAAGGATTTGATATCATTTATTATAATTTAGAAAATATCAAGCTTTGGTATACAGAAGTGAAATCAGGTCATAAAAATGAATCTCCAAATTGTTCAGATGCTAATGTAGTTCTTTTGAAAAGATCAAGAAGTGCTATTTCCTCCATGATTGAAGAAAGAAGACAATCATTATGGGAGTCTGCTTTATTAGATGCAAGCTTAATGATAAAACAGGAAAATGGACTTCCAGATATCAGAAGATTATTAGCTAATGATTCCCCAAGCTTCAATCCTAATCAAAAAAAGAATGTGATCATAACATCAGTTTTATATAATGAACTATCAGAATTAATAGAGGAAATGAGTGTTTCAGATTTTACAGATGACACCATTACTCAAGATACCTTTGAAGATATAATAGTCATAAGTATACAAAAAAGAATGTTTGAAACAATTGCAGACTTTTTAACATCTGAATCAATATCATGAGTGAATTAAAGTTATTAGATTTTAGAAAAAAAAGTCAAAATAGTGACTTCACAAGTCTTTTTGAAAAATTAATACTTAATAAAGAAATTTCTGATGAAGAAATACAATATTTATTAAAAACAGCAATATTCTTTTTGAATTTTGGGGATACTTATCTCCAAAAGTTAGGATATAAAATATTAGTTGTTTATTCTAACAGATATAATGATTACAAACCATTATATGATTTTGCAATTAACAAAGGTTTTATACCAATATCTAAGTTTATAGAATCTAAAAATAGTACAGAAAAGGATAGCTTTTTTGAGATGTTTTTTTCAGCATTTCATGAGAATTTTAAAGAGCAGAGCTATTACTTGTCAAATGGTCAAAAAAAGCTAACAGAATTTTCTAACAGTTCTGATAAAAACCTTGTAATCATTGCACCCACTTCTTATGGAAAATCAGAGATAATTATCAAGAAAATTCTGGATAATTTAAATAAGAAAATATGCGTAATCGTTCCTAGTAAAGCATTACTAGCTCAAACAAAAAAAAGATTACTTAATCAATCAATTTCTGATTATCAAATTCAGAGAGTTATAACTCACCCTGAAATGTACAAAGGAACTGAAGAAAGTTTTATTTCAGTATTAACACAAGAAAGATTACTGAGATTACTCCAAAAAAATGAAGAATTATCTCTTGATTTGATTTTAATTGATGAAGCTCATAATATTTTTGGGGACAAAAAAGATGATGAAAGAGCAATTCTTTTAGCCCAGGTAGTAATTATTTTGAAGAAAAGGAACCCTAATATATCATTAAATTTTTATTCTCCCTTTATTGCAGACTTTAATAATTTAAAAATAAACCAAATTGAACTTGAGCTTGAATCTGAAAATATTGATGAGTTTATTAAGACTGAAAAGTATTTTATTTGTGATTTACGTAATGGCAAAAATCAATTAGAATTATATGATCAATTCTCTAACCAGTTTTTTAATACGAATATTGAATATGAAGATATTTTTGATTTATTACTAAATGAAAATTCAAAAAAAAATATCATCTATTTGAATCGTCCTATGCATATTGAAGAGCTGTCAAATGATCTAATGGATAAAATTGAGGATACCTTCGAGATAGATGATATAGAGGAAACAATTTCAGATTTCATACATCCAAATTATAAACTTATAAATTGTATAAAAAAGGGAATTGTATATCATCATGGAGGTATGCCTGAAATGATAAGATTATATGTAGAAGATATATTTTCAAAATATAATTTTATCTCATTTATTATAACAAGTTCTACATTGCTAGAAGGAATCAATATACCAGCAGAGAAAATTTTTCTTTTATCCATCAAGAAGGGAAAAAATACAAATCTGACAAATTCTCAATTCAAAAATTTAATAGGAAGAGTAAATCGTTTCAGTGAAATTTTTAATAATGAAACAGGAGATTTACGATTATTGGAACCTAATATTTATATACTAAAAAATAAATATACAGCTAGCAATGCAAATATTAAAAATTTTGTTTCTCAAAGAGCTAGAATTGAATCCCAAATTGAAGATAATATTAATAATGTTTTGTTAAAAACAGTAGGTGATTTAAATATTGAAGAAAAAGAAATACTTAAAAACTCATTAGAGTCTTTAGAAAATATTGAACCTAATACTACTGATTTAGAAAATCCATATTATGTTCAATCAGAAATTGCAAAGCTCTGTTATAAAAACAATATTAATGATTTTGACATAAAAACATCTGAAAAACAACTTATTGAAAATCTGAACAATTATAAGAGACAACTTTTCTCAATCATCAATAATAGCAATGATCTTATTGAAGCTATTGCTTCAATATTCTTTAATGAAATAGATTTAAAGGATAGTAATATTAGTCGTTTAGTAAACCCTCCAGCAAGAAGATTTTATTCAATGTTAGTAGAATGGCGTAGTAGAAGTGCATCTTATAAAGAAATGATTTCAAGTTTTTTACGCTATTGGGAAACATTAAGAGGAGAGGATTTATTAATTTATGTGGGGACAAAATGGGGAGTTGATAAAAGAAGTTTTACAGATAGAATGCCTTTATATATTGACTTAAGAAACAAAGATATACCAGAAAGGGTAAATATTGCAATACTAAGAATTAAAGAAGAACAAGATTTCATTGAATTTAATCTATTAAAATATATCGAAGTATTAAGCGAATTGGAATTAGTAGATCACACATTTTTCGATAAGGTTAAATATGGAAGTGGTGACAGAAAAACAATTATTTTATTAAAAAATGGTTTTTCTATTGAACTAGCTAAATGTATTAATAAGGAGGAATATAATTCTCTTATTTCATTTAATTTAGAATTAGATGAGGTAAATATCAATCCTGCTATAATTTCGACAATGGAAGAAAATTTTGAAAATAAAATATTAATTTTTGAATTAAAATATCACATCAGTTTTTCTTAAAATAAAATGGAAATGAATAAAGATTGGCTAGTTTTAGTCCAAAAGTTTGATGAAGCAAGTGCTAGAACAAAATTCGAAAATATTTGTGAGGGATTATTTAGAAAACTAAATCCCAAAAAAACAGTAAGGACTGTAAGAGTAAATCAAGGTGATGGAGGAATTGATATATTTATAGGTGAGATTGGTATTGAACCCATAGATGTAATCCAATGTAAGTTTTTTGTTTCTGGTATTGGTGATTCACAAAAAAATCAAATTAGAGAATCTTTTAAAACTGCAATGTTTTCACAAGAATATGAAGTTAAAAGCTGGACTCTATGTATAATAAACACTTTAGATTTACAACAAAATAAATGGTGGACTTCTTGGAAAAATAAGAATGAAGAAACTTATCAATTATCTAGTGATTTCATTTCATTAAAAGAAGGAAATGAGCTAATTGATTTACTAAAAGAATATAATCTTTACAATCAATCCTTTGAATTAGAGGATAGTATTAAAATAAAAGAAATTCATGAGGTATTAGTTAAGGGAGATTCACAGATTGATATTGAAAGTATTTTAAAGAATACTTCCTATGCATTATTACAAGTTAGAAATTACATTGAAGATAAAACAAGCGCCCATATTGTCAGAGCTGAAGTTACATCTATATATAATTGGATAATCCAAGATATACCATTAAATCAAAAAAATGTTTTGGTTTTAAAAGGGGAAAAGGGATTAGGAAAGTCTGCTATATTAAAAGATTTATATGAGCGACTTAGCTTAGAGAAGTATAATGTTTTAGGATTAAAAGCAGATAAGTTCTATTGTAAATCAATTGTGGAACTTGAAAATAAATTATTTGATAAGTTACTTTCATTTGATAAGTTAATTAAAGAAACAGTAGGAAAAGGAGAAAAGCTAGTTGTTTTAATTGATCAAATTGATGCTATGTCTCTTACACTCTCCTCAAATAGAGAATATATTGAAACCTATAATAAACTTATTTCTAAATTACAAACCTATCAAAATATTAGAATTATTATTTCTTCCAGATCATATGACTTAAAATATGATGCTGAACTTAGTATATATAATTCTGACAGTTATAAAAAAATATCGGTTAATATTTTTTCTGAGGAAGAAGTTAAAAGTATTCTTACAACCTTTAATATTAAACACCCTTCACAAAAAGTTTTGCATTTACTAAGGACTCCTAATCATTTAGATATTTTTTGTAGAATATATGATAATAGTTCAAAGCGTGAGATTGATTCAATTAATACACTAAAAGATTTATATGATCATTTATGGAAAAAATATATTTCTCCACAGAAAGAACTTAAACTTAAGGAGCTTATATTTAAAGTAGTTCAAAGGATGTATCAAGAACAAAGAATTTCTGTAGGAAACATCTATGAAGATGATTATTTTTCTGAAATAGGATATCTAAATTCAAATAGTATACTAGTTGAATATGATAAAGAAATTCAATTCTTTCATCAAACATTTTATGAATATGTATTTGCAAAACAATTTGTAGATAATCAAGGTAATCTGGAAGATTTTATTATAGATAATGAACAAAGTTTATATGTTAGGTCAGTGATAAAAATGGTTTTGGAGTATTTAAGAGAATCAGACATTACTAAATATGTAAACACTATTAAAAACATACTTGCTTCATCTAATTATAGATTTCATATAAAGTCCTTAATAATAAACAACTTAGGAGCTGTTAAAAACCCGTGTAATCTCGAAAAAAAACTTTTAATTGATGAAATACTAAAAAATCCTGACTATGAAGATGTTTTTATGAGTTCTATGCAATCAGAAAATTGGGTTAAATTTCTTATATCAGAAAACATTCCTCTTACCTATTTTTCCATACAAAGTAATAATTTTGATACTGATGAGGAATTTATATTTGAGAAGAAAAAATATTTCAATTATAATTGGTCTATGTTTGTAAATAACATAAATAATAATCCAATAATGATTCTAAACTACTTAGAGTCATTAGATTTTGAAAAAAAAGAAGCTTTCATTTCGGACTTAATGATTTATATTGATGATTGGAGTGACCTAAAATTATTACCTTTTTTTGAAAAATATATTCCTTTTAAAAAAGAATCTGAAGGAAAAAGAGACAATCACTACTTTTATGAAGCATTAAAAAAAATCTTTTATCATAATAAAGGCTATGCTTATAAAATGCTTGGGATTGCTATTATTGATTTCTATGAAAAATTTGAATTCAATTATAGATTTGAATACTCTTTAAATGAAATTGTCAAAGACTTTTGTATTGTAGCCCCATTAGAGTCTTTTAAATATTTATTTTCCATCTATGAAGAAATAGTTGATAAAACAAAGATACCATATTTCTATTATGGAAAAATTCAATCTCCCCTTTATAAGAGTTCAAAAATAAATGATAAAGATTCTCATCGAATTTATTCTGGAGAACATAGATTAGATGATTATTTGGAAGAATTTATTCTAAATAGTAACACAAAATTTTTCTTAGAATTTTATCAGAACTATAAAAATTCCGATGATACTCTATTACTAAAAATGATTATAAAAAAATTAGATTCTAACTATTCATTTTATAAGAATGAAATTCTTGAATTGATTGAAATACTTTCTTATAAAAATATATTTGGAGGTAGTGATGATCATTTGCAACTTCAACTCAGAATTATAATTAGTAATGTTTATAAATTATTAGAAAAAGAACAAAGAGAATTCATTAATAATATCTTATTAGATCTTAGAACCACATATGACTATTGGATTTGGAAAGATGAAAATGGAAAAAGAAGAATCAGTTTAAATGAGTTTGGAAAAAAGAAATATCTCTTTATAAAAGCTCTTCCTTTTGATGAATTAATTAAAAACAAATTACTCTTCAAAACCTACAAAGAGCTTGATAGAAAATTTGGAGATCTAAATCCTAGAATAGCTACTGATACTTCTGGAGCTACATGGTCTTCAGTAAGTCCTCCTTTATCAGAATCTGCTTGTAAAAAAATGACTTTGAAACATTGGAAAAAAAGCATGATTAAGTACAATGAAAATTATAAGTCAGATAGATGGGCATTTGGCAATATTGAGGAGCACTCTAAAGTATTCCAAAATATTGTTAAAGAAGATCCAAGTAAATTTTATGAATTCATAGAAAGCTTATTTAATGATAACCAAATTTCAGAAAAGTATATTTTAAGAGGAGTTGGAGGATTAATTGATGGAAATTATAATCCTAATAAAGTTAAGAAACTATTCAAACAATTAATTACTCTTGATATTATTAATAGTTATTATGGAAGTATTGTTAACCATTATATTCGATACTTTATTGAAAATAAGAATGTTGACAGTGATATTGTCCTTTATTTAAGTGATTTAGCTCTTAATTACCCTAATAAAGAGAAAGAACATAATCCTAATTATCCATTACATGATGCAGTAAATTCGGTTGTAGGCTCTGCTGTGAGTGAATTAATTCATTGTTTTTATAATAAAGAGTTTGAAGAGATAATATTTTCTACAATTGAGAAGCTGATTGAAAAACCAACTTGCAATAATTCTGTAAAAATAATGTTATTAAGTGATTTAGCACATCTTAACCGTTTAGATATTAATAGAGCTTTTAGAATTTTTGAGAAGTTAACTAACACCACAGATCATACAATCTTAAAACATTCAATTAATCCTTCACAATATTTTAACAACAGATTTCATAATAAAATGGATGGTTATTTTAAAAGAGTATTAGAATGTCCTGAAATATATAAACAAAATTATGTATTGATTTCTAGTTGGCTACTGGATTTAGACAATGAAAAAAAACTATATAACAAATTCATTGAAAAAGGTAAAGATGCAAAGTTATGCGCTATAGATGTTGCTGAAGAATTTCTGATAAATGAGGATACAGGATTAATAAATATAAAAGCATTAGAAATACTTTCAGAGTTTTTATCAGAAACTGATAAAGAATTTGCAGAAGAATATTCTTGTGTGATTCTAAGAAAGTTTAAACCAGAAAATTTTCAATTTTTTTTCTCATTCCTTAATGAATACTCAAAAACAGTATTATGTAGAAAAGACCCAAGATACTTTTTGCAATACCTTTCAACATGTTCAAAAAATCATCCTGAAAAATGCTTAGAATTACTTCAAAACATAGATTTTAGAGACAAACCTGATATTCAAGATAGTGGATATTATGACAAAGAACCAATCCAATTAATCCTGGCAATTTATAGTAAATTGGTTTCAGAAATAATTAAAAATAAAACTTTAATTAATCAAGCTCTAGATATTTTTGATGGTATGTTGAAACATAGACATCTTAGAAATAATGCTAATCAAGCAATAGAAGCATTAAAATAATTAAAAATATGAGCTACTACAAAGAAGATGAATTAAAAAAAGTTTTGATTCATGAACTAGGTCATTTTGTTGCACACCAAATTTTATTTGAAAATTTTGAATATTCAGAGCCTGTTAATATTGACATTTGGTACAATAATGATAAATATGCTGGGTTAGTAAAAGCAAAACATAGGAGGAACCACCCTAAAAAATTTGCTTATAATGGACAATCAAATATGCAGGAATTTGAGGATATAGTTAGTACATTATATGGGTGTATATTTCAAAGTATATATTCTCAAATAGATGTCTGCCGCTGCTATAATAGTATTGATGGTTCCCATGATTTTAGCCAAATAGAGTTGGCTTTTAAAGAATTTGGAGAAGATATAGAACAGTATAAAGAGATTTTCTTTTCTCACATTCATATTTTAACCCAATCTGAAATACCTGATATAATTTCTCAAATTAATTTAAATGACTTTTTTGAACCAAGAGCAGATAATCATTATCAAATTTTATCTAGTGATGTATTAATTAATAGTAATATTAAAAAGATTATTAAAACTATCACTTCTGAATATCTTAATTTTTATGAAAAAATCAAAAAAAGAAACCCAGCTGTTTAGATATAGTACAAAAACTGAGGATCACATTACTTGTAAAATACCTGAGGAGAAAATAATAACTTCTAAAAGGGTCATTCATAATATTTATGAAATTAAAATGGAATTAAAACTTTTTTAGACATTTTAAAATTCTAATCTAATAAGAAATTCAGATTCATAACTACTTTATAAGATTCTTATTATGAAGTTTTATAGCATTTTTCAACTTGCACTTTAGCGGTAAATAATTAGGGATCACATTCTTTAGTCGTATACAATATGGCAAAAATATTGTACAGCTGGGCTTTTGGGTTTTATAAATTTTCATAAATTGTAGGCGAACAAAATCTGTTTATTTTTCAAATCTAAATTAATGACCACATGGACGAAACTCAAATAAGAAAAATCCTTTATAAGGCTAAGGAACTTAACGTAATTATAAATAAGGATCTGGCTGCAAAAGCACTCGAAATCAAAGAAGCTGCTATCAGTGCAGAAAATAAAAGGCTTTTGGATCGGCTTGTTTCTAGTCTGGAACAATATATAGCAAAGGAACAAAATTTGGTTTATGTTGGTTTTGTTGGTCACTATTCTTCTGGCAAGTCGAGTACCATCAACAGTATCCTAAAAATTAAAGGAAGTAGAGATGAAAGGAATACAGACCTCAATCCAACAGATACGACGATTACGCTGATAACTGATAAGGCAAACTCGCAAAAGATCATCCACATGACAAAAGAGAGCGTCTACGTTCCCGTTAGAACAGCAACGATTGATTCAGTTTTTTTGAAGAATCTGGTCATTGCCGATACACCCGGCTCAGGCGACCCCAATATAGCCAATGAGCTTATCCAGGATTTCCTACCAATATGCGATTACATATTTTATTTCGTTTCAGCCGCGAATCCTGTGGATCAGGCTGATATTCCATTGCTTCTTCAAAAAAATAAAAAACTTCCATTCATTCCTTTGTATTTTATTGTAACCAGATCAGATGAGTTCAAACTGGTTGTTGATCGCCCGCTTTCTGAAGGGAATATTGATACAAGTAAAAGGAATGGTTTTACAGGACAATTGATGTCCAGGCTTAAGGAATTTGCAGATGCTTCTGAGCTTTCTGAAAAGAATTTTGTTTTTATAGACAATAAGGAGGGGTATAATATAGAAGAACTGAGGACAAAAATTTCCGACTGGTCTACGGAACTTGAGCAGAGTTCAATATGGAACAATCACAGCCATAAATTGGAATTCTATTCCCGCAACCTTAAGGACCTAGAATTGTTTTTTCTTAATACCATAAAAGAAAAAATTAAGGTTACAGGAGATTTCTTAAGGACTGCCGGTGAAAACATACATAAATTCGATGCAGCGGTAGAGGTCAACAACGAGAAATTGAGAAACGTCTGGGCCGATGGCGACCGGAAGCTTAAAAGGGCGCTACAGGCAGAGCATGAGCAATTAGACGGAATGATAAAAACGAATGTTCCAACAATGCTGTCCAATACCGAAGAGATGTCAATAGAAAAGAGAAGTATGGCCACTTTTATCGAAAATCAATCAAATGGTAATATTGGTAGGTTCACCGCTGAGTTATATAATCTCTCAAAAGGTAAAATCCTCGCAATTAAGCAGGATATCGACAACATTCTGGATAACGATGATACGGATTTGGCGGTCGAAGATATCAGGGAGGCTTTTCCGGCAAGACTAAATCTTTCAGAGATCGATGAAAAACTGGAAATCGATTTTCCAAAAATGGATGCCCCAATGATTAACTATCTTAATAGGCTTTACCGCTTGGCAGATGAGCAAAGAAGCTCGTTAATAGCAAGATTAGAACAGTTTTTAGGGGTAATGAACAGACAGCAGTTAATTAATGCGCTTGAAGATATCTATAAACAAGGGGCAGATACGATTTCGGAAAATTTCGATAAATATTTCGATGTTATTGAAATGTACAAAGCAAGCGTACTGACTAAAAATACAAAAGACACCATTCAAAAATTAAGGATAGGAAAACAACTTGACGATTTGGATGATGAATTCCCAGAGGAATACAAATTAACAAAAAAAGATGAAGCGATTTCTACCATATACCCGAAAAAAGATGAAAAGATATTGGATATGAAGAAAGATATGGCTGCAATAGAAGATCGTATCTTGGAACTCAAAAGAGAATTGGGGGCTTCTTCTATAAAAAGAGATTCGACTATTAATAATTTCTTTCAAAAGGGTGAATATAAAATTGCAGATGTAATGGAGGAAGCAGTGCTTTCGTTGGAGACCGAGGTCAATAGGTTATATAAGGAGAAACTAATGACTGCTTTTGAGAGCCATAGAGGGCATTTTCTGGAATTTAGCGGGCAACAGAAAAAGCAGAGAAAAACAAGGCGGACAGCAATTATTAAATGGACAAGTATCGCTGCTGGTTGTGGTATCTTATTCTACTTCTTTTTGGTAAAACTGAATATGATTACTCCCACTTCCGTTCGCTGGACGATAGGATTTGGGCTGATTAGCAGTGCGGTATGGGCGCTTGCAGGTAACGTTTTTGCCAAATTCAGAAATGATTTAAATAAAATGACACAACGCCATCATAGAACATTCCAAGAAAAAGCTAGGGAACGGCTTAAATCAATTTTTAACGAAGATTTCTTTAATACATTGAACTTAAGTCTGGCAGACGCTAGACCTAAAAAGCTAACGTCGCTTGAAAGGATATACGAAGGAAAGTTAGCAGCGATTAGCAACCCTGCGAATAGTGAAATTGCACAGGCGTTGCAAGGCTTAATTGACAAAAACATGATGTTCATTGCGGAGCAAAAGAAATACCTAGGTTTAGTTACGAGGTTTCATTCGCTCTTTGCTGGGATCTTCTCAAATCATGATGAAAATATTGAAAAAATACGTTTAATTACACACCAAATTAAACAAAAATCAATTGAACCTTCATTTACGTTGTTGAATAGTACTAAAATTGATTTGGAAAAAGTTAAAGATCAAATTGAGATTATAGAAACAGAACAGGAGATAGCTCAAAAACTGTGATTAAGAGAGGAATTAAGTGTGCTATAACAATAGATTCGCTACAAATTAAGAGAGGGTTTTCTTAGTTATAGAAGATACCGGAAATAAAAAGAGGAGACCTTTTTGGGTCTCCCTTTTCGTATATCTAAAAGCCTATTGCTGGTAGGTTGCTCCCCAGCAGGGCTACTTCCTCTTAGGCTTTGAGAATAAATTAATATTTTTTTGTCTTATGTAACTTAAGTAAGTATAATTTCTGGCCAATATTTCTTCATTTGCGTCCCAAAATTTTGCAGTAACATCAGGCTGAATAGGGATGAGATGTTCCAAAGACTGTAATTTTTCCCAAGGCGTTTTTCCTTTCAAAGAAGAGTGTGGTCTTTTCTTATTGTAAAACTCCTGCCATTCAATAGCTAAAGCATTTAAATCAAGATCTGGATTAGATAGATCCACTAGCGACCAGAATTCGGATTTGCTAGTCTGTTGGTTCTTTCTACTTTACCATTTAGATGAGGGGGATCTGGGCTTTATGGGTCTGTATTTTATAAAATGTTCTTGCAGCTCATATTGGAAGGAGTAATTAAAAAATTCCGTACCCCAATCTGAAATGAATTTATAAAATTTAATAGCAAATTGAAACAGATATTATTGAAAATTGTTCTATTATAAATCAATGCCATATTTTTGTAGTCACTTTTAAAACTCTATATTATCTCTTAAAATCCATCCCATTTGCGGAACTCCATCTTTTGGATCTATATATTTTATTAAAATCCAAGTTGGTTGCTTTTTCCAAACCTCAACAAAATAATTTTTAGGAAGTTCATTAATTATGCTCGCTCTTTTGTTGGGCTTCAAAAGTACTTTAGATGTATGAATTAACTTTTGTTCTTCAATATTTTTCTCTCTATGACTTTCTATTTTTTTTACATATTCTAAAGTTTTTTGTTGCACTTGTTTTAATTCGATAACATCTTTTTTTGTGGCCATTTCAGGCTTAGTTTGTATAAAATCGTAATATTGATGCATCGCTGTAAACATCATTAATATTTCAAAAAATTTAAGGATAATTGCACCAGATTGCTTATGTTTATCGTAGTAAAATGTGAATTTATCGAACAATAAGTTAAATGTTTCTAATTGTTCTTCAGTATTTTCAATTATATTATCTGAAAATTCGAGTGCTTCACTTACAAAACTTTGGTAATCTTCTAATATTTCCCATTCATTATTATTTGAGGCTAGTTGTGTTAGTCTTGCAGTAAGAGAATTAAAAGCTATATTTATATTTCCAATTTTTTGCATCTCCAAAGTTGGATTGATAAGCTTAGAAACGGATGTTGCATTTTGTATTGATTTTAAAGTTTCAAAATATTGAATACTTTGTAAACTAGTAATTCCTTGCAATGCGATAACTGTCGAATCTGGAATTTTTGGAGCTGCAATTTGTTGTAATATTGAAGATATTGAACTGAACGCTGAAAGACTATTCATCATTTTTTTTTGACTCTCTAAAAGTCCGTTAAATTGATAACTCTTGAATACTTCAGACATTGGCATAAATGCTGCCATAGTTTGCGCGCTTAAACTTAAAGTAGTTTTTTGAGATAATTCCTGAAGTTGTAAAGATAATGAGGAACTAAATAATGAAGAATTAACTTTATTATTAACTTTACTAAGTGAATTTAATAATTCATTTATATTCATAAGACAGTTTCAATTTTATAAGTTGTTCTTTTTTTCTAAAGTTATTTCACCCGTTGTTTCTCTATCGGTCCAATATTCACCGTCCATTTTTTCAACTTTAAAACCGTCAAAGTTCAAAATTGTAGAGCCATAATGCATTTCGCTTCTTTCTCTTACTCCAGATTTAGGAGTGTTTAAATAGGAATAAAATAGTTGTTGAAATCCGCGCTCAGTATCAATATCAAATGATGCTCCTATACTGTAGCTACGGCTTTCATTAGTTTTAATTTTTACTTGAATATTAAAGAAATTTTGAATTATTGAAATTTCAATCGGGATTGGTTCAAGTTGCTTTTCTTTCCAGTTTGATTTAACTGTTCCTACCCAATTTCCAGATAAATTAGGAAAAGGGACAAGCCAAGGATAAAATATTTTCCATTTCCAAGCCCAGGTTATAAATATCATCCATATAACTATATTTATAGAAATTGTCGTAGATATATGTGTTATAGCCTTTTGAAAATCAATACTATCTAAATTTTGTGTTGATACAAAAATTATAGCATATACAATAAATGCAAGCCATAAAATCGCAAATGCAAAAATTCTTATATTGTGTTTAACCATAATCTAAAATTCTAAATAATTCCAAAGCTGAACCATATATTCATTTACGTCTGACCTTGACCACTTTCTACCACTGTAAAATAGATAAAGTAATTCAGAAACTTCACCCCATTCTTTGCAAGTGCTATCCTCCGTAGTTTGTTGGTAAATATAAATTATTGATTGCTTTAATCTTTCTGTCCAACTGTCATATTCATTCATAATTTGGTTTGGTGTATTCCATACTAAGCATTCAAGCAAAAAGGATGTGATGTTGTCACTTACTTTTATTCCATCATCAATCATTTTGTATCGAACTTTTCGATGGAGTCTAGTCAATCGTTTAAATCTTCTAGAAGTATTTGAATTTTTATTTATCGCATTTTCAATATGTTGCTTTGGAAAATTTACAATTCCCCAAGCTGAGTTGTCAGGAAAAAATTTAGCTCCGAGAACAAAGGTTCCATTTTTATTATAGCGTCTATAATTCCATGTGGGAACAACATCAGTCTGTATTCTATAAGTATTTTCTTTAATTGTTATGCATTTGTCATTTCTGACCACTTCGCTTCTTCCAAATTTTCTTACTAAGGCATTTTCAACATCATCCTTAAACTCCTTGAAAGTATATGCAGTAGAACCAAGTTTATCTAGACCAATGTCTGTTTCTGTTGTGTTTTCTGGTAATTCGAAGTAAAACCCACCAGTATATCTAACATTAATATCAATGTCACTATTAAGCTTTACATTGGTATCATTCGCATAAGAACCCTGACCAAAAGTTTCAGTAGATTTTGTTTTAAGTTTTGGGTCATCATTAATGGCTTCTCGAACCATTCTTTCTGAGTTCTCAAGCTTTGTCTGTTCTGTTTCACTTGGTGGTTTAGTCCAACTAGTTAATGTATCTTCGGAATATTTTGCCATATCTTAAACTATTATTTCTGTGCAATTTTTATTTTGTTTCTTCTTAGCATTTTGCAAAGCTTTACTAACTCTATTTAATACATCAATTTTCAATTCCCCCTTATTAAATTCAGTTACGCCACAAGAAACAGTAAGCTTAAAATGATTTTCATCTATATCAAATGAAGAATTAGCAATAAGTTTTCTCTTTCTATCTGCTGCAACTTGAGCATTATATAATGATGTTTGTCTTGCAATAATTAAAAATTCATCGCCCCGCATAAAATATCTGTACGTTTCATCCGTTATTCGACTATCCTTTGCTAAAAGATCTCCAAGTTTTGTTAGAATTTTGTCAGCGACCTCATAGCTATTCTTATCGTTAAATTTTTTAAAATCATCTATATCAAACAGAATAATAGAAATTCGTTCTTCTTTACTTTCTCTACCTTTTTCTAAATTTTCTAAGTCATTTTCTAATGCTTTATAATTTTTTAGACCAGTTAATTCATCAATTTGGTTTTTTGCTTGTATTGATTTGAACCTATTATTAAAAAGTACAAATGAAAATGTAAAACAAGCCAGTGCTATTACCAATGACAGAATTGTAACTGTCCAAAAAGTGAGTGAAATTTCTAATTCAAGTTTTTCTTTTATATATGGTATATATTTTAGAACGATCACCAGAATGAATGTAAGAAAGATATATTTTAGTACATCGTAAAAAACTCTTGAAAGAACATCTTTTTTAAACTTGGAAAATGAGTCTATTATATATTTCATTGTATGTCGTGTTGTATTTAAAAAGTATATTAATGCAATCAATTTTTTTAAAAAAAAATTCAATGATGAGAAATTAATTATTTTATTCAATTGTGATCATTTATCTCGACTTTTTAGGAGAAAGCCCTTCGGAATTAAAAAACCTCTTCAAATTATCCTTTTTTAGACTCGCAAAAATTTACTTTATATATAAGTTTATTTCTTTCAATAAAATATAATTTTTAATGTTTTGCAAAACAGTATATTATTTTATTAGGTATATTTTTTCCTTTTCAAACAGTTTTACAAAACTACTACTATGTTAGCATATTTTTTTTTATTATTCATTTTGGTTTCATTTTTCTTAATAGGTCTACACAATTTCTCATTACTTGTCAAACAAATGTAATTCTGAATAAATATTCATATCTAAAAAGAGATTAAATAATTTTCGTTATTAACAATAATAAATATTTTTAATATTGGATAATTACGGTTTTCCGTAAAAAACAAAAATAAAAAACGTTACAAAGTTTCCACTCAGTATTTTTACTAATTTTTTTAATTATTTTAAAAGGTTTGTATAATCTGCAATAATAAATCCTACCTTTCGTCAGGATTCATTAATTAAATTAAAAACTCACTATTTCCCAAGATACTTCTGTGCCGCAGCAGCAGAAGTTCCAACAGCCTCAACTGCTTCTTGCAACTTCTCTTTGGTTACACCAAACTTTTTTGACCAGTATTCCAGTTCCCAAGTTTCGTTCACATTTACTTTACTTGCATCTTGAGGTCTTCTATTACTTAAATCGTCGCTCATAATAAATAATTTTTGGTTAGTAAAGTAAATGTAAAGATGTATAATATTATATCATTACGGTTTTCCGTAAAATAAAAAAATCCTAACTCTCGTCAGGATTTTTTTATTTTTAATCTATTTTAAAGACCAACCATTTCAAAGAATTTGGATAATTTAATATTTTTAGCCTCACATATTCTCATTATAGTAATTAAACTAACTTGGTAAGTTTCATCTTCTCTAATTCTTCTTACTGTCTTCTCATCAATATTGTTTTCAGTTGCAAATTGACTATTATTGTTCAAAGGAATAACCCATTTATCCCTTATAAATTCAACAATCTTTCTATTTGCAATTTTCATGTAAACAAATAAAAGTGATATTTTACTAAATAATTCGGACTTAAATCCGAATTGTCAATATTTTTGCTATATTTGTAAAACAAGTTACTGAAATGTAACTTTGCGATACTTCAACAAAATAATAGAAGCTATTGCTTAGAATCTTGCTTTTGAAAACTGGTAATTTTTAATTGAGACAAGAGGATAAGTTTTTAAGCTCACGACCTAGGCGTGGGCTCTCTTGTCTGTCTCTCGGTATACCAGTGCCTCAAAAGCTGATAATGTAGAGTTCCACGCCGTTTTTATTACCTATGCTGTCCGCTATTTCTACAAATCTAAGCTGCTTTCAAAATACAGTATCATAAGACACAATACAATGAGGTGTACAACTCATTGCGGCTTACAGCTTTCACGGGAAACAATTTCATTTATATTAATTTTTTTATGATTGTTTGGGCAGGAGGTTTACCTCCGCAAAGGATGCCTCCTCTCAAGCATATCATTTCAAGCAACAACTAAAACAGATATAAGACACAGATAATTTACAGTAACCATTAGAAAAGAAAAAGCCCTTTCCGCAAGAGTTTGGCGACCAAACGGAAAGAGCATAATCAGTGATTAATAATTATTAAAAACCTATTCAAAAGTATGAAAAATATCTTTTGCAGGAGAATCCTGTCCCTTGTTTTTACCCTTTGGGTGGCCACAATTTCCTTTGCCCAGAATAAATCTATTAAAGTTGGAGAATTTCTTCCAGATAGCTTCTGGACAACTTCTTTTCAGGTGGTCAACCATCCACAAAAAACCTTAGACCTTTCTGAGGATAGGAACAAACTCATCCTGCTTGACTTCTGGAACACCTGGTGTAGTGCCTGCCTGAAAGCGTTTCCCAAAATGGAACAGCTTAAGGAACAGTTCGGGGATAAAGTAAAGATCCTGGCAGTAAGCAACCAGGACCGCCAGACCCTTGAAAAGTTCTTTACCTCCAAAAACGGTCAGCGTTTCAATAATGTTGTCTCCGTAGCAGGAGACCAGCTCTTTCATCCCTTGTTTCCGCATCAGGGCGTTCCCTATGTTGTATGGATCAAAGATGGAAAGCTACTCAGCACAACAGACGGTGCCCAGGTCAATGAAAATACCATCAGTAAGGTCTTAGGCGGGGAAAGTTCCGGTCTTCAGACCGTCATCCAGATGAGCAGGGAAAGACCCCTGATGCTCTCCGAAGATTTTGACCGTGAAAAAGGTTTGTCAATGATCAATTATTCCCTTTTCGCGAAAGGAAGAATACGGGGAATGGGCTTTGGCTCAGCTTTTCGAAGATCGGGTAATCAGATATACGGAAGACAGTTTACCAATCTTTCCCTTCTTGAGATCTTTTCCACGCTTGCCGATGAGATATTTCAGATGCGTAAAGAATCCTTTAGCGAGAAACGAAGAATTGTTGAAGTCCAAAACCCAACATTACTGGACTACATCAAAAAGGCTGACGGATCCGTAGAAGATGGCAATCTCTACAGCTATGAGTACATTGTTCCGCTATCCAAGGCAGATTCGCTCTATCCGTTAATGCTGAAAAATATCAGCGAGTATGCAGATTATAGCGCTACGATCGAAAAAAGGAAGGTTAGATGTCTGGTACTAAAAAGGACATCATCCGTAGATAAGCTAAAGACCAAAGGAGGTCCAACTCGTTTTTCATTCTCAATGACAGGAACGACCTTGAAAAATGCTTCACTCTATAAATTAGTCAATAACCTGAATGCCATTCCCACGGTTTCCTTACCAATAGTGGATGATACAGGAATCACGGGCAATGTAGACCTGACAATGGGTGCGATCTCGGATGTACCTTCTATCAGGAGAACGCTTTCAAAATATGACCTGGATCTACAGGAAGAAGAGCGTGAAATCGATATGCTGGTCATAAGGGACAAATTGAAAAATTAGCTCCCGGATATACTAAAGAGAATAGTAATAAGGAAAAGCATTCCCTTATCTCATTTCAAAAACTAAACAATTAATCAAACTGTAATTTTTAACTATGAAGAAACTATACATCCCGCTATTGCTATGCTGTACGCTGTCACTCACGGCACAGCACACTGTTTCAGGTTATGTGATCACTGAAGAAAATTCGCTTCCGCTTTCGGGAGCAACGATCAATATTCTAAATTTAAAAACTGTTACAATCACTGATAAAAATGGCTTTTTCAAACTTCCTGCGAATGGGGAAAAGGTCACCCTGAATATTTCGCACAGCGGCTACAAATCTGTATCGCTTGATGTAGCATTACCACTTAATACACCGCTGAGAATTGTTCTTTCGTACAAAGTGAATGACATTCAGGAAGTGAATATCTCCACCGGTTACCAGAAGATCCCCAAGGAAAGAGCTACCGGTTCCTTTACATTCACGGATAATAAACTGCTTAATCAACAGGTCAGTACCAATATACCCGACAGGCTTGCCAATGTTGCCGGAGGTGTTTTCCTGGAGCGGGGACGTTCCGGAAGTCCCCAGCTGATGGTCAGAGGGCTCAGTACCATCAACGGCCCTAAATCCCCTTTGATCGTGGTCGATAATTTTCCCTATGAAGGCGACATCAGTAATATCAATCCCAATATGGTGGAAAACATCACGGTACTGAAAGATGCCTCAGCAGCCAGTATATGGGGCGCAAGAGCCGCCAATGGGGTGATTGTCATTACTACAAAAACAGGAAAATTCAATCAGCCTGTCAAAGTGGAATTCAATTTCAATACAAGCTTTAGCCCCAAGCCTGATTTTGGCTATCTGAAAACAATGTCATCTTCCGATTTTATAGAGGTCGAAAAAGGATTATTTCAAAAAGGCTTTTATAACAGTGATATCAACTCTTCCTCTCATCCTGTCCTGTCACCTGTGGTCGATCTGTTGAATAAAGCAAAAAACGGATTGATCTCTTCCGATGAAGCTGATCGTCAGATTCAGCAACTAAAGAACATTGACGCCAAAGAACAGTTCCGCCGCTATATGTACACGCCTTCGGAAAAAAGACAATACTACGTAGGGATTACGGGGGGAGCTCCCGCATTTTTATGGAGCACTGCATTGGGTTATGATGATAATACTGGCAATCTCGGGGAAGACTATAACAGGATGAATCTGCGTTTCCAGAATGTATGGAAACCACTAAATAAATTATCGCTCACCAGCAGTCTTTATTATACGGAAACTACTACTAAAAGCGGGCGTACTGCCTATGGCGGGATCATAATGGGAAGAAACTCGTTCGTTCCCTATATGAAGCTGGCAGATGAGAACGGCCGTCCCCTGGTTGTGTACAAAGATTATAACCAGAACTACAAGGACAGCTTTGAAAAGGGAAAGCTGAATGACTGGAATTATTATCCTCTGACGGACTGGCAGAATGATGGGATAAAAACCAAAGCCTCGGAAGTGATGGTCAACGCTGGCATCAATTATAAAATATGGAAAGGACTGGAAGCAGATGTAAAATACCAGCATCAACGTTTGAATGACAATTCTGATAATTTGCATAATGCCCAGAGTTACTACGCGAGGAACTACGTCAATAGTTTTGCACAGATCAATAACGGCAATGTAACGTTCATTGTTCCCAAAGGAGGTATTTTAGACCAATCCGCTTCTTTGACCACCATCAACAATATCAGAGGGCAGCTCAGCTACAACGGGCAATGGAACAGGCATAACATCTCCGCCATAGCAGGAGGTGAAAGCCGTGATGCCGTCAGGACATACAATTACAGCCGCTATTATGGATTTGATGAGGAACGGATGACCTCCGGCGCCGTAGATTATGCCCATCAATACCCGCTGCTTCCCACAGGCAGCACTGATTTCATACAGCGAAACCAGTCTCTGGGAAAACGTACCACCCGTTTTGTTTCCCTTTATGCCAATGCAGCCTATACCTTCGATAACAGATATACGGTTTCCGCAAGTTTCCGAAGGGATGCCAGCAACCTGTTCGGGCTTAAAACGAACGATCAGTGGAACCCTTTCTGGTCGGTAGGTTCCTTATGGGATATTTCCAAAGAAAATTTCTACAAGATAGCCTGGCTTCCGACCCTGAAGCTAAGAGGTTCTTTCGGCTATAATGGGAATATCGATCCTGCAATGGTGGCAGTAAGTACAATTGCCTACGACCTGGATAACTCAGTTTACACAGGAACACCAATGGCCCGAATCGACAATTATTACAATCCAAACCTTCGATGGGAAACCTCAAGTATGGTTAACATGGGTCTCGACTTTTCATCCCGGAACAACAGGGTCAGCGGCTCCGTGGAATATTTTATGAAGAAGGGGACCAATCTCTTTGGCCCTGCGCAGATGGACTACACCACAGGTATTGATTATATGCGTTCCAATGTGGCAGAGATCAAAGGAAAAGGAATGGATATAGTCCTCAAAACACTCAACATTGATAAGGTCATTCAATGGAACACGATTCTCAACTTCAGCATTTATCACGATAAGATAACAAAATATTATCTGCTGAATCCAATGGCCAATCAATTTATCGGCAATGGATCTTCCGTACCGATTTCAGGAATTGAAGGAAAACCGGTGTATTCCATATTCGCTTACCAATGGGCGGGACTGGACCCCAAAACGGGAGATCCCAGAGGCTATCTTAATGGCGCAGTAAGCAAGGACTATTCGGCGCTTATAGGCGCAGGAACATCGGTCAATGACCTGGTGTTTTTTGGTTCAGCTCTACCCACGGCATATGGCTCGTTCATCAACTCTGTGGGCTATCAGAATTTCAGTCTCGATATCGGTATTGTATTTAAATTGGGATACTACTTCAGAAGAAGTTCAATAAACTATACCAACTTATACAGGAGCTGGACGGGACATAGTGATTTTGCCGACCGATGGCAGAAAGAAGGTGATGAAGCATTAACGGATGTTCCTTCCAATACTTTACAGAGCAACGCCAACAGGGATGCTTTTTACAATGGTTCGAGCGTGCTGGTGGAAAAGGCAGACCACATCCGTTTGCAATACATCAATCTCAACTATCGTTTCAATAAACATTTTTTGGGACCGAGAATGTTCAAAGATCTCAGTTTATTTGTAAACCTCAGTGACCTCGGTCTGTTGTGGAAAGCCAATAAAAGTGGAATCGATCCGGATTTTAACCTGGGTGGCAACGGATTGAAACCACCCTCCGTGTATACCATTGGATTACGTGCAAATTTCTAAATCTTTGACCTAACATTACTTATTATATTATGAAATCGCCATTAATAAGCTTGCTAACCAACAACAATGAAGATGGGCGATAAAATATGTCCTTTGAAAAACAATAAATATCTGCATATGAAAAAGTCATTTAAAATAACATTAGGATTATTATCTGTATTGATGATACTGACAGGCTGTAACCGTTTTCTGGATGAAAGGTCTGATTCGACACTCGCCGTGCCTGTGAGCCTTGAAGATAATCAGGCATTGATGGATCGCCTTTCTGATGTGATGATCAATTTTGCATCCAGCGGACTGGCTTCCTGTGATGAACTCTATTTGTCGGATGCCGATTTTGAAGCTATGGAATATCATGAGGATAAAAGATTGTACACCTGGCAGAAAGATCATGTGTCCGCCAGTCAGGGTGCTGGCAATGATTGGTATTATACGTACAAAGGTATTTATATTTCTAATGTTGTCCTCAATAATCTGGACAGCTACGCCATTCCGGGAGCCGAAAACGTAAGAGGCCAGGCATTGGCAATGAGAGCGATACGCTATCTCGATGCGGCGCAGATCTGGTGTCCTGCCTACAGCAATGCTAAGGCTTCAACAGATCTGGGACTTCCGCTTCGTTTGGATCCGGATATGAATATTCCCTCCCAGCGTTCTACAGTGAAACAAACCTATGATCAGATCCTGAAAGACCTGCATGAAGCTGTGGATCTTTTGCCGGTCAAACAGGTTGCTGCCAGCAGACCATCTAAAATTACGGCATTAGCATACCTTGCAAGGACTTATCTCTTTATGGGCGATTATCAGAAATCCCTAGCCTATGCCTTGCAGGCGTTGAGCTATCAAAATACGCTCTTGGATTTCAATACACTGAACGTAACAGAATCATACCCCATCAAAAATATGAATGTTGAAGTTTTGCTGCGGACAACTATGCGGATCTCAGCACCCGTACGCTTTGCAGCAGCTAAAGTGACTGATACGCTTTATCAGAGTTATCATTCTAATGACATCAGAAAGTCCGCTTATTTCACAGTAAATGCTAACGGTGATATTTCTTTTAAGGGCAATTATACCGGAGGCTCCTCAGGGAAAATGACAAGTGTTACAGTGGACGAATTGTACCTGATCGCAGCAGAATCCTATGCCCAAACGAACGACATCGCCAATTCTATGATGATGCTAAACAGTCTCCTTATCAAGAGATGGAAAAACGGAACCTATATTCCGTTTACAGCCAGCTCAAAGCAAGAAGCCTTATCGATCATCAAAAAGGAAAGATGCAAGGAACTGTTGTTCAGGGGAATTCGCTGGGCAGATCTTAAGCGGTATAACCGGGACGGGGCTAATATTACGTTAACAAGAACGGTCAAAGGACAAACTTATACGTTGCCTCCGAATGACCTTCGGTATGCAATAGCCATCCCTGAAGAAATTATAACGCTAAGCGGAATGCCTCAGAATCCAAGATAAAGACGAAAGCAATAGAATAAGATCTATAAAAGAAGGCTGGCAAGTGCCAGCCTTCGATTTATTCCTCATTTATTGTCAACAATAATTATGGCTTGCGACCAGAACTCATAGATAGAACCTGCGCATTGCTTTTTCCATCCAAAACATCATTCAGGGTTTGCCCGTCGGGAACCACAATACTACAAGGTCTTTCTCCCTCATCTTCACACCCTGAAAGATTGGTGGTTTGCCAGTGTGAGGGATTAGAAAATGCTCCGGAGGCAATACTCGAGTTGTTATAGAAATACGTTGTAGCCGCTTTTTTCTCCATCACTTTAAAGGACATCACAGCCCCTGAGAATATCACGGCAGCAATAGCTACCGCATTGGCTTTCAAAATTTGATTAAGTTTCATAATTCCGGTCTTTTTATAGATCAAAAAAGATTACCATAAAAACTTTAGAAACTTGCCCGGAAATTACGGATGAACCCGTAAAAATTACTCATTGTACCCATAGTTTTAAACTTGCCGTACCACATACCGCATTTTCGTATTTCCTGACAAATTGTTGTTAATAAAATCATTTTAAAGTTTCGGGTTGTTAAACAGCTTTCGGCTGTCTAATTTTAAGGTTGAACATTAATTACAAATCCAGTCACGATCGATCATCCGTAAATAATTACGGTAACATACTTATTCAGCAGGCCTGCTGTATTTTAGATTTAAACTTAAAGCGATGATAGAAAGAACGACACAACCCATATTGAAATACAGATGCTGTTGCCAACTCATTTTCTCCAAAATTCCTCCACAGGAACAAGGGAGATTTTTACTTGTACTTAGCAGTAAAGCAGTATATCCGGTGAAGATGAGCATCAAAATAAAGCTTCCTATCAATCCTGTAGTTCCGGTCTTCCGGTAGCATAACAATCCTGCAATAAGAAACTCAACAATGATTATCGTGGAAGGCAGGAATTTCGAAAATCCATTCAACAAAGGTGATGCTGAAATCTGGGTCTGGAATTTTTCAAAATCCAATAACTTAGTTATAGCTGCATAACAAAACAGCAGTATAACAAAGTAGCTTATGAATTTTACGATTATTAGTTTGACCTTTTTCATAATTATTATTAGTTTTTTTTAATTTTTTCTTACGGTTTATTCGCCTTGAATTCTGAAGACTAAATTACAGTGACAGGAAGGTTCTGGAAAGTATTGGTGGGAAAGATATATCTTTTTATAAGTCACAAATGATACATTTTTACCACTGTTTTTGTTTTTAAAAACCTGAAAACAAAACACTTGTGTTATTTTTGTGATTGATATCGGGACGATGGCTTCTCTAAATGATTTTAAAAAGATTTTTCAAGTAAATTTGAGTATATCTTATTGTTATGAATTATTATCATAAGATTTTACTGCTGATTTTCAATATATTGTCCTTTTTTATGATGGCGCAAGATTTAGAAAAAATGACATACAAGACAATTTCAGACTTGTATGCGGGTTATCCTGAAAATGATGAAAGAGCAATAGTCTTTGTAAACCGATATATCGAAAAAGCCAAAAGAGAGCATTGCCTTAATAAGCAAATCATCGGTTATGAAGAAGCCATCTTTTATACTAAAAATGTAAACCGCAAATTATCTTACGCTGACAGTGCCATTTCTGTGGCATTACAAGCAAAAGTTCCTAATGTCATCTCAAGGTCTTACCTCGGAAAAGGAATTATTTACTATTACAACAAAAGACAGTATAAGCAGGCTTTGGAACAATATCTCAAAGCTTACCAATGGTCTCAAAATTCAGACAACGATTATCAGAAAAACAAGGTTATCTATCACCTTGGGATGGTAAAAAGTTATCTGGGTGATTATCAGGAAGCCTCCGGACATTTCCGAAATACGGCGAGATATTTTGAGGAACGTCTGAAAGAAAATCTTAATCGCAACATTAGGCTGAATAATGAAGCGGGATATTTTAACAGCATTTATCGGCTCAGCAACTGTTATAGAAATTTAGGGTGGTACAGTCAGGAAGATTCGTTGATTGATGTGGGTTTGCACAAACTGAAAAATATCAATGACCATCTATTAGAATACGGTTATTTGCAAACAGGAAAAGGCGTACAGCTTTTGAGAAAAGGAAATAAAGCCGAAGCATTAAAACATTTAAAATTATCACGTGATATTTTACTTAATAATCAGGATTACAATTCATTGACAATAATTTACTATTACTTAGGAAAAGTATATTGGTCACAAGAAAATAGGACTGAATCTTTGCGTTATCTGAATAAAGTAGATTCTATGATCCATAAATTCCATTTCATAAGCCCGGAGATCAGCTCGAATTATCAGTATCTTATTGCTGATGCAAAACAGAATGATAATGTTGACAGGCAGTTATATTATATCGATCAGCTCTTGAAAATGGATTCAATTCTCATTGCTGATTTTCCATTGATGGCATCAAAAATCTATCACAAGTATGACAGTGTTCAATTAATAAAGGATAAACAATTGCTGAAAAAGAAACATTATAATTTTAACGTAGTAACTGTTGCTACGGTTGTAGCAACCCTGATTATTTTACTTATTACACTGGATTACCGGCGGCGGGTAAAAAAGAAAAGAATTGATATTAGGTATTATGAACTGCTGGAAAAAATGAGAAAGCACAATGATCTTTTTGAAACAGCTCCCATACTTTCCAATAAAAAAGAGCCATTCAGTCCGGAGGTTATAGAAGATATCAAAGCGAAACTTAAAAAGTTTGAAGACCAGAAACAATTTCTTACCAAAAATCTGACTTTACCAAAGGTTGCCAAAATGTTTGGCAGAAACCATTCCCAATTGTCTTATGTACTGAACGAGCATCTGAAAATGTCTTTCACACAGTATCTGAAAATTTTAAGAATCAAGTACATCACTAATCTTCTGATCGAAGACAAGAACTATCTCAAATACAAGATTCACGTTTTAGCCGACCAATGTGGAATGTCTAACAGGCAGTCATTCTCCGCACACTTCCTAGAAATCAATGGCATGAGACCTACAGAATTTATAAAGAAAAGATTGAAGGAAATTGAAGATTAGTGATTTAGATGAAAATATATTTTCTACTTTTATCAAACATAAGTAAAATACCGATTAAACAAGTATTACTATGTCAAAGCTTAAAATATTTTTAGGAGAATACAAAAAATACTTTTTGTATTTGATAGTATAAAGCTATTGAAAAATCAGGATAAAATAAACCACAAACAAAAGTATGAGCAAAAAGTTAAAAGTGTCTGAAACATATTTAATGAGAGAATAAATCTATTTAATCAAAAAATAAATTACGGAAAACCATAAATTTATTTTTAAATCATTACTGATTTTTGAGATTTAATTTTCCTAAATTTATAAATATGAAAAATCTACTCAAAATTATTTATTAACTTAATTAGTTAAAACATATAATAATAAATGTCAGGAACAAAGAAAGAAAGTCACTGGATTCCCCTAGCCGATCTAATGACCGTTTTAATGGTCATTTTTTTATTTATGTCAATTTCATATATGGCTTTAATAGAAAAACGACAAAAAGAACAGAACCAAATATTTAAAGATTACGAAGAATCAAAAGTTACATTATACAATGAACTGAATGAGGCATTTAAAAATGATTTTGCAAAATGGGATTTAAAACTTGATAATGATTTATCAATCAAGTTTACTAATCCACAAGTACTTTTTCCAACAGGAAAATCTGATATTACTCCACATTTTCAAACCATCCTGACCGACTTTCTCCCTAAATATCTTTCCGTTGTATTGCAGAAAAAATACAAAGACAAAATTGCTGAAATTAGAATTGAAGGTCACACAGACACAAAACCAATTGGACTTTCTGGAGACCCTTACATTGACAATATGAAGCTCTCACAAGATAGGGGAAGAAACGTATTGGCGTTTTTACGTTCGCAAAACTGCTTTATCAACTTACAACCAACAGAAAAAGAAAGATTGCAATATTGGCTTACAGCCAATGGACTTTCTTATGGTCGTACAGTTGATAAAGATTATAAAATTTCCTTCGACAGTAAACGACCAATTGACAATGACAAATCAAGAAGAGTTGAATTTAGAATAGTGACTACAAGTGAAGCAATCATAAACGAAGCACTTAAAAATATAAATGAATAATGAGTTTTGAAATAATATTTGGAATTGGAATAATCCTTATTGTTGCCATTTGGGCGGCAATTTATATCAATAAGCGTACTAAAGAAAACACCAATGAACATTTGTTCGACTTTATTCCTCATTTGTTCCCTACGCTCGGAATTTTATTTACTTTTTTAGGAATCGCTATTGGTTTGTGGAATTTTGACAGCAACAATATTGAAAAAAGTATCCCAGATTTAATGAACGGGTTGAAGACTGCTTTTCTTGTGTCAATTTTTGGAGTTGCTTTATTGGTTGGTTTCTCTTTTTGGACAAACATTAAAAAGAAAAAGTTGGAGGAAGGGGTTTTGAGTGAGGAAACACAAGCAATCAACAATTTAATTACAGCAATTCAAGAATTAAAAAATGATTTTACTTCAACTGATGAAGACGGAAACACAGTCAAACCGGGAAATATATTTCGTGATATTTACAAGGAATCCCAAAAGCAATCAAACGCTTTACAAACTTTCTCAGCAGAATTAGCTCTAAATATTTCAGCTGGATTTGAAGAAATTTTTAATAACCCATCAGGTGCCGTGGTCGAACAACTAAAATTAGTAAAAACTGAAATTGAAAGTTTGGGCAATAAATTGAAAGACCCTGCAACTGATATGACCCAAAATATTGTAAAGGAGTTGCAGGAATCTATGGGTAAAATGATAGAAGAATTTAAAACCTCGATGAGTGGAGATACCAAAAACGAAATGGAACGCTTAGCTAGCTTACTAGGGCAAGCAGGTGGTTCTTTAACAGATTTTCCAGTCAAGTTGCAGAATATGACCGATAACCTAAATGAAAATTTTAGAGGATTACAGGAAGTGGTTCAGCAAATTTCAAAACAAACACTTTCTCAATCGGAAGAATCTACCACCCAAATGAGAAAGCAAGTTGAAGATATGAGCGAAATTCTACGAAGCAAAGTCGGGGATTTACAATCAGGACAACAGACTTTACTTACTGAACAGTCTAAAAATCTTCAAGTTTCAGAAAACCTTTTGAGTGCTTTTAATACAAGTATTGAAAAGATGAATGGACTTTCCACCGAAGTAAACGGAAGTATTTCAAAACTTAATCAAGCTCAAATTGAATTAGACAAAGTTATTTCCGTTTTCAGAAATGTGTCGCAGGAAATCAATACATCATCTAGTAGGTTTGGGGAATCTCAAAATGAATTTTCAAAACATTCTAACCAGTTCTTACAAAATAACTCAAATACAATCAGCGAAATTCAGAAGTCATTAGAAACAGCAAAAGGAGTTTCTGCTGATTATGCAAAGAAATTTGAAATTATTGAAAAAGGATTATCAAAAGTATTTGAAGACCTGGATACAGGACTAAGAGGTTATCAAACTACAGTTAGAGAAAGTCTTGAAACATACTTAGGTAAATATACAGACGCTTTAACCAAAACAGCTGAATCACTTGCAGGAGCATCGTCAAAACAAGAAGATATTTTAGAAGAACTAACAGAACAACTTAGCAAATTGAACGGAACAAGAAACTAATATGCCAACGATACAAGACATATTACAATTTCATTTTTCACCGACTACATTTCAGCAGTCGGCACAAAAGATTGTTCCTATAACATTATCATCATTAAACGAACACAGGATAGACAAACTTAAAAAAATAATTGAGGAAGTTGGAGCAAGTTCATTTTCGTTTTCAGGCAATAATCTTATTCCTCAAGTTTTTAGAAAATTTAAAAAATCCATCAATAACAACGATACGATTTTTGAACTTAGAGAATTACGAACACTAACCTTTTCTCTCAATTTTTCTGAACAAAATTTATCACTAATTTTTGCGAACGAAAGCGAACTGAAATATGCCTTGACCTTATTAGAATCAAACTGGAGAGATTCATTTTTAGTAGGTTTGATAGATTGCTTTTTGAGAAATTGGGAAACTAAATATCCCAAATCATTAGAGCTATTAGAAAAGTTCATTGCTAATAAATTAGATGGCTATAATGGCAATCGAAGCACATTAGTATCTTTCAAAAACAATAAGCGTTATTTTAATACAAAAAATGGAGATTTAATTTTAGGCGACACCATCGCAAAACTCAATAAACCAATTCAAGAAGCTACAACAGTTTTAGGCGTTCCTGAGTCGTGGTTAGATTATACTTACTTCTCAAAAGTTATTGTTACTTATTACGAAAAAACGAAAAGCAAAATATCAGATAATATCGCTAATCTGAATGAAGTTCTACTAAAACACAACAATTCAGTTACCAATAAAAGATTGATTAGTAAAATCATTATTCAAGCAAACAAACCTGAATTTGCCAAATTGCAGGACAGTATAAAAAAGATAGCTTTTACACAAATTGGTGACCCGAGTAATATTTCAAATTGGACAGCATTTGAGAATGCAGTTGAAATTGAACGCAGGGAAATTCTTGAAGCAAGAAATATTTTAGACGAATGGATAGCTAAACAATTTATTGATATTTTCTTTAGAGTTTGTATTAATGATGAAAGAAGAAAACGTTTTTGGCTTAAAGTGGCATCAAAAAATCGAGTTTCTTTTAAAGTTTATGGTCCAACCCACACAAAGAATATTCTCAAGCGAGACGATAGAATTCTAGAATACCTAGATGGAAGATTCCAAGCAGTTTCTAGTAATAGAGATGTGTCTGCGTTTATTCTCTATATTGGAGATTATATGCTAATTGAATTCAGCGATGCAGGCTATGCTTTTTATGCCTACAAAATGAGTGGAGCAAATAAGCCGAATCTAAACTATCGATTAGAAAGTGTAGATGAATTACGAAATGGTGCAATGCCAATGCTTGTTTACCGTTCAGGTTACAGCATTAATAACACTAATATAGAGGGACGTCTAACGCATAATGATGGCGATTTGAATTGGGAAGAAGTGTTTGAATATTGGTTTAAAAATATAGCAGGAATAAATGTTTAGATTTACATACAATAATAATTTTTCATTTTACTTCTTAAGTGAATCGGGAAGCAAAGTTCCTGTTTCAGAATGGGAAAAATTACAGCCAGAATTTTTATCTCAACTTGCAATTCTCACAGAGTTACACGATAATGGTTTAGCAGATTATACAAACAATTCTTGTGAAATTGAAAGTATTGATATTTTAAGGTTAAGTGATATTGACAAGCAAATATTGGATTTGCCAAACAGTTATCCTTTTGAAATTTTTGTGGAATCAGATGGGACCTTAACTCATAATACTTTTAAATTCAAATATGGATTTTATGATTTTGCACCTAACGGAACAAGATTAAAAACTACTCGAAACGGAACAATATTAAAACTAGAAGAGAACCAGTATTTGCTTTCCGAAAACCATTATTTGCTTTGCCAAGCAATTGACGAATTCAACGACTTATCTGATAGCGAAAAAGGAAATGTTACCAATCTGAAAAAATTATCTGAGTTAAAATCACTATCAAAAGAGAGCGGATTGACCTTAGAGCAGTTTTTAGGCAATCAAGAATTGTTCATTCCCAATAAAATAAAATTGGACGTTGATTTTAATAATGGGTTGTTTGAAATTATTCCTACGGTTGAAATTGAGAATGCAATTGGGTTTACCAATACGTTTGATAAATTACCAATGATCCGTGATGTTTATCCAGTATCGGGAAATAATGGAGAAACGACAAGAGTAGTAATTTCTAAAAATCAAAAAACAGAATTACAAAAAATAAAACAGAAAAGAAAAATTGCAGACCGAGAAACAATTCAAGAAATCATAGAGCATCCCGAATTGTTTTTTAACGATGATGATGTTGATTTCACGGTCTTTTATAGTGACAGAGTTAAGGAAATTGGCGTTTATAGTCCAAAGTTTTATCCTTTTGCAAGTCCATACAAATCCCAATGGATTCCCGGAATTGTAATAAAGGATAAAGTTCTTGGAGAGAAAAAAGTATATTTTAAAACACCCGAAAGACTTAATGACTTTATTGAACAAAAAGAAAAAGCTATTAAGGATAAGAAACAAACAGTTGATTGGGAAAATGTAGAAATCCCAATCAATGATGCAGAAAAATTCATAAAGTCTGCAAAAAAGCAATTTGAAAATCCTAATAGGCCAATAAAACAGGATAAGAAAACTGATCACGAAGTATTAATAATAAAAGAAAATGCAGAGTTAACTGAGTTTATCCAAAGCGGAGAGCTTCTTAATAAATTCAATCTCAAATACTCAGCTATTAATAATCTGTCGGATGGTTTGGAATTAAAAAAGCATCAAATGCGTGGTGTTGCTTGGCTTCAAACATTAATAAAGGAAAAGCAGCCCGGAGGTTTACTCGCTGATGATATGGGATTAGGAAAAACATTACAACTATTATATTTCATTGAATGGCACAGCCAAAATTATGATGACAACAAACCTTATTTAATAGTTGCACCCGTTAGTTTGCTTGAAAATTGGGAAAATGAATATCAGAAGTTTTTCAGTCCGAAAAATTTGCCGTTATGCAAACTTTATGGAGATGTTCCGCTAACAAAAGAAAACAACCCAGTTCAAAACCAGAAAGATGCAAGGCAATTGCAGTTCAAACAAATCATTCTAACCAATTATGAAACATTAAGGTCATATCAAATAAGTTTAGGTCTGCTTGATTTTGCAATTATCGCAATGGATGAAGCACAAAAAATAAAAACACCAGGAACACTCATTACGAATGCTAGCAAAGCATTGAAGGCAGATTTCAAAATTGCAATGACAGGAACACCAGTTGAAAATACATTGGTTGATATTTGGTGTTTAATGGATTTTGCAGTTCCCGGACTTTTAGGTAATGCAAAAGATTTTGCAAAGGAATACCAAAATCCATTGAGTGATGAAAGTACTGATATTAAATCACTTACTGAAAAACTTCGTAGCAATATTGGTGACTTTATATTAAGAAGATACAAGAAAGATGTTGTTGATTTACCCAACAAACACGACAACGAAAAATCAAGAATTAAAAGAGAAATGCCGTCCATTCAGTTAAACCGCTACAAGCAGGAAATCGAAATGGCAAATGATTCAGAATTGGAAGGTGTAGAAAAAAGAAATCAAAAATTAAAATCACTTTGGGCGATAAGAGATATTTCAGACCATCCATATCTATTAGAAAGCCAAATTTTAAAATTCTCTACAGAAGAACTAATTTCAAGTTCATCTAAGCTACAAATAACAGTAGGAATTTTAGTCGATATAAAATCCAAAAATGAAAAAGTAATTGTATTTGCGGACAGACGAGAAACTCAAAAAATGTTGCAGAAAGTCGTTTACGACACTTTTGGAATTTTCACAAGTATTATAAATGGAGATACGCCTACAACAAAACAATTAGAAGGAAAATCAAAATTTAGCAGACAACAAACGATTGATAGATTTCAATTAGAAGAAGGATTCAATGTAATTATTATGTCACCTATTGCAGCAGGCGTTGGTTTGAATGTTACAAAAGCAAATCACATTATTCATTATACACGGCATTGGAATCCTGCAAAAGAAGAACAGGCAACAGATAGGGCATATAGAATAGGACAACAAAAAGATGTATTTGTATATTATCCAATGGCAATATTTCCAGATAATATGAAAGATGACGAAGGAAAAAGATTGAAATCTTTTGATGAGATTCTTGATAAATTATTAAATAACAAAAAAGCATTAGCAAGCAATACATTATTTCCAACAGAACAGGCAGAATTAACACCAGATGAGCTATTTGGAAATGTATTTGCAACAAAGGCAGAAAGTAAATCTAAACCTCTTTCTTTAGCTGACTTAGATAAACTTCATCCGAATCTTTTTGAAGCAAGCATAGCAGCGCTTTATAAAAATCAAGGATTTGATGTTTATCTTACTCCGTATTCTAATGACAAAGGTGTTGATGTTGTTGTCTTAAAGAATGGAGAAAACTATCTTATTCAGGCTAAACAAACAAAATCTTTAGTTGGAAATTCAGCAATACAAGAGATTTGTACCGCAAAAAAATATTATGAAAACAAGTTTAAGGAAGAATTCAATCTTATAACTATAACCAACAATGATTATACATCATCATCTACAGTTCTAGCAAATTCTAACAATATCAAGCTAATAAACCGTAAAACTCTTGAAACATTAATAATTCAAAATAATATAACAATACAAGATATTAGTAAAATTGAATCACAGCGAATGGTAAGAATTTAGGCAATGATAAACAAAAATATTTGGAACTTATACAAGAACTCTGAAAAAGGAAGTCAAACAATTGAATTATTTACATTCAATAAAGAAAGCAGCAATTTAGAGGTAAGGGCAAAGGAGATTTTTCAGAGATATAATGAATATTTGGGTGGAATAGATACAGAGGAAAATTTTTTAGATATATGCTTTCTTGTTATTGATAGTATTATTGCGGATGGACTTCATAATAATGATACAGAAAATTCGTCAGAATATTTTACTAAACTCATTGACAATATTGAACTATTTTTTGTGGAAGAAAATAATGATGGAGAATTAACAAAGCTAGCGGGCGAGCTTCCTATCATTCCTAAAAAGAACTATAAGTCATTTTGTTCTATTTTACCAGAAATTTCACTCATCCTATCTTTTTATAGTGATTTGTTTTTTATTCCAATCCTTTTTCGAGAACAGTTTGATGTATTTATGAAAATTCTTGATGTATTAGATATTCCCTTGCCAGAATTACCCCCTAAATCTGACAAAAGAGGCAGGCTTATGCTTTATAATGAGCTGAATAAAAATATCGCAAAGTTTGCCGAAAAAAATAACTTGACAGCTGAAGAAACTTGCGCTTGTATTTATGATTTTGCTTTTATGTTATTGGAAGAATGCCACACGCAAAATGATTTGCCACAGCCAACAAATATTTGGCTTACTGGAGCCAGCAAAGAGGATTTTAAAACATTCTTAGAAAACCCCATAAAAGGTGAAAAATCTGTTTGGACTTGCAACGAAAATACAAAACGTGGAGACATAATTATTATATATGTACTCTCACCATTTAGCTGTATTCAATCTATTTGGAGAGCTGATATTGACGGAGTTTATACACCATTCAATTATTACAATAGTAGAACCAAAGTTACTGATGGAATAAAAATTCCTCAAGTAACTTTGAACGAGTTAAAAAATGACCCATATTTTTCTTCATTACCAATAACGCGAAAAAATTTTCAAGGAGTTAATGGAGTTAAGTTTTCAGCAAAAGATTATCAAGAACTACAAAGATTACTATGTGAAAAAGGTCTAGATATTTCTATCTTGCCACAATTATATAAACCCAATTTAGAATTTGACAAGCAAATAAACTGCGAAAAAGATGTGGAAGATAAATTACTAATACCCTTATTAGAAAAAATAGGATATTCTGAAACTGATTGGACAAGACAATTATTACAAAAAGTGGGAAGAAATGAGAAAGCAATTCCTGATTTTGTATTTATGCCTACAGGTGAGTTGCATTTTCAAAATACACCATTAGTTATTGAAGCAAAATTTGACATTAGTTCAAATATAGAACAAACAAAAACGTACAATCAAGCCCTTTCTTATGCAAGAATTATGAAGTCTTCGACTATTGGAATTTGTGATAAAGAAAGATTAATAATCTATAAAGAAAAAAATGGTCATTTTGATAGATTTAAACCAACTTTTGAAGAATATTGGCAAAACATAAATAATGCAGAAACTTTTAGAGATTTGAAATTATTAATTAGCAAAGAAGCTTTGAAATAATATTCCTGTAGATAAAATTTCTTTAATGAAATTTTATACTCATGTAGGAAGCAAGAAAGTACTAAAATATATTAACGAACTTTATAAGCAGAGCTTTTCTAAGAAAAATAAGTACCAAAACTAATTTATACAAATGTTAAAAGAAAATCAAATTAAACTAACTGAAGAAATTGTTGAGACAGCGTATAAATTGTTGACTCACAAACTTGCATTTGGCGGTCTAACAGCTAGAAATGAAAGTGCTTTTCAAATGGAATTTGGACATATTCTCAAGACAATTGGGCAACTATATGAGTTTCGCCTTGTTGATAAATTTCACCTCGAGTTTGAGACTTATATTTCGTTGAATGGGGCCAGTATTAAAAGTAAAACAAATAGAGCAAGAGTTGACTTATTATTAAAATATCAAGATAATGATAACACGACAAAAGCAGCTATTGAATTGAAATTTTTCAAAAAAGAAAACCACAGAGAACCAAATAATCGTTATGATGTATTTAAAGATATTTCAAATCTTGAACTTTACAAAAGTCACGATATAGATCTTTGTTATTTTATTCTAGCAACTGACCATTCACATTATTGCGATCAAGACAATTATTCATTGGATACAGCAGATTTTGACTTTCGGAACAATAAGGAGTATAAAGCAGGAAAGATTTTGCAATATAAAACAGCAAAACCTTTTGGTCCAGATATAACACTAAAACAAAATTATACTTTTAAGTGGGACAAAATTAATGATTTACATTTTTTAAAATTAAAAGTATGATAATCAACAAGTTAAACCGAAAATTTAGAAAAACATTACAATAGATTTACAGGTTCTCATAGAGTCGGAAAACAACTTTGGCGGAATAGATGGCACTATAAACATTTGTATGAAGATCATTCTAATTCTACGTCATTTCTGGCATTATTTTATCAACACTAATGGTAAAAAAATAGTAAATGAACGATTTGTTATTTGAAAACTGGGAAAAACTTGGACAGGTCGCATTGATGACCATCGCCTCTTTTGTCATTCTATTCCTTTTCATTAGGATTTCAGGAAAAAGAACCCTGGCTAAGTTCAACGCTTTTGATTTTGTGGTCACAGTTGCTCTGGGTTCCACATTGGCCTATATGATGCTTGCGATGGTTCCCTTAGCAGAAGGTGTAATGGTCTTATTTCTGATAATAGCTTTACAATACCTGTTTGTGAAATTGGCCAGTACATCCGATAAGATGGAACACCTGATCAATTCCTCTCCATGTTTACTGTTCTATAAAGGCAAATACCTCAAAGACAATATGAATACCGAGGCCATAACGGTTGATGAAATCAACGCTGTAGTACGTCAGGAAGGACTTGAAAAGTTAGATGATGTTTTGGCAGTTGTCATTGAGCTCAATAGAGAGATCAGTGTCATCAAAAAATCGAATACTCCAGGCGGTAAAAGTTCTTTAGAGGATCTTGATATCCCTGAAGATCAACGAGGGGGCGATCTGTAGAATTTTTGCAGTTATATATTTTAATTTATCGAATTAACCAAAGCTTGTCTACATTTTTACTTTTTCACTCTTTTCATTGGGAAAGTCTGTTTGCGTTTCTGTCCGTTTTTTGTTCCTGAAATTTCGGCGATCAATGAATCGGAATTGATTTTTGTGTAAGCGATGATTTGCGGAAAGTCGTGTTGTGGATTTTCAAAGACCAATTGATTTTCTGAGATAGTTTTGGCGGCAAAACGAACAGGTAGTCCATCATTTTGATTTTTAACAATTGGAATGTAAAACAACTTTTTATTTTCCTGCACGAGCCGGATATTTTCAAAAACGATCGTGTCTTTATCTTTGACACTGTAACTTTTCCCTGAAAATTCATTGTGTCCTGATTTGGTCCAGGTTTCATAGATATTGCCTCTTTGGGTCTTGTTTTCCCAGGTACCGATCAGCCATTCCGCTTTTTGGATGTCGTTGACCTGCTTTATTGTCCAGGCATAAAGAATCGCCAAACTGACTACTGTAATAAAAAACTTTGCTCCTGTTTTCATAATTTTAGCTGATTGAATAATTGTTATTCTATTTAATTTCCAAACACGGGATGGCTTCTTTGTCGAAAATTTAGATGACAAAGTTGCAATGTTTTTTAAAACTAAAATTGTAAAAATGGGACAAGTCTAATCCGTTCCGTAAAAAAGAGAGGACATCTTTAGGTGGGTACCATAAAATTCTTTAGGTGTAGATCCGGTAAATTCTTTAAACTCTTTGATAAAGTGCGCCTGGTCGTAATACTCGTTTTCGTAAGCCAGTTCTGAGAGGTTGGAGAACTGATCGTTCATCAACATTTTGAGTGCAGTCTGCAATCGGATCGTCATGGATAGTTTTTTAGGACTGAGACCGATGGCTGAAGAAAATTTGCGTAACAATTGTCTTCGGTTGATTTGGGTAAGCGTGGACAATTCGTCAACCGGAAGTTGTCCATTGGCTGTTATAATCGTTTCAACCGTTGATTTTACAATGCGGTCAACAGTTTCAAGGTCAGTTAGCCTATCAAGTAAAAATATTTCAATAAGCTTTATCCTCTCCGCAGTGGAGTTGGCATTTAAGATCTGTTGCCCTATTTCCTGTCCATCCTTTCCAAACAGCTTTTCCAATGAAACAGCAGTATTTTCCATCTCCTTTATGGGAGTAGTGGTAAAAGGCAAAAAACCTTCCGGATGAAAGCGAACGGAGAAAATTCCGATTTCGCCGGTCGGTTCGATTTCCAGCGGCCGTGTCAGTTGTCCGATGACAAAACATCTGGGCTGGATAATGCTGTTCCCATTGTCCAGGTATTGTTTGTATAGATCGCCATAATTAAAGATCATCTCCATACATCCGTCAGGAACGATAGTTTGCTTTTCAGGCATTTCTTCTTTCGGGCTTTCCAATGTCCAATAACATTTGATAAATGCAGCTAAGTCCTGATCCGGTTCAAATGTCTGGTAATTCATCTGGTTTCGTTTTTGAAGATCTATTCTGGACCGAATTTATAAAATGTTTTTGTAGTTATGCTATTATTACTGTCAGTTCGATCATTGCTGAAGTAATTAATTTCATTTTTACTATTAATATCTAAAAGATAATAGTAGGTTTTTGGTAAAATAGATGCAGGATATATATACCAATTGGTTCCTCCATCAAACGATAAAAATACAGATTCATAACCCACTAAATAAATCTCTTTATCTCTTTCAATAATTGTTTTAATATCAGAATAATCAGAAAGTTCATTATTTAAAATCATCTTTCCTGAGCCGTTTTTAAAAACCAGCTCGCGATTATTGATTAGCTGAAAATTTTTAAATTCTTTTATACTATTTTTTTTTTGAAAATTCTGTTCCTTGGTGGAGTTCTGAATATACCTTTTTTCATCCACTTGAAACTTCCACTTATCATTGATCTTTTTTAGCGATAATTGAAAATCAACATTGTTATATTGATCTGGCCAGTAATTACCTAATATCACAGAGTCATTTTGAATCGATGGTTCATTATATCCAGAAAAATTATTGTTTTTAGGCGTTTTTAGAGAGTCGATAACTTTCATATCTTTAAGCAAGTAATATATACCTTGTTCTCTTATTCTGTTTTTCAATTCATCCCGTTCAGTGACCTTGTAATATATTACTGCGTGATTTTTGTCAATAAAAGTAATTTTTCTTTCATTTTTGTATTTATCAAAAATTGAATATTTGTCAAATATCTCTTTTGCTTTTTTGTCCTTTTGCCAGGTTTTACCTTCATCTTTTGAGCTGTAAATATATTTTTCTGGAGATATCTTATCGTATAAAATCGCTGAGCTATAATCATTAGATTCCTGTTTTATCCATACCGGTAAATAGATCACTTTATTGAAAGGATTCACGTAAGGGCTTTCACAGGTAAAATTCGGTCCGTCTTCGTCTGGAAGGAAAAGTTCCATCCTATTTTCTTCCTTTTGTAAAGAAAAAGATGTGGTTATATCCCCTGAGATATCAACCATTCCCCAGAAACGATTAGGATCTCTGGTAGATTCAGGTTTTCCCATCCAGGAATACTTTACGGATAGATCATTAATCTTTGTAGGTTCTGTTCTTTTTTCTAAAGTTAGATATCCATTCAAAAAGAAATGATCGATTACATACTGATCTTCATCAGATTTCCGCTGATTTCCGTAAGTTGATTTGTTAGATATTAAACTTGAATTGTAAATGTTTTGAGGGATTATGAAGTATTTCCGGTTTAAGTTGTTAGTATTTAAAAACTGCACTTTTCCTTTTGTTTTAGGTAATTCTCTTAAGATATATTTTATCCAATCTGGAAAATAATAATGACCAGCTAAAAATGGCAGCGTATAATCCGCTTTAGGCTTCTCCACTAATTTATCCTGCAAATCCCAAGATTCCAAAATACCACCAGTTCCGGAAGGCTGACATATGATCATTGTATCTTTTTTATAAATGATTTTTATTTCCAGTCGTTTAGTATATTCTCCGATAAACTCTTTTTGAGGGATAGTCAAAGAAAGGTCATTAATATATATCTGATTTTGAAATTCTTTATCAGTACGTGAAACAGGTCTTATGGGCCTCTGCGGGATATTGGCACCATTATATAAAATACCATCTATCATTACACTGTAATCTCCATTTTCCTTAAATGAGATTTCCTTTCCGTTTTGATCAGTAATAGTATAAAAGTAGCGTTTTGTAGCATCTCGCCATCCAGGTTGTGCTTTGAGTAAGCCAGATTGCAATATTAAAAATATAATAATATAAAATGTTCTAAAATTTTGGACAGGGAATTTGTTGGAATTTGTAGATATTTTCATTGGTTCTTGTTTTTATGGCAATTCAGAAACAGATCATATTTGATATAAGCCTTTGATTGGGAATAAGAAATAATGTTAAAAATAAGTGCAATTTCTATCAGAAATTTCAGAAGAATATTTAGATTTCGATTAGAAAAGGATTAAAACAAAATCAGTGTGTTTCGTAATATGGAAACTCATAGCCCTGTTTAAAAATTAAGCCACTTTTTTGAAAACCGCCTCAAAAATATTACCACTACACACTTACCTGGCTCAAAAAATAAGCCGGTAATCCCTAACCCAGCGCAGAATTTGAGCCGGATACTGTCGATGCGGCTCAAAAATTAAACCGCCATATTGCTAAACTGTATCCAAGAAACTATACCAACTCATATCCCTGCTTAAAAATTGAGCACCCTTTTTAAAAACCGGCTCAAAATTGCTACCACAACACGCTTACCTGGCTCAAAAAGTAAGCCGTTCATCCCTAACCCGGCGCAGGATTTGAGCAGGATACTGTAAATGCGGCTCAAAAATTGAGCAGCCCTGATATCATTGTCTTTTCTGTTTTTTTTCTTTTCAAAAGCAATTAATACAACTGATTAATAATCAATTAAATGCAGTCATATTTCAGAGCTCTGAAAAATCAGCGATACAATTAAGCAAGATGTGTCTTTGTATATACAAACTTTTCAAGTTGTACATCCAAAAACGCTCTTGCCTTTTTTGCAAAAAGGGGAAAAGACTTCGGAACTCGTCTTTTCTTATTTGTAAACCATCTAGTAGATTCCAATTTATTCTTTTTTAATCTCCAAAAGATTCCTGCATCATCCAGATTGTTCTTATTTAGCCCATGCCCGTCTAACACTATTGTTTTCAATGTCTTAATACCACAACTTTGTTGAAGAAAACTATGTCAAAAACAAAAATGAAGTAGTTATGATTGTAAACCTAATTACCAAAGAAGACCTTCAGGAATTTAGAACCGAATTGCTGGAGGATATACAAAACCTGTTTCAAATAAAAATTTCCCAGCAGAAATTATGGCTGCGTTCGTCAGAGGTCAAAGCACTGCTGAAAATCTCCTCCGGAACATTGCAGAAGCTACGAATCAATGGAACTTTATCTTACACCCGTGTCGGCGGGACACTATATTACAATTACAAAGACATTGAAGAAATGGTGAAAAATAAGCAATGATATTTCGAAGCACCAAAACTAAATTATGAATTATATCAAACACCTAACAGCTTTCTATGAAAAGGTGGCTCAGGACAATTCGCTTAATCCATCACACATCAGCCTCTATTTAGCCTTATTCCAGTTCTGGAATTTCAGCCGTTTCCGAAATCCGGTCAGTATTTCCCGCGATGAGGTGATGCGAATCAGTAAAATCCGCTCAAAAGCCACCTATCATAAATGCCTGAAGAATCTCCATTCTTCGGGCTATATTGATTATCAGCCGTCTTATAATCCGTTTACAGGAAGTCAGGTGGTGATGTTGGACTTTGGTGGGGAGTTGAAGGTTGGTGGTAAACAGCAAGATAGGAAAAAGTAATTTTTTCTTAAAATCCCCAACGCACAAATTGAATAAGTATTTTTAATCAATTCCTAAATAAATAAACTTACGTAAGGAAAGAATCATTTTCTTAGTATATGATATTGATGAAGGATAATGGAAATAATGTTAAATTTGTAAATATGCATCAATTATCATCCACCCTTTTCAAATCCATTAAGCATTTGATTGAAAATGCTAAGAATAGTATCGTCCGCAATATTAACACTACTATGTTGTTAACTTATTTTGAAATAGGTAGAATAATTGTTGAGGACGAACAAAATGGCAGAGATAGAGCCGAATACGCTAAGGAGATACTTAAAAAACTCAGTAAACAATTAACGAAAGAATTTGGAAGAGGGTATTCTATTTCAAATTTGGAATATTTCAGAAAATTTTATTTAACATTTCAAGACAGAATTCCCCAATCGATGACTGGGGAATTTAGAAAATCCCAATCAGTGATTGGGATTTCTTCAGAAAATTTAAATGATGAAATACCATCCCGTAATTTACCATTTACACTATCGTGGACTCACTATATACAATTACTTAAAATTGAGAATGAAGACGAAAGAAACTTTTATGAAATAGAAGCTTCTCAAAACAATTGGAGCGTAAGAGAATTGACCAGACAATATAATTCTGCAATTTATGAAAGATTAGCTCTTAGCAGGGATAAAGAAGGTGTGAAACAATTAGCTCAAAAAGGGCAAATTATAGAAAAGCCCACCGACGTTCTAAAAAGTCATTATGTTTTGGAATTTCTGGATTTGAAAGAAGATAGTCGCTATTCCGAAAGTGATTTGGAGACAGAAATCATCAATAAGCTGGAACATTTTATGTTAGAATTGGGTAAAGGTTTCCTTTTTGAAGGCAGGCAACGGCGATTTACTTTTGACGGTGACAGCTTTTTTGTGGATTTGGTTTTCTATAATCGGTTGCTAAAATGTTTTGTTCTATTAGATTTAAAAATTGGAAAACTAACCCACCAAGATATTGGACAGATGCAGATGTATGTAAATTATTATGATAGAAAGATAAGAACGAAGAATGAAAATCCTACAATAGGAATCATTCTCTGTAAAGAGGAGAACAAAACAGTGATAGAATTTACACTTCCGGAAAACAATAAGACCATTTTTGCGAAAGAATACAAAGCTATTCTTCCAAGTAAAGAAGAATTAAAAAAACAAATTAGATAACCATCAATAAAAACTAAACCCGTGTCACAAAAAATATTAACTCCTCATAAATCTCTAAATAAATCCTTTCTGAAACTTAAACCAAACAGAAAAGATATTGAAAATTTCAAGCACAATTTTGTAACACTTTTTGAAAGGATCAATGAAAAAGAATCCGAAGAATTTCAAAAAAATCTCATTATAGACTTCCTAAAAAAAAATGGTTTTGATGCTGATTTCTATATAAATACAAAAGGAAAAAATGATTTAGTTATACATACTGATAAAACAGCTGCTAGTCCTGTAGGGGTCATTATTGAAACCAAGAGCATTAGCAATTCTGCGGAAATGGTAAGTGCTAAAAAACTAAACACTAAAGCACTTCAGGAATTGTTATTATATTTTCTTAGGGAGAGAATTACACATAAAAATTTGGAGGTTAAACATCTTATTGTAACCAATCTATATGAGTGGTTCATTTTTGATGCGTATCAATTCGAATATTTTTTTGCTAAGAACAAAAAATTAGTTAAGCAATTTGAGGATTTTGAAACGAAAAGACTTTCAGGAATATCAACAGATGTATTCTATAAAGAAATTGCAAAGCCATTTTTAGATGAGGTAGCTAGTCAATTAGAGTTTACTTATTTCAATTTAAAAGATTACGCATCTATTGTAAAGAACCATTCTCAAAGGGATGACAACAAGCTGATTGCTATTTTTAAAATATTTAGTCCGGCTCATCTCCTAAAACTTCCATTCATCAATGACAGTAATACTTTAGATAAGAGTTTTTATAATGAATTGTTACATATTATTGGATTAACAGAGACAAAAGAAGCTGGAAAACGATTAATTGAGCGCAATAAGTCTGGACAAAGAAATTTAGGTTCTTTATTAGAAGATACCATTATACAATTGGATTCTTTGGATAAGGTAAATCGTATCAATAAGCCATTCTTGTATGGAGATTCATATGAAGAAAGACTTTTCAACATTGCACTAGAACTCAATATTACTTGGATTAACCGGGTTTTATTCCTAAAGTTAATGGAGGGACAGCTCGTCAATTATCACAGAGGTGACAAAGCATTTCTCTTCTTAAATTTTAATAAGATAAGACAGTACGATGACCTTAATACTTTATTCTTTCAGGTTCTAGCGAGAAAGTATGAGGACAGAAATGAAGATGTTAAGAAAGCATATGAAAAGGTTCCTTACTTGAATAGTTCGCTTTTTGAACCTACCGAATTAGAGCATTCGACTCTAATTATTAGTAATCTAAAGGACGAAAAGAAAATACCCATACTTCCTACAACAGTTCTGAAAGATACAACAGGTAAGAAAAGAAGTGGAGAACTTAATACTTTAGAATATCTATTTGAATTTTTAGATGCTTATGATTTTGCAAGTGAAGGGACAGCAGATATTTTAGATGAAAATAAGACCTTGATTAATGCTTCTGTCCTAGGGTTAATTTTTGAGAAGATTAACGGATATAAAGATGGTAGTTTTTATACTCCAGGTTTTATCACAATGTATATGTGTAAACAAACGTTACGCAAAGCAGTTTTACAAAAATTCAATGAGATAAAGAATTGGGATTGTAAATCAATTGTCGATTTACATAATAAAATAAACGATATAAAAGAGGCAAATGAGATTGTCAATTCTTTACGTGTTTGCGATCCCGCGGTTGGTTCAGGTCACTTTTTGGTATCTGCTCTTAATGAATTGATAGCGATTAAAAATGATCTTGGAATTCTGGTAGATAAATTCGGGAAGAAATTAAAAAATTATAATATCGAAGTACAGAATGACGAATTAATAATTACAGACGAAAATGGAGAACTTTTCGAATATAATCCTAAAATTAAAGAAAGCCAGAGAATTCAGGAGACTTTATTTCACGAAAAACAAACCATTATAGAAAACTGTTTGTTTGGCGTAGATATAAATCCCAATTCTGTAAAAATATGTCGTCTTCGTCTTTGGATTGAATTACTGAAGAATGCTTATTATAAATCAGAGAACGAATTGGAAACACTTCCTAATATTGATATTAATATTAAGAATGGCAATTCATTAATTAACCGTTTTGGATTGGACAGTAACTTGTCATCTGCTTTGAAAAAAACAGGAATTTCCATAGAAAAGTATAAGGAAGCTGTTGATCTTTACCGCAATGCAGAAAGCAAAGCTCAAAAATGGGAATTAGAACAACTTATTAACAACATTAAAACAGGATTCAGGACAGAAATTAGCAAGAACAGCAAAGAAATCAAATCTCTTAATCTGTTGAGAGGAGAATATTATACGAAGTATCAAAGTGAGCAACTTTTTGAAACTGTTTTAACAAAAGCTCAACAAAAAGATAAGAAAACTCTGGAGGCAAAAATCAAAAAAATTGAAGATTTTATTGAAGAGATTAAGAACAATAAAATCTACGAAAATGCTTTTGAGTGGCGTTTTGAATTTCCGGAAGTATTGGATAACGAAGGAAATTTTATTGGTTTTGATGCTATCATAGGGAATCCTCCATACATTCAATTACAAAAAATGGGAGCTGAAAGTGATGCCCTTCAACAAATGGAATATGAAACTTTTGCTAAAACTGGAGATATTTATAGTTTATTTTATGAGTTAGGATATGATATTCTTAAACCAAAAGGAATATTAACCTTTATTACTTCGAATAAATGGATGAGAGCTGCCTATGGCGAGAGTCTGCGTAACTTTTTTGCAGAGAAAACAAATCCTGAAATTTTAATTGACTTCTCAGGCAATCAAATATTTGATACAGCAACAGTAGATACTAATATTTTGACATTTACCAGGGATAAAAATAGACAACAAACAGAAGCCTGCATTGTTAAAGAAAAGCTGTTAATTAATTTGAGCGATTATTTTAGACAGAATTCCTCATTACTGTCATTTTCAAATTCTGACAGTTGGGTAATTCTCTCTCCAATCGAACAGCAGATAAAGGAGAAAATTGAGAAGATTGGTACACCATTAAAAGATTGGGATATCAGAATAAATTACGGAATCAAAACAGGATTTAATGATGCCTTTATTATAGATGGAGCTAAGAGAAAGGAGCTGATTGATCAGGACCCTAAAAGTGAAGAAATTATACGACCGTTATTAAGAGGGCGTGATATTAAGCGATACTCATTTGAATTTGCTGATTTATATCTAATTACGACATTTCCAAGCTTGAAAATAGATATTGAACTGTATCCGGCTGTAAAACAGCATCTTCTGTCCTTTGGCTATGACCGGTTAAAACAGACTGGAGATAAGGGATCTCGTAAAAAGACTAATAATCAATGGTTTGAAACACAAGATTCGATAAGTTATTGGGAGGATTTTTATAGACAGAAAATTGTATGGAAAATAATTGGAGATCAAATGGCTTTTTTTATCGATAATAAAAACTTTATAGTTAACAATGCATGCTATATACTCACAGGAAACTATCTGGAATATTTAGTAATTATTTTAAATTCCAAAATAATAAAATGGTATAGCTATCTTACAAATATGAACAAGACGGGAGTTGGAGATATGCAGGTTGGCGCTCAAAATGTTGTTTTATTCCCTATTCCTATTCTTACGGAGAATGAACAAAAACCTTTTAGAGCTTTACTGCAAAAAATTTTATTAGCAAAACAAAACAATGAAGATTCTACTGAATTAGAAAAGTTATCAAATAATTTAGTATACTCAACATATAATTTAATTGACGAAGAAATAAAATTTATAGATCAACTATAAACCTTATCTCTTCATCATTCAGACCATATAATTGAAATACAAAAGAATTAATTTCATCCTCCAAATTTAAATTTTGAAAATTATTGATATAACTTACAACCTTTTCATTATAAATATTTTCGATTTTAGGTATCGGTATTTTTTCAATGTAAATTTTTTGCATTAAGAAGCCACCGTCATCTAATATAGAAACATATTGATAACAAAGATATTTTCCAATAGCAGAGTTTAAAATTAACAATATAAAGTCTAAATGTCGCCCAGTTGCAAAGAAACAAGTCTTATCAGTTAAATATTTTCCTGAAGGGTCATATCCAAATCTTGGAAATTTTTGTGTTTGATCTTTATGTATTCGCATTGTTTCAGCCCATAGTAATTTAGGTTTATAAAAATCCTCC
>NZ_AUFK01000019.1 GCF_000426465.1 Epilithonimonas caeni DSM 17710
AAGTTAATTATTTGATTATCAGGTAATTGTAAAATTATTTTTTGCGCATATAAAAACAAAAAAGTCGGAAGAAAATCTTCCGACCATGACTACCATAAATGACGTCTTTTGCTGATTATTTAAAAATAATATTATTTTATTATTTTCTTAGTTTTTACATCTCCTGAATTCTCAGCTTTCAAAATATAAACTCCGTTAGAGAATGTAGAAACATCAATTCTTATCGTTGTTTCATTCGTACTCAATGTTTTCATTAATCTTCCAGCCGTATCATACAACTCTACTTTGCCTAACTTCTTAGAAGAAGTGATCACATAGCTGTTCCCATCTTTGTAAACATTGAAGCTGGATTTAGAAATAGCATCTGTAGCCAGAACAGCATCCTCTTTGTAAACAATCTCGAAACGTGTTTCATCTGTACCCTTCACTCCTTGGAAGATATAATCTCCTTGTGACAAATTCACTACTTTGTTAAGAAGTTTGTCTTTCAAATATATATTTTGAGAACCATCGAAGACACCTTCCCTATTTTTGATGGAAATCTTGTACTCTCCATCTTTAGAATAAACATTTCCTAGAGTCACTTTATCCTCTGCATTGAACTCTGCCTTACCTTGAATAGCCAGTTTTCTGCTTCCTAATGTAGAGTAGAACGCATCAGAACCGATCACAAACAATTCTCCATCATAGTCGATCTCAAATCCATTTGTTGCCTCCGGAACATAAGCCACCAATATTGTGTTACTAATATTAGCTGGCGAAGTAAAAGTCAACCAGAAACGATTCTTGTCTGCTTTTTTGCTGTTATAGAAAACAGCATTCGAATCATAACCTAACCTCATATCATTATTGAATTCTAAGGATTGGTCTTTACCTGCAACTTTTGATTTCACTATGAAACCTTGTCCAAGTTTTATGATTCCGTTCGGCACCTCAAAACCATTCCCTTGAGTAGGATCCGGATCTACAGCCGGTGTACCACCACTCAAATTATATATCGCATAATTATTTCCACTATAACCATTACCCGCCTGTTGAGTCACGGTAATATCATTATTGGTCCAGAAGTATGCTGTACCATAAATTTTAGAAGAGTTAGCAGCATACAACGCTTCAAAATCTATACTTGACGGATAAGGATTCCCAACAAGGTTATAACCTTTCTCGCATCCAGCTTCTACAGTACAAGAATTTTTAAGCTGCTGGGAGAATAGTTGCCCATTGTTAAGTTTACCCCCAAACAAAAATTCATTGGTAGCAGGATTCTCATTTCCAAATTTGTTCATACCCCGGATAGCATAACCACGTCCTGTTACAAAAGTAGAAGCGCTATTGAGCTCAATCTCGTTAGTGATTTTCGTTACAAAATAATCATTCGCCTCATTATAGACATAAAATCTGTTCCAAGGTGTACCAGTACCCGATTCACCACCTGCGTTATTGTATCCATCAGAGAAGTTATATAGGTTCTGTCCAGAAACTGGCGAACTCCAAAAAGTGTAACCTACCGTCGGCAATGTGGAGTTTCTCTTGGCAATCACAGAATAGTTAGTTGGGTTTGTATCTATACCATCGGCAGTCTGAATCAGGTTACCATCATTTTCTATAGTGATTTTATCATCCGCAGGAAGTACAATGCTTCCATGAACTATAATATCCTGCTGTGGCTGAATAGTGAGTGAACCCGTACTGGTAATGGTCAGATTATTAGTTTCAAAATTAGTGCTACCTGTGTAAGCTCCGACAATCTCCGCATCAAGTGTTTCGTCTGGACCGACATTGGCATTGCTCCAACTGGCACCATCCCAAACTATGGCATTTGTGGTTTTAACAGCTATCTCATTCGAATCTTCTGTCTCATTACCATTGTTAACTGCACGTACTATATAATAATATTGAGTATCTCGATCCAAATCATTAAAGTTTCGAGAGTAAGTCGCAGGCTGAGGGTCCTGAGCAGGTATCGTAAATAACGAACCGGATATTGGTGATTTGACTTGTTGCCTTCCTGTTAAAACCATATTAGACAACCTTGCACCTACACCAGAAGTACCATTAGGTGTAGTTCCAGTTGCAGATAAGGTTCTCATTCTGATCTTAACCTGCGAATTACCAGCATAACTTGACAAATCAATCGCAGGATCCATGATACTGGTCGTAGAGGTACCTTGTCTTGTTATAGGAGAAGACCACGTAGCACCATCATCAGTAGAAAAATCAAACGTTACAGCATTACCAGCACCGGCTCCACCAAAAGTACCGAGCGTCATATTTAATTCAGCGGTAGCATAATTTGATAAATCGATAGTAGGTGTAATTAAAACGGAAGTATTCATTATCATTTTCAGATAGGTTCCCGGTTGCCCTACATTTGTAGCTGACCATTCTGATGGTACAGAGGCACCAGCGTTATCGAACAATTCGGTATCTGTTGCAGCTGCGGTTTTCGTATAAACATCCAACTTGTAGCTATCTGCATTCGCAACCGCGTTCCAGTTAGCATTAAATCCTGTCCCCAAAATATTAGTTGCCGCTGTGGCAGTAGGAATAGTTGCCGTATTGAAATTGACTATAAGGTTGATACTTGCATCGTATGCATTATAGTTTGCAGTTGGATCCGCATGTGCAGTGATTCCAGTGGTTCCAACACCCGTTATAGTAACTGTGTTCCCTGAGATGGTTGCAACATCTGCATCGGGCGTATTGGTAACTGCGTACGTCACAGGTTGAGTACCCGTAGTGGTAACAGCGGTTGGTAGGTCGAACGGCGCATCGGTAGAAAGCTTAACGATATCACTTCCGAATCCAGTGAGTGCCTGATCAGCTTTGGCTATAGTAAATGCAAACGCTGTAGAGCTAGCCGTATTGTAGTTGGAACTTTCAGCTACTGTAGCTATAGCAGAATACGAACCAGCGTTGGTTGGCCTGGTTGCAGATGGACCGTACGTATCGCCTCCGTCTTCTGTACCAGAATAGGAATAAGTCGCGGTCCCAGCAGCAGAAGGTGTCACTGTAGAAGTTGCCGGCCCCTGAGCTAGACCGTTATATGTATAAGCATCGCTTCCTGTGACCACTACAGCAGGCGTCGCCTTTGTAATATCCGCAGTCAAGCCGGTCGGTTGCGTCAAAGTATAATAGCTTGCCTTAGTTCCCGTTAATGTGCTTGTAGAAGTTACCGGTTTGTCCTGACCCGCATTTGCATCATCAAAATTGGCAGTTAAATCAAGAGTTACATCATCACCGTTCACAAAACCGTTTGCACTACCAGTCAATACAGCTGTAGTATTACCGTCATAAACTTTATCTGAAACTACCGGATTAGAAATCGTCACCTCTTTTTGTGCTACCGTAATAACCAAAGTTGCCTCATCACCTGTTCCGCCTTCATTAGTAGCCGTCAGCGTAACATCATAATCACCTGGCGCAACAGTCGGAGTCCCTGTAATTTCATGAGTTGTAGAATTGTAGCTTAAACCCGCCGGCAATCCGGAAACACCGAATGATGTAGGATTATTGGAGGCCGTAACAGTATATGTTGCAGCTGTTAGTCCATAGGTCATGGACCATGTCAATGAACTAGTAATCTGAGGTACAGCTACAGATGTGATCTGAAAATTAAAGTCATCCGATACTGCACTCGCATAATTATTGTCAGCAGCTAATGTAGCAACCGCTTTATAGGTACCGACCGCAGTAGGTCTTGTTGTACTTTCAGGATAACTTGTAGCCCCCACTCCGGTATATTGGAAAGTTACTGCACCCGAAGAGCCCGTGTGGTCATAAGTTGTTGGTCCGTGCCCGCTTCCATTGTAAGTGTAGGAAGTATCTCCAGTTACTGTAATGGTAGAAGCAGCCCTATCAATTGTGAATGGCGTGGACGGAGAACTTTGTGACTCATAGTTTGTACTCTGCGCAACAGTAGCAACTACAGAATAAGAGCCTGCATTAGTAGGTCTGTCAGCAGAAGCCGAATAAGTATTTCCACCATTCTCAGTACCAGAGTAAAGATATGAAACCGCACCATTACTAGCGGATGGAACTACAGTTACCGCAGTAGGCCCCTGAGGTGTCCCGGGAATGTAAGTGTACGGAGAACCATTGACAATGGTAACACTTGTGGTATTAGCTCGGCCAATAGTAATAATGCCAGCAACTGGTGAAAAGCTATAATTAGTAGCACTAAGTGTTGTAACAACCGGCGTAATAGTAATCCCACTAGTTCCCGCATTGGTTGTAGTAGTATAAGTAGTATTGTAAGTAGGCGTGCCAGTTCCTCCCGCTAATTGCGAGATAGTAGTCGCAGTTTCACCATTAGCGAATCCGGACAATGTATAAGCGCCAGCTGAAGTAACCGAACTAACGGATGAACCATAGGCTACGGTTTGGTTATCAGCGGTAATGTTCAAAGCTTTTTTGCTGACGCTGTTGCCAGTAGCAGCAGTCTTAGCCAGAGCATCTGTTGCGCTAGAGCTGGTAAGAGTTGCCGCAGTCACGTTATTATAAGAACCGTTTACAGGGGCAGTGGCTGCAAGTCTTACAGACAATGTTCCGCTAACAGTACCACCCGATTGTGTGAAAGTGGCCGTCTGCCCCCAAGTAGTACCATTGCTGGAAACCTCAAAGTGATTGGCAGCTGTAGCTGTGATATTTGCTGTAAGAGCAGAACCAGATACGGATACTGTTCTCACCGTAGTTGAAGCTGTCCCATATGTAGATGTAAGGGCCCCGCTTAAAACACTGCTATTCCCAAGAGTTATAGCAGGACCTGTTGCGGCATAAGTAACAGAAATTGCTGTGATATAACACCTCGTAGTTGAGGAATTACCTTTATTGTAGTATTCGACATAACTTGTTGCATTCATTGTCCCGGAAGTAGGGATAACATTACTAGTAGTACCATCTGCAAAAGTTCCGGCCTCTGAGCCACCGTCAACAAGATAACCGGCAGGCCCATCACCGTCACCACTGGCTTTGGTAACAGTAACTCCTGTAATCTTGTAGCCTGTAGCTACACTTATTCTCATGGAACCCCCTTTTGTCGCGTTTTGATATAAACGCACACCTCCACTAGTAAAATAAGTAGGCGCAGTACCACTACTGTTCTGAGCAAATGAAACCGTAATGATGCTAGGAACCACAGTATAATTACCTGTTCCGGTAGCTGCACCATTTGTCAGTCCTAAGCTAGACATATTGTAGTTCACTGTAGTCTGAGCAAAGGAATATTGCATCAATAAAAGCAAAACAGGAAACATAATACTTTTTTGAGAAAGCTTCAAAAAAGTAAACCATCGCCTTACAAGAACGTAGTTAGTTAGTAATTTTATTTTCATAACAAATTATTTATCATATATAACTTTACAAAATTAATATATTAATACATATCGTGAAAGAAATAATTTTTATTTTTATCGATATTGCAATTAATTAGCAATTGGTTCACATTGTAATCAATGATTTGAAAAAAATATTTTACATAAGCAAACATATATGTGATATTTGCCCATTTTTGCCAATTATCACACATCATAAAAACCCGCACATAAACAATCCCTATCAAATAAACGCATCATTGAAAATGACCGGACATAAAATGTCTTGTTTCTCATCTGTTGCATTAGAGGACCAGCAATAGGTAAAATTATTAGCCAAGAAAAAAGCCTTTCGAAAGTCGAAAGGCTTACTTTTTAATAAATTGTATATTTTATTTTATGAATTTCTTTGTTTTCAAGTCTCCAGAGTTCTCAATCTTAAATATATAAACACCATTTGATAAAATTGTGGTGTCAAATCTTGCTTCCGTGCCATTCACAATTGCAGTCTTGACCAGTTTCCCGGAAGCATCATAAATCTCAACCTTTCCTAATTTCTTAGTTGATTTGATAACCTGCTCGTTATTATCCTTATAGACCATAAAATCAGATTTAAGGTCAGCACCAACACCAAGCACTTCTTCTGCCTTATAGACAATCTCGAAACGGGTGTGATCGGTACCTTTTATAGCTTGGAACATATAATCTCCATTGGTCAGATCGATAACTTTGTTAAGTAATTTATCTTTCAAATATATTTTCTGCCCATTATCAAAAACACCTTGTTTATCAGCAATCGATATCCTGTAAGTTCCATTTTGAGAATAGACATTTCCCAAAGCCACTTTATCTTCTCTATCAAAGGTAGACCTACCCTGTATCGCTAATTTTCTGCTCCCTAACAGAGAATAGAAAGAATCCGAACCTATTACAAACAACTCCCCGTCATAATCGATTTCAAAATCATTGGTTGCAGAAGGGATATAACCGACCAGCACTGTATTTGAAACACTAGAAGGAGATATCAATTTCAGCCAAAATCTATCATTATTAATGTTATTTTTATTATTAAAGAAATTGCCGTCATCCGTAGAACGCATGTCATTGGTAAAATCAAGAGGCTGATCTTTTCCCGCCAGTTTTGTTTTGATGATGAATCCCTGTCCTACTTTGATAATATTACTTGGAGCCAGGCCTGCAGAGCCAGATTGATTTGGATCTCCATCTATTTGAACCGCAGGAGAGCCGCCGGTAAGATTATAGACAGCATAATTATTACCAGAATAGCCAGCTCCCTGTTGTTGTGTAACCGTCATGTCGTTATTGGTCCAAAAATAGGCCGTTGCGTATATTTTAGAAGAATTGGCTGCATAAAGCTTATCAAAATCGATATTGGACGGATAAGGATTCCCTACGAGATTATAACCTTTCATATCATTGGTATACTTCAAAGAAGCAAACGATAATTCACCGTTATTTGGCACACCTGTAAATGCGAATTCATACGATACGGTTGGCATCGATGTACTGAAGTTATCCATACCACGAATAGCATACCCTCTCCCAGTTTCGAACACAGAAGAGTCATTCAACAAGAAAGCTCCTGTATTTTTAAACGTGTCTGTTGCTTCGTCATAAACCCAAAACCTATTCTTAGGCGTACCTCCTACCTGTCCTCCATTTGAGAACGCATAAAGATTCTGAGCGTTGACTGGCGAACTCCAATAGTTGTAACCCATTTTGGGAAGCCTGCCTTTTCTTGCAGACACAATATTTCCAATGTTAACTGCATCAGAATCCTGCATGAGCTGTGCATTAGTTCCAAAATTAAGTGCCCCACCATAGTTAGAAATCCCCTTATGGGCATACAGGACGTTAGAAGTCGTGTGATCTGCCGTTTCAGAAATAATTAAGCTTCCGGCGCTTACCGTTGTTAGGCCATTCACAATAATGTTTCCGGGAGCCGCCGTTTTCACCCCAGCTGTAGAAATTATCAAATTATGATAATCCAAACTATTGGTCACTATTTGATCGGCACCTGTATAGTCTATCGAAGAACCTGATTCTAAAGTAATTGTTGGATTATTGGTATTTTTAATAGCCGTAGTAGAAGCTCCGCTAAAGCCATTATCATTATTCACCTTGAACCTCGCTCCGTTTTTCACTATGAAGTTTCCATTTTCCTGGAAAGTCAGCCCTCCATTAGTTGTAGTTCCCGCAACCACATTACTTCCGGAAATAATAACGTTCGCATACTGAGGTGCTAAGCGAATTTGCGTGGCAGATGTTCCTGTAAATTCTATATTGGTTCCTGATGCCAGATTATAAGCCCCACTGATATCCGGTTTTACACCAGAACCTGCCAAACGAAAAGTCCCGGCAACCATTGTAAGACCAGTTGTAGAATTACCAAATGTATTATTGGAAACATCCAATATAGCATTACTCCCATCTATAGTAACCGTACCAGCGATGGCTGCAATGCTACCCGTAGTACTTTTTGTACCACTCCCTGTAAAGAGTAGATTTTGATAATCTGCCCTGGACGACACTGTTTGAGCACCATCTAGCGCATAATGAACCGTAGCACCCGCATTAATAGTAACGGGAACGGTAGGCACACTAGAATTACTACCGGTGAACCCTTGTGCATCCTTCGCAACAAATGTCCCATTTATTACAATTGCTGCTCCACTTCCCCCACTTGTAATCTGGTTCTCACCATTATTATCAAATACAGCATTCTCCCCAATGGTCATTACACCTCCCAAAGCCAGGCTGTTTCCTGCACTATTGAGTGAAAACTTAGAAGTTCCATTGATATTAACAGCTCCTGAGACTATTAAACTTCCCGTTCTGTTAGATACAACTTCTGCATTGTTAAAAGTAAGGCTTGCAGGATTCCCTATGGTTCCTGTTGGAAAAGGAGTAATTGTATTAGTATTGAACAAATAGTTGACACCCGCTATAAACTGTGCTGTTCCGTTATTAGAAGTGGAACCAGTTGCGCCAAACGACCTCAAGCTACCCGTAGTATTGGTCCCTCCAAATCCGTGAGCATTGGATGTACTTAACACAGCTCCATTTGCAGTAACAAATCTTGCAACATTATTTCCTATGATCGACTTATCGTCAAAGTCGAGGGTCCCTTTTACTGTAAAATAGGAAACAGGTCCTGTATTACTCCCCAATGTCAGATCGGTATTTAATTTTGCATAGTAGCCAGCATCTACTTCATAACTCGTGTAATCAGAATTCTCTCCCGAGTAGCTGATCTGGGATGGCATAGAAGAGGTACCTCTAAAAACAAAACCTCTTGCCTGTGATATTGAAGTTGTTTGATAAACACCATTTCCTGTGTGGGTCAGATTACCAGAAATCGCAATATAATTACTTGACACACTCCCAATACCAAAATCAACATCTATAGCATCTGTAGCAGTATTATTTGAACTGAAGTTTCTTCCAACATTAACTACACCAGGCCCTGTGGCCCCTCCTGTATTGGATTTCAAATTTAAAATGGCCGAAGTTCCGGCAATAACAAAATCTCTTCCAACAGAAAGTATTTGTGTCCCAACAGTTGAACTTGTACCAGCTACAACCTCTAAACTTCCCTGACCCTTGAGCAAAACATCATTTGTTACCGTGACATTAGCATTCCCGTTGCCAGTCGCCAGACGAAATGCACCAGTATTATCAACAACAAGGTCAGTTGCGACATTCAAGTTCAAAACCGTTCCAGACCCAACCCCATGCAAAGCACCGCCAGTTATATTAATTTTATTAATGTTTGCCGTCACAGAAAAACTAGAATTACCAAATGACACAAGATTACTTGTCAATGGCCCCACTGTCAGTGTTCCTCTTACCGTCATAGTTCCGGCAGCAGCAAACAAATTGAGATAACCCGTTTTCGTATTATTAAAGGTCAGGTTCCCAAAATCTTGTCCTATCCCGGAAACACCATTTATATTGGAAGTACCTGTATAGCCTATCACATTACAATTGGAAGAATCACTCCAAGTTGCAGTTGGTATTGTCCCGCCATTGGCATTATGATTATAGATAGAATCGTCTCCGAAAACAAGGGTACCACTGTTTGAGATGGCCGTTGTTGTTATTTGGTTCCAAGTTCCGTTCACAACATTGGTCCCTGAAATGGTAAATGCACTGTTGACCGTCAAAACACCGCCACTTTCTACAGTAATATCTTTCCCCGTTGCAGTTGCAGAGACCGTAATTGTACTGTTATCTGATATAGTGATTCCCGATGCCGTATTTGAAGGTACCAAAGTAGAGTTGATCCATGTTACATTGTCTGGTGAAGACAACCAGTTACTTGCCGTCGCCCATGTACCCGTCACCTCTTTACTTTTAAAATAATCAGACGCCTGCGTCACCAAGGCCACACTGAATGGATCCGATTCTATACTTGCGAATGAAGAGGAACCAGCCGTCAATTTCAGATTAGTTCCAGCCGCCGTATGTCTAAGCGTAGAAAAAGTAGCTAATCCAGACACGGCATTAGAGCTCACAGGAGCACCCGTCAAGTTCCCTGTAGATGTTACTGCGACTGCTGTTGTATAATCCCTGTCCCTATTTCCATAAGCATCATTTGCCGATACCGTGACCCCGGGAGACATATTGCTATTAACCGTGATATTGGTAGGCTGCTGTACGAAATCCAATTTGGTTGCAATGACCTCAACCGCATTATTACCGGCTCCAGATCCTACTACCGTTCCTGTACCCGCTTCAAATTGAGTAGACGTTGCGGAGCCTGCCGTTGTAAAATTACTTCTATCTACTTTGAAGACCAGATTCTGACCATCTATCGTTGTAGGCAAAGTTCCCCCAAGAGAGGTCTTCAACCAGACATTCAAGCTGTAGGTCTTATTACCATTATCCGCAATATATCCTAATGAGTTGACCGTGGCAGGAATACCAGAAAATGTTACGTTCGTGGCATTAACCGTTCCCACGATCGTATTGACGCCATCTGTAAGCACAGCTCCATCGATAGCCTGCGTCCAGTTGGCAATATCATTTCCTGTATTTTGAGGGATAACAATCTGACTGATCAAAGTTGGCAGACTATCATTGCCGTCCGTCGTATTATTATCATCCGTAACTGTAAAATCAAAGTTAAGCAAGGAATCCGTTTGTGTATTGATAAGAGATGAAAGCGTTGCCGGTTCCGTACCTGCTCCTGCGCTCACCCCGGAATAAGATGCTATCAGTTTCCACTCCGCATACAGAGCTGTATTGCCCGCAGGTATTGTAAAGTTTGCATTCTCGTTATAATGAGTTCCTGTCCCGCTGGCATTGGTATTCCATCCATTGAAGACATATCCTGTCTTTGCAAGGGCTCCAGTATTGGATGATAAATTGATGCTTGAGTTATAATTTCCGCTTTGTGCTGCCGGAACAGTTCCACTAGTGGATGCATTTGCATTGTAAGTTACATTATAGCTATTGACAGACCATTGCGCATAAAGCGTCATGTCTGCACTGAAGCTATACTGGGCACCATTGGCATAGGCTGTGCCAGATCCACTTGTGGTGGTATTCCATCCTGTGAAGCTATAACCGGTTCTCGTAAACGTATTGGATGTAAGATTGGTAGGGACAGATGCCGTTTGAGAACTCATGGTTCCCGAGCCTCCATTTGAGTTGAATGTAACAGTCTTACCGGCAGAATATTCTACTATAATGTTTGTAATGGTAGTGGTACCAGAAGTTGCACCATTAGTAAAATAAATTTTAAAAAAGGTATTACTACTCCCCGTAGGAGTCCAAACAATATTATTGCCACTCATTGTCCCCGCCGTCCCACTCGAAGCACCTGTCTGTTCACTGGTTCCTAAAAGTAGAAAAGCATTAGAAGCAACCAACGTTCCGGCATTACGGGTGATGGTAACTTTGGTAATACTACCCGGTATTGCAGAAGTATTTGAAAACTGGAAATTTGAAGCTACGGCGGATTGATTACCCCTAACTTGTATAGTATTAGGAATCCAATTATTAATCGACCAGTCAACGCCCGAAGCGGTAAAAGCCTTCGCGGTAGTTACATAACCGGTACCCGACGACCCTGTAGTTGCTGAATTGGGAACAATTGTCAAGGTCTGTCCTGATGCGACATTCCCAATCAACAATAAAAAGAAAAGAAAAAAAGCTTTTAAAGAACTAGCATAAAAGCACGAAATTTTTGTTAATAAATTTAGTTTCATCACATTTTGTTTTCATAAGCAAGCAAATATAAAATTATAAGAAGGATAAAATCCGAGGGTATAAAAAGTTAATATAAATGTAAAGAATGAGACTAAAAAACATTTGCATATAGGAAACATACTAATGAATTTGTTTTAAGAAAAAGCATATTTACCTAAATTTTACAAACACTTAACCTTGAATTCAAAAATAAATTATTAATAATTGAAAACAAAAAAAACGGCTCCGCTCAAAAACAAGACGAAACACAAATTCATTATTTAATTTTGAAATAATCTTCAGAGTCCCGGATCTAAAAGTCTCACTTGATCACGATCATTTGGCTATAGAGATTTTCCAAATGCAAGATCTTTGAGAACGGGCTCTTCACTTTTCTGAGCTCCTCTTTACCATTGATATAGCTGTATCTGGACGCAATGTTGTACATATTGGAGACCAGGATCAGCCAACATTCCTTGGCCTTGTGATTATACAGGGGGTATTTGGAATTCTTCTTTTCTATGACTTCCAGAATTTTATCGGAATGGAGCTCATCAAACAAAGACAGGTTGTATTCTAAAAACAAAAGAACGCCTTTATGATGAGGCGTTCTTCTTATAGATCTAACAATTTTAGTTCTCTTGTTATTGGTAATCGCTGACGAGATCTCTTTGATCAACTGTTCCGGCTGCTGGTAAAAGTCATCTTGGAAATAATCTATATTGAGATGATAGATGCCGTAGAGACTTTTATATTCGGACAACAGATGTTCCACCGTACGAAAGATATGATTAATATAACTTTCTTTTTTCTTAAGCTCAAAATGATTGATGATCTCCGAAACTTCTACCCCGATCCGCTTTCCTTTGTAATTGATAATAAAATCAGGACTTTCACCTGTCAAATTTTCAATCTCCATTTCAGGAAAATGGCTAAACAACGTATTAAGCAAAAGCAACTCGGTTTTTTTCTGATATTCTTCACGCTCGTGCAGGTTTGCCCTGCCAATGGAATCATACCATTTGACAAGGTCATCCGTCTTCTCATTTTTAGAAGCTACACAAATCTCCAGATTCTTATTAAGGTCCTCGCAAAAGATCATACCATTCCTTTTAGAAATTAAACCTGTTCTAAATTAGTAAATAATTGATTACAAAATAATTATATTAATTAAAATTAATAATAAAGAAAATATAAAGACCCAGATCAAAATGTTCAAGGAAACAAGAAAGCTTCGTAAGCAAGCAATAATGGCAAATGACAGGTTTTCCCTTTTAATTTCATGACTTTACACCACCCTGATCTATTGTACAAAAAACTAATTCTTATATTTGCAACCTTATAGACAAGACCTTAAAATATATAAAAAGAACTATGGATTTCAAAAACTTCAAGATGCCTTACAGCATCAATCCAAACTACTCAAAAAGAACCGCCTATTTCTCTATGGAATTCGCTATAGACCAAGCACTCAAGATCTACAGCGGTGGACTTGGCTTCTTGGCCGGATCACATATGAGAAGCGCCTATAACTTAAAACAAGACTTTGTAGGAATTGGGATCTTGTGGAAATATGGTTACTATGACCAAAGCAGAAACGCCGACCAAACTTTGAATCCCATCTGGACAAAGAAAATGTACAGCTTCCTGGAAGATACAGGCATCAAATTCCAGATCGAGATCCACAATGCTCCGGTTTGGGTAAAAGTTTGGTACCTGAATCCTGAAACTTTCAAGACCTGCCCAATGTTTTTTCTAAGTACGGATGTTCCGGAAAACGACCACCTTTCAAAGACAATTTCTCACAGATTATACGACGCCAACGAGTCCACAAAACTGGCTCAATACATCCTTCTTGGAAAAGGTGGAGCAAAATTGCTGGACGAAATGAACTTCGAAAGAGATATCTATCATCTGAATGAGGCGCATGGTTTACCTGCAGCTTTTTACTTATTAAGAAAATATGGCGGAGACCTTTCTAAAGTGAAAGAAAAATTAGTTTTTACAACACACACGCCAGAAGAAGCAGGAAATGAAAAACATAACATCCACCTTTGCCACGATATGTCATACTTCTGCGGATTGACAATCGATGAGGTCAAAAATATAGAAGGCGTGAATGACGACCGTTTCAACCACTCACTTTGCGCATTGAGAATGTCAAGAATCTCCAATGGTGTTTCTCAACTTCACGGTGTTGTTTCCAGAGAAATGTGGAGCAAATATCCGGGAATCTGTGAGATCAAATCAATAACAAACGCGCAGGAATTCAAATATTGGGCAGATAAACCACTATATGATGCTAAGGACGAAAGCGATGATACTCTTTTCGATTACAGAAAAAAACACCTCAAGAAAAGAACATTCAAGATCGTTGCTGACCAGACAGGAAAGATCTTCGACCCAAGTGTCTTGACAATCGTTTGGGCAAGACGTTTTGCCGGTTACAAAAGAGCCGACCTCCTTTTAGCCGACAAAGAGCGTTTCAGAAAAATGCTTGAAAACTCTAAATATCCTGTTCAGATCATCTGGGCAGGAAAACCTTATCCAATGGATTATGGTGCTATTTCTACTTTCAACAATCTGGTCGAGGAAAGTAAAAATCATAAGAACATGGCCGTTCTTACAGGTTACGAATTATCATTAAGTAAATCCCTGAAACAAGGTTCTGACATCTGGCTGAACAACCCAAGGGTTCCAAGAGAAGCATCTGGAACAAGCGGAATGACTGCTTCTATGAACGGTTCCGTAAACCTTTCCACCGATGATGGCTGGATCCCGGAATTTGCGAAAAACGGAGAGAACTCTTTCGTAGTTCCACAGGCTGATTACAAAAACTGGCCTCAAATTGAACAGGACAATTTTGACCTTAACAATCTATATGATGTTCTGGAAAATCAAATCATCCCAACTTATTATGAAAATCCAAGCCAATGGAGAAAGATCGTACAGACAGCAATGGATGATGTTAAATTCCAATTCGGAAGTGATAGAATGGCGGATGAATATTACAAGTTGCTTTACTAATTATCAATGATAAATTATAAATGATTTTAATTCAATCTCTCGATGGGCTTGCCCTGAAGGGGCAAAATATGAATAGCCATAGGTTTCACCTATGGAATTTAGAATCATAAAATTCAAAACCCTGATTTCTTTGAAATCAGGGTTTTTTGTTGACATATTTCGAAATTCAACAATTATAATATGGATTATGAGCTCTAATGAAATTGTGCTGTTTCTGTAGAATCCTTCATGGCCACAGTTGCAGATTTTCCGTTGGTAACGATCGTTTGGATCTCATCAAAATAACCTGTTCCAACAAACGACTGATGTTTCACCGCACGGAAACCTTTTGACTGAAGCGCAAATTCTCTCTCCTGCAACTCAGAATATCCCGCCATTCCTCTTTCTTTGTAAGCATAAGCTAACTCAAACATCGCTGTATTCAAAGCATGGAAACCAGCCAAAGTAATGAACTGGAATTTGTATCCCATTTTCGCCAGCTCTTCACGGAAGTTCTCCATTTCTTCAACGGTCAATTTTGCAGCCCAGTTAAAAGACGGAGAACAGTTGTAAGCCAGCATTTTGTTTGGAAACTTCGCGTGGATTCCTTCAGCAAAACGTCTTGCATAATCCAGATCCGGATTTGATGTCTCCATCCAGATCAGGTCAGCATAAGGAGCATAAGACAAACCTCTGTCAATCCCCTGCTCCACACCGTTATTCACAACATAAAATCCTTCCGAAGTTCTTTCTCCGGTCACGAATTTCTTATCCCTGTCATCGATATCAGAAGTCAGCAGGTCGGCAGCATCAGCATCAGTTCTCGCAACGATCACAGATGGGACACCACAAACATCCGCAGCTAATCTGGCCGCAATCAGTTTATTGATCGCTTCCTGGGTCGGAACCAGAACCTTTCCCCCAAGATGTCCGCATTTTTTAGCAGAAGACAATTGGTCTTCAAAATGAACACCTGCTGCGCCAGCTTCGATCATTTGTTTCATCAGTTCAAAGGCATTCAGGTTCCCGCCAAAGCCCGCTTCTGCATCAGCAACGATTGGAACGAGATATTCTTTTTCTCCACCTCCGTTGACCGATTGGATCTGGTCTGCTCTCAGCAAAGCATTATTAATTTTCTTAACCACAGACGGAACCGAATTCGCCGGATAAAGTGATTGGTCCGGATACATCTCTCCGGAAAGATTTGCATCTGCTGCAACTTGCCACCCCGAAAGATAAATAGCTTCCAATCCGGCATCCACTTCCTGCACAGCCTGATTTCCCGTCAAAGCGCCAAGCCCGGCAACCCAATCCTGGTTATTAAGTTTATCCCAAAGTTTTTGGGACATTTCAGTCGCAATTGTATAATCTAATTTGTAAGAACCTCTCAGTTTCAGCACATCTTCCGCTGTGTAAGGTCTCGTAACGCCAATCCATCGCGGATTCGTCAGCCAGTCTTTTTCCAAAGCCTGGATTTGTTCTTGTTTTGTTTTCATAATAATATTTGGTGATTTGGATTTAATTATTAATGATGATTGATAAATGATAATCGATTATAATCCATCATTTATCAATTATTTATATAAACGGATAGGCTTTCAAAGTGAGGAATTCCTCAAACTTATCACAGAATATCAATTCATTGAAAAGCTCTTTTGCGAGATTGAATCTTCCTTTGGTAAACCGCTCTTCCCCGACATATCTTTTGATTCTTGCAAGTTCCTCTTTTTCCCATTGGAGGACCAATTCTCTTGTTAAAGTTCTTTCATCATCCAGAACAACTTCGTGCTGAAGCCATTGCCAAACCTGCGTTCTGGAAATCTCAGCCGTTGCCGCGTCCTCCATTAAATTGTAGAGCGCAGCAGCCCCAACTCCCATTAACCAGGATTCGATATAGAGAATTCCGACGTTGATGTTTTTTCTGACACCATTTTCCGTAATTGTTCCAGAGGGAACTTCCAGCAATTCGGACTCCTTGATTTTGTGGTCAAACTTTTTATCGATCTGATTTTTCTTCGGCATATATTGGTCAAAAATCTCCTTCGCTACAGGCACCAAAGCAGGATGCGCTACCCAAGTTCCGTCGTGACCATTTCGAACTTCCCGTTCTTTATCATTTCTTACTTTCTCGAAAGCCAATTCATTAGCTTCATCATCATTTTTTACAGGAATCTGCGCTGCCATGCCACCCATTGCATGGACATTTCTTTTGTGACAAATCTCGATCACCCGTTTGGAATAAGCACTCATAAAAGGTGAGGTCATCGTGACCTGGTCTCTATCAGGAACTAAGAATTGGGCTTGATTCCTGAATTTTTTGATATAAGAAAATATATAATCCCAACGTCCACAGTTGAGCCCCGAACTGTGATTTTTCAGTTCAAAAAGAATCTCATCCAATTGAAAAGAAGCGGTAATTGTTTCAATCAAAACAGTCGCTTTGATTGTTCCTTGTGGAATTTCCAGATAATTCTGAGCAAAAATGAAAACATCATTCCACCAACGCGCTTCTTTATAATGCTCCAATTTTGGAAGATAGAAATAAGGCGCTGTTCCTTTTTCAATCAAAGTTTTAGCATTCCTGAAAAAGTAAATTCCAAAATCTATCAAAGAACCTGACGCGTTTTCGCCCTCTATTTCAATATTTTTTTCGGATAAGTGCAAACCTCTTGGGCGAACGATCAATGTTGCTATTTCATCATTTAGTTGATAAGATTTGCCTTGTTCATTAGTAAAATCAATGTTTCTATTAATCGCATCCGTTAGATTGATTTGACCCTGAATGCAATTTTCCCAAGTCGGAGAATTACTATCCTCAAAATCCGCCATAAAAGTATTAGCTCCTGAATTGAGCGCATTGATGATCATTTTTCTATCAACCGGACCTGTGATCTCCACTCTTCTATCCAGCAAGTCTTTTGGCGTTCCCGAGCAAGTCCATTCTCCATTCCGGATATGAATTGTTTCCGATGGAAAAGATGGCAGTTCACCCGAATCAAATCTCAATTGCGTCTTTTTTCTTTCTTCTAATAAATCAATCCTGGTATGATTGAAATTTCTGTGAAGTTTGATTAAAAACTCTGTTAGTTCATCGGTGAAAACCTCTTGAAATTTGGTTTCCGGAGAGATTCTAAGCTGGCTCATCGTTTCCATAATTAAAATATTTTGTGATTTGGTTTGACAAATATATAAAAAAGATTTTCACAAATAGCGAACGTTCGCTAAATTTTTATAAAAATTATTATGCGGATAATCGCTTTAATATTTATCTTTGATTCTATGATTGCAGAAAGCGACTATATACGCGTGGTTTTCGGACTAAAACTGAAACAACAGAGACAGAAAAAAAACTGGTCCCTGCAAGATCTTGCAACCAAAACCGGACTTTCCAAATCTTATCTCAATGAAATAGAAAATGGCAAAAAGTATCCGAAACACGACAAGATCATTCAGCTTTCGGAAGCTTTGAATTGTACTTTTGATGATCTGGTTTCGACCAAACTAGATAAAAGTCTGACACCAATCAATGATGTTCTGCAATCTGATTTTTTCAAGGAAATCCCATTAGATCTGTTCGGGATCAACAAGAACAACCTCATCAGTATCATTAGTGATGCACCGAAAAAAGTAACTGCTTTTATTAATGCATTAATTGAAATTTCTCAGAATTACAACCTAGGAAAAGAACGATTTTATTTTGCAGTGATGCGCTCTTTTCAGGAATTGTATGACAATTATTTCCCTGAAGTAGAAGAAAAAGCGATCCAGTTTGCGAATGAAAATCAACTGGAACTCAATAAAAACCTCAGAACAGAGGTTCTTGAAAATTTATTAAAGGAAAAATTCGGTTACATAATCCAACCAAAGGATTTTTCCGGCGATTATGCTTTGAACAAACTTCGTTCATTATATATTCCCGAAAAGAAATTATTGCTACTGAACGAGCGATTGGACTTTAATCAAAAAACCTTCATTCTCGCAAAAGAAATCGGCTTCAATGTATTGAAACTGAATCCAAGGCCAAACACTTATTCATGGCTGGACTTTGGAAGCTTTGAGGAAATTCTCAATAATTTTTATGCTTCTTATTTTGCAGGTTGTTTCCTGATCTCAAAAAAAGAACTGATTGAAAAAACATCAGATTTCTTTGATCAAAAACAATGGGAATCTCAGAATTTTGAAGCATTGATCAATCATTTTACAGATTCGCCGGAGACATTTTATTATCGATTAACCAATGTTTTGACATCGGAATTCGGGATTCGGGATTTGTTTTACTTGTGTTTTGTAAAAAAAGATGATTCTGATAAAATTCAGATTTTGAAAGAATTGCACCTTAATCATCAGCAAGCACCTCATTCCAACGCTACCAACGAACATTACTGCAGACGATGGATCGCTGTGAAAAATCTGCATCACCTTAAGGAAAATGAGACTTTGACCGATGCGCAAATATCACATTACAAAGACCAGGGCGTGAGTTATCTCGTGATTTCTACTTCACAAAAAAATCCTTTTTCTGACGGAAGCAACAGAAGTTACTGCTTGGGAATTTTGCTCAATAATCAAACCATCAAAAAACTGAATTTCGCAAAATCCTCTTCCTTGAAAACCATTGAAGTTGGAGTGACCTGTGAAAGTTGCAGCATTCAGAATTGTGAAGTGAGGCAAGCGCATCCAACGAGACTTGAAAAAGAACAATTCAACCTCGATATGAAAAAATCGATTGAGAAAATAAGAAAATCGTTAATTTAGGACAATGATTTTTGACTTTCTTTTCCCAAATCGTTGTCTGGATTGCAATCAGCTGATTGACAAAAAAGAAGTCGTTTGCGAATTGTGTCTGGACAAAGTTAATTTCTCCAATCATGAGTTTTTTGAAAATAATTCCCTGACGGAAAAAGCATCTTTGCTGATTCCTGTTGAAAACGCTTTTTCTTTATTATACTATGAAAAGGAAAGTCTGGCACAGAAAATCATTCACCAGCTCAAATACAACCACAGAGAAAAAATCGGGAAAGTCCTAGCCCAATGGACATACGAACGAATTAATTTCACCAATGGAAAACCAGATCTATTAGTTACCGTTCCGCTTCATTACAAAAAACTGAAACAGCGTGGTTACAATCAGCTACATCTTTTTGGAAATGAATTATCGAAGCATTACGATATTCCTGTTGATCACACTTTACTGAAAAGAATCAAACATTCCCGAGCGCAGGCGAAGAAAAACCAAAGTGAAAGACTGAAAACAAAAAATGCTTACCAATTGGCGGAAAACATCAATGACAAGCACATTCTTTTAATTGATGACGTTTATACTACCGGAAACACAATATCGAATATCACTTGGGAAATTCTAAATAATTCCAAGAATGTAAAAATCAGTATTCTTGTGATGGCCATGGACGTTTAATAGTTATGAATTATAAGTTATGAGTTTTTCAAATCATTCATAATTCATAACTTATAACTTATAACTCATAATTATCGTTGTAATTTTTCTCCGTAAGATAAATCACCTGCATCTCCTAAACCTGGCGTGATGTAACCCTTTGAGGTTAAACTTTCGTCCAAAGCACCAATCCAAACTTTCGCATCAGGATAAGCATTCTGAATCGTTTCAACACCTTGTCTGCTTGCAATTGCAGCAACAATATGAATAGAAGTTGGTTTTCCGTTGGTCAGCAGATCTTTGATGGCTTCGATCAAAGAAGCACCAGTCGCTAACATCGGGTCCGCAACGATCAATGGACGACCGTCTAATTTCGGGCAAGTCAAATAATCTTGTTTGATGGAGAAATAATCGTTGGCATCATGCTTTCTGTAAGCCGCAACGAAACCACAATCTGCCTTATCAAAATAATTCAAAATACCCTGAAACAAAGGAACTCCTGCTCTCAAAATCGTTGTGATTACAGGTTGCGTTTCTATTTCTTTTACTGTGATTTTATCAAGAGGCGTTGTGATCTCGACCTCTTTTTGGTCAAGGGTTTTACTGATTTCGAAAGCGGCAATTTCCCCGATCCTTTCCATATTTCTACGGAATTTCATTCGGTCTTGCTGTACTTCTACATTTCGAAGGTCATTGATCCATGAGTTGACAAGAGAAAAGTTTTCTGAAAGTATAGTTAACATAGTTTGTTATGATGATTACTAGATTCTAAATTTAATTATAAAATCATTAATTACTATAAAAAACCCTTTCAGAGTTTAAAACTCTGAAAGGGTCGGAAATTATTTTTGTCTGAAGTAAATTTCGATTGGAACACCTGTGAATCCAAAGTGTTTTCTCAACTGGTTTTCCGTGAAACGCTTGTACGGCTCTTTCACATATTGCGGAAGATTACAGAAGAACACAAATTGTGGCGACGGCGTTGGCAACTGCACACAATATTTGATTTTCACGTATTTCCCTTTGATCGCCGGTGGCGGCAATGCTTCGAAAACAGGAAGCATCACTTCATTCAGTTTAGAAGTTTTGATCTTTTTGGCCCTGTCATTATAAACTTCCATTGCAACCTCAACAGCTTTCAGTATCCTTTGTTTAGTCAAAGCGGAAACAAATAAGATCGGAATATCTGTAAACTGTCCGATTTTGTGTTTGATCGCTGCTTCAAAATCCCTCATCGTATTGGTATCTTTCTCGACCAAATCCCATTTGTTCACAAGAATCACGATTCCTTTTCTGTTTTTCTGGGCAAGACCAAATATATTCATATCCTGAGATTCCCAGCCCAAAGTCGCATCTACCATAATGATGACAACATCAGAAAACTCGATGGAACGGATAGAACGCATTACGGAATAGAATTCCAGATCTTCATTTACTTTCGATTTTCTTCTCATTCCTGCCGTATCAACCAGTACAAACTCGTGTCCGAATTTGTTGTATAAAGTCTGGATACTATCTCTAGTGGTTCCAGCGATATCTGTCACGATGTTTCTTTCAACATCAAGAAGTGCATTGGTCAAAGTTGACTTCCCTACATTCGGACGACCGGCAATTGTGATTTTTGGCAAACCTTCGAATGGGTCTTTGTAATCGGTTGTCGGGAAATCACTCACAACATCATCCAACAATTCTCCAGTTCCCGAACCTGTTGCAGAAGATAAAGTGTAATATTTTTCAACTCCTAATTGATAAAATTCGGTTGCAGGTAATTCTTCTTTTGAAGAATCTACTTTGTTCACTACCAGATAAAGCGGTTTGTTTGCTTTTCTTAAAAGTTCATAGATCTCTTGATCTGTATCGGTAAGACCTTCTTCCACATTTACCATAAAAATAATAGACGTGGCCTCGTCCACAGCCAACTGAACTTGTTTACGGATTTCCATTTCGAAAACGTCATCCGTTCCTACATCATAACCTCCTGTATCGATCACTGTGAAGTCTACGCCGTTCCAATCGGATTTACCATAATGACGGTCACGTGTAACTCCTGCAGTTGAATCTACAATAGCTTCTCTTCTTTCTAATAAACGGTTAAATAATGTGGATTTTCCTACGTTGGGACGTCCAACGATAGCGACAATGTTTGACATAAATTTGTTTAATAATAAGATTATTAATGGGTTACTCTTACTTTAAGAGCCCAAAATTTTTGCAAAGATACGGTTTTTGACTGAGAGTTGTTATTCAAAAACTTGAACACAAAGCCTACAAAGTTTTTATTTATTATTAAAAAATATTTTAAGGTTCGCAAAGGTACTTCGACAGCTCAGCATAAACTACAAACTCATCAAATATCTGAAACGTGTAGTTCTGGAATTACCCAACTTGTTTTCTTTTTACCTTTGCCTTGTTTCTGATTTTTACTTTTGGACGAGATTTTGTAATATTAATTTTAAAATCTGAACTATGAAAAAAATATTGACCATTCTTTTGGCAGCATTTATTTTTATTCAATTCTTTCCGATTGATAAAACGAATCCTGTGACCAATGACGGCATGGATTTCTTGAAAATCAAAAGAACACCGGAACCGATTGCGAAAATCATCCAAAACTCCTGTTATGATTGCCATTCCAACGAAACCAAATATCCTTTTTACAGCAACATCCAACCTTTTGCATGGTTATTGAAAAATCATATCGATGAAGGCAGAAAGGAATTGAATTTCTCTACCTTTGCAACATATGAACCGAAAAGGCAGGCGCACAAGTTAGACGAAGCGACGGAATATGTGGAGCAGAAGAAAATGCCTTTGGAGAGTTACCTTCTGGGACATCCGGATGCAAAATTATCTGATGAACAGAGAAAGGAATTGATACAGTATTTCAGGAAAATCCAGAAAGAAATTGAAACTTCAAATGCATTATGACCACAGAAATATCCGTTAGTTTGAAAGATAAATTCATTGTTTTCTATGACGGCGAATGTGGATTCTGCAATCATTGGGTACAGTGGATACTGGAACACGATAAGGATGATAAGTTCATGTTTTCGTCCCTGCAGTCTGAATTTGGACAGAAATTCTTAAATGAAAGAAATCTTCCGAATGAAATTTTTGACACTCTTTATCTTTGGAAACCTCAGAGTTTCTACCTGTCAAAATATCAGGCTATTTTGAAAATTGCTACAGAAGTTGGTGGAATCTATTCTTTGGCTGAGGTTGGGAGGATCATTCCGGATTTTGTTGGGAATCAGCTCTATAATTTGATTTCCAGAAACAGAAAAAAGCTAGCTGCGGATCAATGTTTTCTACCTAATCCTGAACAGAGAAAAAAATTTATTTAAAAATAAATATATAAAAGGCTTGAGGGGACTCAGCTAGAAGAACTACAAATTAACATAGAAAAACACAGACTCGATTTTGAATTCAAACTTTGAACTCTAAATGTTTTATATTTGCAACATTATGGAATATAATACCGACAGAACACAACTACTCATGCCCGAATACGGGCGCAACATACAGCAGCTTGTTGAACACTGCAAAACACTGCAAACCAAAGAAGAACGCAACGAAATGGCACTCGCCATCATTGAGTTCATGGGACAAAGAAATCCACATCTGCGTGATGAGGAAAACTATAAGCATAAACTTTGGGATCATTTGTTCATTCTTGCAGATCACAATTTGGATGTAGATTCTCCCTACCCTGTTCTTTCAGCTGAAGATCTTATTACAAAACCAAGGAAAATGGATTATCCGTCTTTGGAAAATGAATATAAATTCTATGGAAAAAGCATTCTTCAATTGATAGATACGGCCATCGCTCTGGAAGAAGGCGATGAAAAAGATGCTTTGATACAAGTGATCGCGAACAACATGAAAAAATCCTACAATGTTTACAACAAGGAACACGTGCAGGATGATGTGATCTTCCGACATCTGAAAGAACTTTCGAAAAACCGACTAGATCTCACCGGACTGGACTCTCTGGACAAAAGTAAGATCTATTACGCAAATAATCGAAATAATCACAACCGAAATAACAACAACCGTAACCAAAGCAACAATAACAGGAAAAACAATTTCCAAAACCATAAAAACAAGAGAAGATAATGAGCGGAGCTTTCGAAATAAGAGGAGGGAAGAGATTAAGCGGTGAGATCACACCACAAGGTGCGAAGAATGAGGCTTTGCAAATTCTTTGTGCTGTTCTTTTGACCGAGGACGAAGTGAGGATCACCAACATTCCTGACATCAAGGACGTTAATAAACTGATCGATATTCTTCAGGATTTCAATGTAAAGGTAACTAAAAACGGAAAAGGCGATTACACTTTCAAAGCAGATGAAGTTAATTTTGATTATATCAAATCTAAGGAATTCAAAAAAGACGGTGCGAAACTGAGAGGTTCCGTAATGATCCTGGGACCGATGCTGGCGAGATTCGGGGAAGCTTATTTACCAACGCCTGGCGGAGACAAGATCGGAAGAAGAAGGCTGGATACGCATTTCCAGGGTTTTGTGGAATTGGGTGCTGAATTTTCTTACGATGAGGAAGAAGCATTCTACTCTTTGACAGCAAAAGAACTGAATGGAAAATTCATTCTTTTGGAAGAAGCTTCTGTGACAGGAACGGCAAACATCGTAATGGCAGCCGTTTTGGCAAAAGGTAAAACCAGAATCTATAATGCTGCTTGTGAGCCTTACCTCCAGCAATTGTGTAAAATGCTGAACAGGATGGGTGCTAACATCTCTGGAATAGGTTCAAACTTATTGACGATTGAAGGTGTTGATAAGTTACACGGAACAGAGCATACGATGCTTCCAGACATGGTCGAAATTGGATCTTGGATCGGATTGGCAGCAATGACAAAATCCGAGATCACTATTAAAAATGTTAACTGGAATCAATTGGGTGTAATCCCAAATACTTTCAGAAAATTAGGGATTGAGCTTGAGCAGAGAGGCGATGACATCTACATTCCTTCTCAGGAAAACTATAAAGTACAGAAATTCATCGATGGTTCCATCTTGACAGTTTCAGATGCGCCTTGGCCGGGTTTCACTCCTGATTTGTTATCAATCATTTTGGTTGTTGCAACTCAGGCAAAAGGTTCTGTTTTGATCCATCAGAAGATGTTCGAAAGCAGACTATTCTTTGTAGACAAATTGATCGATATGGGCGCACAGATCATTCTTTGCGACCCACACAGAGCAACTGTAATTGGAATGAACCAGGAAACGCCACTTCGAGGGACAACCATGATCTCACCAGATATCCGAGCCGGAAATGCGCTCTTGATTGCCGCTCTCTCGGCGGAAGGAAAATCTGTGATCCAAAACATCGAGCAAATCGATAGAGGTTACGAAAACATCGACGAAAGATTGAGAGCCATTGGCGCTGACATCAGAAGAATATAAAAATTAAAAGCGTTCAGTTTTATGAGCGCTTTTTTTATATCCATTTTTCAAATTAAATGGGTTCTTGGCGGCATACATTATATTAAGTTTAATTTTTTCGCAAAACTCAAACGTGTCTTCGAGGAGAACTATTCTATGTTGGAAAAAAATGACCTCAGCTGGTACAGACAACTGATAATAGGTCTTTTCATAATCATAGTGGTTGACTCTCTTTGTACGGTCTATGAAATGTTCTTTCCAGAAATCCCATGGAATATCGGGACGATCATTGCCTTTTTGTTTGTTGGATTCTAATTATATCTGGGTTACAAAGGGATGTTCCAGTCCAGAATCCTTATGCCTGATTTTCTATTACAAAAAATCGAAAATGACAATGCCTTCAATAATGATCAACATAATAATGAGATTGGTCAACCACTTGAAAATCCGGAAAAAAATTCATCGATCAAACAATTGGATATTTTTTCAAAACAAGAGATAGATTCCATCAAAGAAAAGCTGAACAGAGTTCTGGAAGTTGATAAAATATTTCTAAATGATGAACTGAATCTCACTGATCTATCCGATAGTATTGGTATTTCCAACAAAAAGTTATCCGAACTTTTGAATCAACACCTCAATACCAATTTCTATAATTTGATCAATGATTACAGAATCGCAGAGGTCATCAAAAAATTTGAAGAAGGAGACACATCCAAATTCACGATAATGTCAATTGCGAACGACTGCGGTTTCCAATCCAAAGCCAGTTTTTACAGAATCTTCAAACAAAGAACGGGTGTATCTCCCTCCGAGTTTATTAAAAATAAAAAAATAAAAAAGGAAGCTGTTTAAGAAGCTTCCTTTTTTAGAACATCTATTCTGCTGTTTAGCAATCTGTATTCATTCAGATAGTTTTCTATCTTATTGATTTGGTCTTGTGTGATATTCAGGAGAAGTTTTACGTTTCCGAAGTTACTTCCATTCAGGTATTCGATATTGGCATTTACGATTTTGTAGCTCACATTATAATGATTGTAAATCGTATAAAGTAATATATCGAATCTGATCTTTCCATTCAGTTCTATCTCAAGGATTATTTCTCTCGTTGTTTTCGGAAGAAAATTGTTGCCGGTAGTTTCTTGTTTGTAGATCATAGTAGTATTTTGGTATTTGGTGTATTATTTAATTTTATTTTGAATTGGAACGACGATAAATTGATAAATGTAACAGCCCACACAGATCTTGAAAAAGCTTTCCAGACTCGCCAGAATAATTAATAAAGATCCTGTAATATAAGCCTCATCATAATGTCCATTTATCATTAATAAAAAAATCAGCAATGTGAAAACTGCTCCCAATGCTGCAGCAAATCTTTTAGGTGCTGCAAAAATGGATTTCTTTTTCAGTTTCAATATTTTCGCAGTCGATTTTGAAAAAAGAGCTAAAGGAGAAAATGATCGTCCTAAAGCTCTAATAATAAAATCAAAAACTAAGAGCAAAAGTAAAAACGGCCACTTAAAAAATAGAGATACAGTAGTCATAACAATCACTGAAAATGCTGTCAACCTTACGATATTCTCGTCTGTATAGTATTTATTAATCTGACTCATTGTTTAAAAATTTGAAATAAAAAAGCCTCATCGGTAAGATGAAGCTTTATATCATAGCTTTCTCACCGCACTCTTCAGTTCGTATTACACATCATTGCCATCTGTGAGAAAGTCTGTTTCATTATTTCTTATTTACATTGCAAATATAGAAATTATTTAATTCCCACCAAATAAGTATGAATTAAATTTACACAAATTCATTATTTGTTAACATTGGAGTATTCTGATTCTTTTTCTAGAGCATGAGAATTAAAGTAAATTACTCAATTTCTCCAACTTTGAATAATTTCTCCGAGGCTGCCAATCCATTCGGATTACAACCAGGTTCACCTTCTGGAACTTTTAGGTTTTTGTCTTGATAGAATTTTTCCCAGAACGCATTGATCTTTCCTGTTTTCGGGTCAACAAAAGTCATTGGCTCTAGCTTGAATATCTTATTATCTCGAAAAGCTCTTTCAACAAAATCTGAACAGTAATAAGATTGTTCATCCAGAATATAATTGAAATTATAAGGTTTTCCAACCAAAGTTTCAGCTTTCGAAACAGAATTTGGAATTGATGATTGGAATTCTGATTTTAAACGATAAACATCAATTTTTTGGCCGGATTTGATTTGTTCTTTTAAGAAATGATTCAGTTTTTGTTTTTGAGAACCGCCTTTTGGTGAGGCGTGAAGAACGTAAAGATGATGTTCTTCTTTTTTAACGATTCCAATATGGTCGTAAGATGTTTTTTTCTCTGTCTGTGTCACATTATTAATAGCTCCTGACAATCCGGATTCTACCGCAGGAACAAAAAGTAAATCACCGTTTTCCAAAATCGAAGTATTGTAGGTTTTGCAACTCGTTAAAAAAAACAGCGCAAAAATAAGGTAAACTAAATTACTTTCTATAATTCTTTTCATAGATCGCAATCCATTCATCCACAGATATTTTCTGACAAAGCTCACCCAACAGGTCATAAGTAATATCCTCTACTTTTTTGAATCTGATGCAAGATTTTCCCATATCCAATTTCTTTTTGGAATGATTGGGAAACTCTGATACAAACCAATCTAAAATCTTTTGGTCTGCATAGATTCCCGTATTGTAAAAAGCTATAAAATTCTTCTGCGAAGCTACACTTATGAAAGGCAAAGGTGTATTTTTTGTACAATGGTAACCCGCAGGATAGGTTTCCAGGGGCACAACCCAAGTGACCATTCCGTACTGCATGGTCTGTTGAAAACCTTTCGGGAGATTAACATCAACAGTCTCCAATAACTTTCTGAAGGCATCTCTTCTTTCCTCAGGAATCCGGGAAATATATTCTTCTATGGTATCAACAAAAATCTGCATTAGGGAAATTATTTAAATCAAAAATACTAATTTTTTTATTGAAAATTTAAAGCTTATTTTTGTATCCCAAAGTCAAATAACAATGCCGAAAATATCGCAAAGAGCGCAGCATATGCCTGCTTCTCCAGTTAGAAAATTAGTTCCTTATGCAACAATAGCAAAACAGAAGGGAATCAAAGTTTATCATCTCAACATTGGTCAGCCGGACATCGAAACTCCGGAAACTGCTTTGAATGCTGTAAAAAACATCGACCTCAAAGTTTTGGAATACGCTTTATCAGAAGGTAATATCGAGTACAGAAAAGCTTTGACAGACTATTATCACTCTCTTGGATTTACAGATCTAAACCCAGATAATTTCATCGTAACAAACGGAGGTTCAGAAGCTTTGAATTTCGCCATTTCTACACTTTGCGATGACGGAGACGAAATCATTATTCCGGAACCTTACTATGCTAATTATAACGGATTTGCCGGAACGTTCAATATTAATGTTGTAGCAGTTCCTTCAACGATCGATACAGGTTTTGCTTTGCCTTCAATTGAAGAATTTGAGAAAAAGATAACAGATAAAACCAGAGCAATCGTCGTTTGTAATCCCGGAAACCCAACAGGTTATCTTTATTCAAGAGAAGAACTACAAAAATTGGCTGAGATTGCAAAAAAACACGACATTGTGATTATTTCAGACGAAGTTTACAGAGAATATGTTTACGATGGAGAAGAGCAAATCTCAATGTTCGAATTTCCGGAAGTAGCAGATAATGTTATCGTTATCGATTCCGAATCTAAAAGATATTCTATGTGTGGCGCAAGAATCGGTTGTTTGATTACACGTTCTAAGAAGATTCACGATGCTGCGATTCTTTTTGCTCAGGCGAGGCTGAGCCCAGTCCTTTTGGGTCAGATCGCAGCAACTGCAGCTCATAAAAACGATGCGGAATATATCGCCAAAGTAAGAGAAGAATATACCAACCGAAGAAATCTTTTGGTAGAATTATTGAATGAAATTCCAGGCGTGATATGCCCGAAACCAAAAGGAGCTTTCTACTGCGGTGTAGAATTACCTGTTGATGATTCTGACAAATTTGCGCAATGGCTTTTGGAAAGTTATTCCAATAATAATGAGACTGTAATGGTTGCACCAATGGGAGGCTTTTACAGCAATCCGGAATTAGGAAAAAAACAAGTGAGAATTGCGTATGTTTTGAAGCAGGAAGACCTAAAAAGAAGTGTCGAGCTTTTGAAAGATGCGATAGAAAAATACAGAACCGAATTTGGTCTGAATTAATTTCAAACTCAGTTCTTAAAAAAACCACATAGAAAATAGTTTTAAAATCTATTAAAATTAATATTTCTATGTGGTTTTATCATTAAATTTACATCAATCATAAAATCAAAAACGATGAAAATATTAAAAACAGGACTAATTGCATCGGCTTTTGCAATGCTTTTGATTAGCTGTAAAACTGTCGCCCAGAATTCACAGATCGAATCTATAACATTCAGAAATACCTATGGACGAGGCGGCTTCACATCTATCACCGCAACAAAAGATTCGTTAACAGCTTCTTCAGCAGGCGGAAGGATGACAGATTACCCTAATTTCAATAAAAAAATCAATTCTAAAGATTGGGAAAAATTGGTTTCGGTTTTGGATATTTCTGTTTTAGACAAAACTCAAAATGGAGCCCGAAGAGGAGTTTACGATGGACATGATGAGATTTTCAGTATTGTTACAAAAGATAAGGAATATGAGATTTTCAACGCATCTGAAGATACACAGAACTATAAACAATTAGAAAAATTAAAAACCAATCTTAATAATCTGCTCTCCCAATATAAATAGTAATGCAGGAAAATTTTTCTTTAAAACCTTTCAACACATTCGGAGTGGAAGCTTCGGCTCGTTATTTTTCTGAAGTCACTTCTATTGAAGAATTAATAGAAACACTCAAATTCTCAAACACTCAGACTCTCCCTCTTCTGTTTATTGGCGGAGGAAGTAATATTCTGTTGACAAAAGATTTTGATGGATCAGCCATTCTCTTGAATTTGAAGGGAATTTCAGAAGAGATAATTGATGAGAATCATGTTCTGGTTACAGCAAAAGCTGGTGAAAACTGGCATCAATTGGTGATGTATTGTCTAGAGAAAAATTATGGCGGATTAGAGAATCTCTCGTTGATCCCGGGAAATGTCGGCACTTCTCCAATGCAGAACATCGGTGCTTACGGAACAGAAATAAAAGACGTTTTCGAAAGCTGTAAAGTTCTGAATCTCGAAAAACTAAAACAATGTCACACTGAGGCTCTCGAAGTGTTCAATCTCGAGAAATGTAGATTTGGATATAGGGATTCTATTTTTAAGCATGAAGGGAAAGGAAAATATGTAATTCTGGAAGTTACTTTCCGATTGACCAGAAAAGACCATACAATTGACGTAGAATACGGCGCGATCAAGTCTGAATTGGAAAACCTTGGAATCAAAAAACCTACTATTCAAGATGTTTCGAAAGCAGTGATCAACATCAGACAAAGTAAATTACCCGACCCGAAAGTGATTGGAAATGCCGGAAGTTTTTTCAAAAACCCTACAATTCCACTTTCGCAATTTGAAGCTTTAAAACTAAAATTTGAAAATATACAAGGCTATCCGAATGGAGATTTTGTGAAAGTTCCTGCAGGTTGGCTCATAGAACAAGCTGGATGGAAAGGCAGACAAATTGGAAATGTAGCTTCTCATAAGTTGCAGGCTTTGGTCATCATCAATGCAACCGGAAATGCAACCGGAAAAGAAATCTTTGATTTTTCTTCGGAGATCATCAATTCGGTAAATGAAAAATTCGGGATTGAACTGGAACGGGAAGTGAATATCATTTAGAAAAAAAATTTCGGATGATTGAATTTTAATAAACCAAAAATCAAACAAATATGGCAGATTTATCAGGAAAAGAATTCAAAAAACTCATCCGGAAGCATATTGACAAAGTCAATTTTGTAAAGGTCATTCTCAAAGACGATTCATCGATATTTGGATTTATTGTAAAATATTCTGATGAATTTTTGATGATCGAGGAAACTTATGATTTCTCATTAGCAGGAACCAAAATTGTCCCTTACGAAAGAGTAAAAAGTATTCGCCACAACAAATTTGATAAGGTTTCTAAAATGATTTTTTCAGAGGAAGGCCTGATTAAATTCAATCAAAAAATCATTGATAAAACTTCTTTAAAAGACTTTGAATCACTTTTCAGATCTATCAAAAAGCAAAATTTCCATTGCATCATAGAAAGCAGAGAAAAGAAAATCGGATATTTTTCGATTGGGGAAATCTTAGATATCAATGAAAAATCCGTCATCATTCAGAATTATGACACGACAGGAAAAATTTATAAAAAATCAGACAAAATCTCTTTTAAAAATATAGAGTTGATTAACTTTAATGATAATTATTCTAAGACGTTTAGAAAATATTTAAAATAAAAAAATGAAAGTAGATATTTGGAGCGACACACGTTGTCCGTTTTGTTTTATTGGAAAGAAAAATTTTGAAAAAGCACTTCAGAATTTTGCTCAAAATGATAAGATTGAAGTCAATTGGCATTCTTTCCAGCTAGACCCGAAAATGAAAACCGACCTCAGCAGAAATCATTATGAATATCTTTCCGATATCAAAGGACACTCTTTGCAAGAGACAATCAAAATGCACGAAAACCTGATTCAAATAGGAAAAAATGCAGGAATCGATTTCAATTTTGATGAAGTGAAAGTTTCTAACTCTTTCAAAAGTCAAATATTGGTTCAACTCGCAAAGGAAAAAGGTCAAGCTAACGAAATGGAAGAACTTCTGTTCGAAGCTTATTTCATCCTTGGAAAGAATATTGATGATGTTGAAGTTCTGTCTGAGATTGGAAAGAAATTAGGTTTCACAAAAGAAGAGATTCAGAATGCAGTTCAGTCTCTTGAATTAACAGAATTGGTAATCAATGATATCGAGGAAGCAGCGTCGCTTGGGATCAACAGTGTGCCGTTTTTTGTTTTTGATAGAAAATATGCAATTTCCGGAGCTCAACCAGCCCATTTATTTTCTGAAGTTTTGGAAAAAAGTTTGTCAGAGTTTTTAGAAAACAATTCAAAGATCAGCATTGTAAGCGAAGGTGATTCTTGCGATGTTGATGGAAATAATTGTTAAATAATTAATTTTTTTAAAAAACACAAAGACGCAAAAGTTAAATCACAAATATTATGTTTTAAGGCACAAAGTTTCATGCTGTAAAATTGAAAATTTTCAATTTTCCTTGTGTCTTATTTCATAATCAAAGAGAATTATTCCTTGCGCCTTTGTGTTTAACATAAATTCAATAATCAAAAACTAGAAATACAAATGAAAATTGCAGTTTTAGGCGCAGGAAATATGGGTTTGTCATTTTCAAGATCTTTTTTGAAATATGAATTGATAAAACCGCAAAATCTACACCTCATCACAAGAAACGAAAACAAAAAAGATAAAATAAAAACGTTGTTTCCAGAATCAGAAATCTCGTCATTTGATGAAATTCAAAATTTGGAAGCTGACCTTATTATCATTGCTGTGAAACCTCAGGATTTTGGGTTTGTAGCAGAAAACTTGCCTTTCAGTATTTCAGAAAAATCGATGGTTCTGTCAATAATGGCTGGCATTTCTATTGAGAAAATCCAAAAACTTCTGAACCACAAATCCGTCGTAAGAGCAATGCCCAACTCTCCTACTCTTCTCGGAATGGGAATCACAGGCTATACTGCAGCAGAAGGAATTTCTTTCTCAGAATTGATGAACGTTGAACGTTTACTAAATTCGACGGGACGTTCTGTTTACCTGGAGGATGAAAACCTTTTGAATGGTGTCACAGCGCTTTCAGGAAGCGGGCCAGCTTATTTCTATTACATCATTGATGCCATGATAAAAGCCGGGACCGAAATGGGAATCGATGAAAATCTTTCGAAGTTATTCGTAAAGCAGACCATGTTAGGCGCATATCATCTCATTAATAATTCGGATAAATCTTTGGAAGAATTGATAAAAGATGTCGCTTCAAAAGGCGGAACAACGGAAGCGGCTCTCAAAACCTTCGAGGAAAACGAGTTGAAATCAATCCTGAAAAAAGGAATCTTGGCGGCGGAAAACAGAGCGAAGGAACTGAATTCATAATCTTTGAAAATGACAGAATACAAGGAATTTTCAGAATCTGAATTAAACAAATTAATTCCAATTCAAAATGATTTTAAGGCAGAATTTAAAATTGATGATTTTGCCCATTGGTTTTATGACGCAGATGTAGAAATATTAAGACTTTACAATGATGATAATGATGAAGTCTTTTTCAAATACATTCCAATCGGAACATTTTCATTGACATCAAAAACTTGGATGTGGAGCTGGTTCAATAATTATTTGTCCGAGAAAAATAAAGTTGAAACTTTAAAAATTAAAAAATTCGGAGAAGAAAATAATTATGAAAAGCTAACAAATGGAACATTTCCAAGTGATGAATATGACGGATGGGAATTCCTTGCCATTGCTTTTGAAATTTTAAACGGAATTGGGACTTACAAAATCAACCTTGAAAACTTAGAATATTACGTTTTAATTACTGAACAAGTTTACGCAGACGGAAATTCAGAAGTAAAAAAATTGAAACAGAAAAAACTAGAATGTGGGAATCACGGTTATAGAAGACCTGCTTTTGTTTGCCAACATTTGGATTCTGAAACAAAAAGAGGATTTGTAGAATCTTTTGAAGCTACTCCAGATATGGATTTGGAAGACGAAGAACATTTTGAGGCTTGGTGTGATGAATGTGAAAAAATAAGAATTAAATACAATGGTTGGAATGAAGAATCTGAAAAATTTGTAAACATAAAAATGGTTTGCGAAAATTGTTATTTTGAAATGAAAGCTTTAAATAATTCGTAGGAAAATGTACAACAAAAACGACTTCTATATTTCTACTGATAAATCCAAAATGGACATAGAAACCATTCATCGTTATTTGTCGGAAGAATCTTATTGGGCAAAAGGCGTTCCTAGAGAAATTGTTGAAAAATCGGTTGCTAATTCTTTTTGTTTTGGCGTATTTTATCAGGATAAGCAAGTTGGATTTGCAAAAGTGATCACAGATTTTACGACGATTGCTTATTTGGGAGATGTGTTTATTTTAGATGAATTTCGTGGCCTTGGTTTATCAAAATCATTAATGGAAAACATTATGAATCATCCTGAATTACAGGGTTTGAGAAGATGGATTTTGCTAACGGCTGATGCTCACGAGCTTTATAAAAAATTTGGATGGAATAACATCAAGGAGCCTGCAAGATGGATGGAAGTTCATACTAAGAATCCTTATCAATAAAGATTACTTATAATTTTAATATAATTCATCTCGCTGATTTTGCAGATAGAGCAGATTTAATTTGAAAATCAGTTAAATCAAAAAAATCTGCGAGAATGAAACTTTTTGTCAAACAACTGATAAATACAAAAACCAATCGCAACGCCAGCAGTATTCAGAATAACATCGTCAATATCAAAAACACCCAGTCTTGTGAAATACTGAAGACTTTCTATCAAAATAATTGCGAAAAGAAAGTCCAGAATCAGAAGCCAAAAGTTGTTGAGTTTCGGAAAGACAATTCCTAAAAATCCAAATGGTACAAACATCAATATATTACCGAAAATATTAACGACGATCGTCTTCCAAAGAATGGTTTCTTTTATGAAACCCACAGTTGAAAACATCGGAATCAACCTTACAATGTTAATATCATACTGGCTTCTCCCAAATCCGAAAAACATCAGATAAAGTAAAAACAAAGTGTAAAACGGAATCAATATTTTATATAATTTCTTCAAAAAATCCATACAGAAAATTCGATTCCAAATATACAAACTATTGTTGCTGCTGTTGTTGCTGTTGCATTTCCAAAAACATTCGGTAAGAATTACTTTGAGGTAAAATCTCTTCAATCGATGGATTATTTTCTCTGATGTACATTGGAACTTTAGGAACATCAGTTAGATTTTTGGTCTTATCGGTCGTAATAATTACAGAAACGCCCAATTTGTGGCTGGATGTTCCTTTATATGTCCCTTTCACGGGAGTACAATCTTTGAAATCTCTTCCCACCGCAATCTTGATATGCCGGTCGCTTACCCAGCAATTATTCGTCGGGTCGTTTCCAAGCCAGCCGTAACCCGGAATAAAAACTTCTACCCAGGCGTGCGTTGCACCTTCACCTCTCAATTCCTGATTGCTCGGACTGATATATCCGCTGACGTATCTCGAAGGCACACCCAACATTCTCAGCATTCCCAAAAGCAAATGTGCAAAATCCTGACAAACACCGGCTTTCAGTTCCCAAATCTCATCTATCTCCGTTTCAAAATCCGTGATTCCTTGTCGGTATGTAAAATTTTCATAAATGTAAGTTGACAAAGCCGTTGTCGTTTCCATCACAGACAAATCTGAAGTTGCTACAGATCTTATAGTGGACAGAATCTCTGCCTTATTTTTAATATTTTCCTGTCTTACAAAATCGATGTAAGGAAACTGATTTGCCTGTTCTTTTACAATCTGCCATTGCTCTTCGACATTCAGATTGATGACCGGCAATTCTATTGGAAACGTTTCTACAACCAATTCGACTTTGATCTCCAAAAAATGATGCGGTTCCACAATTGTGAAAACGCCAATTCTGTTGGTAAAATAATCATAATAATAATCGATATTGGAATTCGGAAACAGAGATATTTTCTGTTCGATAACTTCTTGGAAATCATTGGTCATTGGCGACAAAATAATCTGGTTAGCACTGTCTGTAACCGCAGAAGAATACTCGTATCTCGTAATGTGTAAAATATTGAAAACTGGCATAAAATTAATAATGCTATTTTGCTTCTGTTAAACAACCAAACCAAAAAACTGGTGGTTAAAAATATTTGAAATTTCGTAAATATCACTTTCTATTCTGGCAAGAAAAAGCATCTTTTCCTCGCGTGTTCTGGGATGTCTTGTAAACTGGACATTCGCAATACATTTCCCGATGAAAAAACCGACTGTTTCATCACTTTCGCCCTGTTCTCCGGAATTGAGCTGTTTTGCAAATTTGTCTAATTCATTCAGAGAATAAGTGATCGAATTGGGAAAAAGCGGTTCGTAGATCATTTGATAAAAAATCCTTTCCTTTTCCATCGTTCCGAGATTATGCCGAAGATAAAAATCATAACCACTTACCGAACTCAGAAAATACCGCCAGTTGGAGTAATCGTTATCCAAAAGGTCTTCGCCGTAGAGAATCCATTGTTTTCGGATCAGATTGATACAATTCAGAACTCTTTCAATATATTTTCCAAGCTCCAGAAAACAGTAACCTTCATCTCTCGCCACATAATTGTCGATAACACCATAATAAACCATCGATTGCTTCACCAAAACATCAAAAACACTGATCGGGTCACCATATCTGGATTGGCTGAACAGGAAATGGTCCTTCATCTGATGATGAAAATCGTTGAGACATTGCCAGACATCTTTATTGATGTGGTCTTGTGCACTTCTGGCATTTTCTCTCGCCCGGAAGATATTACTGGCAATGGACAGATCATTATTGATATCAAAAAGCGCCTTGGAAATCAGATTTCCAAAACTGTAATCATCATTATCGATCTCGATTTGATTTTCTTCGCAAAAATTTTCCCAACTTTCCACAGAAGCGCCATCCTGATAAGCAATATATCTCGTATGAAAAACTTTGAGCTGAAAATTTGTTCGCTCCATATAACGGCTCATCCAAAATATATTTTCTGCAACTCTACTTAGCATTTATTTTTTAATTGATTAATTGTTAATGATGAAAGTTGAATTAATCTACAACCCATGTATCTTTGGAACCGCCACCTTGAGAGGAATTTACGACAATTGAACCTTCTTTCAGCGCTACTCTCGTCAGCCCGCCAGGAACAATATCAATTCCATCCGGACCGTATAAAGCGAAAGGTCTCAGATCTACCCTTCTTGGTTGCAAAACGCCGTTGATATAACAAGGTGCAGTAGAAAGTTTTATGATTGGTTGAGCGATGTAACTTCTAGGATTCAGGTTGATCTGCTTCGTGAATTCAGCAATTTCTTCATCGGTTGCCTTGTCACCGATCAGCATTCCGTAACCACCACTTTCATTGGTTTTTTTGACCACCATTTTATGCATATTTTCGATGGTGTATTTCCGTTCGTCAAGGTTTTCCATCCGGTAAGTCGGAACACTTTTCAGAATCGGTTCTTCTCCCAGATAATACCGGATCATATCCGGAACGTATGAATAGATAGCCTTATCATCTGCAACACCGTTCCCCATTGCATTGACGATAATGACACTTCCTTTTCTGTAAGCATGATATAGTCCCGGAACACCCAAAACACTGTCCTGACGAAAAACCAGCGGATCGATGAACTCATCATCCACTCTTCTGTAAATGACATCTACTTTTTTGAGTCCTTTCGTCGTTTTCATATAAACCTGATGATTTTGAACCACCAGATCACGACCTTCCACCAATTCGATCCCCATCAATCTGGCCAAAGTTGTATGCTCAAAATAAGCGGAATTGAAAATGCCCGGCGTCAGTAAAACCACATTAGGTTTTGCACTGATCTGGCGACCGAATGACAATAGATTTTTTATTAAAAGATCAGGATAGATATTAACTTGTTTAACCTTTATATTAGGCAAAATATTAGGAAAAAGCCGGTAACTCATTTTCCTGTTTTCCAACATATAACTCACTCCGGAAGGCGTTCTGAGATTATCTTCCAAAACATAATAGCTCCCGTCATGATCTCGGACAAGGTCGATTCCGCTAATGTGTGTATAAATATCAAAAGGCACATCTACGTTTATCATTTCGCGAAGATAATTGGGACACGTATAAACCAAAGACGAAGGCAAAACTTCATCTTTTATAATGAATTGCTGATGATAGACATCTTTTAGAAAAATATTGAGCGCCTTTAGTCTTTGTTTTATTCCTTTCTGTATAAACTCCCATTCCGAAGACTGAATAATCCTTGGAACCACATCAAAAGGGAAAATTTTTTCGATGCCTTCACCGTCATTATAAACCGTGAAAGTGATGCCTTGTGTCATAAAGAGTTTCTTTGCAAGGTCATTTTTCTGATCCATTTCAGAAACATCAAACTTGGAAAAACCAGTCACAAAATCCTGATAATGATCTCTCACCGCATTATTGGACATCATCTCATCATAAATATCATCTATTTTTGGATAACCACTCAAAAAATCATCATTCATAGCTATATTTTATGTTTTTAAAACACTAATATATAAAATTAATAGGGGTTATTATATTTTTTATTCAAAATAAATTATCAACACCCCATTTCAAAAGACATTTAAATTAAATAAAATCAATTTCTATATTTTAATTAGAAATTCATAACAGAATCCTTTAACTACAATATTCCCCTTGACTTTTTTTGTAATTTTTAGTATATTCGTTACTCATTTGCACGAAATAGATGATTTACGACCTAGAGAAAGAAAACAAGGAAATCCTTGCCCGATATAAAGACCTCATTACCAATACATACCGTACTCTGGACGAGGAACAGAACAAGCTTATCAGAAAAGCCTTTGATATTGCTTTGGACGCTCACAAAGACCAGCGTAGAAAAACCGGCGAACCGTACATCTATCATCCGATAGAAGTCGCTAAAATTGTGGCAAATGAAGTTGGCCTGGGTGCAACGAGTATCGCCTGTGCCTTACTCCATGATGTCATCGAGGATTCCGAATATACCTACGAAGACCTCAATAAGATATTCGGAAAAACGATTGCTGATATCGTCAGCGGATTGACGAAAATCTCTGTAATGAACCAGCAGAACATCTCTGTCCAGTCTGAAAATTACAGAAAACTTTTACTTACGCTGTCCGAAGACTTCCGGGTAATTCTCATCAAAATAGCAGACCGGCTGCACAATATGAGAACCCTGGAAAGCATGCATCCCGTAAAGCAGAAAAAGATCGCTGCAGAAACTGCGTATATCTATGCGCCGTTAGCTCATAGATTTGGACTTTACTCTATCAAATCAGAACTAGAGGACCTATCATTAAAATATAACAATCCTGAGGTCTACAATGAGATCCTAAGCAAATTAGAAACAGCAAAGGAAGTCCGTGAAAAATATGTGGAGGAGTTCACAAAAGAAGTTTCCGAACAGCTGAAAGAAGAAAATCTCAACTTTACGATCAAAGGACGCGCAAAAGCCATCAGTTCGATTTATAGAAAAATGCAGAAGCAGAACGTGACCTTTGAAGAAGTCTACGACAACTATGCGATCAGGATCATCTATAAGTCCGACCCTAGAAACGAAAAATTCTTAGCCTGGAAGATCTACTCCATCGTAACAGATCTTTATCAAAGTAATCCTTCCCGAATGCGTGACTGGATCTCCCAGCCAAGGTCAACTGGTTATGAAAGTCTCCATTTGACCGTAATGGGACCTGATAAAAAATGGATAGAAGTGCAGATCCGCTCTGAAAGGATGAACGAGATTGCAGAAAAAGGAGTTGCGGCCCATTACAAATACAAAGAAGGCTACAGGAAAAACACGGATGACCAGAGATTCGAAAACTGGGTTTCCGAGATCAGGGACGTTCTCGAGCAACAACAAAACCTTTCCACATCCGAGCTTCTTGACAATATTAAATTAAATCTTTATTCCAAAGAGGTTTTTGTTTTTACTCCAAAAGGAGAAATCAAAATTCTTCCGACCGGAGCTACGGCTTTGGATTTTGCCTTTTCTGTACACTCAGACCTGGGAACAAAATGCCTGGGAGCAAAGATCAACGGGAAATTGGTTCCGATAAGTTATGTTCTTCAGAATGGGGACCAGATAGACATTCTTTCCTCTCAGAATCAAAAACCGAAAGCTGACTGGCTGGATTTTGTGGTGACTTCCAAAGCCAAGTCAAAGATCAAGAACATCCTTAATTCCGAAAAAAACCAGAATACCGCGGAAGGGAAAGAGATTCTCCAAAGAAAAATGCGTCATGCAAAACTGAATTTCTCCGACGAAGAGATCAACGGATTACAAAAATTCTTGAATTTAAAAACCTCTCAGGATCTTTTCCTTGGTTTTCAAAATGGTACTTTCGACATTGGTGATATTAAACGATATTCTGACAAAAAGAGTATCCTCAGCAATATATTCAATCGTTTCAGAAAATCATCCTCCAAGGAAGAATATGTTGAAAAGGTCGACTCTAATCTGGATATGATCGTATTCGGAAAAGATGAGGAGAAACTGAATTATTCTTTTGCTAAATGCTGTACAGTGATTCCTGGCGATAAAATTTTCGGATTCATTACCATTTCTGATGGGATCAAAGTCCATAGCGAAAGCTGCCCAAATGCGATCAACCTAAGAGCTAATTATGACTACAGGGTTTTGCAGGCAAAATGGGTCAATGCGGAGAGCTTTAAAAACAGGATCAAAATCGAGATCGAAGGTCTGGACAGAATGGGAATGATCAACGACATCACGGCAGTTATCAGCGGTTCTATGAATATGGATATGAAGAGTATGAGCATTGCTTCAAATGATGGTATTTTTACAGGAAGTATCGCTCTCGAGGTTAAAAATAAAAGCCAATTGGAAGAAACTTTCAAACAGCTAAAAGCAATAAAGGGTGTTTCTAAAGTGAAGCGAACATAATGCAAATTATCAAAATACCTTCAACATTTTTTTCACACTAGAGAGGCAATTCCATCAAATTGAGAATAAGAAAATTGCCAATCAGTATTTTGACCGCTTCAATTTTATCCGGAATTATAGGCTTTGTAATTTTAAATTTCAATAAAAAACCTTCCAATATTAATTGAAAGGTTTTTAAATATCAATCTCTTTTGGAAGCATTTTTCTTTTCCCTTTTAGCTTCTTTCTTTTCTTTTGCTGTTTTCAGTGGTTCTTTTTTCACTGCTTTTTTAGCATCTTGACCTTTTGCCATATTTTTATATTTTAGTGTTTTGTTTTTAGTATTGTAAATATAATGATTTTAATAAATGCTATTGGGATAAAACACCTTAACAAAAACTAATTAATTGTTATCATCTCATCTCGTACCAACTTTTCCAGCTTTACTTTTTTAATGGCAAGATTAAGTTCATTTCCCATCAGTACAAGAAAAACATTGACATTGATCCAAACCATTACCAAAATAATGGAACCAATGGAACCATAAAGAACGTTATATCTTGCAATGTTCGCCACATAAATGGCAAAGAAGTAAGTCAATGTAACAAATAGAACTGTTGTCAAAACCGCTCCTGGGAAAGCTTCTCTAAGTCTTGTGATTTTTAGACAGCCAACCCAATAGAAAAGTGTCAACAAAATAAGATAGAACAACGGAAAAGAAATAAATCCAATGATTTTTGTGAGATTCTTCGTAAACCAGCCAATGTCATAAGTCGGTGTGAAAAGTTTGAGAACAACTTCACTGTAATAAATTCCGAAAATCGAAAGAAAAACCAATGTCAGAAAGCAAATTGTAACCAACATCGCCAAAGCGTATTCTTTTACGAAACCCCTTTTAAGTTCCGTATTCCGGTTAAATCCATTGATGAATGTAAAACAACCGTTAGTTGCAAACACAAAAGATAGCAAGATCGTTAAAGTACTTATCGACTTCATATTTGGAAGAAGATTAGTTTGTATATAACCCGTGACATCACTTTGCATATGAGACGGAAAAATACGAGGCATCAGAACTTCAAAGATATAAAACTGAAGCTTATCGTAGTGAGGCATATAAGGTAAAACCGACAACAAGAAAAGAATCATCGGAAAAAGACTAAGAAAAAAACTCCACGAAATACTGGCAGCCTGCCTTCCCAAAGGATTTTTGAAAATAGCATCAGAATATATCGTGAACATCTTCCAGAGAGAAATTCCCAAAACTGGTATATGGATCCCGTCGAAAAAGTTTTTGATTTTGAGGAAAAAACGCTGTATTTTTTTTGCCATTCATTTATCTTTGCCTCACAAATATAGTAAATGCGTATTAATTTGATCTGTATCGGCAAAACAGATGATAAAGAAATTGTTTCCCTTATCAAATATTATCTGCCCAGAATCCCCAAACACTGGAACTTTGAACTGATAGAGATCCCGGATGTTAAAAATGCCAAAAATCTAAGTTCTGACCAACTGAAAAAAGAGGAAGCAAAATTATTTCACAACCAGATCGATTCTTCTGACCTGGTAATTCTTTTGGACGAAAGAGGGAAGCAATTCACAAGCCGGGAATTCTCTGAGAAAATCGATTTCTGGATGGGAAGTTCCGTGAAAAAAATTAATATTTTGATTGGTGGTGCTTATGGTTTTTCTGATGAGATCTATCAACGCGCCAACGAAAAAATGTCTTTGTCAAAAATGACTTTTACACATCAGATGATCCGGTTATTTTTTGTGGAGCAGATCTACAGAGCAGCTACAATTTTGCAAGGAAAGCCTTATCATAATGATTAGATGTCAGATGTTGGATGTTAGCAAAATTAATTTCTAATTTCTAATTTCTAATTTCTATTAACAACTTTCTTCGTAAGATTCGCTAAAACGCCACCTAAAAGAAAGCCAACTCCTGCACCAAAAGCAATATCCCCCGGATAATGAACGCCAATATAAATCCTGCTATAAGACACTATAAATGCCCAGACAACTAAGATGTACGGCAGGTATCTGTAGTTTTTCCCAATCAATATCGTAAGAAAACTAACCAGGAAAAAAGAGCTGGAAGCGTGTGCAGAATAGAAACCATATTTTCCGCCACAGATCACCAATCGCATTTTTCCCATTAGTAATGGCTCATGGCAAGGTCTCAATCTTTCCACACCATGTTTGAAAACACTTGCCAATTGGTCAGAGATTGTGATTCCGATGGCGATGAAAATGAGGACAAAAATTAGTTTTTTAGTAGGAACAGCTTTATAAACAAGATAAAGTAAAATCACATAAAACGGTATCCAAAACCATTTTCCCGTAACCAAAAGCCAAAACGGGTCGAACGTGGAACTTCCCAAACCATTGAGAAATAATAGAAGTTGTTGATCCAGGGAAATTACTTCATTCATAGATTATCGGCTTACGGGACCTTCGTGGGAATCGTCCTCTGACAGGTCTATTTTAGGTGTTTCTTGTTTTAGAAAAGAATCATTTTTCTTCTCTGCCAAAGGATTGAATTCCTGTGCAGATTGTTTCACTTTTTCAATCTCTTTTTTGATCTCGGAAACAGGGTTATCCGCCTCCTTCATGATTTCGGTTTTGATATCATCTACCGCGCCGCGCATCTTACGAACACCTTCTCCAAGACCTCTTGCAATCTCGGGTAATTTATCGGGGCCGAACAAAACAACGATCGCCAGAGCAATCATCAGCATTTCTCCAATACTCAATTCCATTTGACAAAATTAAGAAAGATTATAAACCTAGCAGACATTTAGTTATCATAATTTTATCATAAAAAGAAAAATTATCTATTTTATTTCTTCCCTTTAAAATTGATATAAACAAAATAGATACTCGCCATAAACAGCAAGAATGCCAAGAAAAATGGCGCTCCCGGAAACTGGAATGGCGCTTCTTTGTGCGTAAAATAGTAAAACAAATTCGTCATCAATGGTGGCCCAATGATAGAAGTGGCACTCATCAAACTCGTTAATGCCCCCTGTAATTCCCCTTGCTCATTGGACGGAATATTTTTAGTAATGATCGATTGTAAAGCAGGCCCGCAAATACCCCCTAAGCAATACGGAATGGTAAATACCAGCATCATCCAGCCTTCCGTTGCGAAAGCATATAGCAACATCCCAAATGAGTACAACAGCAATCCATAGAAAATACTTTTTTTATCACCTATTTTCGGGTTGATCCACCTGATCAGTAATCCCTGAACCAGTCCAACCATCAAGCCTACAACACCAAGAGAAATACCAACCATTCTCTCATCCCAATTGAATCTGTACATCGTATAGAAACTCCAGTTACTTTGTACGGCGTGCCCGCCGATATAGATCAAGATCAGGGAAATAACCAATCCCGAAATCTCAGGATGCTTTCTCAGTAATTTTAAAGAACCAATTGGGTTGGCACGTTTCCAATCAAATTCCCTACGGTTGTCTTTATCCAGACTTTCGGGCAAGATGAAATATCCGTAAATGAAATTAACCATACACAAAACCGCCGCTGCATAAAACGGAACTCTGGAACCATAATGCCCCAGAACACCTCCCAAAACAGGCCCGATAATAAAACCTAATCCGAAAGCAGCACCTATCAATCCAAAATTCTTTGCCCGGTCCTTATCTGTCGAGATATCTGCGATATATGCGCTTGCTGTTGTAACACTGGCTCCGGTAATTCCTGCGATGATCCTACCTATAAACAGCCACCAGATATTGGGTGATAAAGCCAGGAAAATATAATCTACAGAGAATCCAAAAAGTGATAATAGAATAATTGGTCTTCGCCCATATTTATCACTGAGGTTTCCAACCATTGGGGAAAAAACAAATTGAATAAAAGCATAAGCAAAACTAAGCCAGCCACCATATTTTGCGGCCTCGCTGACATCTGCATGGATCAGTTCCTCTATCAGTTTCGGAACCACAGGGATGATGATGCCCCAGCCCGTAATATCTATCAATAATGTGATAAATATAAAACCAATAGCAGCAGATTTTTGATTTGTTTTCATAACGGTTGCGAAGATAAGAATTTTTTCATTTCATTGGTCGCACAGAAGTAGACCTGGCCAGCTATGCCTATGACGACACATTACAGCCTGTAATATCCAATACACTTAGCTTTGAACTTTACTGTAACCATTCTTAAAACTAAAACCATAAACAAAAAGCTCCCAATTTCTTGAGAGCTTTTGATTATATATTTTAAGAAAATTATTTCACTATTTCAGCATTGCTGATCGAAGATTTCCCTGTCACCTTATCTTCCTTTTTCTTTCCCTTCAGGAAGTCATAAGCCGTAGCAGATGCAATGAAAATAGATGAATAAGTACCGAATCCAATACCAATCAATAAACAGAACATAAATCCTCTCAAGTTATCCCCACCGAAGATGAAGATCGCAAGGATCACCAAAATCGTAGTGAAAGACGTGTTGAACGTTCTACCGATCGTACTGGATATTGAATCATCGAATAATCCCGCTAAAGTCAATGCCTTCTTCTCACGCAGGTATTCTCTAATTCTATCAAAGATAATCACCGTATCATTGATGGAATATCCAATCACTGTAAGAATCGCCGCAATGAAATCCTGATTGATCTCCATATTGAAAGGCATTACTTTGTAGAATAATGAGTAAACCCCAAGGATAACCACAGTATCATGGAATAGACCTGCAACCGCTCCAAGCGAGAACTGCCACTTGTCAAATCTTACCAGGATATAGATAAAGATACCAATCAATGATGCAGCTACAGCCAACATCCCGTGGGTCTTGATATCATCTGCAACTGTAGGTCCTACTTTCGTAGAGGAAACAATCCCTGCATGCCCTTTATCTGCAGACTTGAATTCTGCCAAAGTCATACCGGCTGGTAATTCAGATCTAAGTCCTTCGTAAATTTTTTGCTCCACAGTCTGATCGGCTTGCAGAGACTCGTCATCAATCAAATAATCTGTTGTGATCTTCAACTGAGAAGAGTTACCAAAAGTTTTAGCTTCTACAATGTTGTTTTGACCATCTGCGGTTACCATCAATTTACCAATACTGCTCTCAATTTTTTCAGCATCTACAGGTTTTTCAAATCTCACCACATAGTTACGTCCACCTGTAAAATCAATACCATATTTGAATCCGTTGATTGCGATAGATGCAATTGCGATCACCATTAATATACCTGATATAATGTATGACCATTTTCTTTTTCCAATGAAATCAAGCCAAGTATTTCTGAAAAGATTTTTAGTTGGTGCCGTCCAGACAGAAAGAGATTTCCCTTTTTCAAGTCTGCTGAAGATCATCACTCTCGATAACAATACCGAAGTAAATAATGTCATTACCAATCCGATCATCAACGTTACTGCAAAACCTTTGATAGGTCCAGTTCCGAAGACATAAAGGATCAATGCTGTGATGAAAGTAGTTGCATGACCATCGATGATCGCAGAGATCGCGTGCTTGAAACCATCTTTATAAGCTTCCATAATTCCTTTTCCAAGGAACAATTCTTCTTTCGTTCTTTCGTAGATGATAACATTTGCATCCACTGCCAATGCCATTGACAATACAATACCTGCAATACCAGGAAGCGTCAATGTTGCATCTATAGAATCCATGATTCCGAAGATGTAGAATAAGTTGATAGTCATTGCAATAACTGCATAGACTCCTGCTCCACCATAATAGAAAATGATGTAAACAATGATAATAGCAAATGCAATAAGGAATGACATAATACCATCGTTGATAGACTCAGCTCCAAGAGATGGGCCTACAACATCTGCTTGTACAATTTTGGCACCTGCCGGCAATTTACCGGCTCCAAGAACATCTACAAGGTCTTTAGCTTCTTCTTGGGTAAAGTTTCCGGAGATCTGAGTTCTACCGTTAGGAATCACATCATTTACAGAAGGCGCTGTATAAACTCTATTATCTAAAGTTACAGCCACCACTTTACCTTTGTTTTTCTCTGTCATTGCCTTCCAATCACGAGCACCCTGAGAATCCATCTGCATATCTACAACGATACGACCCAATTGGTCATAATTGATATTTGCAGATTCTACAGCACCGTCCACTGGTGCTTTCTGAGTGATATTTCCACGGATAGCGTACAATACAAGACTGTTAGAAGTATTATTCTCAGGCTTGTAACCCCACATGAACTGGGTATATTTCAAATTAACAGGTCTTGCTTTGATAGCAGCATCACTATTAAGTAATTTATTTACGACAGCTGTATCCGATAATTTAACATTAGCAACAGCATTTCCAGGCGTAGAATTCAATTGAATCAAGTTCATTAAATTCGTTGTTTTTGGAACGCCTATAGAATCTCCCTTAGCCTTGACCAACTGGTCTAGTTGAGAAAAATATGGTACAACCTCTTGTGCTAGCTGAACTTCCCAAAACTGAAGCTTGGCGGAAGTTGCCAACATCTTTTTAACTCTGTCGATATCTTTGATACCAGGCATTTCCACTAATATTCTTCCAGTTCCGGGAACTCTCTGAACGTTTGGTTGCGTGACACCCATTTTGTCGATACGTGTTCTAAGAACTTCATATGCCGTACCTACAGATGCATCGATTTTCTTTCTTACAATATTTTTAACCTGATCATCCGGCGTGTTGAATTTGATCTCGGAAAGATTCGTATTCCCGAAGATCTCAGGATCTGCAAGTTTCAGGTTCGTTCCTTTTTCCTGATTAACAGCATCGAACTGCGTGAAGAAATCCTCGATGTATTGTTTACTTGAGTTTTTCTGTGCTTTGTCTGTTCTGTTAAGCGCTTCTATTAAAGTAGCATTTGTAGAGTAATTACTAAGATCATTTACCAGATCTCTCTGATTGATCTCCAATAATACGTTGATACCACCTTTAAGATCCAATCCGAGTTTCATTTCTTTCTGTTTTGCAGACGCATAATCCAGTTTTGTAAAACCTAGATTAAGCGTGTCTTTAGAAAGTCTTGCAATCTCAGCTTGATATTTCACTGGATTTTCTCCTGCAATTGCTTTTGCTTCTTTTTCTATTTTATTGGCATAGAAAGAAGGCAGAAGCTCATTAAGGCAAATCAATCCAAGAACGATGGCAACTAATGTAACGAGTCCTTTTCCTTGCATTTTCTTACGATATATATAAATTAAGTCGGCAAATATAATGATTTATCATGGAAATAAGAATTTGAAAATGAGAAATCTGCATTATACTTTTTATATTGAATCCAAATGTGATTATTCAGCAAAAAAATGAGATAAAATTTCGGTTTATTAAGAATTAAATAATTTACCATCTGCTCAGGCATTAAATTTGGTAACTTTATTAAAAATCTATAAAATAATAAGTTATGAAAAAATTACTATTCATTCTCTCGTTTGCTTTGGCTTCGGGACTATCTGCACAGCAAATCATATTAGAAGAGTTTGCAACAGCTTCAAATCCTGTTGAAATAATTGCTTCTCCCACAAACGACAACAGACTTTTTGTAGTTCAGCAGTCCGGAACTATCAGAATACTGAATACCGATGGAACTTTTGAAACCAATAATTTTCTGAACATTACGGACAGGGTCAACTTCAGTGGGGAAATGGGGTTACTAGGCTTGGCTTTTCATCCGCAATTTGCAACCAACCGTTATTTTTATGTTTATTACAACAGAGCCGGTAGAACTATAACCGTTTCCAGATTCACTGCCAATTCTGCTGATCCAAATACGGCAGATCCAACGACAGAAAAAGTCATGCTATCTATTGAGAAACCTTTTACCAATCATAATGGAGGGAGCATTCATTTCGGAGCGGATGGTTATCTTTGGATCTCAACAGGAGATGGAGGAAGCGGCGGCGACCCTAATAACAACGGACAAAACAAAAACTCGCTTTTAGGAAAACTTTTGAGAATTGATGTTAATTCCGAAAATGCTTACAATATTCCTCCTGACAATCCTTTCGTTGGAACAGACGGAGCTGATGAAATTTGGTCTTACGGATTAAGGAATGGCTGGAAATATTCTTTTGACAAAACAACCAATAATATTTGGATTGCTGATGTTGGCCAGAATTTGATTGAAGAAATAAACAGAGTTCCCACAACTTCAGCGGGAATCAACTACGGATGGCGATGCTATGAAGGAAATAATGCATACAACACCGCCGGTTGTGCCAATGCTTCAACAATGACCTTTCCTGTTGTAGACTATGACCATTCCGGCGGAAAATGCTCCATTACCGGCGGTTATGTTTACAGAGGCAATCTTTATCCTGACCTGGTAGGGAAATACATTTTTGCAGATTACTGTTCAACTCAAATCGGGATTCTTGACAACACAACCATTACGTGGACATCAGCTTTTTCCGGAAACAATTTTACAACGTTTGGCGAAGACAATCAGAAACAGCTTTATATTGCGGCCTCAAATGGAAAAATATTTAAAGTGAAATCAAATATTTTGGCAGTCTCTGATGCTGACAAAAATCCAATTCAAGTTTCTCCAATTCCGGCAAAAGATTTCATTTTTATTAAAAACATCAATGATAAAAATCTGACAGCAGAAGTTTTGGATCTATCGGGAAGAGAAATCCTAAATACCAATGTTGCTGAGAATGATAAAAGTATTGATGTTTCTACTTTGAAATCTGGAAATTATATCTTGGTACTGAAAAAAGATGATGTTAAAATAATGAGTCAAAAAATTATTAAGGAATAGGAATATTAAAAGTCTTCGAGAACCTCTGACTGACACTTTTTGAATTTTCGAGAGCTGCTCAGACCAACAAGCCTTTGCCTATCATACTGAGAATATCGAGGCATCTTATAATAAAAGCCTTTCAGAAGTAAATTCCGAAAGGCTTTTTTATTATTAATTAATTGAAACAAATTTTATTTTGTCCAAGTGATCCTGGTCGTTTTCACATCGTGAGAGTTGGTTCCGATCATGATATCGAAATCTCCTGCTTCCCAATCGAATTTCAATTGACTGTTATAAAATTTCAAATCTTCAGGAGAAATCTTGAAAGTCACTTTTTTACTTTCTCCCGCTTTCAGATAAACTTTTTGGAAACCTTTCAATTCCTTAACTGGTCTTGTAATGCTTCCAACAAGGTCTCTGATATAAAGCTGAACTACTTCTGCTCCATCATATTTTCCATTATTAGTAAGCGTAACCGTAGCTTCAATCGAAGTATCTCCTGCCGGTTTTGTATTTGAAACAGAAACATCAGAATAATTGAAATTAGTATAGCTCAACCCATATCCGAACGGATAAAGCGGCGTGTTACATTCATCCAAGTAATTGGAACGGAATTTCTCAAAAGTACATTTTTCTGTATTTTCCGTGCTTAATGGGCGACCTGTATTTTTAGCATTATAGTATATTGGAACCTGGCCTACACTTCTTGGGAAAGTCATTGGCAACTTTGCTGAAGGATTTACCTTTCCGTAAAGAACATCGGAAATAGCATATCCGGCCATACTTCCCGGAAACCAGACATTCAGGATGCTGTCTGCCAGTTCAGATTCTTCCGTTAAAACCAATGGACGACCCGTGAATAGAACTAATACAATCGGTTTCCCGGTTTTCTTAAGTTCCCTCAACAATTCTTTCTGAGTTTCCGGAATTCCGATATCAGTTCTGGAACTGGATTCCCCACTCATTTCCGCACTTTCTCCAATTGCTAATAAAATGACATCAGCTTTGCTTGCGATTTCAAGTGCTTCTTTCCTGATCTGGTCCGCAGGGCGGTTATCTCTGTCAGTATTTTTTCCAAACATAGCGGCTTTTTCTTCCATTGCTGCAGATTCATAAACGTTGCTTCCTTTTGCAAAAAGGAAATTAACGTCTTTACCAACAGTTTCCTTAAGACCTCTTAATAATGAAATAGAATTCGCATGTTTTGCAGCGACACTCCAAGTCCCGGGCATGTTCACAGAATTATCGGCCAACGGTCCAATTACAGCAACAGTTCCCGATTTTTTAAGCGGAAGGATTTGTTTGTCGTTTTTCATCAAAACCATAGAGTTTGCAGAAATAGTTCTTGCTGCCTCCAAATGTTTCGGGCTGAAAACTTCTTTCTGGGCTCTTTTGGAATCTGTATATCTGTAAGGATCATCAAAAAGACCAAGGTCATATTTAGCTTCCAGGATCCTTCTTGTAGCATCTGTCACAGTTTTTTCAGAAACTTTTCCTTCGGAAACTGATTTTTTCAAAGTTGTCAGGAAACCTTCGCCAACCATATCCATATCAATTCCTGCGTTCATTGCCAAAGCAGAAACCTGTTGCAGATCTCCCATCCCGTGATCGACCATTTCGTTGATCCCTGTGTAATCTGTCACTACAAAACCTTTGAACTTCCATTGATCCCTAAGAACATCCGTCATCAACCATTTATTTCCAGTTGCAGGAACGCCGTCAACTTCATTAAAAGAAGCCATTACAGAGCCTACACCCGCTTCCACAGCAGCTTTATAAGGTGGAAAATAATTATTGAACATCGATATATGACTCATATCAACCGTGTTATAATCTCGTCCACCTTCCGGAGCTCCGTAGAGCGCAAAGTGTTTCAGACAAGCCAACATCGTATTATTTTTCGAAAGGTCATTTCCCTGATAACCAAAAACCATTGCTTTTGCGATCTCACTTCCCAGATATGGATCCTCGCCAGAACCTTCGGAAACTCTACCCCATCTTGGATCTCTTGAGATGTCTGTCATCGGGGAGAAGGTCCAGTTGATGCCATCTGCCGTAGATTCCTGAGCTGCGATCTGGGCTGATCTCTGGATCAAATTCACATCCCAGGAAGAGGCCAATCCTAATGGAATAGGAAAAGATGTCTCGTAACCGTGGATCACATCCATCCCGAAGATCATCGGAATCTTCAATCGGCTTTTTTCTACTGCCACTTTCTGCACATCACGGATCTTATCAACACCTTTGATGTTAAACAATCCGCCAACCAAGCCCTGCTCAATCTTTTTCCCAATATCAGAACTTTGGGCCTGGCCTGTAGTAAAATCGCCTGCACCGGGAAGATTAAGCTGTCCGATCTTTTCATCCAAGGTCATTTTTGAGATCAAATTATCGATGAACGCTTTTTTCTTAGATTGGTATTTTTCGGTTTGATAAGACTGAACCGGTCTGGTTATAAGTTCCTGTGCCAAAAAATAGGGCGAAAGTGCCAAAGCAGCAAGGATCACAAACTTTTTCATATGTAGTATTTATTTTTTATTAATTGTCATATGGAATCGCCTATCATCTATACTTTATCTTTTTTTCAAAATTCTTAAAGGCGATTTCATTATATATATTATTTTTATTGATTCTTTTTGAATGCTAGCATCCACTCGTATAACTTAGGGTCTGAGTAGGTAGAATCCCAAGAATTATGATTGTCATTTAGGAAAATAACCAATTCTGCTTTTGGGTTGATCGGATGCAATTTTTGATAGAAGTTGAAAGCATTTTCCGGAAGAACAACATCGTCCATTCCGCCGTGAAAAATTTTCAGGTTCATATCTTTGTAATTGTGAATATTTGCCCACATTACCCGATCTGTTGGAGCGCAGACAGATACGACTGCGGCAAACATTTCCGGATGCTCTCCTGCCAATTTCAAAGTTCCCCAGCCTCCCATCGATAGTCCTGTAAGATAGATCCTGTCTTTGTCGATTTTATATTTCTCAGAAATCTCTTTGATCAGAAAATAAACCGTATCTGTATCCCACCAAGTATTTGCGGGACATTGAGGTGCCAAAATCGCAACAGGTCCTTTGATTAAATCTTTATGTTGGAGAACACCGTTAAGTTTTACTTTTTCCAAATCATTTCCTCTTTCGCCAGAACCGTGAAGAAAAACGATCAATGGAAGTTTTGTTTTGGGATTTTCTGGAATATCCAGAAGGTAAGAAAGTTTTTTCTGAATCTTCACTTCCTTATTAAACTCGGACCTGATCTCCTGAGCGTTGGAAAATGTTGTAAATCCTAAAAGTAAAAGAGGAAGATATTTTAGTTTTAAGGTCATAATAAGTAGATAAAAGAAAATAGAATAAAGATAAAAGACTTACAATCAATTTGTTTTGTTATTGAAAGCAAATACATTAATCCATTTTTACCATTATTCGTTTTGTTACACATACTTTGCTACCAAAGATACAAAATGTTAATTTGTATGTCTAAGCTTTATAATTATGCTGAATCCCATAGCCCCGATTGTAGTGGAAATCCTTTTGCTTTTTTTTCACATATGAAAAAGCAAAAGATTGCAACGGAAAGCGGGATCAAGCTCTAAAAATATTTATTGAATCAAAATGAGACAATAAATATTCCGCCCTAAAGATAATACTTTTTGCTAATCTATCTTATGCTTTTCTGATTTGAACCCGATTTTTTTCAAACCGGCTCTTATATCCGGCGCATTCATAAACAAATTCCATAATAAACCAGAACGATAATTCTCTATCATTGGCGCAATGGTTCCTTGATCGATTGCCAAATATCGGGGTGTGAACCAATCGTTGAAATTGATAGAAGTAGCATCGTAAGGCCCGGCCTGTCCTATGAAATTTGGTTTTTCTTCGTATAAAAATCTGAGGAATGCCATGGACTCCTTCGGGGTATAAGGCATGGAACTAAGTGCTGCAGTTGGTACAATAACGCCCAAATCCTCTTTCATAGGCTGATGTGCAGCGTAACCCGTAGAACCATCTTTGTTTCTGGTATAACCTGCGGTAAGTCCCCAATATTTTTCAGAATAACCTTTGAATTTCAGTGGGTTTTCTAAGCAATATTTGTAGTCTATCAACACCTGATTTCTGTTCAGGTCCCAATAATTCTTCACATATTTGTCCGACAATTGCCTTGGATCCAATCCCAGATAGGAATACTGACTCCAAAATAATGGTCCACCATATTCTTCGGCATAATTGTGTTTTACATAAAGCGGAAGACCATACTTTGTGCGGTCCGTTGTATAGGTTCCGTTGCGGGTCCAACCTTTGTTGTAAGTATCATAATCTATGGAATGATCAGGAGACGAGGCAGCCATGACATAAGTGATGAGACACTCGTTATAGCCTTCTAACGGAAAGTTCATTTCCCAGCCGTAAGTCGGTGACCAATGCCAGTAAAGAACTTTTTGCCCGCCTTTTGTGTACCAATTCCATTCTACGCCCTTCCAAAGCTTGTCCATTTTTGCAGCCAAAGCTTTTTCTTCCTCATTTCCATTTTTGAAATACTCGCGGACACAGATCATTCCCTGAGCAAGAAAGGCTGTCTCAACCAAATCTCCGCCGTTATCTTTTTTGCCAAATGGAACAACTTTTCCCGTTTCACCATTGATCCAATGCGACCAGGCACCGTGAAAACGGTCTGCTTTTTCCAGAAAATCTGCGATATGCGTCAATCTCTTAACAGCTTCCTGACGAGGAATGAATTTTCTATCCACGCCCACCAGAATGGTCATCAATCCAAATCCCGAACCTCCTGTTGTAATAACATGTTTGTCATTGTCCGGATAAATATTGTCTTCATGATATCGTTCTCTTCCCAAGAATGAGTTTGGTTCTGCAAAATCCCAGAAATATTTGAGTGCATCGCTTTGAACTTTATCCATTAGCTGGTTGTCGGTCAGTTCTAATCTTTGTTTTTCAGAAGTTTTATTTTCAGTCAGTTGTTTGCTTGTGCAAGATGTAAGTAATGCTAAGGAAACGATTGATAGTGATATTATTTTGTTCATTTAATCTAATTTTTAAAATGAATTAAAATCCATACATTGTTGAATGGAAACCTAGTTTAATCAACCCTTGTCTCACATCCGGAGCATTCATAAATAATTTCCACAAGAATTGAGATTGATGATTCTCAATCATTGGAGCAATCGTTCCTTGGTCAATTGCCAAATATCTCGGCGTAACCCAATTGTATTGAATAGAATAGGCATCATATGGTCCAGCTATACCAACATGCTTAGAATAATTTTCATTGTAAAGAAATCTCAAGAAATTCATACTTTCCGTAGGTGTATATGGCATATTAGAAATGGCTGCCGTTGGAGAAATAATTCCTAAATCATTATTAGGCTGGTGTGCAGAATACCCTGTAGTTCCATCTTGATTTCTGGAATAACTTGCTGTAAGTCCCCAACTTTTTGAGTTATAACCTTGCCATCCTTTTGGATTGCTTACACAATATTGAAACATCACTTTCGCATGGTTTGTTGTTGCATCACCATAATTGACATATTCGTCTGACAAACCTCTGGGATCCAATCCTAAGAATGAATAATGTGACCAGAACATTGGTCCGACCGTCCCAGTAGCTCCATTGTGATTTACAACTAAGGGAATCCCGAACTGAGAACCAGACGTTTTAATAGCTCCGTTTCTTGCCCATCCATTTTGATAAACCGATTTTTCAATTGAATAATCAGGAGAAGCAGCTGCAAGAATATATGTAATTAAAGTTTCATCAAAACCTTGCAGTTTCATATTCATTTGGAAATCATAATTTGGAGACCAATGCCAATAAAGCGTATTTTCTCCCTTTGTGTACCATTTCCATTCGATTCCTTTCCAGAGGTCGTCTGCTTTTTGTGCCAATGCTAATTCTGAAGCGTTAGTAGAATTTTTAAAATACTCTCTTACACAGATCAAACCTTGTGCAAGAAATGCTGTTTCTACCAGATCTCCTCCATTATCCATTGTACTGAAAGAAAGTACATTTCCGTTTGTCCCATTGATCCAATGTGGCCATGCTCCATGAAAACGGTTGGCTGTTTGTAAAAAATCAAGAGCGGTTGTTAATCTCGAAACTGCATCAGCTTGTGAGACATAACCATTCTTGATTCCTACTAAAATTGTCATTAAACCAAATCCTGACCCACCTGTTGTCACTGTATTAGCATCGTCACTTGGATTATCTGTATGATATCTTTCTCTTGCGAGCTTGGAATTAGACTGTGCAAAATCCCAGAAATATTTTAGGGCATCTTTTTTCACCATTTCTGTGATTTGGGAATCTGTATAGACTGTCGCAGGATTCTGAGGTATTCCGACTGATGAATCATTAACATCCCAATCGCTTGAACTTGAACAATTATATGATAATAAAATAGTTGCGGACAAGGCGGCTATTTTAAAAAAATCTTTCATAATCATCTTTTTCATTTTTTATGAAAAACACTTTATGGGTTTCCATAAAGTGTTTTTTATTAATTTTCTATAATACTAAGTTAAGTATTTTATTGCATTATCGTTTGAATCTCTGTCGGAGTTAATGCTTTGTTGAAAAATCTAAATTCATCAATGCCACTAGTATCAGAGAAATGATCCCAATAGGCAAATGTAGGACCTCCAGAACCAATAACTACATTCTTACAATTATTGAAGCTAATTGGTGATGATAAAGTGGATGTACTTTGAAGCACACCATTTAAATAGGTTTTAGATTCTGATTCAGAAATAGTTACCGTAATATGAACCCAACCAGTAGCGGATCCCAAATCAAAAACATTATATGAATCGCTCGATCCGATACCTACATTTAATTTTATTGATTTATTTGCCCCTTCTCTAAACAAACGGAATCCTTTTTTTCTCCCATCATCATTGTTCGTTTCATCAGGATCTCCAACGACTACAATACCTGCTCTCTCTTGCGTTGGATCAACTTTATACCAAAATGCTATACTTAGCTCTTTTGCTCCAAACAAATTATCAATTGGATAACTCAAATAAGAATCTTTTACACCTTGATACGCAGATCCAGAATGACCTCCAGAAAATGTAAGTGGAGATCCTACAACTGTAGGATTATTAGTACTAATGAGATCCGTAAATATATTTCCAGAAGAGAAAGGCATATAAAGAGTTTCTGCATCGAGAAGTTTATTGTATTTATCAATATTAAATGTAAATGATTTAGTTGCAGTTTTGCCAGTAAGATCTTTAGCATTAACCATGAAGGTATGGCTTCCCAAACCAAGATTATTATAGCTAAAACTACTATTCAAATTTCTATAATCAATAAATTCATTATAACTAGCTAGTTTAACTCCATCTAAAAATAATTCTACATTCCCAATTTCAATATCATCAGAAACTTTATATTGAAAGTTCATATTTGATCCAGAAGCAGTTGATGGTATAAATATATTTCCCGTAGGACTTAAAATCTCTACAGTTGGAGCCAATTTATCCTCTCCAGTAGCAATTTGACTGATGTCATCAATATATCCTTCCGAACAAGCTGTCGACAAAGCCAATAAAGCTATAGAAGCAAAGGTTAATTTTATTATATTTTTCATTTTATATGTCTATTTTAATTACTCTAATGACTGTATTTTTTCTATCTGGGCCAATGGATATGGTAAAAATTGCTTGTCCATAGTAAATGTTTTACCATCATAGCTTAATGCGGCAGTATTACCTAATCTTACCATGTCAAAGTAACGGATTCCCCATTCCATACCTAATTCAGCATATTTTTCGTCCATAACCTGATCTGCGGTAACAGAAGCTAAATCCCCTAATCCAGCTCTACTTCTTACTATATTTACCGCATTAACAGCTGTTCCCGCAGTTGGACTTGCACCTCTAGCAACAGCTTCCGCATACATCAACAATACTTCTGCATATCTCGTAATGATATAATTTTTATTACTACCATAACTAAGCCTATTGGGAATCAATTGATTAGAAGGTAAATAATGCTTTCCACTGAAGAATAATGCTCTTGCAGAATTGTTTATTACATCATTATCTGGAGTAGTATTAGATACCCAAGAAGGAAGTGTCGAATATGCTGGATCTTCTTTAATTTTAGAAATTCCATCTGGTGTAAATAATACATTTGTAGTAAGTCTCTTTTGTTCGTTTCTGCTAAGCATAAACTTAATGTATTTCTGGCTTGGCTCATAAAATCCCCAACCTGCACCTGCTCCCGTTACAGATGGAGTCCAGCTTGTTGGCCCATAAAAATCCCAAAGATGTTTTACATTATTACCAGTTCCAACACCAAAGTCAGAATATTGGATTTCCAATAAATTCTCGTCAGCTAATTTACCTGGTGTTTTGAATAATTCATAATAATCACTATAAAGTGTAAATTTTCCAGAATTAATGATAATGCCAGTGGCATCGGCTACGCCTTGATAATTTTTTAATTCAAGATTAGCCATTGCTTTAATTGCCAAAGCTGTATATTTAGTTACACCACCTTTAATATCAGTACGCTGATTAGGTCTCATATCAGGAAGGTTAGGAATAGATTCATCCATTTGAGCAGATATCCAAGACATCACATCATCTTTCGATCTAAGAGTCAATTGGCTTTGATCTAAAACTTCCATCACGATAACCTTACCCCAAACTCTAGATATTTCAAGCGTATAAAAAGCCCTAAGAGTTTTACATTCTGCAATATATTGATCTATTAATTGAGAATTAACACCGCCAGCTCTGAACTTTTCCAATTGTTCAATCTGTGCTGTAACTTGTACAATTCTTTGATACCAAATTTCCCATAGAGAATTATACATCCAGTAACTACGGTCATATGAATAGTTATCAGTATCTGTAAAAGGAGCCTGATCACCTTTACCTCCAGCGTTAACATCATCACCCCGTACGGATATCAACGGAATTTGTTCCCATCCCAGCCCTGTTTCATCATATGTCCCTGTAGCATTAAGCTTTTGGCCTACAAGAGTTGCATAAGCCCCCATAACCGCTCCCTTAGCACCACTAGCGCTACTATAGTCATAACTATTACCTGCATCCAATTCCATTGGTTCATCTAGCTTACTATCACAGCTTGATAAACCAATAACTCCAGCAAGCAATACTGTTTTTATATATTTTATTTGTTTCATTTTGTTTAATTTTTAATTTTTAGAATTTGATACTGTAACCAACAGAAACCACAGAAGGTGTTGGATAGACATCCAGGTTAACTCCGTCATTAGCAACTTCAGGATTCATTAAGTTCTTACTTTTAGTCCACATAAAAGGTCTGTCAGCAGTAAGTGTAAATCTCATTTCCGGAATATCGTTTGCTTTTAGAGTATAACCTAACTGGATATTTTGTACTCTGAAAAAATCTCCGTCTTGTAACCAAAATTTGGATAATTTTTGGTTATTCCAACTTTGTCTATAACCTTCGGATGATACATATTCATTAGTAGTACCCTCTCCGTGCCAACGGTTAATTGCAAAATCAGCATCAATATTTCTTCCGGTTGTTCTAATAACTTCAGCCCTGTTTCTATTAAGAATTTTATTGCCTCCCTGTCCATAAAACGCAACAGAAAGATCCCAGTTTTTATAATTCACACCCAAGGATCCACCATAATAATAAGTTGGAACAGGTGAGCCAAGGTACATTCTATCACTATCATCAATTTTTCCATCTCCATTTAAATCTCTATACTTGAAATATCCTGGTTTTACAGTTCCTGCACCTTGAGAATTAGCATAGACGGCAGTGGGATCTGCATTAACTTCAGCTTGATTTTGATAGATACCAATTATATCATATCCATAAAAAACATCTATTGGCTGACCAACCACCAACCGTTGTGGGAAATCTCCTGATCCTCTCGCAATAAATGTTTGTCCATTTAAATCTGTAATCTCGTTTTTAATTTGACTAAAGTTACCATTGATACTATATCCCCAATCTTCACCAATCTTATCTCTCCATCCTGCAGATATCTCAAACCCTTTATTTCTCATAGTACCTACATTTTTATAACTTACTTCGCTTCCAATTGTAGGCTGAACAGGGATTACTAAATTTTTAGTATCTTTTATGAAATAGTCTGCTTCCAAGGTTAAACGTCTTCCTAAAAATTCGGATGAAAGACCAACATTTGTTTCTTCTGTGAACTCTCTTCTTACATCATCTTTATATGTTGTGAACTGATAAGCAGACACATAAGTATCAGCAAATACTGTATTGACAGCAAATGGTGTATTAGCTCTATTTGCCTTCACAGCATCATTAGCCAATCTTCCCCATCCTGCACGTAACTTCAAAAGGTTAATCCAGCTTACATCTTTCAAAAATGATTCTTCAGAAACGACCCATCCCAAACCAACAGCTGGAAGATTGATTGTTTTTTGATTTGGGAATTTATTAGACCCTTCATTTCTAAGAGTAGCATAAGCAATATACCGATTCATAAATTTGTAAGAAAGTCTTCCAAAATAAGACGTTCTATAATAACGATATGGTTCACCCTCAGAAGTAATTCTACCGTCAGGAGATGTATTATTTATATACCAAGTACTTTCATTATCTCTTGAAAATAGACTACCATCGAAGAAAAAGCCTTTCATACTCATAAATTTATATGATTGATCAGCGTAAGAAGTACCTGCTAATAATGTAAAATCATGATTCCCTAAGGTTTTTGTCCAAGTAAGTGTATTATCCCAGATATAATCTTCATAAGTAGCATTATTTCGGGTAATAGAAGACTGAGCTAATGTTCTCTGAAAACCGTTTCCAAAACTATTAACATAGTATGGCAACTCCATTAGTCGTTCACTAATGTCTCTATTATTGTAAGATAAAGTTGTTTTAAATGTTAATTCTTTCGGAAGTAAACTGATTTCAGCATAAGCATTAAAGTTTAAGGATTTTTGAATTCCCAGTTTATCAACATTATCCATCAATGAAAACGGATTATCATGACCTCTATATCCTAATACCTGAGCATCAGCATAAGGCTTAACTGTTGCATCTGTAAATAAAGGGTCATAAACCGGCATTACAGGAACAGCATAGTAAATCTGCTGCCAAGCGGAACCTTCATCATCATATTTTTCACCTCGGGTATAATTAATCGTAGTTCCAACATTCAGCCAACTTGTTGCTTTGGCATCAATTTTAGCTCTAATATTAAATCTTTCATAACTATTTTTCATATTAAGGATTCCATCTTGTGCAAAGAAATTACCACCTAGGGAATATGCCACCTTCTCTGAACCTCCATCAACCGAAAGACTATGACTTTGAATTGGGGCAATTCTTAAAGCTTCTTTATACCAATCAGTATTAACATTAGGAAGATTTGGGTTTACTCTACTTCTTCCGAATCTTTGTATAGCTGCATCAATAGCATCTATTTCAAATTGACTACCAGACTCAAGAGCAAAATTTGTATATTGCTCTGTATTTGCCATCTTTATAACATTATTGGCATATTGAGACCCGTAATAAGTATCATAGGTCAGTTTAGGTTTTCTGTTATAGCTTCCTCCTTTTGTTGTTATTACAACAACTCCATTAGCAGCTAAAACCCCATAGATTGCAGATGCAGACGCATCTTTCAAAATTGTAAAATCCTGTATATCATTAGGATTCAAGAATTCAATATTATTTACAAAGAGACCATCTACAACATATAATGGTTGATTATCTCCTTGCAAAGAATGTACTCCTCTAATATTCATTTTTGGCGCCTCTCCTGGGGACCCGTTTGTTATAATCTGTACCCCAGCAACTTTTCCTTGCAAAGCTTGAGTAGCTTGTCCAGATGGTGTCTTAACGATATCAGCTGCCTTTACGGTAGTAATAGCACTCGTCAAGTCGACTTTCTTCTGAGTTCCATACCCAATCACAACAACTTCCTCGATCTTGTTCTCTTTCGTAACAGTATCCTGTGTGGTTTGTGCATGTAAATCACTGCCGAAGTACAGAGCAGCAATCAACAATGGTAATTTTACATAATTTTTTCTCATAATATTCTTAAGTATTATTTTCTTATTCTCCGAATATAAATATTTTTATTAACACAATGTTAATTTATGCTAAAATAAACATAAATAACTGAATATCAATAAAATAAAATAAAAAATAATTATATTATATATGAAAAGCATCAAAAAATAATCCCCAAATTTTGGCTCAGTATTTGTCTATTTAACATAATTGAAATTTTAATCACTCAAAACGAGCTAATATATTGCTTCACATTAAGACAATAAAAAGAATTGAATCACAAAATATTAAATTATGAATACCAACAGACTTTCACCAGAAATGCAGAATGCATTGATCAAACAAATGACAAAAGAAAATCACGCCTCACAAATATTCTTATCTTACGGATGTTGGGCGGATGTAAAAGGTTATGGAGGAATTGCCAACTTTCTTTACAGACATTCTCAGGAAGAAAGAAATCATATGATAAAGTTTATGAGATATATCCTGGACAGAGGCGGTGAAGCTAAGGTAGAAGCCATTCCCGCTCCTCCGGAAAATCCACAAAACCTTACCGATTGTTTCAATAAAGTCTTCCAACACGAGGTTGATAATACCACCTCCATATACAATCTTGTTGACCTGGCTTTCCAGGAAAAAGACTGGGCAACCTGGAATTTCATGCAATGGTTCGTGAAAGAACAGATCGAGGAAGAAAAACTAGCTCTTGAATTAATTGATAAATTGAAAATTGCCGGTGGAGACAGAGCAACAGACGAATCCCTGTTTACCCTGGATAAGGCTTTGGAAGCTGCCGCCGATGAAGTTTCTTTACCACAAGAAGCTACCGCAGATAACCCTTCTTAAAACAAAATAAATATCACTAACTTTGATCTCCGTTTTTACGGAGATCTTTTAATTTATATTCAAAACAAAATGGCAGACATTATAGAAAACAATCATTCCAATCCAGAAGATTTTTACAAATCGTTAAAAGAAAAACTGGAAGAGCAGCATAACTTCCCGGAGGAATACCTCTTCAAATTCATTGTAACAAATGATTCTGAGAAAATAACAGAAATCTTAAGGGTTTTCGATAATTTGAAATACACTTTATCCAACAAAGAAAGCTCAACAGGAAAATACACTTCTGTCTCAATCGATTGTTTTGTGCTGGACGCAGACCAGGTTATCACCATTTATAAAAAAGTGGCAGAGATCGAAGGTGTAATGATGCTTTAATTTTTGGTTTGAAACTTGTATTTTAAAATCAAATTTAATGTTATGAAAAAAGCATTTTTTAAAATACTGAACAAAATAAATGTCGCAGTTTTACCAAAGTACAGTAAAAGAGATTTTACAAAACTTAATAAATTTCAAAAAGCAATTTTTGGCTATAGATATATCGTTTTAATTAATTCTTTAGATTAATTATCAAACACTTAAAAATAAAAAAGCGTTCAAAATTGAACGCTTTTGCTTTATCTTCCGGTTTCAGACTCCCGTCCTTCAGCTTTATGAATTCTCAAGAATATAACTGAACATCAATGGAGCGCAAATCGTCGCATCACTTTCAACGATATATTTTGGTGTCGTAATATCCAGTTTTCCCCAAGTAATTTTCTCATTCGGAACAGCTCCGGAATACGAACCGTATGATGTTGTAGAATCAGAGATCTGGCAGAAATAAGACCAGAATGGGATATCGTGCATTTCCATATCCTGATACAGCATTGGAACAACACAGATTGGGAAATCGCCTGCAATTCCTCCACCAATTTGGAAGAATCCAACGCCTTTTCCACCCGAATTTTTCGTGTACCAATCAGCCAAATAAGCCATATACTCAATTCCTGATTTCATTGTAGAAAATTTCAAATCTCCTTTGATACAGTATGAAGCGAAGATGTTACCCATCGTAGAATCTTCCCATCCCGGAACCACGATTGGCAAGTTCTTTTCAGCAGCAGCAATCATCCAGGAGTTTTCTCTTGGAATCTCATAATACTGCTCTAGAACACCAGAAAGAATCATTTTGTACATATATTCGTGCGGGAAATATCTTTCGCCTTTGTTATCTGCATCTTTCCAGATTTCGTAGATATGTTTCTGCAATCTTCTGAAAGCCTCTTCTTCCGGAATACAAGTATCAGTAACCCTGTTCAATCCTCTTTCCAAAAGTGCCCATTCTTCCTGTGGCGTAAGGTCTCTGTAATGCGGAACTCTTTCGTAGTGAGAGTGCGCAACAAGATTCATAAGGTCTTCTTCAAGGTTCGCTCCGGTACAAGAGATAAAATCCACTTTGTCCTGACGGATCATCTCAGCAAAGATTTTCCCAAGTTCAGCAGTTGACATAGCTCCAGCCAATGTTACCATCATTTTGCCGCCATCTTTCAGGTGTGCAACATAACCTTTGGAAGCATCTACCAACGCTGCTGCATTGAAGTGCAAATAGTACTTTTCTATAAATTCCGAAATCGGCTTACTCATTTTATAAAAATTTTTGCAAAGATAATAATTTTGGTTCAAGGTTCAAGATTCAAGGTTAAATGTTGAATGTTGAAAAGTTTCAGATTTAATGTTCAGATTCGCTAGGAGCGTAATATTTGTAGCATCTCTATAATCCTTTCGAGCAGAGCTCCGTAGGAGCGAAATGTTTGTAGAAAACCGAATTCAATTCAGTGTCGCTCCTACGGAGCGACACTGTGAATTTTCTATTGTCACAATGTGAATTTATATACAAACTAATTTTGTAACCGCCAACCGCAATAGGGATAGAAGCGGTTATCCTTTTGTTTTTCTGTCATTCCGACGTAGGAAGAATCTGAAAAACAAAAGATATGAGCCCTTCAACAGGTTCAGGATAAACTACTAGCCCGAGTCGTGGGCAAAGTGTTGGCGAGGGAATTGCCCAAAATCCTTAAAAATCACACTATTAACACATCAAACTTCCCACTTCCAACATCCAACATATTTCATTACTTTTGCAAATCGAAATTTTAAACAGACAACAATGATATCGGCACAAGGATTAGGATTACATCACGCAGGAAATTATCTTTTCCGAGACGTCAATTTTACCATCAAGAAAGATGATAAAATCGGCTTGGTTGGTAAGAACGGAGCCGGAAAATCCACGCTTCTTAAAATCCTTTCCGGAGAGATCAACTTCTACGAAGGAAATGTTGTTCCGGAAGGAAACATCACAATTGGATTTTTAAAACAAGACCTTGATTTTGTAAAAGGAAGAACCGTCTGGGACGAGACGATGCAAGCTTATGAGCAGATCAATGCGATGAAGAATGAGCTTGAGGAAGTCAATCATCAGATGGCTACCAGAACTGATTACGAAAGTGATGCCTATTCTGATTTAATTGTCAGAATGACGGAACTGAATGACCTTTTGATGAATCACGATGCATACAATCTGGAAGGCGATGTGGAGAAAGTTTTGTTTGGTCTAGGTTTCAAAGCGGATGATTTCCAAAAAATTACTGATGAATTTTCCGGAGGTTGGAGAATGAGGATAGAGTTGGCAAAGCTGCTTCTTCAGAAAAATGATTTGATGCTTCTGGATGAGCCTACCAATCACTTGGATATGGAATCCATTATTTGGCTGGAAAATTTCTTGAAAGATTATCCTGGTTCAATCGTTCTCGTAAGTCACGATAAACAGTTTATGACATCGATCTGTAACAGAACTTTTGACGTTAACAATAAAAAGATCGACGATTACAAAGCCAACTATTCCAAATATCTGGAACTGAGAAAAGAACGCCGTGAAAAACTGGCTCAGGCCAAGAAAAATCAAGATGCGGAAATCAAACAGATGGAAGACAACATCAACAAATTCCGTGCGAGTGCAACCAAAGCTTCTTTTGCCCAGTCACTAATTAAAAAACTGGAAAAAATTGAAAGAATCGAAATCGATAATGAAGATGTTTCCAAATTCAATATCCGTTTCCAACCTTCTGTGACGCCCGGAAAAGTGATTTTTGAAGCTAAAAACCTGGGGAAAGCTTATGGGAACAAGCAAATTTTTGATAATGTCGATTTCTTTGTGGAACGTGGTGACAGAATCTCTCTTTTGGGACAAAACGGACAAGGGAAAACAACTTTGGCGAAGATTCTTGCCGGCGACATCAAAGATTATTCTGGAGAATGGAATCTTGGTCACAACGTGAGCATCGGTTATTTTGCCCAGAATCAGGAAGAAGTTTTGACACCGGATAAAACTGTTCTACAAGAAGCAGAAGATTCTGCGACAGAAGAAACGAGACCACGAGTTCGCGACCTTTTGGGTTCTTTCTTGTTTCAAGGTGAAGATGTGACGAAGAAAACCAAAGTTCTTTCCGGAGGTGAGAGAAATCGTCTGGCGCTTTGTAAATTGTTGCTTCGTCCGTTCAACACTTTGATCATGGATGAGCCTACCAACCACTTGGATATTCAGTCCAAAGAGATCATCAAATTGGCGCTTCAGAAATATGAAGGAACATTGATCGTTATTTCCCACGACCGTGAATTCCTGCAAGGTTTGTCCGATAAGATCTTTGAATTCCGTGATGGAAAGATGAAAGAATTCCTTGGAAACATAGATGAATATTTGGAATACAGACAAAAAGAAAGTATAAGGGAAATCTCTGCGGAAAGGTCAAAACTCCATAGAGAAGAGGTTGAAGCTCCAAAAAAACAAGAAGAAAAGCTTCGAGAGCCTCAGCCTGACAAAACTCCCACAATGATTGTCAGCAAAGAGCAAAAAAACATCCAGAATAAACTGAAAAAAGTAGAAGAGAAAATTTCTGAACTGGAACTGAAAATCGAAGAATTTGAAGCTTCTTTTGCTAAAGAGAACCCTTCTGAACAAACTTTGGAAACTTACAATAAAACAAAGGAAGAACTCGATTTGACCTTGCAGGAATGGGAGTATCTTGGTAGTCAATTAGAGAATTAATTTTAAAATATTTAATCCATTCGAAATGAATGGATTTTTTTATAAACTTGTTTTAATTCTTATATTCGACAAAGAAATTCAAAAATGAGCGACAAACTAAGAAAACATATCGAAGAAATCACACCGATCACGGATAAGGAATTCGAATATTTGCTGTCCCATTTTTCCGTTAAAAAACTTAAAAAACATCAGTTTCTGGTTCAGCAGGACGACCTTGTCAGGAACGACCACTTTGTAGTTTCCGGTTTATTGAAAGCTTATCACACCAATCCTGATGATGGCAAAGAACACATTCTTCAGTTTGCTTGGGAAAACTGGTGGATCACAGATTTTCAGGCTTATTTTAATCAAACCTATTCAACATTGAATATTGATTGTATAGAAGATGTCGAAGTGCTCTCTATTTCATTGGAAAACCGTGAAAAAATCTGTGCTGACCTTCATAAGATCGAACATTTTTTCAGAAAGAAATCCAATTCTGGTTACATTGCGCTTCAGCAAAGGATCCTTTCACTCTTGACTCACAGCGCAAAAGAACGTTATGAGCAGATGCTCAGCAACTACCCTGCTCTTTTCCAACGTGTTCCAAAGTCTCTTATCGCTTCTTACCTTGGCGTATCCAGAGAAACGCTCAGCAGATTGTCGAAATAATCTATCCAACACAAAGACACCAAAGTTATTCTGATTGAGAATAATTTGAAGGCACTAGAAAAATCAAAGATTTTTCAGTTTAATGAAGTTAAACTTTGTGCCTTACAACATAATATTTAATTACAACATGTGACCTTGTGTTATCTCAAATGTGACCTATATCACAGAAAAACCTTGATTTACATCCTTTCTTTCGGTCTCGATTTTGTAGAATTTTGCAGTATCAAATTTTAAAATTGTGATAATGAAAACCAAAGTTTTAATCTTTTCTGTTCTATTTGCATTTGTTTCGATGTTGAATATTGCAAATGCGCAGAACAAAAAATCTAACAAAGTTATGAGCAAAAAAATCTTATTCGTCGTAACCAGTCACGACAAAAAAGGCAATACAAACGAACCAACCGGATATTACCTTGGCGAAGTTTCCCATCCTTGGGAAGTTCTTCATTCTGCTGGTTATGACATCGATTTTGTGAGTCCAAAGGGTGGAAAAGCACCAGTTGACGGACTTAATCTGGAAGATGCTGTCAATAAAGAATTCTGGGAGAACAAAGAATACCGTACAAAAATCGAAAACACAATGAAGCCTTCCGACGTTGACCAGTCAAAATATGCTGCAATCTTCTACGCCGGCGGACACGGAACGATGTGGGATTTTCCGGACAATACAGAATTACAGAATATTGCAAAAAAGATCTATGAAAACAATGGCATCGTAGGTGCTGTTTGCCACGGACCTTCCGCTCTTGTAAACCTCAAATTATCAAATGGAAAATATCTGGTTGAAGGTAAAAAAGTGAATGCTTTCACCAATGAGGAAGAAACTGCCGTGAAGCTGGAAAATGTAGTCCCTTTCCTATTAGAAGATCAATTAAAAGAAAGAGGTGCAATCTTTGAAAAATCGGGACTTTGGCAAAATCACGTAGTTGCAGACGGAAGATTAATCACGGGACAAAATCCACAATCCGCAAAAAGCGTTGGTGAAGAAATATTAAAACAATTGAAACAGAAATAAATTTCACAACATTCAATTTATAAAAGCAAGACCCGGATGGGTTTTGCTTTTTTGTTTTTAAACTGTAATATTCGGTTTGGTTTTTGTAATTTCACATTAGATAAAACTTTATTAAAGCTCAATCACAAAAATTCAAATAATGATTAATAATCTCAAGAAATTCCTGAACGAAGAGCAAGACCCGAAAGCCATCGAAAAAATCATAGAAAAAGTCAATGACCTGCTGACCAATGGCGAATCGGTGGAATATATTGCAGTTCAAAACAAGCCAGCCATTAATATATCTCCGGATTCTATCGTTCTTACCAATAAAAGAATCCTATTTTTCCGCTCCAAGTCGTTCGGTCTGGTGACTGATTTCAAAGATTATCTTTGGAAAGATGTTGCTGAGAGTCATATCAGTGAGGCTATTTTGGGCTCCACTTTTACAATGACCGCTGTTACAGGATTCATAGAAACAATAGATTATATTCCTAAATCTCAGGCCAGAAAGCTGTATCAATATGCTCAAGGCAAAGAGGAAGAAATGATAGAATACCGCCGACAAAAAGAATTGGAAGAAAAAAGGGCCACAGCCGGAGGAATTACGGTCAATACACAAAACGAAAAACCTGAAGAACCACAAAAGCCACAAGAGGTAAAACCGGAAGTAGCAGCAGAAGGCCCAATGGAAACATTGATGAAACTAAAGGCTTTTCTGGAAAATGATCTAATATCTTTAGAAGATTACGAGACCAAGAAAAAAGAAATATTAGAAAGGATGTAGAATCCTTCCGGATATACAAAGCAAAATGTCAATCGGTGTTTTGCTTTTTTGTTTAAATTTACAGTCAAATCAATAATCAATGTCCCAAATCTTCAAATCTCATCTCGATAAATTCATCCAGATCACGGATGAGGATTTTGCGTTGATCATGGATTATTTTGAAATCAAATCGTTTGCTAAAAAAGAAATTCTATTAGAGGAAGGACAAATCTGCAAATCCAATTATTTTGTCCTCAAAGGTCTTCTCAGAAAGTTTTTTATCAATGAAAAAGGAACGGAACAAACCACAGATTTCGCACTGGAAACCTGGTGGATGACAGACAACTATTCCTTTGAACGCAAAACGCCAGCTGATTTTAGTATTCAAACGGTTGAGAAATCTGAAGTTCTGACCATCTCCAGCGAGTCTCAGGAAAAGCTTCTTAATGATTTCCCGATAATGGAAAAGTATTTCAGGATTGTTTACCAGAGAGCTTTCGCAGCCAATCAAAGGAGAGTGAAATATATTTTTACGTACTCCAAAGAAGATTTTTATTTTTCTCTGATCAAGCAATACCCCGATTTCGTACAACGTGTCCCACAATACTTAATTGCTTCTTTCCTTGGCTTCACTCCGGAATATCTGAGTGAAATCCGGAAGAGAATTTTTTCTTAGGTGGAATTTTAAGCACAAGGAACACAAAAGTTTCTTTTCATTAGCATCAGATCAAGGCATAAGAAAAATCAAAGATTTTCAATTTTTAAAATATCCGAGCTTAGTGCCTTAAAAACATATATACTAAAAACAATTCATCGTGCCTTTGTGTTATTTTAAATGCAAAATATCTTAAAATATACTTTTCTTAAACCAGTTTAAGTTTTTCCCATTATCGATTCCCCAACTTTGTATCAACAAATTAAAACAATCAAAACAATGGAAAAACGTATCAACATCCACGCAACAGAACCTCAAGCTTACAAAGCAATGTTAGGACTCGAAGGTTATCTTGCTCAGTCGGAAATTTCAAAGACGATTAAAGAGCTCATCAAAATCAGAGCTTCCCAAATCAATGGTTGTGCCTATTGTCTGGATATGCACACCAAAGACGCTATCAAATATGGCGAAACTGCTGAAAGGATCTTCCTGGTAAGTGCTTGGCACGAAGCAGACAAATTCTTCACAGAAGAGGAAAAAGTGGCGCTTAAAATGACCGAAGAAATCACATTGATCAGCCAAAACGGTCTTAGTGATGAGACTTATCAAAAAGCAAAATCTATCTTCTCCGAGAAACAAATCGCTGAAATCATTATGGCAATTGTAACCATCAATTCCTGGAACAGAATTGCATTAAGTACAAAACTGGAAATTGGTGAATTTTAACCAAAAAGGTCTCGATGTCTTACCAAAAACGTCGAGACCTTTTGATGAAAACGACGGGAGGTTTTGGACAAAACGACAGGAGGTTTTAGGTAAAAGGTCCTGTCGTTTTTATGAAATCTGCAAACGTCCTGTTCATCGGACTTTCAGAAGCTGCTTTTCTTCAGGAGATAGCATTATTGAAAGTTTTCTCAAGGCTCAGTTTTTATTGTCAATTTTCGAAGCAAATGTTCTGATGATTTTCAGGGCCAGAATTTCATCATCCATGGCAATTGCTTTTATCATACGCTAAGAACCGAGATCAAGGTCTAGCTCTATAAAGTATGATTTCTTATTTTCTTCGATCTTCAGAGAATATTTTCCCTGGTAAAGTTTTTCCAGACGTTCCGTCGTATTTTTCATACCCAGTTTTGTGGATTCGTCCGTAACGGAATGATTAACGATATTATTAAAAACCTTGAAATTCAGTTTTTCCCCATCAAGCTTCACATCAATTGATATTTTTGAGTATTCTTCTGCATTATAACCATATCTGAAGGCATTTTCAATGAAGTTCAAAAGAATCATCGGAACGATTCTAACCTCATCTGTAACTCCATTTTCTGTGTAAGTAAAATCTAGGCTATTATCCGTTCTTATAAGCTGCAATGCTAAATAATCCTTGATATAGAATAACTCTTTGGAGAGCGGCACAAAATCACTTTCGCTCTCTTCCAAGATATAGCGCATTACATTGGAAAGTTTCAGAACTCCTTCCGATGCATCATCAGGTTTTATCAAAATCAGAGAATAAATAGAATCAAGTGTATTGAAAAGAAAATCTGGTTGAAGCTGATAACGGAGATTTAGCAGATCTGCTTTGGCCCTGGCACGTTCCATCTCTTTTCTTTTTATAGACTGGTGTAGAAAAAATGAGCTGAGAAAGGAAAATAAGAACGGTAAAATCCCGGACACGTATTTTCTAGAAAAAGAGTCTTCTTTGCCCATCAATTTTGGAGGAGGAAAACCCTTTCTATGAGGTCGCATTTTGGATGGTGGCTCCAGATACTCTTTTTCAAAATATGCTCTCTTTTGTGGGGAAACATATTCTAGTGGCGGTGGAAAATCTTCAGATCTGATATGGATTTTTTTATCATTCGATATCTGATCCTGGAAAAAATTGAAACGAAGACTACGGTGATTATCCGGAAAAATAAAAAATGGAAGCGTGCAGATCCATATATAGGAAACAAAAATACCGACCCAATAAAGCAAAAGTTTCCTCTTGTCATATAATTTTGGCAGAAGAAAAAACAAATTCAGATAGAAAAAAACGATGAGAAGAACATATCTGGAAAAATCTCTCTGGAAAAAGGTCGAGCCCAACAAACGCAAACTACTATCTAATTCCGGCGACGATAAGACTGGAATCAACAAAAGAAGTAAGATCAATACAATGTGATAATAGATATTTTTGTTTTTCACAGAAACCTATTTTAATAAGAATTCTATAATTAATCGCACAATTCTTAAAATAGTTACAATTAAATTATTAGATCTGCAAAACGAAGTTAATGAAAAAAAATACTTCAAAACAAAAAACGCTTCCAAGTTTGGAAACGTCTTTTATAAATTTTATTCATGTCTTATTTGATGAAACCCCTGCTTCTAAGAAGTGGTTTTATATCGGCTTTGTGACCCGTAAACTCTTCAAAAGCCTTGTTCAGATCTACACTGTTACCAACTGAAAGAATATACTTTCTAAATCTGTCGCCATTCTCTCTCTTGATCCCGCCGTTAGCTTTTATCCATTCCCAAGCATCAGAATCCAAGGTCTCTGACCAAAGATAAGCATAATATCCAGCAGAATACCCACCGCCCCAAATATGTGCAAAATAAGGCGTGTGATATCTTGGCGGAACTTGTGGAACTAACAATCCGTATCTGGACAAAGCTTGTTTTTCAAAATCAAGAACAGGGATCAGCTGGCTGTCAGAAGTCACTGTATGCCAGTTCATATCCAAAGTCGCTGCGGCTACCAGTTCTGTTGTTGCGTAACCCTGGTTGAAGTTTGACGCTTTCTTGATTTTGTCTATCAAAGCTTGAGGCATCGGCTGCTTGGTCTGATAATGCAAAGCATAATTTTTCAGAATTTCCGGCTCCAATGCAAAATGCTCATTGATCTGGGACGGAAATTCCACAAAGTCTCTCGGTGTATTAGCTCCCGAAATGGATGCATATTTCTGGTTGGCAAACAAGCCGTGTAAAGTATGCCCAAACTCGTGGAACATTGTCTCCACATCGTCATAAGAAATCAAAGAAGGTTTTCCTGGCGCAGGTTTCTGATAATTGAAAACATTTACTATGACCGGCTTTTGTCCCAACAGATGAGACTGGGGAACAAAATTGTTCATCCAGGCACCACCGCTTTTGTTACTTCTTGTATAAAAATCAAGATAATATAATGCTAAAGATTTGCCGTCTCGGTCGAAAACCTCATAGGCCACAACATCCGGATGATAAACAGGAAGGTCTTTTCTTTCCTTAAAAGTGATTCCGTAGAATTGTTCCGCAGCATAGAAAACCCCTTTTTCCAAAACAGTTGTTACCTCAAAATAAGGTTTGATCTCGTTCTCATCGAGGTCATATTTTGCTTTTCTAACCTGTTCAGAATAGAAATTCCAATCCCAAGGCTCCACTTTGAAACCACCATTCTGAGAATCGATCAAGTCCTGGATTTCTTTTGCTTCACGATTCGCTGTTTCAACTGCAGGTTTTGCCAATTGTGCCAAAAGTCCCATTGCAGCCTCCGGCGTTTTTGCCATTTGGTCTTGCAGACTCCATTCAGCGAAGTTTTTCTTTCCGAACAATTGTGCTTTTTGCAATCTTAATTTTGCTAATTTCTCAACCGTTTCGCGCGTATCATTCTCGTCACCTTTTTCTGCTCTTGTCCAAGATGCTTTGAAGAGTTTTTCTCTAGTTGCTCTATTTTTGAGGTTCTGCAAAAGAGGTTGTTGTGTTGTATTCTGCAGAGCCAAAAGATATTTTCCTTTTTGTCCGGCTTGTTCCGCATCTGTTGCAGCAGCAGCAATTTCATCAGCAGAAAGTCCGTCCAACTCCTTGACATCAGAGATCAGAACTCCTCCCTTTTTTCTGGCTTCCAGCAATTTGCTGCTGAATTGTGTTGCCAAAGTGGCCAATTGCTGGTTGATCTCCTTCAGTTTTTCCTTTTTATCAACAGAAAGATTGGCTCCGGCCAATTCAAAATTGGTAATGTAAAATTCCGTCAATCTTTTGCTTTCTGGGTCTAATTTATCCGTTTCAACAACTTTTAATTTTTTGTAAAGCTTATCATTCAAATAGATCTTATCCGAGTGGGAGGCAAAAATCGGTGCATATTCTTCTTCTAATTTCTGAAGATTATCATTCGTATTAGAACTTGTCAAATTGTAGAAAAGAATCGTTGCTCTTCCAAGTATTTCCCCACTATTCTCCAAAGCTAAAACCGTATTCTCAAAAGTTGGGGAAGCTTTGTCATTTACAATTTTATCGATGTTGGCCAATTGCTCTTTCAAACCAGATTCAAAAGCGGGTTTGAAATGTTCATCCTTTATTTTATCAAATTCCGGAGCTTGATACTGCAACGGACTTTTTTTAAGAAATGGATTGTCTTTCATAGATTTTTCTGTGATAGCAGAAGCTTTTTTCTGCTGAGCATTTATCATCATATTTCCTGCACCAAATGCAATGAATGTGACAAGTAAGGTGGTTTTTATTTCCTTCATATATTTTAATTTTCGAAAAGAGCTGGTCTTTGGGTAATTTCGTGATAACAAACCGAGTTTTCATCAAAAAAATGAAACACCATACTTTTTCGAGTTTTATCTTTATTGGTATGCGGTTCTCCTCCATGTAAAACATTGGCATGCCAGATCAGCATATCTCCTTTTTTACATTCGAAGATTTCTTTTTTAAGGTCTAATTCTTTAACTTTTTCCTGGAGCATCAATTCGTAACCTTTGTTTCCTTTATTGCCCAGCATCCAAAAATTACCTTCATTGTCGTAATCAGAGTTCATATAATAAGGTAATTTGTGACTTTTGGGATAATAATGAAGTGCGCCCTGATCAGCCTTTATATCTTCCAGCGCAATCCATACACCGATCAGTCCACCAACTGGGAATGTGGTCATATGGATACTATCCGAATGTGTTTTCTGCTGGCTTCCATTAATAAAATTGATACTTTGAAAGAGCTTGGTCTTTCCATCTAATAAAATATCGAGCAGGTCTAATAAAGATTTCTCCAAACCTATTTCCTTGATAATTTCTGACTTATGCAGAGCAAACATGAGTTTATTTCCATATTTGAATTTAATCTCGTTGCTATCCAGAAGTTTCTGAATCTCCGAATTAACTTGATCGGCTTGCTCTGCCGATATAAAACTTTTGATAACACTGTACCCATTATCAAAAAAATGCAAAAGACTTTGCTGATTTTCCACGGTCTGATCTTTATAGAAATCTGTTTTGAGAATGGCCTCAGTATCTTCCTTTCTTACAAATTGAGATTCTATTTTTCTAAAGTCCTTGCTAGAAATAGGAGAAAAATAACTTTTGTTGATTTTGTATTTTTTGTAAAGAGGAATATTGTGCTGTAATTTCTTTTTATTGAAAATATTGAAAAATGCGTAGCTTAATTTACTGTTCTTAATCAACGAGATCATGGATTCTTATTTTTACCAAATTTAAAAAAATAATTATTTATAAACGTTATAAACAATTATTTATCTTCGTCGTCTTCCCCACTCCAGTGGTTTTCCTCGAAAGAAATACTGTCCAGAGCCAACAACTCGGCCTCACGCTCCAGAGATTCGCGAAGTGTAAATGTGATCATCTCTTTATCCTTCTCTTTCGCCAATCTTCTCGTCATGGCTTTGTCAATCAGCATAAAACGCTTGCCCATTCTGCGGGCAGTATATTTTCTCATCCCGTTCTCCTGCAGAATGTCGACCGCCATATCCACAGCAGTCCCCAGTGTCTCCCTATAGATATGACTGACATTCTTATTAAGGAAATCGTAGGCATCCAAACGGTTTTTGGCCCTTACAAATATCTTGAGTCCGGGATAATTTTCTTTGGCGTAATCCACCAGAAATCTATTTTTCTCCGGGTCATCCAGACAAAGCACAAGAAGTTCCGCATCCTCTATTCCTGCAGCTCTTAACAAAGCCGGCTTTGTTGCATCACCGTAATATACGTTAAAACCATTCGACCTCAAAAGAGCGACCCTGTCCGGGTCATTATCCAAAACCGTGGAGCGGATTCCGTTGGCTTTCAAAAGACGCCCGACCGTACTTCCAAAAAAACCGAATCCTACAATTATGATCTTACGTTGTTTGATGATTCCGAGTTCTATATTTTCCTCGGTCTTTTGCTTTATAAATCGTTTGTCCAGAATCTTCTCCTTGAAAATCAAAAGTAATGGGGACATACACATCGTGATCGCAACAATCGCCATTAATTCCGAATTTGCCTGATAATCGATCAGGTATAAACTCGCCGCGAAATTGACCAAGACAAAAGCAAATTCTCCAACTTGTGACAAAGCAAAAGCCAGAAAAAAACTTTGTTCATTGTTCATCTTGTAATACTTCCCGATTCCAAACAGAACGACAGCTTTGATAGCCAAAACAATAAATGCCGCAGAAAAGATAAAGAAAGGCTTCGAAGCAATAATATCAAAGTTAATAGTTGCACCGACGCTTACGAAAAACACGGCCAACAATAATCCTTTGAATGGGTCGATGTCGCTTTCCAATTCGTGGCGGAACTCACTGTTTGCAAGCATAACACCTGCGATGAAAGCACCTAAAGCAGGACTTAGTCCAACAGAAATCATCAATTCTGAAACGCCGATAACTAGAAATAAAGAAGCGGCCGTCAATAATTCATTTAAACCAGATTTTGATACAAATCTCAGGAACGGAATGAAAATATATTTTCCTAAAAGTATTAATGCCAAAACCCCCAGAATAACTGTAAATGGCTGTAACCATTCCGGCAGATATTGCAGTAATATTTTTTCATGCTCAGCTTGGGATAACGCTTTTTGAGACTTGGACAAGAAAGGCAATAATGCCAGAATCGGAATGACAGCAATATCCTGAAATAAAAGGATTGAAAAAGAAGATTCTCCGCTAACTGTCCTGAAAAGATTCTTTTCTTTCAAAGTCTGTAAAACAATCGCAGTGGATGACATTGCAAAACAAAGCGAGATAATGAATGACTTTTTCAATCCAAACCCTGCAATATAAAAAACAATGAAGATCCCAATGATACTTAATAACATCTGACTAAGACCCAATCCAAGAATCCGCTTTCTGATCTGCCAGAGTTTCTGAGGTTCCAGTTCCAGTCCCACCAAAAACAACAGCATGATCACGCCCAATTCCGAAGCATGCATGATATCTTCCGCATCTCTTCCTGTCAGTTGCAGACAGAACGGACCGATCAAAATCCCACCAAGAATATATCCGATGACCGAACTCAACCCAAGTTTTTTTCCTAACGGAACCATAATAATGGCCGCTCCAAGAAAAATCAGGATTGTCATTGCAATAGAGTTCTGCATCTATTCTATTTTTAGTATTTCCGATAATTCCTCACACTGCAGATCAAGCTCTGCGTCGTTCAAATTATCCGCGTTATAGATGATATGTATTTTTTTAAGGTCAATATTGTTGACTTGTAAGGAAACCTTGAGTCCGGAAAGTAATTCCTCTACTCCTATTTTATATTTTCCCTCTTTAGCATAATTGTTTTCTCTCCCACCCACACTTGTGATAATCAAAGCGTCTTTTCCGGAAAGAATATTAATTCCATTCTCAGAAACCCAGCGCATATCAAAAACTTCATCTATCCAAAGTTTCAGCAATGGCGGAAGTCCGAACCAAATGATAGGAAAATGGAAAATAATCCTTTCGTATTCTACGATTCTTTTCCTTTCCCGAAAAGGCTGGATATGAAAATCGGGATAATCCTCATACAAATCCCGAAATGTGACATTGTCCATATTTTCATAACATTCTAACAATCTAACATTTGTGGTAGAATGTTCGAAGTAAGGATGCGCAAATAGAACCAATGTTTTTTTCAAAGAAATCTCGATTTTCGTAAATATAGTGAATTTTTGTGTTGATGTCAAGGTTTGGGCTGTTACGAAATTGAGAATAATTTTGTAGATGGGAATTATTGGGGATATTTGAATTTTAACAAAAAACAAAAAACCAGACAAAAAATCTGGGTTTTATTTTATATTTTAATTTCTCAATTACCATCCGCCAGAAGCACCGCCTCCGCCAAAGCTTCCGCCTCCGCCAAAACCGCCGAAGCCTCCGCCTCCACTACTTCCGCCACCAAATCCGCCTCCTCCGAAACTTCCCGGAAATGGGAATGGAAAGAATCCGCCTCGGTATCGTCGGTTACCTTTTCTCGAGAGCGTATAATCATCGTCGTCATTGTTTCCTCCACCATTGTTACCATTCAGAATACTTATCAAAATAATAATGACAATTATAATCAGAATAATAGCGCCAATACTGATTCCGCCATCGTTCTTTTGTTTCTTGACAATCGGTTTGAATTTCCCTTGAACCGCTTCCATAATAGCAGAAGTTCCACGGTCAATTCCATTATAGAATTCTCCTTTTTTGAAAGCAGGTGTTACGAGATAATCCAGGATCTGTCCTGCAACCGAAGCCGTCAAATATTGCTCAACAGCCCGGCCTTGCTGGATAGACATTGTCCGGTCTTCTGTTGCAATCAGGAAAACAACGCCGTTATCTACTCCTTTTTGCCCAATTCCCCATTTTTCGCCGTACATCGTTGCGAGATAATTGACATCTTCGCCACCAGTTGTCGGGAGAATTATGACCTCGATTTCCGTAGAAGTAGAATCGGAGAACTTGATGAGTTTTTGATTCAGTGCATCCTTTTCAGATTCCGACAACAATCCGGCTTTATCATAAACAGGATAGAGCATCGCTGGTTTTTCCGGCACCAGCTGAGCTTTGGAAAACAATCCAAAAATCAGGAACAATGCGAAAATATATCGTTTAAGAGAAGCTGATATCATTGGGTAATTCATTGATATTTTCCCCAGAGATCGGGAAATATTTTTTGAGTTCGAGTCCTGTTTTCAGAATCGCATCTTTCAGACCTTTATAATAATTTTCCTTTGCAAATTCAGAAGTGATCTCATCGTGAAGATCATCCCAGAATTGTTGCTTTACTTTCTTATGAATACCCTCGTCTCCGATAATTGTGAGATAATGTCGTTCAAAATTCACAAAAAACAAAACGCCGTTTCTTTCTTTGGTCAGATGCATTTCCAACGAATTAAAAATCGCAAATGCTTTTTTTGCAAAATCATCTTCGGCGGTGGAATCGATATGCACACGAATCTCACCCGAAGAATGGTCTTCAGCTATTTTGATGGCTTCCACAAGGGAAGCCATCTCTGTATCTGTAAGGAAATGATTCATTATTCTGAAAATGCAGGAGGTGCTTTTTCTGCGCCAGCTTCTGCTTTGAAGTATGGTTTTTCTTTGAAGTTGGAGAAATTAGCGATCACGTTATTTGGGAACTTTTTAATATTCGTATTATATTCCTTCGCCGCATCATTGTAATAAACAGTTTCTGAGCGGATACTGTTCTCAATTGCCGTATATTCTCTTTGGAAATTGATATATTGCTGGTCGGCCTTCAGGTTTGGATAACTTTCTACAACTGCCAATAATCTACTTAAAGAACCACTCAATTCGCCTTGTGCTGCTTGAAATTTTGCCATATCGGCCTCGGTCATATTGGTTGGGTCGATGTTAACTGATGTTGCTTTTGACCTTGCCTCAACCACTTTTGTCAAAGTTTCAGATTCGAATTTAGCGTAAGATTTTACCGTCCTCTCCAAGTTGGGGATCAGGTTCGCTCTTTTCTGATAAACGGTTTCCACGTTTGACCATTTGGCATTTACGGTTTGTTCCTGTCCTACAAAACCGTTTCTAATTCCGACTGCCCAAAATCCTACTATAGCGATCAACGCAACAATTACGATTAATACAATACAACCTTTACCTTTCATAGTTTGATGTGTTTTAAAATTTTTTAATTAAATCAAATATACAAATTAAATATATCCGCAAAGTTTATTTTTCAAAAACCTTGGCTTCTTCCCAGAGCTCATCCATCTCAACAAGGTTTAAATCAGACAAAACCAAATTTTTGCTAAGGGCCAACTCCTCCATTTTCTGAAATCTGGAAATGAATTTCGAATTTGTTTTTTCCAAAGCTGTGTCGGCATTTAAGCCTGAAATTCTCGAATAATTAATCAAAGAGAAAAACACATCACCTAGCTCAGCTTCTTTTTTATCCTTGTCCGTTTCCTGATGAAATTCCTGCAGTTCTTCTCGTACTTTTGCCCAAGCATCGTCCGCAGAATCAAATTCGAACCCGATTCCTTTCACTTTATCCTGAATTCTATAAGCCTTGATAATTGGTGGTAAACCTTTCGGAACACCCGATAAAATGGATCTGTTTCCTTCCTTCAGTTTCAGTTTTTCCCAATTTTGCTTCACTACTTCTTCATCTTCGGCAACGGTGTCACCATAGATATGCGGATGACGGAATATCAGCTTTTCATTCAAAGAATTGATGACATCAGCAATATCAAAACTCTCTTTTTCTGAACCTATTTTCGCGTAGAAAACCAAATGTAAAAGCACATCGCCCAGTTCCTTTTTAATTTCCTGCAGATCCTCAGTCAGAAGTGCATCAGACAATTCATAAACTTCCTCCAAAGTCAAATGACGAAGTGTCTCAAAAGTCTGCTTCTGATCCCACGGACATTTTTCCCGCAGGTCATCCATTATATCGAGAAGCCTTCCAAAAGCTTCCATTTTTTCTTGTCGTGTATTCATAAATAATGAGTGATATTTGATAAAGATAATGTCAGGCTGAGGTTCTCGAAGCCTTTTTGACCCTAACATCATCAATAATGATATGACTGTTGATTTCCAATAATTTATTTAAAAATTCTTCCCGATCTTCAGGTGTGATATAAAGGTCGTTCTTAAATTTCGAAAAGACAATCAATCCACCAACAGAAGTGCCACATTTGTGAAACCCGCTCCACATTGTTTCTCCGATTCGGATTTTTGTGATTTTAAAAATACTGACCCTGAAAATATCGAAGATAACATTCACAACTAGATCTTCGCTGTCAATTCTAATTTTAACAAAGAAAAAACCAATTAATAAAAGCGTATTGATACCCGACAAAATAATTGCCATTATCAGCCATTCTGAAAAAGGCATATCAAAATAAGCTGAGACAATAATGATTACAAAAAGCAAACTGATCCCTAAAAATAAAGAACCATAAATCCAATCTCTTTTGCTTTTGTAAACTTTCATTAATGCGATTTGTTTTGAAGCATTGGAACAAATTTATAAACACCGAATTCCTCTTTTTCAAACTGAGTATCAGAAATTTTAGTAAATCTATAAAGAATCTGTTCATCAGTTTTACCTAGTGGGATTACCATTTTTCCACCAACTTTCAATTGTTTTAACAATTCCGTTGGGAGAACTTCCGCACCACAAGTCACCAATACTTTGTCAAAAGGGGCAAACGTCGGCAAACCCGCAAATCCGTCTCCGAAACTCTGGAACTTGGGTCTCAAATCCAATTCTCTAAGAATTTTGCTTGAAAAATTGTACAGATCCTTTTGACGCTCAATCGTGTAAACCAAAGCTTTCATCCGGATTAGAACCGCCGTCTGATAACCGCACCCTGTCCCTATCTCCAACACTTTTTCGCCTTCATTCACTTCCAGCAATTCAGTTTGTTCGGCAACAGTCGATGGATGAGAAATTGTCTGTTTAGAAGCGATAGGAAAAGCACGGTCTTCGTAAGCATAGTCTTCGAAAACACTCTCTATGAAAAGATGCCTGGGAACTTCGTTCATTGCATTCAAGACGAAAGAATCTGTAATCCCGATTTTCTGATGAAGATAATCGATTAATTGTTTTCTTTTGCCCTTGTGGACGTAAGTATCTCTCATTATTAGCTTTAATATTTTGAACCACAAAAAACCACAAAAGAAACAAATTAAAATCAAATGTTCGAAATTATAATTTACTTAAAAGAAAGTAGTTAAAACTTTTATGGCTTTTGTGGTTAATTAAACTGCAATTTCGGAAGTAAAATTTTAAAATCCAAACAAGAATCATTATTTTAAAAATATATCAAATAATTGATCGTTAATCAGAATAAAGTTTATAGCTTTGATTGTTTTTTTATTAAAAATTCAAATACATCTTCAATTAATTGAATGAAAGAATGGATGTTATGCAGAAATTAAGAGCTTACATTAAAGGAACCGGTTCATACGTTCCTCCAAAAATTTTAAAAAATGATTTTTTCGAAAAAGTAGGCTCTTCCAACGAGTGGATTTTTAAGAATCTGGGAATCAGAGAGCGCCGGATTGCCGAAGGTGAAGTGACCAGCGATCTGGCCTACAAAGCAGGACTGAAAGCTCTGGAAAATACCGATGTAAAACCAAAAGACATCGACCTGATCATTGTTGCAACTTCTACACCTGACAGACAGGCCCCGTCAACAGCGTGTTTTGTTCAGGAAAAAATGGAAGCGCCACAGGCTGTTGCATTTGATATTTCTGCGGTTTGTTCCGGTGGACTTTACGGCATTGCGATTGGCTGCCAGTTTATCGAAACCGGAATGTATAAAAATGTTTTGGTCATTGGCGCTGATACTTTTTCAACGATTACCGATTGGGAAAGAAAGGATTCGGTTTTCTTTGGAGATGGTGCAGGCGCGATCTTGCTCTCTGCGACGACCGAGGACAAAGGTTTTTTCGATTTCAAATTGCACGCAGACGGAACCGGGAAATATCATTTCAATATTCCGGCTGGCGGTTCAGAAATGCCAGCTTCAGAAGAAACTCTGAAGCAAAGACTTCATTATTTCCAAATGAACGGGAAAGAAGTTTTTGAAACCGCGACCAGAGTCTTGCCGGAAACAATCAATGAAATTTTAAAGGCCAACAAGCTGACTTCCGATGATGTAGATTGGGTCATTCCCCATCAGCCAAGCATCAGAATTTTACAGGAAACAGCCAGGAAAACCAATATCCCGTTCGAAAAAGTGATGACGAACATGGACAAATATGCCAACACTTCCGGCGGAACTATCCCGATTGTCCTTGATGAAACTTACAAAAGCGGAAAGATCCAGCCGGGAAATCTTTTGCTTTTCGCAGCGGTTGGCTCCGGCTGGACCTGGGGAACTGCACTTTATAAAGCGTAGTGAATTCATTAATTATTAATTGTTAATTAACAATATGTTAGATAATCAAACTTTTCTAATTACCGGAATTGCGGATGAGAATTCATTAGCAATGAAAACCGCTGAAAAAATCCTTGAAAACAACGGAAAAGTTGTCTGCACAGGTTTAGGCGTGACGCCTTTTCACAAAAATCTTTCCGAAAAAGCAGAATCTTTCCTCAACAAAAATTACGAAGACTTCGAAAATGCCTGTAAAAAAGTTTTAGGAAATGATATTTACACGGCCCCTCTCGATGTGACCTTGCCGGAAAGTTTAAGCCATTTTGCCAATGATCTGAAAACAAAAAACATTGAACTGAATGGTTTTCTTCACGCCATCGCAATGGACAAAACCATCCGGAACAAATCCGTGAAACCAATGCTGGAAGTGACCGCCGAGGAATTCAATGACACGATGAATGTGTCTGCATTTTCATTGGTTACGCTGTGCCATTCATTATTATACAATGGTGTTTTGCAAAACGGTGCTTCGATAGTTTCATTAAGTTATATCGCGGCGGAGAAAGTTTCCTTTTTCCCTTACATCAATATGAGTATTGCGAAAGCAGCACTTGAAAGATTGACGATTGAAATGGCTTATGAATTAGGTGTAAAACATGGTATTCGCGCAAACGCCATCCGATTCTCACCTTACATGGGAAGTAAGGCAGGAAATGCAACTTTGAAGGTTGAAGATGTGGAAAGAGCGAACAGGATCAGTCCGTTGGGTAATGCTTTGCCTGAAGATTTAGCGCACGAAATCGTTCATCTTTTCCGAAAAGAAACCAGGATCACCGGGGAAATCCGTCATGTGGATGGTGGTTTTCATATTATGGGATAGATCGGGTTGGAAGGTTTGAGTGATAGAGAGATGAAAGTGTCTTGGATGTCTTCGACCATAATCAGACTGACAAATCTAATATTAACAGTTTATTTTCAGCGATGTCAGGCTGAGGCTCTCGAAGCCTTTCATAAATTAAATCTCAATAATCAACCTCAAACTAAAACGTCTTGCATCTGCTAAATCTGCAAGAGAAATATTTCAGTAAAGATTCAAGTTGCAAGTTTTGTGGCTTGAATTTTTATTTGGTTAAATTGCATCATCAAAATTATTTAGATTTATGAGACAAATAAAAACGGCTTTGTTGGCTTATGGCGGTTCGGGGAAACTTTTTCATGCACCATTCCTTGAAGTTAATGAAGGTTTCGAACTGATAGGCGCCTACGAACGAAGCAAAAAAAATATACAAACCGATTACCCAAACGTTAAAAGTTTTGATTCGCTGGAAGAAGTTCTGGAAAGCGATGCAGAGCTGATTGTGGTCAATACACCAATTGATACCCATTTCGAATTCACCAAGAAAGTCCTGGAAGCTGGAAAACACGCTTTGGTAGAAAAGGCTTTCACCACGACTTCTCAGGAAGCGGAAGAATTACATAAACTCGCCAAAGAGAAAAATCTGAAACTCTGTGTGTATCAAAACCGAAGATATGACAGCGATTTCCGAACCGTAAAAAAAGTTCTGGAAGAGAATTATCTTGGAGACATTGTGGAAGCAGAAATCCGTTTCGAAAGATACAATCCTGAACTGAGCCCAAAAGCGTGGAAAGAAGACGGAAATCCCGGCGCCAGTATTTTGATGGATCTGGGTTCGCACGTGATCGACCAGGCATTGACATTATTCGGGAATCCGGAGAAGGTTTTTGCAGACATCAGACGAACGAGAGAAAACACACAGATTGATGATTATTTTGATATTTTACTTTACTATCCTGACAAAAGAGTGCGATTGAAATCAAGTTATTTTGTGAAAGAAATGACGCCATCTTATGTTCTTCAGGGGAAAAAAGGAAGTTTCCTGAAACACCGGGGCGACATCCAGGAAGATGAATTGAAATTAGGCAAAGTCCCGAATCGTGAAAATTGGGGAACTGAGCCTGATGATAAAACCGGACTTTTGGCTTATAATGACAGAGTTGTCAACTTCCCGACGTTCCAAGGGAATTATCTGGATTTTTACGATGACCTTTACAACGCCATCGTGGATGATAAAAAAGTTCCTGTGACGGCAAAACAGGCCTACCATATAATGAAAGTGATTGAAGCAGCTAAGGAAAGTTCGGAGAAGGGAAAAGTTGTTGGTTTATAAATAAGACTTCGGTTCCGATCAGTCTGACATTTAAAAATTTCCATTTTTTCATTCCGTAGGAATCTTATCACTAGCTGTTGAGATCCTTTCAGAAATCGAAGATCCGACGGTCAATGACAAATATTGTTTTATCGCAACAACTATTATTGCATGTAGAATCCGCAGTCCGATTTGAGCTGACTCTTCGTGACAAATTGGGAGTCCTTCGACAAGCTTAGGATAAACTACAAGCGGGTATAGCTTCCCAAATAAAAATAAAGACTCAGAATTGCAAGAAATTCTGGGTCTTTATTTTTACATAGATTTATAATTCTAGAAAATCAATACTTGATCATTAACACTCCGCTTCCCTTGATCCTATACAAACCTCCTTCCGGTAGTACTTCATCGGTTTGTGCTGTTGCTTCGTTATCATAAACAGGACATCCCTGAATGATAGCAGGTGTAATGTCAGAAGCATTCTTTACTATACGGAGTTGGGACTGGGATTTTTCTTCTACTATAGAAGATTTGGCCAAGACCGAACGATCGATGGTCTTCAGAACGCCGTTAGCATCCACTACAACTATCCTATCATTTGGATTGGTACTGATATAATTAGGACGCTGGGCTGCCTGCAAAGTTTGCCATGCCGCTAAAGTTCCATAACCCAGCGCATCTATACGTACTCCGCCCAATATCAAGTCAAGCCTTTGGGTAGGGTTTCTATAAAAGGCATCTACATTAGGATCCGCACCCAGAGACCAGTTTCCCCTTTCATCCATAATAGCGCGATAGACATTGACCGCTGTAGATGATGCACTACCATCACTATTCGCACCCGAAGTTCCCAACCATATCTCTCCTCCCACCGATGTATACTTTCCTGTTCGTAAAACAATTCCTGCCCGCTGTTGTGTAACTGCCGTGGTCAGCCCATAATTATTGCTGGACGTGGAAGTATGTCCTTCAAATGCTGTAATAGAAGTTCCATTTGGCCTGGCAGTCCTGGCTCCGATAGTTCCTGATGAAATAATATTACGATGTACGATGGCCTGTGCATTATTGGTGGTCGCCAAACTATAATTAATATCCAGATCGCTGTTGGCTTGGAGGGTCCATTTATCATCAAACTGATTGCTTCCAAAAACAGTATCTGAAGGAGAATATCCAACTCCCACTCTTCCTTTTGGTGTTACGATAATATCATCCAACACCTGCGTTGTAGTAGGCGTTCCGGTCGAGGGATTATCTTTTACCGCATCAATATGAAAAGTTCCCAGCCCTTGACTGGTGCCCACTGCTACATTTCCTTTTTGATAGATGTCCTGCGTATTAAGTGTTGCTTCTGTATCAGTAGTACGAACTTTCCATGGTTCCGTTCCCCCAGAAGCAATACCTCCCGTAAACTTTTGCCAAAGAACTCCATCAAAATAATAATAGCCCGGCGAATCCACATGAGTCCTCGGGATATTCGTATCGCCACCGGAAACATCGGTAACATAAATAAGAGCTGCCGTCTGATCGACTCCATAAGTTGCAGTATTATTAGTAAGTTCGGCTCTGGTAAGCCGTGGAGACTGAAGACCGATGTGTTGCGTATTATCAGTAATACTTCCAGAGACATCTCTTTTGGCACTAACGTCTAATGTCGTTTTGGGGCTATTGGTATTGACACCTACTTGCCCAAAAGTTAATCCAAATGCAACCAATGCAATGGATAGATAAACTTTTTTCATCTTTTGTGTTTTTGTTCGATGCAAATGTAAAAAAAATCAATAAAAAATACCTTTATTAATATTTTTAATAATTAAAATAAATTTTATTAAAAACAAATTAAACAATAATCAATTAAAAACGACAAAAAAACATCCATAACAATTATAAAATACTCTTTACATAAAACTAATAGATTATGATCAGATTATTCGTATTGGAAAAAAAAGATGTTGCTGAGAAAGATTAAAATAAAATTGTTTGTAATCATTACTCGCTCTCAAAATTCGACTAAATAACAAGACTCAAATCATGAAAAATTATATGTCTTTTTTTGATGCCGAGTTGCTATAATTCTTAAATTTACGACCTTAAGAAAATTGAGCTATGATAAAAGCAGGACTTGTAGGAGCAGGACATCTCGGAAAAATCCATTTGAGATTACTGAATCAATCTGAAAAATATGAACTCGTTGGTTTTCACGATAAAGATGTAGAAAATGGTAAAAAACTGGCAGCCGAATTCGGGTACAAATATTTTGAAAGTTTCGAAGAATTATTAGAAGAAATCGAAATGCTGGATATCGTAACACCAACGGTTTATCACTACGATTATGCAATGAAGGCGATTGAGAAAGGAATCCATTTCTTCATCGAAAAACCTGTGACCCAGACCTTGCAGCAAGCGGAGGAAATTCTTTTCAAGTGCAGGGAATTTGGTATAAAGGCACAAGTTGGTCACGTTGAACGATATAATCCGGCTTTCATTGCAACGAAAGATTACATCAAAAATCCAATGTTCATAGAGATTCACAGACTGGCTGAGTTCAACCCGAGAGGAACAGATGTTTCTGTAGTTTTGGACCTGATGATCCATGACCTGGATATTCTGCTTAGTCTTGTGAAATCGAAAGTGAAGCAAATCCACGCCAGCGGTGTTTCCGTCGTAAGCAAAACGCCAGACATCTGCAACGCCAGGATCGAGTTCGAAAATGGCTGTGTCGCAAATCTCACAACTTCCAGAATATCGATGAAAGCCATGAGAAAATCAAGGTTTTTCCAACAAGATGCCTATGTTTCAGTAGATTTCCTGGAGAAAAAAGCGGAAGTTATCAGAATGAAACCTGCGCCGGAAAACCCATCTGACTTTGACATGATCATTGAAAATGCGGAAGGTGAGAAAAATCAGATCCTTTTCGAATATCCGAACATCCAGCCGAACAATGCCATTCTTGACGAATTAGAAAGTTTCGCGAATGCTATCGAATATGATGTTCCTGTACAAGTCTCCTTGGAAGACGGAACCGAGGCCTTGAAAGTGGCACTGGAGATCGTGAGGTTGATACAGAAAAATTAAAACATGAATTATATAAAATATTTTTTAGTAATACTCCCATTATTCTTTTTCTCTCAAGATCCCGATATAAAATTTGACAAATATCTTGACAACAAAACAAATGTCGTATATGCTGATAATAATGAGATCTGTCCTATAAGTGTAGAATATTCATACTCTGGTGAAAATGTATTATCAAGTTTGCCAAATAAAAGCATCATTGTTGTTCCTGCAAATGCTAAGAAATTTATCATTTCCAGAATTGATGCTGAAAATAAATCTAAGGGCTTCAAATTTAGTTATAGTGTATTTTATGTTTTCGGAGATGTGAATTCAAAACCATCGAACCCTGATGAAACTTATTGGTTGCCCTACTCTGTTGGAACTTCACAGTCAATCTATCAAGGGTACAATGGGAATTTTTCTCATCAGAACGCTTATGCTTTGGATTTCAGTCATAAATTGGGAACCGAGATTTTTGCGGCTAGAAGTGGAAAAGTCGTTACTACAAAATCTGATTCTGACCGGGCATGCTTCACAAAGGACTGTGCCAAATATAATAATAAGATCATCATTCTGCATGATGACGGAACCTTCGCAGAATATGCCCATCTCAAAAAAGATGGTGTCATTGTAAACAAAGGTGATGAAGTGAAACAAGGACAGCTCATAGGATACAGTGGAAATACCGGATGGAGCAAAGGACCGCATCTTCATTTTTCAGTTTTTTCCAATAAAATAGATGGGGAAAGAAATTATTATAAAACAAAATTTAAAGTAAAAGAAAACCCGGAACCAATCTATTTACAAGAAAAACAGAGATATACAAGAAATTACAAATAAAATTAGCCAAGCTGGTCTTTTATTTTCTGAACAGCCAGTTCCAGTTTTTCTTTATCTTTCAGTTCACATTCCCAGATTGTAAGGGATTTCCAATTCATTTCTTTTAACTGATCAATAGCTCTCAGATCTCTTGCGATATTATTTTCGAATTTGGTTTTCCAGAAATCTCTGTTGGTTTTCGGTAACTTGTACTGACAGTGCGGGCATCTGTGCCAAAAACAACCATTCACAAAAATGGCAATTTTCTTCGAAATAAAGGCTATATCCGGTTTACCCGGAATTTTTTTTGAGTGAAGTCTATACCCGCGGATTCCATTTTTCCATAGCTCTTTTCTAAGTAGCAATTCCGGTTTGGTATTTTTACTTTTGTTCTTGCTCATGACCCTGGAAACACTCTCGTTCTTTGGAATCGGAGAACGTTTATCTCTGATGTATGTTTCAGGTTGTTTCATTGGAAAAGTTTGCTAATAGTCTTAATATTATGTTAAATCCAAAACTAAGACCAAAAATACTAATTTGAATTATTTCCAGATTTTTATGATATATGAATAAGATCACTTTTCAGATTCGGAAAATATGATATATTTACAAAAAGTAAACTTTAAATTCAAATAGGTTTTTGCAGACCCTAAAGAAATTTAAAAAATATATGAGACCGAAAGGTCCATGAATCCTAGATAAATAATAAATAATGAAGAAAAACATCGTTGTCATCGGAGCCGGAACTATGGGAAATGGTATTGCACACACCTTTGCACAAAGTGGTTTTACGGTAAATCTCGTGGATGTAAAACAGGAAAACCTGGACAAAGCCCTGAAAACCATCACTACCAATCTGGACAGGATCATCGCAAAAGGTAATCTTACAGAAGAAGAAAAAGCACAAACTTTGGGTAATATCAAGACCTTTACAGATATAAAGGACGCAGTTACTACCGCTGACCTCATCGTAGAAGCAGCTACGGAGAATCTTGACCTGAAGCTTAGGATATTTTCGCAGATGGACGAATTGGCCCCTGAAAACTGTATCCTGGCGACCAACACCTCTTCTATTTCCATCACACAAATTGCAGCAGCAACAAAACGCCCTGAAAAGGTTATAGGGATGCACTTTATGAACCCTGTTCCGATCATGAAACTGGTTGAGATCATCAAAGGTTATTCGACATCCAAAGATACTTTTGATGTTATCTTTGAAATGTCAAAAAACTTAGGAAAAGTTCCTGTTGAAGTCAATGATTATCCCGGATTCGTAGCCAACAGGATCCTGATGCCAATGATCAATGAGGCTATCGAAACATTATATAATGGCGTTGCAGGTGTGGAAGAAATAGACACGGTTATGAAGCTCGGGATGGCCCATCCAATGGGACCTTTGCAGCTGGCAGACTTTATCGGGCTGGATGTTTGCCTTGCGATACTAAACGTGATGTACGAAGGTTTCAAAAATCCGAAATATGCACCAAATCCTCTATTGGTGAATATGGTAATGGCTGGCAAAAAAGGTGTGAAATCCGGCGAAGGTTTCTACGATTATTCTGAAAGTAAAAAAGCTGAGAAAGTTTCGAAAATGTTTTTGAAATAATTCTAAAATCTCCAATTAGTAATTTCGGATTACGATTTATAACTTTGTCAGAATCAGATTTGATCCTGACATTTTTATTTAAAGAACTATGATTTCAATAAAACTCAATTCAAAGTACGAGAAAATCCTACAGTTTTTTCTGATTGTCGTTACTTATACGATGATCATCCTAAGATTCTTACTGAACGAGAAAGGACGTGTAAGCCCGGACTCTATAAGATATCTGCGACAGGCCAATATTTTCCCGATCATCGATGATACAATTGCACCTTTGGGTTACCCGTTATCCATCAGGTTCTTTACGTTCTTCGGAGTAGATGAATTTTGGGGCAGCAAGCTGGTGGGACTTTTTGCATATACTTTCATTCTGGTCTTTGCCTATAGGAAAAAGTTTTACTTCAAGGAACTTTTGGTCGTTTCTTCTTTGTTCAGTTTTGTAAGCATCTTTTCTTTCACGATGAGCGAAGCCTTTACATTGCCTTTTGTCATTTTTTTATTCTTTACAGCCCGTCAAATTTTAAAAAATAGATTGTCCCAGATCCAGGGCATCTTTTTCCTTACCCTCTTACTTATAATCCTTCTCAATATCCGTTATAGTGCATTGTTCTTTTGCTTGGGCATTTTGGGGTTCGGGGTTATGAATTTCAGGAAAAACTATTGGAAGACCTTTGCCGTTTCAGGAATTTTGGGGATCGGTTTTTATGGACTTTACAAATTGATTTTCATCGATTATTTTAATGAGAATTACATTGCACAATCTCTCGAAATCGGGTTGAAACCTACTTCTACTCTAGTGCCCGAACTATTTCAGGGACTTGCAACCACTTTTGATCCGTTTGTCCACATTGCTGACCCCAATGGCGGAATCATCAATTATGGAATCTACGGAATTGGAGCTTTGACAATTGTTGCCATGATTTTCCTATTTGTAAAGACCAAACTATCTGAAACGGAGAGATTTATTCTTATCATTTCCCTTGTCTGTATCGTTTGTTCTTATTTCATCCAGTATTTTTATTGGATCAATCCGATGGATTATAGATTACTCGCTCCTTTTTCCATTGGGATATGGATCGTTTTTCTAAGAAAACTATTTCGGATATTAGATGACATTGTCTATTCCATCGCTTTTTTAAGTCTTATGACAGGTTTTATCTTCACCTGGCTGTCAAAGGGCGATTATCTGGAGAACAGAAAAATAATCTCCGGGTTTCTGGAAAAAGAAAAACTGAAGGACACAACCTTCGAATATTATGTAGAAACGCTTGAGAACTTGGATCAAGTTCAAGTTGCAGAACTTATCAGTACAGTGAACCCTCGAGTTTACATCACTTTCAAGGCTGCAGATACTGTGAAAAAAAACGTATTGACAAGGTATAAGGTAGAAAGTAAGGTCAGTATCAAAAAAAATAATTATCAATAATTCTTTTCGGGAAATTTTCTATCTTTGAAAAATAGAGTGATGATCTCAAATGCTCTGATTTATATTAAAATTTTATATTATGAAATTACCTAAGTTTTTATTAGCCGACAATTCTGATTTCCCAGAAGATCTTTTTGTAGTACACACAGAGTATCCGCGTTTCATCCTTAACGTAGAAGAAGAGGATGTAGAATGGTTGGACGATTTGGAAGGGGATGATGAAGAAACTGTAGCAAACGAGGCTACAAAAGTTGTGGAAGAAGCCTTCAAATGGTGTGATGAAGAACTTGCAAAATACGACGACGAGGAAGACGAAGAATAATAAAAAAAGGAACTCAAAGCTGAGTTCCTTTTTTTGTGTGAATATTTCAATTTATTGTTGTTTATTAAACTTCAATAATAAAAGATTGTCCTTATAAAGTTCCAATGTAGTTTCTGTAACTACATACTTGTTCACTTCTGGCAAAACACTTAGAAAACTGGTCTCAGTTGTCATATTGTTGCACATTTTCCTAGTAGAGCCAATAGCTTTTGCAGAAAAATTGCCTGCAGAAGTGTCTATTGTGGCCTCAGAAAAATAGTTATTGCAACCTGCATTTCCAGAAATCCTGTTCTGCTCGATCAACAACGTTGGCTTATTTGTGATATCATCTGCCAAAACCCATTGTGTCCCTGTAATAGGCGCCTGGTTTTTTCCAACTTTGGAAGCATTTCCTAATCTGCTTGTACAAGAAACAATAGACAGAGATAATATGGATATTAAAATAAGTTTTTTCATTTCATAAAGAATTACCTTTCAAAGATAAGATTTTATTCCTTAACATAATATTCGGACAGAAAAAAGACAGCACAAAATCAATGGCCAAAAATTGAATATATTAGGAAAAAATCAATTTTTGAAACATCAATCAAATTAATAATGAATAAGTTATGATTTATTAATTTTAATAGCCTAATTTTGCACCCCGAAATAAAGAATCATAATATGAAAAGAATTGCAGAACACAGAAAGCTTCTTGGTATTGATAAAACCGCAACTTTGAAGGATCTGAAGACCATCTACAGAAATACGATGAAGGACACACATCCTGATAAATTTGTAAATAATGAAGAAGGAAAACTGGAAGCAGAAGAAAAAAGCAAATCTGTAATAGAAGCTTATCATTTTCTAGTAAGCATCCACGAAGAAACTCAGGAAAAATACAAAGAAGAATATACGGAAACTATTACAAAATCTAATATTCAGGATTTTTATCTTGAGAAATCGATTTTGACCGTTCAGCATCTCAATGGACAAATGTTCGAATACATCGGTGTTCCAAGAAATACTTACATCAAAATGGTAAACTCAGATTCGCCAAGCCGTTTTGCAAGAAGACACATCTACGGAAATTTTATCTATAGAAAATCCGGCGAGGTAATGGCGGATTAATTTTCTATTTAATAAAATACATTGGGACTTTCAGATCTTTCTGAGAGTCTTTTTTTTGCTTGAAAACAAAAAACCGCATCAATATAAATTGATGCGGTTTAAAGGTTAATTAAATTGATATATTAATCTACGTGCTTAGGCGTAAATCCGTCTTCACTTAGTTCCCTGTGTTTATAATCTGCCTTCATCTCAGCATCATAATCCACAGTTTCGTGTTTGCCCATTCTTCTCAAAATTGAATCAAATAAAGAGTAAACAACTGGTACGATGATCAAGGTCAGGAATAATGATGATGTCAGACCACCGATGATTACCCAAGCCAGGCCGTTGTTCATCTCCGCTCCTGCTCCTTTTGCAATCGCAATCGGGATCATCCCGAAGATCATCGCAATCGTGGTCATCAAGATCGGACGAAGACGGGCGTGGTTCGCCTGGATCAGAGCGTCGTGAGTATTGGCTCCGGCTGCTTTTCTCATATTGGCAAAATCGACAATCATGATCGCGTTCTTCGCAACCAAACCGATCAACATGATCATACCGAGCATCGTAAAGATGTTCAATGAGTTCCCTGTGATCGCAAGGATCACCATTACCCCGATCAGTGCCAATGGAATCGAGAATAATACCACAAATGGATAAACAAACGAGTCATACAAGGAAACCATTACCAGATAAACCAATACAATAGCCGCCAACAATGCTATCCCTAACGTACCAAAGCCTTCGGTCTGATTTTCCATATCACCACTCCAGATGTAAGTCACACCAGCAGGTTTTGTCTTTTGGTTTTCCATAAACTGGGCCGCCCATTCGTTAGCAACGTCTCCAACCGGACGACCTACAACTTTAGATTTTACCTTTACAGAAGGTGTTTTATCTCTACGTTCTAGCAAACTTGGTCCGGAACCCATTTTCACTTCAGCAAATTGGCTCAGTCTGACCTGTTCTCCGCTAGGATTTGTAAACATCAGGTTTCTTACATCATCAATAGATTGTCTGTTGGCATCACCAAAACGGATGTTGATATCATATTCATATTCCCCGGCTCTGAACTTTCCGTCTGTATTCCCACTGAACGCAGTCTGCATCGTTTGTCCTACACTTGAAAGATTCAAGCCCAAAGAAGCCATCTTATCTCTGTCGATATTGACCTGAACTTCCGGGTTTCCAGAATCGGTTGATAATTCGGCATCTACAGAACCGGGAACTTTTTTAAGCAATTCGAGAATTCTGTTCGCTTCTTTGTTTGCTGTTTCGTTATCCTGCGCAGTTACCACTAGTTCGATCGGAGCGTTGTCTGCTCCCATTAATCCGATCGGTGCTGTTTTAAACTCAACGCCGGTGAATTTCTCTTCCAAAGCTCTCTTGATCTTGGCTGATTTGATATCCGTACTTTCATTACGCTCAGACTTATCAACCAAAATTACCTGAATCTCTGATTGATACAAAGTGGCCTGTGCTCCACCAAAACCTGATGACTGCTGACCAACTGTTGTGATCATATCTACGACATCTTTATCATTTCTAAGGTATTTTTCAACCGCCAATGTTACCTGGTTGGTTTTCTCAACAGAAGCATCTTTTGGCAGTTCCATCTGAACCAGGAACTGTCCTCTGTCCATTTTCGGGAAGAATTCTCCCCCGATAAATCCGAATGCCACCAACATAAAGGAAGAGATCAAGATAAGGAATGTTACAACAACGGTCGTTATTCTTCTTAATGTCGATTTTAGACACCATTCCAAAATCCCACTGATCCAGTGCGTAAATTTCTCCAATTGTTTTTCGAACCAAAGGATGAATTTCTCAAATGGGTTCTTTCCTGTCAAATGTACCAACTTACCAAATCTTGAAGATAGCCAAGGAATAATGGTGAATGACGCCAATAATGATAACATCGTCGCAATAACAACGGTAACGCAGAACTGCGCCAGGATATCAGCCACCAAACCGGAACTCATCGCAATCGGTAAGAATACCACCACAATTACCAACGTAATCGCCGTTACGGTAAATCCAATTTCTGAAGCTCCGTCGTACGCTGCCCGGATCCTGCTTTTCCCCATCTCCATATGACGGTAAACGTTCTCCAAAACTACGATCGCATCATCCACAAGGATACCTACCACAAGTGAAAGTCCCAATAAACTCATCAAATTCAAAGTATATCCCATCAAATACATCCCGATCACAGTTGCAATCAGCGATACCGGAATCGAAACCATTACGATAAATGCGTTTCTGATGTTGTGAAGGAACAATAACATGACCACCGCAACCAGGATAATTGCCAGGAATAAATCAAATATTACGTGATCTGCTGCTTCAAGGGTAAAATCTGTACTATCATCAACAATATTTACTTTTACGGCTTGTGTTTTATAATTTTCCTGAACCTGGGCAATTGTTTTCTGAACTAATTCTGAAACAGATACTGCATTGGCATCAGACTGTTTCTTGATTTGCATCAAAATCGTAGAATTCTGATTGAATCGTGCCACTTTCTCAACATCTTTCTGTGTATCGAAAACCGTTGCAATATCAGACAAACGAACCTGAGCTCCATCTTTGTTGGAAACTACAAGGTTGTTCATCTCCTGAACATCTCTATATTTTCCAGAAAGTCTGATCGTAGAACGTGAAGTTCTGGTCTTCAAAGCACCCGTCGGGAAATCTAAGTTTGAAGAAAGAATTGCTTGTTGTACGTCTCCAATCGACAGTCCATAACCCTGCAATTTTTTCTCGTCAAGACTTACCTGAATCTCTCTCTCCTGTCCACCGACAAGATCAACCTGGGCGACACCATTTACACGGGAAAAAATAGGCTCTATTTTTTTATCTAAAAGATCATAAAGGTCTTTATTATTAAGCTTATTACTGGTAATACTCAATGTCATGATCGGAAGATCGTCCAAAGAGAATTTCTGCAATGATGGCGGATCCGCATCATCCGGAAGATCTGCCAAGATCGCATTTACCTTACGTTGCGCATCATTCAAAGCATAGTTCACATCGGCCCCAGTGTTCAGCGTAACCATGATCACCGATAAACTTTCGTAAGAAGAAGATTCAACTTTCTTCACATTTTCCAAAGAACCAACCGCATCTTCGATCTTTCTGGTGACCGAAGTTTCGACCTCGGCAGGCGAGGCTCCCGGATAAACCGTAGAAATGGTTACTATATTGGTCTCAAACTTCGGAATCAATTCGTACCCCATCATAGAGTAACTCAACAAACCACCCAGTGTCAGGATCGTAAATAATACGATAACCAGTGATGGTCTTTTAATGGATATTTCTGCTAACTTCATCTGTACTCTACTTTACAATATTGATTTTTGAACCGTTATCCAGGTTGATCTGTCCGCTGGTAACAACCTGCTCCCCCCCCTTCAGTCCGCTTAAGATCTGAACTTTATCACCGTAAACTTTTCCGGTTTGAACTTTGATCAATTTCGCAGTTCCATTGCTTACAACAAACAATTGCCCGGAACTCACTCCATTTACGAAAGCTTCGGCAGGAACAGTCAGCATATTCTGAGTTTCAGCACCGTGATTGGTCTTGAAAACTGCTGTTGCGTACATACCGGCTTTCAAGTTTCCTCGGTTTTGGACTTCGATCTCAACCGGGAAATTCAAAGAAGCATCACTTTTAGGAGCAATGAAAGTAATTCTACCAGAGAATGAATCTTCTGGCAAAACATTGACATTGATCTTTACTTCCTGTCCCACTTGGATCCTCCCCACTTGGCTCTCGTCCACCAAAACAGAAAGCTTCAGAGTATTGATATTAACAATCTCGAAAAGTGAAGTTCCCGGCGCAACTACCATTCCCGGCTCAACCATTTTTTTGTTGATTGTTCCACTGATTCCCGCTCTTACACTTGTATCATTGATTTTTACACCTTGGGCTCTTACAGCGGTCTGTGCATTTTTCAATTGAAGTCTGGAGTTGTCCAATTGTTGTTTTGTAACACCTCCTGTTTTGTAAGCATTTTCGTAACGTTGGTTATCGATAATTGCATTTTGCAAAGTATTCTGAGCTTGCGTTACATCCACTTCGATCGCATCTCTTTTGATCGTTGCCAAAACTTGCCCAGCTCCCACTCTAGAACCTTCTTTTACCAAAACGCTAACGATCCTTCCAGAGATTTCAGAAGATTGATTAGTTTCCTGTTTCGGAATAAATGTTCCGTTTGCAGAATAATCTGTATCGATATTTTCACGGGAAACGGTGATCACATTAACATTGATCTTGTCAACTTGTCTTGCAACTTCTTTTACTTCAGTTTCCTGCTTCTTTTTGTTATCCGCTATTTTGTAGGCAGCCAGACCAATCAATACAGCTGCAACGATGATATATATTAATGTTTTTTTCATTTTATAGTTTATTTTAAATAAGTTTTAAGTTCTCCTTTTGATTTGTAGTATTGTACTTCTGCAATTTTATAATCCAGAACAGCAGTAGTGTAATTATTTTTCGCCTGAACCAAAGAGTTTTCCGCATCCAATAAATCTGTAAGAGTTGCTAGTCCATATTGATAATTGCTTTTTGTATCAGCAAGCACGCTTTCTGCCAATGCAACATTTGCTTTTTGGTTTTCAATAGATGTTAAGCTGTTTTCGATTTGTGACTTAGCATTCTGATATGCCTGGTCCAATCCTAGTTTGGTATCTTTCAAATCCGCTTCCAGTTTATCGATCTCAATTTGATTTTGCTGAACTTTCGCTTTAGTAGCAAATCCATTGAAAATCGGAATGTTAATGCCTAAACCAATTGCAGAATAGTCTGACCAATACACTCCATTAGACTTTCCATTGGTTAAAGGAAATTTTGCACCTAATCCTTGCCAGTTATAGTTGGCGGTCAAATTAACGGTTGGATAATATTTTGCAATTGTAGCTTTTTTCTGATATTCAAGAAGTTCTTTGTTTTTCAATAGAACTTTAATTTCAGTCCTGTCATCAGTGTTTACCATATTTTCCAAAAGATGCGGTGTCACTTCCATATCCGCTGGCACAAGCTGGATCTTGGTTTCAATCGGCATTCCCATATAAAATTTCAGAGCATTTTCTGCTTGTGCAATTCCGTTGTTACTCTGTTTGATATTGGTTTCGATATTAGTCAAATTAACATTAGTCCTGTCCAGATCGATTTTTTTGGACAACCCGTTATCGAACAAGCTCTTGATCACATTTCGTACTTTCTCTGTACTTGCAAAGCTACTTTCCAGAGTACTTTTCTTTTCCTGGGCTGTAAAAACCTGGAAGTAAGCATTAGAAACCCTTTCAATGATCTGCTCATCAGTAAGATCGGCGTTCAGCTGATAGAATTCTTTGGTTGATTTTGCAGCCTTTAGACCTATAAATACCTGTTGATCAAACAATGCCTGCTGCAGTTGGACACCTGCTCCGGCAATCCATTTTTGTCCAAATGGAACCATCACTATTGTTCCTGGCGCACCAAAAAAATCACCCGGCAAAGCACTTTCCTGCAAGATTGGATTATGGGTAAGATTTGCCGTCCCATTGATCTTAGGAAGTGCGCCTGCTTTTGCCTCTAATATCTTTGCTTCTGCATTTGCAACATCCAGCTTTGCTTTCAGTGCGTCCGACTTATTCTGCAAAGCATATTCTATGGCTTGTTTCAAGGTAATGGTCTGCTGAGAATACAAGAGTGATCCCGTAACAGTCAAAACGCCTAAAGCCAATTTTCTCCACTTTATCATTTTGTTATTAATCATAGTTTATTACTTCGTTAATTTTTTATATTTTTCTTTTATTTTTTTGAAAGCTTTTACTCTTATGTGACGGATGGTCTGTCAAAATACTTTAATATTATTTTCGATTTTTAAAAAGCATATTGAGAATAATATCTTTTCTGTCGGCTATCAACCGGTCAAATTCTTTATCGTCGATCATTAAATTCTCCATAATAAGAGGTCTTACCGCACTTGGAAATACAAGTAGGGAGATCATATTGAAGATGAACTGGATCGGTTCCATTTTTTCTACATTTCCAAGCTCCATCTCTTGTTCAATATCTCGAAAGAGCTTTTTCAGATCATCCTCCTCAACATCTTTTTTGTGGCAACTTCCTTTATTGATTTGTGAAACGATATAAGTTTCCAAATACGGATACCGCAAACTTGTGGATAAGCTCTCTTCAATAAACTGGGCTATCTTCTCCTTAAAGAGAAGATCGGACCTCATAATCACCTCAGATTTTTCCTTTTCCACTTTATGTGCTTCATCAAAGACAATTTGAACCAAATTATCTCTTGATCGGAAGTAGTAGTTTATCAGTGTTCTGTTAATACCTGCTTCATCGGCAATCTCTTGAGTTGTAGCGTCAAATTTCCCTTTGACGAAGAAGAGATTCTTCGTTGTTTCTTTGATCAACTCCTGGGTCTGGTCTTTTTTTTCTTGTTTTGACATTTTTGTTAAACAATTTTGTGCAAATTTATATCAATCATTTGTTTTGACAAAATTGTTAAACATTAAAATTAAACAAATTTGAAAATTTAATACAAACTTAACATTCAAAAAATCCATGGCACTTCTCCTAGGGCAAGAATTACTATTCTATTATAAAGTTAAAATCAGTAACTTTGCAAAATTCATAAAATAGGTTTCCAAAAAATATAAAATCCGAAAATCGGGAAACTTGATAATTCATAACTCATTCATAATTTAATGGAATTAATACATCGCAACCTTCTGATCGGAATCCATGATTCTCTACAAGAAACTTTTTTCGAAGACAGAAAATATGCAGATAAAGTCATAGAAAGACTCCTAAAATCTCACAGAAAATGGGGAAGCGAGGACAGAAAAGTAGTTTCCGAGATCTTCTACAATATCATCCGTTGGAAAAAACGTCTGGAATACTACATGGGAGAAGGTGTGAAACCTACGAACGTATACAAAATGATCATTGCCTATCTTCTTTGGAGCAAAACACATTATAAAAAATTTGAAGAATTTGACGGGATCAAGGTCGCGGATATCCTTACTAAATTGAAAAAGGGCACTGTTCCAACAAAAGCCATAGAGCACTCTATTCCTGATTGGTTAGCTGAAACTTTGGAAAGAGAATTAGGAAAAAACTGGGAAAGAGAAATGTTGGCGCTTAACGAACAGGCTCCTACAGTTCTTCGTACAAATACTCTAAAAACAACTCCAAGAGAATTGGTCGCAGATTTAAATGATGAAAATGTAGAAGCTTTTACGGTCAAAAATTATCCCGATGCCGTCCAATTGACCGAGAAGAAAAACGTTTTTCTGACATCAGCCTTCAAAGATGGATTGTTTGAAGTTCAAGATGCGAGTTCCCAAAAAATTGGAGAATTATTGGATGTAAAGGAAGGAATGAGGGTTGTAGATGCCTGTGCCGGTGCCGGCGGAAAAACTTTACATCTAGCAGCTCTGATGAAAAACAAAGGACAGATCATTGCACTCGATATCTACGAATGGAAATTAGCAGAGCTAAAAAGACGGGCCAAAAGAGCTGGAGCACACAACATAGAAACCAGAGTAATCTCTGACAATAAAGTCATCAAAAGATTACACGAAAAAGCCGACAGACTATTGATAGATGCCCCATGTTCGGGTCTTGGTGTCCTGAAAAGAAATCCGGATTCCAAATGGAAAATAGATCAGGCTTTCATTGACAGGATCAAAGGCGAACAACAACAGATCTTACAGGATTACTCCAAGATTTTGAAGAAAGGAGGGCAAATGATCTATGCAACATGCTCTATTCTGCCTTCAGAAAATAATGAACAAGTAAAAACATTCTTGAAAAACAATCCTGATTTTTCCCTTGTCAAAGATGAAAAAATAATGCCTAGCGAAGGTTATGACGGATTCTATATGGCACTGATCAAACGTAATTGATAAAAAAATTCCTAGGATACACAAGGTATTCCTAGGAATTAAAAACACAAATGATGAAAGCGCAAATCTAAGACATATTTTATTAAAATGCCTTATCATTTGGTAATAAAAAAGAATTTTATAAATTCTTTAACATAAACAAGAGATTCAATTGAATCTCTTGTTTATTTATAGTTTAATTCAAATCATTAATTCCTCATTTATATAGCCTTGCTTGTTTAATTTTTTTTCACAAGCTAATCAATCTCATACTTTAGAATCATTCTAAAATCATATTTAATCCTTAAATTTGCGTTTCAAAATTTCTTATAAATGTTTGAAACAGATATCATTATAATAGGCGCAGGCCCGACAGGCCTTTTCGCTGTCTTCGAAGCAGGATTGTTAAAATTAAGATGCCATCTGATAGATGCCCTTCCACAGCCTGGTGGACAATTAACAGAACTATATCCTAAAAAACCAATCTTTGACATTCCAGGTTTCCCAAGTGTGGATGCAGGTGTTTTGGTGGACAACCTGATGGAACAGATCAAACAATTTGAACCTCAGTTTTCGCTGGCCCAGAAAGCGGTTAGCTATGAAAAAACAGAAGAAGGTGATTTCATCGTCACTACAAGCAGAGGTGTAAAAGTCAAGGGGAAAGCCATTGCAATTGCAGGCGGATTGGGAAGCTTTGACCCGAGAAAACCAGAGTTGGAAAACATCGATAAATTTGAAGAAAATGGTGTAGAGTATTTCGTAAGAGAACCGGAAATGTTCCGTGACAAAAAAATTGTGATTGCCGGAGGTGGAGATTCCGCCTTGGATTGGTCAGTTTTTCTAGCTGATGTCGCTTCTGATGTCACTTTGATCCACAGAAGAAATGAGTTCCGTGGAGCATTGGATTCAGTAGAAAAAGTAACTGAGCTAAAACATCAAGGAAAAATAAATTTGATTACACCTGCTGAAGTTACAGGCCTGATTGGCGATGATAAATTAACTGCAATCGAAATTGAAAAAGATGGTGAAAAATCAATTCTGGAAACAGACTATCTGATTCCTTTATTTGGGTTGACTCCTAAGTTGGGACCGTTGTCAGAGTGGGGATTGGAGATCGAGAAAAATGCGATCAAAGTAAACAACGCTTTGGACTACCAAACCAACATTGATGGAATCTACGCTATTGGTGATATCAATACCTATCCTGGAAAATTAAAATTGATCCTTTGCGGTTTCCATGAAGCGACGTTAATGGTTCAAAGTGTTTACAACAGGCTAAATCCTGGGAAAAAATTCGTTCTAAAATACACAACCGTAAGTGGTGTTGATGGTTTCGACGGAACTAGAAAAGAAGCTGAAAAAGCAGTTGTAAAATCGATTGATTAGAAGTTTTAAGAGATTAAAAATTAGTTTTTTTTAATTCTTAAATAATAATATAGAGAGGATTCTGGAATCCTCTTTTTTGTGCACAATCAAAAAATCTGACATCCGACATCTCTTGTCTAAAATCTATCTCTTATCTTTGCAACATGTCAGACGTTAATATTACAATCATAGACAGAGAAGGTGTTTCTCATACGATTCCCGCCCCAACAGATATGGCAATGAGTATTATGGAAGTTGTCCGTGCCTACGAACTAGCAGAAGAAGGAACGATTGGCATCTGCGGAGGAATGGCAATGTGCGCTTCCTGCCAATGTTATGTTTTAAGTGAAGATGTTCCGCTTCCGGAAATGTTACCAGACGAAGACGCAATGCTTGCAGAAGCTTTCAACGTAAAACCTAACAGCAGATTAGGTTGCCAAATTCCTATAACTCCAGAACTGGAGGGACTTGTTGTAGAACTCGCTCCAGAATATTAACCACAGTAGAAAGATAGTTTTTTTTAGAATTAATGTATGTTTCCTATGTGGTTTCGAATTATTTATTCTAAAATGAATTTCTTAGTAATTACTTTCCCGGATCTGGTTTTAAAAACGGCTAAATAAAATCCACTATTAATTTTATTCAAATCAATTTTCCCAGAAGAAAGAAGATTTTTTGATTCCAATAATTGTCTTCCACTAGTATCCACGATCACGATGGATTCAATAGCTTCAGTTCCTAATTTATAATTCAGAGATTTGTCTTTTACAAAAATCTCTACAGGACTTTTCTCCAAGTCAGAAACAGCCAAAACAGAACCTTTTGCCGTTTCGATGATAAACTCCAATCCCAGTTTTGCAAATTTTGCAGCGTGAGTTGCACTACTTCCCATATTGGACAGTTTATCATTGGTTGTATGGATATTTGGATTATATTGAGTAAAAGAAGCTTCGAAGGGAAAAGCCGCATCATAACCGTTATCTGCCCAACTGAAATGATCTGAACAGCCATAATTGCAGATCGTATTTCCGTAAGTGAATGCATGAGGGCCTGTTTTGTTGTAATGTTCCATTAATTCAATTAAAAACAAATTGAGGTCATTGCTATTATAAGAATCCGTCGTTAGATAAATATCTTTTGTAGAACCTTTATAATTGGTCATATCGAATTGCACAAACGAAACCACATTCTTATTATCAAGTGCATAATCCTGGGCAATCTCCGAAGAGCCAACCAATCCGATTTCTTCAGCAGCAAAAGCCATAAACTCAACGGTTTTTGATGGTTTGTAATTCACATCCAACAAAACCCTTATCATTTCAGAAATTGTGGCAATCCCTGACGCATCATCATCTGCTCCCGGTGCAAAATTGGCATTACTGGTAATAGAATCCATATGTGCCCCCACAATGATGAAATCATTCGGAGCCGTAGTTCCATCAATTGTAAAAACCAGAGAAGGCATCGGTGTTCCAAAGTGATCAACTACTCTAACAGATACATCCGTTCTTCCAGAAGCAGTGATCAAAGCTTGCCATTTTGTTTTCAGATCCTGAACAGCTGTTTGCGCTTTCGCTGTCGTATGATAACGCGTTCCGTAATTTTCAAGAACCTGAATATGAGCCTTGATATTATCAGCATTCACTTTCGCAATGGCAGCATTGACCGCCGCATTTTGGTCAATCGTAAATGATAAAACCCTATTCGATCTTTTAGATCTGTTAATTGCCGATAACGCTTCTTCTTTGGAAGATTTGTAAACATAGCCAGGGCCATGTGTGATGACATTATGATGAAGAAACTCAGCTGCCTTTTTGGTCAGAAAAATAGCAGATTGATTTCCGGCAGCACCTACAATTTCAATTTCTTCAGGGAATTTTTCTTTTAGTTCTTTTGCGCTTTCAGAATCCGTCGTTGCATAGAACTTGTCTGATTGTGCGAAAGCGTGGCTAAAAACTACAAGTGAAAATATAGAAAGTAATTTTCGTTTCATTAATTATTGATTTTTCAGCTTTTATTTCTGTAAAAATAATCAAATTCTTTAACAAATTATTGAATTAATTATCATTTTGATTCTATTATTTATAAATAAATCGTATGGAATTATTTTTGAATTGATGAGGAAAATAAATTATTATGAAAAATTCATTTCTAAAAATAGCAATACCAATTTCAGTTGGAGTTTTGGCAATCTTAATATTTAAATCCTGTTCTGTTGGAATTCCTGAAAAAGCAACCGCAATTCAGAATTTTGATTCAGAGAAATATCTGGGAAAATGGTATGAGATCGCAAGATTCGATTTCAAATTTGAAAAGAATATGAATCAGGTCACAGCTACATATTGCAAGAATCCTGACGGAACTATAAAAGTTGACAACAAAGGCTATGATTATGTGAAAAAAGAGTGGAAACAAAGCATTGGCGAAGCAAGATCTGTTAACTCTGAAAGCGAGGCAAGGCTGAAAGTATCTTTCTTCAAACCCTTTTGGGCCGGTTATAATGTCATCGAGCTGGTTGACTACAAATATGCTTTGGTTGCAGGAAAGAATCTGGATTATCTCTGGATTTTGTCTCGTGAAAAGACAATCCCGGAAAATATTAAAACTCAATTTCTTGATAAAGCAGAATCAATTGGTTATGATACTTCCAAATTGATCTGGGTGGAACAGAAATAAGAAGTGAAAAGAAGTACAGATCGTCGATTTATTGCCGACTGCAGCGGCATCCTTTTTTGGCGCTGATTTGGAAACGTTGGCGAAAAGACAGAGCGGAAAGCGGGATGGAAAGTGAACCGACACCGCAAGTGATGCTCCTAAAAATCAGCTTTGATAATTTGTATTTTGGCAAACAAATCACTAACTTAGAACATCTAAATCCAGATAAAAACCAATTGATAATATGGCGTTTATAGATTATTATAAAATTCTTGGGCTTGAAAAAAATGCATCAGCAGATGATATCAAAAAAGCTTACAGAAGGCTTGCGCGGAAGTATCATCCGGATATGAATCCGAATGATAAGGAAGCGGAGAAAAAATTCAAGGAGATCAACGAAGCCAATGAGGTTCTAAGCAATCCGGAAAACCGTGCAAAGTATGACAAATATGGCGAACACTGGAAACACGGCGAAGAGTACGAACGTGCGCAGCAACAGCAGAGACAGCAGCAGCAATATTCCGGGAACTTTGGTAGTGGATTTTCAGGAACAGACTTTGGTGAAGGCGAAGATTTTTCAGATTTTTTCCAGTCAATGTTTGGAGGTGGTGGCAGTGGATTTGGAAAAAATTCCAGAGGAAGTGCGAGCGGAAAATTCAAAGGTCAGGATATTTCAGCCGAACTGAGTCTCGGTTTGAAAGACGCCGCAAAAACCCATCAGCAGACTTTCGATATCAATGGCAAAAAAGTGAGAATCACAATTCCGGCAGGCGTTTATGATGGTCAGCAGATCAGGCTGAAAGGCCACGGGAATCCCGGAATGAACGGTGGACCGAATGGCGACCTCTATATCACATTCAATATTTCGGAAGATAAGGATTTTAAGCGTGAAGGTGATAATTTGAGAACGTCTGTCGATCTGGATCTTTACACAGCTGTTTTAGGAGGTGATGTTAACATCCGGACACTTGACGGTTCGGTTAATCTGAAAGTGAAACCAGAAACTCAAAATGGAACAACAGTAAGACTAAAAGGAAAAGGATTTCCGGTCTATAAAAAAGAAGGTGAGTCTGGTGACCTGTACGTAACATACAACATAAAAATCCCAACCAACCTTACTGAAAAACAAAAAGACCTTTTTCAACAACTCAAAAATTCTTAGCAATGAACGAAAGAATCTCCATAGAAGAAATCATCCGAATCTATAAAATAGATCATTCCTTTCTTGACCAGCTCATCGATTTGGAATTATTGCATCCCGAAACCGATAACCGCATCCGGTATATTATTTATGAAGAACTACCTCATCTTGAACGTTTCGCAAATTGGCATTACGACCTTGATATTAATCTTCCGGGCATCGAAATCATCCATAGGCTTCTCAATCAACTGGAAGATCTGAAAAATCAAAATCGCAGGCTGCTACAAAATGTTTCGAAGTTCGAAAACTGGGAAGATGCAGAATTTTAGCCAATTTTCTTTGTAGATTTGTAAGATGGAATTATATGATGTTCTTATTGTCGGCGGTGGTCCAATCGGGTTAGCCTGCGCTTTGGAAGCTAAGAAAAAGAATCTAAAATATATTGTAATTGAAAAAGGAACGGTTGCGAACAGTCTTTACAATTATCCATTATATATGACATTTTTTTCAACAGCCGATCGATTGGAAATTGACGAAATTCCCTTTATCACAACCAAACCGAAACCCGGCAGACAAGACGCTTTGGAATATTATCAGGGAATTGCACGCCAAAAGGAGATCAATATAAGACCTTATGAAAGGGTCATCAATATTCAGAAATCTACTTTCTTTCAGGTTGAGACCAGCAAGCAGATCTATTTTGCCAAGAATGTGATCATCGCCACAGGTTTTTATGATATCCCTAATATGATGGAAATTCCGGGCGAAGATTTGCCAAAGGTAAAACATTATTATACAGAACCCTACCCTTATGCTTTCCAGAAAGTCGTGGTTGTCGGTTCCAGTAATTCTTCTGTTGATGCTGCCTTGGAAATCTACAGAAAAGGCGGAAATGTAACGATGATCATCCGAAACAATGAGATCTCTAAAAGCGTAAAATATTGGGTAAAACCAGACATCGAGAACCGAATCAAAGAAGGAAGCATCAAAGCATTTTTCGGAGCAGAACTTTTGGAAGTGAAGTCCCATTCTGTTATTTTCAAAACCAATAAAGGCGAGACCCAAGAAATAGAAAATGATTTTGTTCTCGCAATGACAGGCTATCTTCCCGACTTTGAATTCCTTAAAAAAACTGGAATTGACTTAAAAGGCGAATGTCAAAACCCTCATTATAATCCCGGCACAATGGAAACCAACGTTGACGGAATCTACCTCGCGGGTGTTGTTTGTGGGGGGAAAGATACACATCTCTGGTTTATTGAGAACTCCAGGATCCATGCCCGACAAATCATCAAAGATATCCTTAGTAAAAATTAATAATTTGCGGACTTAGTTGGTATTCTTTTTGTAACTTATTAGCACAGAAAGAAAAACTATGAACATCAAATTAATTAAAAACACATTTCCTTTATTCATCATCATTTCGTTATTTCTGGTTCAATGTAAAAAGGACGAATCTGTTCCTTCCCCGGATAAAAATAATAATCCGATAACAGATATTTTATCTCCTGACGATAAAAAAGAGGAAGACTCAATAAAAGAAGAAAAACCAAAGGTTCCGGATGTTGTCATCCCAAGAAAAGACTTTGGATTCTATCCTTGGGTTTACAAAAACACCGACTCGGTTTCACAAAAAAACAAAAAAGAGTTCACCGGGAAAGCGCTTTATACCATTCTCGCTCTTAATCGACTTGACAGAGCTAATATCGGAGCAGCCGACACATTGGTTGTGCCTGCAAAGATAGAAGACGATTTCCTAATATATTCACCATTTCCAGGTCATGTTACAAGTCTTGAAAATGTACGAAAATTCGTTTTCTTTTCATATCCCATTCAAGCTTTTGGTGTTTATGAAAACGGAAACCTCATCAAATGGGGACCAACAAGTATGGGTAAAAAAGCAACGCCAACCAAAAGAGGTTTGATGTTTGCCAACTGGAAAAAAGAAGTGGCGATTTCTACCGTCAGCGACGAATGGAAACTCCGATGGAATGTAAATGTTGCTAATTTTGACGGCATCGGTTGGCATCAGTATGCAATGCCCGGATATCCGGCTTCGCACTCGTGCCTCAGAATGCTGGAAGAAGACGCCAAGTGGATGTACACCTGGGTGGACACTTGGATTCTGAACAAAGGCGGAGCAACTACCAGAGCCAAAGGAACACCACTGATCGTTTATGGTGATTATCCTTGGGGAAAAAGAAGACCATGGAAAAAACTGCTGGATTCTCCCGAAGCTAACAATATATCTGAAGATGAAATGAATAAAATCATCGAACCTCAGCTTGCCGAAATTATGAAGGAACAGGAGAACAGAGACATCGTTCTTCAGCAGATTGAACAGGAGAAAAAAGCAAAAGCAGACTCTTTGATGTCATTGGCAAACAAAGACGCTACAAAAGTACAATGATATTTATAATTTGATTGTTGCCTGGAGAATCTTCATGTTTTCTATCAGTAAATTTTAGCTAAGTTAATTAGATATGTTTTACCTTAGCTAAAATTAGTAATTGAATGTTGATCAATAGGGACAATACGCATAATTATATTAAAAAAATCCTTTTCTTTCTTATTTTTTTGAACATTTGTCTATTTCTAATACCCATCGAGCCAATAATGCCAAGTGTGGGACTGGATCCTTCTTGGCAACATGCTATGAATGTAGCCATTTCAGAAAAATTAGAATTAGGTAAAAAAATAATATTCACATATGGACCTTATATCGGGATCTGTACGCATTATTTTCATCCAAAATTGGATAGTATCAACATTATATGCTCTTCATTCCTAAGTATCACTTTCGGATATCTTATCTATAATTTACTGCGAAAAGAAAAAGTGACAATCATTTTTTTATTCTTTGTCATATTCTTTTTAATATCCAATACCAATTATAGGGATTTCATCTTCTACCTCGCCCCTTTTCTGCTTTTCTTTGATTTTATCAGAGCTGATATTAATAATTCCATACGACCGTTATTACATAAATTTATATTATACTTTCCGATTGGATTGATCATATTAATAAAATGTTCCTTTATCATTCCTTATCTACTAATTCTTCCTATTATATTTTTTATACTCATATCATCTAAAAGGGCAAAGGAAATAATAACTATATCAATAATCATATTTTCCGGATCAATATTTTTCTGGACCATCTCAGATCAAAAACCAACGAACCTACTTTCATATTTTACTTCTAACCTACCATTGATATCAGGATTTTCCGAAGGAATGTCAAGTACCGAACACTCTTTATCTGAAGTGATCCTATTTTGGTTTTTAGGAATAATTACGATTGTCCAATTATTTTTTTTAAAGTATAAACCTCATTCTTTTATTTTATCTATCGTTTCACTTTTCATCATATTTTTGAGTTTCAAAAGTGGATTTGTAAGGCAGGATGAGCATACAAAAATATCTTTTGCAATAATGATCTTCGTTGCGTTTTTTATTTATTTGTTTTCAAAAACGAAATCATCTTTTGCCATATTTTGTTTGTGCCTTATCACCTCTTTAACTTCCTATAAGTTATATCATGACACTTCATTCAGCGGTTCTATCAAAAATAATTTTGCAAAAATATATGACGGAATAAAACTCAGGTCACAGTATAAAAAAATAGAAACTGAATATCAGAAAAAGCTGGATGATATCAATAAAGAGATCCAGTTTCCTATTCTATCCGGAAGTAGTGATATTTATAATTTTGAGCAAAGTTATCTCCTGGCATCTAAAAACATCTGGAATCCACGACCTGTATTTCAAAGTTATACCGCATATACAAAAGACCTTTTATATGCCAATAGAAATCATTTGTTATCAAATAAAAGTCCAGACAATTTATTTTTCAAAGTCGAAACAATCGACGGTAGATTACCATCAACCGAAGATGGCAATAGCTGGCCTCTCATACTTTCAAATTATAAACCGATAAAATTCGAGAACGATTATCTCATCTTAAAAAAGAGTTATGAACAAAATAGAGATATTAAACCGGATCTTATACAAAGACGATCCGGGAGACTTAATCAGGAAATAGAAATCCCAGACCATACCGGTCTCTTATTCTGTAGAATGAGAATAGAGCCTACATTTTCGGGGAAATTTATAACAAGATTTTTCAGGTCCGACAAATTATATATGATCACCAAAGAAAATAATAACTCGGAAAAAAAATATAAATTAATAAGCGGAATGGTTGAAACTGATTTCTTAATATCTCCACTCGTAGAAGACACAAAAGATTATTATAATTTATATAAAAAAGATCATCTAAAATATAAAAATGTCAAATCAATCAAAATCACTCCCAATGATCGTAATTTCCTATTAGATTTCTGGCAGGATGATTTTGAAATAGAATTTTACAATTTTTCAAATTAATACGATGTATTTTGTTTTAGATATTCCCAACAATCGTTTTTACCTGTGTGAATTCTTTCAATGCATGCAAAGACAGCTCAACACCATAACCGGAAGATTTTGCTCCACCGAAAGGGAGTCTTGCGTCAGAACTCGTTGATTTGTTAATGGAGACCGTTCCGGATTCCAGATTATCGATGAAAAACTGAGCTCGTTTTTTATCTTTCGTCCAAACAGCATTGCCTAATCCGAACGGAATATCATTCGCTAATTTCAATATTTCTTCGTCATCTTTTCCAATCATCAGAATTGCCAAAGGTCCAAACAATTCCTCCTGAAGAATGGGATTACCTTCTTTTACCCGAATAATTCCCGGACGAAATTCATTCTCAGAAATACGCTCCAAAGCCAGAACCACTTCTGCTCCATGTTTCAAAGCTTTTTTATATTGACCTTCTAATTCATCTGCCAAATCGGGTCTTGCCATTTTTCCCAGTTTGGTTTCTTTTTTAAAAGGGTCAGCGGGTTGGTAAGAATTGTATTCTTCTACAAATTTTGGAATAAAATCTTTCTCAATATCTTGATGAACGATGAAACGCTTGGCTGCATTACAAACCTGACCAGTATTCTGAAGTTTTCCGGCAGGTCCTTCAATCGCTGCTTTTTCATAATCGGAATCCTCTAAAACAATAAAAGCATCACTTCCGCCTAATTCCAAAACTGATTTTTTTATATTCTTACCTGCCAACGCTGCAACAGTTCCACCGGCTTTTTCACTTCCTGTCAAGCTTACACCACGCACTAAAGGATTTTCAAGAATCTCTTTGATCTCATTATGCCCGATTCTTAGATTTTGGAAGATATATTTTGGGAAACCAGCTTCTGCAAAGGCTTTTTCAATTTCATCACCACTTCCGAAACAGATGGATGCGTGTTTCAGCAAAATAACATTTCCTGCAAGAATCGCCGGAACTGCAAATCTCAAAACCTGCCAGAAAGGAAAATTCCAAGGCATTACACCAAGAATAATTCCCATCGCATCATAATGAACTTCGCTGACATTGAATTCTGTTTCGATTTTCTCAGGTTTCAATACATTTTCTGCATTGGCATAAAACCTGATCATTCCCGCACTTTTCTCTATCTCGGCAATTGACTGGGAAATTGGCTTGTGCATTTCTGTTGTTATGATCTCTGCATATGTTTCTTTATTTTTATCCAGAACATCTGCCAGTTTCATAAGGAGTCTTTGTCTTTCTTCAAAAGGAGTTTTTCTCCAATCTTGAAAAGATCTGTGTGCAGAATCAATATGTTTTGTCAAATCCATTTTTCTCTGATTTTATTGAATATCGGGTTGCATTAATTGTACCAACTTTTGCCAGTCTAAATGTACAAAGTTGAGAATAAAACTCATATGTATTTTTATATTTTTTATAAATTTTTGTAGTAAATTTTATAAATAATGAAATTTAATTTTGGAAAGTAATTCAAAAACAGAGAATTGCTTCGCCCCGACCTGAGTGGAGCTCTTTTTCTTTTTCTCAAAAAAAGAAAAAAGCGGGAACGGAGGGCGGATAGAGGCGCCCAAAATATTATATTAATGTTTCTTGCTACTTCGGAAAAGTAAAACGGCGTTGAGGAAAATAAGCAGTAAATCCAATGTGACCCAGATACTGAGCTTGATGTTATCGTATTTGAGGTCATCGATCTTTTCCGTTGCAACAGCCGATAATTTGAGACTGTGGTTGATATAATTTTTGACCTCGATGATCTTGTCCTCATTCTTATTAGGAACTGCAACCTGTGAGAAATAGACCAACTTGTCTTTTCCAATGTACCCGACAACCCAAAACTCGCTGGATTTCTGCATATTGAGGTATTCTATCCTGAAATATTCCGGACGGATCTGTCCCACGTGCTTGGAAAGGTATTTTTGCGAAGTATTATCATCCTGAACCCGGATGATGTAGAAGTCTATCGGCTGGGGCAGATAGTTGATCACTTGAACAGCCAAAGAGTTTTCCAGAAATTGTGATACGCTTCTCTCTACAAACCAAAAGGTAAAATATGCAGCAACAGATATAGTGATGATCGTCCTGACAGCTTTGTTCCACAGACTCCATTTTCCTCCTCCGGCAGAGGAAAGAAATAGCGCTATGATCAGAAAAATGAGGATTAGGATGATTATCATTGAAACAAAGATAATGGTTTCTCTTTAATTAAAAAGTGACATTCCATTCTTTGTAGAACTCATCGAGGAACTGAAGCATAAACCGATGTCTGTGTTCTGCAATTTCTTTAGCTGTTTTTGTATTGAGCAAATCCTTCAGCAGCAACAATTTTTCGTAAAAATGATTGATCGTGGTTCCGTTGGATTTTTTGTATTCTTCTTTTGTCTGATTGAGCTTTGGCTCGATGTCCGGGTGATACATCAAGTTATTTTTGTAGCCTCCGAAATTGAAAGTTCTGGCTATTCCAATTGCTCCTATAGCGTCCAATCTATCCGCATCCTGGACGATCTTCAGTTCCAAAGGCAGATTTGCGGGAGCATCGTTTCGATTTTTGAACGACATATTTTCGATGATGAAAACAACGTTTTGAATTGTTTCCGAATCAACGTTTTGTTCTGTAAGAAAGTCGTTAACAATTTTGGAGGCCAAAGTTTCATCTCCGTTATGGAATTTTGGATCGGCAATGTCGTGTAACAATGCAGCTAACTCAATGATCAATTTGTCGCCTCCTTCTTTTTCCTGAATTCTCAAACTGAGTTTCCAAACACGCTCGATATGAAACCAATCGTGACCGGATTCTGTTCCTTCCAGTTTTTGTTTTACTAATTCTATTGTCTTGTTAATTAATTCCATTAATTCAATTCTTTTAAAATAATATTCCAGAGCTTTTTGTTATAGCTTCTGAAAAAATTAATATGGCCTATTTCTTTTTTTTCTGACTCCGATGTTTTTATTAATCTGTAAGTTGGTTTCAGATTCGGGTAAGTATCATTTAAAAGTGATTTCACACCTTTTTCAGTGAGCCAGACATCATCTTCTGCCCTTATTACAAAAACTTTCTGAGTCAGATCTTTAGAAAAATCATCTGATTGTTCCAATAACTTATTGGTCGATTTTTTATTGAGAATCAAAGTTCTCCAATCAAACGCACTTCCGGAAGGTAAACTTTCACCTAAGCCAAACCAATCCGCGGGAAAATACCCCAATAATCTGGTCGACAATGGCTGCGCAATTCCAAAGCCGAGATAAGCTTCTATTTTGGTCCTGAATTTCAGATTTCCGACAAAGGCATTCTGAGTCCCAACAAATACAAATTCCTCAAACATCTGAGAATCCTGATTCATTCCTAAGATCAAGGCTCCAACCGAATGTCCTAAACAAAACTTTTGATAATCTTGAAAATTAGCTCTAATATATGTGGTCACAGCTTTGTAATCCTTCTTCCCCCAGATCCTCATCGAAGCTTCGAAGCCTTTCATTCTATAGGGTTTTGAAAGTCCAATTCCACGATAATCATAAGTAATGACCGTAAACCCTTGTTCAGAAAAAAACTGCGCAAACGAAAAATAGATCTGCTGTTTGACACCCGTTGCAGAATTTATCAATAAAATTTTCCTATTTGGATCTCTAGGCTCAAAAATATGGACAGACAAGCTATAATTATCCTCGGTCAAAACATCAATACTCTTCATTAAAAATAATCTAATGGAATCACTTCATAAAAGTAAAAAATTCAACCTGTTGAAAATTATATTTCGATATGCTTGAAATATTAATTCTGGAAATCCTGGAGATAAGGCAAGCCTTTTTGGGAACCTCTGTAATCTGCTGCCTTAAGCGCAACCTCGTTACCAAACTGAACACAATCTTCAATAGAATTCCCGTGAAGTAATGCGATGGAAAATCCCGATGTAAAAGCATCTCCCAATCCCATATTATGCGATTGGCTTTTCGGGTCATTCCGGAAATATTTCATTTCGGAACCATCAAAATAACTGGTACTGTTGGCCCCATCTCTCACAAATAATTTGTTGGGAAGGTGCTTCATGATCTCTTCGTGGTTGCCTTCTCCGAAAATTATTTCCAAGTCTGTACTTTTTGCGACTATGAAACTTGCATATTCTATAATATCATCTGACAATCGATTTGCAGGCGCTGCATAAATCCCGATTTTCTTTCCAATATTTTTTGCTTTTTTGAAAAGATATTCAACGGTTTTCAAAGGAATCTCCAGCTGAGTTAAAATCAAATCTGCTGTTAAAAGATATTTTTCTGCTTCGTTGATGTCTTTTGGAGACAGATTATAATTAGCTGCGGGAACAACCGTGATGGCGTTTCCTTCATCAGAAGCGTTTACATAAGCCGTTCCTGTGTCTTCATCCTCGTCTTCTACAACGTAGGTCACATTCACATCTTCATCATCCAGATTTCTAAGGACCTGTTGTCCATAGGGATCCATCCCCACCCGACTGATCAGAGAAGTATGAGCACCTAAACGTGATGTTGCAATCGCCTGGTTTGCTCCTTTTCCTCCAAGAAAGCTTTTCAGGCTATCTGCCAGAACAGTATTATTTGCAGTCGGTATTTTAGATGTTTTGAGAACCAGGTCGATTGATGAGCTTCCTACAACTACAATCTGAGGTTTTATATGACGTAGCTTCATTTGTAATATTAATTGTTTAAAGTCAAATGAAATTGTGATTTATCGTTTCATTTTCTGCTAAAGTAACAATTTAATCCGTTCCTATTTCTATAAACTCAGAAATTAATTTAACCACCTGATTATCTTTAGAATAACCAATATAAGAAGCATAAAAACCTTCACCATATCCCGTTTCAAAAGCAATGAGATTTTCCTTTTTATCGTCATAAGGTTTCAGAACTGCAAATTGGTCAATTGCACCTTTTTCATCAAAAAAATGAGAATGGAAAAATTCTTCATAGATTCCCATAAAATCGGCTCCTTTTTTATGGAAAAGCTCCTGCTCCAGATTATTCAAAGCGGCCTGAGCATCTTTGTCCATGAAACTTCCCATTCCGGACTCCACAGGATAACCGAAGATCTCGCCTTCTTTCAGGTCTTTCAGGTTCTGGTCATCACATAGGGCCAAAGCCCAGTTTTCAGCCAATTGATTTTTATCGAAAACAATTTCAGCATAAGCCACACAATTGGACTCCCTTTCTTTGTGAATCAAAACCGTAAAATCACCCTTCGGAAACTCTTGTTCGAATGCGGATTTATCAGGCATGATCAAAGCATCACTGGCTACAATCCGTCCCGATGAAATATGGATTTCCCCGACTTCATAGGTTTCCAATAAAGTATTTTCTACGAAGTCCCGGGAGAATAATTTTTTTATGTTTTCTATGTGAGTCATTACAAACTTTTCAGTTTTTCTTCCAGCAAAGCAATTTTGTCCTGAGCATCTTTTTGTTTTTTACGCTCCACTTCTACGATTTCTGGTTTTGCGTTAGCCACAAATTTTTCGTTCGATAATTTTTTATCAACAGAGATCAAGAAGCCTTTCAGATATTTCAATTCTTCTTCGGTTTTTGCTTTTTCTTCGGCTAAATCTAAATTCTCGCTTAAAGGAATTGAAACTTCAGTTGCTCCAACCAAGAATGTAAAGCTTGGCTTATCCGTTTTTGTTCCAAAATGGATTTCAGAAACATTAGCCAATTTTCTTACAACCGCTTCATTCGAAAATTCTGTAGCATTGGTGAAAATCTCAACAGCTTCTCTTGGTGATATTCCCTTTGTCTGACGGTAGTTTCTTACTCCGGAAATCAATTCTTCTGAAGTCTCGAAGTTTTTTATGATGTCTTCGCTAAATTTGTCTGCTTTTTTCTGTTGAGCAATTACCAAAGCTTCATTGGTGCTTCTTTCAGAAATAGCCTGCCATAATTCTTCCGTCAGGAAAGGCATAAATGGATGAAGCAGCTTCATTAATTCTTCAAAGAAATAGATCGTTTTGGTGTAAACCTCTTTAGAAATCCCTTCACCGAAATTAGGCTTGATAGCTTCCAAATACCATCCGCAGAAATCATCCCAGATCAATTTATAGATCAAATGTAGAGCATCAGAAATTCTGAATTTTTCAAACTGGTCATTGATCTCCGCAATCGTTTTATTTAATTTGTTGTCAAACCACTCGATAGATTGTTTGTCAGAATCATTCAGAGATTTGTCTTCGTGATTCCACATATTGATCAATCGGAAAGCATTCCAGATTTTTGTAGCGAAGTTTCTGCCCTGCAACATCAGGTCTTCATCAAATAACAGATCGTTTCCTGCAGGTGCGCTCAACAAACTTCCTACACGAACGCCATCTGCACCATATTTTTCAATAAGATCTATCGGATCCGGGGAATTACCTAATTGTTTAGACATTTTTCTTCTTTGCTTATCTCGCACAATTCCTGTGAAATAAACATTTTTGAAAGGAACTTTTCCTCTGAATTCCAACCCTGCCATGATCATTCTGGCAACCCAGAAGAAGATAATATCCGGACCTGTAACCAGGTCTGAAGTCGGATAATAATAATTGATGTCTTCATTTTCCGGATCATTTAACCCATCGAAAACAGATATTGGCCACAACCAGGACGAGAACCAGGTGTCAAGAGCATCCTGGTCTTGTTTTAGGCTTTCAGTTGTGAGTTGTTGATTACCAGTTTTTTGTTTCGCCAATTCCAATGCGTCGCTGATGTTCTCAGCAACTACAAAATCATCTTCACCTTCACCATAATAATAAGCAGGAATCTGCTGTCCCCACCAAAGCTGACGGGAGATATTCCAGTCACGGATGTTCTCCATCCAGTGTTTGTAAGTATTTTTAAATTTTTCCGGATAGAATTTTATCTCGTCATCCATTACAACATCCAAAGCCGGTTTTGCAATTTCAGACATTTTTAAGAACCACTGAACAGAAACTTTTGGCTCAATAACAGCACCTGTTCTTTCCGAAGTTCCTACCTTGTTTACGTAATCTTCTGCTTTCAGTAAAAAATCTTTTTGCTCTAATTCTTTTGCGATCTCTTTTCTTACGGTAAAACGACCCTGACCTTGGTAATGCATTGCGTGCTCATTAAGAACCGCATCATCATCCATAGAGTCAATGATCGGCAGGTTATGTTTTTGACCGATTTCATAGTCATTGATATCGTGAGCAGGCGTAATTTTCAATGCACCTGTTCCGAACTCGATGTCCACATAATCGTCTTCAATAATTGGAATTACTCTATTTACAATCGGAACAATCACGTTTTTGCCTTTCAAATGAGCATATCTCTCGTCATTTGGATTGATACAAACTGCCACATCACCAAAAATAGTTTCTGGCCGTGTTGTTGCTACAGAAAGGAATTCTTCTGTTCCTTCTATTTTATATTTAAGGAAATATAGTTTTCCGTTTTGTTCTTTAAAAATTACTTCTTCGTCAGAAATATTTGTTTTCGCTTCAGGATCCCAGTTAACGATTCTTGAACCTTTATAGATAAGACCTTTATTATACAAATCAACAAAAGATTTGATAACCTGTTGAGACATTTTATCTTCCAAAGTGAATCTCGTTCTGTCCCAATCGCAGGAACAACCTAGTTTTTTCAATTGTTCCAAGATCGTTCCACCATATTTATCAGTCCAGTCCCAAGCGTGCTTTAGAAATTCTTCACGAGTGATGTCGGATTTATTGATACCTTCAGATTTCAATTTAGCTACCACTTTCGCTTCTGTCGCAATAGAAGCGTGATCTGTTCCCGGTACCCAACAAGCGTTGAACCCCTGCATCCTTGCTCTTCTGACCAATACATCCTGAATCGTATTATTCAACATATGTCCCATATGAAGAATCCCCGTCACGTTAGGTGGCGGAATTACAATTGTATAAGGAGGCCTGTTATCCGGAGTCGAGTGAAAAAATTTGTTCTCTAACCAGAAGTCATACCATTTCTGTTCAGTTTCCTGTGGATTGTATTTGTCTGCAATCTGCATTTTAAAATTATTTTTGGCTTGTAATCTGCAAAAATAAGATAATGTGAAAAAATTAACATCACATATTTAAATTATTTATAACTTTGTTCTTTAAAATTTAATTAAAACAAAAAAAATATGAAAAAGATTCTTGCTGGATTATTTATGACCGGAGCTATCGCATTTGCATCTGCTCAAACAATATCATTCGACAAAACAACTTTCGACTATGGAAATGTAAAAGCTGGTTCTGACGGACACAGATTTTTCACAGTAAAAAATACTGGTGACAAGCCTCTTATCATCAGCGAAGTAAAACCTTCTTGCGGATGTACGACTCCAGAATGGAGCAAAGACCCGATCTTACCTGGAAAATCTGCCCAGATCAAGGTTGGATACAACACTGGTATCAAAGGTGCTTTCAACAAATTGATTGAAGTTTATTCCAACGACCCTGCAAACAACAGATCCGTTCTTTATATCAAAGGAAATGTTGAGGATCTGCAAGGAGTTAATCAAGAAGCTAAACTTACTGTAGCACCAGTTGCAACTGCAACAGCTGTAGCCGCTCAGCCTGCTGCTCAGGCTAAAAGAGTTGCAAAAAAAGCTACTGTTCAAAAAGTTGAAGCTGCTAAATAATAAAAATTTACAAATTTTTTAAAACCGTTTCTTTTTAAGAAGCGGTTTTTTATTTTTACACCAAATCAAATTCTTATGGGATATAACTTTTCTGATGATTTCTTAATAAAAGAAAATTCAAAATTCGAGATAAAGAAATATAATACAAGCTACAATGGCAAAATCAATAAAGATGAAGCCAAGCAGCTCCTGGAAATGGAAAACGAAAAACTCCGTGTCCTGCAAGAGAAATTGTACGCTGATGGAAGCCAGTCTTTGCTCATCATTCTTCAGGCAATGGATGCTGCCGGAAAAGACAGTTTGATAGAACATGTTTTTGGAGGTGTGAATCCACAAGGTTGTGAAGTGAAAAGTTTCAAAACACCAAGTTCCAAAGAATATTCCCACGATTTTCTCTGGAGACAATACCAGGCACTTCCCGAGAAAGGGAAAATCGGGATTTTTAATCGTTCTCATTACGAAAGCGTTTTGGTATGTAAAGTTCATCCTGAGTACAATCTTAGCGAAAAGGTTTGGAAAGATGTGAAACAATTTGATAAGAAATTTTGGGAAAATCGCTACGAAAGCATCCGAAACTTTGAAAAACATCTGGCAAATAACGGAACAAAAATCATCAAGATCTTTCTTAACGTTTCTAAAGAAGAACAAAAGCAACGCTTTCTGGACAGAATCAATGAAGATGATAAGAACTGGAAATTTTCTTCGGGAGATATTACAGAAAGAGGTTTTTGGGATGATTATATGAAAGCATACGAGCAAGCTATTAACGAAACTTCTACTGATTCTGCACCTTGGTTTGTGATTCCCGCCGACCAAAAATGGTTTTCCAGAGTTGCCGCGATTCAGATCATCATTGACAAACTGGAGGAAATGAACCTGCAATATCCAAAACTTTCCGAAAAAGAGAAAAGCGGATTAGCAGAATCCAAAGCAAAATTGGAAAGCGAAAAGTAATTCCCTATTACGGAAAACCTCAATTTTATAGACGAAAGTTATTTTAAAATTGTAAAAAAATTAATAAGAATAAAATGGAAGTTATTTATGCATTTGTTGGATTGATCATCGGAGGAATTTTAGTTTTCCTTTTGATGAAATCTTTGTATGTAAGCAAGAAAAACATTGATATCCTGAATGAAAAACTCATCCGTTCTCAGGAAAATGAGAACCATTACCAACAAAAAATTGATGAATTAAAACTTTCAAATTCTGATTTGACAAAAGAAATTTCTTCCATCCAAAGAAGTAAAGAAGAGCTACTTTTCACGAATGCAGAGCTGAATGCCCATTACAAAAACTTACAAGACCAACTCGAAAATCAAAAAGAAGAATTTCTGAAAATTCAGGAATCGACCCGTTTGCAATTTGAGAAAACGGCCAATCAGATCTTGGAAGAGAAGTCTGAAAAATTCAGGCAACTGAATCAAAATCAACTCAAGACAATTCTCGAGCCTTTTCAAGAAAAAATCAATGAGCTGAAAAATACTGTGAATGAAACTTACGACAAAGAAGCCAAAGAACGTTTTTCTCTCGGCGAAAAAGTCAGAGAACTGAAAGATCTCAACCAACAGATCTCCGAAGATGCGAAACAATTGACACGCGCTTTGAAAGGAGAAAGCAAAACGCAGGGAAATTGGGGAGAAATGATCCTGGAAAGCATTCTGGAGAAATCCGGATTGAGAAAAAATCAGGAATATTTCTTGGAACATGAGCTGAAAGATGAAAACAACAAAGCTATTTTCTCCGAATTTTCCGGAAAGAAAATGCGTCCCGATGCTGTCGTGAAATATCCTGACAATCGAAATGTGATTATCGACAGTAAAGTTTCTCTGACGGCTTTTGTAGAAATGACGGATGAAACTGATCCTGAAATATTGCTCTTGAAACAGAATCAGCATTTGCAATCGGTTAAGAATCACATCAATCAATTGAGTCAAAAGGCTTACGATGACTTTGATAAATCTTTGGATTTTGTGATGATGTTCATCCCTAGTGAAGCCGCTTATATTGCCGCTTTACAAGCCGAACCGAACCTTTGGAATTTTGCTTATGATAAAAGGATTCTTTTATTAAGCCCAACTAATCTGATCACTTCTCTCAAACTGATCCAGGACCTTTGGAAACGCGAACACCAAAATAGAAATGCTATGGAAATAGCGGATAGAGGAGCTAAATTGTATGATAAATTTGTTGGTTTCGTTGAGAATCTTGAACGCATTGGAAAAAACATCGACCAAGCTAAGAATTCTTACAATGATGCTTTCAAACAATTGAGCTCTGGAAATGATAACCTGATTATCCAAACTCAGAAACTGAAAAATCTTGGAATCAAGAACAAAAAAAATCTTCCTCAGAGTTTGGGAGAGGAAGATTTGTAGATTAGCGATATGGCTCGTTTATCTCGTCAATTGTGGCTCTTAACTCACCAATTGTGAACTTTTCCGAATCACATTTGATTTCTGGAATCTGATGTTGTTTTAGAAAACCGTTTAAATCTCCACAATCTCTCAGTATATTGAACTCTTTATTATCAAGATCTAGAACAATTCCTTTTATATTTCCATTCATTAAATAAGTCATCGGACTTAAGTTTCCCAATAATGCTTTTGACCACATACCTCTCATATTTTCTTCAAAATAAATAAATCGCCCATAACTTGTAACCTTGCAAAATCGGGAATATTGATCCGGATCATATCCTTTATCTTTCTTATTAGTATATTTTCTATAAGTCTGAAAATACATCTCCCCATTATGAGAAACCGCTAAAGGGATTCTAATTTTTTTATCTTTTTGTTTGAAGTAAAAAAATACTTTATCTGGAGATTCAGAAGAATCTTTTACATCAGATGGTTTAAAGTAAACTTCATCTGTTGAGGTTGGTTTTTTATTCAAGACGTCCTCCAATGTTTCATAGACACCTTCTGGAAAATCACCTTGCTTTATAGATTGATATTGTTTTTCCTGACACATTCCTAGATTGAAAATTAGAAAAAAGAATGGTAGAATAATTAGTTTCATATGTTATTAATTTAAGTTTATAAAAAACTAAAGTTATAATTTATCTCAGCAATGCTAAGAATCTATTTTTTTTTACTTATTCAAAAGCTTTGCAACTTCCGGTGCCGCATAAGTAAAAATCATATCCGCACCAGCACGTTTTATGGAAGTTAAACTTTCTATTAGAACCTTATCATTATCCAGCCAGCCGTTTTGTGCAGCAGCTTTCAGCATTGCATATTCTCCACTTACCTGATAAACTGCAATCGGCTGCGTGATCAATTCACGGATTTTGGAAACGATGTCCAGATAAGGCATTCCTGGTTTTATCATAATGATGTCAGCACCCTCATCTACGTCTCTTAAAGCTTCATCAATCGCTTCTCTGGAATTATGAAAATCCATCTGATAGGTTTTCTTGTCGGCCGGAATCTCCTGTGCATCAACCGGCGCACTATCCAACGCACTTCTGAATGGTCCGTAAAAAGCACTCGCATATTTTGCTGCGTAGGATAAAATCCCAACATCTGTGAATCCATTTTCCTCCAAACCTTCTCTCATAGCCAAAACACGGCCATCCATCATATCGCTTGGTGCCAAAATGTCAGCTCCAGCCTCTGCTAAAGAAATTCCCATTTTCACAAGTGCGTCAACTGTAGAATCGTTGTCTATTTTTCCGTTTTTGACAATCCCGTCGTGACCGTAAATTGAATACGGGTCAAGAGCAACATCCGGCATAATGATGACTCCGGGAACTGCATCTTTTATAGCTTTGATGGTAGTTTGCATCAGTCCGTTTGGATTCCAAGATTCTTTTCCTGTATTGTCTTTCAGGTTATCGGAAACCTTCATATAAAGATTGACAGCCTTGATTCCCAGATCATAATTTTCTTTAACAGTTTGCACGGTTAGATCTAAACTTTGCCTAAAAACACCAGGCATCGAGGAAATGGCTTCCTTTTTGTTATTACCTTCCATGACAAACATAGGCAACACCAAATCGTTTGTTGTAAGGGTTGTTTCACGAACAAGACTTCTGATGGAATGGTTGGTTCTTAGTCTTCTGTTTCTTGAAATCATCTTGATAAAATTATTTATGCAAATTTAATTATACTTTTACGGATAGACTATTGCATATGAATTTTATTTAAAATATATTTGTTGTAATTGTTTAAGTACAGACTAAAGCGAATGAAAAAATTTCTATTCTTTATAATATTTACGGTAGTTTCAGTTGGATTTTCAGGAGAAATGAAGGCACAATCTACTCGTGCAATGGCAGGACAAAAGACCGACGATGGTGTTTTGGTTGCATTCCCTAATCCTACAAGGGACGTTTTGATCTTGAAATCAAAGGATAATTCTTCAAAAATCAAAACTGTGGCTTTCTTCTCAATTTTGGGTGTTCAGGTTGCAGAATATACGATTAATAATAACAATGCAGAGCTAAGACTTGACAAACTACGTCCTGGGAAATATCTGATGAAATATACATTGGATGATAACACCCAGAAGATCGCTCAGATCATCAAACAGTAAAAATTCAATTCAATATATAATGCCGGTTCAGCCGGCATTTTTTATTTGCGATCTTTAATTTCTGTAAATTTGTCATAACCAAGAAAATTAAACTATGAGAAAACTGGTCACTTTAGTCTTTGTGGTTGTCTTTCAAATCTTTAATTCACAATTCAGGACTTCTTTGTACGATGATAATCAGTTGAGTGCTTCTCTGCGAGGTGGACTGGATTTCCCTTCTTATGATAATCAAACAAAATATATCGATTACAGATACAATCTGAATCTGGGAACTTCTGTTGATTTTTACTTCAATTGGATAGGTCTGGGAGTTGATCTGGATTATTTGAAGAACACTTCGAAAAACACTTATCCGACAGAAAATCTATATAATGGAAATACTCCTCTTACCAATATTAATATAACTGAGAATAAAATTCAACGGTATTTTTTGGGAATTGGACCAAACTTTCGATATGTCATTAATGATGACTTGAGTTTAGCCTTTAAATTGAAAGGTGGAATTTCCAATATCAAAGGTGGAGAAACATCAGTGACATCTTCAACATACAATCTTAATTATCACAATGGATATGATGTGAAGAATATCCTGACAGGAAAAGGACAAGTTGAACTGAACTGGTTTTTCTCAGAATATGTTGGACTAAATTTCGGTGGTTATTATATCCAGCATTTCAAAGCAAAAGACCAAGTAAAAAGTAATTCTGTTTCCGGATATATTCCTTTTACAGAAAACAATAATCAATATAATATCAATCCAACCAATTCGGAAATTAGAAGTAATAGTCTTGACCACGAAATTCATTCCGCTGGAGTTTTTGCCGGACTGACGTTTAGAATTCCGACAAAAGAAGCAAGCCCAAATTATGGATTGTCTGTCGTGGCGAGAGATAAGGAAACAGGATTGATTCTGCCTGATACTTTTATAGAGCTTTTTAAAAATGGGAAAAGAACGCACTTTGCCAAAACCAATTCTCAAGGTGTGGCTTTCTTCAAGAACATCAAGCCAGACAATTATGATATCAAGGGAAGCCTTTATAACATAGAACTGAGCTCAGCAAAAACTAATAAAACAGAGTTTGTAAAAAACTCTATGCTCAAAAAAGAGATCTCTACAGATTCCGAAACTTTCTTTGTGAAAGGTCAGGTTAGCATCTGTAATTCCAAAAACCCTTTGAGAGATGTGACTGTTGTGATCAAAAATAATGAAACTGAGATCTATCACGAAATAAAAACAGATATCAATGGAAAATTCTATTTCAAAGCAGATAAGAATTCCACTTACAGTATCTATGGAAAAAAAGGAAACCACTTTTCACAAACAGAATCGGTAACTTCTAAAAATGTTGATAGAACAAATACACTCTTCCTCAATTTACAAGTTTGTATGGAAGAAACTACTTGTGGGAAACCAATTAATCTAAAGAATATCCATTACGACCTGGACAAATATTTTATAAGAGAAGATGCAAAACCGGAACTTAACAAATTGGTGCAGTTTATGAAAGACAATCCAAAGGTAAAAGTTGAATTGGCTTCTCATACAGATTCCCGTGCATCCGATGATTATAACAAGACACTTTCCCAAAATCGGGCAAATGCTGCCGTAGATTATCTGGTATCAAAAGGAATCGACAAAACGAGGTTAAAACCAATTGGTTATGGAGAAACTCAGCTCCTGAATAAATGCAGTAATGGTATTGATTGTACAGAATCTCAACATCAGATCAACAGAAGAACAGAGATGAAGGTCATATGTCCTTAATTAAAAACCATTTCTTGTAAATGAAGAAACCCACTACAGCTCCAAAAGTATTAAGAATAACATCATCTATATCAGCATAACCTCTTTTAAAAAAATATTGAGAAAACTCTATGATATTGATTATTATAAAAAATGACAGGAATAACCATCTGAATCGGTTCAACCTGGGATAAAGTATTCCAAGGAAACCATAGGGAATAAATAAAACAATATTACCAAAAAGATTTTTAATAGATTCAATAACACTATCCTTTATATATGTAAATGTATAATTAAACATTGTTGTAAAAGGAATGGGATTTATGGTAAAGATTTGATTTGAATCATTACGAAAAGAAGCAAAAAACAATAGATATAACATCCAAACCGTATAAATATTAATTAAAACAGGATAATACCTATTGACAAATAACCTCATTAAAATAAATTATAACGTAAAAATATTTAAAAAAAAATGAAAACAAGCAGAATAAAAGCTTTCGGAACACAGGCTGCCGAAAATGATCTGGAACTTTTGACCATCGAACGAAGAGAAGTTCAGCCAAAAGACATCGAAATCGACATCTATTATTGTGGGGTTTGCCACTCTGACCTTCATACTGCCAGAAATGATTGGGGCGGCTCTGTTTATCCTGTAGTTCCCGGTCACGAGATCGTGGGGAAAGTATTGCAAATCGGGACAGAGGTTACCAAATTCAAAGTTGGAGACCTGGTTGCTGTGGGTTGTATGGTAGATTCTTGCAGAACCTGCCACAGTTGTGAGCAAGATCTGGAGCAATTCTGCGAAAAGGGATTCACAGGAACTTACAACGGAAAAGACAAATACTTCGAAGATACCAGGACGTTTGGAGGTTACTCGGAGTCTGTGGTTGTAGATGAGCATTTTGTTTTGAGTCTTCCGGAAAACCTGGATATGGCTGCTGCTGCACCACTTCTTTGCGCAGGAATCACAACCTGGTCACCTCTTAAACACTGGGATGTAACAGAAAACTCCAAAGTCGCAGTTGTCGGTTTGGGCGGTTTAGGCCATATGGCTATTAAACTGGCAAAAGGTCTGGGCGCAGAAGTGACCTTATTCTCCAGAACACCAGGAAAAACTGAGGATGCTAAAGCCTTGGGAACAGACCACGTCATTATTTCCACTGACGAAGACCAAATGAAATCCGTATCTAACAAGTTCGATCTGATCATCGATACCGTCCCTTACGAGCACGACATCAATCCTTATATGAATACTTTGACCGTAAACGGAACTTTGGTTTTGGTAGGATTCATCGGAGAATTCGAGAATGAGTCTGTAAGTACTCGACCGATGATCTACAAGAGACGTTCTGTGGCAGGTTCATTGATTGGCGGTATCAAAGAAACTCAGGAGATGTTGGATTTCTGTGGTGAGAAGAACATTGTTTCCGACATCGAAATCATCAACATCCAAGACATCAATGATGCTTACGAAAGAATGCTGAAAAGTGATGTGAAGTACAGATTCGTTATCGATATGAAGAGTTTGAAGAATTAATTTTAATTCAAATAAAAAAAATAATGAAAAGTAGAGAACACCATTAGATGTTCTCTATTTTATTTTGAATCTTCATCAGAATAAATTTGAGATAAGACCAAGTGTTTTTCAAAAAACCTACGTATGTTTTATCAAAAAGACACGTGTGTTTTAGTTAAAAGGTACGGATGTTTTAATGAAAAGACACGGACGTTTTGAGACACCCTTGCGAACGTCCTATTCATCGGACTTGCAGAAGGTCGTTTTTTAGCTTAAAAAAAGTAAAATTATATCAAAATCTCGCAAAAAAAGAGGACACAAAATAGCGCCCTCTTCCTCAGTTTTAATAAATTTAATCTATTGTTATTAGTTTTCTTCTAATTACAAAAAACGGATATATCATTGTTTTGTTAATGAAAGAATACAGGATTAAGAAAACATTAATCCTAAAATAAAAAATCCCGACTCTGTGAAGAATCGGGATCGGTATGTTAAGAGAAATATCTTAAGCCTGAACGTTGTTACCTCCTAATACGAAAGGTTCAACTTCTTTGATCTCACCAAACTGCTGCTCATAGTTGGCAACATTTTGCTGAAGTGCAGCCAGAACTCTTTTTGCGTGAAGAGGTGCTACGATAACTCTAGATCTTACTTTCGCTTGTTGCACACCTGGCATCAATTGGATGAAATCCAATACGAATTCTGATGGAGAGTGATTTACTAAAGCTAAGTTCACATAAACTCCTGCTGCTACAACTTCATTAAGTTCGATGTTGATGTTGTTTGGATCTTGGTTTTGATTATTGTCCATTTTTTGTTTTAATTATTTTGTTAAAATTATAGATTACGAATATAAATCATTTATAATTTAAATCCATAATCTATAATATTTTTTTTAGTTAATATCCTCGAATTCTTTTCTAGAACCCACGATCACGTTTTGATAGTCTTTAAGACCTGTACCTGCAGGGATTCTGTGTCCTACGATCACATTTTCTTTCAGACCGCTCAAGAAGTCGATTTTTCCGGAAACAGCTGCCTCATTAAGAACTTTCGTTGTTTCCTGGAATGACGCTGCAGACATGAATGACTTGGTCTGTAACGCTGCTCTTGTAATACCTTGTAATACAGGAGTTGCAGTTGCAGGAAGCGCTTCTCTCACTTGTACCAAAGCTTGATCTTCACGTTTCAGTTTCGAATTCTCGTCCCTTAGTTCTCTGGCAGTGATCATCTGCCCTGCTTTGAATACTTTAGAATCTCCCGGCTCTGTAACAACCTTCAGTCCGAAAACTCTGTTGTTCTCTTCCAAGAAATCGAACTTGTGCTCCAAAGCTCCCTCCAGGAACTGAGTATCTCCTCCATCAACAATCGATACTTTTGTCATCATCTGACGAACAATGATCTCGAAGTGCTTGTCATCGATCTTCACACCCTGAAGACGGTAAACTTCCTGAATCTCATTTACCAGATATTCCTGAACCGCAGTCGGCCCTTTGATCCTTAAGATATCGTCTGGTGTAATAGATCCATCAGAAAGTGGTCCCCCTGCATAAACGAAGTCATTTTCCTGAACCAAGATCTGGTTTGATAATTTTACCAAATACTTCTTGATCTCTCCAGTTTTAGCTTCCACGATCAACTCACGGTTACCTCTCTTGATCTTACCGTAAGAAACAACTCCATCGATCTCTGTAACTACAGCCGGATTAGAAGGGTTTCTAGCTTCGAACAACTCGGTAACTCTCGGAAGACCTCCGGTGATATCCCCTGCTTTTGCAGATTTTCTTGGGATTTTGATAAGGACTTTACCAGCCTTGATCTTTTCACCATCGTTCACCATCAAGTGGGCTCCAACAGGTAAGTTATATGCTTTTTGCTCTACGCCTTTTGCATCTACAACCTTTAATGTTGGTACAGCCTTTTTATTTCTGGATTCGGAGATAACTTTCTCTTCGAAACCTGTCTGCTCATCAATCTCCAATACGAAGGAAATACCCTGGATAATATCCTCATACTCTACCTTACCGGAAGTTTCTGCAATGATAACCGCATTATACGCATCCCATTTCGCAATCAGATCTCCTTTTTTAACCTTATCACCTGGTTTTACGAATAACTCGGAACCATAAGGGACGTTGGCAATCATAATTGGTGTTCTGGCTTCGTTATCTGCAACCAAACGGAATTCGGTAGAACGAGACACAACGATATCCGCTGATTGTCCTTCTTCGCCTTCTGATTTAATTGTTCTCACCTCATCCATCTCAACAATACCATCACGTTTTGCAACGATACTTGGATTTTCTGAAATGTTACCAGCGGTACCCCCTTGGTGGAAAGTTCTCAGTGTCAACTGAGTTCCCGGCTCACCAATTGATTGTGCCGCAATTACACCCACAGCTTCTCCCATATGGATTCCTTTACCTGTGGCAAGGTTACGTCCGTAGCATTTTGCACAGATACCTTTTTTGGATTCACAAGTCAATGGAGAACGAACTTCTACAGCTTCGATTCCAGCTTCCTCGATCTTCTTAGCAACTGCTTCTACGATCAGTTCATCAGCATTCGCTAATAACTCATCTGTTTCCGGATGGTAGATATCGTGAAGAGAAACTCTACCAAGAATTCTCTCAGCGATTTTTTCTACGATATCATCATTCTTCTTAAGTGCAGTAACCTCTGTTCCTCTAAGTGTTCCACAATCTTCCTGAGTAATGATCACATCTTGTGCAACATCCACCAATCTTCTGGTCAAGTAACCAGCATCGGCTGTTTTAAGAGCGGTATCCGCAAGACCTTTACGAGCACCGTGGGTAGAGATAAAGTATTCTAAGATGGACAAACCTTCCTTAAAGTTTGCAAGAATCGGGTTTTCGATGATCTCCGCTCCTACAGAACCTGCTTTTTGCGGTTTTGCCATCAAACCTCTCATTCCTGATAACTGACGGATCTGTTCCTTAGAACCCCTCGCTCCAGAATCAAGCATCATATATACAGAGTTGAATCCACCTTGATCGGTCTTCATTCTGCTCATGATCATTTCAGTTAATCCGGCGTTTGTGTTTGTCCAAACATCAATTACCTGATTATAACGTTCTGTATCTGTAATAAGACCCATGTTGTAGTTGGCTTTGATCTCATCTACCGTTTCGATAGATTGTGCGATCATTGCTTTTTTCTCAGCCGGGATCACAATATCTCCAAGACTAAATGAAAGACCTCCTTTGAATGCGTTAGCATATCCAAGATTCTTCATATCATCCAAGAACTTAACAGTTGTAGGGAAATCTGTATCCTCCAGGATCTGACCAATTACGTTTCTAAGAGATTTCTTGGTCAATAACTCATCAATATAGCCCGATTCTTTTGGTACGATCTGGTTGAACAAAATTCTACCAACCGTTGTATTCAACAATTTGGTTACGATTCCGCCATTTTCTTTTACAGGAAGACGACATCTTACTTTTGCATTAAGGGAAACTTGTCCTTCTGCATAAGCGATCTCCACCTCTTCCGGAGAATAGAAAGCAAGGCCTTCGCCTTTGATTTTTTTCTCTTCAGTAGAATGAGCTTCTTTGGTCATAAAATATAGACCCAAAACCATGTCCTGAGATGGTACCGTAATTGGGGAACCATTTGCAGGGTTAAGGATATTCTGAGAACCTAGCATCAATAATTGAGCTTCCAAAATTGCTTCTGGACCCAATGGCAAGTGTACCGCCATCTGGTCACCATCGAAATCGGCGTTGAAAGCCGTAGTTACCAATGGGTGAAGCTGGATCGCCTTACCTTCTATCATCTTAGGCTGGAACGCCTGGATACCCAATCTGTGAAGCGTAGGTGCTCTGTTCAAAAGAACTGGGTGACCTTTCATTACACCTTCCAGGATATCATAAACTACAGGCTCTTTTCTATCGATGATCCTTTTAGCTGACTTCACCGTTTTTACAATTCCTCTCTCGATTAGCTTTCTAATGATAAACGGTTTGTAAAGCTCTGCAGCCATATCTTTCGGAAGACCACACTCGTGCAATTGTAAGCTAGGTCCTACAACAATAACCGAACGAGCCGAGTAATCTACCCTTTTTCCTAATAAGTTCTGACGGAAACGACCTTGCTTACCTTTCAATGAATCAGAAAGGGATTTCAATGGTCTGTTTGATTCAGATTTTACAGCAGAAGATTTTCTTGTATTATCGAATAATGAATCTACTGATTCCTGAAGCATACGCTTCTCGTTTCTCAATATCACTTCCGGAGCTTTGATCTCCAACAGTCTCTTCAGACGGTTGTTTCTGATAATAACTCTTCTGTAAAGATCATTCAGATCGGAAGTTGCGAAACGTCCTCCATCCAATGGAACCAATGGTCTTAGTTCTGGTGGTATGATAGGAAGAACACGCATGATCATCCATTCCGGCTTATTGATCATTCTCGTATTAGCTGCTCTAAGCGCTTCTACAACATTCAGTCTCTTAAGTGCTTCTGTTCTTCTTTGTTTAGAAGATTCGTTGTGAGCTTTATGTCTAAGATCGAATGACAGAGAATCAAGGTCGATTCTCTTCAACAATTCTTCAACAGCTTCTGCTCCCATTTTCGCTACGAATTTGTTCGGGTCAGAATCATCAAGATATTGGTTCTCGACAGGAAGCGTTTCCAGAACATCCAGATATTCTTCTTCTGTAAGGAATTCTTTGTCATCGAAATCTGAACCATCTGCTTTCTTAGCAATACCCTGCTGAATCACAACATATCTCTCGTAATAGATGATCATATCCAATTTCTTGGACGGAATACCTAATAGATAACCAATTTTGTTTGGCAAAGAACGGAAATACCAGATGTGCGCAACAGGAACAACCAAACCAATGTGTCCGATTCTTTCTCTACGTACTTTTTTCTCGGTAACTTCTACTCCACAACGATCACAAACAATCCCTTTGTAACGGATTCTTTTGTATTTTCCACAAGCACACTCGTAGTCTTTTACAGGACCAAAGATCTTCTCGCAGAACAAACCGTCTCTTTCTGGCTTGTGCGTACGATAGTTGATCGTTTCTGGTTTAAGAACTTCCCCTCTCGATTCCTGAAGAATAGATTCTGGTGAAGCTAAACCAATAGTGATTTTATTAAATCGACTAGTTTTATTTTTATTTGACATTTTTGAATCAGATTTTAGATTTTAGATTTTAGATTTTAGATTAAATGCTATGTGCAAAAAATTAAAATCATCTAAAATTTATCATTTAAAATTTAAAATTATTCCTCCAATCTTACATCAAGTCCAAGACCCTGTAACTCGTGAAGTAATACGTTGAAAGATTCCGGAATACCAGGTTCTGGCATTGCTTCACCTTTAGCAATCGCTTCATAAGTTTTTGCTCTACCAATCACGTCATCCGACTTCACAGTTAAGATCTCTCTCAGGATGTTAGACGCTCCAAATGCTTCAAGAGCCCAAACCTCCATCTCTCCAAATCTCTGACCTCCGAATTGCGCTTTACCTCCTAAAGGCTGTTGCGTGATCAATGAGTAAGGTCCGATAGAACGTGCGTGCATCTTATCATCTACCATGTGTCCCAATTTCAACATATAGATCACACCGACAGTTGCGGGCTGCGTAAATCTCTCACCAGTTCCACCGTCATACAAGTGTGTACTACCAAATTTCGGAAGACCTGCCTGATCAGTATATTCTGTGATCTGCTCAAGACTTGCACCATCAAAGATCGGTGTTGCAAACTTCAATCCCAGTTTTGTACCTGCCCATCCAAGAACAGTTTCGTAGATCTGACCAATGTTCATACGGGAAGGTACCCCAAGTGGATTCAATACGATATCTACTGGTGTTCCATCCTCCAAGAATGGCATATCTTCTTCACGAACAATTCTTGAAACGATACCTTTGTTACCGTGACGACCTGCCATTTTATCACCTACATTCAGTTTACGTTTCTTAGCGATGTAAACTTTAGCTAATTTGATAATACCTGCTGGTAACTCGTCTCCGATAGACAATGCAAATTTCTCACGGTTTTTAACTCCCGAAAGATCATTGTATTTGATCTTATAGTTGTGGATCAATTGTTTGATCCATTCGTTTTTGTCTGCATCTACGGTCCAATCTGCACCGCTGATGTTCACATAATCTTCTACAGACTGAAGCAATTTCAAAGTGAATTTGGTTCCTTTGCTGATTACTTCCTCTTCAAGGTCATTTTTCACACCCTGAGAAGTTTTACCAGAAACCAAGGTATTCAATTTTTCAATCAAAGTGTTTCTTAGGTCGTCGAACTTATTTTTGTAAGTATTTTCGATTTCCTCAAGTTTGATCTTCTCTTCGCTTCTTTTCTTTTTGTCCTTGATATTTCTAGAGAACAATTTTTTGTTGATAACAACTCCTCTAAGAGAAGAATCTGCTTTCAATGAAGCATCTTTTACATCACCAGCTTTATCCCCGAAGATCGCTCTAAGAAGTTTTTCTTCCGGTGTTGGATCAGACTCACCTTTAGGCGTGATCTTACCGATAAGGATATCACCAGGCTTCACTTCTGCTCCGATACGGATCATACCATTCTCATCCAGATCTTTGGTGGCTTCTTCAGAAACGTTAGGAATATCTGCTGTCAATTCTTCCATACCTAATTTGGTATCACGAACTTCCAAAGAATATTCATCAACGTGGATCGAAGTAAACCAGTCCTCACGAACTACTTTTTCATTGATCACGATCGCATCCTCGAAGTTATAACCTTTCCAAGGCATGAACGCCACTACCAAGTTTCTACCAAGAGCTAATTCCCCGTTCTCAGTTGCATAACCATCACAAAGAACCTGACCTTTTTCCACTGTATCACCTACTCTTACGTTTGGTCTCAATGTAATAGTCGTACTCTGGTTGGTTTTTCTGAACTTGGTCAGTTTATAAGTTTTAGTAGCAGAATCGAAGTTAACAAGATCGTCTTCTTCGCTTCTTTCGTACTTAATAACAATTTTCTCAGCATCCACATATTCTACAACTCCAGTTCCTTCTGCATTGATCAAAATTCTAGAGTCTCTTGCTACTTGTTTTTCCAAACCTGTACCTACAACCGGTGCCTGAGGCTTCAATAATGGAACAGCCTGACGCATCATGTTGGATCCCATCAATGCACGGTTCGCATCATCATGCTCCAGGAATGGGATCAATGAAGCGGAAATACCAGAGATCTGGTTTGGTGCAACATCAATAAGGTCTACTTGTTGAGGCTCAACCACAGGATAATCACCATCCAAACGGGCAATAATTCTATCAGTTTCGAAATTACCATCATCACTCAAGGCAACGTTTGCCTGAGCAATAACTTGATTTTCTTCGTCCTCAGCATTTAGATAAACAGGCGCAGCATTAAGATCTACTTTTCCGTTTTCTACTTTTCTATAAGGAGTCTCGATGAAACCTAAAGTATTAATTTTCGCATACATACCCAAAGAAGAGATCAAACCAATGTTTGGTCCTTCCGGAGTCTCGATCGGACAAATACGACCATAGTGTGTATGGTGAACGTCACGAACCTCGAAACCTGCTCTTTCTCTGGATAGACCACCAGGTCCTAGTGCAGATAATCTTCTCTTGTGAGTGATCTCCGACAATGGATTGGTCTGGTCCATGAACTGGGAAAGCTGGTTGGTACCGAAGAATGAGTTGATAACAGATGTCAAAGTCTTAGCATTAACCAAGTCAACCGGTGTAAAGATCTCGTTATCTCTAACGTTCATTCTTTCTTTGATTGTTCTGGCAATTCTAGAAAGACCTACTCCAAATTGTCCTGACAATTGCTCTCCAACAGTTTTTATTCTTCTATTTGACAAGTGATCGATATCATCAACCTCAGCCTTAGAGTTAACCAATTCGATCAAGTGTTTTACGATAGAGATGATATCCTCTTTTGTAAGAACTTGATTTTCTTCAGAAATGTTAAGACCTAGTTTTTTATTCAATCTGTAACGACCAACTTCACCTAATGAATATCTCTGCTCTGAGAAGAATAATTTCTCAATAATTCCTCTTGCAGTTTCCTCATCCGGAGCATCAGCATTTCTTAGCTGACGATAAATATATTCCACCGCCTCTTTTTCTGAGTTGGTTGGATCTTTTTGTAAAGTATTCTGGATAATAGAGAACTCGTTTGAGTTTTCTTTATGAATCAAGATTGACTTAACTCCTGAATCCAAGATAACATCCAGGTGCTCTTTTTCAAGAATCGTTTCTCTATCCAAGATGATCTCGTTTCTTTCGATAGAAACAACCTCACCTGTATCTTCGTCAACGAAATCCTCGAACCACGTGTTCAAAACTCTCGCAGCCAAAGTTCTTCCTTCTACTTTTTTAAGTGCGGCTTTAGAAACTTTCACTTCCTCTGCAAGGTCGAAAATCTGAAGAATTTCTTTATCAGATTCATAACCAATCGCTCTTAATAGTGTAGTTAAAGGTAATTTTTTCTTACGGTCAATATACGCATACATTACGTTGTTGATATCCGTAGTAAACTCCATCCAAGACCCTTTGAAAGGGATAATTCTTGAATAATAAAGTTTTGTACCATTTGCGTGGTAAGTCTGCCCGAAGAATACACCAGGTGAACGGTGCAACTGCGTAACGATAACACGCTCTGCTCCATTGATGATGAAGGATCCAGAAGGCGTCATATAAGGAACCGGACCTAAGTACACATCTTGTACAACAGTCTGGAAATCCTCATGTTCCGGATCTGTACAATACAATTTAAGTCTAGCTTTTAGAGGTACGTTGTACGTTAAACCTCTCTCTACGCATTCATCGATGGAATAACGTGGAGAATCTACCAGATAATCTAAAAATTCCAAAACGAATTGGTTTCTAGAATCTGTAATTGGGAAATTTTCCTGGAACGTTTTGTAAAGTGACTCATTCAAACGTTGCTCAGGAAGCGTGTCTAACTGGAAAAACTCCTTGAAAGACTGGATTTGGATGTCCAAAAAGTCCGGTGTTTCGATTCTACCTTTTGCTGATGAAAAGTTGATTCTCTCTGTACCTTGAACTTTAGGAGCGGCCTGTGTTTTACTCATAAAATTATAAGAAAAAGGGTTAAAAAATATTTTGATTTAAAAAATATCAGAACAGACAAAAGAAAAAAGAATTAGGAATAAAGATTTTTTGATTTTTGGCGCTATCAGAATAAATCTTGATTCTTTGGGTCTTGATTCTACAATCTAACTTCTAACTGCAACACCGGTATATCTTTTCACGGCGTAGTGCAAAATATTTTTATTTCTTTCAGACATTACCTATTTATAAACAGAAAATCCCCTTCATGAAAATGAAAGAGTATGAAAAATTGTTTTTTACTGTATATAAATTATTAGCGCCAAAAGAACTGCAAATTTATAACATATTTTTCAAATATACAAATCGTTATAAAATCTTAAACTTTCTGTAAACAAAAAAATCCCAATCTTGCGATCAGGATCTTGACTTATATTAAAATCGAAATTATTTCAATTCTACTTCAGCACCAGCTTCTTCAAGTTGTTTCTTAAGAGCTTCTGCTTCGTCTTTAGATACACCTTGCTTGATTGGAGCAGGAGCACCGTCTACGATATCTTTAGCTTCTTTAAGACCAGCACCAGTTAAATCTTTTACCAATTTAACAACAGCTAATTTAGAAGCTCCAGCTGATTTAAGAATTACGTCGAATTCTGTTTTTTCTTCAGCAGCTTCACCTGCACCACCTGCAGCAACTACTACTGCAGCAGCAGCTGGCTCAATTCCGTACTCATCCTTAAGGATAGTAGCTAATTCGTTTACGTCTTTTACTGTTAAGTTTACTAGCGTTTCAGCTAAATTTTTTAAATCTGACATTGTTGTAATGTTTTTTGTTGATTATTTATCTATTTTTTTGAGTGTAATTATTCAGCAGCTGGCGTTTCGTCAGTGCTTTCTGCAGCTGGAGCTTCTGGAGCCTCCTCAGCAGCAGGAGTTTCTTCTACAGCAGGAGCAGCTTCTTCAGCTTTAGCTTCTACAGTTTCAGATTTGTTTTGAAGAGCAGAAACAACTCTTTGGATTGGAGATTGAAGTAATCCGATGATTTCACCGATCATTTCTTCTCTAGACTTGATGCTTACTAATGTATCAAGATTCTCGTCACCAACATAGAAAGTTTCTTGAACGAAAGCCGATTTAAGCGCTGGTTTCTCTTCTTTCTTTCTGAAATCTTTGATCAATTTTGCCGGAGCGTTAGCCGTTTCAGCAATCATAATCGCAGAGTTACCTTTGAAAGTTTCGAACATCTCAGAGTAATCTACACCTTCGATCTGTTCCATTGCTTTTTGAAGCAATGTATTCTTCACAACTTTTACTTTGATATTTTGTTTGAAAGCCTGTCTTCTGAAATCAGATGATTTAGAAGCATTCAATCCTTCAAGATCTGCTACATAAACTACTTTTGCATCCTGAAGCAAGTCTTTGATCTCTTGTATTGCTACAACTTTTTGGTCTTTTGTCATTGTCTTAAGGATTATTATTAGTTAACAGATTTAGTATCAATTGCAATTCCAGGACTCATTGTAGAAGACAGATAGATGCTTTTCACATAAGTTCCTTTAGCAGCAGTTGGCTTCAACTTGATCAATGTCGAGATCAATTCTTGAGCATTTTCTTTGATCTTAGCAGCATCGAAAGATACTTTACCAATACCTGCGTGGATAATACCATATTTATCTACTTTGAAATCGATCTTACCAGCTTTAACCTCAGCTACCGCTTTTCCGATCTCCATAGTTACAGTACCAGATTTCGGGTTTGGCATAAGACCTCTTGGTCCTAAAACTCTACCCAATGGTCCTAACTTACCCATTACAGCCGGCATAGTAACGATAACGTCCACATCTGTCCAACCATTTTTGATTTGAGCTAAATAATCATCAAGACCTACATAGTCCGCACCAGCTTCTTTAGCTTCCGCTTCTTTATCCGGAGTTACCAAAGCCAAAACTTTGATATCTTTACCAGTACCATGAGGAAGAGACACAACACCTCTTACCATTTGGTTTGCTTTTCTTGGATCTACACCTAATCTAACAGCGATATCTACAGATGCGTCAAATTTTGCAAAATTTACTTCTTTTACCAAAGCAGACGCTTCGTCAAGATTGTAAATTTTATTCTTTTCCACTTTGCTTAAAGCCTCTTTTTGCTTTTTTGTCAATTTTGCCATTTCTTTAAGTTTTAAGCGTTAGTTGGTTTAGTTCCTGTTACTCTCAATCCCATAGATCTAGCGGTACCAGCAACCATAGAAATTGCAGGCTCTACCGTGAAACAGTTAAGGTCTCCCATTTTGTCCTCTGCGATTTTCTGAACCTGAGCCCAAGATACAGCACCTACTTTGTTTCTGTTAGGTTCTCCAGAACCACTTTTCAATTTTGCAGCTTCCAATAATTGGATTGCAACTGGAGGTGTTTTGATGATGAATTCAAAAGATTTGTCTTCATACACCGTAATAACTACAGGAAGAACTTGACCAGGTTTATCCTGAGTTCTACCGTTGAATTGTTTACAAAACTCCATGATGTTCACACCTGCAGAACCCAATGCCGGACCTACTGGTGGAGAAGGGTTGGCAGCGCCACCTTTCACCTGAAGTTTTACCATTTTAAAGACTTTTTTAGCCATTTTAATGTTTTGATTTGATTAATAAATAATTGAATGTGGAAGCATTAATTATTCAACATAAGTCACTTCGCATAAAAGAAGACCTATATTTCGGTTTGCAAAAGTATTAATTATTTTTGAATCTGCAAATAGAATCTGCTGATTTTATATATTTTACAAAAAAATATCCATTCAATAATCTGAATGGATATTCTCTAAGAAAATAACTAAAATATTAGAACTCTAATGCGATAGATGCTCTTGCTGCAGCACCCATAATTGGTCTTGCCATTCTAACATTAGAACCAGAATCTACAGTTGATCTTGGGTCTCCTTCTGTAATCCCGATTGTGTTAAAAATATTAGTAGCATCAATCGCAAAACGAATTTTCCCTAACTGATAAGAAGTTCCTGCTCCAAACTCACTGAAAGCTGGTAAAGAATAGCTCTCATCATTAGCCTCGTTCTGGAAACGTTTCCCATAATAGTTGTAGCTTACATAGGTTCTCCATTCTTTGGTAATATTAACTGCTGGAGAAATATTAAAGTATAGCTTTGGAATTCTTCTTACAAAATTACCGTCATAATCAAAGGTAGTTCCATCTGCATTGGTTCCTGTGAAATTTTTATACTTCGGACTTTGGATTGTTCCGTTAAAAGTAACTTCTAAAATATTATTAAATAATCTTGCAAAACCTTCTATCTCTACTCCTAGATTTCTTGTATCTGCAAATTTGTTTTCAGAACTTCCGTCAGAAAGGACATCTGTGAAGGAGAGATTTTTAAGTGTTGAGTAGAACGGAATCACTCCAATATCAAATGTTCTTGAATAATATTTGTAACCCAATTCTATCTGGTTAGTCAATGCTGGTTTAAGTGCACTCAGGTCATCGATATTATTATAATACGCTTCTTCATTCGGCGATCTGAAACCATGAGAAAATCTTCCATAGACTGCATTTTGAGAATTGATTTTATAATTCAAAGACCCTGTATATGATACTTTATCTACATCATATCTCCAATAAGTATATTGATTACCCAAAACATTCATATTGTCATCAGCGGTTGTTGTATCAAAACCGTGAGTTCCATCAACAGTAAGTCCAGAATTATTTAGGTTTGCAGTTGTAGTATTTACTTTATAACCTCTGTAGGTATCATTGCTGTAACGGATCCCTCCATTGAAACTTAATTTATCCGTCAATGAATAATCTAGGTTTAGATATAAAGCATTCAGACTTCCTTCTGTTTGAGAATCTCTAAGCAAAAATGACATCTCCGTAATACCATTATAAGTTTTTGAGTAACCAACATCATTTGGACTAAGAGAAGCATCCACAAGATTAAGAAGCTGTGGTTTATCTGTAGCGGTTGTCAATATATTGCTCCAATTCCAGTATTGTTTTGATTTCCAATTGGACTTATAAAAACCTGCTGTGATATTTCCTTTATCTAATTTATAATTGAATTGCAAATCATTGATGAAGTTGTCCATTTGTTTATCAATTGCCCAGAAACCTAACTTCTGTACATATTGAGGATTCACCAATTGGCCACTTCCAACTAAAGAATATCGAGCATTTCCATCAGCTATCCCATAACCATTCGCAAAATCATCGGCAAGTGTTGGTGTTCCGGATGGAAAAATACCTGTATAATTTAAATTGATATTCGTGTATCTCGTTTTATTGATAACACTAAAATTATTTCCAAGATCATATTTGAATTCTGCTCCTAGAACATCCATTTTAGGATTAATCCCATTTGTCAAATCCCTTTTGAAGAAACCTCCGCCAGCTTGCGGAATGTTTAACTGACCGATTGTATTGTAAGTATAAGTTCCGTAATTAGCATTGAAACCAGGAAACTCTTTCAAATCATTGGTCAAAGGAATTGGCAGGTAGAAAGCATTTCTGTCATCCAGTTTTTTATAATACACTTTTGCATAACCTTTATCGAAGACATATTTCAAATTCATTCGGATTTGACCGCCGTTATTAGCTTTGAACCCTGTTTTTCTGATTCCGTCATCCGTTCTGTAGAAACCACCAATGTTGAAGAATAATTTGTCTTTTACTAAAGCTCCGCCAAGATTAAGATCCGTTCTCATCAATCCATAGGTACTAGTTTCCAGTTTTGCTACACCTTTGAAATCATTAGTTCCTTCTTTTGAAATAAAGTTGATAAGACCACCTGGAGAATTGGTTGCGAAAATAGAACCGGTTCCTCCTCTCAGTGCTTCTAATCTTGCTGTCGTATTATCTACTCGGAAAAAGTTGTCAGCATTTGCAAATTGTAATGCTCCGTCTTCAAAAACAGGCAAACCATCTTCCTGGATTTGCGTAAACTCGTATGCTCCGGCAGAAGGAATACCTCTTGCAAAAAGGTTGTTTCCTACTTCACCACCCGAAGTCTCCACCGCAAAACCGGGAACTCTTTGCAATAAAGCAGCCGCACTGATCGGGTTTTGTTTCTGAATCTCTTTTGCTGTAAAAGTAGAAATTGCGGTTGCAGATTCTAATTTAGCTTTTGGTCTAGAGTTTCCCGTAATTACGACTTGTTCGATATTGTTTGATTTTATGGAATCGTTCTCAGTCTGTTGTCCATAAACATTTTGAAAGTAGAGCGAGGCTACGCCTACCATCAAAAAAATCGAATTTCTTTTCATATCATATAATTATTTAAGGTTAATTGTTCATTTTCAAATAAACCCCATTGGTCCACCCAAATCCATCTTGATTTGGATATTCTCCTCCGCCTGCAATACTTTTCACATCCACGGCATTATACTTTTCCATCAGTTTTCCTGTATTGTTGTAAACACGTTCCACATTTCCGCTCCAGTTATTTTTAATCTGCTCGGCCAGATCATCAAAGCCATAATTCTTCATAGCTACATAGCCTATCCATTGATTTGGAGCCCAGGCATTAGGAAAGTCCCATTGCTGACCGGTTTGTTTTGTAGTAGTGACAAGACCTCCGGAGTGAAGAAATTTTTCAGAAATTCTTTTACTCATTTCTTCAGCTTGTTGATTGCTAGAAAGCTTTATAAACAATGGATACAAAGAAGCTATATGTTCGGATTGTGTGTTTTTGTTCTTTATGAAATCAAAGTCTCTGTAAATCTTAGACTCCTCGTCCCAGAAATATTTTTCAATATTTGACTTACGTTTATCTGATAAGGATTTATACTTTTCTTCGAGGTCAAAATCTCCATCGATATGAGCCGCCTTTGCAAGTGTTGCTTCGAGGTGCCAGAGAAGACAATTCACATCAACTTGGGCTAGCTCCAAAGTATAGATCGTTTGGATATTCTCTCCGTCTTCAAACCACCTGCTAGAAAAGTCCCAACCCGATTCGCAAGCTGCTCTTACATTTCTGTAAAACTCTTGATTATTCGACGTTTCAAAATCTTTGACATCAATTAAATAACTTTCCGGACGAGGCAGATTTTCATCATCATAGTAACGATTCAGAATATCGCCTTCATTGGTCTTCAAAACACGTTTGACAGCTTTCCCTTTTTCCAGATCTTCAATTCCGGACATCCAGAAATGATATTCTTTCTCTAATGTTTCGAAATATTGAGAGTAGATCTTTTCATCATTTGTGGTTTCGTATATCAGATCCAACATCAAAGAAAAGTAAGGAGGCTGTGAACGACTTAGGAAATAGCTTCTGCTGGCATTTGGAACAAAGCCATAGTTCATGATCAGGTAAGAACAGTTCTCAACAATATTCTTCATCATTTCGATATTTCCTGAAACCTGTAGTCCCAACATCACAAAATAACTGTCCCAATAAAAAAACTCAATGAATCTACCTCCCGGGACAATATATGGCTTAGGAAGTCCTAAAAGGGTTCCTCTTTCTTCATAAGCTGTTTTTGTAAGCTGATTCCAAAGTTTTTTAATATGCTCTTTGATAGGAAGCTTTTTTGCGGAACTATCACTCTCTTTTTCTGATAATTGTTCCAAAAAGAAATTTTGTAATACAAATTCCTTTAAATCAAAATCAGGATTACCTTTTACTTCTTCATATCTCTTCTCTATTCCATCAATTGGAAACAGAGGAATGGCATCAACCATCGTTTTTTGGTCTTCGAAAATCTCAGCTTGTTGAACAGCTTCGAACAGATTGTAAAAATCTTTTATATCGGTATAATGTTTCATTTCTTACTAAGTTGTTTGTTCATCATTATTACAAAGATCAGTAATAGTGATAATGGAACGAATGAGAGATAAAATGCTTGCTGCCCACCGGTTTCCTGAAATACAAATCCCGTTATCATTGAGCCAAGTGTGCCTCCAATTGCAGAGAAAACCACGATAAGGCCAGACATAGAACTTTGTAAATATTTCGGAATTGATGCAAGAATCACAGAATTGATACTTGGGTAGATCGGTGCTAAGAAAACACCCATCAATGGAAAAATATAAACTGCCAAAGGCGCATTAAACCAAGTTACATTTTCATCAAGATGAATGTTGTGAGTTAATGGTAAAACCAAGAAGATACTTACTGCAAAACAGATAACGCAAAACGAAACAACATATATCCATTTGTATTTTTTGGAAAAAAAACCAGAAAGAAATCTTCCCAATGCAAATGCTCCCGCCAAAACAGCTCCCGCCTGCACAGCCATACTTGTGGGAAGGTGAAGAATTTCTTTATAGAAAGTGGGTGTCCAGGTTTGGAAACTCTGTTCAACAAGTACGAATAAAAATGCGCAGACAATGAAGAACAACACCTTCTTAAGCTTAAATAAACCAATACTATTTTTGATATCACCTTTCAGACTTGTATTTTCAATCTTAGCTTCACTTTCGTCCAGTTTGGAAAACAAGAGGATCAGAAAAGAAACAGCGGACAACAATCCTAAAACCCAATAAGTATTGAGCCAGCTTTTTGATTGCGGATCATTGTCATCTATGAAAAGGCTGAAAAGAACATTTCCTACCAAAACCCCTATCATAAAGAACCCTTCCAAAAATCCCATTATGCTGGAATGTTCTCTATCATTGCTAGTAATGAGTCCAATGGATGTAAATACAGAAATCTTAATCAATGCGAATGAAATCCCCACAACGCAAAATAGTATTTTGAAACACCAAAACGCATTAGCGAAGGGCATTAGAGAGCACATTACACTTACAAGGGCCAATGCGATCAGCATCGACTTCTTTAGCCCGATCTTAGGAAGAAAAGATGCCAAAAGAAAAGAACAAATCGCAATTGGCAGATCTTTGAAGCCTTCCAAAATACTTGCTTCGGATTTTGAAATTCCAAAATTCTGCTGAACCTGAAGAATTACCGTTCCCACCGAATTCAGCAGAATGGCAAAAAGAAAATAGTTCAGAAAAAGGACCGCTTTGATATTTAAGTTTCTCATCGGTTACAAAATTATCTACAAACTGTTTACATTAATTTAACACTATACATTATTAATGACACTACATTAATATAAAATAATATATTTGATAAAATTATTTATTAATCAGATGAAAGTAAGTTACGAAAATGTTAAGCCCGATGAAAACTCATCTTTTCGAACCCTACACATGAACTTTCCCGTCAAGGAATTTCGCTGGGAGTATCATTATCATCCGGAGTTGGAACTGGTTTGTGTGGTTTCCGGTAGTGGAACTCGGCATGTTGGCTATCATAAAAGTAGTTTCAGAGATGGAGATCTGGTCTTGATTGGCTCCAACACGCCTCATTCAGGGTTTGGTCTCAATTCTTCAGACCCACATGAAGAGATCGTTTTACAATTCCGGGAAGAGATCATTCAATTGCCAAAAGAAGTTGGTGAATTATCAGCTCTCAGAAAATTATTATCCGTTTCAAAGTTTGGTGTTTTATTCAGTAACCCTACCAAAGAAAAAATACTACCAAAACTTCGTGAAATGATGAAAACTGAAAACTCCAGAAGATATCTTTTACTAATAGATCTTTTAGTTCAACTTTCGGAGGAAGAGGACTATGTTCTATTGAATAAAGAAGCAATGCCGCACACTATCATCTCAAAGAATAAAGAGCGGCTGCAGTCCATATTCACATTTGTTGAGAAAAATTATCAGAAAGAGATCGATGTGAATGATGTGGCGAATATTGTAAATCTTACTTTGCCTTCGTTTTGCAATTTTTTCAAAAAAACAATGAAAATAACTTTCACAGAATTTGTTAATCAATATCGAATTGAAAAAGCCTGCCATCTTATTCTGCAGGGAAAAAGTGTTTCAGAAAGTTGTTACAGTACGGGTTACAATAATATATCCTATTTCAATCGGGCGTTCAAAAAATATGTTGGAAAAACGCCAACTGAATTCAATAACGAATTGATAAAATAAAAAAAGACCTAAGAAATGATCTTAGGTCTCTGTGTTTTATAAATATGAGATCTATACTTTTTCAACTTGCATATAGCTCAGTTCCATTGGTGTTTTTCTACCAAAAATAAGAACAGAAACTTCTACTTTTTTCTTGTCTTCCAGGATTTTCTCTATTGTTCCGTTGAATCCGTTGAAAGGACCATCGATCACTTTTACATTTTCTCCAACAATGAAAGGAATCTCAACGTCTGTAGCAAATTCAGAAAGTTCATCCATTCTTCCGAGCATTCTGTTAACCTCAGATTTTCTCATAGGAACAGGCTCTCCGCCTTTTGTAAGGCTCAAGAAAGAAATTACTCCTGGAATATTTTTGATTACGTGAGGAACTTCTCCCACAAGATCAGCTTCTACCATTAGGTAACCTGGATAATAAGGCTTTTCTTTTGGAACTTTTTTACCATTTCTGATCTGGATAACTTTTTCCATAGGAATTACTACCTGAGTAACATAAGCATCCATGCCTAAGCGTTGGATCTCGTTCTCAATATAATTCTTTACTTTATTTTCCTGTCCGCTAATAGCTTTCAGCACATACCATTTCGATTCGCTCATGAGGAAAGTAATTTTGGATTAGTTAAATAGATTAATAAACGTAGCAATAAGATTCTTGATAGTAACACTGAACAAAGAATCTACTCCAAATGTAAATAAAGCAAGAATAACCGTAGTCACAGCCACAACAATTGTAGAAGACTGCAGGTCTGGCCATTTCGGCCACTCCACTTTATCTTTAAATTCTGTATAAGAACCTTTTAAAAAATTAACTAATGAGCTCATATTTTAATTTTGCACGGGCACTAGGATTCGAACCCAGATCAACGGTGTTGGAGACCGGTATCCTACCATTGGACGATGCCCGTAGATTATAAAGTTCCGTAAGTTTCCTTACGGAACTTTAATTATATTAAGATGATCAATCTAAGATTTCAGTAACCTGACCAGAACCTACAGTTCTACCTCCTTCTCTGATCGCAAATCTAAGACCTACGTTAAGAGCGATTGGTTGTAGCAATTCTACAGTAATCTCTAAGTTATCACCAGGCATTACCATTTCTACACCTTCCGGCAAGAAGATCTCACCTGTAACGTCAGTAGTTCTTACATAGAACTGAGGACGGTACTTGTTGTGGAATGGAGTGTGACGTCCACCTTCTTCTTTAGAAAGGATATAAACAGAAGCTTTGAATTTTTTGTGTGGTTTAACAGAGTCTTTCTTAGCGATAACCATACCTCTCTTGATGTCAGTTTTTTCAATACCTCTCAACAATAGACCTACGTTGTCACCAGCTTCACCTCTGTCTAGGATCTTTCTGAACATCTCAACTCCTGTAATAGTAGAAGTCAATTTCTCATCACCCATACCAACGATATCAACCGGATCTCCAGTGTTGATAACACCAGCCTCGATTCTACCAGTTGCCACAGTACCTCTACCTGTAATAGAGAATACGTCTTCAATTGGCATCAAGAATGGCTTATCAGTATCTCTTGGTGGTTGCTCGATCCAAGTATCAACAGCATCCATCAATTCTTCTACAGATTTGAACCATTTATCTTCAGTATCAACTGTAGCAGCAGTAGCAGCAGTAAGAGCTCCTAATGCAGAACCTTGGATTACTGGAGAGTTATCTCCGTCGAAATCGTAAGTAGACAACAAGTCTCTAAGTTCCATTTCAACAAGTTCTAACAATTCTGGATCATCCACCATGTCAACTTTGTTCATGAAAACAACAATTCTAGGTACGTTTACCTGACGGCAAAGTAGGATGTGTTCTCTAGTCTGAGGCATAGGTCCGTCAGTAGCAGCACATACAACGATAGCACCATCCATTTGAGCAGCACCAGTTACCATGTTCTTTACGTAATCCGCGTGACCTGGGCAGTCAACGTGAGCGTAGTGTCTTTTTTCAGTTTCGTACTCGATGTGAGCCGTATTGATAGTAATACCTCTTTCTTTTTCTTCTGGAGCTGAGTCAATTGCAGAGAAGTCTTTTTTCTCAGCAAGACCTTTGCTAGCTAATACAGCAGAAATAGCAGCCGTAAGAGTTGTTTTACCATGGTCAACGTGACCAATAGTACCAATGTTCAAGTGTGGTTTTGAACGATTAAACGTTTCCTTTGCCATGATTTTAATATTTAATTTATTTAACTATTTTTTTTCGGTCTGCAAATATAATGAATTTTTAAATATCAAAAATTATTTTATATAAAAATTAATAACATGATTTTCAATTTAAAATAATTTGAAATAATTCACTATTCCTACTCCCGGACCGGAATACAAATTTACAGCAATTAATGTAAAAAAGTTCCCAAAAAAAATCCCGAAAATGATTCGAGATCTTCAGAGCCAACTACGGGATTTGAACCCGTGACCTCTTCCTTACCAAGGAAGCACTCTACCCCTGAGCTAAGTCGGCTTAAAAAAAAATCACATTCCGTGAGGTCTGTGATTTGAGCGAAAGACGGGGGTCGAACCCGCGACATTCAGCTTGGAAGGCTGACGCTCTACCAACTGAGCTACTTTCGCAATTTTGTTTCCTAAATTGTTGGTAAACGTGTGCAAATTTAAAAATAAATTTTCAATCTGCAAAATTAATTATAAAAAAGTGGGGAGAGCAGGATTCGAACCTACGTAGCCGAAGCAGCTGAGTTACAGTCAGCCCCATTTGACCGCTCTGGTATCTCCCCAGTATTTTTATAAATGAGCCTCCAGAGGGATTCGAACCCACGACCCCGAGATTACAAATCACGTGCTCTGGCCAACTGAGCTATGGAGGCAAATAGATTCCAAAAGAGCTTTCTTTTCTGCGCCGCGGTTGTTTCCGTTTTGCGAGTGCAAATATGAGACACTTTTTTGAAATCTACAAATATTTTATAAAAAAAATTTTAATTATTTTTTTAAGCTAATTCTTTTTTCTTGATTAACAGTTTTTTAGCTGTTTCAACACATTCGTCCAAACTTTCCTCAAAACTTGAACAAGTCTTCTTTACTACAATATCATTCCCGGGAATCTTCACAACCAGCTCCGTAGTTTTATTTAATTTGTCTGATGTATTTTCTACCTTAAGATAGACAGCGGACTCTACGATCTTATCATAAAATGTTTCAAGTTTGCTCAATTTTTTTTCAATTCTCTCTTTCAATGGTTCATGAGGTGTAACACCTACTGTCTGAATTGTAATCTTCATAACGTCTGTTTTAAATGGTTAAACAATAAAAATGTAAATTTTCACTTCATATCATTTCTTTTATTAGCTTCTCTTGGATGTGCACTTTTATAAACCTCTTTCAACTTTTCTATATTAGCACTCGTATAAACCTGTGTACTTGCCAAACTGGCATGTCCCAATATTTTTTGGACTTTTGATATTTCTGCACCTTGGTTCAGAACGTGTGTTGCAAAAGTATGCCTTAAGATATGCGGGCTCTTTTTCTGCTTGGAAGTAACATTACTAAAGTACTTATTAACGACTAGATACACAAACTTTTCACCTAGTTTTTTTCCCTTTTTATTAACGAAAAAATAATTTTGGTTTTCTGTATCGGCCAATCTCATATTAAGATATGTTTGATAATCTGATAACAATTCATCGGATAGCGGAATAACTCTGGCTTTATTACCTTTACCAATTACCAGCATTTCTTTTTTTGAAAAATCCACATTTTCGAACAAAAGATTACACAATTCGGATTTTCTGATCCCTGTCTGATATAATGTCTCTATGATCAGTTTTTCCAACAACGTCATCTTCCCTTTTTCTTCGATCTCAGTCTTCATCACATCCATCTCTTCCACTGAGAAAGGAATCCGTTTTTCTGCATAGAATTTAAGCGAATCTATTGTTTCCATAGGTGAAACGTCTATCTCTTCCAGTCTAAGCATAAAAAGATAGAAACTACGTAGCGAGGATAATTTTCTATTGATACTTCTTTTACTAAGCCCAGAACGACCAAGTTCTACAATAAAGTTCTTGATCACCTTTTTATGCACATGAACAATGTCTTCGGAAGCTTCACTCTTTAATACAAAGGCTGAAAAATCCAAAAGGTCTTTTTTGTAGTTGGTCAAAGTATGTGGAGAATATCTCTTTTCTACGGTAATATAATCCAGGAATCTTTCTATCATAGGTATATAAATGCAAAATCACTTCCAAATATAGAAATTCGGAAGTGATTTTTATTATGTTTTGCTAAAAAAGAACTAAGCTTGCTCTTCTTTGCTCAAGTTTCTCTGTTTGTGAGCTGCTTTAAGTTTAGCTTGTCTCAAAGTTACAGAAGGCTTAATAAACTGTTGTCTAGATCTAAGTTCTCTTACAACTCTGGTTTTATCAAATTTTCTTTTGTACTTTTTTAAAGCTCTGTCGATAGACTCTCCGTCTTTTACTGGTATTATTAACATAATTTACATCTCATTTTGAGGTGCAAAAATATGAATTATTTATTAATCTACAAATTTTTACGATTTATTTTCGAAAAAATTAGAATACGGAATACTTTATAATTTAAACGCAAAGTTTACCAATATCTTTGATATTATTAAAAACATTTTAAGATTCGCAAAGGTACTTCGTTAAGTTTGCAAACGGAAAGCGGGGTCAAGCTACTATAATTACCAAATAAAAACTCCCGAATAAATCCGGGAGTCTTATGCTTTATGCTTTGATGTACAAAGCGTTCTTAACCTCTTCTTTCACTTTTTCCACTTTCGGGAACCATTCTGCAAACAATGGTGCTGAATATGGTGCCGAAGCATCTGGCGTTGTGATCCTCTTGATAGGCGCATCCAAATAATCGAATGCTTTCTGCTGAACCATGTACGTGATCTCTGTCGAAATCGAAGCAAATGGCCAAGATTCTTCCAGAATCACCAATCTGTTAGTTTTCTTTACAGACTCTAGAATGGTGTCATAATCCAAAGGACGAATCGTTCTAAGGTCGATAACTTCTACAGAAATACCTTCTTTTTCCAATTCCTCTGCAGCCTGCAAAGCCACTTTCATGATCTTACCGAAAGAAACCAATGTTACATCTTTTCCTTCTTTCTTGATATCCGCTTTTCCGATTGGGATATAATATTCTTCCTCAGGGATTTCCATTTTATCACCATACATCTGCTCAGACTCCATGAAAATCACCGGATCGTTATCTTGGATCGCTGATTTCAAAAGTCCTTTCGCATCATAAGGATTGGAAGGAACGATCACTTTAAGCCCAGGACAGTTCGCATACCAGCTTTCAAAAGCCTGAGAGTGCGTAGCTCCCAATTGCCCTGCAGAACCAGTTGGCCCACGGAAAACAATTGGACAGTTCCACTGTCCGCCACTCATCTGATAGATCTTCGCCGCATTGTTGATGATCTGATCGATAGCCACCATCGAGAAGTTGAAAGTCATAAATTCTACGATAGGACGATTCCCGTTCATTGCAGCTCCTACAGAAATCCCGGTAAAACCAAGTTCTGCAATAGGCGCATCGATGATTCTTTTTTCACCAAATTCATCTAACATTCCTTTGGATGCCTTGTAAGCTCCGTTATATTCCGCAACTTCTTCTCCTATAAGAAAAATAGACTCGTCTTTACGCATTTCTTCGCTCATGGCCTGAGCAATTACTTCACGAAATGTATGTTCTTTCATCTGTAATATTAATTATTTTTTTGTCAGATACAACGCAATGCGTTTCACTTGAAAATGTTCCTTTAAAATTTCGAAATACAAAAGTATTAATTTTTTTGTTATGCTAATAATAAAAAAAGGCCTCCGAATGGAAGCCTGCTATTTATCATAATTTTAGTTTAATCAACTTTGTGCCAAGTCTGTGTTTTAACCGCAATTCCTAGAATTAGTGCTTTTACTTTTAATTCATTACCTTCCCTTACGATTTCTGTTTTATAGGATTTTCCATCTTTTGGATTAGTAATTGTTCCTCCCGAAAACTCGTTGCCATCTTTTGAAAGCCCTCTGATGATCTCCAGACCGATCAATGGTTTGTTTTTTCTGTCATCTTTACATTTTACACAGTTGTTATTTTCTGGTTTGATCAATAACTGAACGATTTTACCGACATATTTTCCTTTAGAGTCCTTAGAAATTTCAACTATGGATTTTGGCTTTCCTGTTTCGTCGTCAATCGTTTTCCATTTTCCTTCGATTTGAGCAAATGATAGAACGCCGATGAATGACAAGGCAAATGCTAAAATTAATTTTTTCATTGTCTTTTATTTTAAGTTGTTTTATTTTGATAGGCTTTTTCTGTTAACGTTAAATTAACATTGTTAAAAATATAAATTTATTTTAAACAAACAAGTATTTTTTATTATCCGAAGCATAAATAAAGCCATTTATCAGAATTTTAAAAAGTTAAACAATGATTCTATCTAAGTTTTCTATTGATCACCCTATCCATATAATCCTGATACCAGGCTTTTGTCTTTTCGATTCCCAGTTTCTGTTCAGTGTTCAGGTTTTCACTCAAAATATTGTTGGATAATGCCAAATCCGATTTGACATACATTCCCGTCACCTCTTTTCCATTAAAGATATAAATATAGTTCCCGATAATCATCTGCTCGTTGATCGCATCCGAATTCACAATCATATAATCTTCATTCCTGTCTGACAACAAACTTCTACCCCAGCTTCGGATTTTTTTGTTGTAACCAAGTAGATCTGCCAAAGTCGGATAAATATCGATCTGTTGGGCGAATCTATCATCAATACCTTTTAAGTTATATTTTGGATTGGGAGAGAAAAACAATAACGGAATAGCGAAACGGTTCATCGCTTTTTGATATTCGGGATAATTGATCTGATTGGTATGGTCAGCCGTGAGCACAAAAATCGTACTCTGATACCAAGGTTGTTTTCTGGCCGTCTCAAAGAATTTTTTCAAAGCATGATCTGTATACTGAATCGGTTCGTGGATCTGCAAAGTTCCTTTTTTAAATTTTCCATTGTATTTCTCCGGAATCTTGAATGGGTCGTGAGAAGATGCCGAAAATAACGTTGACATAAAAGGTTGCTTCTTCCCAATATTCTTTGCAAAATATTGAAAAAACGGTTCATCCCAAATCGCCCAAATGCCATCAAAATCTTCATCTTTATTATATTCGGTTTTACCGAAGTAATGTTTGAAACCCAAGATATTTCCAAATCCCTGAAATCCCATCGAGCCATTCGGTGCGCCGTGATAAAAGCTCGTATCATAACCCATATCATTACAAACCGAAACAATGGATTGGATTTTCTGATTGGAATATGGCGAACTTGTAAAAGCATCTGTCAGACTCGGGATCCCTGCCAAGACGGAACTCATTCCGTGGATAGATTGTCGTCCATTGGCAAAGGCATTGGTAAAGATCAAACTTTGATCGGCAAGACTATCTAAAAATGGTGTGTAAGAAACAAAACCTTTAATATTATTTTGTTTGTTGAATGCGCCGGAATACTCTTTCCCGAAACTTTCCAGAATGAAAATAACGACATTTGGTTTTGAGTCCACTTTGCGATTGTACAATTTATAAGGCTTAATTTCTTGATCAATGAATTTCTTATCAACAAAATGGACGAGTTTGAAATTATTAGTTCCAATTGTCCTGAAAAATGAAAAAACGCTATTCAGAACAACATTTGCCTGAAGCGGGTTACTCACATGCTTATTCGCATCAACCAAATTGATCGGTCTTGTAGAATGCTTGAAATCTCCCCGGATCCCGCCAACAACCAAAGTCGCAACCAAACATAAACTAATGATTGATGAAACGAAATAAACAATGAGATTCTTAGGTTTTTCATCTTTAATTGCCACTTTTTTATAAAGAAGAATCCAAATAAACAAAAGCACAACAAAAGAAACGATGACAAACGGATGCTGTAAAACCGCATTCCAAAAAATCCTGTCAAGATTATTCTCATTTTTCCCAACTTCAATAGCAGCAGAAGTCAATCTTGCCTGGCTGAATCTGTAATAGATAATATCTCCAAAATTGAAAGCATAAGTAATCCCATTAGTGATGAAATACCAATAGAATAGGAATTTTTGATAGTTTTGTTTTGTGTTGATAACCAACGGAATCATACTTAACAAAATGAAAACCGCATTCACATACAAAATCGCAGTTGTATCAAATGCAGTTCCGTAATAGGACAATTTGAAATATTCTGATATTCCATGTATTTTTATCAAGTTTTTATTGAAAACCCAAAATAATAATCTTGCTATCTGATAAAAGGAAAAAGCCAGAAAAAGTCTGTAAATCAAGGCAAACAATTCCTGCCCTCTTAAATTCTTCATTTTGCAAAATTACAAAAAGATGGAAGTAGATGTGGGAAGATAGAAGTTTTTCCAAAGCACAAAAAACATCCAGCATCCAACTTCGAGCTTCCAACAAAAAAACTTATTTTTGTGATATGAACTTTATCAAGAATAACCTTGCCAATGCTTTTACCTTAGGGAATCTTTTTTCCGGTTGTGTTGGTATCATTCATTTATTTCTAGGCGATTATCAGACAACTGCGATTTGCATTGTCATTTCTTTGGTCCTTGATTTCTTTGACGGTTTCATTGCGCGGGCATTGGGTTCCAGCAGTAATCTCGGTGGACAATTGGATTCTTTGGCAGATATGGTAAGTTTTGGATTTTTGCCCGGTGTTGCGATGTATAAAATGTTTGAATATGAAATAGGAATTTGGGAATATCCTTCTTTTATAAAATATTTTGGACTACTGATAACACTTTTTTCTTGTCTCAGATTAGCGATTTTCAATCTGGATGAAGAGCAGAAATATTACTTCAAAGGACTCAATACCCCGAGTAACACGATTTTAATTTTTGGAATTTACTATTTAACACAAGTTCCCTTACCAGGAAATTTAGAATTTTTATTTGGTGAAAATTTGACTAATATTCATTTTTTTCCATCACTTCCATTTTTGATTTTAATAACCATTTTAAGTTCATGGCTTTTAATCTCGCCAATCAAAATGATTGCGATGAAATTCAAATCAAAACAATTAAAAGACAATTATCCAAAAATAGCTTTATTAATTGGTGGAATTTTGATTTTATTAATTTTTAAAACAGTCGGAATTCCTTTAGTAATTATATATTATATCTTAATTTCATTAATATTCCAAAAACAACTAAAATAATTATGAGTTTTGAATTAAAAGTTAAAATTCATCTTAATACAAAAAAACTCATCATTCATAACTAATAATTTATAACTATAAGAAATGAACCTTAAACTCCATAAACCACTTTGTGTTTTCGATTTGGAAACCACCGGAACCAATATCGGAAAAGACAGAATCGTAGAAATTTGTATTCTGAAAGTCAATCCGGACGCTTCCCGAGAAAGTAAAACATGGAAAGTGAATCCCGAAATGCCAATCCCAAAAGAATCTTCCGCAATCCACGGAATCTATGATGAAGATGTCGCAGAAGCACCAACTTTCCGTGAAATTGCGCCCAAAGTAATGGCGATGATCAAGGATTCAGATCTGGGAGGATTCAATTCAAATAGATTTGACATTCCTGTTCTGGCGGAGGAAATGTTGAGAGCAGATGTAGATTTTGACCTTAGCAAACATCGCTTTGTAGATGCCCAAACGATTTTCTTCAAAAAAGAACCGAGAAATCTTGGCGCCGCTTATCAATTCTATTGCGGAAAAACTTTGGAAAATGCGCATTCTGCAGAAGCCGACGTAATGGCAACCTTCGAAGTTCTGGACGCACAGGTTGGAAAATATGAAGATGTTCCAAACGAAATTGCTGAGTTAAGTGATTTTTCTTCTCAGAACAGATTTGCGGACTTAGCTGGAATGATTCATTTTAATGAAAAAGAACAAGAGGTTTTTGCTTTCGGAAAATACAAAGGTCAAGTTGTGAAAGAAGTTTTTCAAAAAGATTTGGGTTATTACGGCTGGCTTCAAAGCGCAGACTTCCCACTTTACACTAAAAAGATCTTTACAAAAATCCAGTTGAAGTCCCGCTTCTAATTAAATTAACAATGTGAAAATCTAACAATCTACCAATTTGGAATTATGGATTGTTACGTTGTTAGATTGATAAATTTTACATTAATATTATGAAAATAATCTGCATAGGAAGAAACTACAGCGAGCACGCAAAAGAACTGGGAAATGAAGTTCCCGAAGACCCGGTAATCTTTATGAAACCTGATACCGCTATCTTGAAAAAAGGTTCTGATTTTTATATTCCCGAATTCTCTGATGATGTTCACTATGAATTGGAAGTTGTTCTGAAAATCTCAAAAGGCGGAAAATATATCCAGAAAGAAAATGCGGGAAAACATTATGACGAAATAGGTCTCGGCATCGATTTTACAGCAAGAGATCTACAGTCCAAATTAAAGGATAAAGGTTTGCCTTGGGAGTTGGCAAAAGGCTTTGATGGTTCGGCTGTAGTCTCGGATTTTGTTTCAAAAGAAAATTATGATTTGCAGAATATCAATTTTTCTCTGACAAAAAACAACGAACAGGTTCAGAATGGAAATACAAAAGATATGATCTTCAGTTTTGATGATATTATTGCTTTTGCTTCTCAGTATTTTACCTTGAGAGTCGGCGATCTGATTTTCACCGGAACGCCAAAAGGTGTTGGAAAAGTTTCTGAGAATGATTTGCTGGAAGCTTTCCTCGAAAACAACAAATTGTTTTCTCTGAAAATCCAGTAACTTTTCATGTATTTATATCATACTTCGAAATATGAAAGTGGCTAAGTTTTTGCTCTTATATAATTAGAAATACTATAAACCTTGAGATTATGAAAAAAATTATTTTACCCGTAGATTTCTCCGACAGCTCCGACAAATTGGTAGATTATGCTGTAAGTTTTGCAAAAGATGTAAATGCAGAGATCGCTTTGATTCACGTTGCTGCTACAGATATTGGTTTTGTGATTGGAGATATGGGCTTCCAGTATTTTCCGGAAGTGGAAGAAAATGAAATCAAATACGAATTGAAGGAGCTCAACAAACTTGAGCAAAGAGTGATCTCTCAAGGTGTAAACTGTACTCACATTCTAAAACAAGGCGTTGCTGGCGATACAATCTTAGAATATTCTGACGAAAAAAAAGCTGATTACATTGTGGTTGGTTCCCACGGCAGAAGCGGTGTCTATGATGTTTTCATCGGCAGTTTGACCAAAGAAATCACCAGAAAATCAAAGATCCCTGTTTTGGTTGTTCCTTGTCATGATGAAGAATAATATGTTGGGAAATAGGGTCAAAAATAATTATTCAAGATCTAAAAAAAATAAAAGAACCCGTCTCGTTGCAATAACAAGACGGGTTTTTTATAAATATAATCAATTTATTTAACCTTCGTTTTTGTAGATCTTTGGGTCGTAATAAGGGTGTTTCCCTTCTGTTGGAGAATGATAATCTTTATCTTTCTGTGCGCCTAATGTGACTACCAGAATATAGCACCAATAGCAGAAAAATCCTGAAGCTACCAGGAATAAAATCCAATTCAAAACATTAGCAGTAAGGTCAAAAAAACCGAAAGACCATTTGAATGCTGCACTTAATGCTAACCAGAAAGATGTCATATTTTTCTTTTTTTAAATTAACTTTGCACAAATTTATAAAAAATGTTTCGATTACTTTCTAAAGAAAGCAATATTTTTTCGGTTCCGGTCTATATCGGTTTTTTATTTCTAATATTCCTGTCACTTAATTTATTAGATTTCAAATATATAGATATATTTCCAGCGATAATTACATTTACGGGAATCAGTTTGGGATATTTTTTATTCAATGCGATTGCGCTTAATCAATTTTCGCATCTTCCGCTTTTCCTCTACACAGTTTTTGTGGCTTCATTTTATGATGGAACTATTGAGTTGGGGCTAGCATTTACTTTTCTGATGAGCTCTATTCTATTATTGATCTTAACTAGTCAAAATGACCAATTGAGAAAAAGTTCTTTTATGCTTGTAGGCTCTATCCTGGCCTTCAATTATTTGGTTTTTCCACCAAGCTGGCCAATGGGTGTTTTTGTAATTTTTCATATTATCGGAACCTCAGGAAGAATCGGGCTTAATCTTTTCAGACTATTATTTGGAGTTATTTTAATCGTACTGAGTTATTTCGGATTGATGTATCTCATCCATTATACAACTTGGGACAAGGCTTATTTGCCTTTTTATGGGAAATTCGAGGCTTTGGATTCTTATTATCCGTTGTATATCCTGGGTCCGATTGGTTTGATGCTACTCTACTCTATTTCCGACCATTTCAAACATTACAATGAGAAAAGCCCGATCAGCCGATACAAATACACATTTGTTCTCGTATTTTCTCTTGCCCAATTGATAACGATTATTTTCTATATGGGAACGCACTACGAATATCTGTTACTCCTAGCGTTGCCTTCAAGCATTATTATCAGTAGGATGTTACGTTTTCTCCCAAAATATTGGATGCAGGAACTGGGACTTTGGGTCATTGTCTTTACGCTTGCAATCTTTAAAATCGTTAATTTTGTATAAAATTTAAAATGGATGTCGAATGATTCAGATAGATGATAAATTAATTTCAGAAGATGTTTTCGCAGAGAGTTTTGTCTGCAATCTTTCCAAATGCAAAGGTGTATGCTGTGTTGACGGCGATACCGGAGCACCTCTTGACAAGGATGAATTACCCATATTGGATGAAATTTTCCCAAAAATAAGATCTTATCTAAGACCAGAAGGTGTAAAAGCTATCGAAGAGCAAGGTACTTGGGTAGTTGACCCTTATGACGGTGGTTATGTAACGACCTTGGTGAACGGAAGCGAATGTGCCTATGTGATTTTTGATGAAAAAGGAACTACAAAATGTGGCATCGAAAAAGCCTATGAAGATGGCGTTGTAGATTGGAAAAAACCAATTTCCTGTCATCTCTATCCAATTCGTGTGAACGAGTACAAAACCTTTGTGGCACTTAACTATCATGAATGGGAAATCTGTAATGATGCCTGTACCTTGGGGAAAGAACTACAGGTCAGAATTTATCAATTTCTAAAAGAACCTCTCATTCGAAAATATGGCGAAGCTTTTTACAATACGCTTTGTGAAGCTGCGGAAGAATGGGAAAAAGAATATAATTCTTAAATAAGATTTGAGATTCGAGACACTGGATTCGAGACTTTAATTTTAATATATTTCACAAAAAAGGATTCAAAATTATTTGAATCCTTTTTTTTATTTGTTTCTAAATTCAATTATTTAAATTCATCATCAGAAACCGGCTGATTGATTATGATGTCAGAATTTTTCACTGTAACTTGTTGTCCGGCAGCATCGATAGACATTTCTTCTACAAACTTGATCCCATCCACATCAGTATATTTAGAAATAATCATTGTTCCTTTGTCGCCTTCTGTTTTCCAAAGCAAATTGGTTTTTGCATCAAAATAATATTTGCTGTCATCAGAAGACAAAACGATGTAATCTTTACCATCGATCTGTTTTTTCTCAACAGTTTTGATTTTTTCGGGATTCATTCCAAGTGCGTCCATTATTTTTGCGTCTTTCAATTTTGCAACTTGGTCAGCCGGAAAATCCATTTTTTGACCCATTTGGTTCGCAAAGCCTTTTTCTCCATCAAAAATCTGCGACATCTCCTGTCCCATCATACTTTGAGTAGATTTGAATTTGTTGTCCTTCTTCACCGTTTTCCCTTCCATTTCCATTCCCATCACGCTGATGGTATTTTTCATAGAAAGCGTTTTTACAGACTCCAGCTTTTGTTTTCCTCCAAGCGCAGTAATATAATTATCAATCACTTGCTTTGCTGTTTGAGCAGACATATTTGCCACTGTCGCAACAGAAAAAGCAAATGTTAAGATCAATTTTTTCATTTTAATTTTTTATTTTATATGAACGAATATAGTGAAATTCACTGAATAATATTTTTCTGTTAGTTCGCATCCAAATATTTTTGTTACAAAAAATAAAAACAACTTCGGAATTTGAAGTTGTTTATTGATTGACACAAAAGCTATTAATCTTTCTTTTTGATGTCGTCTTTTACGTCTTTATAAGTGTCACTTACTGCATTAGCACCTTTTTTGGCTGTTTTACCAGTCCATTTTGCAGCATTCTTTACGCCTTTTTTGGTTGCTTTTGCTCCTTTTGTAGCTGTTTTCCCAGTCCATTCTGCACCATCTTTTACACCTTCTGCAGTTGCTTTCGCTCCTTTTTCAGCAGTTTTTCCGGTCCATTTCGCAGCATCTTTCACGCCTTCTCCCGTTGCTTTTGCACCTTTCTCCACTGCATTGCCAACCGTTTTTGCATCCTTTTTAACTTCCTGTTTTACAGTTTGGGCGTTCATTGCTACAGCTACCAATACAATTGCTGACAATGACAAAATTCTTTTTTTCATTTTCTGAATGTTTTTAAAATTAACAATACAATATTAGCATAAAATAAGCCAAAAAATTCATTAAGACTTTAATTTTAAAAAATATTTTTTCCAGTTCTTTTCGATGAGGAAAAATAATATTTTTGCAAAACTTATGGCAAAGGCAAATCTCAGAACGAAGAAGAAAATTCATCAGAAAAGAAAAAAGGTTTTTATGAAAAAGCGTTGGATTTTGCTGATCATACTTTGTATTTCCTTGTTGGGAACAGGATTTTATCTGAGACAAAAAATCAATTATTATTTCACCTATTATCTTGGAAAACATTTTGAACACAAAAAACTTTCCAATACAGAAGCAGAGAAGGCAAGAATTGAGAAAATCACCGGACTTTATGCCAACCAGACTTTTGGTTTCGATATTTCTCATTATCAAAGAAAAGAAGATATCCAGTGGGACAGTCTGAGCATAGGCAATAGGACAATTCCGCTGCAATTTGTGGTTCTGCGGGCAAGTATGGGAAACCGAAAATTGGATAAGAATTTTGACCATTTTTGGGAAACTGCTAAACAACATAACTTGATTCGTGGTGCGTATCATTTTTATCGTCCCGATGAGGATCCTGTGATGCAGGCAAATTCATTTCTTTCTGTTGCAAAATTAGAATCGGGCGACCTTCCGCCAATTCTTGATATTGAGAAAAATCCCAGAAAAAAATCAAAGGAAGAATTGGTTTCTGACCTCAAAGTCTGGATAAAAATAATGGAAGAAACTTACGGTGAAAAACCAATTATCTACACCTATTATCATTACTACAAAGATTATCTGAAAGGCGAATTCGATGATTATCCACTTTGGCTGGCCAATTATAATGATGTTCCAACACCTTCTCCTGATGATGAATGGCAATTCTGGCAATTCTCAGAAAACGGCATTGTTTACGGCATCAATTCAAAGGTAGATTTGGATATTTATAACGGAAATCTCTGGTCGTTGAAAATGCTGACGATAGATTAGATCAGTTTTACCGCAAAGTCTCATTGCGAGTCACTTTGCGACTTTAATTAAGAGTTTTATATTTAAAAATAAATTGTGCCTTTGCGTTTACTATTTTTTAATTCTTAATAAACTCAATCACATCCTTGTTCAATTCCTCTGCCCTTTCTATAGGAACGCCGTGTGAGGCACCTTTGTAGATTTTCAGTTTAGAATTCGGGATTTCTTTTGCGATGTATTCTGTATGAGAACGAAGGATTAAATCATTTTCCCCAGCAACTACAAAGACTTTTGCTTTGATATGATCAAGTTGTTCCTTGGTAATTTTTGGTTCATCGATCATCAACTGAAGTAATCTGATATCACGTTCCGGTTTGTTCTCAGCACGCATTTTTTCGGCGTCTCTTTTCATATTCTCCACTTCATTTTCGCCGACTCCATTTGGAAAAACATTCGCACCACTTGTGATGATCTTATTAGCCATTTCCGGGTATTTGATGGCGAACTCGATTCCGGTATTTCCGCCGTCGCTCCAGCCAAGAATATTTATTTTTTTGAAACCCAATTTATCCGCCAAGGCTTTAACATCATCAGCGAATTTAATGTAAGTCAAAGGTTCTTTTGAAGAATCTGTACTTTTCCCTTGTGCACGCGTATCCATCGCCACAACAGTAAAATATCTGGAGAGCTCCGGAATTTCTTTTGAAAAGGCATCGATGCTTCCTCCGTTTCCATGAAGCAAAAATAAAGGTTCGCCTTTGCCATAGATCTCATAATAAATATCTGCGTCTTTCAAATGAAGGATTTTTCCAGCTTCAGGATTCTTGCCAAAATCATAGACTTGCGCAAAAGAAATCATTGATATCAACAGAGCTATTAAGGCGATTATTTTTTTCATTTTGATATGATCGATTTCTCAAATTTAAAAATAAATCAAATTACTTTTTCACTTTCACATCAATATTGATAGCTGGCGCCGCTATTCCGATTTTTTCCCAATTTCCATAGAATGAACGATAATATCCAGCTTTGAATAATGCGCCGCTCAAAGCTACTTTACCATCAGCCTGTCCGATAAATTGAATCCCGACAAAGAATTTTCCTTGTAACCAAATATTTTCTTTGCTTACATCTATAGAAAAAGTCGAGTCTTGTAAATTGTCTTTGCTGATGGTTGCAATAATATCATTATCCAAGATCAGATTATTCGGTTTACCATCTTTTTCATCGTAAACTGTGTAACGGACTTTGATGGGCGTTGTAGATTCGAATCGGGAAAAATTCATATTGATTTTATTGATTTTTAATCGCTTACCGGAACTGAATTCCACCGCGGTTTCCTCTACAACTGCATTTCCTTTCTCCATATTTGGTGTAAACATCATAGATTTCGATTTGCTGTTCACACCTAGATTTTTCTCTTTATAGTTTTGAGGCGTAATGACAACTTCCTGGATGTTGGTCACTTTTTCATACAAATAAATATTGTGAGGGTTGCTTTTCACGAAGTCTTCTACAGTACTTCTGAACTGCTTGTAGCCGGGAACAGCAACCATCAGTTCTTTTTCTTTTGAAACGTTATCCAGCTGAATTTGAAATTTCCCATTTTCATCTGCCTGCACACCGAAATTACTATTTAATATTCCGATTTTAGCATAAGGAACAGGTTTGCTATCTTCTTTTGATAATACAGTGCCGGAAATAAGTTGTGCATGGGAAATAACGAATGCAAATAAAGCAAAAATAATGTTGATTTTTTTCATAGTTAACAATTTGAGAACAAACTTCTGAAATTTTCCATTCTGATTCTCTCAAAGAAAGGTTAAAATCAATTAATGTTTTAGTTAAAGTTTTCTGAATATTAATCAATAGTGACGGAATTATCGAGTTTCAATTTCTTATTTTTGCAATCATTCAATTATCAATCATCATTTATAACTAATGAATTACGTTTCTGCAGAAAATCTTAGCAAATCTTACGGCATCAAAGTTTTGTTCAAAAATATTACCTTCCATGTGAACGAAGGTGACAAGATCGCCATCGTCGCCAAAAACGGAAGCGGAAAATCTACGCTTCTGAAAATCCTGATGGGAAAAGAGATCGCCGATGGCGGAGATGTAGCTATCAACAAGGATATTCAGGTGGTTTTATTTGACCAGGAAATTGACTTTGATCCGAAATTGTCTGTAGAAGAGTTTATGATGACCCTGGACTCTGCGCCGATTTTGGCTTTGAAAAAATACCATCATGCTTTGACCTCCGATAATCCAGACCATATGGAAACGGCTTTGGCAGAGATGGAAATCCATAAAGCGTGGGATCTGGAAAATGAAATGGAGCAAATCCTTTCTCAGTTGAAAATCACAGATTTGAAAGCGAAAATGGGAACGTTATCCGGAGGTCAGATCAAGAGAATTGCATTAGCAAAACTCCTGACAGAAACCAGAGCGGAACATCGGCATACGCTTCTGATAATGGATGAGCCGACCAACCACCTGGATGTGGAAATGGTAGAATGGCTGGAAAATTATCTTAGTAAAGCCAAAATCACGTTGCTTCTTGTGACACACGACCGTTATTTCCTGGATGCTGTTTGTGACAAAATATGGGAAATGGAAGACGGAAATCTCTATCTTCACAACGGAAGTTACGCGACTTATCTTGAGAATAAAATGATTCGTGAGGATAATTTAAATTCGACTATCGATAAAGCACAAAACCTTTATAGAAAGGAATTGGAATGGATGCGAAGACAGCCCAAAGCGAGAACTACAAAATCCAAGTCGAGACAAGATGACTTTTACGAAACTGAAAAAATAGCGAAAACCGACACGAGAAAACAAGCTCTGGAATTGGATTTTGAGATGAAAAGATTGGGAAACAAGATTCTTGAACTTAAAAACATCAACAAAAGTTTTGGAGACAAAGTTTTGTTCAAAGATTTTTCTTATCAATTTCAGAGAGGTGAAAAGGTCGGAATTGTTGGAAAGAACGGAGCAGGAAAATCAACTTTACTGAATATCATCCAAGGTTTTGAACCAAAAGATTCCGGAGAGATTGAGACGGGAGAAACGATCAAGTTCGGGTATTTTGCTCAGAAAGGTCTGCAATATAAGGAGGACGAAAGAGTTATTGATTTTATCAAAGAGATTGGTGAAAACTTTCCTTTGGCCAATGGAAAGACGATTTCGGCTTCTCAGTTTTTGAGGTTATTTTTGTTTGATGACCAGACTCAGTATTCGCCGATTTCGAAACTTTCTGGTGGAGAGAAGCGTCGTCTTCACCTGATGTACATTCTTTATCAAAACCCGAATTTTCTTATTTTTGATGAACCCACGAATGATCTGGATTTGCCAACTTTGACGGTTCTTGAAAATTTTCTTCAGAATTTCCAGGGCAGTTTGATCATCGTTTCGCACGACCGTTATTTTATGGACCGAATCGTGGATCATGTTCTGGCTTTTGAAGGCAACGGAAAAATCAAAGAGTTTGTTGGAAATTTCTCGGAGTATCGCGAGCATCTTAAAAATGAAGAGAAGAATCCAAAAGCGGAAACTGCTAAAGTTGAAAAGGTTGAAGCCCCAAAAGAAACTGAAACTCCAACTGTTGCGATAACTCAGCCAACCAAAAAGAAATTATCTTTCAAAGAACAACGTGAGCTGGAAACTATCGAGAAAGAAATGCCAAGATTGGAAGAAAAAAGAGCAGAAATCCTGGAACAACTCAACAATGAATCTGATTACGATAAAATCTCAAAACTTTCCTCGGAATTGGAAACACTTTCCGGGAAATTGGAAGAATTTGAAATGCGTTGGTTGGAATTGCAGGATTAATTCAAATAAAAATGACAGATGGGATCAAGGACCGGGAATTTCAAGTTTTCTGAATGTTCTCAATCCGAAAACCAATGCCTTTAACGTGGAATGGATTTCACTGCAATTGGGATCGTGATCGCTTTGCTGTCAATATTTTTGTAGATTAATACTGGTGCTCCATAATATAACTCCGTGAAAATCCTGTCCAGACTCAGGTCAAATAAGATGCAAGGCTTTTAATAAAACATTCATACTCCAGATAATTACCATTACTCCAACACCGATGAACATTGCCTTTAAAGGTAGTTTTCCGGCAAGCCTGGCTGCAATTGGTGCTGCCAGAATGCCACCCAAAATTAATCCGGCGATCAGCTGCCAATGACTGATCCCGATAACAGAGAAGAATGTCAGCGCACTGGCGAATGTCACGAAGAACTCGGTCAAACTAACGGTTCCGATGACATAGCGTGGTGTTTTCCCTTTTGAAATCAAAGTTGATGTTACCAATGGTCCCCAACCGCCACCGCCAAAAGAATCCAAGAACCCACCGGCACCAGCCAGCCAGCCTACTCGTTTGGTTTTCTTGCGATTTTTATTTTTTTTGAAGGCATTCAGTAAAATTCTGATTCCGAGGACAAAAGTGTAAAGTGCTAAAAATGGCTTAATAATCCCGGCATATTTTTCACCCAAATATGATAACAATAGGGCTCCCAGAATGGCTCCGATAACACCTGGTATTAGTATATTTTTGAATAGTTTCTTATTGATATTCCCAAATTTGTAATGACTGAATCCGGAAGCGCCACTTGAAAACATCTCCGCAGTATGAATACTGCTGCTGATCGCTGGCAGAGGAATCCCAATGTACAACAGCGCCGCAGTGCAAGTCACGCCGTAACCCATTCCGAGAGCGCCATCAATCAACTGGGCTAAAAACCCAACCAAGAACAACCAGAAAAATCGCTCATCGGTATTATGATTCAGATATTGATAAGCGATGTTCAAATCTTCGAATCCAATGTAAAATGATACAATATTTCCTATCAGCAGAACAACAAAAGCCCAAAAAAATATGGTTGCAATCCTCCGCCATTTTTTTTCTCCGTTAATAATGAAAAGAGATTTTCTCTCTTGTGAATCATTATTCCCACGAAAGAAAAAATCATTCTCAGAGGGAAGACTCGGAGCAAAATATAAGTTCTTCCTTTCCTTTATCTTATTAATTATCAATTGGTCCTGAGCAGGATCTTCTGTTGCCACAATGAACAGGTCTGCAATTTCTAAATAAGAGTCATCAAAATCTTCATTGATAATTTTGACCGATGTATTCTCCAACAACAGGTTTTTGATATCATCAGAAAGCCTCTTGGCAAGAACGCTGATATTAGCATCCGGGATATTCTGCATAATATCATTAAGCTGTTCCGAAGCTAATTTTCCACCGCCGACGATCAGGATTTTGTTAGTCGATGCATTGATGAAAACCGGAAGTGAAATTTTTGATGTCAAATTTTTAATTTTTAAAGAGTCTTCGACAATCCTTCGAGAACCTCAGGATGACAATTGCCAGACAATATTATAATTACTGAATCAATCCTGCGCCAACTGTTACAAAGCTTGTCTCATCGATAAAGATAATGCCACCGTTGGAAGACAGATCTTTGTAAGAATCGTAAGCTAAAGGCTTTGCAGTTTTGAGTTTAAGTTTTACTATTTCGTTTAGTGAAACCTGTTCAACATCCTGTTTTTCCAGGGTGTTGACATCTAGTTTATATTCGATGTCTTTTACGACTCCCTTGACTTGGGTCGTATTATTTTGAATCAGATATTTTGAACCATTCTTCAAGGGTTTATCGCCCATCCAGCAAACGAGGACTTCTAATTCCTGTTCGATTTTCGGAAGGTCATCGGATTTCACAATCAAATCACCACGGCTGATATCTATATCGTCTTCCAAATGCAATATGATACTTTGCGGTGCAAATGCTTCTTCCACTTGTTTTTGAGCGACTTCTATTGCCGAAATTTTACTCTCAGTTCCGGAAGGTAAAATTGTCACCGAATCTCCCACTTTGTAAATTCCGCTGGTGATTTTCCCTGCGTATCCTCGATAATCGTGAAGTTCTTCTGTCTGAGGGCGAATCACGTATTGAACAGGAAATCTCGCTTTATCCAGATTGATCGTATGTTCCAGTTCAACAGTTTCCAAATAATCCAATAATGTTTTTCCCTGATACCAATTCAAGTTTTCAGACTTGTCAACAATGTTATCACCGTTCAAAGCTGAAATCGGGATGTAAACGACATTATTCAAAGACAATTGTTCTGCTATTTTTGAATAGTCACTTTTGATCTGATTAAAAATTTCTTCAGAATAATTAACCAAATCCAGCTTGTTAATTGCGACTACAACATTCGGAATGTTAAGTAATGATGCAATGATCGAATGTCTTTTGGTCTGTTCTATGATTCCGTTTCTGGCGTCAATCAGAATAATTATCAAAGCAGCGTTGCTGGCTCCGGTAATCATATTCCGGGTATATTGAACGTGGCCCGGCGCATCTGCAATGATGAATTTACGTTTCGGTGTTGAGAAATATTTGTACGCAACATCGATTGTAATACCTTGCTCACGTTCTGCTCTCAAACCGTCTGTCAGCAAAGCCAAATCAATGGTTCCGTCATTTTTGAATTTGCTGGCACGTTCAACAGCTTCCAATTGGTCAATCAGAATATTTTTGCTGTCGTATAAAAGTCTGCCTATCAGTGTGCTTTTTCCGTCGTCTACACTTCCTGCAGTGATGAATCTTAATATGTCCATTGTTTTGATAATTGATATTTGATAATCGATAAGTGATTTTGAAAATGCAATCATTCATCATTTATCATTCATCATTAATAATTAAAAGTATCCGGCTTTCTTTCTGTCTTCCATCGCGGCTTCTGAAGTTCTGTCGTCTATTCTGGTTTCGCCTCGCTCACTGGTTTTGGTCGTGATGATCTCTGCAATTACCTGCTCCAAATCGTTTGCTTCCGATAAAACCGCTGCAGTACATGTCATATCGCCAACCGTTCTGTAACGTACTTTTTCTGTGGTCACAATATCGCCTTCTTCCAAATTGACAAACTCATTCATTGCGATGAATTGGTTATCGAAATTAAGAACCTCACGCTCGTGTGAAAAGTAGATGGAAGGTAATTGGATATTTTCTTTCAGGATGTAATTCCACACATCCAATTCTGTCCAGTTGCTTATTGGGAAAGCACGTACCTGCTCGCCTTTGTGGATTTTTCCGTTGTAGGTATTCCACAATTCGGGTCGCTGAAGTTTCGGATCCCATTGCCCGAAATCATCACGAACGGAGAAAATACGTTCCTTAGCCCTGGCTTTTTCCTCGTCACGTCTTCCGCCACCGATACAACAGTCGAACTCGAATTCTTCTACGGTGTCCAACAGTGTGAAAGTCTGCAAGGCATTTCTGCTCGGCAATTTTCCTTTTGGTTCTCTCAAACCTTTTTCCTTAATGGTATCTTCTACTTTTCTGACGATGAGTTTTTCTCCGATCTGCTCAGCCAATTGATCGCGAAAGTCCAGTACTTCCGGGAAATTATGTCCTGTGTCGATATGAACCAACGGGAAAGGAAATTTGCCCGGGCGAAAAGCTTTCAGCGCAAGATGAACCAGCGTGATACTGTCTTTTCCACCACTGAAAAGCAAAGCCGGTCGTTCAAACTGGCCCGCAACTTCCCTGAAAATATGAATGGCTTCGGATTCCAACTGCTCCAGATAATCCAAATGATATTTTGACATTTTTTTATTTTTTAAGCGCAAACAGCGCAAAGTTTTTTTAATCTAATTGAAAATATTTTAAGGTTCACAAAGGTGTGTGACCCAGCAACATTATCTATTCAAAAATATTTAACAATTGGATTATATTTTATTTCTTAAATGATTGATTTGTTATTTGTGAACATGGAGGCCACATTCTTTTTTGCTGGCATCTTCCCACCACCAGCGACCGGCACGAAAATCCTCGCCCGGTTGAATTGCTCTTGTACAAGGTGCGCAACCGATGCTGACGAAACCTTTGTCATGTAAAATATTGTAAGGAATATTATTTTTTTTGATATGATCCCTCACCTGCTCTGTTGTCCAGAAAAGGATCGGATGGTATTTGATGATTTGATTGGACTCATCCCATTCGAATTGAGAAAGGTTTTCCCTTGCAACCGAATGCTCTGCTCTCAGTCCTGTGATCCAAATCTTGTTACCCCTCAAGGCCCTTTTTAAAGGATGAACTTTTCTAATGTCGCAACAAGTTTTCCTATTCTCTACCGACCTGTAAAAGGAATCTGGGCCATTGTCCTGAATGAATGGTTCCAACTCTTCCGGATCTGGATAATAAGCTTTGATTGGAAGTTTATATTTGGATTTGGTTAAACTCCAAGTATTGTAAGTATCTTCGAATAAACGGCCTGTGTCTAAAGTGAAAACTTTGATTCCTGAATTTTTCACATAATCCGTAATCACTTGGTCTTCGAAGCTAAAACTTGTGGAAAAGCAAACTTCATCCGGAAAAGTCGTCGTCAAAATCTCCAGAACTTCTTCTATCGATCTTGATGCAATATTTTCATCTATTAATTTTTGGAATGTTTCTTTTAGTTCGTTCTTCATCATTAAAGTTTATCCGAAATACAAATTTAACAATTCATCCAACTCTGACCAAATTAGTATAATTTAAATTTTGTTAATTAAATTAGTAAAATCTTTTCACATCAATTTCAGGATCAAGTTCAATGTCATTCTCCAAGTAGTCGAAAAGCACTTTTGAAAAATAGCTCCCGTTGTAAACACCTCTCGCTCCCAGTCCATTGAAAATATAAAAATTCTGATAATTCTTATGTCTTCCTAAAATTGGTCTTCTATCCATAACTGTTGCCCGAAAAGCAAAATTAACGTCCTTGATCTCAAAATCTTTTTTATACAATTCTTGAAGTCCATTTCCTAATTCTTCAAATGATTCCTGATTGATATCATCGGTCATATCAAAACGGTCATAGGTTCCGCCATAATAATATTCGTCGTTTTGAAGATTGAATAAAAAATGTTTTTTCTTGATGATATAAGGTTCAGGCTTATCTTTCAGTTTAAGTTTTAGGCAATGGCCTTTATTTGGTTTGATAGGAATATTTTTGAAATAAGGGTTATGATTGCTTGCAACACCCTCGCAGAAAACAAGATTTTTAAATGAAAGATATTTGTACGAATTGTTCTCGGTGTTAATTAAATCATAATCGAATTTTTCTCTTATCAAATAATTGTTCTCTTCAAAATAATTGAGCATATCATTGAAGAATTCAGTTACATCCAATCTGCATGATTGATTTACTTTTCCAGCTTCAAAGGGATTTTCTACACTTTCCAGATCTATAAAACCAGGATTGAGATATTCTTTCAAATCTTCTTTCTGAGAATTCTTCGTCCACTGAACTTTCTCGGAATCATTATGAAAGATTCGGACAACGTTTTCATTGATCAAATATTTCTTCGACTGATATTGTCCAATTTCATGAAATATAACATCAAGATAATTGATTTGTTCCTGCGACTTCCAAAATGTTGTAAACCGTTTCAGAATGACCGGATTACAGACACCTGCAGAAATCTGGGAAGCCGAAATATTATCATCATAAAAAATCTTGAAAGATCTATTTTCCTTGATCAATTGATGTGCAAAAAATATCCCTGCATAACCCGCCCCAATGATAATATAATCTACCTGTTCCATAAAAATAAAAACCTAAGTAAAGATACTTAGGTTTTTTTATTTAGACTATGAGAAATATTAGTAATTCCACATATCATTTTCCATTTGCAGAATCTGTGCTTTGATTCTATCACTTTCTTCTAACTGTCCATCGGCATCATTCGGGATATATTCATCAATAACTCCGCTTCCTCCTTTTCCAAGACCATTATCAGACTTATAAATAACTGAAGAAAAACGTCTTTGGTTCAAGACATCATCGAATGTAATGTCAGATGTAGAGTTTTTGGCATTGAAGATGAAATTGGTAGTCAAAACCTGACGAGCATCCGGATAGTAGATCCAGAAAAGATCAATCAGATCTGCTGCACCACCACCCATTGTAGAATTATCAATAGGTTGCCCAGCTTCTGCCAGAGCTTGCGCCTGAGATGCTCTAAGTTTAGCAGCATTTGGATCTTCACCCATCGCAGCAATTCCTAACAATCTGTATCTAAGCTGAGAATCTCTTTTATCAACATACCACATGCCCATCAATTTCAAAGCCTTAACCTTTTCAGTCCCTGTTACAATCTTATCAACGTTTGCTGAGATATCATTCCTGTTGATTTTGTACCAGCTACCGTCTAATTTGACCAAAACTGTACCCGGAGGAATGCTAACTGGCTTAGCAGCTGTTTTTTTTGCTACTTTCTTCTTCTTACCCTTTTTGGTTGTAGTTGTAGTCTCAACAGGTGTTTCCTCAGTAGCAGCTGGAGTGCTGCCATCGTTTACAAGAAGTATATCTTCCAGACGGGTTCCATAAAAAGCTTTCAGAGCACTAATATCAGCATCCGTGGAATTAATAATCGAATTGAAATATTTTTTTAAGTTATTTGCAGTTCCATCTTCGATCTTGTTCTCGTTAAGTGTTTGAGAAAAGTAATCAGCTACTTGCACAGCAGAAGTCGCAGTTACGATCTGCTCAGGAGTTAACCTTGCTGTAAAATCGTCGCCGGAATAGACCTCTTTGATCTTACCATTGTTCACAGCATCAAGCAAAACCTGGTACAATGATTTGTTCTGAGAAACAAGGCCGTCTGAGTTATGGTAAAAAGGCTGATTGATCTTATCATTCATATCAATAATTTCCCATACAACCATACTTCTCAATATATCTTTATCCTCGATAAAACCATATTTAAGAGGTGAAGCAATACTATCTTTCTTGATCTCACGTTCTTCGCGGAATGTCTGTGGAGAACTGGCATTGAGTATGCTGTTCTGAGCATAAGCAATGGTAGAGGAAAGACAAATTAAACTATATATAATCTTTTTCATAAATAAATATTGAATAGTATAAAATCAATCAACTTTTAATTTTAAATTTTTATAGAACGTTGATAATAACGTTTCCTATATTAGGGAGTACTACTCCATTTAAGCCGTTAGCTTTTGCTTGAATATCAAAAATCGTGACAATGTCACCGCTTCTTAATCCTTTTGTCAATGATTCTGCTTGACCTAATGAACTTCCATTGATTGACATAGCAGGTTTACCAGCAACTTTAACTTTGAAACTTACAACATCAAAACTAACTGGGAAATCGAAATCAGGCAATGTTGCAGAAAGCGTCTGCTTAGAGATCGAAGCAGCAGGCATGGATGTATAACTAGCCCCTCTGATCTGTCCTTTTGGTGGAGGAATATTCTTGATTCTGAAATCAAAACCTTGAGAAATAACCTTTCCGCTTGGTGCTTTTCCAGAAATTGTTAATTTAACAGTACTTCCAGCTCCAGGTGTAACCATCCATTTTCCTTTTCCTCCGCTAACTGAGGCTCCAGGTGCCGATAAAGTGGTCGCACTAAGATCAGCTCCAAGAATCGCACCTGAAACAGGGTTCTGAAGACCTCTATATAATACCATCATCTTATCAGCTTGTAAGATAGCACCATTTTGCTCTTTTAGTGCTTCTGCACCAGAAACTACATTTAAAGTGTGAGCATACGGAAGTTCATGGACTTTTCCATTTTTATCCGTAAATGAAATCTGACCTTTAAACTCCTGCGCTCCCACAGCTCCTGTAGCAGGTGTAATGATACCTTGTCCATTGACAACTTTAGCTCCGGTAATAGCTAGACCAGGAACAGAGCTTGCAAAGGTCCCAATAGCGATCTTGATTTCAGCCGGTTCCCCTTTCATAACAGAACTAGGTCCAGAAACCAAAGCTTCATAAGCATCAAACTTAATATCTGCATCCACTTTTTCCTGAAGCATAGAAGTCAACGCATCAGACTGAAGGTTTCTTGCTTCTGATTGTATAACTTCTAAGTTAGATAGGGCAGCAATTAATGGCTGATTATAGAACTTATATTGGAACCAACCTTTTTTACTTCTCTTATCGCCTTTTGCAAACTCAGCAACCAAATGTTTCTGAGCTCTGTCGGCAACATCTTTCAACTGTGCGTTATTACCAAAAGTTGAAGTAATAAAATTTCTTAGATCATCAATTTTTGCCTTTAGCTCATTAGATTTATCACTAATGTTTTTTTCATCCCCATCTTTAAAGAAAAGATTAGTTGCCGGCTCTGTATTGTTGAGAGAAGCAAAACTCTCTTCAATTTCAGCATCAGAATTATATTCTGCCGCAGTACCCATTGTTGTTTTTAAGCCATCAATATAAGTTACAAGATCATTGGTTTTTCCTTTTAAGGTTTTATACTGATCGAAAAGAGACTGATAACTTTCCGGAGAAGTTTGAGCTTTAGCAGCTAAAGTCTTCTCAAAGATGTCATCATTTTTCTTCTCTACGATCAATCTTGTATCCATTAGGGATTGATTGGTATCTTTATATGATCTGATGATCTCCTGATCGATCTGCATCGCAAGCATTGCAATGAAAACCAAATACATCAGGTTGATCATCTTCTGACGTGGTGTCTGTTTACCTCCTGCCATTTTAATAAAATAATTTAATCGTTAAACAATAATTAAAATGATAGTGATCAAGACTTCATTGCGCTAAGCATACCACCATAAACTCTATTAAGATTATTAAGATTAGATGTCAAACCTAGTAATTCCTCATTGAACTTTTCTGATTGTGCTGCAGATTTCTGAATATCTTCAACATATTTTTTACTGAATTCTGATTGTTTTTGTCCGTGCTCCAATTGAAGTGCATATAAAGCATTCATGCTTTCCAGATGAGAAGCAGCAAGATTCAATTGCTCATTATATTTGTGAGTAGAAGCTGAAACATCCACTGTTTGATTGATCTGGTCAACTGAAGAAGAGAATTTATCAATTCCTCCTCTCAATCTTTCGAATAAGCTAACATCTAATTTAGCATCAGCCAACATTTTATCAAGTTTATCAGATAATGACAATTCCAGTTCTTTGTTCTCTATTTTGTTAACAGCTTTTCTAGGTTGTCTCTCAGCAGTTTCGTCCAATAATTCAGGATAAACATTTTCCCAAGCATAGTTCTCTTCTGACTTTGGCGGATCGAATGCAAAGAATAAGAAAATAAGTGCTTCTGTGATCAAACCTGCAGCAAGTGCCACGTTACCTGTAATAGGACCTACATGCCAGTGGGTCATTTTAAATAAAGCTCCCAAGATTACGATAGCAGCACCAAACGAATAGATAAAATTCGTGATTGAATCTTTAGTTTTAAACATTTTTTTGAATTTTTAGTTAGTAATAGTTAGTTAATTATTATTTAGTCTTTCTTGCAAACCTTCCTGATGCTGAAGGAATATCTTGAATAGTTCTGAATCCGATATAGCTTCTAGCTGAGTCTTTTCTTTCCCAATCTCTATACCCGGTCATCAATAGATATCCTACATCTTTCCATGAGCCACCTCTCACAGTTTTTTTAACGTCACTTGCAGCATTGGCAGAAAGACTTGGATTCAAAGAAGATGAGAATTCATAGGCAGAGTTATTGAATGGTGATTCTGTCCATTCAGAAACGTTTCCTGCCATATCATATAATCCATATCCGTTTTTAGAGAATTTTTTCACAGGTGCTGTATAAGTATAGTTCCCGGTTTTTTCGTCTTCTATATAGTTACCTCTTTTAGGTTTGAAGTTAGCCAAATAACACCCTCTATCATCCTGCAGGTACGGTCCTCCCCAAGGATAAGTGGCATTCTGTATCCCGCCTTTAGCAGCATATTCCCACTCCGACTCAGTAGGAAGACGGAACCTCATAGGTTTTTGCTTTTTCTTTTTAATACTATTGTTGTAATCTGCCTTCATTTTGGTTCTGAAATCACAAAATGCTCTTGCCTGATCCCAAGTAACCCCTACAACAGGATATTCTTTGTACGCACTATGCCAAAAATACTGTCCAAATAACGGTTCATTATAGGCATATTTGAAATCTTTCACCCACACGGTGGTATCCGGATAAACAGCAATACTTTCCTTTTTAAGATATTGCGCACCTCTGTCCTTATCTTTTACAGCAGATGCTACATCCTCCCATTGGTAAGCGTATTTGATTTTTGACCAATCAATGACTCTTTCGTTATTAATTCTCTTTTCTGCCGGCAAATACATTGATTCCAATACTTCGGCATATTTCTCATCCGGATAGGCTGAAGTATTATAGGTAAGTGGAACTTTCTTATCTAATTTTTTAGATTCATCATATCCACCTTCTCTGCCTCCCTGAGACTCTAAGAATTTTTGGTATGGGGTCGCTTCTTCTCCAGTTTTCTTACCTGCATATGCATAATCTGCAATTGAGCTACCATTACCACCTTCGCCATCTCCACCGCCTTCGCCGGCTGCTTCTGCTAATAAACCTCTCGCAATAGAATCTCTAACTGCATTGATGAATAATCTGTATTCTGCATTTGTAATTTCAGTCTCATCCATGAAAAAGGCAGATACCGTCACAGTTTTTGGCATTGCTTTTTCGGGAGTATTGGAGAAATCCTGATCTGCCATACCCATTACAAAAGACCCACCTGGGATTGGAACCATTCCATATGGTCTTTCTGCAACAAACGATTTCGAAGACCCTCTTGGAATCAATTCTCCCTTGATACCGGGATTACCAGTTATACCTTTTCCGCCTCCATTGGAACAAGACATTATAACTGATGCTGATAATAATATAAGTAATATCCTTTTCATCCTATTTTAAAGAAATTAAGCGGTAAATATATAATTTTTTTTATGAATAATTATCAATTTTTATTCAAAACGTAATTTGTTAAAGAATATTTCACAAAGCATGAAATTATTCTACAGTTACTGATTTAGCAAGGTTTCTTGGCTGATCTACATTAGCCCCTCTTTCCACAGCAATATAATACGCCAATAACTGTAATGGAATGGACGCTAATATTGGGGAAAAACACTCAGATGTTTCTGGAATCTCAATAATATGATCTGCCATAGAGGCAACCTGGACATCACCTTTATTGATGATTGCGATGACTTTTCCTTTTCTTGCCTTGATCTCTTGAACATTGCTTACAATTTTATCATAATGCCCAATTTTAGGAGCAATTATAACGATTGGCATATTCTCATCAATTAATGCGATCGGGCCATGCTTCATTTCTGCGGCAGGATAACCTTCTGCGTGGATATAGGATATCTCTTTAAGTTTTAGAGCTCCTTCCAAAGCTGTTGGAAAATTATATCCTCTTCCTAAATACAAGAAATTAGTTGCATTCACAAATTTAGAAGCGATCTCTTTAACTACTGAATCCACAGAATTTAAAACCTCTTCTATCTTTTTAGGTATTGCATCCAACTCAGTAATCAGTCTCATGAAATCAGCTTTACCCAAGTTACCATTATGGTTGCCCAATTTGATTGCTATCAAAGAAAGGATGGTAAGTTGAGCTGTAAACGCTTTGGTAGAAGCCACCCCTATTTCTGGACCGGCGTGTGTATAAGAACCCGCATCCGTAACTCTTGCAATAGATGAATCTACAACGTTGCAGATACCATAAACAAAAGCACCTTTTTCCTTGGCCAATTTTATAGCAGCCATTGTGTCTGCAGTTTCCCCTGATTGAGAAATAGCTATTACAACGTCTTTAGAAGTTATTATTGGGTTTCTATATCGGAACTCTGATGCGTACTCTACTTCAACTGGAACCCTGGCAAATTCTTCTATAAGATATTCCCCAATTAATCCGGCATGCCAAGAAGTTCCACAAGCGATAATAATAATTCTTTCAGCATTGGTCAATCTTTCCAAATGATCCCAAATACCGGCCATTTTTATCACACCTTCATCTACTAATAATCTACCCCTCATAGTGTCCAAAACAGATTTTGATTGCTCAAAAATCTCTTTCAGCATAAAATGTTCGTATCCTCCTTTTTCTATTTGCTCAAGATTAAGTCTCAGCTCTTGTATGGCAGGTTCTATCTTGGTATTCTCCTTTATGGTTCTGATATCAATTCCAGATTCGAGAGAAATAGTGGCCATATGACCTTCCTCTAAATAAACCGCTTCTTTCGTAAACTCTACAAATGGGGATGCATCAGACGCAACAAAATATTCATCATCTCCAATACCAATTGCCAATGGTGAGCCTAATCTTGCTACAACCAATTGACCAGGAAAATCATCATGCATTACCGAAACGGCATATGCCCCATAAACTTCATTCAAAGCATATCTTACCGCTTCCGGAAAACTAAGGTTGATTTCCTTGTCCAAGAAGTACTGGATAAGGTTGACCAAAACTTCGGTATCTGTTTCAGACCTAAACTCGTAATCTTTATTGATCAGCATTGTTTTTATAGTATCGTAATTTTCAATGATACCATTATGAACTATTGCTATTTTATTATTGTTAGAAAGGTGTGGATGGGAATTATTGTCGCTTGGAACACCGTGTGTAGCCCATCTTGTATGCCCCATTCCTACTTTGGAAGTAGTTTTCAAACCTTTTGAGATTGCCACAAGGTCATCTACTTTCCCTTTCGTTTTTTTAACTTCTAAATTTCCGTTTTCAGTTTCTAAAATAATACCTGCGCTATCATAGCCTCTGTACTCTAAACGACGTAATCCATTGATAACAATTTCATACGCATCTCTAAAACCTGTATATCCGACGATTCCACACATATCTAATTGGTTTTTATTTTTTTGTATATATTATTCTAAGCTGAACATTTTTAGAATCCGGTAATAACTCTTGACCTATATTATTAGTATTTATTCCCGTTAATGCAATTCTGAAAGGATTATACGGTCTATCATTGTACGTTTGTCCCAACAATGTTCCAGTCGATGCATCAGAAAGATAACTGCCTACGTTAATTACAAAATCATGGGCATTTTTATTTTTCTCCACAATATCTTTCAAAGAAGCTGTAATCCCTATATCATAATAAGCGTCCTTTGTAGAAAGATCAGCCGTCTTGACAAGACTATATCCAGCAGAAGCCAAGGACGTCATATCCGGAAGAAAACGAACTGTATCTTTTATCATCTCCTGAACCAGTAAACTAGATGGTTTTCTAAATTTATTGTTCCACTCATCAGCATTATTATATAAACGTATCTTGGCCGAAACAATTGCTATTTTTTCGTTTTGGAATTTTTGTTTTAATGCATCAATTGTACCTTGTGGTATTCTAATTCCTATACCGCTTCCACCCATACCTTGTAAATACAGTTTGTCCGCAGGGTTCACTGCTAAGCCGGGATTTTTCTTAAGATCCTCATACTTCACAGCAGTTAGCATTGCCTTGGCATATGGGCTGTCGTTGCCTCTGTCATAAATTACCTGACTTAAATGAACATTTGACGCCCCAAGATTAAGAGTAGTTTCCTGTTTTGTCTTCGTAACGGTTCCGTCTGTGGCAGTTACATCATTCTTATAGTAGATAGTGATTCCTGCATCATTTGGAGCCATTGAGAAAAGATAGCCGTCATTTTGTTCCACAGAAATACTGATACCCCTAAAGTATCTTATGAAAGATGCAGCATCTTTAAGAACCTGATTACCTTGCTTAGCTATGATTTTATTTTGAAAAAATGCACTATCTAACTTCATCCTGAAAGAAACATCTCTATTAAGCAATTCAGAAGCATCAGAATCCTTTGTGATCACAACAGAGTTAACTGTCCCATTAAATGATTTAGAACCTATCTCTGAACTTAAGGCAAATGCTTTATTAGTTAGGATAGAATCAGAAGCACCACCTAGGAAATCTGCAACCTCATGAACTTTTATAGTAAAAGGTGTTTTTTGTCCATTGATCTTGTATTTTCCATATTTTCTGACAGGATAAGTCGTTACCACTTTTTTAGCGGCCACTTGCCCATCTGGGTAAACATAGTCCTCATTGGTGGTAGTCGTCAAAGAATCTGTCGCAGTTTCGTATCTCGGTTTAAGAGTTAAAACAACCGAATCTATAACAGGATTTTTTCCAAAATCGGGATCATAAGTATTTAATCTCAACTGAGTTATGTATGATACTTTTTGTCCTCCAAAAACATCCTCTTTAAATGCTCCAATTCTAACACTATCATATTGGGATGTAACTACTTTTTGGACGTCATTATTATTGACGTTGTAAGCAGTTACTCCATAGATTTTATCATAAGCTTCAGACCCGTCTACAAGCTGAGACCCGAGATCATCCAAATCCCCTTCACAAGAATTCAATACAACAATTCCCATTAATAATAATGGGACCAGCTTCATTATTTTTTTTATTTTTATCATTTTAAACACCTAGTATTTAATATACATTTGCTATAGAATCAGCATTCAAATAATCAGATTTCTCAGCATTCGATTTTTCGTATGCTTCCTCCAATTTATCTTCCAAGAACTCATTCCCCTTTACGATCACATCCACATAATCCATGCTATCATTCACGAAACTAAGAAAGCTTGGCTTATCTAACGACTGTAAGCCGGAAATATTATCAAATTCCAAAATTTCTTTTGTATTTTCATTTAGTTCTATGTCATCCTCATTATAGACAGAAAGAACAATTTTTGTGTCTTTAAAATACGTATCGTCTTTGTAATATGTTTTCAAATAAATAGGTATAAGAGAAGACATCCATCCATTCAAATGGATCACATCCGGAACCCAATTCAGTTTCTTAATTGTTTCGATAACACCACGCGCAAAGAAGATTGCTCTCTCGTTATTATCTTCAAATGCCTTCCCCTCATCATCGAAATAAAACTGTTTTCTTTTAAAATATTCTTCGTTGTCTATAAAATAAACTTGCAGACGCTCGCCCGGCAACGAAGCTACCTTTATGATCAAAGGCTGATCAAGGTCATTGATAATGATATTCATCCCAGAAAGCCTGATCACTTCATGTAATTGAAATTTTCGCTCACTGATTTGTCCAAATCTAGGCATAAAAACTCTGACATCGTTACCGCTACCATGCATTTTCAGTGCCATTTTGTGTACCAAGCTTCCCATATTGGTATCTTCTTGATAGGGGTACATTTCCGTAGTAACGTATAAAATCTTTTGATTAGGCATAAAATTTACTTTAAGACGAAGTATAAATTCTTCATTTTGCAAAATTACGAAAAATTAGATCAAATCATTTATTTTGAACAACATTAATATTTAACCTAAAAAACAACTATATACCAACAAGTTACAGATTGAAAAATGTTAATTTCCACTCAAAATCTGATAATTGAAAAATTCAACCTGACCAATTACCAATACTTAGAATTGAACTGCCGGAAAAAAACCGAAACACTTCAATTATTTCCACATCGTAATTAAAACCATTAACTTTGCCTGATAAAACAAGGAAAAACAATGCAAACCTTTTACGATAAGAATTCTTTCTCAAAATATATCGCAGAATTAAAAGAAAAAAAGAAAAAAATAGGATTCGCACCTACAATGGGTGCTTTACATGCAGGACACATTTCACTATATCAAGAAGCACAGAAACATAATGACATTGTAATATCTTCCATATTTGTAAATCCCACACAGTTCAATAATCCGGAAGATCTTGAAAAATACCCAAGAACCATTGAGGAAGACGTTAAAAAATTAGGAGACTCCAAACTTGTAGATGCTGTCTATATCCCAAGAGTTGAAGACATCTATCCAAATGGAATGGAAAGAAAGCATTACGACTTCGGAGGTATTGAAAACGAGATGGAAGGTGCCGCAAGGCCTGGCCATTTTGATGGTGTAGGAACTGTTGTAGAGGAATTGTTCAGACAAGTGCAGCCAGATAATGCTTATTTTGGAGAAAAAGATTTCCAGCAGCTTAAGATTATCGAAAAATTAGTCGAAGTCCTTGATTTGAAAATCAAAATCCATGGTGTTAAAATTCACAGGGAAGAAAGCGGGCTAGCGATGAGCTCTAGAAACATGAGACTTTCCAATGAAGAAAAAAAGACATCTTCCATCATTTATAAAACATTAAAACAAGTAAATGAAAAATCAAAAACTACATCTATCCCAACAATAAAAGAAAGAGTATCACAAATCTTTGATAAAGAAGATGACATGGAATTAGAATATTTTATGATTGCAGATGAAGAAACATTAAAAGAAGCGGACTTCATTTCTGAGAACAAAAATTATCGTGCTTTCATAGTCGTAAATGTTGGAAACGTAAGACTAATAGATAATTTGCATCTGGATTAAAAAAAAAGAAGATTGAGGCAAAAAAAGAAGCTTCTTTTACAAGAAGCTTCTACACCAAATCACAAAATATTAATATGAAAAAAATTTACTTGCGTAAATTGTGACCTGGCTGGGATTCGAACCCAGGACCCATACATTAAAAGTGTATTGCTCTACCAGCTGAGCTACCAGGTCGGCCTTTTTTATGAATGATAATTGATGAAAGATAAATGATTACAAAGCATCATATCAATTATCGACTATCTTTTATCGATTATTTTTGCAGTGCCTGCGACTGGACTCGAACCAGCACATCCTTAGGAAACCACCCCCTCAAGATGGCGTGTCTACCAATTTCACCACGCAGGCAAAAAAAAACCGTATCGCTACGGATTTTTGCTTGTGACCTGGCTGGGATTCGAACCCAGGACCCATACATTAAAAGTGTATTGCTCTACCAGCTGAGCTACCAGGTCGGCCACATTTAAAACTTCAATATTACTATTTCGTTTTAAAGTGGTGCAAAGATAAGGCTTTTTTTAAAATCTCAAAATTTTTTAGGAACTTTGTTTAAAATAAAAATATGATAATTTCTCTGTTGGGATACATGGGTAGTGGTAAATCTCACATTTCCAAAAACTTGAGCAAAAAAATAAATTTTCAATTAATTGACCTCGACCAAAAAATTTCTGAAGAACATCAGCTAACTGTTCCGGAGATCTTCAAAAACAAAGGAGAAATCTTCTTTCGCAAGGAGGAAAAAAGGATTTTAGAAGACATTCTGAACTCAAAAGAAAACATCATATTAAGCCTTGGGGGAGGAACTCCTGTCTATTATGACAACATGGACCTCATCAATAGAAAATCGAAAAGCATTTTCCTTAGAGCCTCTGTGAGAACACTCACGGAACGTGTACTTTTACAAAAGCATACAAGACCTTTGATCTCAAAATTAGAAGATCCGGATATCCCGGAGTTCATTGCGAAGCATCTTTTTGAAAGAAATCCTTTTTACTCTCAAGCCCATTTTATAATAGATACAGACTCCAAAGAACCCGGCAGCATCTCCGATGAGATCATAGAAGCGTTAAAAATCTAATCTTCCGCTTCTTCTTTAAAAAATACATCCCAGTCATCATTATCCATATCTTCTGAAGAATCGCTGGAAGAATAATCATCCATATCTCTCCTATCTTTTTTAGTGGGTCTTCCAATACCTTTTTGTCTGTAATAATCCTGGGAAGATTTTCTCATCTTGAGAATTTCATATTGTTCTTTCTCTGTCATGTCGACTACGTATTGGTCAACAAGCTTAGCACCTACTCTGCTTTTGGGAATATCGATGACTTTGATCTTATAATCGATCTGGTTCTTTCTGACCTTTATAATATCTCCGGCTTTTACTTCTTTAGAAGATTTTACAGCATTCTCTCCAATGCTGACTCTATTTTTTTTGATCTCCTCAGCAGCAATGGTTCTGGTTTTATAAAATCTCACACTCCACAAAAATTTATCTATTCTCATAATTTTTTATACTTTTGTCACGTTAAAATTAATTGCAATTTAACATTAAATAAAAAAATGAAGAAAATACTTTTAGGAATAGCTCTATGTGTAGTTGCACTACAAAGCTGTAAGAAAGATAATGACGAGGAGGAAATCGTAGTGGTTCCTATTGCCGATCAGAATGCGTATGACGATGCTGCGGCAATAAAGTTCATGGAATCTAATTACTTCAATGATAAGGGTGTCATTACAGCATTTGATGATACTGTGACCACTGATGATAATTATCCTAAATTATCTTCCTATCCTCACGAGACGTTGCCATCTGGCGTGATCTATATAAAAAGGGCTGAAGCTTTCCAACCAAACCCAGGTAAGGAAATTGCCCCAACAGATGTGATCAGTATAATGCAGGTAACAAAAACTTACATCGCAACGAAGACCGATGATAATGTTGCCTATGGTAGTGAGTCGACTTTCATCAATAATGTTACAACATCCGGTATTCCAAGTACAGACCCGGCCTATTTTTATGTAAAGCAGTCTGTTTTGGATGCCTATAATAAAGCTAACAACACAACCGTTGGAAGAGATTTTTATGAAATCGAAGGACTACAGGAAGGTCTGAAATATTTCAAATCTTTTGATAATTTAGACCCCGCAACCGATTATAATATGCAAGGCGTAATTATTGTTCCATCGAGAGCTGCATATGCCAGAGATAACACAATCTACGGAACTGTCTACGCAAACAGAAGTTTTGTTTTTAATTTCCAGCTTTATAATACCAGAACCAGATTGGACAGTGAAAAATAAATTTTGCGTTCCATCCAGATAAAAAAGAATGAGTTTCAATATTGAAACTCATTCTTTTTATAATAAACTTTCTAATCTCTAAATCCTTGCCAGAAAATCTTCGAATTGGGTTTCTTTAACAGACACACAACCTTCTTCCAAGATTTTATCAAGAATAATATTTTCAATTTGATTAACTGATCTTTTATCAAATGGTTTTGAAACTCTTACATAATTCTCCGTAAAACCATACATCATTCCATTTTTGTTTTCGTGTTCCCAAAGAACCGGAAGTTTTTTGCCTAATTGTGTTCTGTAGAATTCCATTTTCTTTTTCTCGGAAAGGATTCTGAGCATCTTGTTTCTCCTTTTTCTTTCAGGAACAGGAACTACGCCTTGCATATCGGCAGCTTCCGTATTTTCTCTTTCGGAGTAAGTGAAAACATGTAGATAACTGATCGGCAGATCATTCAGAAAATTATACGTTTCCATAAATAATTCTTCTGTTTCTCCGGGGAATCCAACAATCACATCCACACCAATCGCAGCATCCGGCATTACTTCCCTGATTTTATTAACTCGATCATAATAAAGTTTCGTCAAATAACGACGTTTCATTTTTTTCAGCAATTCATCACTTCCGGATTGAAGCGGAATGTGAAAATGTGGTACAAAACTTCTGCTTTTGGATACCAACTCGATGCTTTCATCTTTCAGAAGATTGGGTTCAATGGAAGAGATCCTGATTCTTTCAATGCCTTCCACTTTATCCAGTTCAGAAATCAAATCCAGAAAAGTATGTTCGTGTTTTTTGTTTCCGAATTCTCCTTTTCCGTAATCTCCGATATTAACTCCCGTCAAAACAATTTCTTTAATATCTCTCGCAGCAATTTCTTTCGCATTCGCAACTACATTATCAATAGTATCAGAACGTGAAATTCCTCTTGCTAAAGGAATCGTGCAATAGGTACATTTGTAATCACAACCATCCTGAACTTTTAAAAAAGCTCTGGTTCTGTCTCCGATAGAATATGAACCAACGAAAAAATCGGCTTCATCTATTTCACAAGAATGGATTTGAGCATAACTTTCAGATTTCTCCAAATCATCCAGATAACTCAGAATATTGAATTTTTCTTTGGCTCCTAAAACCAGATCCACACCTTCGATTCCAGAAATTTCTTCTGGTTTCAGCTGTGCATAACAACCTATGATCGCAACCAAACCTTCCGGATTAGCTTTCGCAGCACGCTTCACGTGAAGTTTACATTCCTTATCTGCATTTTCTGTAACAGAACAGGTATTGATAATATAAACTTTCGCTGGTTCATCAAAATTAACTTTCTGATAACCCGCATCCGTCAATTGTCTGGCAATAGTGGAAGTTTCTGCAAAATTCAGTTTGCAGCCAAGTGTATGAAAAGCAACGGTTTTCGGTTGTGAAATTACATCTGACATAAGTTCGCAAAGTTATTAATAAAATCCAAATTATTCCAAATGAGAGTTTTTCTGGATTTTAGAATTAATAAAACAAAAAAAATCCGGTCATAAAAACCGGATTCAATTATTTTGATTTCTTTTGCTTTGGAACTTTCAAGCCTGCTTCTTTCGCCTCGGAAATTCCTATTGCAATTGCTTGCTTTCTGTTGGTAACCTTATCTCCGGAGCTGGATTTCAGTTTTCCTTCTTTGAATTCCTCCATCACTTTTCCAACTTTCTCTTGAGCTTTATCAGAATATTTTTTACTTGCCATTTTTTTAATCTTTTGATTTTGGAACGCTTACTGCCAGTTCATAAACTTTGGTATGCATCAGATATTTTGAACGTTCACGGGATGTGATATTCTCTATTTCGTCTTTGAAGAGAACAATTACCGCATCTTCTTTGATCTGCCAATCGGCGTCAGAAAAATATTTTTCATCCGGACTTTTTTCTGTGATCTCCGTCTGTCTCTCCTTTAATTTATCGGCAATCTCCTGAAAACCCTCATCGGAAGAATGCAGAATTTTATAATCCGGGCCAGCAAAAGCCTTATAATATTTATTCTCAGCAATTAGATTTTGAGAATTGTCCTCAACCGGATTATCATTCCCGTCCAGAAACCCGACCTCAACCAATTTCCCATTTCTTTCTTCCGCAAATTTTCTTGCTTCTCCTACAGATCTGAATCCTGTATAAACAATACTGTCATCGTATTCGTATTTTGTAAGTCTTTCGACAATATTTTCCGTTTCCATAATTTATTTTTTGTGATTGATCAATTTTAATGATGCCTTACGCCTCGTTTGTGATAGTTCACATTTCTATCCATTGGATTTTGGTTATTTAGGAGAGCATTTTTATTAAGATTAGAATCTATCTTATTATTGGCTTCAACTAAAAGCTTGGGCGTTTCAAAGTGCAATTTTCTTCCATTTTTGAATATTTCGCCCTCAGCATTTCTGTACATTTCATCTTTTTGATATTTGTTTCCGTCTGGTGCGGTGAAGCTGTTTGCCTGCATTTTTTTCTTCTTTCTTAGCTCATTCAGTAAAATTAATGTGCCACCTGCAGCAAATCCCAAAGCAACTTTTATGGTATTTTTCATATGATTTATTTTGCAAGTCTAAAAACAAAAGTTCTGCCAAAAGTTACAGAAACAACATTTTACAACAATTGAGAAAATTTTATGTTATTAAAATATTAAAAGAAATTTTGAACATTAAGCCAATAATTACGATAACAATTTGAATTAAAGCTAATAGCATCTGACAATTTGACCTAATTGAAAAGTGATTTTATTAAGGAATTTTTAAAATTGGTTAAACTTCGTTAAAAGTGTAACACTAAGTTTTTAGTTCAGACTAATTTAGCATTAAATTTGTGTAACGATAATCTCAAAAAAAGAAATGAATATTAAAATGAAGAATACATTAAAAAAACTGATGCCTTTTGCATTGACCGGTGTTATTTCCGGGGCAACGGTTTTCGGGGCTAGTCAATATTTCAGCTCAGAAAATAATGGAGAAGATTTCTCATATTTCACAACAGCTTCCAAAAAATCTGCATTCGTAGGAATGGGAACAGCAGTTGGCGATGATTTCGTAAAAGCGTCCAAAGCTACGGTTCCAGCCGTGGTAACTATCAAAAATTATCAAGACAGAGCAACCCAAAGAATGCCTGACAACGATATGTTTGATTTCTTTTTCGGGCCTGGCAACAGTCCTTTTGGCGGTGGTCAGCAAAGACAGCAGCAACCTCCTAAAAATATGCCTTCAGGATTAGGTTCCGGGGTAATTATTTCGCCAGACGGTTATATTATTTCAAATAATCACGTAGTTGCCGGAGCCAATAAACTGGAAGTCGTATTAAGTAATAAAAAATCTTATATAGCAACTTTAATTGGAACTGATCCAAACACAGATATTTCACTTTTAAAGATCGAGGAAAAAGGATTACCTTATCTTAATTTTGCCAACTCAGATCTGACGGAAGTCGGACAATGGGTCTTAGCTGTAGGAAACCCGCTTGGACTTAATTCAACAGTAACTGCGGGAATCATTTCTGCAAAAGGAAGAAGCATCGACATCCTTAGTCAACAATCCAGGACACCTATTGAAAGTTTCATCCAAACCGATGCGGCGATCAACCCTGGAAATAGTGGTGGTGCTTTGGTAAACGTTAATGGTGACCTTATTGGTATTAATACAGCAATCCAGTCAAAAACTGGTTATTATGAAGGTTACGGATTTGCGGTTCCATCGAATCTGGCAAGAAAAATTGTTGAGGATATCAAAAAATTCGGACTGGTACAAAGAGGATTCCTGGGAATCGGAAGTTTAGACCTATCTAATGATATGCAGGTTGCGGCTTATAACCAAAAGAATAAGGCTAACCTGAAAGTTGGAGATGGCGTTTATGTAACTGAGGTGACTGATAAAAGTGGTGCTGAAGACGCAGGAATCAAAACTGGTGATATTGTAACAAAGATCGATAACACCGATATTGGAAGTTTTGCCGATCTTTCTTTTGCTATTGGAAGTAGAAGACCTGGTGATAAGGTAAATGTAACTTATACCAGAAACGGTAAGGTCAACAATGTAACCGTTACTTTAAAGGACCAGAAAGGCGGAACATCTTCCAGAAGCAAAGATGACTTAACCGTAACCGAGAAGATAGGTTCTGAGTTTGAGCCTCTTAGCGACAGAGTAAAAACAGACTACGGATTGGAAAGTGGTGTTTTAACCAAAAACGTTGTTGAAGGTGGAGAGATGGACAAAATTGGTGTCGTTGATAATTATATTGTAATGGAAATCAACGGAAAACCGGTCAATTCTCAAAAAGATGTTGAAAAGATACTGAATGGTTACAAAGGAAATGTCCAGGTAAAATATGTTGACAGCTACGGAAGAATCACAACAAGAGGCTTCAAACTGCAATAAATTATTTTCAAAATATTTAATATTGAACCCAACCCGTTAAACAGGTTGGGTTTTTTATATGGATTTTTTCTAGCTTTGGTAAACATCAAATGGTATGAAAAAAAATCAAATGTATCGTAATAGATTAGAAAAACTTATCAAACAATTCCTGCTTGTATATTAAATTTCAGAAGGGCTTATCGATTTGATAAGCCTTTTTTCCATTTATTTTCAAAATCATTCTGAATGTAGAAGACAAAACAATATTTTTGCACTCTAATAATTCCTGTGAAACTTTTCAACTCCTATATCAACACTTTCAAAGGACTTTCCAGAGAAGCCTGGATGTTGTCCATTGTAATGCTCATCAACCGTTCCGGCTCGATGGTTTTGCCTTTTTTGGGGGTTTATATGACAGACCATCTCCATTTTTCTCTGGAAAATGCAGGTATAGTTTTAAGTTTCTATGGTATCGGCTCTGTGCTTGGTTCTTGGCTGGGTGGTTATTTGACTGATAAGTTTGGAGAATATTACATCCAAAGTTGGAGTTTGTTTCTCAGCGCACCTATATTTTTGATCATTCCATTTTTCCCAAGTGTGGAAATGATGGCTGTTCTGATATTTCTTCAAAGTACAATAAGCGATACCTTTCGTCCTGCGAATTCTGTAGCAATCACCAAATATGCAAGGCCGAAAAATCTAACGAAAGCTTTTTCCCTCAACAGAATGGCAATCAATCTCGGTTTTTCTATTGGTCCGGCTTTGGGGGGAATCTTGTCCGGGATTTCTTACAATTTTCTATTTATTGTTAATTTCATCGGCGCAGTCCTTGCCGGATCTATCTACGTGATATTTTTCCGGAAAAGAAGTAAAATCTTCCGGGAGAAAAAGAAATCAGAAACTTCTGAAGCTGCGAAGAAAACAGGAAAATCACCTTACAAAGATTATCCGTTTTTGGTTTACAGTATTTTGTGTACCATTTTTGCGATTTGTTTTTTCCAGTTTTTCAATACGATTCCGTTGTTTTACAAAGATGTTGCCAAGCTGAGCCAAAGTACCATTGGTTTTATATTAGGTTACAGCGGATTCATTATTGTATTGCTGGAAATGCCTTTGGTAAGTATCGCAGAAAGGACTTTGAAAATTCCTCAGATTCTGTTTCTGGGTGTTTTCTTAGCTGGGTTATCATACTTGATGTTGATATTCGGGAATAATATTCCCTGGTTGATCTTATCGATGACGGTTTTATGTGTTGCCGAGATCTGGGCACTTCCATTTATGTCCACCGTTACAGCCCTCCGTTCGGAACGTGGTAATAAGGGTGCTTATATGGGTGTGAACGGGATTGCATTTTCTTTTTCGTTTATCATCACACCATTTCTGGGAACTTATGTTGTAAGTCAATTTGGGTTCGATAGTTTGTGGTATGGTTCATTTGCTGTTCTTACATTATCAGCTGTTCTTCTTTACATTGTTGTGCAGAAGATGCTTCCAAATAGATAATTTTTCTAATTCTGATTTCGCAATTTGATTACACCTAAAAACAAGTTATTTAATCGCAAAGATTTTTCTAAGGGCAAAGTTCGATAAATTAATGTTTAAAAAAGCTTATGGTTTATAATTCGCCTTTTAAATCAACCTGTTGGTTCTTTGCCTTCTGAAAAATCTTATTTCTTCAAAAAATCTTTACGTTTTACAACTCAAAGCATTCAATAATTAATTTCCTCACCAATCAATAAAAAAACTATTTTTGTTCAACTCAAATTTGAACAATGAATCCGGGAACTGTTTTATTATTATTCGTTTTTGCCTATTTTATCGGGCTTTTGGTCATCTCTTATTTTACAAGCCGTAACTCGGACAACCAGTCTTTTTTTATCGGAAACAAGAAAAGTAAATGGTGGCTGGTGGCGTTTGGGATGATCGGAACGTCACTTTCCGGTGTGACTTTTATCTCGGTTCCGGGAACGGTCGGGAAGATGACCGCGGGAGATTATGCTTTTGGCGGGTTCGAATATTATATGATGGTGATCGGTTTTTTCATCGGTTATTTCATTGTGGCCGGCGTTCTGCTTCCGCTTTATTACCGGATGAATCTGACCTCGATCTATACTTATTTGGGGCGAAGATTCAATGTGGAGGCACATAAAATCGGTTCTGTCTTTTTCATTATTTCGAGAGCGATCGGGGCGACAGCGAGATTATACCTGGTGGTGAACATCCTTCAGATTTTCCTGCTTGAGAATCTTGGCGTTCCGTTTTGGGTAACGGCTTTTGTACTGCTCCTGATGATTCTGCTTTACACGTTTGAGGGCGGTGTGAAAACGATTGTGATTACAGATACTTTGCAGACGTCATTTATGATCATCAGCTTAATTGCCTGTATCGTTTATATTTTATCGAATCTTAACTTGTCCTTTGGGGAAGCGTTCTCGATACTTGAACAGAAGCAATACACGCATTTTATCAATACCGACATCAATTCCAAAACTTTTTTCCTGAAAACGATTTTGGGCGGGATGTTTATTACGATTGCCATGACAGGTCTTGACCAGGAAATGATGCAGAAAAACATCTCTGTTGACAATCTGAAAAACTCGAAAAAAAATATGCTGACGTTTGCCGGAACTTTGCTTTTTGTGAACCTGGCATTCTTATTCCTTGGCGGTCTGCTTTATCTTTTTGCGATGCAGCACGGCGCAGATTACGGACAAATCTCGAATATAGTTGACGGAAAAGAAGTGGTGACAAACACTTTCGGATTCAGGGATTCTACAGGCAATATTAAAAATATAATGGGCGACGACCTCTTCCCTGCCCTATCGCTTCAAGGTCATTTCCCGATGGCACTTTCTGTTATTTTCATCATCGGTTTGATTTCCGCTCTGTTCCCTTCTGCTGATGGGGCTTTGACGGCGGTGACGAGTTCTTACTGCGTGGATTTGCTGAATCTGAACGAAGACCAGCAAAAAACCGAGAAACAAAAGAAACATCTGAGAATGAAAGTTCATTTGACTTTCACCGTGATCTTCTTTGCATTGATAATGGTTTTCAAAACCATCAATGACAAATCGATTGTTTACCTGATAATGGAAGTGGCGGGTTATACTTACGGACCGTTGTTGGGACTGTTCGCTTTCGGAATCTTGACGAAATATCAAATCACGAAGAAATATTCCATTTTGGCAGTGACCATTTTGGCTCCTGTTGTGACTTATCTCATCAATTATCTGGTAACGAATAACACGGATTACAGAATTGGTGTGGAACTGATTATCCTAAATGGGTTTTTGACGTTTGTTGGGTTGTGGCTGGTGAGGTCGAAAGGTAATATTGTTGCAACAACATAATTTCAAAAATGTATAAGAATATTAGAAATTTTGTTTTAATAATTATAGTATCAACTATAATTTATATTTTAAAAACATCTCAATTTCCAGGAGGCGTTGCTGGAATGGCTCCCTTTCTAATTATTCTGACAAATATATTTGGATTTATTATAAGTGTTTTGGTTATTTATATTTTTAGAAAAAAGCTTGAGTATAAATACGATTGGAATATTTTAATTTTTGTTGGAATTTGTTTTTCAATTTTAGTATTCTATTTTAAAGCAAATCCATTTAGTAATGAACTACAAGCTCCTCATATAGAATTAACTTTTTGGAACTATATTGCAATTTTAATTTCTGCTTTAAGTATATTAATTATTCAAAAAGTTATTAAATAATGAAAACCCACACAACCAACTATACCAACACATTAATAGAAATCGCAGAAGACTCTCCGGTTTCTGCATCAGTAATTCCGGTTGTGAAAAATGATAAAAAGACCATTTCTAATTATCAATACGAGAAGCTTTCCAAGCATCCTCTGAAATATACTTCCGACGAATTGCTTTTCGATATTTTTGCGGAACGCAATAATATTTCGCCTTCAGAATTGGAAGAAGAGAAACAAAACTTTTTCTCAAAAGGTCAAGCTTGTTTGCGGACTTCGCCTTTGTCCAAAAAAAATGGATTCGGGATTTTCCATAATCAGGATTCGAAAGTTAAATTGGTTCCCGCTGAGTCGGAGGAATATCAAGAATTATTGAAAGACGATTCTATCAAAAAAGTCAAGGCAATGAAGTCTAAAAAATGATTGATGGAGGGCTTCGAGAGCCTCAGCCTGACAATGCGTATTTTATTAGCTCAACACTGGTATAAAAACAGTTAGTATCAGAGATGTCACACTGAGCTTGTCGAAGTGTCTATAATTATATTGAATTCGTAAACTGTACATCCAGGCTTTGAGTTAGATTCTTACTTTTCACTTTATAAGAACCCAGCGTTTTGCTTTTCTTCTTTTTGAAGTAATGCGACAGATGGCTTTCGTCCGTGAAACCGAACTCATAGGCAATCTGCTTGATTGTATTCTGTCCGGATTCTATTCGTTTTTCTATGAGTGCCAATCGGTAATTGTTGATGTAATTGCGATAAGACATCTCGAAATTCCGTTTGAAATAAGCACTGAAATAGGTCGGCGAAATATTAAAATGTGATGCAATCGTCTTGATTCTAATCATTTCCGGACGATAGATATTCTGATGAATGTATGAAATCAAATCTTCCTGACTCGGGACACCATTATCGATTCTGACATTCAGTTTTGCAGATGCTTCACGAATCAATCCAAATAAGGACAACACCTGGAAAAACATAATCGGAGAAGTCGTCACATCGCAGATTTTATCATAATCAACAATATTTTCCACCGTTTTTCTCAGAATCGTTTTGCAAGGTTCATCGAAACAGAGTTTGATTTCCTTCAGCATTGGATTCCGCATAATATCAATCGGAGAAGCGGTCATCAAAGTGTCCGGCGCAAGATGTTTATTGCTTTCAAAAAAACTGTCATTGAATTTGATAAAAGCAAATTTAGTCTGCTTTTTAATATCGAAATAATGTTCATCTTCGGGAGAAATCAGGTATAAATCTCCAGCTTTATAAGGCATTACCAGATGGTTGAGATGATGATTACCACAACCTTTGAAGATATAGACCAACTCATAATAAGTATGGCTATGTCGCGGAAATGGATACGCTTCCACATCAAAGGAATCGATTTCCAAAGGATTAAACTGTTTTCTCTTCATATTGTAAATTTACAATAATATATCAAAATACTACACCTGTTTTTACATATCAAAAAACGAAATTTGTAAAGCTTGATAAGTTCAACTCAAATTCAATTATAAAATCAATCAACAAAATGGAATATAGAAAATTAGGAAACAGTGATTTAGAAGTATCCGTAATCACTTTCGGAGCTTGGGCTGCCGGCGGCTGGATGTGGGGAAGCACAGACCGAAACGATGCCATTGAAGCGATAAAAGCATCTTATGATGTCGGGGTAACTTCTATCGACACAGCACCAATCTACGGACAAGGAACGAGTGAAGAAATCGTGGGTGAAGCAATTAAAGGAATTTCCCGCGATAAAGTTCAGATCTTAACTAAATTCGGGATGCGCTGGGATTTGGCAAAAGGTGATTTTGCGATGCACAGCAAAAATAATGATGGAAAAGATATCGATGTTTACAAATATGCCGGAAAAGACAGCATCATCTACGAGTGCGAACAAAGTTTGAAAAGGCTGGGAACAGACTACATCGATTTGTACCAAATCCATTGGCCGGATTCTACTACGCCGATTGACGAAACATTTGAAGCGGTTTCCAAATTGATTGAACAGGGGAAAGTCCGTTTTGCCGGTGTTTGTAATTACAATGCGCAACAAATGGCAGAGGCGGAAAAAACCTTGAATTTGGTTTCTAATCAGATTCCGTTCAGTATGGTGAATCGTGGAATTGAGGAAGAAACCGTTCCGTATTGCATCGCAAATAACAAATCAATTTTGGCTTACAGTCCTTTGGAAAGAGGTTTGCTGACAGGGAAAATCCACAACGGTTATCAATTCCAGGAAGGTGACCACCGTGCGAGCCACAAACATTTCCAACCAGAATTTATCGAAAAAACAAATGCCCTTTTAGAAAAAATCAAACCATTTGCCACGAAACACAACGCAACTTTAGGACAACTGGTTTTGCGTTGGACGATTGAAAGACCGGGAATTACGATTGCTTTAGCCGGCGCTAGAAATGCAGAACAAGCAGTTCAGAATGCAAAGGCGATTGAAATCAATCTTTCAAAAGAAGAAATCGAAAGCATTAATGAACTGGTAAATGCTTTTTAGAATAAAAATGGCTTTTCTTTAAACTTAGCCGTTTGAATCAATGCTACAAAATTATTGGCAATTAATCCTAAAATCAGTAATATTTTATGAAAGACTTCAAAACGACCTATTTCTTTTTGAGATTGCCGATTGCAATTTCCTTGTTAGGACACGGACTGGTAAGACTTCCAAAGCTTGAGATGTTCAGCAATTGGATGGTAACATCAATGGAAAAATCTGTGATTCCCAGTTTTATGATTGTACCTTTCAGTTATGTTTTGCCAATTGTAGAATTCTTGATCGGATTGTTATTATTAATTGGATTTCAAACAAGATATATAATTTATTCGGGACTGACACTGATGAGTGTTCTGATATTAGGAAGTGCATCTATAGAAAACTGGAGTGCAATAGAAGCACAATTGTTGCATTCAGTCTATTTGGGTGGATTGCTTTGGTTTTATGAGAAGTATAAACCCGTCTCAAATCATTAATTTCTAAAAATAAATTATGAAGTCTTTAAAAATAATCGCTTTTTTAATTTTATCCTTTAATTATTTATCAGCTCAGCATCGTCCTGTTCTGGACATTATGCTCACAAATTATGAGTATCCTTATCCTGTTCATTTCCTTGATTTCAAAAGTCAGAATCAGGACTTGAAAATGGCTTATATGGATGTGAAGCCGGAAAAATCTAATGGAAAAACGGTTGTCCTGCTTCACGGAAAAAATTTCAACGGTGCGTATTGGAAAACTACGATTCAGGCATTGGCAAAAGAAGGTTTCCGGGTGGTTGTTCCTGACCAGATTGGATTTGGAAAATCTTCAAAACCAACCGAATATCAATTCAGTTTTCAGCAATTAGCTCAGAATACCAAAGCTGTTTTGGATGATTTAAAGCTCGATAAAATTTATCTTTTGGGGCATTCAATGGGCGGAATGCTGGCGACAAGATTTGCATTGGTGTATCCTGAAACGGTTGAAAAATTAATCCTGGAAAATCCAATCGGACTGGAAGACTGGAAGCTGGTTGCGCCTTACAGTTCTATCGATAAAAATTTTCAAACCGAACTGAAAGCCGATTACGAATCCGCAAAAAAATACCAAAGTAATTTCTATTATGACAACCAATGGAAACCGGAATATGACGAATGGGTTTATCTTCTGACAGGCTGGACAAAATCTCCCGATTACCCGAAAGTGGCTTTGGTCAATGCAAAAACGTATGATATGATTTTCACACAACCCGTGGTTTATGAATTCCAAAATCTGAATATTCCCACTTTATTGATCATCGGAACAAGAGACAGGACAGCAATCGGAAAAGCCAATGTAAAAGACCCAAAAATAGCTGAAACAATGGGACGATACGACTTATTGGGAAAAGCAACTCAGCAAAAAATAAAAGGTTCAAAGTTGGTAGAAATAGAAAATGTGGGACATCTTCCGCACATCGAAGTTTTTGAACAATTTATTAAACCTGTCACAGAATTTCTAAAACCTTGAAAGAGAATATTGAACACAGAGCTCACGAAGAATTTATTAGTTAATGCTAAATTTAGGCTCACAAAGACGCTTCGCCACGATAAGACTTTTTTAAGTTTTACGGCTTTGTGAACTTCAAACATTGAATTGAATATAAACTTTGTGGACTTTGACTACGTCGATTCTTCGATTTGCGTTCAAAAAAGAATTAATTAAAATTATTTATAATGAAAAAAGTAACAATTAAAAATACAGACTTAGAAATCGCTCCAATTAATTTTGGAGGAAATGTATTCGAATGGACTTTAGATGAAAAAGAATCATTCAATATTCTGAACAAATTCACAGAAGGCGGATTCAATTTCATTGATACAGCCGACACTTACTCCTGGTGGGTGAACGGAAAAGGCGGACAATCTGAGGAAATCATAGGAAAATGGATGAAGGAAAGGAAAAACCGCCAGGATATTGTTATCGCAACAAAAGTAGGTTCGGAAACCAAAGAACACGGTTTTGACATCAGCAAAAAACATATCCTGAAATCTGTTGATGAATCTTTGAAACGCCTTGGAACAGACCATATCGATTTGTATTACACGCATTTTGATGATAATAAAACGTCTGTTGAGGAAACCTTATCTGCTTACGACGAAATCGTAAAAGCCGGAAAAGTAAGATATATTGCGGCTTCTAATGTTTCTCCCGAAAGATTGATTGAATCTTTTGAAACGGCTGAGAAAAATAATTTTCCAAAATATGTGGCGCTCCAGCCTCATTATAATCTGGTGGAAAGAGAAAAATTCGAGACGGACTATGCTCCGTTGGTTGAAAAATATGGCTTGAGTGCATTTCCTTATTGGTCTTTAGCTGCAGGATTCTTAACCGGAAAATACAGAACCGAAGCCGATTTTGAAACAACAACAAGAGGTGGCGGAATCAAGAAATACTTTGATGATAAAGGGAAAGCGGTTTTGGCTGCGTTGGATAAAGTTTCAGAGAAACATCAATCTCAACCTGCAACTGTAGCTTTGGCTTGGTTATTAGCCAATCCTTTGATTACGGCTCCAATCGTAAGCGCTACCAGCGAAAGGCAATTGCAGACAATATTCGATGCTCCGAAATTAGAACTGGATCCGGAAGATTTGGAAATTCTCAATCAAGCTTCAAAATAATCAATGATAGAAGAACAATCAAAGCTGAGCAAAGCTCAGGTTCTAGGAATGGCTGTCGTAGCAGGGATTTGTGTTTCAAATATCTATTATGCACAGCCAATTCTGCATCAGATTGCCGAGACCTTCAAAGTATCCGAAAGTAAAATGGGAATTATGGTTGGCTTGGGACAAGTCGGTTATGGTGCGGGATTACTGACATTGGTTCCTCTTGGAGATAAAGTCAATCGTAAAAAATTAATCCTTATCTTATTAGCCATTTTATTCTGTATTTTGGCAGGAATAGGAATCGTTTCCAATTATTATTTCATTTTCCTATTCAGTTTGTTGTTGGGTTTGACTGCTGTAGCGGCACAAGTTATCTTACCAATGGCAGCGGAATTATCCGGTAATGAAAAAGGGAAAAATGTAGGAATTATCTTTACCGGAATTCTTGTCGGGATATTAATGGCAAGGGTTTTCAGTGGTTACATATCCGAATGGAGCAACTGGAAAATGGTGTATTACATTTCGGCAGGATTCACGATTTTGTCTCTAGGATTTGTCTATTTCAAATTACCAAGTGTCAAACCGACTTTCGGGGATTCTTATTTTAAACTGATCTCATCCTCATTTTATCAGTTAAAACGATTTCCTCAGCTGAGATTATTCGCATTAATGGGCGGTATAGCTTTTTCCATTTTTTGCTCGTTCTGGACAACCCTGACATTTCTATTGGTCGAAAAACCTTACCAATACAGTTCCGACACGATTGGACTTTTCGGGATGCTGGGCATTGCAGGCGCTCTGGTTGCTCCAATGATCGGAAAAGCTTCCGACAAAGGAGAGTCGAGCAAAACGCAGCTGATTGCAAGTGTTATTTTGTTAGCCGGTTCCGTTATTATTTTCCTGTTCCCGGATTATCTGCTATCCATTATCTTAGCCGTGATCTTCATTGACGTAGGCGTTCAATCCATTCAGGTGACGAATGTCGCATTGATCTACAGATTGGATCAAAAGGCAAACAGCCGAATCAACACCATCTATATGACCTCTTATTTTGCCGGTGGTGCTATCGGGACCTTTATCGGGTTGAAATGCTGGGAGCTTGGTGGATGGCATTATGTCGGTTTGCAGCTCGTTGTTTTCAGTATTTTTGTATTTTTGATGAATATATTCAAAACAGTAAAATCCAATACTAATAAATAGAAACATTCTTTATGAAAATTTCAATTACTTTATTAACATTATTTTTAGGAATCCAGATCGCACTGGCTCAAAAACTGAAAACAGTCGCTTACAAAGATGGCGAGCAAAAACTTCTTGGAATGGTTACTTCTAATGCTGGGAAAAAACTTCCCGGAGTTTTGATCTTACCCGCTTGGAAAGGCATCGATAATGAAGCTAAAAATGCGGCATTGGAACTGCAAAAACAAGGCTATATTGCTTTTATTGCTGATATCTATGGTGAAGGAAATATACCAGCCGGAAATGAAAATGCTGCCAGACTCGCAAATACTTATAAAAAAGATTTCGCTCTTTATCAGAAAAGAATTTCTCTGGCTTTGGAAGAATTAAAAAAAGCTGGCGCCAACGTTGATAAAATTGCGGTCATTGGTTATTGTTTTGGTGGTACAGGTGCTTTGGAAGCGGCAAGAGGAAACTTACCTGTTGTAGGGGTTGTTTCCATCCACGGCGGTCTATATAAAGATACTGAAAGACCTAATAATCCAATTACAACTAAGGTCTTGATAGAACATCCGGCAAACGACAGAAGCGTTCCGCAACTTCATTATGATGCTTTCGTAAAAGAAATGAACGATAGCAAGGCCGATTGGCAAATCATTACTTATGCTAATACAACGCATACTTTTACCAATCCCGAAGCACCGGATTATAACGAAGTAATGGCAAAACGCGCATGGAATCACACATTGATGTTCCTGAAAGAAATCCTGAAATAGAAATTAGATATTAGAACCCAAATATTAGAAAGACAGCTCAAAGGTAGTCATGGTCGGAAGAAATTCCGACCATTTTTTATGTTTTAAAAACTTTACCTGGGTCGCCTCCTGCAAATATGATTAGAATAGCAGTTATCATATCCCGGAGCTCCATGGCTATTCGTCTTTTAGCGGTTTTGTAGCCCAGATTATTGGCTTTTTTGTAGATCAACAAAAGCATCGCTGCAATCATTGTCATATAGACCATCACTTCAATCCCGTTCTTGTTCATTGAAACCAGGTGACTTAGGTTGAGTTCCTGTTTCAGGAACCTGAAAAACACTTCAATGTCCCACCGCTTTCTGTAATAATCAGAAATTTCCTTGGCAGAGAGTTTAAATTCGTTGGTCAG
>NZ_AUFK01000020.1 GCF_000426465.1 Epilithonimonas caeni DSM 17710
TGGCTCAATCTATCGTTGTCAAAGACGCAGAATAAAAGCAGATAGAACATTTTCCTCCCATGGAGCACTTTACTATAGTGGTCAACATTGGTGGTCGCTGATAGATGGCTTAAAAGCGCCTCGGGAATGAAATCCAGAACCTGACTAAGGGAAACTTTGTGGTCATTGAATACTGACATAAATGTTTGATTATCAGTATAAATATACAAAATTTAAACGACAAAAACAAGTTAATTATTTGATTATCAGGTAATTGTAAAATTATTTTTTGCGCATATAAAAACAAAAAAGTCGGAAGAAAATCTTCCGACCATGACTAGTGTTAGTCCCGTTTTTTTACGAAATACTCTCACGAAATAAGAATATTCCTCGTAACCAAGACTGAAAGCAATATCTACAAGACTCTCATCAAGGTAGATCAGCAATCTTTTGGCTTCCAGAATGATGCGGTCTGATATAACTTCGGAAGCCGTTTTGTGAACTACGGTTTGCGTGATTCTGTTAAGATGTTTGGTGGAGATACTCATCCATTTTGCATATTGATTGGCAGATTTTTCTTTAATGAAATTTAATTCTAATAATTCTTCAAAATGCTGATAATGTTGAATATAAATCGGATTGGTCTGAGTTGTTTCGTTGAAGGAAAGTTCCGAAAACAATCTTGAACAATTGATGTATAATTGAGAAAGTAAAGAAATAATAAGGTTTTCTGATAATAGTTCGGAAGAAGAATTTTCGGTTCCTATCTGCTTAAATAAGTTTAAAATTCCAATTGTCTTTTGTTCTTCCAATTGTATTTTTCGAGGAAAAAGAACAGACCCGAAAAACGGATATTGCCTTAATTTTTCATTAACGAAATGAAGGTCGAAGAATTCCTGTGAATGAAAAAATATATAACCGTCCGTGTCTTCTGACAATTGCCAGCTATGGACCTGTCCCGGAGACATAAAGAAAAGGCTGCCTGGAGAAACATCATATTTTTGAAAATCAATTTCATGAATGCCTGTTCCTTTCGTAAAAATCATACAAGCATAAAAATCGTGACGATGAGGTTTCTCGATATGTTTATGGCTTTTTAAAAGATGCTCTTTGAGTGTGTTGAAATAAAAATCAGAACGTTTTGCTTCGGGTTGAAACAAATTGATATTCAGAACTGATATTTCATTGTTGTTCATTATTCTAAAAACAAATTCTGATTATTGAGAAAAAAGACATTCGGTTTCAAACGACCGAATGTCTTTATATGATTTTATCCAAAAGCTCTTTTCAAAAGACTCTCCACTTTTGGTTCTCTTCCACGGAAGTTTTTGTACAGCTCCATTGGATTTTTTGTTCCGCCTGACGATAGTAGGATTTTATATTTCGCAGCAATTTCCGGATTGAAAATCCCATTCTCTTTAAAGTATTGGAAAGCATCCGCATCCAGAACTTCCGCCCATTTGTAAGAATAATATCCCGCCGAATAGCCACCTTGGAAGATATGCGAAAAACTTGGACTTGCCGCAGTTTCCGGATTTGAAGGATAAAGATTGGTTGCCGCAGTTTTCTCCACTTCAAACTCCTTTACACTCTTATTCTCCAACGCTCCAACTTCGGTGTGATAAGCCATGTCCAATAACCCGAATCCAAGCTGTCTCAAAGTCTGATAACCTTCCATAAAAGATTTGCTCTGAGATAATTTCTCGATTTTTTCGGTTGGAAGAATTTCTCCCGTTTGATAATGTTTTGCAAATGTTTTCAAGAATTCCGGTTCGTAACAATAGTTTTCCAAAAACTGGGAAGGTAATTCCACAAAGTCCCATTTAACCGAAGTTCCGGAAAGATTCGGATATTGGGTGTCTGCCAAAACGCCATGAAGCGCATGTCCAAATTCGTGGAACAAGGTTGTTACTTCCTGGAAAGTCAGTAAACTTGGTGTGTCCTTTGTCGGTTTTGTGAAGTTGCAAACAACAGAAATATGCGGACGGGAATTTTCGCCGTCTTTTTTGTACTGATTTTTATAACTCGTCATCCAGGCGCCGGCACGTTTTCCTTTTCTTGGATGATAATCGGCGTAGAGTAGGGCTTTGTAATTTCCGTTTTCTGTGATTTCGTAAGTTTTTACATCGTGGGGATATTTTTGAACATCATCGATTTCTTTGAATTCCAGTCCGAATAATTTTCCGGCTAAACCAAAAACAGCTTCCTGAACTTTCTCCAACTGGAAATACGGTTTCAGTTCTTCATCATCAATATCGAATTTTTGTTTTCTTAATTTTTCTGCATAAAAAGCGTGGTCATAACTTTGGATGTCTTCGATTCCGTCAGCTTTTGCCAGGGACTTCAGTTCTTCGATTTCTTTTTGAGCATAAGGTGTTGCTTTTTCAAGAAGTTCATTCAAAAATTCGAAAACCTTAGTTGGCGATTGTGCCATTCTTTCTTCCAGAACAAAATCTGCATAATTCTTATAACCTAACAATTCTGCTTTTTCCTGGCGAAGTTTTACAATTTCTTTAATCAAATTCTGATTATCAAACTCTCCGCCGTCAAACGATTTTTTTCCGTTTGCTAAAGCTAATTCCTTTCTCAATTCACGGTTTTCGGCATAAGTCATTGCCGGAAGATAACTTGGATATTGCAAAGTAATCACATAACCTTCCAAATCTCTTTCCTTTGCATCTTCTTCGTATTGCTGAAGAATCGCTTCCGGAATGCCTTTTAATTCTTCCTTATTTATAATATGTTTGAAATAAGCATTGGTCGATGCCAAAGCATTTTGTCCGAACTGAAGCGATTTGATGGACAAATCCATATTGATTTTCTCCAGTTTCTTTTTATCTTCTTCATTGAGCAATGCACCGCTTCTTACAAAACCTTTGTAAGTTTCATTCAGTAAAGTCTGTTGCTCTTCATTTAAAGACAATCTGTCTTTTTGGTCGTAAATATTTTTGATTCTTTCGAACAGTTTTTCGTTTTGAGAAATTTTGGAAGAGAATTCTGTCAAAAGTGGCGAAACTTCCTGAGCGATTTTCTGAATCTCATCATTGGTCTCTGCAGAATTAATATTGAAGAAAATATTGGAAACTCTGTCGAGTTGCTCGCCGGAAAAAGCCATTGCTTCAATCGTATTTTCGAAAGTCGGAGCTTCTGAGTTATTTGTTATTTCATCAATTTCTTTTTCAGAATTTTTTATTAATTCCTGGAAAGCTGGCAGATAATGTTCTTCTTTGATGTCACTAAAAGGCGATGAAGTGTATTTTGTATTGAATTTTTCTAAAAGTGGATTCATAATTTTGTTGATAGTTGATAGTTGATAGTTGATAGTTGATAGTTGATAGTTAGGCCTTGTCAAGGTTTCAAACCTTGACAAGGCCTATAAATTAAAGCTCTTCGACTTCAATACTAGTCAAAGTCCTTTTCTTATAGATTCGAAGTCACAAATTTAGTACCTAAAGTTGAAAGTATGACAAAATTGCGCCCTACTTCGACAGGCTCAGTATAAACTCTTTGAGCGGAAATCCTTTTTTGCTTGTTTTCAAGTTCTATTTATGGTGGAATCTTCTGCAAAAAAGATTGAGAGCGGAAGACGGATAAAGGCGCCCTAATAAATATTATCATAGGAAAAGTTTTTGTGTTCAAATTCTTTTTAGATTTGTTTTGAACTTAAAACTAACTTATTATGAAGAAATTTCTAAAAATTATTAGCATCATCGTGGCGATAATCATTGCTTATTGCGTGATTGCAATGTTGTTTTTTGACAGTAAGTGTCATAACGAACAATCTCTCGTCATCAATGCCCCGAAAGAAAAAGTATGGCAAAATGTGAATTCTATGAAGGCTTTCAACACCTGGAATCCCTGGATGAAAATGGATCCGAACTTGGTTGTAACTTACAAAGGAACGACTGGTGAAGTGGGCGACGGCTACCATTGGAAAGGTAATGATGATGTGGGAGAAGGTGAACAGGAGATCACAGCGATTGTTCCAAACGTAAAGGTGGCAACAAAAATGCATTTTATCAAACCAATGGATGACAATGCGACTTCTGACCTGCTTCTTGCAACAGAAGGCTCCGGAACCAAAGTGACCTGGAATATTGATTATGAGATTGAAACGCTTTTCAAACCGATGAAACCGATGATGACCTGGCAGATGAACAAATCATTCTCGGAAGGTCTTGGAAAACTGAAAGAACTTTCTGAAAAATAGTAAACAAAAATCGCCTCAGCTAGCTGAGGCGATTTCATTTGATTTGAAAATTTATTTTGTATTATTTGATGATCAGTTTAGAAACTGCCAAACCTTCATCTGATTTCAACTGAACCAGGTAATTTCCTGTTCCGATTCCGTTGACAGAGAATGTTTCGTCTCCTTTAGCAGATTTCAGTTCGAAAGATTTTACCAGTTTACCGTTGAGGTCATAGATATTGATCTGTCCATTTTTAGCTTTGTTGTATCTGATTTTCAATAATCCGTCTGTAGCAGGATTCTGAACGATTTGTAATGATGTTTTGCTGGCATCGATTTTAGTTTCGTCAGTTGCCAAAGCCGTCTGGTTACCAAAAATTCTGAATTCTCCTGGCTGAAGAACTACTGTTGTAGAAGCATTTGCAGACATGGAGGAATTATCCATCAAGTTGTACCAAATTCCGGAATATGGGAAGCTGGGCGTAACAGTTTGAGCAGAAGTTGTGAAGTTGGCTACCACAACTACGTTTTTCAAAGAAGTTGAAGGTAAGGCATCATTCCAAACGAAAATCCTAGGTAAAAGATTTCCTGATTCTACTGTGAAAGTAGTTGTATCAAAAACCTGACTTGATAATCTGATCTGTAAAATTTTTGCCCAGGTATCATAGATAGCTTTTCTGCTTGCATCTGTATCGTAACCTAATGTGAAAGCAACTGGTTTCGGAGAAGTTCTGCAATCGTTGCTGATAGTTCCGTTCTCACATCTGTTGATGCTGAATTCGTAGCCTAATTCGCCAAACTGCCAAATCATTTTAGGGCCGGGAACTGTGAAGAAAACGGCACCAAATGCCTTTTGTCTTTCTAAAGCCGTTGCTAAGGTTTTTACGCTTCCGTTTCCGTAAGTCAGGTTTTTGTACATTAGGCGCTCTTCATCATGGCTTTCGCCATAAGTCATATTTCTTCTTTCGGCAAATCCGTGGTTTTCAAAATCAGCTCTGTTGAAGTTGCTATTGGAGTCATAGCCCATGGTGTTTTGACCAAAAGGTCCTGTCAGATTATCCCACATCATTACACCTTTCCCTTCATTGATTCTATAATTTGCCCATTGCTGTTCTTCTTGGTCACCTCCAAGATGCTCAAAAATGATATAAGAAGTCGGGTCGTATGACCATTGATAATCCGAATATAATTTCAGAACATCAACTCTGTCTTGTTGGTAAGAACCTGTGCAGGATTCGTCAGACGCGGTACAATTTTGAGTAAATCCTTTTGTTAAATCCCAACGGAACCCATCAATTTTATATTCAGTGATCCATTGTTCCAAAACTCTATTCACATAGTATCTGGTTTCAGCTTTTGAATGATTGAAATCGTAGAATACACTGTAAGCGTGCTTTGCTAACTGATTAAAATATGGGTTGTTGGACGCCACATCTCCGTAACTTCCGTCTGTGCTTGTTGACCAAAGTCTTTCTAATGGAGATCTTCCTGTTGCGTGATTAAGAGCAACATCTAGTATTACGGCAATCCCGTTTTGGTGACACTTGTCGATAAATTCTTTGAATTTTTCTGGAGTTCCGTAAGCTTTATCCAGTGCTAGATGGAATCCAGGATTATATCCCCAGGAATTGTTTCCATCAAACTCCATTACTGGCATCAATTCAATTGCATTCACATTCAATCCTTTGATGTAAGGAATCTTGTCAATTAAAGATTGCCAGTTTTGCTGAGCTGTGAAATCTCTTACCAATGCTTCGTACACAATAAGATTTTGTTTTGCTGGTTTTTGGAAGTTGGTAATTGCCCAGTTGTAAGCAGGTTTAGCTGTTTGAATTACAGAAACATCATATTGCTGCCCTGCAGGATACTTCATTGTAGTTTGAAGCTCCGGATAGGTCGTAGAAGATATCCAAGGGTCATCATCAGGAGATAGAACCAATGTTGAGTAAGGATCTGCAACTTTTACACCATCACTTGTTCTGTATTGGAAAGTGTAAACCTGTTGAGGTGTAAGTCCTGTGATCTCTATCCAATACAGGTTGGAATTGTTAGTGTCTCTTTTCATCAGATAATTGGAAGAGACCTGCCAATTATTGAAACTTCCAATAACATGAACATAACTTTTGAAAGGAGCATAAATGGCCAACCCTACTTTTGTAGCATCATTAGGGTCATAGCTGATACCTTGTCTCATGTAAGATGGCATTGCTGCCGTCTGCACACTTGGGGTTGGAGAGATGCTGAATTTTGACGTAAGTACGGTCCCATCTGCTACACTTGTTGCTGTAAGCTCGATTTGATTGTCTGTCGTAATATTGTAAGCAGTAAACATTGATGATACATTGTTCGCTGTATAAATAGTGTTTCCATTGGATTTTACAACATAATTTGCAGGCAAGGATGTGCTGTAAGAAATGGGATAGTTGCTTCCGGAAGCACTGAAATTAACTGTTCCGTTTTTCGGGGTTGTACTAACAAACTGGAATTTGCCAACCTCTGAGTAGATATCTTGTGATTGTCCGTTTCCGGTCTTTGTTTTAAGAAGGAAACCAATTCTTCCTAGTCCTGTTCTGTTGTAGAAAGTTCTTGGAACGAAGGTAATGGTGTATGTATCATTACCGGAATTGTAGGTCAGTTTGTTAGCTTCGTTGGAAGAAGCCCAGGTTCCATTGGTTGGACAATCTTGGCTATTGGCATCGTTGCTGTCATATGACCATGACCAAAGGTACAATGCGTTATTGGCGACTCCCCAGGTGGACTCGTTGATACTATTTCCATTAAATGTGATCGTAATGGATTCGTCTTCGTTAAAAGCAGCCGGACTGATGGAGTAGGTCACCGTCTGTGTCTGCGCAAAGGCTGAGATCGCAATAAAGAATGCGATCAGGTTGTAAAAAATTTTCATAAGGTCTATATATATAAAGTTTTTAAATATAGACTTTTTTCTTGATTTGATAAGTTTTTTGTTTTTCTGGTCTTTGTGTTTTTTAATATGCTGATATTTAAAGTTTTGTATTTTTGTTGATGATGCTGTGAAAATGTTTTTTCTTCACAATATGAAATTTATCTTAACCAAAAGTTAAGCTAAAGTTTCTTTTTTTTGTGATTATAATTGCTGGTTTTTGTGCCGTATTGAAAAATAAAATGTGATATATTTTTATAGTTTACGTTATTTTCTATATTTTTACAATTAAATAAAAAATAATAAACATTTATTTTAATTGAATGTTGAATATTGATATGTGATATTATTCTAATATATTTGACACTTAATTTAAATGTAAGGCTTGTTTACGATTAATTTAATTTCAATCAAAAAATCATCAATAAATTATGAAAAGTGCATCTGAATCAGGTTATCATCTAGACGGAGTTGATAAGGAGATTATTTATATGTTAATGGATAATGCTAAAACTTCTCTTGCACATATTTCCAAACATGTTGGGATTTCTACAACTGCAGTTCATCAGAGGATAAAAAAATTAGAACAGGCTGGAGTTATAGAGAATTCTATCTCTTTTCTTAACCCAAGAAAAATCGGCTACAAGGTCGTTTCTTACATTGGGGTTTTCCTGGATCAGCCCAGCCATTATCAAGAAGCGATCAAGAATCTTAACTTAGTGAACGAGGTAGTAGAAGCACATTACACAACAGGAAATTATACCATCTTTCTAAAGGTTCTTTGTAAAGACAATGATCATCTGATGCAGATTCTCAACAAGATCCAAAAGCTGAAGGGCGTTACCAGAACAGAAACGATTCTTTCTTTGGAGCAAAGTATCAACAGACAATTAAAAGTTTAAAAAAAATTATATAATCAACGAAAGGGTACAAGATATTTGTATCCTTTTGTTATTTTTGTATTTATGGAAATCAATCAATACTTAGACTCAACATATCTGAAAACTCCGGAACAATCCGGACTGACAGAGGAACAGACTTTCGAGGTAGTAAGAAAACTTACAGATGAGGCCATTGCCTACAACTTCAAGGAAGTAATGGTCCGTCCTAATTATGTTAAGCTTATAAAAGATTATTTATTGTCAAAAAACTCTCCAGTTTTAGTAGGGACGGTTATCGGTTTTCATGAAGGAACATATTCCTTGGAAGACAAATTGAAAGAAGCGAATCAAGCTATTTTGGATGGTGTAGATGAATTGGATTATGTTATCAATTATGAAGCATACAAAAAAGGAGAATTAGCTTTGGTTGAAAAAGAATTCATTGAAGGGACTAAATTAGGTCTTGATTTTGGGAAGACTGTAAAATGGATCATCGAGATTGCGGCACTTACAGATTCTCAAATTGCTGACTTGACAGCCAATATCTGGAAATGGGCCCAAGAGAATTTTGAAGAGAAAGATTTCGCAAAGATCTTTGTTAAATCTTCTACCGGCTTTTATATAACTGAAGGAGGGAAGCCAAACGGAGCTACTTTTGAAGGTGTAAAAATAATGTTGGATAATGCAGGACAACTTCCTGTCAAGGCTGCTGGTGGTGTAAAAACACCTGCCGATGCAGAAAAAATGATTACAATGGGAATCCGGAGAATTGGAACGTCTTCTGCGAAAGCACTTCTTGGAGAAGGTGAAGCAGGAGCTGGATATTAATAAATCTATTCTTAAGAAATAAAAAACCTCTCAAATTTTGAGAGGTTTTATTTTATATCAATGTCCATTAAAAAACTCCAGCATCGTTGACAAAGCATTTTCAGAATGCATCAGTTCACCATTTTCAAGAGATTCTTTGGCTGCGATTGAAGCTCTTTTCTGCATATTCTTTTCATAAACCGAAATCGCTTCCGTTAAAGAATTATATTTTTCAGATGTCAGACATTCACTTAGTTCTAAGGCATCCAGCATTGCCATATTTGCACCTTCACCTGCAAACGGAGGCATTATGTGAGCAGCATCACCAATCATTGTAAGATTTGGCAAGGTTTCCCAAGTCTGATCAAAAGGCATACAATAGATAGGCCTTGGGATAAAAGGAACTTCTGAGTTTTCAAACAATTCATACCAGATATGATTCCATTCAGGATAATTGATTTTGAACCATTCCAAAACTTGTTCTTTATTAAAATAATCCAGACCATTGGTCAAAGACCAGTTTTCATCTGCTTTGAAACTTGCATAGAAACCAATGTCACCATTTCCTTTTTGTCCCATCAATAGATTTTTCTCCTTTCCGAAAGCCATTATTTTTCCGCCTTTCAAAAGATTATTGATATTCGGAGCGGTTTCTTTTGCATTGTAGATATTTCCTTCCAGCATTGTTACGCCGGAATAGAAAGCTTTGATATCCGTAATGTAAGGACGGATTTTAGAGTTTGCTCCATCAGATGCAATAACGATATCTGCATAAGCTGATAAACCGTTCTTGAAATGCAATCTCCAACCTTCATTTTCTTTTTCCATCGAAACAAAACGGCTATCCCAAACTATGGTTTCGGATTGTATGGATTCAAGCAATATTTGTCTTAAAGTTCCACGGTCAATCTCTGGGCGAAAATACTCGTGTCCGAAATTTTCCTCAACTTTTGTGTCGTGGTCGCTGAAGAATATTTCAGCCTGTTCATTCATTATGAGTTTTTTGTCAGCTCCGGGAAGAAAATTATTTTTGAATTCTTCCAATAATTCTGCTTTGCGAATGGCTGCCAGACCAGATTTGTCGTGTAGATCCAAAGGAGAACCTTGAACACGTGCATTTTTATCAAAATCCCTTTCGTAAACTTTCACATCTGCCCCTTTTAATTGTAAAAGTCTTGCTAAAGTCAGTCCTCCCGGGCCACCGCCGACTATGGCGATTGATTTATTATTGATCAGCATAATTTTAAAATTTTATGCTGCAAAGTTATTTGGTGTGATAAACTAAAAATTGTAAAAAACGGTCGTTTTGATTTTTGAACAATTCTTTGGGAGAAACGCCGGAGAGTTTTTTGATTTCTTTGATGAAATGAGATTGGTCGGTAAAATTAAGCTGAGGGAAAAGATTACCGTCTTTGATATGATGAAGCGAAGCCTGAAAACGCAGGATTTTGCAGTAATACTTTAATGAAATTCCTAATTGTTTATTGAAATAGCGATTGATTTGGCGTTCGTTCCAGACGATTTTTTCAGAAAGTTCTTTCACGCTGATCTCTCCGTTGGTTTCAAAGATCAACTTGAATAATTTTCTTTTCCGTTCATCAATTTCTTTGGGTAAAAGCGATTGGACCTTCCGATCTGCTTTTTCACAAAACGATTCAAAATTATCTAGATCATTAATATTAAAGTCCCAGAAATTATTAGGTAATTCTTTCCCGCTATCCACAAATTCAGCAATAGATTGATGAAGAATGTATTCTAAAGCCAAAGGATTAAAACTGATTGAGAAAAAAGTTTCAATTTTTCTTTTGGGCATTGGTTTCGGTTCTGTTTCCAACCCCATTAAAATAATCTGGAATTGATTGTCGGTCGTTTTACAAAAGAGCAGGTCAATTTTCCCATTCGGAATAATTACACCATCATTGAAGTCGGACAAGTTTTCCAACGATGAATAGCAATATACAAAATCGGCCAGCAATGGGTCTGGCTTGATAAGTTTGTATTCTAATTCGTCCATTTTTATTAGACAGGCAGATTTTATTTATTTTCAGAAGGCTCCCAAAGCTCTATTTTATTACCGTCTGGATCTAAGATGTGAACAAATTTCCCATAATCAGAACTTTCGATTTCATCAAGAACGGTCACGTCATTTTCTTTTAGGTTTTTCACCAATCCTTCAATATTCTGAACACGGTAATTGATCATGAACTCCTTTTTCGAAGGAGAGAAATAGCTGCTTCCGGTTTTGAAGGGACTCCATTGTAGAGAATTGATTTTGTCAGGGTCATTAATGTTTCTTGATTCGAAAGTTGATCCCCACTCAGTGGTATCAAGGCCAAGATTCTTTGCATACCAATCTCTGGTTTCTTTCGGGTCATCGGAAAAAAAGAAAATGCCACCAATTCCGGTTACTTTTGGGGTTTTGTTTCGGTCTTCCATTTTATCATTTTAGTTATAGATTCAAATATAAATATTTTATTCCGCAACCCAAACACTCACATTTCCAGCAGGACAGGGAAAATCTGCCCAGCCATTTTCATCAATCATAATTTTATCCTGCAAGTGTCCGGTAAAATCATAAAACGTTTTTCCGGCATATCGTTTTCCTATTTCCATTGATTTTTGATTCACATCTTTGTTGCTCAGAATAACCGCACAACCTTGATGTTCATCATCACCTTCCCGGGTCCAGCCAATACAATGTGCGTCATCAAAATAGTCTCTTTGTTCACCGTAAGCAAAATCTTTTCTGGCTCGGATGAGCTGCTCGATCGCATCAACTTTATCAAGGAAAATTTCATATTCATTGCCGTCTTTTCCATGATCTTTGTAACTCGCTCCGTATAGATCGGGATAAAAAATACAGGGATAACCATCTTTTCTTAATAAGATAAGAGCATAGGCGATCGGTTTGAACCAGGTCTCAACCGGAGCTTCCAAAGCCTGAAGCGGCTGTGTGTCGTGATTGTCCACTACGGTTACTGCTTTGTCCGGATGAGATGCGACAAGTGTTTCTGTGAAAATCTCTCTTAGATCGTAATCCGGATTTTTGGAAGCATTATGAAGATTGTTCTGTAATGAGGAATCGAAAAGGCTCATACAACCTTCGGTAGAATCTATGTAAGCTTCCAAAAGATGAAGATATCCCGGTGCCCAGTATTCACCAACAGCGAAAATATTTTTCCCCGTATTGGCTCTTAACGTATGGAGCCATTCCTTATAAAAATCTGGTGAGATATGCTTCACGGCATCCAGTCTTACCCCGTCAAAGCCTGTCTCGTCGTGATACCATTTTCCCCAATGATTGAGTTCTTCCCGCACAAAGGGATTGCGATGTTCGATGTCGTTGTACATCAGGAAATCATAATTTCCTTTTTCATCATCAATGATATCGTCCCAGCCATCGCCGTGTTCATTGATGATTCTGTAAATGGCGCTTTCCATCCCTTCTGCATAATCTACTCCTGTGAAACAAGTAAAATTCCATTCAAAATCCGAATACTTTTTCTGTCTTCCGGGAAACGTGAACTTGGTGTAAGATTGAATTTCCATTACATCGGAAATGTCTTTGTTGCGGTCTTCCTCATCCACTTTTATGGCATTGAATTTTTCCAATTCATCGCCTCCGGCTTTATGATTCAGTACCACATCTACAATTGTTTGGATGTTTTTTTCTTTCAGAGATTTAATAGCTTTGAGATAGTCTTCTTTCGTTCCGTATTTTGTAGGAACAGTTCCTTTTTGGTCAAATTCTCCTAAGTCGAAAAGGTCGTAAGCACCATATCCGACACCATAACCACCATTGGTGGATTTGTAAGCTGGTGGAAGCCAAGCTGCGGTAATTCCCAGTTCAGAAAGATAATCAGCGGATTCTTTGACGTGTTTCCAAAGAAAGGAATCTCCATCGGTGTACCAATGGAAAAATTGAATCATAGTTCCGTTCATATTGTAGATTTTTTCAGTTGATTTTGATTTGATGTTTCAAACTATGAAAATATCAAGCCAACGAGTTTTGGAAAGGTTTAAGAGCAAAGTAAAAAGAATTAAAACAAGGCAAAAAGGTTCGTTTTCCACGCTAAAAGGCTCAGGAACTTTGCTAAAAGGGAGGATTTTCAACCTAAAAGGCTTAATCAAGAACCAAAAAATATGATTATTCAGCCAAAAAGGATGGTTTCCGGTCTAAAAGGCTCAAATTCCAGGCAAATAGACTCGATGATGAATCAAAAAGACTCATTGATGAGTATAGATCATTCGAGTTAATCATTGTCAAACTCCTCGAAAGGGATTTTTAACTGAACAGACACTTGTTTTTTCTCTTCCGTATTAAGGTTGGACAATGATAAGCCGAGTAAACGAATCGCTTTATCAAAAGGTCTGAGTTCCCACAGCTGTTTAGCGGTTTTGTAGAATTTCTCCGAATTTTCAAAATACAATTCCTGAGTTTTGCTTCTCGTGTAAAGCGAAAAATCTTTGTATTTGATTTTCAGAGTCAGGGTTTTACCTTGGATCTCTCTTCTTCCGAGACGTTCTTCCAGTTCCAGACTTAGAGATTTCAGTTTTTCATCAATCTGTTCATCCTCATTGATGTCATCCCAAAAAGTTCGTTCAACAGCCACACTCTTCTGGATTCGGTTTGGTTTTACCTCCCCATTATGAATTCCTCGAACGACATTGTAATAATATCTCCCGGATTTTCCGAAAAGCTTTTCCAGTTCATCCAGAGATTTGGCTTTCAAATCGGCACCTTTGAAGATGTGAAGTGTGTGCATTCTATTAGCTGTCACTTTTCCTACACCATAGAATTTCTCAATTGGAAGATTTTCCAAAAACTCATTGATCTTTGTTGGATGAATGGTTTTCTGTCCGTTGGGTTTATTGATGTCGGAAGCTACTTTCGCCAGGAATTTATTGACAGAAATTCCCGCAGAAGCCGTCAGTCCAGTTTCTTCAAAAATCCGTTTTCTTATTTCTTTGGCAATGTCGTTGGCTGATTCGATTCCTTTTTTATTTTCTGTAACATCCAGATAAGCCTCGTCCAGAGAAAGTGGTTCCACCAAATCAGTATAATCATGAAAGATGTTCCTGATTTTGCTAGAGATTTCTTTGTATCGCTGGAATCTTGGTCTTACAAAGATGAGGTGCGGACATTTTTCTTTTGCCGTTTTACTGGGCATCGCTGACCTTACTCCAAATTTTCTAGCCTCATAACTTGCTGCAGCAACCACACCACGATGACCTCCACCAACTGCAATAGGTTTCCCTCGCAAGCCCGGATTGTCGAGCTGCTCCACGGAAGCATAAAAAGCGTCCATGTCTACGTGGATTATTTTGCGTTGCGATTGCATCGAACAAATTTATGCAAAAAAAAATCCCAAAAATTTTCGGGATTGTAATATTGTTATTTTGTAAGCTTGTCGATTGTTGATTGTATTTCGGGATCATCCGGAGAAATCGCATAATATTTTGCAATATCCGACTTTTGGTCCACCACAATATATCTCGGGATCCAGTTGAGGTCAACATAATTGTTGAAATCATTCTTCCATCCCGATGCAAACCAATAATTCTCTTTGTCCTTCATTTCAAATTTATCAAGACTTTTATCAAAACCTTCTTTTGAGCGTTCCAGTGAAAGGAATACAAAGTCGATATTTGGATTTTGTGCTTCTAATTCTTTTGCCTTTGGAAATGCTTTCAGACAATCTTTGCACCAACCGGCCCAGAAATCCAGCACTAAAACTTTACCTTTGTGCTGGTCCAGAATATCTTTTATGGAAGTTTCTTTTCCATTTTCGTCCTGTAATTTTTGTGCTAAAGCTGCTTTGGAAAATTTGGTTTTCAGGACTTTTGGAACTTCCTGCGTAAATCCCAATTGAAAAACAAATAATAAGATGTAAACTAGTATCCTCTTCATTTTTTTTAATTTGTATGAAACGAAGTTAAGGAATAATACCCAATTTGTATATTTTGGGAAATGTTTATTGAGAGAAAATGTTTAATCCTTAAAATATTGTGAAAATCTTTTTGAATTTCATTGGAATTGTTAAAATATATTTAATTTTGAATAAAAGTTATTAATGGGAAACTCGGATTTCATCAAAAGGAAATTTGAAAAATTTGATGAAGGTTTTTATCAGGAACTCAAAGAGCACGGGATTTTTACCTCGGTCAATGCCAAACAGGAATTGATTGCCGAAGGTGATAAGGTGAAATTTATTCCCATACTTATAAAAGGTTCTGTAAAAGTGTATAATTTGAATGACGGAAAAGAGCTGGTCTATTATTATATATCGCCAGGAGAAAGTTGTATAATGACGTTCTCCACAATTTTTACGGATAAAGTGAGTAGAATATATGCCATCTCAGAAGAAAAATCTGAAATTCTATTGCTTCCCGTTCCTCAATTCCTGAATTGGCTTCAAACCTATCCTCAATTGAATCAAATGTTTTTTCTGGAATATGATTCGAGGTATAAATTTATGATGGAAACAATCAACAAGATTGTTTTCCAGAAGTTGGACCACCGGGTTTTAGAATATCTCCACGAAAGAATCAGAAGAAGTGGGGCAGATGTTGTAAAGGTCTCACATAAGAAGATCGCTGATGAATTGGGAACTGCGAGAGAAGTGGTCAGCCGCATTCTGAAAAAATTTGAAAAAGAGGGATTGATTACACAAAGCCCATTAGGAATAGAAATAATTGAAAAGCGGTGACTTTAGTCACCGTTTTTTTATGTACATACATCATAATTTTGAACAAAAAGGTTTATATGTCAAAACTTCTATCATTTATCTCTTTATTCATTCTGATTTTATCTTATGCGCAGGACGATCTGTTGAAAGAAATCGATACTGTAAAAACGGAAGAGCCTTATTCTCCCAGCTTCAAAGCATTGCAGGTTGTTACGGCACAATCCACAAAGTTACCTTCAAAAAAAGAATTTTATCTGGATATTTCTCACAGGTTCGGAGATGTAAGTGATGGGTTCAAGAATTTCTTCGGGCTTGATAATGCTACTACAAAACTTGGAGTGGTTTATGGTCTTACGGACTGGATGTCATTGAACTTTGCCAGACATACCTATCAAAAAACCTACGAGTTTGGTGCAAAGTACAGACTTTTCAAACAAGAAAAGGAATCGCCGTTTGATATTGTCGGTTACAATGTTTTGGACATCAATTCAGAACTTAAAAAAGATAATTTTCCAAAACTCGATTTTTCAGATAGATTTTCCTACTTGTCACAATTATTGATTTCCAGAAGATTCACAGAAAATCTGACTTTGCAGTTAACGCCCAGTTATATTCATAGAAATCTGATAGAACCGACAATTGACAGTAAAGATCTCTTCTCTACAGGTCTGGGAGGACGATACAAAATTTCGAAAAGGGTTTCTATCAACGCAGAATATTTCTACAACTTCGAGAATAAGAATTTCTACAAAAATCCTTTATCTGTAGGAATGGATATCGATACAGGCGGACACGTTTTCCAGTTGGTCTTCAGTAATTCCCAGGCCAATACAGAAACTGGTTACATAAGCAATGCGACAGGTGATTGGGCGAAAGGACATTTCTTCTTTGGATTTAATCTTTACAGAGTTTTTTAAATGCTGATTATGAAAAGTACAATAAAATTATTCATTCCGGTTTTGGGTTTTATGATATTAATAGGTTGTGATACAAAAACTTATGAAGAGATTTCTGATGTCAAGCCAATTACAGAAACCGTTACCTACAACAAAAATGTAAAGACGATCATTGATAATAATTGTGTCGTTTGCCACTCGCCGACGGGTTCTAATCCTTATTTCCCGCTGACGGATTACACGGCAGTGAAAAATTCGATTGACAATATTCTGGATAGAATCCAGAGAGCCAATGGCGACCCTTTGAAAATGCCTCAAGGCGGAACATTATCCCAGGATAATATCAATATAATCATCAAATGGAAAGCAGATGGTTTGCTTGAAAACTAATTAATAAATAAAGAAAAAATGAAAGTTTTAGTTTTTTTAACGGGTTTGATTCTAACAACGAATTTTGCTTTTGCTCAAAAATATTCCACCAAAACAGGGAAGATCACTTTTGAAGCTTCGGTTCCGTTGTTTGAAGATGTATATGCCGAGAATAACAATTCGACAGCAATACTGAATGCTGATACCGGAGATATTGCCTCGCTTGCAATGGTCAATGGATTTACTTTTAAATCCAGCCTGATGCAGGAACATTTCAATGAAAACTATGCAGAATCTGCCAAGTATCCCAAGACAAGTTTCAAAGGTAAGATTTTGAACTTTGATAAAAACGATTTGTCAGCCAAACCAAAAGCTTATACCATTTCCGGAACATTGAATTTTCATGGTGTTGACAACGCGGTTCAATCAACCGCTAATGTTTATCTGAAAGATAATAAAATTGTTGTTCAGGGGAAATTTGTTGCCAAAACTGCAGATTATAAAGTGAAAATCCCAAAAATGGTAGCTGCGAAGGTCGCTGAAAATGTGAATGTCAATTATAACTTTTTACTCCAGAAATAATGAAAAAATACGTTACGATAATTCTCTTATTAATGGCTTTTGGCCTGGGTTTTTCACAAACTAAAAATGTTTTTGATATTGCCCGGAGCGGAACCCTTGACGAAATGAAAACTTTGGTGAGTCAAAATCCTGATGTCATTAATTCTAAAAATGAAAGAGGTTTTACCCCGCTGATCTTGGCTTGTTACAGAGGTAATACAGAAGTGGCAAAATATCTGATTGATAATGTAAAAGATTTGAATTATGTAAGTCCCGAAGGAACAGCACTGTCTTCATTGTGTATTAATTATAACAAGGAGCTTGTAGAAAAAATCCTGTCCAAAAAAGCAGACCCCAATCTTCCGGATTCCAATGGAAATACTGCATTGATGTGGGCTGTAAAAAGAGGGAACATTGAACTTGCAAAAATTCTTCTCGACAACAAAGCTGATAAAACAATAAAAGATTCTATGGGCATCTCTGCGTTTGAGTATGCGATAAAGTCTAATAATAATGATATGATCAATCTTCTAAAATTTTAATATATGACAAAAAAAAATCTACTTTTATGTATTCCGCTTTTTATCAGCGGAATGGTTTCTTCTCAGTTTTCTACCGGCACTGTCAGTCTGCCAACAACGTCTATGAGCGTTAAAATCGATGTAGACGCTACCGATGTTACAATGACTCTGACGGGGAGCAGTACGAGTTGGCTGGGAATTGGTTTTAGTGATGAGGGAATGAAAGCCGGTGCTGACGGATTCATTTATAACAGTACTGCAAACAGAGACTACACTTTCAACGGTGTTGGCGTAACTCCTTCCGCAGATGCTGCACAAAATTGGACGGAACTTTCCAATACTGTTTCTGCTGGTACGAGAACTTTGGTAGTAAGAAGGACGCTTGCCGGCGGAAGCGGAGATTTTGCTTTTACAAATTCAGCCGGAACTCTTCCTGTCTTTTATGCAAAGGGAAGCGCTTTGAACTTAGCGAACCACGGTGGCGGAAACAGAGATTATGCTACTTTGACATTAGCTCCTTCTTTGGCTGTTGATGAAGCCAATGCTTCAGCGAAAAAAATAGGTGTTTATCCTAATCCTGTAAAAGATATCCTGAATTTTACCAATGCTGATAAAATCAGTTCGCTTAAAATTTATGATTCTACAGGGAAACAGGTTTTATCTCAAAAATCTGTAGTAAGTCTGGATGTTTCTCAGTTAACGAAAGGTGTTTATTTCATAGAATTTGAAAGTACAGACGGTTTGAAGAGCTACGAAAAATTAATTAAGAACTAACAAAAAACCTCAGAATTTCTGAGGTTTTTAATTTTATATTTAATTGTAATTTTTTATGAGTCCTTTTACGACCTTGATCACATTCGGCATTGCTTTATTCGCTGCTTCAAGAACTTCTTCATGAGAAACGGCGAAGGATATTTCCGGCCCTCCCAGGTCTGTGATGATCGAAAGACAAAAACAATCCATTCCCTGATGTTTTGCTACAATTACTTCAGGAACAGTGCTCATCCCGACAGCATCACCTCCGATTGCTCTTACCATTCCGTATTCTGCAGGTGTTTCAAATGTTGGTCCTGTCAAAGCAACGTAAACGCCTTCTTTTAAATCAATATTTTCTTGAGCCGCAATGGTTTTCGCGAGTGTGATCATTTTACGGTTGTAAGGTTCGCTCATATCCACGAAACGAGGCCCTAATTCGTCGATATTTCTTCCTCTCAACGGGTGTTCCGGCATCATATTGATGTGATCGGTCAGAATCATAATATCAGCGACTTTGAAATTTGGATTGACTCCACCGGCAGCATTGGATAGGATCAAGTTTCTAATTCCTAACAAATGAAAAACTCTAAAAGGAAAAGTGACCGTTTCGATAGAATGACCTTCATAATAATGAAAACGTCCGCTCATCATCAGAACTTTTTTACCCTCGAGGATTCCATATATTAATTTTCCACCATGACCGACCACTGTGGTCTGAGGAAAATTAGGAATGTCCTTGTAATCTAAAGTATGAATAGCATCAACCTCATTCTGGAGTTTTCCAAGACCAGAACCTAAAACAATTGCAAAATCAGGTGTTTCTCCAATGATATTCTTAATGAACTCAGCTGTTTCTTTAAACTTTTCTAACATAATTCTGAATGATTTTGTTGAAATCTTCTCTCTTGTCAATCTCTACGTTGATTGGCCAATAATAGATTTTGTCCCGAAGGTAATCAAATGTCTTTAGGCGAACGTAATCTTTTTCGGTTGTCAAAATAACTTTATACTCGCCCAGTTTTTTATATTCTGCAGATATTTTTTTGATATCATCATCCGTAAAATTATGGTGGTCCTTATATTGCAGATGTTTGATCTTCTTGTTGTATTTGGAGATCTCTTTCAATAATTGTGAAGGATTTGCAATTCCCGTGATCAGCAAGACATCATAATAATCCAGATTTTTTACAGGCATCATTTTATCAATTCCAAGAATGTTCTCATCATAAGCAATCGCAGAGAAGAATACTTTCTGATAATGCTGAGGTCTGATTCTGGAGATATAATATTGTTTTTTCTCCTCTGTAAGATCATCCGGGCATTTTGTGACCATAATGATGTTCGCACGATGCATGCCGTTTCTGCTCTCACGAAGATCACCCGCCGGTAAAATAAAATCTTTGAAATAAGGGTCGTTGTAATCCGTCAAAAGAAGATTCATTCCAGGTTTTATCGCCCGATGTTGATAGCTGTCGTCTAAGATCAGAACCTCAAGATCCATATCAGAAATGATCTTCTTTGCACCAAAGACACGATCTTCACAAACTCCGATTACGAATCGGTTCCGGAAACGTTCAAATAACTGCATTGGCTCATCACCAACGAGTTTATAGTTGCTTTCGTAGTTTACAATGCCATATCCTTTCGTAATCCTTCCGTATCCTCGGGAGAGTACGCCTGTTCTGTAATATTTGGATAGATATTCTGCCAGATACATGACCATGGGAGATTTTCCACTGCCTCCGACAGACAGGTTCCCGACCCCGATTATCGGCGTTCTGAATTTCGAAGAAGAAAAAATTCCCCAATCATACATTCGGTTTCTAATAGAAGTTCCCAAATGATAACCCAAGGAAAAAGGGTAGAGATACCATCTTTTCATATGTGGCAAAAGTAAGGATTTCTATGAAAATAAAATTATCTTATAGCCCTAAAACTTTTAATATTATTTATTGATGATAAGTTTCAAACTTTGTTTTTGCCCGGAACCGGTCCTTATATTGAGAATGTAATTCCCATTTGGGATATATTTGATTTATTTTTTATAAAAACAAGATGAAAGTCACCCCGATTATACCAATGGTTTTTTAATTATCTTTGCATACTTATATAGAACGTATGATATTATCTATGACAGGTTTTGGCCGTGCCGAAACTGTTTATGAAGGGAAAAAAATCACAATTGATATCAAGTCTTTGAACAGCAAGAACTTTGACCTTAATGTTAAAATTCCGTTGAGATACAAAGAGAAGGAATTTGATATCAGAAAATTATTGAATGACAAGATACTCCGAGGAAAAGTAGATTGTTATATCAACTGCGAAAGTCTTGAGGATAATAACGATGTAAAGATCAATCAGGATGTTGTCAAAAATTATATGGACCAATTGAGAGATGTAGGCTCCGATGCTCCTGAATTTGAACTGCTGAAGATGGCTGTGAGAATGCCGGATGCGCTTTCTACTAAAAACTCCGATCTGGAAGAAGACGAATGGAAGGCACTTCTGGAAACCGTAGAAAATTCAATATCAAAATTTATCGAGTTCAGACAGACAGAAGGTGCTAATCTCGCTGTTGAGATTGAGAAGATCGTCCAGAATATCGAATATAATCTAGGTCAGGTAGCTCAATATGAGGAGGAAAGAATTCAGCCGATTAAAGAACGTTACCAGACCGCGCTTAAGAATTTTGAGAATATCGATGAAACAAGATATTATCAGGAGATGGTTTATTTTGTTGAGAAACTGGATATCTCGGAAGAAAAAGTTCGTCTTTCCCAACACATCAAATATTATCTCGAAGTAATGAGAAACGAAGATTTCAATGGAAAGAAATTGGGTTTCATTGCGCAGGAAATGGGAAGGGAGATCAATACTTTGGGTTCAAAAGCCAATCATTCTGAGATTCAGAAATTGGTGGTCGAGATGAAGGATGATCTGGAAAAAATCAAGGAGCAAACACTGAATGTTTTGTAGAAAAAACAAGATAAAAGTCAAAAGAATCAAATAAGGAAGCTTCGTAGAAGCGAAATATTTGTAGAAAAGATAACCAGACGTAAGAAAGCTCCGTAGGAGCGATACATTTGTATGCAATTTTCACTTAAATTTTTTTTTCTGTTTTTATTTGCGATTTTAAAATCGCAAAATGTAGATGTATTTGCCAATATTTCTTCCGAATTGAAGGAAACTGAAATCAGAATTTACAAAGACAGAGGGATTACCAATATTGGAAATATTTTTAGGATTTATCAAGAAAATAAAATCTGGAAAGCGGAGTTGATTCAATGGTTTTTACCAAAAAAAATTAGTAACGATGAATTTGAAAGGATCGCTCCTAAATTAACTGTTCTTAAGCCTGACAAATCTATAGAAGAAATCTTTGTAAATTTTCAAGCAAGAAATATAAATTATTTACCAAAAGAAGAAACTTTTGAATATAAAAAAACAAGTAACAAAAAAGTTGTTTTTGATGAAGATGAAAATGAATTTGTATTTCAACAACAGATAACGTCAATCTTGGATGGAACAGGATATTTAGTAAAATATCAAGCAGGTAAACAAAAAAACGAGTTTGATTACAGTAATCCCGAGTCTTATCTAAAACATTACCCAGGGATTGATGAACTCAAAAGTTTTGTCGATATTTTAAAGTATATCAGAAAAGAATTTAACATAGAATTTTAAAAATCAAATTTTGAAAGAAAAAGTTATCATATTCTCCGCGCCGTCCGGAAGTGGAAAAACAACATTGGTAAAACATGGGCTTTCTGTGGTTCCGCAACTCAGTTTTTCAATTTCTGCTACCACAAGACAACCAAGAGGCGAAGAAAAACACGCAGTAGATTATTATTTTTTAACACCGGAAGAATTCAGAACCAAAATCTCGAAAGACGAATTTGTAGAGTTCGAAGAAGTTTATACCGATAAATATTACGGAACTCTCAAATCCGAAGTCGAAAGAATCTGGAAGGAAGGAAAAGTCGTGATTTTCGATGTCGATGTCAAAGGCGGAATCCGACTGAAAGAGATTTTCGGAGACAAAGCACTGTCGATTTTCGTAATGCCTCCAAGCATCGCCGAGTTGGAACAAAGATTGATAAAAAGAAATACCGACTGCGCAGAAACCATCAAAACCAGAGTCGAAAAAGCAGGCGAAGAAATGACCTACCAAAAACATTTCGATAAAATCATTGTTAATACAGATTTGAACAAAGCAAAGGCCGAAGTCGAGGAAATTATCAATAACTTTATCAATAATTAAAATCTGAAACACACAATGGATAATACATTAGACATCGCAATAAATAATATGCCTGTCAAAGGCTTTCTTGACCTCAAGGAGTTTGCGATTCCGACAGGAGATGATCTTGTAAAAGCAATTTTAGACCTTAAAAAAGAAAAAAATGCCGTGATTCTGGCGCATTATTATCAGCCGGGACCGATTCAGGATATCGCCGATTTTCTTGGCGATTCTTTGCAGTTGGCAAGACAGGCTAAAGAAACAGATGCTGATATGATTGCATTTTGCGGCGTTCACTTTATGGCGGAAGCAGCAAAGATCCTTAACCCGACCAAAAAAGTGGTTCTTCCCGATACTTTGGCTGGCTGCTCTCTGGCAGACGGCTGTTCGGCGGAAGGTCTCAACAAGATGCGTGAGCAATATCCCGATGCACTGGTGGCGACTTATATCAACTGTAATGCAGAAACCAAAGCCGCTTCCGATATTATTGTGACGAGTTCCAATGCCGAACAGATCATCAATGCTTTGCCAAAAGACCGACCGATCATCTTCGCACCGGATAAAAACTTGGGAAGATATCTCAGCAAAAAAACGGGACGTGATATGATTCTTTGGGACGGCAGCTGCATCGTTCATGAGGCGTTTTCTATGGAACGTATCGCAAAACAGTTGGCCGATCATCCCAATGCAAAACTGATTGCACACCCGGAAAGCGAAACACCGGTTCTGGAGCTGGCACATTTCATCGGTTCCACTTCCGCACTGTTGAATTATGTTGAGCAGGACGATTGTCAGGAGTTCATCATCGCCACAGAAGAAGGCATCCTTCACGAGATGAGAAAACGTGCACCGCACAAATCATTGATTCCGGCTTTGGTTTTCGACGAGAGCTGCAACTGTTCAGAGTGTTTCTTTATGAAGAGAAATACTTTGGAAAAACTCTATCTGTGTATGAAGTACGAACTTCCGGAAATCGTAATGGATGAAGAAGTTCGTCTCAAAGCACTCAAGCCGATCGAAGCCATGCTGGAACTTTCCAAAAGCATCAAATAAATTACACCTCGTCTTTTTAGATGAGGTTTTTTCATGGAACTATTTGGCAATACCTTCGCCAACCTTTTTCAGCCGCACGGGTCGTGGTATTCGTTACAAACCTAACGAAGTGGTTCTGCGAAACCAATCTTTTTTTGCGTCAACATTTGTCGGGCTGAGGCTCTCGAAGCTCCAAAAAAGAACTTCCACTACTATCCCTATTGCAGCTGCACAAGAAAGAAACCTTCAACAGTTTCCACGGTATTTGTCATTCCGTAAGAATCTAAACGAGATTCCTACGGAATGACAAACTTTATGTTTAAATTCGCTGCTTCTCTGAGCGAAGCGCTTTTGCGAACCTTAAAATATTTTCTATTTCGGTAAAAAATCTTTGCGGACTTTGCGTTCAAAATTTTTTTATATTTTTAAAGAATGAAACATTTATACTCCATCTAAACTTATAAAAACAATATAAAAGCTAGATGAAATCAAAAATCATTTTAGAAGACATAAAAATCTATGCTTATCACGGTGTTTTACCAGAAGAAGCTTTGATTGGAAATAATTATATCATCAATGCAGAGCTGCACGCTGATCTAGAAAAAGCATCGCAATCCGACAATCTTGATGACACCATCAATTATGCCGAGGTCAGTGAGATCATTCATCAGGAAATGGCAATCCGTTCCGAACTTTTGGAACATGCTATTGGGAGAATCATCAATAAAATTGAAAACGCATTTCCTCAAATCAATTTCGTCAGGATCAAATTGACCAAAACAGTTCCGCCGATGCCAGGCGAAATGAAAGGTGTAAGCTTGGAATTTGAAAAGGAAATTATATAATTGAATGGCTTCGAGAGCCTCAGCCTGACAATGTCCAAAATAGACAAAAAATGCTAAAGTTGTCACTCTGAGGCTCTTCGAAGAGTTTATAATAATGTTAACAAAATCTTAAAATTTGGTATCAAGTTTGATGCAAAGAACTCAAATACAAAATTTTATGAAGAATTATATCGCAGTAAGTATTGCTGCCTTAGGTTTTATTATCGCTGCAGCCTTATTGGGCGGCGCCATCAAGAACAGGAACAGGGCGGAAAATACCGTTTCTGTCACAGGACTTGGTTCCAAAACTTTTACTTCTGATCTAATCACCTGGTCCGGGAGTTTTTCCAAAAATGATTTTGACCTCAAATCAGCTTATGACGGATTGGCTGTTGACAGAAAAGTGATTTCGGATTATCTGGTGTCAAAAGGTGTGAAACAAAATGAAATGGTTTTCTCTGCTGTGGATATTCAGAAACAGTTTAGAAATTTTACAGATTCCAACGGCAATTATCAACAAGGAGAATTTTCTGGATATAATTTGACCCAAAGTGTTTCTATCCAGTCAAAAGAGGTTTCAAAAATCGAGAATATCTCCAGGAATATTACGGAGATCATCAATCGTGGCATCGAATTCACATCTTCTTCTCCACAATACTTTTATACAAAACTGGCAGAGGTCAAACAACAGATGATAGCTGATGCAACTAAGGATGCGAAGGAAAGAGCTGAAAAAATTGCAGAAAATGCAGGAAGCAGTCTGGGGAATCTGAAAAAAGCGACAATGGGCGTCATCCAGATCACAGCTCCAAACTCCAACGAAGATTATTCCTATGGCGGAACTTACAATACTACTTCCAAAGAAAAGGAAGCCAGCATTACCATAAAACTTGAATATGAGGTTGATTAAAGTAAAGGAGCGAATTTTTCGCTCCTTTATAATTTGGTCTTGCTGTCAAAAACCAATGTGACCGGTCCGTCATTAATTAATGAAACTTTCATATCTGCCCCGAAAATTCCGCTTTCTGTTTTCAGACCGGATTTTTTAATCTCATCTTTGAAATATTGAAATAACGGAATGGCTTTATCCGGTCTCGCAGCTTTTATATAAGACGGACGATTGCCTTTTTTATAATCAGAGATCAAAGTAAACTGGCTGATGCAAAGTATTTCACCATTGATGTCTTTCACAGAATGGTTCATTTTTCCTTCATCATCAGAAAAAACCCTTACATCGAGAATCTTTTTTACGAGCCAATCTGCATCAGATCGTCCGTCGGTTTCATCAACACCGATCAATAACATCAATCCTTTCCCTATTTTTCCTACAATTTCTTTGTCAACTTTTACGCTCGCTTCGGAAACGCGTTGTATTACTACTCTCATTTGTTAATTGTAAATAGAAAGGATATTGTTCGCGTAATTATATCCATAGGTTTTAGGAGCTGTCTTGGCTACTTTAGAAGGTTGTCCTGTGATCAATATCCATTCCGCACCATCTTTTGGGCAATAAACTGCGGTTCCGTTTTTAACTTCCAAAGTCGTGTCGGCGTCAGGACAAAGATGGGGTGCATTTCTATCATATACCTTGAACCCACTGGTTGTTCTTACCACAATCAATCCCCGAGTGCCTGATTGCTGTTCGGCTATATAGATCCAACCTCCTACAGTTTGTAATTCATAATATTGGGGCAAGCTTAGATTCAATTGTACGGAAATTACGGAATCTGGAAAACAACTAACTGTGTCATCCCTTTCCCTGCAAGAATTTATGATGCTTAAAGAACTGATTATCAAAAATAATGTAAATAGTAATGCTATTTTTTTGGTTTTCATTTCAAAATAAATTATATATTTGTAAACTCAATTCGAGACAAAATAGTATCCGGCAAAGGTCGGATTATTTTTTTATACAAACGATAAATTTTATTGTTATGAACTACGTGACCAAAGAAGGTTTGGACAAAATGAAAGCCGAACTGGAACAATTAGAGACCAACGAAAGACCAAAAATAACACAGCAAATTGCTGAAGCAAGAGATAAGGGTGATCTTTCTGAAAATGCAGAATATGATGCCGCAAAAGAAGCTCAGGGAATGTTGGAGATGAGAATTTCCAAGCTGAAGGACATTATTGCCAGCTCAAAAATTATTGATGTTGCACAATTGGATCTGAGCAAAGTATCTATCCTTACAACTGTGAGACTTAAAAATAACGCTACGAAAGGTGAACAGAAATTCACTTTGGTACCGGACAACGAGAGTGATATCAAAACCGGAAAGATCTCTGTGAATACGCCTATTGCTAAAGGGCTTTTGGGCAAGGTTGTTGGGGAAACAGCTGATATTGTTTTGCCAAATGGTAATAAACTTTCGTTTGAGGTTTTAGAGATTTCATTGTAAAAGTAAATCATCATTTGGTTTAATAATTGCTGAAAATCAAAATCAATATTAATATTATGAGCAGTATATTTTCAAAGATCATTAGCGGAGAGATCACTAGCTACAAAATTGCAGAAGACGATAAGCATATTGCTTTTTTGGACGCAATGCCGTTGGTGAAAGGTCATACCTTGGTGGTTCCTAAAAAGGAAACAGACCTGATCTTCGATCTAGATTCGGAGGATTATAGAGATCTTTGGGCTTTCACTCAGGATATTGCCAAACAGATCAAAAAAGCTATTCCTTGCAAAAGAGTAGGAGTAGCTGTTGTAGGCTTGGAGGTTCCGCATGCTCATATCCATCTGATACCACTTAACAGTATGGATGACCTTAACTTTAAGAATGTCAGGTTGATATTTTCGCCGCAAGAGTATAAAGAAATTCAGCAATCCATAATAAATGCATAAAAAGAAGTTTCAGGCTTCTTTTTTTAATTATAAGAATTATAAAGATCTATGAATCCAAATCAATGTTCATTTTGTGGGAGAAAAAAGAATGAGGTACAAATTCTGATTTCCGGGCAAAATGGCTTCATATGTGAAAATTGTATAGAACAGGCACATGCTATTGTAAAAGATAGTGTGAATAAAACTCCGGAATCGTCTATTGCCACATCTCTTGATGAACTAAAAAAACCTAGAGAAATAAAAACTTTCCTGGATGAATATGTAATAGGACAGGACCAGGCTAAGAAACAATTGTCGATTGCGGTTTACAATCATTATAAAAGGTTATTGCATGCGCAAAATGAGAACCGTGAAGTAGAAATAGAAAAGTCAAACATCATCATGATCGGTGAGACAGGAACAGGGAAAACCTTATTGGCAAAAACAATTGCAAAACAATTGAATGTTCCTTTCTGTATCGTAGATGCTACAATTCTGACGGAGGCTGGCTATGTGGGAGAAGATGTGGAAAGTATACTTTCAAGATTGCTGATGGTTGCAGATTACGATGTGGAAAAAGCAGAAAAAGGTATTGTTTTCATAGATGAGATCGATAAAATTGCCAGAAAATCTGATAATCCCAGTATTACTAGAGATGTTTCGGGGGAAGGAGTTCAGCAAGGTCTTTTGAAACTTTTGGAAGGCAGTATAGTAAATGTACCGCCTCAGGGAGGGCGTAAACATCCGGACCAGAAATATATCCAGGTCAATACGCAAAATATTCTGTTCATTGCCGGCGGTGCTTTTGACGGGATGAAGGAGATCATTGAAAGAAGACTTAATAAGCAGGCTATCGGTTTTTCTGCTGAGAAATTGAACAAGGTGGAAGAGGAAGATTATATCCTTAGTCAGATCAATGCGATAGATTTGAAGAGTTTTGGATTGATTCCGGAGCTTTTGGGAAGATTTCCTATCATCACTTATCTCGAAAAATTGACAAAAGAGACACTTGTGAGGATTATGAAGGAACCAAAAAATTCTATTGTCAATCAATTTACAGAATTATTCAAAATGGACAATGTCACTCTCGAATTCAGTGAGCAGGCAATTGATGAAATTGTGGAAGATACTATGAATAAAGGGCTTGGAGCGAGGGGACTAAGAGGGACGACTGAGAAAATTTTAGAAGATTATATGTTCAATATCGAAAATGAACAGCATGTTAAAATAGATTCTATATTATAAATTGTTTAAATATGAAGATATTATTTTCAAGTAATTAAAAAATTAATATCTTTGCCAGACAAACACACAAATAAAACTTAGACACACAATGATTAAAAAATTATTTATTACGCAATCAATATTTTTTTATATTGTTGCTTCTTCCCAAGTGCTTACCTATGTGGGCAATGCTGCGCATGTAACGATACAACCCCAAACATTATTATATAATGGAGGCGGATTACAGACGGAGGGGACTGCTATTGTTGATAACTCCGGTAATGTCATGGTAAATGGCGTTTCTTCAGATTTATTAAGTCTTGCAACAACATCTAATTTTAACCTGAAACTTGCGACCACATCCAGTTATGGACAGTTGTATATCACCGGGATTCCGCAAGGACAGATATCTGGTAAGGTTAATAAAGAGTATCTTGCCGATTATCAGAACGGAAGCACAGGTTCTCAACAGATAGGACTGCCATTTTATAACTTTAGCATCCAAGAGCTTGTAAGCGTTTTTGGAGAGGGAAATCTCAATGTTACAAACATTGCGAATAATTCTTCCGGACGTTTCAACCCTAGTTCTACTTTTTGGTGGAACAATGCAAGAGCACGTTTTGATCAGATAGCCTATGGAGGTACGGCTTATTATGCAAATGGTAATCCAAATCTTTCCTTCATTAGTCCAATGACTTATTATATCCTGCCTAGGAGAAAGTCGGATGCCACTTATTTCTGGGAATTTCCTAAAACAGAGAAAAAGATTTTCAAAGGAACACCGGCCTCTGATGTTATAGCTAGTGGGGTTAATAATGTGAATTTTGCATTGTCTGGAGGCTATAGCGGTAGTTTTGGAACAAATGGTAATGCTTCCAATACTTTTGGCGAGAAATATTACTCATATCTGGATGATCCTTTTAGGGTCAGAGGGACTAGTTGGCCTGCTGATTATGCTAAAAATCTTTATCAATTAGCAAATCCCTTTCTTACCAATATTGATCTCAAATATATTGGCATAGATTCTGAAACAGGTAGTGATGATAATTTCATATCCAATCTGGAAGGTGTAGCTTATTATGGAGATAATAATCTAAACTGGACCGCTCAGAATGGAACCCTTTATCCAGGTACAACTATGGTTGTGAAAGTTTCTGGCGGAGCTTTTCAAGCGGGAGATGTTGGAGCGAATAAATTGATTATAAAACCTATGGGGGCTTTTATGGTTAAAATGAGTTCGAATGCTGCACAGACTTTGAATTTGACAAAGACAAGACGTTTCAAACAGACATCTAGAGCTGATGGAATTGATTATTCTGTTACTGCCGCTAAAACGTCGGAGACTGTAGATGATATACCTTCGGATAAGATTGTAAAACAAGTAGCAGTTATAATGTATGACTTGGATGGATTAGAGTTGGATAGGACTTACTATGCAGTATCTCCTTCTGCTTTCACAGGCTACAGTCCTACGGCTACAACTTTGCAGGCATATAGTGATAATAAGAAAATCTATACAAAAGAGGAAAAATTAGCTGGTGGTGAAGATGCTACTTATACTGATAAATTGTATATCAATGAAGCAAATGAGATCACTTTTAAGACAAAAGAAATTCCTCTTTATATAAATTATACGGATCAGCCTTATCAATTAAAGTTTGAATTGTATGAAAAGGGAGAGAGAGTTGAGGATGGACTGTCTAATGGAAATAGTTTCTATATTAAAGATGCCCAGAATCAAATTATAAAAATTGTAGATGGTGGAAGTCTTCCTTCTATGAATGGTGCTCAAACTCTAGGTTTGTATTATGAAAAACCATCAAATGCAACTTTGGGTACGGATGTTTTTGCCGGTTCACAAACTATTATTGCTAAAAAAGATGCTCAATGGGTCGTTAGATTTGCTAAAGATTGGAAGAATGCCACAGTTGAGGTTTATTCTTCGGCAGGTCAATTGCTTAATAAGCAACAGAATATTTCAACAAGCTATGATTATGTAGTGCCTCTTAATTATCAAGCAAAATCTACTTTTGTTATTAAGGCTGTTTCTGAAAACGGAGAAGTTGTAATCAAAAAAATTCTAAATTAAACACAAGATTATATGATGGATTCATTATTTAAAAAAGCGTATAGCTTAATATTTATATTGATAAGTATGCTAAGCTTTGCGCAATCTGTACCGCCACCTCCGGAAAATCCAGAATCTGGTGGTATTGGAGCATATCCTGCTTCTCCTATCGATGGTTATACTTTTATTTTGTTTTTGGCAGCAATTTTAATGATTGTGGTGTTTGCTTTAAAATCAAGAAAAAGATTATTACAATAATTTTTTTAGTATATAAAACTCACTTAATTAAGTGAGTTTTTTTTATTTTTACATTATGAAAAAATTATTGATAACGAGTAGTATTATGCTATCTGCAAACATATTTGCTCAGTTTAATGTAAAAGTGGATATCCCATCTTATTTGTCTGATTCAGATGCCTATTTATATGGTTTTAATGGCTCTAAAGAAATATTATATTCCAAAGGTAAGATAGCGGGAAATACGGCGAGTTTCAAAGTTGATAAAAAATATATCGGGATGATGAGGGTTTTTTTTCAAAAATCCAACTCTTCCGTTAATATGGTATCAGAGAATGCCGATATAAAGTTTAAAATTGAACTCGATTCTAAAAATAAGATTTCCGATGTTGTTTTTGAGGATAAAATAAATCAACTTTTTAGTAATGAAGTTGAACTTCAGAAAAAACAAGAATTGATTTTGCCGGCACTTGTGCAGATCAAAGATTATTACAAACCAAATGAAAGTTTTTACAGATCTTTAGAGTCTGAGATTATTTCCCTTTCTAAAAATAATGCTTCTCTTTATGATTCTCACCCTTTCCTGGAATACTATCATAATAATCAAAAATACTCGGTACAGGAAAAAGCTCTATCGCTTAAAGCTGAAGATTTTATTGATTTCTATTCAAAATCAGGAGAATATCTGGAAACTTCAACAATTCTAAAACCATCATTAATCAACTTTCTTAACGTTTCCAAATCCAATGTTGAGGGAAATGTTGACAAATTATTGGCAGCTGTCAACTTAGAAACCCCTAGAGGGCAAACTATCCTTTCCGAACTGATTGACATTTTCAGTACATATAATATGGATAAGCTAAAAGATAAATACCTCACACAGGCTAATAATCTGAAATGTACCATCAATGACCGTCTTGCATCTACAATTCAATCAAATAAGAATATTGAACTTGGTGCCAAATTCCCTAATAATACTTTTGTAAACTCTGTTCATACAAAAGCTAAATCACTCTATGATATAAAAGCGGCTAAAAAGGTGGTTGTTTTCTGGTCATCTACTTGTTCCCATTGTGAAGCGGAATTACCAAAACTTTTGGAAAAATATGACAAGATGAAGGCTCAAAATATAGAAATTGTGGGGCTATCATTAGATAGCAATTTGAACGAATTTAAAAGCAAAGCGAACGTGTATCCTTGGGTAAGTGATTCTGAGGGAAGAGGTTGGTATAGCTCATATGGAGATACTTACAATATTGTTGCAACGCCAACTTATTTTATTTTAGATGCCAATAATATAATCGTTAGCAAACCGAATCATGTGGGGGATGTGATTGATTATTTAAAATTGAATTAAAATTTGTGGAAATGCAAAATATCCTTATATTTGCACCACAAAAATGGCGAGGTAGCTCAGTTGGTTAGAGCGCAGGATTCATAACCCTGAGGTCACGGGTTCAATTCCCGTCTTCGCTACTAAAAAACTCTTTTCAAACTTTGAAAAGAGTTTTTTGCTTTTATAGAATGGCCGTTTTTTATTATTGTTTCGTTATGAAGCAAAAAAAATAAATTATTTTAAAATTTAAATAATTGATAATTAATGCATTTTTATTATTTGTAAAATAAAATTTGTAAAAACATTTGGATGTTAAATTCAAATGTTGTACTTTTACATCGCTTTTGAGACAATCACTCAGGAGCAATAAATTTTTTTTCATCATTTGTGTTTTTAGAATCGTACCTAGTACGATTCTTTTTTTGTTTCATATGTGAATAAAAGGTTAATGAAGTAAGAATAAGTAATTCTCCCATCTTGTTGATTTGACTTCAAAAATAAATCATTTGTAAGACCAAAGAAGGCACTAATGATGCCTTCATGCTTTTCATAGAATTCCAATTCATTTTTTCTATCCTTCTGCATTTTTTCAGAATATTGGGATACTAATTTTAAAACAAAATCTTTATTGTCGCTATTTTTTGACAGAGCTCCTAACAGGCTCTTTAGAACATATAATTGTGCGCTGTATTGCAGATCTTTGTTTTTGGAGTTTTTAGCACACAAATAAGCTATAAAACTAGCTTCCTGCTCCCTTGCATATCCAAGCTGATGAGACATTTCGTGAGCTAATGTAAAAGGTGTGTTTGTAGAAGGAAGATTCGGGTTGAATTGCGATTCTGCTGTGAAAGGATTATAGTATCCCAAAATCCCGGTATAATTCATAAAATTATCATAGAGACTCGCTTTTACGGATAGAATACTGACAGGCTTCTTTGTGCTGATATAATTTGGTAATTTATTTTGCTGAGAAAGTATTTCGTATTCTAGGTTCTGGATATGATTGATTGTAAAAACACCGTTTTTATCTTCGGAAACCTTTTCTCTTGTCTCTTTACAAAGCTTCAGGTATTTGATTGCCAAATTTCTCAGATCTGAATCGTTGATTTCTATCTCTTTTGCTGAAAGTTTTTTGATGATCAGAGGCTGGAAATAGAGCATTCCCCAAAAGCATTGATACACAAAATAAAAAATGTTGGTGAAGATCAATATGCGCTTTAATGTTAAACTGTTTTTATTTCTTATTAAATTGATGATATCGAGCATCAAAAAAAGTAAAACAAGTGTATAAATAATATCTCCAATAGAAAACCCAGATTTTGAAAATAATGAGACATGGAAATTCTTTTTCCATTCAAATAAATTTGAAAAGAAATTAATCGCAAAATCTGACTTTGATAATATATAGAATAATAAAAATTGGGCAACCAGAATGATTGCCCAAAGTTTATTTTTGATAAAGATGTTTTTTTTAGTGTCCACCCGATATTTTTTTATCAAAACTAATACCTTGGTTCCTTAGTATTCCACTGACTCTCCAAGCATAGAATGCAAGATAAGCAAAACATAAAACTCCTACAATATAGCTGTTTTGGATACCAATGCTTTCAGAAACGACTCCTTGTAACCAACTTACGATTCCGCCTCCCATGATCATCATGATCAGGAAGCTGCTTCCTTGACTGGTATGTTTTCCTAAACCACTTACGGCCAATGTGAAGATACAAGGCCAAAGCGTGCTACAGAACAAGCCAACACTTGTGAAGGCATAGATGCTGATGATTCCATCAGTAAACATTCCAATCACTGTCGCAACGATTCCCAGCACTGAGAATATAAGTAACATTCTTGCAGGATTCCCTTTGCTCGCCATATCAGCTCCAATTAATACTAAAATGATCAATCCATAGATATAGAAAGGAGAAAGGTCGTGTTTAGCAACTGCATTTACCAAAAGGAAAAGACCGAAAGCTAAATATGGCGCAACAAAACGTAAGATTTTTTGAAGGCTCATATTGTCTGTGAAAGCTTCAACGGCTCCAGTCCAGCGGCCAATCATCAAACTTGCCCAATAAAGCGAAATGAACGGAGAAACCTCTTGCAGAGTATAGAGAACACCTGTTTGAGAATTCACGATAGTTTCCATATAAGCTGGAAGATTACTCGCAGTCGAAACCTCTACACCAACATAGATGAAAATCGCTAACATCCCCAATAACAACTGAGGATATTTCAAAGCAGACGTCTTTGCGCCGCCTTCTTCTGTAACTGCTTCTTCTATTGTTGCTGGATGTTCTGGTAAAGATGACAATTTAAGCAAAATGGCAACAGCTAAAAATGCTACACCTAAGACGAGGTAAGGAATTTTCACACTTTCGATACTCATATTGGTATTCTCAGAAGCGGCTGAGCCGAAGATGGCAAAACTCACAATTAATGGACCGATGGTCGTTCCAAGGTTGTTGATTCCTCCAGCTAATGTTAATCTTTGAGAACCAGTCTTTATGGGGCCTAATGCAATCGCTAATGGATTGGCAACGGTTTGCTGTAAAGAAAATCCTAAAGCCACAATAAACAATCCGGATAACATTAATGGAAAGGATTGAAGATTGGCCGCTGGGTAGAATAATAAGGTTCCTAGTGCAGAAATAGCAAGACCTAGCGCCAATCCGTTTTTGTAACCTATTTTGTTGACTAGATCTTTACGGATCGCCAACGAGATCAGCATATAAATGATAGAGCCTACAGTATAGGCAATATAAAAAGCGACAGATACGAGCTGACTTTGACCTTGTGTCAAATCAAATGCTTTTTTGAAAACCGGGATCAAGATATCGTTACTTGCAGCAACAAATCCCCAGAAGAAAAAAACGGTTACGAGCGGGATAAACTGAGCCCAATTGGTTTTTTGTGTCTCCATTATTTAATTTATTGTTAATTTAAGGTTAATATTTAAAAACAAATGTAAGTAAAAAGTCTTATTAGTAGAATAATTATTTTAATTTCTCAATAAGAGACAATTGGATTTCCTCAAATGCTTTTTCTTTCAGTTCTTTTTGTGTGGCATCGGGCGCCAAAATATCATTGAAAAAAACTTTGACAACGCCGGGATAGCCTTTTTTGTTATCAAAAGGAAACATTTCCTTCAAACCTCGGAAAGTGAAAACGGCAATAGGGAACTGATGTTTGGTTGCTAAAATAAAAGCGCCGTCTTTAAACTGGTCCAGAATTATACTCGTATCATCAGGAACGCCTCCTTCAGGAAAAATCACGATACTTTGACCATCCTGCATTCTTTCAGCGCATCTTCGGTAAACATCGGCACGGCTTCTGGCACTATTCCTGTCGACCATCACACAAACTCGCTTGTACACTGTTCCAAAGATCGGGATTTTTTCAATCTCTTTTTTCCCCACATAACAAAGCGGATGATCCGGGAAAAGAATGCATGGTAGCATTACATCCATAATGGAAGTATGGTTGGAGATTATAACGTAAGGTTGGTTTTTATCGATTTTTTTCGTGGTCCTGAGAATCTTTTTATAACGAAACCCCATTCCGTAAAACATCCCGATTGCCCAAAGACGGATGAAAAAGTAACAATATTTGTAATGCTCCTTTCGAAAAGATAAGATGTAAACGGGAAGAAAGAAGATTAATGTAAGAACGGTTCCTAAAATTACCATCCAAAATCGCCATGCATACACTAGAATTGTTCTCATTAATATTTCGTAAAAATTTAATTCAAATCAAAAATAGTTTTTTTATCCGTTAAAAATTACTTTTTTCTTTATAGAATAATTAAGGAGTGACACGATAATGATGGAAGTGATCTTGCTCATCATTTCTTGTGAAAGAACATAGATACCCAGATCGATGGCATCTTTGAAAACGAAATGATACAAAATCTGGAAAAGCAACAAACTGATGAAGGTAGAGACAACAGAAACAGAAATAAAGTATGCGAATTCCTTCCTCTTGGAATGTTTCCCCCTTTCAAATACAAACCAGATGCTCAGAAAATAGTTTGTGATGATTCCGCAGCTTGTGGACAAAATATTACTAAACGGATATTTAATTCCGGAGAGATTATATTCCCAGGAGAAGACTTTCGGGAGGTAAACACTCAGTATTTTGAAGCTGCCGATTTCGACAATCGCACTTAGCCCACCAGCGATGATGAAGAGTAGAACTTGCTTGTGACGGAGAATTAATTGTTTCATTTCATCTGCAAATTTATACGATTTGTTAAATGTTTTAAAATAATAGTTAAATAATTTTTTTGTCTCAAAAATATTTTTACTTTTATTAAGTGTTAAGGATTTTGCGATTTGGCTGAAAGATTAATTATTATATAGTCGATAAATTGTGAAAGTCTTAATGTTAATGGATGGAGATATACGGTCCTGACTAAAAATTGTTTGGTCAGGAAATTTTTTCATCATTTGTCAAGTCACCACAATCACAAAATAATTATTACAAAAATGAAAAATTCTAGCAGACCTTACAGAAAATTTCTGCCTCAGCAAAAAAAGATTGAGGAGTTGGAAAAAAGCAGTTCCAGATTCAAAAGGATCTATTCAGAATACGAATTGATGTCCGATGAACTATGGGATTTGGAAAGCAGCGAGAACACAGAAAGCATTCCCGACGATTTCATCAACGCTATCAAATTGCAGACTTCTTACCTTGAAGATGAGATTCAGGATTGGCTTATAGAGGATAAACAATAACAAATTCTCATCCATTCTCCCCGAAAAAATATTATTTTAGCATTCTAAATAATATATTATATGATTGCCATTGTTGACGGCGGTTCTACCAAATGCGATTGGGTTATTCTGGAAAACGACGGTACAGAAGTATTGAAAACCGAAACCGTTGGGTTCAATCCCAATATCATAAAACCAGAACTGATCACGGTTGAAATAGAAAAAAATCAGGCACTTATCAAATTCAAAGACTATCTGGAAAACATTTTCTTTTACGGTTCGGGCTGTGGAACTCCAGAAAATAGATTGATTGTAGAAAGAGAAATTCAAAAAGTTTTCAACAATGCACAGATCCGGGTAAAAGAAGATCTTTTGGCGGCGGCTTATGCAGCTTACAGAGGTGTTCCGGCAATTGTCTGCATTCTTGGAACAGGTTCCAACGCTTGCTATTTCGATGGCGAAAATGTCAAAACAGAATTACCTTCTTTGGGATTTCTTATAGGCGACGAAGGAAGTGGAAGTGCACTCGGGAAACAATTGGTCCGTCATTATTTTATGAAGAAATTACCGCCTGACCTGCATCAGCAATTTACTGAGATTTATCAGTTGAATATTGACGATCTGCTCAAAAACATGTATCACAATCCAAGAGCGAATGCCTACATGGCAGACTTCACGAGGTTCATTGTGGACAGAAAAACGCATCCCTATTTTCAGAATTTCATTTACAAAGAACTCAGGAACTTCCTTGAGTTTCAGGTCATGCCGTACGACGAATGCCGGGAAAGCGAAATCAATTTTATTGGCTCGATTGCCTACTTTTTTGAGGATTCTTTAAGAGCCGCGGCTTCAGATTTTCACTTCAAGATCGGAACCGTTGTTCAGCGCCCGATAGAAAGTCTGGTCAATTATCATCGTGACTATATCATTCCAAAGCTTTAACTTTGCAATAATAATTGGGGCGTATCCCTTTGTTTTTCCTGGCTGAATCAGCCACAAAAACAAGCGGGTCGGTCTTCGGGCAGTCGCTCTCCGCCTTTGGCGAGGAGCTCCAACAATGCCCTCCGCCCTTACGCAGATAAATAAAAACCCGTGACTCTATAATAATATATAGATGCACAACAAAAGTAAATCAACAATGTCAAAAAATTCAAGAGACCAAAACGCTTTTGATAAAGCCGCTTTAGATTATCACCGTCAGGAACCGAAAGGTAAGATTGAAGTTATACCTTCCAAACCGCATTCATCGCAGAGAGATTTATCTTTAGCCTATTCGCCAGGTGTTGCTGTGCCATGTATGGCTATCCACGATGATCCGCAAAGTGTTTACGAGTATACATCCAAAGGAAATTTGGTTGCCGTGATCTCCAACGGAACAGCAGTTTTAGGTTTAGGAGACATCGGTCCCGAAGCTTCAAAACCTGTAATGGAAGGAAAAGGTTTACTTTTCAAGATTTTTGCTGGGATCAATGTTTTTGATATTGAGATCAACGAAAAAGACCCGGACAAATTCATCGAAACGGTAAAGGCCATTGCACCAACTTTCGGTGGAATCAACTTGGAAGATATCAAAGCACCCGAAGCTTTCTACATCGAACAAAGACTGAAAGAGGAATTGGACATTCCACTGATGCACGATGACCAGCACGGAACAGCTATTATTTCTGCAGCAGCTCTAATCAATGCTTTGGAGATCGCAGGAAAGAAAATCGGGGAAGTGAAAATGGTGATCAATGGCGCTGGGGCAGCGGCGGTTGCTTGTGCTAAATTATACATTTCGCTTGGCCTTGATCCAAAAAATATTTTGATGTGTGACAGCAAAGGGGTCATCAATCAAAGAAGAGAAAACCTGACGCCGGAGAAATTGGACTTCATTGCTCAAACCGATATCGATACATTGGAAGATGCTGTCAAAGGTTCTGATGTTTTCATCGGTTTGTCAAAAGGAAATGTGATGTCTGCCGAGATGTTACTTTCAATGAAGGAAAATCCAATCGTTTTTGCTTTGGCAAATCCGGACCCGGAAATCAGTTATGATCTGGCATTGGCGACAAGACAGGATGTGATGATGGCAACGGGAAGAAGCGATTATCCTAATCAGGTAAATAATGTCCTAGGTTTTCCGTATATATTCAGAGGAGCATTGGATGTTCAGGCAACCGGGATCAACGAGGCGATGAAGCTGGCTGCGGTCCATGCATTGGCAGAAATTGCAAAAGAACCGGTTCCGGAAATGGTAAAACTGGCTTATAATGTAACCAATATAACTTTCGGGAAAGAATATTTTATCCCAAAACCATTTGATAACAGATTGATCACCAAAGTTTCTATTGCGGTTGCAAAAGCAGCTATGGAAAGTGGGATTGCCAGAAAACCAATTGAAGATTTCGAAGCTTATGAGAATCAGCTTCTCGACAGAATGGGAAGAGATGAGAAACTTGTAAGAATGATGCAAAACCGTGCAAAAGCGAATCCAAAAAGGGTAACGCTTGGCAATGGTGAAGAATACAACATTCTGAAAGCAGCGCAGATCCTACAAGAAGAAGGAATTGCCTATCCGAGTTTGTTGGGAAGTAAAAGGCTCATCAAAGAAAGAATGGAAGAATTTGGAATTACGCTGGATATCCCCATCATCGACCCGAATGATGATGAAAACAAGGAAACGAGAAAAAAATATAGAAAAACACTTTGGGACAAGCGCAACAGAAAAGGAATCAACGAATATAAAGCAAAACGATATGTGAGACAGCGTGATTATTTTGGACCATTGATGTTAGAGCATGGCGATACAGATGCTTTGATCGTTGGGTTTTCCAAAAGTTATTCGTCCGTTCTGAAGCCTATTTTGGAAATCGTTCCTAAGAAACCAGGCGTAAACAAGGTTGCAGCGATGATGATGATTTTGACAGAGAAGAAGCCATTGTTCTTTGCAGACACTTCCATCAACAAAAATCCAACCACAGAAGATCTGGTAGAGATTGCAAGAATGGCAGAATTTACAGTTAGGTCTTTTGCTATAGAACCAAGAGTTGCAATGCTGGGATTTGAAAATTTCTCGGCAAAAGCAGATACTTCCAAAAAAGTGGCAGCAGCTGTGAAAATTCTTCACGAGAAATATCCGAAGATGATTGTTGATGGAGAGATCCAGCCGGATTTTGCTTTGAATAGTGATCATTTGGCAGATTATCCTTTCTCAAAATTAGGGACCAATCCGGCTAATGTTTTGGTCTTTCCAAATCTTGAAAGTGCAAATCTATCTTATAAAATTATCAGAGGAATGAAAGCGGCTCAAACCATTGGACCAATCTTAATGGGACTTGATCAACCGGTTCACGTTTTACAAATGCGTTCCAGTGTAGACGAAATTGTAAATCTTGCAACAATTGCAGTTTTGGATGCACAAACGAAAGATAAAAAGTAAAGTTTTATTTTAAAATATTCATTTAAAGTCATTTTAAGAAATTAAAATGGCTTTTGTTTTTAAGTTAATTTATATCTTCGCAAAACCCTAATTTTTATTAATTCGATGATTTATTCGCTAAAAGGAGTTGTTCAGGAGTTAACGCCCACATTTGCTGTGATTGATGTTAACGGAGTTGGATATTATGTCGGAATCAGTCTGCAAACATCTCAAAACCTGAAACTAAACTCCGATGTCCTATTATACATTCAACAGATCATTCGTGAAGACGCGCACCTGCTTTTTGGTTTCTATACCAAAGAAGAGAAAGAAATGTTCAACCTGTTAATAAGTGTTAACGGAGTCGGGCCGGTTTCTGCGCTAATATTATTATCTTCGCTCAGTCTCTCCGATGCTTCAAGCGCAATACTTTCTGGCAACAGTGGTCTTATTCAAAAGGTAAAAGGAATAGGGGCTAAGACCGCAGAAAGAATTATTGTGGATTTGCGGGATAAGGTAGGACACTTCGGTAATTCCGAGGAAAAACTTTCTGATTTTGCAAACAATAAAATCAAGAATGAGGCGTTATCTGCATTAGAAGTTTTGGGTATCGCCAAGAGAATGAGTGAGAAGATCGCGGACAGGATTCTCAAGCAAAACCCGAATGTTTCGGTGGAAGAATTAGTGAAAGAGATTTTAAAGAACATTTAACAATTGATGGCTCAGTATCATCAGTTTCTTAAAAAAAATATAAGTGAAGAAAAATATCTACCTTAATAAATTAACCTTTTTATTTTTAATTTTTGTAGGTTTTACCAACATTTTTGCACAGGAAAAACCGGCAGATAGTCTTATAACCGGGCGACAGGATTTCAGTCTTGCAGACCCCATTCGTTACGATGCCTTCTACGACATTGGGACAGGTATGTACTATTTGTATCCTAAAGTGGGGAATACAATTGTAGGTGCGCCTATCGCCATGACGTTCGAAGAGTACAAAAACTACACCATGCAGAACAATCTTCGTTCTTATTATGAAGAAAAATCTTTGCTTAATGATCTTTCCAAAAGAAAAGATCAGACGGATGCCAAAAAGAAAGGACTGATACCTGCTGTTACCATCAAAAGTAAAATGTTTGAGAACATCTTTGGTGGGAACAAGATAGAATTGATTCCCCAAGGTTATGCTTCATTCGATCTGGGTGGACTTTACCAAAAGATAGATAATCCACTGATCCTCCCTCAGAACAGAACTAGCTTTGCCATTAATATCCAACAAAGGATTCAATTAGGAATTACCGGAAAAGTAGGAGAAAACCTTCAGCTGAAAGCCAATTACGATACACAAAGTGGATTCGCTTTTGAGAATCGTATGAATATGGTCTGGCAGGCAAAAGGTTCATGGAAAGACCTCCAATCCAAAGGTCTGAATGAAAAAGGACAGGACCCGGAAGATAAGATCATCAAAAGAGTAGAGGTTGGTAACATCAGTATGCCGCTTTCTACAAGTTTGATCAGGGGTTCACAATCTTTATTTGGACTTAAGACCGAGTTCCAGTTGGGTAAAACAACGGGGACTTTGGTGTTTTCACAACAACAGGGTGAGGCTAAAACTATTGTAGCGCAAGGTGGTGGAACGATGAGTACCTTTAAGGTCAATGCTTATGATTATGAAGATAATCAACATTACTTCCTGGATAAATATTTCCTTGATAGCTATGATGATGCACTTCTAAATTACCCGTTGGTCAATTCTAAAATTTCTATCACAAGATTGGAAGTTTGGATGTTAGATCAAGGTGGGGCAAATCTGGAAACCCAGAAACCAATTGTCGGGCTTAGAGATCTTGGGGATCAGGATGGAGTTGCTCCAAGTAATACCAATGGGAATCTATACAGCCAGATAACCTCTGCATTAGGGACAACAAGAGAAGTGACTGCTGCATATAATACTTTGAATGGGAGGTCTTTTCCGAATTCTCAAGGTAGCAATGAGCCTTATACTTCTGGGGAACATTTCATTACCAATGCAAAAGCAAGAAGGTTGACATCTTCTGAATATAAATTCAATCCACAATTAGGATATATCTCCTTAAACCAGAGATTAAATGACAATCAATTCTTGGCGGTGTCATTCTCCTATACGATCAATGGGGGAAGTACAGTCTATAAAGTAGGGGAATTCTCCGAAGAAAACGCGGTACTCCTTACGAAATTATTAAAATCCAATATTGCTGTAAAGCCAACTTCACCTATGTGGCAGCTGATGATGAAGAATATTTATTCTCTTAATTCCAGTCAGCTTAACTCCCAGGATTTCCTACTGAATGTCTATTTCAAAGATCCGGTTTCTGCAGGTAAGGTTAATTATTTGGCTGGTGCTACCTATAACGATGGCTATACAAAATTTGATCAAGAAAATCTTTTGAGAGTATTCAATTGGGATAGACTGAATGCCAATAATGATTTACAAACCAATAAAGACGGTGTCACAGGAGACGGTATATTTGACTTCGTGAATGGTACTACTGTAGATGCAGAAAATGGAAAAGTTATTTTTACAAAGGTTCAGCCTTTCGGTAGCTATCTGGAAAAAATATTAAAAAGCGACAATACAAAAAATTATGTCTATAGTGATCTGTATTCTAAGCTAAAGGAAACAGCAAAGCAGAGCAGCCTATCACAACGATATACCATAGAAGGACGTTACAAAGGAACTCAGGGACAAGGTATTTCTCTTGGTGCGATCAACGTTCCCCAAGGGTCTGTAAAAGTAACGGCCAATGGAACCCAGCTTGTGGAAGGTGTGGATTATACCGTAGATTATATGCTGGGAACAGTCAATATTATCAATGAAACGGTTAAGCAGTCCGGGCAGGCGATCAACATTTCTCTTGAAAATCAATTGACCTTCAACACTCAAAGAAAAAGTTTCTGGGGCTTGAACCTCGAAAGGAAATTCAATGAGCATTTTACATTGGGCGCAACTGTCGTTAATTATACAGAAAGGCCACTCACTCAAAAAGTGAATTATGGACAGGAAGCCGTGAGTAATACAATGGCTGGCTTCAATATGATGTACAATAATGAGCTGCCGTTCTTGACAAGGTTAACAGATAAGATTCCTTTTATCAATACGGAAGCACCTTCCAATCTGAATTTCAAAGCAGAGGGAGCATATTTGATTCCTGGACAAAGCAAAGGAATCAATGACCAGTCTTATATTGATGATTTTGAGCAGACCACTTCCAAGATCTCATTGAAAGAACCTGCAATGTGGAGTTTGGCATCTCGTCCTGAAAAAAATATCAATGATCCTGTTTTCCCTCAAACGGTGAATAATGATGATCTGAGGTCAGGCGATGGTAGGGGGCTATTATCTTGGTACACTATTGATCCTAGATTCTACGGAGTGGGAGGAAGAGCACCAAATGGAATCAATGCGCAGACTCTATCCAATTTTTCATCAAGAAGGGTACAGATGCAGGAGATCTATAATAATAGAGATTATGTTGCAGGGGAACAGACGCTTCTCAATACATTCGATATCACTTATTACCCAGAGCAAAGAGGCCCATATAATTTGAACACAAGTGCCGAATTGCCATCACAAAGATGGGCAGGACTTATGAGACCAATTTCTGTTACCAACTTCGTGACATCCAATATTGATTATGTAGAATTTTGGTTACAAGACCCTAATGCAGATGGCAATATCTCGGGAGATCCAAAACTGTTGTTGCAATTAGGGAACGTTTCAGAAGATGTCTTAAAAGACGGAAGATTGCAATACGAGAACGGATTGCCGACAACAAGCACCGCATCCACTACAACTTCTACAAAATGGGGTACACAGCCTAATCAGCTTCCTATTCTTTATGCTTTCTCTACAGAAGGAGATGAGAGAACACAACAGGATCTTGGTTATGACGGTCTGAACGGAGTTCAGGAACAAGAAAAATTCGGAGTTGATTTTGTGAATCCTGTAACCAATGAACTAGATCCGGCTTCTGATAACTTTGTATTCTATATGTCGGATAGATTCCAAGGTGATCTGGCTTCTTCGTTGACAGAGCGTTATAAATATTTCCGTGGACCGGAAGGTAACTCTGCAGCCAATACTCTGGAAGTAGCAACGCAGACGCCCGATGCAGAAGATCTTAACAGAGACTACAACTTGGATCAGACAGAAAATTACAACCAATATACGATCGACCTTTCTCCGGCACAAATGGTTTTGGGTCAGAACAAGATAGTGGATGTAAAAGAAGTGGATGTTAAGTTTGAGAACGGACAGGCAGGTAAAGTAAAATGGTACCTGTTCAGGATTCCCGTTGCAGATTATGACAAAACAGTTACAGATTCAGATGAATCTGTCCTTAATAATGTAAGATTTGCAAGGATGATGCTGAAGGGATTCGAGCAGACATCTACACTTAGATTCGGTTCTTTCGATCTTGTGAGATCAGATTGGAGAAAATATACCAACCTGATTTCTAGTACAAATGTGAGTGATCAAAATGAAGGGAACGCTGGAGCTTTGGATCAGAATGCTAATTTTGATGTTGGAAGTGTGAACTTGGAAGAAAATGCTTTAGGTACTCCTCCTTATGTTTTGCCTCCGGGAATCGATAGACAAGTATTGAGCGGAAATGCTGGTGCACAAAGACAGAACGAGTCTTCTCTTTATATGAAGGCAACTAGTCTGAAAAACGAAGCGAGAGGTGTTTTCAAGAATACAAGTCTGGATATGCGTCGTTACAAGAAGTTGGCATTGTTTGTACATGCGGAAGATAGAACCAATTCCAGTACGGCAAACTCTAATACATTGGATCCTGATGCGAAATTCTTTATCCGTTTCGGAAGCGATGCTACGGATAACTATTATGAGTATGAATCATCCTTGACTAGAACTGCACAAAATGCAACTTCGCCTTTGGATATTTGGCCGGATGCTAACACCGTTGATCTAGAAATAGAGAACTTTGTCAATGCAAAACTCAAGAGAGATGAACTTATGAGGGCTGAAAATTCTGGCGTGAAAATAAGTGATAGATATATTTTTGAATATGTGGATGATACCAACAAAAAAATCTATGTAAAAGGTCGTCCAAGCATCGGTAATGTAACGACGATAATGATTGGGGTAAGGAATAACAGTGGTACTGCCAAAGATCTAATTCTTTGGGTCAATGAGATTCGTCTTTCCGAGATAGAGAACAAAGGTGGTTATGCTGCTAATGCAAGTCTGAACTTTAATCTTGGAGACTTTGCAATGGTCAATGCCAATGCTTCTTATGCGTCTATCGGCTTCGGCGCAATTGATTCAAAACCTTCAGAAAGGTCACAGGATGAGAATTCTGCCTTTAGTATCAATACAACTGTCAATGTAGATAAGTTCTTACCGGAAAAAGCGGGTATGAAGATTCCTTTGAACTATTCCTACACACAAACCATCACAGATCCGAAATATAACCCACTGGACAATGATGTTGAGCTTAAAAAAGCGCCTAACGAGGCAGAGCTGAAAAAAGTGGTTCGTACATATACACAACAGAGAAGTATCGGTGTTGTGAACATGAGAAAGGAAAGAATGAATCCTGATAAGAAAGCGAAGTTCTATGATGTAGAAAACTTGAACCTGACCGCTATCTATAACGATGATTTCTATCGCGATATTTATACGGTCCGTAATTATAAGCAATATCTGAAAGGGACTTTGGAGTATAATTATACCTTCAAACCATATGTTCTGAAGCCATTCAACAAGATGATCAGTGATACTGCTAAATCTTACAAGTATCTGAGATGGATCAAGGAGTTCAATTTCAATCCGGTTCCTACAAGATTATCCTTCAGAACTATTTTGGACAGAAATTATAACGAGTTAGAATATAGGAATGTGGATGCACTACTTTCCGGAAATACTGGAGAAAGTTTTGAGGCTATCAAGAACAGGACCTTCTACTTCGGATGGCAATATAACTTAGGTTTCAACTTTACAAAATCCTTGAAACTGGAGATCAATTCTGAAACCAGAACATTGAATGACAATATCGATGTGAATGAGATGGATAATCGTTCGATTTTTGAAAATCCGTTCAGAGCCGGGCGACCTGTGTTGTATAATCACAGAGTGCAGCTTAATTACAGATTACCTTTCGAATATTTCCCATATCTGGATTTCGTGAATGCAGAATTGAGCTACCAATTCCAGTATAACTGGTCTGCAAGATCAACTGCGGTTAGAAACTTTGTGAATGAAGAAGGAGGTATTGAGAACCTAGGAAACTTGTCTCAGAATACGAATGCTATTATTGCAACTTCTACATTTGATATACCTAAGTTCTTCAGTAAGTTCAATTACTTTAAGAAGCTCAACCAGACGATGCAAAAACGCCGTCAGGAGATAGATTCTTTGGGGAATGTTTACAATCAGGCATTTACCAAGAAGAATAGCAGGTTCAAGTTCAAGAATTATAAATTCAAGAATAAACTGACTCCGATTCAGGCGATCGCTTATGCGTTGACATCTTTCAAACAACTGGATTTTAATTATACAGAGAACAACGGAACAGTATTGCCGGGACTTTTGTCTGCACCTAATTTCTATGGTTATGGCCAGACATTGGGAGGACCTACGATCGGATTCTTATTAGGGTCTCAGGCAGATATCAGAAGAACGGTTATAGAGAATGGCTGGATGTCAAATTCCACATTGATGACGGATGCTTACTCAGAACTGAATACCAGGTCATTCACGGGTAATCTACAAGTGATGCCGGCCAACGATCTGAGAATAGATTTCAATGTCTTGCAGACTTACAATAGGAATTATATTCAGAATGGATTCAACATTGTAGATGGAAATTATCTAGGGTATAGAGATGCTTTCGGAACGGAGATGATCACTTATTCTAATACAGCATGGACGTTCAATACTGCTTTCAAAGATGGGGCTGCAATTTACCAATCCATCAAAGACAACGCGCTGGCAATCTCTCAACAATATGACGGAATAAGGGATGCTGAAGGTTATGTGGCCGGATATTCCAGAAGTAATGCTTATATTTTGATTCCGGCATTCCAAGCGGCTATAGAAGGTAAATCGCCTAAGAAAATAGGCAACCCTACAAAAGCAGGAATACCTTTGCCAAACTGGAAATTGGTTTATTCAGGACTTAGAAACCTGCCGATCATCAATAGCAAATTTTCTAAGTTTGATATCTCTCATTCTTATGTTTCTACATCAACAATGTCCGGGATACAATCCAGTGTGGATTATTTTAATAGAGACCTTAGGGATCCTGAAACAGCTTACGATTCTAATGGAAACAGATATAATCCTTATACATTTACACAAGTAGGTTATGTAGAGGCATTCTCCCCATTGATCGGGTTTGATGTAACGATGAGAAATAACATGCAGTTCCGTTTCAATTACAACCGAGATAGAACTTACTTATTAGGGTTGGTAAATACCACACTTACTGAGGAATTAGGAAATGAGTTTGTAGTTGGTTACGGATACATTTTAAAAGATCTTAAGATCCGCCTTAATTATAAAGGTAGGGCAAGAGATATCAAAAGCGACCTTAATATGAGAGCCGATCTGTCGATCAGAGATAGTAAGACAACGATCACAAATATCTTGATAGATGATTCTCAGGTAACAGGTGGACAAAAGATATTCAGCCTCAAGTTATCTGCGGACTATAACATGTCACAGAATCTGAACCTGAAATTCTTCTATGATCAGATGATGACCAAGTACAAGATATCCACTGCGTTCCCATTATCTACACTTAGAGCAGGTATAACAGCTACATTGACATTCGGTGGAGCTGGAAATTAAATTAAGAATCTTGATTTTTATATAAAAAAGAGTGAACGAACAGTTCGCTCTTTTTTTGTAATTTATTTTGATTCTATTGTCATATCCTAATTATATAATTAAATTTGCGAAAACCTAATCAATAAAAATGAACACACCAGCAGAACTAAAGTACACCAAAGATCACGAGTGGATCAAAGTAGAAGGCGATATCGCAACGATCGGGATTACAGATTATGCCCAGGGAGAATTGGGAGACATCGTTTTCGTAGATGTTGATACCGTTGATGAAGATCTGAACGAAGGCGACGTATTCGGAAGTGTAGAAGCTGTCAAGACAGTTTCTGATCTTTACCTTCCGGTAGCCGGAACAGTTTTGGAAATTAATGCAGATCTGGAAGACCAACCGGAGCTGCTGAACACAGATCCTTATGGGAAAGGATGGATCATCAAGTTAAAGGTGGCAGACTCAGCGGATTTGTCGGCACTATTATCTGCAGAACAATATCAAGAGGTTGTTGGATAATCTGTTAAAGAAATATAGTAAGATCATATTGCCCATTTATTGGGCATTTCTTACTTATATGCTATTACGTCCGGGTATTGAGAACAAAGAATATTCTTTTATGTTCAGACATATAGATAAGCTTATTCACTTCTCGATATTTTTTCTTCTGGGATTTTTCTTCCGGCTGCGCTTTCCCAGAGCAAGCCTTTTATTTTTCTTGCTCATATTGGTCTCTTATGGACTTCTTACCGAGATCTTGCAGGATGTTATGAAATGGGGAAGGTCTTTGGAGGTTTTAGACGCCGTTGCAGATATCTTAGGCCTATTGCTGTCATATTATGCATATCACAAATATGAAAAATTTCAAAACAGAATTTAGAAATCCTTTTTGAATTGATGATGTTATTAAGTTCTGATCTAGACCAAATTCCACTTATTGCTTCATTTAAAAACCTGTTTTTTCTGATTTCAAATTTAGATCATCTAAATTTTCGAATAAAAAAGAAGATTAAGATTTGAAATTTGAAAAAAAACACTAAATTTGCAAACCAATAAAACGGTGCTTTGGCCGAGTGGCTAGGCAGTGGTCTGCAACACCATCTACAGCGGTTCGAATCCGCTAGGCACCTCACAATAAAACCCTAATTCATTTGTTTAGAATGTTTTAGGGTTTTTTGTTTCCAAATGTATGCAAAAAAAGTAGGAAGACCAACGAAGCATCCCCCTACTTAAAGTTTTATAAGCAAGTATTTTGCCAATATTGTTTAGAAATTTTTTACCAATCCTATTCCCGCTGTTTTGTTCTGGTAGAAAGGCATGATTATCGTAGAAGAAGTTTTATTTTTTCCGGATAACAGATGATTGATTTTAGGATATAACCAATAAGAAGCTTCCGTAGATAAAATCCCGATTCCTGCACCTGCAACCACATCACTGAACCAATGCTTGTCGTTCAGCATCCTGTAAACACCTGTGAATACCGCCAGAGAATAACCGGAAACTCCCAGCCAGAAATTAGTGTCTTTATATTCTTGGTACATAAACTGGGCAGCAGCGAAAGCAAATGCAGTGTGTCCGGAAGGAAATGACAGATTATTCGATTGGTCGGGTCTTTCTTCTTTTGCCAGATGTTTTATAGGCATGACAACTGCAGACACCAACAATAATGATGTCCCGTAAATAACGCTTCTATTCCGTATATTATGTTTTCCCTCAACGCCAAAAGCATTCAATCCATAGACCAAGGCTGCAGGAGCAAATTGTGTGTAATTGTCCAGTCGGATGTGGTCTGGCTTATGTTCGTTGATTTCGGTTCTTGTCGAGAAATTCAGTTGTTTCAATTTATCAAATTTCAAAGTTGCGACACCATAAGTTATAAATGCAACCGGAATTATCAGTTTTTTATAACTGAATTGATGCGTGTTATCGTTGTGCAATTCGGAAACAGAAACGCTGTCTGTAGAGTTGTTTTTTACAGCTAAACTGTCCTGAGCAAAAACGTTTTGAGAACTTAATAAAATAATTAATAAGCTCGAGAATATTAGTTTCATACGGAGATGTTTATTGTTTTTTAAGGTCATATGTTATCGCCAGGCGATTTCATAAATTAATTCTGAATTAGATTAAATTTCAAATTTGGTAAGCTGATTGTCTTTGTAACAATAGAATTCGTAAGAAGGTTCGTTTCGGAATGTGAATACCTTTTCCAGATGGATGACATCGTAATGATTTTTTAGAGAATCATATTTGGTTTTAAGATGATTGGGTAATTCTTCGGGATGAATCGGTTTTTCAATTTCCAATCCGTCATCGAAGGCAAATTCAATCACAAGATCTGTCGACCGCCAAGAGATAATCGATTCCTTTTTTGCAATCGTAACACCCAACTTATCTTGTTGAATGATTTTGTCAGAAGTACCAATTAATAGAGTGATTCCGGCAACAACCATTGCGCCGTAACCAATTTTTCTGAATAGATTTTCACTGAGATAAGGAAGAATATATTTCACCGTATAAGACGAAATAATCGTTGCAATAGCAATCGCTAACCCCAGCCAAAGAGCAAGATTAGAATATAATCCGAGCGAAATATAAATCACCAATTTGATAAGATGAAGAAAAACTTCATTTGCCGCGCGGGTTGCTACAATTCCTTCTTTTTCTAAACCGAATTTCAAATAAAATCGATTAAATAACAATCCGATGGCGCCTGTAATTCCGGAAACAAATCCTGCTAAAAAACCTATAATTGCCAAGGTATATTTTGGAGGAATTTTTTCTCCAGTTTCATTATCCTTTACTTTTTTGAAAAGCTGAGGAATATTGGCAATGAGAAAAAAAGCGACAATCAATTGAAGGTAATTCGGGTTAATATACTTGATGAGGTAAGCGCCAATCAAAACTGCAGGAATCGAAAACGGGACAAACCAAAAGAAAATCTTCCAGTTGATATGTTTTTTGAAAACGGCAATTCTTGATACAGAACTCGTAAACGTTCCAACAGTCAACGAAAATGGAACCACAGAAGCAGGGAGCAAAAGGTTTAAAATTGGAATCAGAATGAGACTTGCACCGCCTCCGCAAATTGCACTCAGCCAGAATGCGAAAATGGTTCCGAAGAACAACAAAACAACTTCAACAATCATTTTTACAAATAAAAAGGTTACACCATCAATTTTATTTGACAAAGGTGCAACCTGATTTAGAAGATATTTAGAAGAAAGCTATTTCGCTTTCATTTTTCCATTTTTGAATCTTTCGCTCGCAGTCTGGTAATAGGAAATCGTCTCGGAAACCAATTGCTGATTTTTGGATTTCAATTCAGACAAACATTGATTCGATTTTTTCACATCAAATTGTTTTACTCTTTTTCGGTCATCGATCTGAGTGAAGATATGGCCTTTCAACATTCCCAAAGTTCTGTAATTCCCGATGAAAGCACGTTCATCACCAACTTTTGTCTGATTGATATCTTTCCCGTACAAACTTGTCGTATAATTCCAGCCCAAATAACCGAATAAGGTCGGCATCAGATCGATCTGAGAAGTCAGGCGATTGATTTTTTCCGCTTTTTGAGGAAGATTATAAATGATCGCGGGAATATGATGCTTATCTATATTGATCTCCCATTTTCCGGCACTGCTTGCACAATGGTCGGCAACGATGACGAAAACGGTGTTTTTAAACCAAGACCTGGTTTTGGCGTCAGCCAGGAATTTCCCTAAAGCGTAATCGGTATATTTCACGGCAGCGTTCCTGTTTCCCTGCGGAAGGTCGATTTTTCCGGCTGGAAAAGTATAAGGCTTATGATTGGACGTTGTCATCACAAACTGGAAAAACGGTTTATTCAGCTTATTGCTTTTATCCGCATATTTGATCGATTGTTTGTAAAGGTCTTCATCACAGATTCCCCATGCATTTTCAAAACTCACTTCGTTGTCAGGGATATTGAAACGTTGTGTTTTGATCTCGTCTGATAAAGGATTTCCGCGGTTTCTGTCCACAATATCAAAACCTTGCCCTCCGAAGAAATTATTCATATTATCAAAATAGCCATCACCGCCATAAATGAAATAAGGTTGATAATTTTTCTGTCTGAAAACAGTAGCCACAGAGAACAGGTCCTGGTTGTCAGGTCTTCTCACAATACTGTTCCCCGGAGTTGGCGGAACGGATAGGGTCAGGGCTTCCATCCCTCTCACTGTTCTGGTTCCGGTTGCATAAAGATCAGTAAAGAAAATGCTTTTGTCAGCCAATTTGTCGTAATTCGGAGTGAGATTGTCTTTGTTTCCGAAGGCTTTCAGAAAATCTCCGCTGAAACTTTCTATCGCGATCAGAATGACATTCGGATGTTGTTCATTTTCGGATTTTGTATTTCTGGAGATATCGTCCCATTGGTTGGAAACATAAGTTTGATTGTCCTGGAGAAGATTTTTCTTCAGAACCGAATACGCTTCCTTATCATCGATTTTCGGATAAAAGGTTTCATAGTCTAATTCATTGGATTTGAAAGCAGTAAAGAAGGAAAATGTGCCGTTCTTTCCTAATTCATTTAGAACCATGTTGTTGCTGAAATCTGCCTGTTTGTTTTTCAATATTAAGTTTAAAATTAAAGCCGGAATCAATACAGAGAAAAGTGCCGATCGTTTTGAGATCGGTGCTTTGTCTGAAAATGTACTCCTGAATATTTTTCTTTTCTGGAAGAGAACGAATGTCAGAACGATCAAAGCAACCAAAACGAAAATGATCAATGGCAAGGGATAAGATTCGTTGATATTGGAAACTACTTCATAAGTGTAGATCAGATAATCCACCGCAATAAAGTTGAATCTTACGCCAAATTCATCCCAAAAAGGTATCTCCGCCAGCAAACTGAAATAGAAGATGAGAAGAATAATTGCCAGGTAAACGTAAGTGAAAATCTTATCGAACCGGGAACCGATCCATCGTTTCGGAAACAACAATAAATAAACTGAATACAGCAACAAAAACAAAGTTCCAACCGCAAAATCATAGCAGAATCCTGTGAAAAATGCCCTTAGGATATAAAGCAAATTGAAATCTAGATCTTTTGATGACCAGAACAGAAATCCAATTCTGATCGTGGTTGAGAATAGAATATATAAACTTAAAATTGAAAATAATACAGAAAATCTACTATTAAATATTTTTTGAAATTTTTTGAGAATCATTACTTTTTACCCGTTTAAAAACGTGTAAAGATGAAACTCAATTTAGAAGAAATTTAGAATTTACAGTTTTACCGAAAAAATATGATCATTATTTTCGAATCTGTAATCTATCGCCCAGTTCTGGGATTTGCAGATTTCTTTCACAATAGCGAGTCCAAGCCCGCTTCCGTTATTATCTTTCGAGAATCTTGAAAACCGTTTGAACAGCAGGTCCTGATTCAGTTTTTCTGTTCCCGAATTGGAAACTTCGAAAACGGAATTGGTTAATTCTATAGAAATTGAACCGTTGGTTGAAGTGTGCCTGATGGCATTTAGAATCAAATTATTGATCAGAACTTCGGTTAATCCGATGTTTCCATTGACTTTTACATCAGAAGAAATTTCGCTGTGAACGGAAATGTTTTTTTGTTCAAAATGTTCCTGCAGGATTTCCATGCTTTGATTCAGCAGCTCATCCAAAAGTATTTCAGAATTATCAAACTGATTGTTTTCGATCTTTGCCAAAAGCAGAAGGTTTTTATTGATTCTGGAGCTTCTGGACAAAGCGCGGTTCATCTCTTCAGCAATGTGATATTGCTTTTCTGTGAGGTCTTCATTCTGTAATAGAATATCGAGTTTGTTTTTTAGAATCGCCAAAGGTGTCTGCAGTTCGTGCGAGGCATTTTCCGTGAACTCTTTCTGCGTTTTATAAACCGTGATATTGTGTTCTATCAGCTTGCTCAGCGACTGATTCAGTTCATCAAATTCGGAAACATCGGTTGCTCCAAATTCAATTTTGGTCTGATTGTTAAGGCTGAAAGTTTTCAGTTTATCCAAAGTCTCATGGAACGGTTTCCAAACCGATTTTGAGAGCCTTCTGTTGAGAAACAATAATCCGCCAACAATCAGGATGAAAAGAATGACTGTCGTTGCCGAGATGAAGAAAATGGTTTCCTGGGATTCTTCGATATTGGTCTCTATGTTGAAACGATAAGGTTTTTTGTTAAGATAAATGATCTTTGACAAACATCGGAATCTGTCAATGTCTTCAAAATCCAGAAAATCGTGTTGTTTTTCTACAATGAAAATACTGTCCTTCAGATTGTCATTCGCTCCAATATTTTGGATGTTGGTGGTTGGTTGGATGTCATTCCAAAGCTTTATGGTTTCAACCAGTTTTTCATCAGATAACTTTAAGCTGTTGATCTGGGATGAGGTTTTTTCAGCAACGATCTTGTTATGTTCATCCAACTCGTGTTTCCAAATGGCATCTACTACCAGATAATACAAAGGAATACTGATGACCAGGATGATCAGGACATAAATGATGAAAGGTTTTGTCGTTTTATTTAAAAGTGGTTTCAAACTAATGATTAAATATTAATTGTTAATGTCTGATTTGGTGGATTTAAGAATCGTTGTAAGCGATTTTTATAATTTCAATCGCATCAATATTGATACTTTCAAATTGTCCAATGATTAAATAATACGTCTCTTTTAATGATTCAATCCAATAAATTGTTTCATTGATTTCTTTTTGGGCAATTGCCATTTTATGCGTAAATCTTTTTTCTGTTCACATAGATATTGATATGGTCTTACGATTCCAATTGCAAATAGGAAACTTTTATTTTTTATAATATTTCTCTTTCATAATATTTATAATTGATCATTAACCATTAATTTGACTCCCATTTATAACCAGTTCCGTAAACCGTTTTCAAATAAGGTTCGCAGCCTGCATCGTTCAATTTTTTCTTAAGGTTTTTGACGTGTGCATACACAAAGTCATGATTGTCCAGCATATCTGCAAAATCTCCGGAAAGATGTTCTGCCAAAGTGCTTTTAGAGATCACTTTGTTCTTGTTTCCGATAAAATAGATCAGCAGGTCAAACTCTTTTTTCGTCAACGCAACCACTTTATTATTGACGGAAACAGTTTTCGCCAAAAGGTCGATCTGTAATTCATTTTGAGTAATGATATTAGAATTATTAAATTGTTTCCTGCGAATGATAGAATAGATGCGGGCCATAAGTTCAGATAAATGAAATGGTTTTGTAAGATAATCGTCTGCGCCAAGTTGCAACCCTTTTATCTTATCATCCAGGGCATTTTTTGCCGAAACAATGATGACGCCGTCTTGTTTGTTCTGCTTTTTCAGTTCTTCCAAAATTTTCAGACCATTTCCATCTGGAAGCATTATGTCCAAAATAATACAATCGTATTCGAATGTTTCTATCTTGTACATGGCTTCATAAAATGTGAACGCAAACTCACACAGATAGTTTTCTTCCGAAAGGTATTCAGCAATACTTTTTGCCAATTCGGTTTCGTCTTCAATGATCAGGATTTTCATCAGTAATTATAATTTATAAATATCGGAATTTTTATTCAGCGAATTTATATTTTGAATTTAGAAGAAATTTAGAATGAAAATGAAAACGTAAATAAAAGTCGATTGCTACAGCGATCGCTTCCGATGTACCAGTTATGACAACGGTTTTATTATTAAGATTGTTTGGTTTCAAGTTCTTTGATTTTTTGCAATTCAATAGATTCAAAAAATATATCATCTGATTTAAAATTTGTTTTATCATTAGTATAACATAAAAGCAGGTTTTAAATAATTCATAATATGGTGATTAAGAGGTATCAACGGAAAATAGGAGGGGAATTTTACAGTGATGGCGGAGGTATGTCGAAATTAATTCTCTATTCATAATGTGATTTTATTATTGATTTTATATCATCTTGGCAAACGTTTTGTTAGATACCATTTACACACGTCTCACTTTAAAATCACACTACAGATATGGAAGCAACAGAACTTAGGTTAAACAACTTGCTGATTTATGGCAACGAAATCGTTCCGGTAATAGGAATGGAAAATAACAACGATCATCTACTTGTGAAAATAGATTCTGAAACGGCTATAGACCATAGAAGCCTTAAACCAATTGCCTTGACTGTAGAATGGTTTCAGAAATTAGGATTCAAAGAGGCTTATCGCTCATCCAGCAGAATAAGATTTGACCTTCCTAATTATTGCAGATATGACTTCGATCTGGATTCTAACAAGATCCTTCAGGGCTTCCTGTATTTCGGAAATTATATCAAGTGTAACTATCTTCATCAGCTTCAGAACATCTATTTCACGCTGACAGGCGAGGAACTCAAAATAGAATACGAACGACCAAAGCTCCAAACCACTCTATCATAAATATTCAAGAAACCTGATTGTGAAAAATCAGGTTTTTTATTTCCAAAAATCTGGCTTCCGGCTTCTGACATCTCACATCTTTCCTTACTTTTGTGTAAAATTATATCGAATTGAAAACCCATTTCATTGCCATTGGCGGTTCTGCGATGCACAATCTTGCCATTGCTCTCAAAGATAAAGGCTATCAGGTGACTGGTTCCGATGATGCTATTTTCGAACCTTCAAAATCCCGACTGGAAAGAAAAGGGATTCTTCCTGCAGAGTTAGGATGGTTTCCGGAAAAACTGACTTCGGATATTGATGCCGTAATTCTCGGGATGCACGCACACGCAGACAACCCGGAATTGGCAAAAGCGAAAGAACTTGGGTTGAAGATCTATTCTTATCCGGAGTTTCTCTACGAACAATCCAAAGAAAAAACAAGGGTTGTGATTGGAGGTTCCCACGGTAAGACAACAATTACATCTATGATCCTTCATGTTCTGAATTTTCATCAGAAAGATATCGATTATATGGTCGGTGCACAATTAGAAGGTTTCGATTGTATGGTGAAGATCACGAATGAGAACGATTTTATGATTCTGGAAGGAGACGAATATCTCTCTTCTCCAATTGATTTGCGTTCAAAATTTTTATTATATCAACCCAATATTGCTTTGATTTCCGGAATTGCCTGGGACCACATCAATGTTTTCAAGACGTTTGACGATTATGTTGAGCAGTTCAGAAAGTTTGTGGCGAGTATTACGCCAGGTGGAGTTTTAGTGTACAACGAAGAAGATGCTGAGGTTGTAAAAGTGGTTGAAAGTGCAGAAAATTATTTCAGAAAAATTCCTTATAAAACGCCACAATATGAGATCCTCAACGGCATTGTAAACCTGAAAACCGATATGGGAAATATTCCTTTATCAGTCTTTGGAAAACATAACCTTCTGAATATGGAAGGAGCAAGGTTCATCTGTTCTCAATTAGGAATTATGGAAGAGGAATTCTATGAAGCAATTATGAGTTTCAAAGGTGCTTCCAAAAGATTGGAGAAAGTGGAGAGAAAAGACGGTGGTTTGCTTTACAAAGATTTTGCGCATGCACCAAGTAAAGTGAAAGCGACAGTTGCTGCCTTTGCAGAACAATTTTCAAAGACCGAGACTTTTGGTTTCTTGGAATTACATACTTATTCCAGCCTTAATCCAATTTTTTTGGAACAATATGACCATGCAATGGACGGTTTGGACAATGCAGTCGTTTTCTATTCGGAAGATGCTTTGAAGATCAAAAGAATGGAACCGATTTCTCCGGAATTGATCAAAGAAAAATTCAAGAATCAAAACCTGAAAGTTTTTACCAATGCAGAAGATCTACACGCATATTGGGATAGTCTTGATAAAACGAAAGGTGCTTTTGTAATGATGAGTTCCGGCAATTTCGGAGGTTTGGACTTGACGGTTTAAGAGTTTTAAATCAAAGCTTCGACAAGCTCAGCTTGACATTTCTAAGACTAATTGTTATTTAACATTGTCAGTCTGAGCTTGTCGAAGACTCTTATCTGTAAGAAAATAAAATCAACAACTTTTATAACAATCCTTTTGAGAAATCAAGAGGATTTTATTTTTGACTAATTAATTTGTTAGATTTGTCTAACATTTATATATTTGTCAATAAAAAATATTTGTTTTATGGTTGTTAAATCTTCCTTACTCTGTTTTCTCTTCTTTTTGGCAGGTTCTGTTTTTATTAAATCCCAGGAAATAAAAATGGACAGCATTAATGTCAAAAAAACTGACAGTATCAGTCTTGAAGAAAAACGATCTAAAACTTCTAATATCGATGAAGTCGTGATTTCCGGAACAATGAAGGAAGTGAATCGCTTGGAAAGTCCTGTTCCGGTTGAGGTTTACACACCAAAATTTTTCAGAAAAAATCCTACGCCAAGTATTTTTGATGCTTTGCAAAATATCAACGGCGTTCGTCCTCAGCTCAACTGTAATATTTGCAACACTGGCGATATTCATATCAACGGTTTGGAAGGTCCTTACACAATGGTCTTGATTGACGGGATGCCAATCGTGAGTTCTCTAGGAACTGTTTACGGACTTTCAGGGATCCCGAATTCTCTGGTAGAAAGAATCGAAATTGTAAAAGGACCTGCATCTTCTCTTTACGGAAGCGAGGCTGTTGGAGGACTCATTAATATCATTACCAAGAAACCACAGAATGCACCATTGGCAACGGCAGATTTGATGTCCACAACCTGGGGGGAATACAATGTGGATCTAGGTTTCAAATTCAGTGCCGGGAAAAAAGCAAGTGTTTTGACAGGAATCAATTATTTCAATTTTCAGAACAAAATAGATAACAACCACGACAATTTTACAGACGTTACTTTACAAAACCGAATCTCCGTTTTCCAAAAATGGAATTTTGAAAGAAAAGAAAATCGTCTTTTTACAATTGCCGGACGGTATATGTATGAAGACCGCTGGGGAGGCGATATCCGTTGGAACAAGTCTTTCCGAGGTGGTGACCAAATCTACGGCGAAAGTATCTACACCAATCGGGCAGAGATCTTAGGAAATTATCAGCTTCCTGTGAATGAGAAAATATTCCTTTCTTTTTCATTGATCGATCACGACCAAGACAGCCGTTACGGAACCACTTCATATATTGCTAATCAGAAAATTGCTTTTGGGCAAATGACTTGGGACAAGAAATTAGGTAATCACGATTTGTTGGCCGGAACAGCTTTGCGATATACTTATTATGATGACAACACGCCAGCAACACAATTAGAAGCTGAAAAAACTTGGCTTCCTGGGGTCTTTATTCAGGATGAAGTGACGTTGACGGAGAAGCATAAACTTTTATTGGGATTCAGATATGACCACAATAATATCCACGGGAATATTTTTACACCGAGATTGGCTTACAAATGGTCTGTGGATGATAATAATATTTTGAGATTCAATGCAGGAACAGGGTTTCGAGTGGTAAATCTTTTCACGGAAGACCACGCCGCTTTGACGGGAGCGAGAGATGTCATTATTCTTAATGATTTGAAACCCGAAAAATCATACAACGCCAACCTGAATTTCGTTAAAAAAATCTATTTTGATTCAGGAGGGTTTGTGGGATTGGAAACTTCTGCTTTTTACACGTATTTCACCAACAGGATTGTTCCGGATTACGAAACAGATACCAATAAAATCATCTATAATAATCTAGACGGACACGCCGTGAGCAAAGGTATCAGCCTGAATGCAGATTTAACTTTTGCAAACGGTTTGAAATTCATTCTCGGTGGAACTTTGATGGAAAATACTTTAACTGAAAATGGCACTACAGAACAACAAATGCTGACCGAAAAATTCACGGGAACCTGGACGGTTTCTTATAAAATCAAACCTTGGAACTTATCGGTTGATTATACGGGGAATATTTACAGTCCGATGCGTTTGCCTTTGCTTGGTGAGTTGGACCCGAGAAAGCCGAAGTCGCCTTGGTGGAGCATTCAGAACATTCAGTTCACGTATGATGGTTTCAAGAAATTTGAAATTTATGCAGGCGTAAAAAATCTACTTAATTGGACGCCGAACAAAGGAAATCCTTTCATTATTGCAAGGTCAAATGACCCTTTTGGAGAACCAACGCCGGACAATCCGTTACCTTTTGATACTTCTTATGTTTATGCACCGAATCAAGGGATCAGAGGATTTTTAGGAATTCGATTTAATTTTAACTAAGATGAAAATACGGGATTTAATATTAAGATTAGCAATTCTTGGAAGCTCTTTACTTTCCGGAATTTGCTTTTCTCAGATTAAAAATCATCAATTTGAAGAATTAGAAAACCTGCAAAAATCAGAACTTCGAAATGCCATTGTTCTCATCAAAACCGACTGGTGCAACTACTGTAAGGCAATGGAAAATACGACTTTCAAAGATCAAAAGGTTATAGAATGTATTAACAAAAATTACTACTTCGTCGAACTCAACTCAGAAGAGAAAAGGGAGATTCATTTCGCGGAAAAAACATTTCGATACAAGCCAACAGGATTTAATACAGGTGTTCACGAACTCGGAGAAACATTGACTGAGGGAAAAACAACATATCCAAGTCTGATCATTCTGAATCCTCAAAACGAGATCGTTTTTCAATACAACGGCTATTTGAAAGCTTCGGAGCTTCTTGATATTTTGAACAAAATAAAGCCAGAATGATAGAAACTCTTTTAAGCGAATCAAATTTTGCTGAGCGAAGCACCTTTGCGTCTCTTAAAATATTTTCAATTATTAATATAATCTTTGCAGCCTTTGCGGTAAAACTTTTCCATTAAGCAAAAAAAGTGCTCAGATAATTCCAAGCACTTCTATAATAATTGATATTGATTAACTCTTAATTTCTTCTGCTCAAGAAAATTCTCAAAATATACCAGAACAAAAGCATGATAGATGCGAACATCTGCAATGCGGCGCCAACATATTGTTCTTTTGTGTAAACATTTTTGATATTATAAGTCTCATAAAGAATACTTGCACTCGCCAATCCAACCATCGCCAGAGAGAACCAAAGCCCAAGGTTAAAACCGAAAATCGCACCTACGATAATAATTCCCAACGCCACAAATCCGCCAATCACAATGATATTTCTAAGAAAAGAAAAATCTTTGTTGGTGAAAAATACGGTTGCAGTTAATCCCGCAAACATAAAAAGCGTTACCAGCGCAGCCTGTGTAATCACTTGTGGAGCGTACAAACTTGCGATTCCCAACATCGGAAGGAAGATCACGGCTTCTATCAAAACGTACAAGCCCAATCCAAGATATTGGGTGTTTCTGGAAAGTGAGAAGGACAATCTAGTTGCCAGCATAGACGCCAGCCAAAAAACGCCGATCACAGCAAGCCAGATATATTTCCCGGTGACCATTGATAAGACCGTTTCCAAAGGAATCGTTTTCAATAAAAGATATTCCACTGCTCCGAACGCCAGGATGGCTACTGCAACGTGCATATACGTTTTTCTGTAAAATTCTGCTCTTTCGATTTCTGACAACTGAGAAACCATTAACGAATCATTCATTTGTTGTAAAATTTGTTATTCTCAAAGATAACATTTTCTGTTTAAAAAGCATCTTAAGGATTTCATAATTGTTTTTCAGGAGCCGGGAACCTGCTGTCCACTATATCTTTTTTGTTTTTCAGAACATTTTGTCATTCCGAATAAAGTGAGGAATCTCAAAAACAAAAAAGGATGCCGTTCCCATCAGGGCTAGGGTTTTCAACATCCAAACAACTTTCAACATCAAATATAATTTTTACCAATCCTTTTGCTGAGCGAGGCGCCTTTACGAACCTTAAAATATTTTCAATAATTAATAAAAACCTTAGAACACTTTGTGTTGAAAATCAAAACATAATATTTTAAATTATTAATTTCAAATCTGCAAAATCTGCTTCATCAGCGAGAAATTCAAAATCTTTCCTGAGCGAATTGCCTTTGCGGGCCTTAAAATATTTTCAATGATTAATGAAGATCTTAGCGCCTTTTGCGTTCAAAATAAAAGTATCAAAAAAAATATTACATTTGAGAAAAGCCAAATCTAATAAAATGAGATACGTTCAACTGGGGAAAGTTCCTCAAAAAAGACACACGATTTTCAAATCCGAAGAAGACCAATTCTATTACGAACAACTCTTTGGAACAGAAGGTTTTCACGGGATTGCTTCATTACTTTATCACACACATCGCCCGACTCAGATCAAATCGATTGGTGATGTAAAAGACGTTACTCCAAAAATTGCAGTGGAAAAAAACGTCACGCCAAGAATGATAAAAGGTGCAAAAGTGACCGCTGAAGATGATTTTTTGGAAAGCCGAAAGGTCCTGATGCTAAACAACGATTTGAAAATGGGTTTGGCAAAACCAAGAAGATCGACCGATTATTTCTATAAAAATGCCGAATGCGACGAGTTACTTTTCGTTCACGAAGGGAAGGGAATCTTGAAAACAATGCTTGGAAATATTGAATTTTCTGTCGGTGATTATCTTATCATTCCAAGAGGAACAATTTATCAGCTGGAAGTTGAAACAGAACAGAATGTTTTCTTTTTCATAGAAGCGCATTCCCCGATCTATACACCAAAACGTTACAGAAATGAGTTTGGTCAATTATTGGAACATTCACCATTTTGTGAGAGAGATATTATTCCGCCAACATTTGTAGAACCCAAAAATGAGAAAGGCGATTTTCTCATCAAAGTCAAAAAAGAAAATCAAGTCACAGATTTCATTTATGCGACCCATCCATTTGATGTCGTTGGCTGGGACGGTTATTTTTATCCGTATAAATTTAATATCAAAAACTTTGAGCCAATTACAGGTCGTATTCATCAACCGCCTCCGGTCCATCAGAATTTTGAAGCGCATAACTTTGTGGTTTGCTCGTTCTGTGCAAGGATGTATGACTATCATCCACAGGCCATTCCAGCGCCATATAACCATTCCAATATCGATTCGGATGAGGTTTTGTTTTATACGGAAGGCGATTTTATGAGCAGGAATCATGTTGATTTGATGGATTTTTCACTTCATCCGGGGGGCATTGTTCACGGTCCGCATCCAGGCGCAATGGAAAGAAGCATTGGCAAGAAATTCACAGATGAATATGCGGTGATGGTTGACCCATTCCGACCTTTGAAGTTAACGGAAGAAGCAATTAAAGTAGAAGACCCAACTTATAAAACAAGTTGGTTGGAATAACTTAAAAAAATAGAAAGCTGACAGAGATGTTAGCTTTTTTTATCTCATCCATCCTTCTACTATATAATTTCTCTCAATTATTTTTTGTTCAGGCTTATTGTCTGGCTTAAAGTAAATAGAAATCTTGGCTAAATAAGGTTTTCCCCAATCTCCTTCATAGATTTTAAATTCTTTATGGAACAATTGTAAACTATCATTTGGATTTACATTTATCAAACTTCTTTCTTTTATTTGCTGTTTAGATAAAGCTATATTCTTAGTGATTTCAGAAGTTTTTATGTATAATTTTCCTTTTTCTGTTGGCCTGTACCAAAAATAGAATTCATAAATTCCTGGCTGAAAGCCATTTTTAATTTCTAAAGTATTTTCTTTTCGAATGGTTAATGTATCAATTTTGGTTTTAGGTTTTTCGAAGTTGATATTTTTCGAGATTTCCAAATCGTCTGCGAAAAAATCATAAGGATAAAACATCAAAAATGAACCAAGTAAAAACATTGTAATTCCTAGTAAAAATATCTGAAGAATGCTGTAATACCATTTTGATTTAAAAAGAATGTAGATGGAAGAAATCAATAAAATTAAAAGTGAAGCCAATATTAAATACTCAAATAATTCTACAATATATTTATTGGAGCTCATTAAGCCAATGATATAAATTGTATAAACTATTATATATAATATAATTGGTTTCCACCAAGCTTTCAAAAAATTATCAATCATGATTTCTAACTCCCCGCAAACGGACTTCCGAAAATCCCAACTGCCAGTTCTATCCAGACTAACAGAAGAATTATTAAAGTAATTCCTATTAAAATCAATCTGCTTTTTATGGTTGTGAATCTTTCCAAAATCATTTTGATAATGAAAGCAGTTCCAAAAAGAATAACTCCTGCTACAACAAAATCGAGAGATGACCAATTCCAACTTTTAGAAAATTGCATTGCAATTAATGGGATACTTAATAGAATCACAGGGACGGAAAATAAAATCTTATTTCTTTGGTTTGTAGTAATCATAATTTATAATTTTAATTATAAAGAACTTTGAATTACAAAGTAAATAAATTTTATTTTAACTTTCGAATTATTTTAGATTTTTTTTGTTCAAGATTTTAAAAATGAGCGTGTTAAAAATTGATAGAAAGAAACAATGACTTTTTACCAAACTGATAACGCTCATCTTTTATATTTGTAATATTGGTTAATTTTGAAAAAACAATACAACCTATGGTCAATTACGTTAGCTCAGAAGAAGCGGTTTCGATTATTAAAAGCGGTGACAGGATTTTCGGGCACGGCAGTGCTTGTACACCCGATCTTTTCTATGATGAACTGGCAAAACAATCTTCCCGGCTCAAAGATGTGGAAATGGTTTCCATTACACAACAAGGGAATGTAGAAATTGCAAAACCTCAATATAAGGATAGCTTTTACATCAATTCATTATTCACATCAGCTCCGGTTCGTGAAGCTGTCAACGGTGAAAATGGGGATTATGTCCCTATTTTTTTAAGCGAAATCCCGATTCTCTTCAAAAATAATATTCTTCCGATCGATGTAGCAATGATCACGGTTTCTCCGCCGGATGGTCACGGCTATTGTACTTTGGGAACTTCTGTGGATGTTGCAAGAAGCGCCATTGATACAGCGAAAAAGATCATCGCCATCGTGAATCCAAAGATGCCGAGAACACACGGTGACGGAATGATCCATGTTAGCAGAATCGAAAAATTGGTATGGAGCGAAAATGACCTTTTAACCATCGATTACGGGGCAAAAGTGGGTGCAGAGGAGATGTTGATCGGAAAGCATGTTGCAGAATTGATTGATGATAAAGCTACTTTACAAATGGGAATTGGAACCATACCTGATGCTGTTTTGAAATGTCTTAACAACCACAAGGATCTGGGGGTCCATACCGAGATGTTGAGTGATGGTGTTGTGGATCTGATCCTGAATGATATCGTGAACAATAAGTACAAAGGAACCCACACCAACAGAACAATCACCAGTTTTTGTTTTGGAACAAGGAAATTGTACGATTTTGTAGATGATAACCCAGCGATCGCGTTTATGGATGTCCAGCACGTCAATTTCCCAATCAATATCATGAAGAACAAAAAAGTTCATGCGATCAACTCTGCTATTGAGATAGACTTGACTGGACAGGTTTGTGCAGATTCTATCGGAACTTACCAATTCAGTGGGATCGGTGGACAGATGGATTTTATGAGGGGAGCAGCACTTAGTGAAGGTGGAAAACCAATTATGGCAATTTCATCAAGAACTAAAAAAGGGATTTCTAGAATTGTTCCTTTTCTGAAGCAAGGTGCGGGTGTGGTCACAACCAGAGGGCACATACATTACGTTGTAACTGAATTTGGGACAGCTTATCTGTATGGTAAAAACCTACGTCAGAGAGCAAAAGCTTTAATTGAAATCTCTCATCCTGATGATAGAGAAATGCTAGATAGAGCAGCCTACGAAAGATTCAAATAAAAATTGAACAAATTTTAAATTTCATACTATTTATCGTACATTTGAGATAGTATGAAAATTTTGATGGTTTGAAGTCAATTTATAATTTAATAAAAGAGGAAATAAGGGAGCATTCTGTCGTCAAGAATTCTATTCTTGGAAATATAGATCCCTGGAAGAGGAGTCATTATGTTATTCTTTCGGAAATTATAAAAGAAGATCTATCGAAAAGGATAGAATTGCAAAATGAAAGGAAGTTTGAGTTAGGAACAAGTATTTCCCATATTACTTTGCAAAGGTTTTTTGAGAGTGATTATGATTATAAGACCCACAATGATCTACGGTTTCTGAAAACTTTGGACAAGATATGTATATTCTTGGGATTCAGGGATTTGAATGCCTATGTAATGAGTGTCAAGGAGAATGATCTATATAATGAAAATGTCTTCAGCAAAGAATCTACGACGGATATTGTTTATAGATATTGCCATACTAATTTTGAATTTTTCAAAAGTTTCCCGGACTCCAAGATTGAAATTTTTGATGACCTTATCTTTCCGGAGGCCCCATTCATCGAAAGAATAAGAAATTACAGTTCAGAGCTTTGTGAAAAGAACTTGAAACTATATACAAAAAATAACCGTTCCAATTTTGAGATTTTTGATCTTGATGTGATTTCAGAAGAATCAGATAAGATCGTTGTAAAAACGCAGGAGTTTTGGAATCTTGTATTTGTTGTTGAGAACTCCAATGAAGAATACTTGGTAAATGAGCTTAATACACAGATCTATTTTATAAAGTATAGGGATAATGCCTGGAGGATATGGGACAATTATAATCCAAATTCCGGATTATTAAATAATGTAATATACAAAAAGCCGTAGTGGATACGGCTTTTTTCGTTATTTGTGTTTTTAGAATCTTGACAATTCTTTAACAAAGGTAACAATAGGAAATCAATGAAAATAAACTTAAATGTACTTAAAAATACATATTATGTTATTCTTATTCAAAGTGTTGTTTTGTTATCTAAAAGTTAACTTATGATTATTTTTGTTGATTTAATTTTATTTTTTTAAAGTAAAAATTATTATTTGAAGGTTGTGTAATCGTTTGCATTTTGTTTTATTTTATTTATTTTTTGCTTATCTATAGAATTAATTAAAAAATAATTCTTACTTATGAAGCATAATAAAACTAACAAATGTTAGTTTGTTTGTGAAAAAATGTTATCTTGGCAAGACAGATAATAAAGTAAAAAAGTAAAATGTCAACACTCACTTTTGCCGAGAAAATCGCACAGGCCGAGAATTTTCTCCCCATTAATGGAACAGATTTTATAGAATTTTATGTGGGAAATGCCAAGCAGGCTGCCCATTTTTACAAAACAGCGTTCGGATTTCAGTCTGTCGCTTATGCTGGTCCTGAGACTGGTGTCAGAGACAGGGCTTCTTATGTTTTGCAGCAAGGAAAAATCAGATTGGTCTTAACTTCAGGTTTGAGGTCAGATTCTCCAATTTGCCAGCATCAGCAGAAACACGGTGACGGTGTCAAGATTCTTGCTCTTTGGGTAGATGATGCCTACAAGGCTTTTGAAGAAACGACAAAACGTGGAGGGAGACCATATATGGAGCCAAAGACCTTGACCGATGAATTTGGTGAGGTTAGAATGTCCGGGATCTATACTTACGGCGAAACGGTTCATATGTTCATCGAACGTAAAAATTATACGGGCGCTTTTATGCCGGGCTACGAAAAATGGGAAAGCGATTATAATCCGTCTGATGTTGGATTATTGTATGTTGACCATTGCGTAGGAAATGTCGGCTGGGACAGAATGATTCCGACGGTTGAGTGGTACGAGAAAGTAATGGGATTCGTGAATATTCTTTCTTTCGATGACAAGCAGATCAATACAGAGTATTCGGCATTGATGTCAAAAGTAATGTCCAACGGAAATGGTTTTGCAAAATTCCCAATTAACGAACCGGCAGAAGGCCAGAGAAAATCGCAGGTAGAAGAATATCTTGATTTCTATGAAGGCGAAGGTGTCCAGCATATCGCAGTTGCAACAAAAGACATTGTAAAAACCGTTACAGAACTTAAAAACAGAGGTGTGGAATTCCTTTCACCGCCGCCGGAAGCCTATTACGAGATGATTCCGGAAAGAGTAGGTGATATCGATGAAGATATCAAAAAACTTCAAAATCTCGGTATCCTTGTGGATTGTGATGAGGAAGGTTACTTGCTTCAGATTTTCACAAAGCCGGTGGAAGACAGACCGACATTGTTCTACGAGATCATCGAGAGACACGGTGCGCAGAGTTTCGGAGCTGGGAATTTCAAGGCACTTTTCGAAGCTTTGGAAAGAGAGCAGGAGAGACGCGGAAACTTATAAACCCAAATTATTTTCTTATATTTTTACAATTAAAGCATTATATTTTTTAATGCTTTAATTTTTTCATAGATTTAAAATCTAATGTCCAAATTCTAATATCTAACATCTATTTATAATGAGATCCTTCATCAATCATCCTTCAGATTCCGATTTTTCAATCCATAATATTCCGTTTGGGGTTTGTGTTTTCAATAAAGAATATATTGCCTGTGCTACAAGAATCGGCGATATCGTCATAGATTTGGCGACATTATTTGACCTTGGCTATTTTGAAGATATAAAAGGTTTTGAAGAGAATGTTTTCGAAGGTTACACGATTAACGAATTTATAGAATTGGGGAAACCGGTTACAACTAAAGTTCGTGAAAGGATTCAGGAATTGTTGCTGGAAGATTCTCTATTGTCGAAAGATGAAAGAGCTTTGGAAGAATGTTTCTACAATCTGGATGAGATTCAGATGATGATGCCTTTGCATATCCCGAATTACACCGATTTTTACAGCAGCATCCAGCACGCAACCAATGTCGGAATGATGTTCCGTGACCCTGCGAATGCGTTGTTGCCCAACTGGAAACATTTGCCGGTTGGTTATCACGGTCGTGCATCGTCGATCGTTTTATCAGGAATTGATATTACAAGACCCTGCGGACAGATAAAACCTGCAGATTCAGATAAACCGGTTTTCAGTGCTTCAAAACAACTCGATTTCGAATTGGAAATGGCATTTGTCGTGAATAAAAATACAGATTTGGGAGAAAGGATTTCGGTTGCAGAAGCGGAAGACGCCATTTTTGGGATGATGATTTTCAATGATTGGTCTGCCAGAGATATCCAGAGTTGGGAATATGTTCCTTTGGGTCCATTCTTGGGGAAGAATTTCGGTTCATCGATTTCGCCCTGGATTGTAACGCTAGAAGCCTTAAAACCATTCAAAACTGAATCTCCAAGGCAAGAACCGGAAGTTTTGGATTACCTGAAATTTGATGGTGATAAAAATTATGACATCAATCTTCAGGTTTATCTGAAGCCGGAAAATTCTGAAGACAATCTGATTTCGGAAAGCAATTACAAATTTATGTATTGGAATATGTGCCAGCAGTTGGCGCATCATACCGTGAATGGCTGTAATGTTGAAGTGGGCGATGTTTACGCGAGTGGAACTATCTCCGGAGAAGATGAAAAATCCTACGGTTCTATGCTGGAATTAACCTGGCGAGGAACAAAACCTTTGCAACTCAAAAACGGAATCGAAAGAAAATTCATAGAAGATGGCGATACGATTACTATGAAAGCCTGGTCGGAAAAAGACGGAATCCGAGTTGGTTTTGGGGAAGTTTCTGGGAAAATATTGCCCGCAATTTTATCATAAAATACACTCGGAATTTAAACACTTAAGTTACTTTAGAGTAAATTAATTCTGTTGAGAAAATTTCACTTTAACTGAAAATCAAAGATTTTAAAAGCTTATGTGTTCTTTTGTGAACTATTTTATACGAGTTATAGATAAACTTAAGTGTTAAAAAAATGAAACCAAAGGTTCACGAATACCAGAAAAAACTAAAAGAAATGATTAAAACAACCATCCCTTCCGATATTCCTGCAATGCAATTGCAACAAATAATGCAAACAGCAATTGCACCAAGGCCAATTGCTTTGGCAAGCACGATCAACAACAAAGGAGAAATCAATCTTTCGCCTTTCAGTTTTTTCAATATGTTCAGCACAGTTCCGCCTGTGGTGATTATTTCGCCTTCCAGAAGAGTTCGCGATAATACGACAAAACATACGTTGGAAAACCTGAAAGAAGTCCCGGAATTGGTTATCGGCAATGTCAATTTCGATATGGTACAACAGGTTTCTTTGGCGAGTACAGAATATGAAGACGGCGTGAATGAGTTCATTAAGTCAGGTTTGACAATGAAACCTGCAGACATTGTAAAACCGCCTTTGATTGCAGAATCTCCGGTTAATTTCGAATGTAAAGTTCTGGAGATTAAATCGCTTGGAAATCTTGGAGGTTCGGGAAATCTTGTGATTGCAGAAATTGTCAAAATTCATATCAATGAAAAATATCTGGATGACGCTGGAAATCTTGACCAGAAGCAATTGGATCTGGTAGCAAGATTGGGAAGTAATTTCTATTCCAGAAACAATGAAAATAATATCTTTGAAGTCCCTAAGCCGCTGGTTACAAAAGGAATTGGTTACGACAGACTTCCCGAGGCAATCAAAAGAAGTGGTGTTTTTACAGGCAATGACCTTGGAATGTTAGCGAATATAGAAATTTTACCGATTGGAAGTTTTTCTTCGGAAAAAGATGTACATTTATTGGCACAAAAGTTTTTAAAAAACAATGAAATCGAAAAAGCCTGGGAAATTTTAAAACTTTGAGAATGAATTAAAACTAAAACTTATAAACCAAAAAACTAACCTGATAAACTATGAGAAAAACGATGTATAATACCATCATCAGTCTTCTGATTTTGGTTATTTTGGTATCTGTGATTGGAATTATCAATACTCAAGTCAGTCTGAAATATGAAACCGAAAATCCGAAAGAATGTATTTCTATAGTTACAGGTAGAGACCTCTGTTTATGGATTAAAAGTCTCAAAATCATCATTATCGTTTGTCTGATTTTGACATCGGGATTGATAAGTTTCAGATATAAAATTATCAAGGATTAGCAATTATTTTTCCCGTTCAATTTTCAACGGATTTTGGCGAGTGTCGAAAATGTCCACTATTCTGATTTCATCTTTTACAAACTTATAAATCACTTTATAATTTCCTGTAACCATTTTGATTTAATTTTTCAAGATTCAATTCAGTTTGCCCTGATTCAGGATTTTGAATCAATTGTTTTGTAGAAGCCAAAATTTGTTTGCGGATTTTATGTGCAACTTTTTTATTGGCATTTTTAGAATAATAATCAAAAATATCTTTAAGATTTTGAATTGCAAAATCTGTCCAAATGATTTTCATTACTACCAGTTTGAAGAAATTTTCTCCAACTCTTCTTGAGTTTTGAATCTTCCATTTTCAAAATCTTCTTCAGATTTGGCGATCCTTTCGTTAAGTTCTTCAATCGTAAAAGGCTTCAACTCTTTTTCAGATTGTTTGGCTTTTTTCAGGAGTTTTTCGAATTGAGAAATCAATTCCTCACTTTGAAGACTCAGAAAAGCCTGAACAAATTCTATTTTTCTCGTTTCGATATTCATTTTCAATAGGTTTTAATCAAAATTACAAATTTATTCTTAATCAAATTTGAAATTAATTAAATCGTCTTCTCTCCATCCTCGCTCACAACCTGAGCCTTATAAAGCACAGAATAATAACCGTTCTTAGCCAGAAGTTCCTGATGCGTTCCTTCTTCCACAATCAGTCCGTGATCCATTACAATGATTTTGTCAGCTTTTTCGATGGTGGAAAGTCTGTGTGCTATGATGATTGAGGTTCTGTTTTTCGTGATTTTTTCCGTTGCTCTCTGGATAAGTTTCTCACTTTCGTGGTCGATGGAAGAAGTGGCTTCATCAAGAATCAGGATTTTAGGGTCAGACAGATAAGCTCTTAAAAATGATAATAACTGCCTTTGACCTAAGGAAATAGAAGAGCCTCTTTCACTCACCACATAATCATAACCGTTGGGCAACCTTTCGATAAATTCATCAACCTCAATTTCTTTCGCCGCTTTTTTGATGTTTTCGAGTGTAATATCCTCATCGCCCAGAGTCAGGTTTTCAAAAATACTGCCGTGGAAAAGGAAAACGTCCTGAAGCACAACTCCAATATGACTTCTCAGATTGTACAATTCGTAATCTCTGATATCAATACCGTCCAGCATTATCTTTCCGGAATTGATGTCATACAATCTTGTAATCAGACTTATGATTGTCGATTTACCAGCTCCTGTCGCGCCGACAATCGCAACAGTCTCGCCAGGATTCACTTTGAAATCAATGCCTTTCAAAACTTCCTGTTTTTCATCGTAAGCAAAATGAACTTTCTCGAATTCAATTTTTCCGTCAAAATGGTCTTTAGCAACTGTTCCGTTGTTTGGCATTGCCTGGTCTTCATCCATCACGCCGAGAACACGTTCTGCACCAACAATTCCTCTTTGGATATTGTTGAATCTATCCGCAATCTGTCTCAAAGGACGAATCAGCATATTGATGAACTGAATGAAAGCAATGATAACGCCCGGTGTAGATTTGATAAATCCTCCGTAAAATAAGATGAATCCAATGAAAAGTGACGAAATCAATTCAACAACAGGAAAAAACAATGAGAAAATGAAAACCGTTTTCAGGAGGGCCTTTTTCAGCTCAATATTGATTTTGTCAAACTTTGTAAACTCAACTTCTTCTCTGTTAAAAACCTGAATCAATGACATCCCGGCCAAACGTTCCTGGACAAAACTGTTTTGTGTTGCTGTCCAGCTTCTTTCAGAACCAAATGCGACTTTCAGTTTCTTCTGGAAAACTCTCGTAATCACAACCATTATCGGGAGAATCGCTAACGAAATCATACTCAGATGTGTATCCACCTGAAACATTGCGAAAAGAACCATCACGATTCTCAGGATATCTCCAAAGACCATCAAAAATCCATCTGTATAAACTGTTGCAATGGTTTCAACATCGCCAACTGCTCTTGTCACCAAACTACCAATCGGAGTTTTATCAAAAAATGCAGTTCGGAAATAGATCAATTTATGATAAAGCCTTTCCCTGATGTCTCTGATCACATTTTGCGAAATGAAATTGGAGAAATAAACCAGGAAAAAGTTGAGAACCGTTTCAGCAATCACCAACCCGATCAGCAGATAAATGTGCTTCATCAGCTGGGCTTTATCCTTTAGCTGAACAATATCTATATCGACTACATTTTTGGTAAGAATCGGTCTGTATGTGGAAACAATAGCGAGAAAAATTGAAATGATCAGTGTGAAAATAAACCACGACCTAAATTTCATTCCGATTAAAAATAATCGCTTGATAATGTCCCAGGTATTTTGTTGTTTCATCTGTTTCTATTAATTTTTCTAAGGTCAGATGGAACACCTTTAATCATAAAACTATAATTAAAAGCAAATTTGGTAAAGAGGTGTTTCATTTTTATTCTTAGAATTCCGGAGGTTTTTCAGTCTCGAAAAAAATCTTTGCAAAAATAAGACTTTAAAAATTGAAACGCCGACCATTAACCAAATTTATTAATAGACAAAACGAATAAGATTTATTGTTTCTCAATCCAATTCAAAACATATCCGGCAACTTCTTCCCAACCTCTTTCACCACAGATAAAATGACTTCTTCCTTCAAAGATTTTCAGATCCAGAGTACTGTTTTTGTCTTTGTAAGAATTGGCGATTTTTGCGGTAAAGTCTGCCGGAAAAATAGCGTCATTAGCACCTCCAATGAACAATAACGGATTGTGAGCTTTATTAAAATCAACATTGCCAATCGATTTCAAAAGCGGGTCTCTCGCCAGTCTTCTGCTTTCCGGAGCAGCAACAGTTTCGTACAATTTGTCACTTTCTTCTCGGGAATAATTATTAAAAAACGCACGATGATACCAATCTTTTGTCCCAAGATACGGGCTGTTTCCTTTGAAGAAATTGAAAACCGGCCAAACGATTTTTATCGTTGAAAAAGGCGCCATTACATTTTTTGGTGGTGCGCCGTCTATGCTAACTCCAGCAACAGCTTTATCAAGTTCAATCAGTTTTTGAACCAATAATCCACCGAAAGAATGTCCTACAACAATAGGTTTCTCTGGAAGCGTGTCAATGAATTTCACGAGATTGTTCAAGGTCTGTTCAAAGCTTACAGTTCTTAGTTCGGAAGGAATGTTTCTTTTCAATTCGATAGGATTTCCTTCGTGTCCCGGATTTGAAGGCGTGTGAACCGTATAACCTTGGTTTTCGAAATAAGTTTTCCATTCGTTCCAGCTTGTATTGTTAACGAATAATCCGTGAATCAATACGATAGTTTTTGTTTTCATAATATTTTGATGTTTAAATTATGAGACAAAGTTCAGAAGATTGAACAAGGAAAACTTTAACCCAAGTTAAAATCGTATCATTTTGAAAAATAATTATTTATGAAGTAATTAATTGTCTGCTCAATCGGAAAAATCTGCGAGAGTTTCATTATATGATATTTATTTGGGCAGCTTAATCCGCCTTCTGTTCCCGTTTGTCACTCTGAGGCTCTCGAAGAGTCCGCTCAAATCGAGAAACGAGATTCATCGATTCAAATAAAACAAATAAAAAATTAGAGATAATTCGGGCTGCGTGAGATTCCCTGCAAAACAAATTGTAAAATCCAAAGAACTCGAAGAGTTCAATATAAATAGCCGTAGGTGCAACCTGTGGAAATTAATGATTGATTGTTATTTCCCAGAAAGTCTTTTCCGAATCCGGCTAAGAGACGGCCCTTGAATCCCTAAGTAAGACGAAATATGATACAAAGGAACATTATTGAAAATATCAGGATGTTGCTTAATGAGGTCGAGATAACGTTCTTCAGGAGATTTCAAGAGAAAACCTTCGATTCTTGTCATAGTCACATTGAAAGCTTCCTGAGCCAACAATCGTCCGAATTTTTCCCATTGATGCGATTTCTGATACAACGAAAGCAGATCCGTATGACGAATGAAAATAATAGAGGCATCAGTCATTGCCTGGGTATGATAATCGCAGGCAATCTGATTGACAAAACTTTTGAAAGGTACAACAAATCCGTTCGCAGAATAGAGAAAAACGTTCTTTTCCTCGCCCGCTTTTTCATTGATCGTATAAGACCGGAAAACACCATCTACAATGAATCCGAGATAAGTACAGACATTTCCTCGAAGGTTGTAGAATTCACCTTTTTTATAATTTCTATGCAACCAAAAATCGGAGGATAATTTGAAATCTTCTTCCGAAAGTCCGGCAAATTGATTTAATGCGAATGCAAGCTTGTCTATTTCGGTCATTAGTTTAAAATTTTAAAAGGTTATTTGTTTTAAATCAATCAGTTAAATTTATAAAAATAATTTCACTTCTCAATAAAAAACTCTCAAACTCTCCGACTCTCAAACACTAAAACTCAATACCCAACATCTACCAGGAAAAGTCCTTGGGAAGGCGCAGAAACACCGGCAGAATTCCGGAATTTATCCTCGATGATTTTTCTCAAATCGTTTGGTGTGATCTTTCCGCTTCCAACTTCAACCATTGTTCCGACAATCGCTCTTACCATATTTCTCAGGAATCGGTCAGCAGAAATTGTGAATTTCAGTTGGTTTCCAATTTGTTCCCATTCTGCTTTGTAGATTTTGCAGATATTGGTTTTGTTATTGGTGTGGAGTTTGGCGAAACTGGTAAAATCATCATATTCGAAAAGGATTTTACAGGATTCATTCATCAGGTCGATATTCAATGGTTTCTGACGCCAATATTGCCAGGAAGAATCTTTCGAAAACGGATTTTTTTCCAAAGAAATGTAATATTCATAAGTTCTGTAAGTCGCACTGAATCGAGCGTGCAAATCTGCAGGAACTTCAAATATTCTTTTGATGGAAATATTTTCAGATAAAAAAGAATTGAGTTTATAAACTAAGTTTTCATCTATATTTTGCTCAGTTTCAAAATGGGCAAACATTTTTTTGGCGTGGACACCTGTATCCGTTCTTCCGGCTCCGGTTGTTTTGATGGGTTCGCGAAGAATGGTAGACAACGCTTTTTCCAATTCTTCCTGAACAGAAATCTGTTTGGGCTGGATCTGATAACCAAAATAAGCTGAACCGTTGTAAGAAAACTCTATAAAATATCTCATTTCAGCTGTAAATTTCCTGATTTTTTTTTAATTATAAAGAAAATCTTAATTCGTAATTTCGTATTTCAAAATTCATTAAAAAATGAAACCACTTAAAACCAGCAAACTTTCCAATCCTTCCGAATTTATAAAACTAATGGTCATCATTTTTGTTTTGGTTTCGGTCTTTCTTTTCAGCCAGAAATTAACAGAAACTCAAATCTTTGTGAATGTTATTGTATTGCTGATTCTTTTCATCGTATTGCAGTCCACGTTTGTGCTGATGTATAAAAAAGGCGTCAAGACAGCAGCTTTTTGGATTTTGATTTTATTAATATTGTTAGGTTTTTCGGTTGCGGGTGCAGTCTGGTATTTTTCTAAATATGGCATAACTTTTCAACTTTAATTGTTTAAAACTTTATTAATGAAACGTATTCTTCTTCTATCAGACACCCATTCCTACATCGATGACCGGATTCTCGATTATGCAAAAGACGCCGATGAAGTTTGGCATTGCGGTGATTTCGGGAATATGAATGTGATTGAAGAACTCGAAAAAATAAAACCAATTCGAGGCGTTTATGGCAATATTGACGAAGCTAAAATCAGGACGATTTTCCCGGAGGTTTTGAGCTTCCAATGTGAAGATGTGGATGTTCTGATGATTCATATTGGCGGTTATCCAGAACGATATTCGCCTTTGGCAAAAAAAGAAATTGCAGAAAGAAAACCGAAATTATTCATTTCCGGACATTCTCATATCTTGAAAGCGATGTTTGACAAAAAGAACAATCTTCTTCATCTTAATCCAGGCGCTTGTGGAAGATCCGGCTGGCACAAAGTGAGAACAATGATGCGTTTCACGATTAATAAAGAGGAAATTAAGGATTTGGAAATCATAGAACTCGGAGCAAAGTAAAATTCCCCTCCTTTGGAGGGGTGGCAAAATTTGGAAAATTTTGACGGGGTGGTCAATAATATAAATTTATGAAAATTGGAGATTTGGTTTCAGTCATTGATGAAGATCTAAAAGGAAAGATTCTGACGATTTTGGGCAATCAGGTAAAAATCGAAGATGAGCATGGTTTTACATATAATTTTTCTAAAGATAAATTAACAATCATCGATTCCGATCTGTACCAGAATTCTCCTATCGTAAGGAAAAAGGAAACTTCAAAAATCGTATCGAAAAAACATAATAGAGCGCCACTGAAATTAGACCTTCATTTTAATTTCTTGGTTAAAAATCCTTCCGATTATGATGCTTTTGAAAGATTGATAATTCAGAAAGAAAAACTTTTGGAAACCATTGATTTCTGTAGAAAAAATCACATTAAAAATCTGTTGATTATCCACGGGATTGGTGATGGCGTTCTGCAGAGAATGGTTTATGACGTTTTGGAAGGCCTTACTAATGTCGAATATGATAGTGACGGATTTTTCTATCATCAATCCGGAAATGTCGAAGTCAAATTTTTATAAATTAAGATTATATTGTTTTGCTTTGATAGGTTTTACGACTTTGCGTACCTTTAAGAAATTGAATTGAACAAAAAAATCTTTGCGGAATTTGCGTTTAAATTTTTAATAAAAAAGATTAGATAAAAGCAAAATTACGCAAAACGGTTAGAACCGTTGCTATACAATGCTTTATAAAATAGTAGTCCAAGTTCAGAAGTCGGTGTCCGATAGGTTTTGGGCTTAAAATGACAAGGTTAGGTTACTAAATCGTTACTGATTGACTTCGGCAACAACATAGTTTAACTGATTATATTTCAGTCTTTTGCACCCTTTTCTACATTGCCTTGTAACTCGATGTAATTTAATTTTAAACGTTAAACATTTGAGTTATGGAGCAAGCAAAAAAATCCACGTTCAAGCTGCTTTTCTACCTGAAAAAGAACGAACTGAAAAAGAACGGTAATGCGCCAATTATGGCACGTATTACCATTGACGGAGTACCTAAAACTTTCGGAACAAAGTCAGAAATCAACCCCAATATTTGGGATTTGAAATTTGGAAGAGTTGAGGGTAAGAGTGCCCAGGCATTGAGCATTAATAAAAAACTGGATAACATACGGGGACGTATCGACAAGATTTACGAAGATATGCTGAAGCACGAGGGCTTTGCTACTTCACAGAAAGTAAAGCTATCCTTTTTAGGCGTTGGCGTAATGGAGGATGCTGTATTAAAAGTATTCAGGGAACAAAACAAAGAATTTCAGAAAATGGTCGCTAAGGGAAAACGCTCCCAAAGCACTTATAGTAAGTACAACACGGTTTACAACCACCTTAGTGAGTTTATAAGGGAGCGTTACCATAGGGATGATATGGCTTTCAGGGAACTTACTTCCGATTTTATCCGAGAGTTTGATTTCTTCCTCCGCATTGATAAGGAATGCACCCATAATACGGTTTGGGTTTATACAATGCCAGTTATTGCTTTGGCTGAACTGGCTATCAAAAAGGGGCTGATACGTGATAACCCGTTTGAGGATTACGAAATCAGTATGGAGGAAACCGACAGGAGCTATCTTTTAAAAGAAGATGTAGAAACCTTATTACTTTTAAAGCCTTCAAAGTCCAGGTATGAACTTGTAAAAGAACTCTTTATTTTCAGTTGTTTTACTGGGCTTTCTTATGTTGATATTAAGAAACTGAAATGGAGCAATATTCAATCGTTCTTTGACGGACACCAGTGGATAATCAGCAGGAGGAAGAAATCAGATGTTTCTTCCAACGTCCGTCTTTTGGAAATCCCTAAACGCATTATTGAGAAATATAGAGGCGTTACGAAAAATGATTTTGTATTTCCAATGCCGTCCAATGCGACCTGTAATACGCATATCAGTAAACTTGTAAAGGAGGCAGGCATTGTTACAGAACAAAAAGTTACATTCCACACCGCCCGTCATACATTTGCTACAATGTTCTTGACCGAGGGCGTACCACTTGAAAGCCTTAGCAAAATGATGGGTCATAAGAATATTTCCACCACGCAGATTTATGCTAAAATCACAAGCCAAAAAATCAGTAAGGATATGGATTTGGTTTCGCCTAAGTTTAAGGCTATGGAAGATGCGTTTCTTATCCAAATGGAAAGTGAAGAGATAGAATTGCTGAATGAATATGCAAACACAGATGAAATCTACAATACCGAAGAAGTGTTGGTTTAAAACTTAGTCTATTCCTTATTTTCATATTGAAGCAGAACTTAACGGTTCTGCTTTTTTTATGCCCCTACTTTTCATTACTCCAATCTCTGTTACAGGCTATCAAAGCCTGCCATTAATGCCATAAAAGTTTAAAAGAATTAAGAAAAGATATTTCCACAATCAACCGGTAAAAAGGCAGCCAAAGTACGGCGGTCACCCCACGCACAATCCCAGCCAAAAGACTACGGCATAAACGGTTTCCTCCCTAAAGGTACCCTCCAATTATTCCGTTTCCTTTTGGCTTTTCCTCTTGACCGCCTTGATAGTCTGCTTTCTTTTTTCCGGTTTTTCTTTTGGAAAAAATTATGCGAAGCGAAGCGGAGCAGACCACAACGGGAGGCGGGAAACGAGAAAAGCGAACGTAACAAAATGTAAAACTTTTAAAACAGGAACGATTATGAACATCATCGGAAGACTGACAAGAGATGCGGAAGTACGCACAACGTCACAGGACAAACAAGTAGTAAACTTTTCAGTAGCTACCAACGAAAGCTACAAGAACAAACAGGGCGAACGCATTGAGCAGACAACCTATTTCGACTGTGCCTATTGGCTATCTGCAAAGGTAGCATCACTACTGACTAAAGGCACTTTGGTAGAACTCACAGGCAGGGTAAGCACAAGAGCGTGGACAGGCAAAGACGGAGAGCCGAAAGCAGGTTTGAATTTCCACACCTCAAACATCAAGTTTCACGGAGGTATCAAAAGAACCGAAACCGTACAGCCTACTGCACAATCTGAAAGCAACGGATTTACAGCACAGGGAACAGAGGACGACCTCCCATTTTAATCAAGAACATTCAATCATTTTTTAACATCAAAATTTTATCAAAATGGCACATAATATCAATTTCAACGAGCAAACAGGAAAGCACAGTTTTTTTTCAGTACAGCAAAAAGCGTGGCACGGTTTAGGGCAAATCGTGGAGCAATACCCAACGAGTGAGGAAGCTATCCGACACGCAGGGTTAGATTACGAAGTCGTAAAATCCCCACTGTTTACCAAAGGTTCGGGTATCATCGAAACCGCACAGGGTATTGAGATAGGCAGTAGCGAATTGGAAGTACCCAACTATTTCGCCAACATACGCACCGACAATAACGCAGTTTTGGGAGTAGTCGGTAAAGATTACCACATAGTACAAAACAAAGAAGCCTTTAATTTTTTTGATGCTATTGTAGGCGGTGGTGAGGGTATTCTCTATGAAACCGCAGGAGCATTGGGCAACGGAGAACGCATTTTTATCACAGCGAAACTGCCCGACTATATCCGTGTAGGCAATGGCGATGATGTTACGGAAAAGTACATTTTCCTAACCACTTCGCACGATGGTAGCGGGAGTATTACCGCAGCGTTTACACCTATCCGTATCGTTTGCCAAAACACCTTAAACGCTTCACTACGCAATATGACCAATGTAGTCCGTATCAAACATACTTCGGGAGCAAAACAGCGTATTGAGAACGCTCACAAGATTATGGGACTTGCCAACACGTTGAGCAACCAGTTAGAGAACATTTTCAACAATTGGACAAAGGTAAAAGTATCAGACCGAGAAGTAAGAAAGCTAATCCAATTGGCACTTTGCCCGAACAAGGAAACTTTAGAGCTAATCAACAAAGGTGCGGAAGATGAAATTTCAACCGTATTCAAAAACGTGGTTGATAATGCTTTTACCTATGCGATGATAAGCGACACACAGCAAATGGACACCACCAAAGGGACTTTGTTCGGGGCATACAATGCGGTTACAGGCTACTATCAGAACGTAAGAAATTACAAAGATGACGAAGCCAAGTTGCAGAGCATTGTATTGGGTGGAACGGCTCAACAGAAAACGCAGAAAGCATTTGAATTGTGTACCGCCTTTGCTTTGGATGGTGCGGAAATCCTAAACCTTAATTAGATAACAACAGGCTACCACCTTAATCGGCGGTAGCCTACTATAAACAATAGTTATGACAATAGAAATATATGAAGCAACGCTGAAGCACGACACAGGTACAACAATGCTCAGAGTAATATCACTAAGCGGTAAACAGGGAGCGATACAGCAAATCACAACCGCAGAGGGTTGTCCCGAATGTGCCATTGTGAATATAGTAGAAATTTTTAACGATACAAGACAGCAGGATATGAAAGCAAAAACCATAGAGGAAGCAAAAGAATTGGCTAAAGGCAAGAGCCTTGAAAAGAAGCACAAGGACGAAACAGTACATATTATCTACTGCAATCGTACAGAGTATTTCTACATAGACACGAACGGTTTAATACGCCTTTGGGAGCAATCATTCGGCTACTATGTGAATGGCGTTTATACGGCTGAAAAATCACATTCATAACCTTAAACAATAAACGATTATGGCTAATTGGTGCAGTAATACGGTTGTTTTCGAGGGAGAACCCGAAGCAATCGAACAGATACAACAGCTATTCAAATCAATGGCTGAAAAGGAACAGACAGAAGAATGCGGACAGTTACCCGAATTTGTTTCGGAGCATAACGGTGGTTATTTCTTTGAAATCTATCAAAACGATGATGTTACAGGCGTATTCCAATATGAAACAAAATGGTCGCCCAATATTGTAGAAGTACAAAAGATAGCAGAACACTATAACGTGAACTTCACACAGGACTATCTGGAATTGGGTAACTGTGTATGTGGCAGGGCAACATTTGCTGACGAGCTACTCACAGATGTTTTTTTGGAGTACGAAGATTTTGAACAGTTCGAGTTTGACGAAGAAACTGACACCTACCATTTTGAGGGCGAAGAGTACGACAGCGAGTACGAAATTTTAGAAACCTTATTGGAACGTAAAATCGAAAATCAATTTACCAACACTAACATTCAGAACGATGAAATTATCAGATAAACCAACAGCGTACGTACTGCTCAAAGCAGGAACCAACAGCGAATGGGACAATTGCAATTTTGCCATTATCCACATTACCGAAGATTGGAAAAAAGAACAGCAAAAACGGCTTGAAATGGTTAGGCCGTTTGCAGAAGATTACTTCTTACAATCACTGAACTATTACGATACGGCAGTAGATTTTTATACGGCTGACGAGGACGACAACCCCGATTTATACAAATGGCTTGAAAGTAAGCCTATGGCATACGTGGATATTGACAAAGAAGAACTCCAAACATTATCCGTACCCGAAAATCGCTTGGACTGTTACAGGCTTGTACTATATAAGACAGGCACAGCAATGTATAAAGCCTACGGAAAGCACACGAGCGAAGAATTTTGGACAGAGGAATTTCCATTAATCCCATTAATTCAAACATTATGACACGTTCAAATCTCCATATCAAATTGAGCAATGGCAAATCCATTATATGCGTTGCCGATAGCAGTTCCGCACCCGAACAGGGCTACATCGTAGAGCATCTGTTATTGCCACTTCTTTCGCTTGACGACATCGAAAAGGAAATGTATTTACTATCAGAGCATTGCACGATGGATGAAAGACGGATAAATGCAGACTACCGCTACACCATTGACCTAACTACAAAAGAAGTAAAGTTTTTCGAGGAGCATTATAGCTATTCAAAAGACAATTTCAGAAAGGGAAAGGATATAACGGAGCGATATAACGAGTATGTAAAAACAATTATCAACAATTAAAATTTCAGAACGATGAACGCAAATTTTTTCAATCAGATACAAGCTTTGGACTTTACAGGAGTATTGCAACTCAACATTTCCAAAGGAGCAGAAAGCAACCTTATTGTATCGGTACTGCTCCAAAACGAACAATGCAGAGATAGTGCCAAAAACCTCATTCCCCCATTGACGTTTAACGCCACACCACAGGAATTTGACGAGGGATTTTTTGAGCAGATAAAAGCACCTGTTAAAACCGTTTCAGGCGTAATGGTGGATATGGAAAAATTCCTAAAACAAATGGACGAAGTCAAAAAGCAATCGGCAATGGAGAAAGAAAAGACCGAGAAAGCCAAAAAGGAAAAAGAAGCCAAAGACAAGAAGTTTAAAGACGGAATGGCAAAGGCTGACGAATTGGAGAAAGAGGGCAAACACCGTGAAGCGTGGATGAAAGTACCCGACATCACCGAGTTTCCCGAAAAAGCGGACGAGATACGCAAACGCAAAACGGAATTATCAAACAAGTTCGCCACACCGAGCCTTTTCGGAGCAATGGAAGAAGCAACACCCGAACCGCCAAAAGCGGAAGAAGTTACAGCCGATTATCCCATAGATGAAACGGACGAAGAAGAAAACGAGTATTAACCATTAAATACAGGCATTATGTTATTAGCAACGCAATTGGAACGAGTGTTTATACTCAAAGACAAAGGACAGGATATCAGACTGACCGACCCCGAACCACGTTGGAGCGTGGAAGCCGTAATGAATTTTTATGCCAATATGTACCCCATTCTGACCACTGCAAAAGCATCTGCACCACAGATAAAGGATGATGCAGTAGAGTACAGATTTGAGAGCGTAATGGGAACGAAAGGTTAAACCAAATAATTAAAGCGATGAACTATGCACAAACATATCCTATCGGGAACTATCACAATACCCGAACAGCAACGGCAACGACAATTGCACCGCCAGTTAAACGAGTTCGCCAATTGGATGCAAAAGCCAAAGGACGCAAACGAAGTACGGAAAGACAAACGCAAATCAGTACCAACAGCGATGTTGCCAATGGTTTTTTAAAATGTTCGTTTCTGCCTAAACTAAAAGAAACGAAAACCGTACAGGCTTGCAGGAAATCGGACAAAACGGAAAGGGATTTTTTTCAGTCCCTTTCTAAATTGGCAGAACATTACAATATTGAACCTGCACAGACCAAACAATTTGCCTATCCCTACAATATGGCATTGGCGATGACTGATGTAGAGGAAAAGTTAAAGAGCAAGGTTTTGGATTGGGAAGAAATCCGTTTGGTACAGGACAGTAAGAAAACCTATTTCGTAATTGAAGAACGCTACAATACAGGAGCAACACTTTTTTACATTCCTGTTTCGCCATTGTACCGCCTTTTGCACGATAAAAAGCGAAAAGCCAACGCACACCTATTATTGTCCGTGTGTGCTTATCTGTACCATATAGCCGACATTCCGTATTACAGGCAGGAAGCAAGCTATCTCTATTGGATGTACGAAATGATGAACGATTGGGTTGAACAGGACGATTATACGGAAGAAACCGAAGTTTATTTATCAGAAATCAAACAAGCCGAATTTATAGGCGACTTTATTGAGCAACGGATTTACAACCGTATCAATCTGACCGTATTTGAACAACGTATTGAAAAGTTCAAAGTAAGAAACGATTTTGACAGCGAATGTTTAGCGGTAGCAAAAGAAGCCTTTGCACTATATCATACCTATCCGAATGAAAATGTATTCCGCAATGCCAAACCCAATGGAGAAGCATCTGAAGAAGATATGGACAACATTATCGGAATGGAAAAATACATTTCATTTTACGCAGACCACAAAGGTTGGCTTAATGAAACCTTGATAGAATCTGTAAACACCGATATACAGGAATACGGACAAATGGAAGAACCTATTATACTGAAACAGTTTGACGGCAGGGATATAACCGCCAACAATCTTTGTTTTGAAAACAGGTTATTTCAATTATTACACAGCCTAAGCGATATTTTACATCAATGTTAAATGCAAGAATATGGAAACGATAAACGATATAACACAGGACTTTGGCACATTATACCACCCCAAATCGGCTTTGGTATTCTACGAAACCAAAGGACAGACAACCGATGTGTATGTAGAGCATTTTGATATGGATAAAAACGGAAACCCCATCAATGCCCACCCTTTGACCATAAAGGAAGCAAACGTATTGGCAAAGGCACTCCACACCGAAAAGGACAAAGACAAAGCCTTTTTAAAACCAAGCGGAATTTTGCCGACAAACATTTTGCATCTTAATCCGAGTGCGGAAAAAGGTACGGTAATCTGGTACACCAAAGCACAGCAAAGGCAGTTGTTTTTTGTGGACGGTCTGAAAATTTCCAACGGTAAAGCCTATGTACCGTCAATGCTTTGGAAAGCAAGTAAAAACAGTCTTACCGTATATGCTCTTTTAAGTGACCGAAGACCAACCGATAAGACCAAACTGCATTATGCTCCGTTTTTCAATATCTATGAAGACGGTAAAGTTTGTATGGGAACGGTAAGCATAGATATAAAGAAATCCGCATCAGTAGAAGAATTTATACAGGCTTGGGAACACTATTTTTTCAATTCCTATTTCAGCCATTTGTTGGGCAAACACAATCCCATAAAAGGCGATTGCGTACAAGTATGGAAAGACCTTGTAAATACAGATAAAACCTTTCCAAAAGAAGTATTAAAACCGTATAACAAAACCCTTAAAAATCTATTGTGATGGAAACAGTAAAAACAGCCGTTCATTTTACGGACAATTATTTGATAAGTCCGACAAACCCGATTGAAGTTAATTTGATTGGTGCAGGTGGTACAGGCTCAAAGGTGCTGACTGCTTTAATGGAAATGAGCCACAGTCTAACAGAATTGGGACACGCAGGATTGCAGGTGCGTTTGTGGGATGATGATATTATTACGGAAGCCAATTTGGGCAGACAGCGATTTGCACCGAGTGAAACAGGATTGTACAAATCGGTAGCACTTATAAACCGTGTCAATCGGTTTATGGGAACAAATTGGAAAGCAGAAACTCAAAAGTTTGAACGCAATGCGTTGGGCGGATTGCCTGAAAATGCAAAGTCAACGATTTATATTTCTTGTGTGGATAATGTAAAGACAAGGTTTGATATTGCAGAAATGCTCAAAACAATGAGTAAACAACGCAGAGCCAACCGTGATGAACCCAAATATTGGTTGGATTTTGGGAACAGCCAACATACAGGGCAAGTGATACTATCTACCATCGGAAGTATCAAACAACCCGACTCTGAAAAGTATGAAGCGGTGGCAAGCCTGCCAATGGTTACGGATGAATTTGGCGAACTGCTGAAACAGTCCGAACAAACAGACGATACGCCAAGTTGTAGTTTGGCAGAAGCATTGGAAAAGCAGGATTTATATATCAATGCTACATTGGCTCAAATAGGGTGTTCGCTGTTGTGGAATATGTTCCGCTACGGAATGACTGAAAACAGGGGATTTTTTCTTAATCTGAAAAATTTCCACACCCAACCCCTAAAAGTTGCCTGACCCCAAAAGGTCGGGCGGCGAAAAGACGCATCCTTCCGTTGGTCGGAACCGCCTTTTCGCATTTAAAAAGGTGCAACCACTTTGTCAAAATGCACCTCTACACAATTCCCTCTCTCTACATTTTACCAAACAGGTTGCGACATTATTCTCGTGGGATATTCTTTATCCCTTTCGTTGTTTTTGGTAATGACTTCTTTTCTTTTCACACAGCGACCAAAGAAAAGATTCTGTGTTATAAAACAAATATTTTTAGATTTATTTTGTATTAAATTGTATAAAATAATTATAAATTGTACTTTTGCACCACTCAATGAAAAGAACAGTACAAATATCATCCCAAGTTACTCCGCCCTGAGCGTAGGCTAAACTGTTGTTTTTTCCAATTTTAATTTATTGGCTTTTTTATGGTACCCAAAGGTTTTACTTTGGTACACCCTCTTTTTTATTTACATTTTTCATATTAAACATAATCTTTTATGCAGAAAGTTATTAATCTGTTTGATTTCAGACAGAAAATTAATTACAAGAATGAAATTCTTGCAGGTCTGGCAGTAGCTATGACCATGATCCCAGAGTCTTTATCGTTTGCTATTTTAGCTGGTCTCTCACCATTAACAGGTCTATATGCAGCTTTTTTAATGGGTATTGTAACCGCAATCCTAGGAGGCAGACCCGGAATGGTTTCCGGAGGTGCCGGAGCGACTGTTGTCGTGCTTATTGCACTGGCAGCATCACATGGGGTGGAATATCTTTTTGCCGCTGTTATAATGGCAGGTATAATGCAATTTTTAGTAGGAGTTTTCAAACTTGGTAAATTTGTGCGTTTAATCCCACAACCGGTAATGTATGGTTTTTTGAACGGTCTTGCAGTAATCATTTTCATGGCACAGGTAGCTCAATTTAAAGTCGTAGAAAACGGGATTGAAGGTTGGATGCAGGGTTCTGCACTCTATTTAATGGTAGGATTGACATTGTTAACCATAGCAATTGTATTTATATTACCTAAGTTTACCAAGGCTGTTCCTGCGTCCTTAGTTGCGATAATAGTTGTATTCGCTATCGTATACTTTTTCGGCATCGATACTAAAAAAGTAATTGATATAGCTTCTGTAGGTGGTTCACTACCATCATTTCATATTCCGGGAATTCCATTTAATCTGGAAACCCTGAAAATTATTTTCCCGTATGCCTTAGTAATGGCAGGTGTTGGACTGATTGAAAGCTTATTAACACTGAATATGGTTGATGAAATAACCGGTACAAAAGGACAATCCAACCGTGAGGCTGCCGCACAGGGCATAGCCAATATCACAAATGGCTTCTTTGGAGGAATGGGTGGATGTGCAATGGTTGCTCAAACATTGGTTAATATCGGAGCTGGAGGAAGAGCCCGACTTTCTGCAATAGTGGGAGCGCTTGCGATCTTATTGATCATTTTAGTGGCAGGCCCTGTAATCGAACAAATACCTATGGCTGCCTTAGTCGGTGTAATGATGATGGTAGCTATAGGAACCTTTGAATGGGTAAGTTTCCGTATTATCAATAAAATGCCTCGACACGACATTTTTATTGGTATGCTTGTAGCAGTTATCACCGTATTATTACACAACTTAGCTTTGGCGGTTTTAATAGGTGTGGTTATCTCAGCCCTGGTGTTTGCCTGGGAAAGTGCCAAACGTATCCGTGCAAGAAAATATGTAGATGAAGATGGTGTAAAACATTACGAAATTTTTGGTCCGCTCTTCTTTGGTTCTACTACTGCATTTATAGAAAAATTTGATGTTGTAAGCGATCCGAACGAGGTAGTAATTGATTTTAAAGAAAGTAAAGTAGTAGATATGTCTGCCATTGAAGCCCTAAATAAAATTACAGAGAAGTATCACAAGGAAGGTAAAAGACTACATTTACGTCATTTAAGTCAAGATTGTAGGCAATTACTTAAAAATGCTGAAACAGTTATTGATGTGAATATTATCGAAGATCCTACCTACAAAGTAATGACTAATAAGTAACATTGGTATAAATAAGTTTACATCGAAAGCTATAAGATTTTTTCTATGGTTTTCGATGTTTTTTTATGCATTTCAGCCTTTTAATTCTAAACTAAGTTTAAATATTAGATTTAAATAAATCCAAAAAGGTTAGGGGGTTATAAGCTAAAGCCAACCTCTTAAACAAATTATCGATAGAGAATTAAGCTTCTCCTTATTTACATCGCTACTTCCTGAAAAGGAATGATTTGATACTGGTGTTCTGAATTATAATAAGAATTGTTTTTCCATAATATAAAAGTCAATTCTAGCAGTTTTCTTTGGATGGCAACTATAGCCTTCATTTTGATACCATGCCTTGAAACTATTCTTAAGAAAATATCTCTGAACCTTTCATCAGTCCTAATTGCAGCTAATGCTGGAAAGTGCATTACCTTTCTTATATTCCTATTACCCCGCTTGGAGATTCGAGGTTTGGATTTCACTGAGGTTCCAGATGTCTTTTCTCTTACATCTAATCCTGCATAACTGACCAACTGTCTTTTATTCTTTATTAACTCAAATCCGTTGGTTTCTGCTATAATCGTTACAGCAGTTAGATTTCCAATTCCGGGAATAGAAGATACCATTTTGATCTTTTCCACTAGAGTTTGATCTCCTTTGATAAGTATAGCAATTTCCTCCCTTATCTCTTTTTCCTGTAAATCAATAAGAGCAATTCTTTTTTTAGTTCGTTGCACTGAGTTTTCACTTGATGTTGCAGAAGTACGTTCTGCATGTAGTTGATTTTTTAACATTGTTCTCTCATGTACCAACTGCTCACGTTCCCGACAAAGCTGTCTCAGATCATTAAATATTTTTAAAGGAGGTAGCCAAACTTCCAACTTCCTTTCCAAACCAAATCTCGCAATGGCTTGTGAAGCACTCTTATCAGTTATGGTTTTTATATCAAGTGTTTTCGCATAATTACTGATTTTGTTTGGTAAAATGATACTGACTTGTTTTTGAATACTACATAAATAATATGCCAAGGATTCATGGTACACTCCTGTTGCTTCCATTACGTACCGTACCTCTGTTGTATTTGAAGTCTGCTTATTTACCCATGATACAAGGCTTGAAAATCCTTTTTTAGTATTGGGAAATACTTTGTAGTCATAAACTTCTATGTTGATCTGCTCATCCATTTTACCAAGCGATACAACTAATTCATTTTGTGCAACATCAATTCCTACTGTCTGCTTTAATAATACCTTCATCTTATCTGGTTTAGGTAAGTGATAACCTTTCTTCATCTTTTCTCCTGACTGGATATACTGGCTATAAGACTCATTATACTGAGCAAATTCCTTACATTCTGTTCAGATTCTAAAAGGTTAAAGAAGGGGAGGCAGTCTCTTTTCTTGAATATACCATAAGGCTATTTAAAGCAAAATCTGCTCTCGCCCTTCTTCACTTAGATTATATTGTACAAACATAGGAGAAGCAAAAGAACGTCGCTTATTAAAACATATATTTTCCACTATTATCATTAAATCGGTGCAACACCGTTGCCAAAACGTACCGCTACATACACCCCTCTTAACCTACATTTACATCAAAACAGATTGCGAGATATTGCGACAAATTGCCTGGGGTTTCATTATCCCATTTTTGTATTTGGAATATTTTTAATTTTAGTTTTAACCAATAGTAGACAATTGAAAACAGTATTTTAAAACTCCAAGAAATACTAAAGCGGCCCTACAAAAACTGGCAGAGTGCGATGATACTTTTGCCGGAAGTGATAATTGGAGGTCAGCCTTATTCATTGAGAAAAAACCACCTTTAAATAAAACTAATTTTTGTAATAGTCCTGCGCAATTTCGGCAACACCTGCACTAAAGTATTGCCCACCGTTATAGATAACTTCAACTGCCTTTTTTAATTCGTCAGGGTCGGCTCCTTTAAGAACGTAGCCGATAGCACCGCATTCGAGCATTTTAATTACGTCCTTTTTATCATCATTGACACTGAATGCCAGTATCTTTAATTGAGGGTATATTTCCAGTAACCTTTTTGTGGTTTCAAAACCATTCATAACAGGCATACTCACATCAACGATACAAAGGTCAGGAATATACTTAAAAAGAGCGATTTTGTCGATTGCAGACTTACCGTTTTCAGCTTCAAATAACACTTCAAAACCGTAGCCTCTCAGGAACTCACAAATGCCTTTTCTTAGCAGGTCGTGGTCATCTATAAATGCTACCTTAATTGTTGGTTCTATATTCATCTTCTTCTTTTAAATAGTTTAAAAAATCCGGGTTTAGATAAGTTAGCCTCTTTATACGGAGAATATAAGCCGTCGTTAACGGCAATATCCCTGATATTGAAACGGCAAAGCCATTCTTTAAAGTGTGCTATTTTGTTAGGTTTAAAACGTACAATTTCCCCATTCTTGAGAGATATAATAAAAACGTCTATGCAGAGAGAGAAAGCTGATAATTGCGATGCAGGCTGGTCAAAATCGGGGTAAAAATTGTCTTTGCTGTCCATAATCTTAATGTTTAAGGTTGTGGTAGCCTGCGCAAAAAAAGAGCGTAGGCTAACTACACTTACCGCACATTGAGGCACTGGTATGCCCGACAACGAATAAGTGAGCGCCCACGCCTTTTGACGTGAGCGTTCTTACTTATTTGTCCCGTTGTCTAAAAATTACCAGTTTTCAATGTGGGACTTAAAGCAAAAACACTTTAAGTATTTTCTATATTTTCTCTAAACAAAGATACTAAACTCATTCCTTTTTGACAGCATATCTGAAAAAAAGGTTTCATTCAATTTGTTTTATGGAAGTTATAGTTCTGCTCCAGTATCGTCAGAATATCGCTTTCCTTGTAAATAATCTTACCGCCTATCTGTATATACGGCAGGGTATTGTCGTCCCTGTATTGCTGCAAAGTACGTTTGCTGATATGAAGCAACTTGCACACATCTTCGCCCGACAAATATATTTCCCCGCTCATTACAGGACGGTAATTTTTCAAAATACTTTCAATACGGTTTCGTAGCTGTGCTATCATTTCCTTGTGGGCAATGATTTCTTCGTTGTCATTCGTGAATAAATCCATTTTCAACAGTTTTGTACGGCTGTCCGGCTTCTAGCAAAGCCTGTACATCCGAGATTTTATAATAGTTCTTGCGGTTCAGTTTGGAGTAAGGCAGCAAGCCCTTGTCCTTATAGGTCTGCAAAGTCCTTTTGGTAATGTTCATCATCAAGCACACTTCCTGGTTATCGAGCCACTTCTCTTCTTTAAAAATGTGTGTATATTTCTGCGTGGCATTTTCGGTCAGTTCCAAAAGTTCCTTTAGCTCATTTTTCATTCCGTCCAGTACGGATTTTTGTATTGCGATAACTTCCATATTTGCTCAATTTTGCTGTGGAAGTCGAATTTATATAGGCTTAATGCAGCATTGCAGAATGTTGCAGTGTTTGGCTTTAAAAGGTAGTGTTTGGCGGGTTACTATCCCGTCTTAACAAAAAATCGGATAACCTTTTGAGCTATCCGATTTCCTTTCAAACTGTATAGTATAATACTTATTTGCGTTGTGCTGGTTGTTCGGTTTGTACCGCTTGTTTCTCCTTATCTTTTTTTTCACGGGAATACACCCATATTGATAACAGTCCGTATATAATAAATGCATAGGCTACCCATTTGCCCACCCTTTCAATAAATTTAATGAAGACAGAACTTTCATAAGAAGAGAAGCCTTCGCCACCCATAGGGCTGCGCCTGTAAAACTTTCTGCGGTTAATCCAGTAACGAAGACCCAAACCTGCAACCAAAAATATTATCCCTATTACCAATGATGCGACCATAACAAAAACACTTTAAATCTACTTTTTAAATTTACGAAAATTTTCGCTTAGACAACCTCCAAAAAAGAAATCCTGCTTTATCGGCAGGACTTCTTTTGCGCTTAATCCGTATTGTTAAACTGGAAACTTATTTGCTTTTCGTTCCCGAAGCTGTCCGAAATCCAAACATCAAAGGACTGTGATACGGCAGACGTTGATGTGTAGTACAACCTGAACTGCTCCGTAGGCAACTGGTAGAGATCATTCGGCAAGTATGGCGGTTCATCATAGTAGCGCAATGTACCTTGCCCGTCAAACTGGAAATAGCGCAGGTAGTATTGCGTATTGCTGTAATTGCCTGTACGCTGTATGGTAATGCGTATTTCTACCGTCTGCCCGTTGGCAACGTCTTTGGGTACTGGCATCACATTAACCTCGAAAGGAAAATCTTTTCGAATTTCGAGTTCATCATCTTTGCTACAAGATACCAAAGAAACCGAAGTTGTGAGGATTGCTAAGAGTAGATATATCGGCAGTAATCCTATTCTGAATTTATTGAATATTGCTATCATCGTTTTTTACGTTTTAAAAGTTAAACCTTAATCCCAGACCTGCGGACGGTCGGAACTGTTCCAGATCCGTACCCCAAAGAACCTTTGTACGCCCTTGCAGGACAAGTACAAAACGGTCTGACAGGTACGTTTCAAATGTGAGCCGTCCGCCAGCTCCGTAAATGAAATTGTCCTCGCTCAATATCTTTGCTCCGTCATACAAAATTGTTTCGCCACGATTTATATTTTCATAACCCACGACGCCTATTATGCCAAAATTCAGCGTGATGTTTTTTCGGGTATCACCCAGCAGGAAAAAGCTGTAGCCGCCCTCTGCGGTATAAGTTTCCTGCGGTATACGGACGTCTTTGTAGTTGTGGTATTGGTGGGTATATTCTAATGCCCAAAGCTGGTAATTGCCGTTTTTGCCGTTTACGGTCATAGCAAGACTGATATAATAATCGTTACCGATTTTATCATCGGATAGTATGCCTGTGCTTACTTCCAATCCTTTCTGCTTAGGCAGCATCCTTTGTGCCTGTGTAACCGTGATGGCCACAAAGAGTAGCATCACAGTATAGATATACTTTTTCATTTTATTAATATTGTTTTAAAAGGTTATTAAAATTTCAGGTGCATATCGTTTATCAAACGAGCTTTGATTAAGTCGGAATTTTCCACCTGAAGCGTTTGATGTCTGCCTCCGTTCTTCTCGAAAATCTCAATCAACAGAACCTTGTCATCAGCAATGGTAAACTGGTCTAACAGGAACACGTTTTGCTCAGTTAATTTTCCACCAATCTCATCCAATGGCTTGTAAGTACGAAGCGGTATCATTGGGCGTTCCTGTACTACGGTACGCTTGGCTACTTTTTTGTCCACTACCTTGAAATTGACAAAATCAATTTGAAACGGCACATTGGTTTTATTTCTTAATTCCGTATGGAAATAGTATTTGCCGTTGTGGATGTAAATACCTTTGAGGATAAACTGGATACCGAAGCTTTTAGCTCCGATATGCTTTACAATACGCTTGTCTTTTTTGTAAATGGTTTCCAAAAGCAAGCCAGCCAATGAGGGAGAATTGTTGCCCAATTCTTCAAAAAGTACATCGTTTCCGTTGGCTTTGTCTACTGCCTTTTGCATTGTCAGCAGGTCATAGCTCATCACTTCAGGATACCCACTGTAATACACATTAAAGCTGTAAAAACGCCCGTCATTGGTAATCACGGAAAAATTGGTTTCTGTTTCAAAGTCCCTTACCGATGCTTTTACACGCAATACATTTTCTGCATCTTCAGCTTTACCTGCTATCAGGTACTCACTTCCCAAATCCACATATCGAATGGCAGTCGGGAAAATCAAATGCGAAGTTTTATCGTAGGTAACCTCCATATGGTAAGGTTCTATCTTGCCTAATACAAGCGGAGTTCTGATGCTGTCCTGTGCATAAGATTGTATGGCAAAGCCGAGTATCAGGGCAAATGCCCAAAAGGTTTTTAAATGATTTTTCATTTTTCTATTTATTTGAGTTCAACATTATTTTTTTGACACAAGAAAGACCTGATGTCCTGCTTTTAGTGTAACTTTTGGTGTTCTTACTTTTTTGGCGAAATAGCCCGAAATACCCTGCACCACACCACGGCTAAGGTCTGCAGCAACCTGCTGACCGGCATTCTGCGTAAGCATTACACTGGTTCCTCCTGTCTGGCTCATATTGCCAGCCATTTCGGTAAGGGCGTTCATTTCGGGTGAATACGGAACGTACAAGCCCTGCTGTCCGTCCAGATCGTAAATGGTAATATCTACTGGGATGATATTGCCCTCCAGTTCTATCGAGGTAACTTTTAGTTGCAGCCTGCCATTCTGAAATTTGGCATTAGCCGTTACAACCGTACCCTTTGGTATAGTACGTTGCAGCGTTTGGGCAGGCTCTAACAATCGTAAACGTACACCCGCTTCGCCCACTACCGTTTGCGCATCGTGTACACAGGCTTTGATACTGTTCTTAGGCTGCACAACCTGTTCGGTAGATCCTGCGGTATAAAAGCCCCTGTTTTTGGTTTGGCTCCAGTCGGCTGCAAAGGCACTGTCTGATGGTTCACGGTACAAGGCAGATACGGTGTTCTTTCTTGTGGGCGTGAACGATACAAAATGCTCTTTCTGATTTGCACCCGCAGCCGCCGGGTTTGCACCGCTGGCAGGTACTGCATTCCCGTTATTGGAATTTTGCGGCAAATACTTAGCAGCCATTTCGTAAGATTTCTCCATTAGCTTCAATTGGTCATCAACCGTTGCCACAGGTGGCACTTCTCTTTCCGATAACTTTGCTTTCAGTTCGTCCACCTGCCTGCGGAGTTCCGTTGCTTCCGAATTGTCGTCCTGATAGAATGAACCCAATGTGCTTTGCATATTGCGGTAGCTGTTCAATCCTGCATTGCCGTTCCTGCCGGAATTTCTGCCACCGCCAAATCCGTAGTCTTCCTCTTCTTCAGGAAGCGGCTCATCGGTCGGCTCTTCCTTGTCTTCAGTATTCCAGTAGTCGGAAAGCGTGGCTAAGGCGTTGCGCTTTTCCTGCTCTTTACGTTCGAGCATTTCCTGCTCATACGCCTTGCTTTTGTCGTCGGGCATTCCTGCGCCGGTAGCCTGCGGCACGGCATCGTTCAGCCCTACGTTTTCGATTGCCTTTTTATCTTCGGATGGTTTAAATATGAGGTACATACAACCAAGGAAGACAACCGCCATCAAGCCGAAGATTAAGGGCTTTTTGAGCTTTTCCTTATTGCTCTTATTGCTATCGGGCAGGTTTGATGCACCGTTTTGGCCTTCCCCCTCAACGAGAAAGCTGACCCTTTTTTCATTTTCTTTCATAAATCCTATTTTTTAAAATTGTTGATACACTATCCTGCAACCTTGCAGGATTTTCACTTTTTAGGATAGGGTTCTCGATATGCCTGATGTGGATAGCATCGTTAGGCTTACCCGTATCGTACACCACTTTGCCGATAACCCCTGCGGTCAGCAAGAGATAACCCACAAAAAAGTACAGGGTATATTGATGCTGTTTGCGCACTGGCAATGCCCGCCAACGCTCGTCGAGCGTATCGAAATACCTATCCATAGTTGCTCTTATTTTTTTCATATCTGAATGATTTTCGGTTATCGCATTCTAAACTGCCTGTTCCGGGGCGACACCTGTTGTTTAGGCTTGTCTGACACCTGGGCAATGGCTTCCTTTCTTGTCGGAACCGAATTGGTGGAGAGGTCTGTCAGTTTGGATTGCTTCAATAATTGCCCGTACTGGTCTATCCTTTCAATATTCATTTTCTGTACATCAAAAAGACCGTCTTCATACTTTACCCACATATTACACTCAACCTTTGGCTTGTCATCGCCATTCCATTGCAGATAGGTTGTCAGCATCAGGATATTAGGCAGCATCGGTTTATCCATCCCGTTTTTACAAGCCTCTAAAAACCTGCTGATGCTGTATTTGATTTTGTCGGCATAAGCCGCCTCCGTTTGAAAATATCCGTCGTACCCTTTATCGGTCAGGGTTTTTGCGAATGTGTCTAAATCAAGTGCTTGTTTCATATCCGTAATTTTTTAGCGTTCGATGACCTCAACATCCCTGTTTTCTACCACCGCAAATTTTTCGATGTTAAAGCCCTGCGGGTTGTTGTCGGAGCGAACGGAGTTAACGAGATAGCAGGAAGTAATCAGGTTACGCCTTGTTACGTTGCTTGACCTGATAATGAACTGTTTGGCATAGGTGCGCACCGCATAAGGATAGGTGTCGAAGTTGCACACCACACTATCTACCTCAATGCGCTGTTGTACGTTCCCCGAAATAATCCTGCTGTAATAACCCTTTTCCGATAAGTCTTTGTAATAATCAAAAGCACTTTTGTCCGCAAGGTTAAATGCCCTGCTCATATTGCTTTCAATAGCGTTCTTATCAGGTGCAAGCGTAAAAAAAAGCTCATGGAAACGTCTGACGTGTTCCCTTGCTTCTACGGGACGGTTGATGCTGGCATCCTGCGATAAGGCAAGCATCAGGGATTTGCCATTATCCAGTACATAGATTTTTTGGCGTTGCTCTTCTGCAAAGCGGTAGGACTGCCATACGGCATATCCTACCACACTGGTGCAGAGAACAGAAAACACAATGGCATACAAACGTATCTGCCTAAAGCTGTTTTCGATATTTCTTAGCGTTTTAAATTCCATTTTTTGAATGATTAATTGTTTATTTATTCATCAGCTTGCCGCCAATATTTCCAATGGTCGAACCCGCTCCGGCTCCGGCGATGTTCCCGGTCTTCATTGCGGTTTGGTTTACATTGCGGCTAAAGTTTCCTGCGCCTCCGGCTTGGATTACCCAACCTGTTACTGTCGGTATTGTGAAGTAGCCGATGATGCCGATTATCATAAAAATGATGTACACGGTATTGCTGGTATCAGGTATATAGGTCGGGTCGGCAAGCATCGCTATATCCCTTTCGAGTATGAGGGATTGTATTCTTGCCAGCATCGAGCTGAACAAGTCCGAAACGGGTAGCCATAGATATACGCTGATGTACCTTGTGAGCCACTGCGTGAGTGTGGACTGAAAGCCGTCCCATACGGAAATAGCAAAGGCTATTGGTCCGAGTATGGAGAGGACAATCAGGAAAAACGTTCGTATGGTATCAATGACCAAAGCCGCCGCCTGAAAGAGTATCTCCAACAGATTGCGAAACCAATCCTTTAGGGCTTTCTCCATTTTATAAGCACCCCTGTCCATATACATTCCCGCCATTGTTCCAATGTCGGACGGCGACCAACCCAGTTCGTCCAGTTTCTTATCAAACTCTTCGTCTGATACCATATAAGCGGTTTCGGGGTTCCTGACCATCGCCTCGTATTCCAATTGATCTTTCTGCTCTTGCAGCTTGTTCAGGTCAAGCACCTGGTCTTCGAGTATGGCATGTGTTCCGGTAACGACCGGGCTTAATACTGCATTGATAGTTCCCAAAACCATAGTCGGAAAGAACATAATACACAGCCCCAAAGCGAACGGGCGCAGCAACGGAAACATATCAATAGGTTCGGCACGGCTTAAAGCCTGCCAAACCTTTAATGCCACATAGAACAACGCACCCAATCCCGCCAATCCCTTAGCCACCGCCGCCATATCGCCCGCAAGAGGCATCATATCGTCATAAAGCGACCGCAGGAGTTCGTGAAGATTATCCCATTCCATATTTACCAGTATTTTTGGTTAGCAGTTCCGTAGAGGTCGAGCACTCTTTTGGCATCGTTTTTCTTTTTCGCTCTTAGGTAGCTTACAGAAATGTTCTTATTGGTGTAGTAGCGTACAAGGCTGTGGTAATCCTTTACCTCTTTGTACACACGGTCAATAATATCCATCCGTTCTTTGTCGTTCAGCGAAAGGCTTGAAGAGGTTACAATCTGCTTTAGCTCTTTGAGCAGTTCGGTACTTTCATTGAGCAGTGCCGAGTAACCGTTACCGATGGCGACCAATTCCTGCGGTGTAAAATTGGGGTCGTTCATCATCTTGCCGAAGTTCTGCACATATATTTCGGACACATCGCCCACCAACAAAACCGTTTGCTGCACCTTACGGGCATCTTTCACAAGGTTGTTGATGGCTTTGAGCTTGTCGTAATACTCTTTTCCCTGCTCGTACACTTTCTTCACTTCGTTGAAGTTCTTAACCACGTTGCTCACGGTTGAAGAAGTCTGTATGATTTCGTTGGCAGAGTTGATAATCCCTGATGCCAGGTTTGCAGGGTCAGTAACTACAAACTGGGCTTTTGCTGACGGTGCTACGGCGAGCATCACTGCCGTACACACCAGATACAATACTTTTTTCATTGTTCTGAAATTTTAAATGTTAATGACTATTGATTTGAATTGTCCCGCCTTTGCATTGCGATATGCTTAATGGCGAGTTCTACGTTACCGTCGAGTTCCGCAGCAAGCTGCATCACTTCCATTTTTTCGGTTTCTTCCGTCGTGTATGCGAGATATTCCTCCAGACTAACTTCGGTGGCATATACTGCCGAGTGCGTACCACCCAAGCCAATCCAAACCTCTTTGTACAGGCGGCTTGCATCGTTGTTCATATTGATGGAAAGTACCTGCCCTTTCTCTTTGTCGGTAAGCCCCAACATCGCCTGTATATCATCAAACTTGTTCATATACTTGCGTTGGTCAAGCAGGATTTTACAGTCGGAGTTATTGATGATACTTTCTTTCACGATGGGCGATTGGATAATATCATCGACCTCTTGCGTTACGACAATGGCTTCTCCGAAAAATTTCCTTACCGTTTTGAACAAATACTTAATGTATTCCGCCATTCCCTCTTTCGCTATCGCTTTCCAAGCCTCTTCAATCAGGATGAGCTTGCGAATACCTTTCAGGCGGCGCATTTTATTAATGAACACCTCCATAATGATAATAGTGACTATGGGAAAGAGGATTTTATGGTCTTTTATGGCATCAATTTCAAACACGATAAAACGTTTGGAAAGCAGGTCTAACTGTTTATCGGAGTTGAGCAGGTAATCGTACTCACCGCCCTTGTAATAGGGTTCAAGCACGTTCAGGAAATTGGCAATGTCAAAGTCTTTTTCCCTTACCTGCTTTTCTTCCAGTACCTTGCGGTAATCGCCTTTTACATACTCATAGAAGCCGTTGAACGACGGGTACACATCGTCCGTTTTGATACGTTCGATGTAACCCGAAACAGCGTTGGATAAAGCAACCTCTTCCGAACGGGTTGGTGGCTCATCATCACGTTTCCAAAGCGTAAGTATCAAAGTCTTGATACTTTCCCGCTTCTCAATATCGAACACGCCATCATCGGTATAGAAAGGGTTAAAGGCGATGGGATTGTCTTCGGTGTAAGTGAAGTAAACACCGTCTTCGCCTTTCGTTTTTCCTTTGATGAGTTCGCATAATCCCTGATAGGAGTTACCCGTATCTACCAACAGCACGTGTGCACCCTGCTCATAATACTGGCGCACCATATGGTTTGTGAAGAAAGATTTTCCCGAACCTGACGGACCAAGTATGAACTTGTTCCGGTTCGTGATGATACCCCGCTTCATAGGCAGGTCGGAAATATCCAAATGGATAGGTTTTCCGGTAAGCCTGTCAGCCATCTTGATACCGAACGGCGAGGGCGAATTGTGGTAGTTTGTTTCTTCCGTGAAGAAGCACAGGGCAGGTTCAATGAACGTGTAAAAACTTTCCTCTGCGGGAAAGTCGCCCGCATTGCCGGGCATTCCTGCCCAGTACAAAGTGGCTACGTCCGTTGTGTTGTGGCGTGGCTTGCACTCCATCAGTGCCAATGCACTACCGCAATCGTTCTTTAGCTGTTTGAGTTCCGCAGGGTCTTCCGACCACGCCATAATGTTGAAGTGCGCACGGATAGAAGACAGCCCGAAGCTGTGCGCTTCGTTCAGGTACTTTTCTATCCACTCTTTGTTGATTTGGTTGGCACGGCTGTAACGAGCCAGTGAGTGCATATTCCTTGCGGACTTCTCAAACTTTTGCAGGTTGTCTTCGCTGTTATCCAAAAACAAATACTGATTGTAGATGTGGTTGCAGCTAAGCAATAAACCCACAGGTGCGGCGAATGACAAACGGCAGTCGCTCCGGTCGGTGGACAGCTTTTCAAAACGGGTATCTGCCGATACCGTTCCGGGCAAATCGTCCGTATCGGAAAGCGTGTGCAGGCTTAACCTTTTGCTGCCTATGCGTACTTCTTCGGTTCCGAGTGCGATGTCCTGCATCGGTGTTCCGGCTCCCCTCGATAACGTGAGGTACTGCTCCAGTAATCCCTGCGTGTCTTCGGTTCCGATAAGCTCATCTTCGGTAAGCCGTTTCAGCGTTATAAAACCACTATCGTTCACGATACGCTCAAACTGGGCGACCGCTTCCATAAAGCGGTGTATCGTTTCCTTATTCCTGATTTCCTTTGGTATCAGCGTGCCTTTGCAAAGCGAACTGAAGTTGCTTTGCATCCGCATTCTTTCCTTAGAGGTCTTCGTAAGGAACAGGTAACAATAATGGTTTAAGAATGGTCGCTCGTTAAAATGGCGTTGGTAAGACTTTGATAAAAAGCTCTGGTCTTCCTGTGCCAAATCGGGCGCATAGTTCTCTTTGATGTACCAATCCTGTTTGTGAATGACCGTAAAATCAGGCAGGGTTTTAATCGCCTTGTGCCAAGCGGAGTGTATGGCTTCGTATTCTGCCGATGCCACCGTGAACAGTTCCGGCAAACGCACTTCAAAGCAGGCGGTAATGTCCGCATCTTTGGAAAGGATGCAGTTGTTTTCTACTGCCAACAATGGAAATTTGTTCTCCAGTGTGGTAGTCTTTGCTACATTTCTCATAGGGCTTTCGGTTTAGGCGTGAATTTTAAATAGCGGTGTACTGGCTTGCGGCAGATGATGAAGCGGGGATGCCGTTTATTAGCTGCTATTTTCATCAGCCCGTGTTCGCCGTACTTCCTGTTCAGCGAAAAGGTCTGCCATACAATGAGCGATGCGCCGCCTGCTCCGAGGAAAAGGCAGATGTAAGAGTTTACGCCTGCCATATACAGTATCATTACGAAGATGAGCGTACCGAGCAAGCCACCCGCAAAAATGAAGAGGTACTGTGCTTTCAGTCCTTTGAACTCAACCGTTCTCCCGATGCCTTTATTGATATTGTAATTCATAAGGCAAGGGATTATAGGAAGAATGAACGCAGGATAGTAGCTGCTACAATCAAGAAGATACACGCACCGAACCACGAAGCCGCAGTTTTGCTCGTGTCGGGGTCGCCCGAACTGAATTTGTTGTACACCTTAACGCCCCCGATTAAGCCCACGACCGCACCGATGGCGTAGATTAACTGGGTTGCGGGGTCGAAATAACTTGTTACCATTTGGGTAGCTTCGTTGATACCTGCCGAGCCGTTTCCCTGTGCGAATGCACCAATTCCTGACAGCATTGCCACTGCTGCCAGCAAAACTTTTTTTCTTTGTTTTTCCATAATTGAAACACATTAATTTGTTACTGTTTATCCCGCACCTTGCGAGCTTTCGGGACAAATGTCTTGTGGAAAAAGATGTGTTACCGTAAAGTGGCAGTCAGAGGAAGTGTTTGGCTGTGAGTGGCTTTGCAACTGGTGTTTGAGCAAAAAAAAACGCCAGACTTTTTACAGTCTGACGTTTACTAACCCGGCTTTTCATTTACATCTTTCGCCCTTTTTTTCGCTCTGGCTTTTCGATTTTTTGTTGCATCTTTTCTTCTTTGAGATTGCTTTTTATCAAACCCGCAAGAAAGGTTTTTTCCCAGGGAATTTGCTTTGCTTCAAATTGTAATTTCAAGACTTGATTATCCAGTCCGTCCGCAAGTCCAAATCCGTAATGCCTGTTCCATCCAATCCGGTCAAGCAATCTTTCAGAGGGAAATTGTACCGCTATTAAATCTTTAGGTAGCTCTTTGATATTCCGGTAGTCCGGTTCCTGAAATTCGTGTGTCTTTGGATTGTAGGGAATGGTGTAGGTTCTTTTATCTTGGTCATAGTAGTTTTGTATATCCGAGAACACAATGCCTTTAGAAAGAAAATCATCTTTGGGTCGCAGTTTATCCATTCGCATATCAATATAAAATATATGCCCTGCAATATCTACTGTAGGTAATATACCCTTGTTTACACGTAAGTCAAAGGCTTCCTGACTATGCAGTATTTCATCAGTAATTTTAATATGATAAAAATCCCACGGCACAGCCTTTGCTGTATAGTGTACTGAAAGGTTATCATAATACAACAAGTCCCTTTTCGGATTATAACCATATTCGAGGCTCGTTCCTATGGGGTCAAGATAAGCGAGGTTAGGTACTTCTAATATTACACGGTCTATCGTTCTGTCACTGCTGCCATCACTTATAACATCAGCCACTCTGTTTTCGCTGATATTATAAAACAGATGATAAACACCGTCATCTTCATAGTACAAATCGTAATGAAATTGATTTAAAAATATTTCTTCTCCTTTGCCGTCCTGTGGGCGCAGCATATTATTCATTACATCTATCTCATATACCTTTCCTGCCAAATCAATTGTAATAGGCTCACCGTTTAATCTCCTATTATATATGTCTTGATTAACCATAATTTCAAAATCACTTTTCTGCTCGATCTCCTGTAGTGTACAGCCGTATTTACGGCACATTCCTTCGGGGTCAATCTCACCTATACGTGGAATTTTGACAGAGATAACAGGGTCATCAATTTTTTGCTTTTTACCCAATATGTCATCAAATACCTCATCAAGAGTTGAAGCGGTCCTAATAAAATGATAGTCCTTGGTAACTGCGCTGTATTCAAATGAGTAGTGAGTACCCTCATCACGCATACGGTTAAAATATATCCTATTGTCTGGATTGTCCTTTTCGATTAGGGCAATGCTGTCTATATCAAATTGAAACGTTGTCCCCTCAATTTCAATTTCCGGCAATGTTCTTTCCATACATTCTTATTTTTAAAAGACCAAGGGTAGTCTATACAAACTCGTCAATGTCAAAATCACTCAAGTCACTTTTCCGCAAGGTGGAAGAACTGTTGTCCGTTTCAGTGGAGAGTGTGTTATCCAAAAGCTCGGCAATTTTTCGGGAAGCACCCTCAATGGAATTTTCCAGTAGACTGAATAATTCAGTTCCCTGTATTTTTTGAACTATGGCAACCGCTGTTTCCTTTTGAGCCTGCTCCAAAACGTCGTTTTGAAGCAGTGCTCCTACGGTGCTTAGTTCGTCGTAGGTAACACCTTGTGCTAAACTGTTATCGCCACCGGATATTCCGTACCTGTTCCATTCTTCTTCCTCTTCCGCCAAATCAGGCATATTACTGAAAACTTCGTCCAGTTCTTCCTGCGGAACTTGCATACCGACGATTTCGTTCTCGTCGTATTCAATGTCTAAATTAGTGGGGTTTATCTCCGGTTCCTGAATTTGGCTTTCATTGGCAGTGTTTGGCTGTGAAAGTCGCATTACAGGTTTGGGCTGCCCCATAATATCGGCCAGGCTCGGATTAACTTTTTCCTTTTTGGGCTTATGCTCCGACCGTTTTTTAATGACAATCTTGTCCTGCAAAAGCAGAGCAATAACGATGAGCAGGCATATTACAATTACTGTTTCCATAGCCTAAAAATTTAGCTTGTCTGAATTGTTATATACTTCTCGCATTTCATCCCCGAAATCATCAAAATGGTGTTGTAGCAGATTGTGTAAGTAATCTGAAAGTGTCAGCTTACCGCCACCGACCATAAATACTAGTTGGGTAAGTTTGTGATGAAACTCTTTGTTGATATACACTGTTTTTCCATTTCGAGCCAAAAAATTTGTTGGCATAAGAAATCTCGTTTTGTATTCAGCCGTACGGGAGGCTTTTTTCGATTTATGTTTTGTGTTTTTCATAATCACATATTTTAGAATAGGGGTTCAAACTTTTCGTTATAATCATCTGTAATTGCCTTTTCAAACAGTTCAAAATGATGTTCCAAAATATTGTCGAGGTAAGCATAAAGAGGTATTTTATCTTTCCCGATAACCTGAACAATACGGGATAACCGTTCGTGGTATTCCTTTCGTATATAAATGCTTTTATCACCTCTTTTCTTCATTTTAGTTGCTTCCAGAAATTCCTGTCCATAGGTTGTTTTCGAGTTATTCCCGGTTACAACCTTTTTTCCTTTTTTACTTGCTTTCTTCATTATATAATAGGTTTAAAACGTTCGTTGAAATAATCTGTAATATCATCGCCAAACTCTCTGAAGTGGTGTTCAAGGATATTGTCAATGTAGGAATAGAGCGTTGTTTTCTCCACCCTTGTCAATTGCACGATGCGGAGCAATCTTTCGTGGTATTCCGGACGAATGTAAACGACCTTGCCGCTACGACCGGACGGAAACCGATTGACCAAAAATGTTTCCTCGTAATCTGCTTTCTTTGATGAGCTGCCTCGGCTTTTTTCTTTGGGCTTCGCCTTGATTTCTTTTGGTTCATCCATCTGCTGATTATTTTGGGGCGGAGTAACAGGCTCGTCGCCACTGATGATATTCATCAAATAATCCTCATCAACATCAGGCTTTTTAAAATTGTTGTTTTTGTTATCTGTGCTCATAGTTTATCGCTTTTATAGATGGGTGATTTTTAAAAATTCCTCGATAAACAAATCCATTTTCGTTGCTTTCAACAGTTGTGTTTCTGCTGGCAGTAAACTTGACCTGAACACATAATTTTCGGTATCGTCTGTTTCCTTTCGGAAACGCTTACTATCCATTATCCTTGTTTCCATTATAGGCAGGTTGAGTTGACGGATGACATTTTGATAAGCCTCATACAAGCCTGTCTTTTCCCTGCCGTCCACTTGGTTCCAGAACAGCCACAACTCTTGCTTGTCATTACCCTCAATGGTTTTCGGGAGTTCAAGAAAGGCTTTGGTAAAGCCCAATGTACTTTCCACCACTAAGCGGTCGGCGGTTATGGGCGAAAAGATAAAGTCCATCATCTTCAAGGTGGTCAATACCCCTTTGGTATTGGCGGTTCCCGGCAAATCAAAGAAAATAACATCGGGAGCAACAGCCGATTGGGTTTCATATTCCGATGCTTTTTCCAAAGCATATTCGGCTTTGCTTTTGATAATCGGATAAGCCTTTTTGTTAATGGTTTGAAACTGCTTCATTGCCGCCCTTTTATGATATTCATTTTGCATTAAGGTCTTCTTATCCCGTTCACGCATATTGGTCAGGCTATGCTGCGGAAAGTCGCAATCCAATACCAAGACGTTAAAACCTAATCGGTAATGAAACATACTTGCCAGCAAAGTGGTCATTGTAGATTTTCCTACGCCGCCCTTTTGGGTGGAGAAGCTGATTTTTAAAGTTTTTTTCTTTGTTTCCATTATTTAAAAATTTATTGTTACACGTTTTACTTGTTTTGCAGATTTAAATATTCCTGCATTTGAATATTCCTTTGTTCACATTTTTCTGCATTGTTTGTAGGGAATATGCCTGTATATTTTTTTGCTTTTCCTACAGCCTTGTCAGATATGTTTCTTGGCAAATGGTTAACTTCACAAATGACAAAATGCTTTACCGCTTTTATGCTTTTACACTTTTATAGTTTTATACTTTTAAAACCTTATACTTTTACTCCAAACTGCCTGTACGCAAATCTTGATTTCTTCCCTGTTTTAATACATTCTTTATTCCCTGCACTAAAACTTTAAGGCAAATAAAGCGAATGATTGACCTGCTACTTGATGAATGGCAGTGTTTGGCCTTCAAAGGCAGTGTTTGTCCGGGTGTCAACTTGCAATACTCTCTGAAAGAGGTCTTTACTTTGTGTAATGATTTTTATTAACAGATTTATGCAAAACCGAATGGACAAAATGGAGGATAACAAGGACGGCATCAAGCCGTTTTTCCCTGTTACATTTAATCCGTCCCGCAGGGCGGATTTTTGTGTTCACCGGAACACGGCAAGTTGTGTTTTGAGCATCTCGAAAACTTTTCCGATGCTCAAAACAACTTGCCCTTGCAGGGGGCGGAAAACGTCCTCCGAAGTCGGCGTTTTTGTATAAATTATAAATGGATTAGTGATGAACGAGAACAGCAAAAAGCAGTTAAAAAAAACAGGTCGCCCACTTAAAAATGACCCTGCTAAAATTCGGTACACGATTTCCTTTAATGAGGAAGAACATACCCGTTTTCTTGCCCTGTTTGACCAATCGGGTATGCAGGTAAAGGCACATTTTATTACGTCCTGCATCTTTGACAAGACCATAAAGACCGTGCAGATTGACAAAGGAACGGTGGACTTTTATATGCGGCTGACCTCTTTTCATAGCCAGTTCCGTGCTATCGGCGTAAACTATAACCAGATTGTAAAGCTGCTGTACAAGAATTTTTCCGAGAAAAAAGCCGCCGCATTCCTGTACAAACTGGAAAAACAGACGGCTGAAATGGCGATGCTTTGTCAGAAAATCATCAAGATAAGCGAGGAATTTGAAGCCAAACACCTGAAAAAATAACGGTAGGAATGATAGCAAAAATCGGAAAAAGCGCAAATTTATACGGGGCGTTGGCATACAATCAGCTTAAAGTGGAGAATGAAAACGGGAAGATTTTGTTTGCTAACAAGATGATAGAAACCGCAAGCGGTCATTATTCCGTAGCACAATTAGCCCAGTCTTTTGCCCCTTACCTGATTGCCAACCGCAATACCGAGAAACATACTTTGCATATTTCGCTCAATCCCGACCCGAAAGACAAGGTAAGCGATGAGAAGTACAGGGAAATGGCAGAAGAATATATGCGGGAAATGGGCTACGGCGAACAGCCTTTTTTGGTATTCAAGCATACCGATATTGACCGCAGCCATATTCATATCGTATCGGTTTGCGTAGACGAACAGGGCAAAAAGATTTCGGATAAATTCGAGAAAATGCGGTCTATGAACCTGTGCCGGGAACTGGAAAGAAAGCACGGTCTGATACCTGCAATGGATAAAGAGCGTAATCAATATGACAGGATTTTTCGCCCGGTAGATTATAAGGCAGGCGACGTAAAGAGCCAAATCGCTTCGGTTGTTCGCCACCTGCCGAACTATTACCAATACCAGACTTTGGGCGAATACAATGCGCTGCTATCCCTGTTCAATATTACCACCGAAAAAGTGGAGGGCGAACTGCACGGAAAAATGCAGCAGGGTTTATTGTATATCCCCTTAAATGAAAATGGCGAAAAAGCCGGGCATCCTTTCAAGGCTTCCCTGTTCGGGAAGAGCGCAGGGCTTCCGGCATTGGAACTGCATTTTGCGAAATGCAAAACGGCTTTGAAAGACCATCCCGGCAAACAAACCCTAAAAGCTGCCGTTACCGTTGCCCTGAAAACCACGAGCGATGAGCAGGCTTTTAAAAAGCAGCTAATGGAACAGGGCATTAACGTGGTAGTACGCCGCAACGATACAGGTCGTATTTACGGTATCACGTTCATAGACCATAATGCAAAAGCGGTTTGGAACGGTTCACGTTTAAGCACGGAACTTTCTGCCAATATCTTTAATGATTATTGGAATAATAATATCAAACCGGATATAAAAGAAGCTGCTGTACCAACTCCCAAACTATCCACATCAAATGATGCGGATCTTCCTGCGGAAGAACCACACCATTTGTTCGACTTCTTATCTGCGGACAAGCACGAAGACGGTTTGATAGAAGCACTGGGCGGATTAATACCGCAAGCGCAGGGCGAAGATTACGAAGAACTGGACTTTGCCAACAAGATGAAGAAGAAACGCAAGCGCAAGAGAGGTCAGCAATAGTATTTAGCCAAATACCGCCACACAACGCCACTGGCTGCCACATTCTTATAGCCAATCCATACAGCCTTTAAATTACCGCCCGAACATTAAAACTTAAAATAATGCAGGGAGAAGACGATTTAAGAGGCTTAGCCAAGATAATGGCTTTTATGCGGGCAGTCAGTATTCTATTGGTACTGATGCACCTTTATTGGTTCTGCTACGGGTTCTTTTTAGAGCGTGGCTGGACACTGGAAGTAATCAACAAAATACTAGGAAATTTCGACCGGACGGCAGGTTTGTTTTCACATACCTTATATACCAAAGTTTTTGCTTTGGTCTTGTTGGCTTTAAGCTGTCTGGGAACCAAAGGTGTAAAGAATGAAAAGATAACCTGGACTAAAATTTATGTGGCTTTGGGCATTGGTTTCGTGCTGTTCTTTCTGAATACATCACTGCTAAAGCTATCTCCGGTAATAGGCACTTTTCTGTATATCCTTACAATCTCATTGGGCTATATCGCCTTACTGATGGCGGGCGTATGGATGAGCCGATTGCTGCGCACTAACCTCATGGATGATGTTTTCAACAACGAAAACGAGAGTTTTCAGCAGGAAACAAAGCTAATGGAAAATGAATATTCCGTAAACCTGCCCACCAAATTTTACTATAAAGGAAAATGGAACCACGGTTGGATAAATATTGTAAATCCTTTCAGGGCATCAATCGTATTGGGTACTCCGGGTTCCGGTAAATCGTATGCTATTGTAAACAACTATATTAAGCAGCAGATTGAGAAAGGCTTTAGTATGTACATCTACGATTTCAAGTTTGACGACCTTTCTACTATTGCCTACAATCACTTACTGAAGCATCGGGACAAGTACAGAGTTCAGCCGAAATTTTATGTAATAAATTTCGATGATCCACGCAAGAGCCACCGCTGCAACCCACTCAATCCTGATTTTATGACGGACATATCGGATGCTTACGAAGCGGCATATACCATCATGCTGAACCTCAACAGGTCGTGGATACAGAAGCAAGGGGATTTCTTCGTAGAAAGCCCAATCATATTGCTTGCTGCAATAGTCTGGTATCTGAAAATCTATGAGAATGGTAAATATTGCACTTTTCCTCACGCTATTGAATTGCTAAATAAGAAGTATTCGGATGTATTTACAATTTTAACCTCATACCCGGATTTGGAAAATTATTTGTCTCCTTTTATGGATGCGTGGCAGGGCGGAGCACAAGACCAGTTACAGGGGCAAATTGCATCGGCAAAAATACCATTGTCAAGAATGATTAGTCCGCAGTTGTATTGGGTAATGACGGGCGATGATTTTTCGCTGGACATCAACAACCCGAAAGAACCAAAAATTTTATGCGTGGGTAACAATCCCGACCGACAAAATATTTATTCGGCTGCATTGGGATTGTATAATTCACGTATTGTCAAGCTCATCAATAAGAAAGGGCAATTAAAGAGTTCGGTCATCATAGATGAGTTGCCCACAATTTATTTTCGGGGACTGGACAATCTTATCGCAACTGCGAGAAGTAATAAGGTGGCGGTATGCCTGGGATTTCAGGATTTTTCGCAGTTAACAAGGGATTACGGCGACAAAGAGAGTAAGGTAATACAGAATACCGTCGGTAATGTTTTCAGTGGTCAGGTGGTTGGAGAAACTGCTAAAAGCCTATCGGAACGCTTTGGCAAGGTATTGCAGAAACGCCAGAGCATGACCATCAACCGAAATGATAAATCTACCTCTATATCTACCCAGTTGGATAGCCTGATACCTGCCTCTAAAATTTCAACCTTAACGCAGGGGATGTTTGTGGGTGCTATCTCCGATAATTTCGATGAACGTATCGACCAAAAGATATTTCACGCTGAAATCGTTGTCGATAATGACAAGGTAGCTGCCGAAACAAAAGCCTATCAGAAGATACCGCAGATTTTATCTTTTGTGGATGAGCAGGGCGAGGATAAGATGAAGCAGCAGATTGACAGCAATTACCGTCAGATAAAATCAGATGTCCTGCATATTGTGGAAAGTGAAATGGAGCGCATCAAGAATGACCCGAATTTACAACATTTGGTACAGGAGGGATAAACAATAACTTGTTACAACCGATTTTTATTCAGTATCTACTATTAAGTAAAGAGTAGTGATATCCATATTGACAAAAGAAGTAAGACATTTAAATCTTGTTAACACACTAAGCAAAAAGAGATGCAATACATCTCTTTTTGCTTTTTCTAAGTCTGGCAATTGCCCTTTATAACCAATTATATATTGCCGAAAAGCAAGGATGCGATGATTAGAGTAACAACAACGTTAAATAATTGAGCAATTGTAAAGGCGAAAAATGGCTTGAGGTTATTGTTACTAATGAGATCTTTAAAATTGGTTTCCAAACCAATACTTGTAAATGCCAAGGCAAACCAAAGCCCTTGAACTTCCTTAATCCCACCTTTTATACTGGTCACTGTTTCCTGTTGAAGAAAAAAAGAAAAAAGTACTGATGCCGCTATAAAACCCAACACGAACTTTGGAAACCGCTCCCAAATTATCTTTAGGCTTGGCTTTTCGACCGTTCCGCCAGCAGGGGCACCGCGATATGTCCAATAGATAGAAATAGCCAATGCTGCAACCCCAAGCAATACATTCTGCGAAAACTTTACAATGGTGCTTATTTCCAGTGCTCTGTCACCAACCAGACTGCCGGAGGCTACCACAGCACCCGATGTATCAATACTTCCGCCCAACCAGGCTCCGGTGACCTCGTGCGACAAACCCATGAGCTTTGCCAGATATGGCATGCCGAGCATCATAGGAATAGCCGTTATAAGCACCATAGAAACGACATATGATAGCTTTTTCTGATCGCCCTTAATGGCACCAGATGTAGCGATAGCTGCCGAAACTCCGCATATGGATACCGCACTGGAAATCATCATGGTCAATTCATCGTCTACTTTAAGTTTCCGACAAAGCCAATATGCAAAATACCATACCGAAAGTACAACCATTAATGATTGTAACAAACCTAAAATGCCTGCTTCAAGAATATCCGAAAAAATAATATTGGTACCAAGAAGTACCAAGCCTATTTTAACAAAAAGCTCCGCATTCAGAGCGCTTCTAAACCATAGAGGGAGTTTGAATAAATTACCCACTAACAAACCTATTAACAAACTGAAGATAACCGCTTCCAATCCCATCTCTTTTAGGAACGAATTGCCGGAGATACACAGCGCACCAATCGTCAATACAAAAACCAGCGGAAATCCTTTAGCAACATTGGCAATGGGCTTTCCCATCAGAAGATTGCCAAAGATGATCAGTAAATAAACGATTGTAAATTGTTGTAAAATACCTGAAAGGTTCTTTGTTGAAACGATATTGGTAAAATCACTGACATTTTCCCATTTATAGGTGGGAACAGCGATTGAAAGTCCGAAGACAGATAAACCAATTAAAACAAAACCGAGGATTACAACAGTCCAATCCTCGGTAATACCTAGATTTTGATTTGTACGAGATTTTTCTATATCCATTAATATTAAATTGATAACCTTGCAAGATAACTATATAAAACTATTTTCAATACGTATTCAGGTCCATGATTTTCCAAATAAGCAAGTTGGAGCCATTACAATGAACTGATATACTGTCGTGGAAAACGAAAATGTTGAATACAATTAAAGTTTATCGAAACCTCTTTAAAAAAAATTCCATCGAAAGCCTAATCAACTTCAAATCCGTATTTTTTGTAAATTTTCTTTGCTTCATCGGAAATTAGGTAATCCATGAACAAATCCGCAGCTTCTGGTCGTGGAGCATTTTTGAGCCTACCTGCCCGGTATGTGGCTTTGACATTTTGTTCCTGCGGTATTTTCACTTCTTCCACAGGGTGTCCAATCATCTTTTGATAAACAACTTCTGAAGTCCAGACAGGTGCTACATCACTGTTCCCAAGAAGTATCCTCAAAGGGCTTTCCCGATGATGTATTCGTGTAAGATAAGTCGAACCGTCTTTCACTTTAGTTTCCATTATGGCTTTGTCCAATGCTTCCCCTCCGGCATTTCTATACGCGGCTTTTATTTGCCTGCCGATGCCTTCCCACGCAGGATTAGGCATACTTACCCTTACATTTTTGGATTTAAGGTCTGCAAGCCCCTGTACTTTTTTGGGATTGCCTTTTGGTACCATAAGACTAAGTTGGTTGTATGCATACGTTTCAATCCGACTGAAATGGTCTTTCATCAAATCTATTCTTGACTTCCCTGCGGTATAGACATCCGGTTTGTGAGTAATACGCAGGTTTCCGATGGTCAGCGAACCGCCTTCTATCTGTTTAGCTAATATACCTGGAGGCAAAGTTTCAGCAAAGATGCGCTCAATCTGGGGATGCTTTTTTTTAAAACCTGCTAACAGCTCGTCAATGCACATGAACTGATTACCGGCAAAAAACACAACCAACTGTGGGTCAACTATATCGCCGTACAAATCCGGTACATTATTGATACCCTGTATTGTAAACTCAACCGCTGACTTTGGAGGTGTATTCCATGGTGGGTCGAACCGATGGACATCCTGAGCCTTGACACTCATTGTAGAAGTAAAAATCAAGAAAAATAATAACAGACGATAATTAACTTTTTTAAATATTTTCATTTTCTTTTACGTTTTATGGTTTGATAATTGTCCATCCTTCGCTTGCTCTGATTAAGAGTTCTCCATTTCCGGTTGGTACATAAGCCAGGAAATCGTACAGTTCACTTTTGTCTATTTTGCGTTCCTTTAAAGTATTTAGGCATTGGGCAACAATAACACCTTTTGAAATCAACCCTTTAATGGCATCCTCGTATTCGCTGCCTTTGCGGTAAGCTTCCGTGCCTCCGGAAAACGCTATCAGTTCAACCTGCAATTTTCCTTTAAGCCGTGGGTCATTCAGCAAATTATTAATGTTCCTTATCGTTTTTTTGATAATTTCGGGAGAAGCATTGTCCATTTGATAAATCGCCTTGTAGATTTGCTTGTTAGCTGTTGCTCCATTGTACTGCTTATTCTGTTCCAATGTTTGTTGGGCTTTAGCTTGTGTCATAAAAAATGAAGTAGCGATAAAAGCTAATAAAATCAATTTCTGTTTCATGTTAATACTTATTTAGTTAAAAAATTTATTTCAAAAATTAAATGGGCCGATTTTGTGCTGTGCCTGTGGAATAGCATCAGCGTAAGGAGGGTAAGGACAGTCTTTCGGTTTTTTAGACCGATTTGGATAATCCAATTCTTTATTGACTTTTTCCGGTCTGCTGTGGCTATTGATGTAAGCCGCCACGTCATAAGCCTGCTCATCGCTAAGTAACGGCGCATCGTGTGTAACGCCAAAAGGCATATTACCTTTGATGAACTTGGCTGCTGTGAGTAACCTTGCCATTCCTGCTCCATCATTATAGCTATCACTACCCCATAATGCGGGATAAATATATCCGCCTTCCCTGTTTCCGGCACTCCCCTTAATACCTTCGCCATTAGCTCCGTGACAGGACACACAAGAATTTTTATAAACCAAAGCTCCTTTTTCTAAATCCGCAGCCCTGTCGGGAACTTTGAAATCCACAAATCCCTGTCCTTTTATTCTTTTGCCCACAGGTGCATCTTTACTAACGTGTTTTATGTAACTTATAATAGCCCGCATCTCATTACTATTTACATCAATTGCCTTTCCATTCATACTCCGCTCAAAGCACCCATTAACCCGCTCTTCAAGTGACACAACTTTATTCTCGCGCCCGATGTAGATTGGAAACACACCACTAAGTCCTATGTATGGTGCTGCAAATGGTTTTGTTCCACCATTGAGATGGCAACTGGAACAGGCAAGTCTATTTCCCGTTATGGCTAATTTGGTTCCAGGTCCTACAAGAGCGTATGTTTCTGTGATCAGACGATGGCCATATTCAGCCATTTTACCTTCTTGCGTACTATCGAAAGGAGGAATTATATAATCTTCTGTAATAATTGAAACATTCGCTTGATTAGTCTTTTCAGTTTCAGGAATTGGAGTTGTAGCTGGTTTATGCTCACCTATATAAGCCCAAAGGGGTACCAAAATTAAAAGAATGATACAAAGTACTAATAAGAGGTTTAGGTTCCTTAATATTCCTCTGACATCTGAAAGGCTTTTTTCTTTATCATTTTCATTCATAACAAATTTCTTAGTCATCTATTGATAACACAAACTTCTTAAATCATTAAATGATATTAAAATGACACTTATTTATTACCAATAACCTAAAGTTATTAAAGAGCCAGATGGAACTATGCAATAGAGCAGTCGGGTAATATATGTTATCCTAATTTTTATTATTAGCAAATTAATTCAACAATCGTAATATGCAGCTGAAGTATTTTGGGTATAGATGCCGGAATGCCCATAAAAATAGAACTAAACAGAATGAGCAGGTCGTTCATACCTGCTCATTCTGTAATTTATTCGCTTCAAGATATAACGATGAACTCATCAAGGTGTTGCTACAGGCATATCCTTGACAGGTACCGGCCATACACCACCAGGCATTGGAAAAGATACACCTTTATTGGAACCCATGACCATATTATCCTTTCCAAAATGATAAAGCGGCCATCCTTTGTAAGTGAGCTGTTTTCTTCCAAACACGGTTATTGACCCAAAAAGAGATTTATCCAAAGAAGAGGGCACCACTATTTTATCTGTTTCATAAATAGGCCACACACCATTGTTATAGAAATCAGGAGCCGTAAAATTATTTTTGTTCTGCTTGTCGTTCTTGAACGTATAAAGTGTCACGCCCTTTGCATCTGTAAAATACAGTGTCTTCCCGGTACCTTCGGTGTAAGTTGAGGTGTAATTTTTTTCATCATGGCCAATAAGTTGTGCATTGGTCAACATGATTGTATAATCAGGTTTTGCAACAAACCAAACCCCACCCACGTTTTCACCGTTAGTCTGTCCGGGAGCTTCTTGGGTATTTTTACCACTTACAGCAGGTGCATAATAATACAATGGGCGGTCTTTGTAAGTTAATTGTTTTTTACCTGATCCTGTCGTAATAGTGTTAAAATCTGACAGATCAAGTCCGGAGCCCAACTTTTCTGCCGACAGATTTTCTACATTGAATACGGGCCACACCAATTCACAATTGCCTGTACAATTGTTGGCTGATGTCGCATCATTAGCAAAATAGTACAAGGTTCGGCCTTCCTTGTCGGTAAGAATGTCACCAAGGGTGGCATTCGTAGTCAGCTGTACATCTTTTGCTATAGGTTCTGTGCCTTTATCATCATCTTTGGAACATCCGGTAATGACGGACATGAATAATAAAGCTGCGGCGAAAGCTGTAAACAGCTTTGAAAAATGGTTAACTTTTTTCATTTTTTTATATTTGATTGTTTATAAATTTTCTTGGAGGAAATAGTGCGGGTTTCAGTGCCAGATGACAAGGTAATAGCTCTTAAATCCATCTTGTCAAACCCGAAATTTTGGGGAAGCGAAGCTTCCATATTAAAAGTTTCAGGTTCATTTTTTGGACTACACCCCATAATGAACAACAGGTGACAAATTAATTATTCCCAACCCCATTTCTGGAAGATACGGTGCGCATCATCGGACTTTAAATATTGAATAAAATCCTTCGCCATCCGGCTTTTGTAACCCTTTTTTGTCATCACGATAGGAGTACCTCTATATACTTGTATGTCACTGGAGATTTTAACAGCTTCCGTGAGTTTGTCCAAGTTCTTATTCCAAGAACTGTATGTAATCCAAGCATCATAATCCGGATTGCTCTTCCAATCTGAGATAGCAAGTGCTGTATTGGGAAAAGAACGGATTATGTTTTTCGCTATACAGCTTATTAAATTCTGTTTTCCAGCGAGGTCTTCCCACATACCCAACTGTCCTGCTCCGTTGACATCCATTATTCTTACGCCCTTCTTACACAGGTCTTTTATTCCCAAAATATTTTTTGGATTGCCGGGACGAACTAAGATAGCGGCGCCCCGTTGGTAAAGTGATGTTCTTGTACTTTTTTCGATGAGATTTTCGTTGTTTGCTATAAATGCCGTCAACATATACTCTGCTCCCCCGAAAATAAGGTCTCCGTTTTGTATTGCATTATCCCTCCATACGTTATCGGGGCCTCCAACTACCTGCACAACTACGTTGTTCTGTTTTCCAAAATTAGCGGCGCATTCCTTGAACGGACTTAAAGGTCCTCCCGGACCGTAAACAAAAAGCGTATCCGTCTGCGCTATGGAAAAGAAAGGCAAAGCCAAAGCTGCACACAAACAAAAAAAATTAGTTTTCATATGATCGATTTTAGCTGTTATAATTATTTAGTTTTTAAGATTTTCAAATGTTTACAGAAAGTTGTAAATCTGCAACGAACCATTTTTAACCTTATTAATATTTCTCTTGCCTCAGATAAGGCATTCGCTTTTTATCCTCTTCTGTAGTGCAAAATTTGAAAAATATCAAGTCTTGTCAAAATGTCATTTTTTTATCTGAAATAACCTAAAGTTATTAAAGAGCCAGATGGAATGCGTTAGAGTAGTCTGTTAGAAAATATATATTGTATTTTTGTAGAACCTAATTCTTACATTTTACACTATGCTTGATTTTAGACTAAAAGTATTTTATGTTGTTGCAAAGCGGCTGAATTTTACCAAAGCCGCTGAAGAATTATTTATTACCCAACCTGCGGTCAGTAAGCATATCCACGAGATTGAAACATTTTATAAAAGCAAATTCTTTGAAAGGAATGGCACTCGCATAAAATTAACACCAGCGGGGAACGTTCTTCTAAAGTATGCCGAAGAAATCTTTAATATACACAGGAATATAGAATTTGAACTTGCAGCACTGACAAAAGATGTAAAGGGAACACTTCAAATTGGCGCAAGTACAACCGTAGCGCAATACTTCTTACCTGCGTATCTGGCTTCTTTCAAACAGAAATTTCCGAACCTGAAAATTTCATTGTCTGTAAATAATACGGAAAACGTTGAAAATCTACTGATAGAAAACAAAATCAATTTAGCTATCGTAGAGGGGCATACCAAACGAAAAGATTTGAAATATTTGCCTTTGGTTAAGGATGAAATTGTCTTGTGTACGAAAACTTCCAACCACACTTTAAACAAGGCAATGATTACATTAAAAGATTTACAGCAATTACCCATAATTATCCGGGAGGGAGGTTCGGGTTCACGTGAAGTAATAGCAGCAGCGTTAAAGAAAGCCGGAATAAATGTTTCATCACTAAATATAGATATGGAATTTGAAAGCACTGAAAGTATAAAGTCATATCTATTAAATTCCAATTCTTACGCATTCCTGTCAATAAGTGCAATATTTAATGAATTGAAGAATGGGTTATTAAAAATTGTTGACGTTAAAGATTTGGAAATAGAGCGTTATTTCTACTATATAACGCAGCAAGGAGATACCCATTTTTTAAACGATGTTTTTTTAAAACACCTGAACCTAAATAACCTGAAGTTATGATACATTCGGAATAGTCATTTCCCTGTTTTTTCAGTCTTGCAGAAATTTGCACTAAATAATTAAACAATTTTAGTGCTATGAAAAGCAACCCACTTAATAATGACAAAAAAAAGATTTTAGACCGAAGCATCACAACCAGGGAATTGATTTTTCTTTTATCACTTGTATTCTGCCTGTCACCCTTTATATCTCCACCATTAGCATTGCTTTTGGGAATAATTATAGCACAATTTATCGGACATCCCTATTTGCACCTTAATCATAAAGCTACACACCTGTTATTGCAAGTTTCGGTAGTAGGTTTAGGCTTCGGAATGAATATAGGCACAGCGTTGAAAGCAAGTAAGGATGGTATTCTACTGACAGTTCTTTCAATTCTTATCGTCCTTGTATTGGGATATATTGTCGGAAAAAGTCTTAAAATTAGCAAAGAAATATCTTTTCTGATTTCAATCGGTACAGCCATCTGCGGAGGCAGTGCTATTGCAGCAGTTTCGCCCATTATCAACGCTAAAGAAAAACAGATAAGCGTAGCTTTAGGCACTATATTCATTCTCAACTCCATTGCGCTTATTCTATTCCCTATTGTGGGTCATATGCTTCATCTGTCGCAAACACAGTTCGGATTGTGGTGCGCCATTGCAATACAAGATACAAGCTCGGTTGTTGGAGCCGCCAGTAAATACGGAAACGAAGCACTGCAAATCGCTACGACGGTCAAACTCACAAGAGCATTATGGATAATTCCCATTGCCTTTGCCAGTTCGGTAATTTTCAAATCGAAAAGCTCGAAAATAAAAATACCTTACTTCATTGGATTATTTGTCGTTGCCATTTTACTCAATACCTATATCCCGTTTTTTGAAAAGATAGGAAGCTACATTGTAAGCGTTTCCAAAACAGGAATGACCATCACACTGTTTTTAATCGGGGCAGGCTTGACAAGAAATGTTTTAGCATCCGTTGGATTTAAACCGATAATACAGGGATTTATTCTATGGGTGCTTATAGCGTTGCCAGCAGCTTTAGCCGTAATATATTTATAGCATTTATGCAGGAGGGATAAAATAAAAGGGAGGTTTTAACGCCTCCCTTTTTTATTGCCTGTATGTTCGGTTACTACAATACGCCACGGGGCATATGCACACCTTTTACCCGCACAATGCTTTCCTGAACCGCCGTGGTTTCTTTCTTCTTTTCTTCCTGCTCCGGAGCATCTGTTTTTGTTTCCGGCGTAATGGATAGCTGTATCTTCCGTTCTACGGCAGCCAGTTCCGTTTTGAGTTCGCTCAATCGACTTTCCTTAGCCCACGTACCGTTGAGCACGTCCTGAAGCACGGGCAGGTCTTTTTGGATTTCCGCAATCTTATCCTCTTCCTGCTTGATAAAGCCCGGCAGCTTATCCAATGCCCGGATAAAGTTCATTGCGGCGGTTTCAGGGTCTTTCGCCATTACACCGTTATTGAACGTGTATTTGATATTGCCCTCGCCCTGGACAAAAAAACGGTTGGTCTTTTCGACAAGGCTTGCACTGTCTTTTTGTGTCAATTCTGTTTTTACCAACAGCGTAAAACCATACAGCGTACCGATTTCATCATACTGCCCCCCGGTGTGGGCTTTGTTTGCAATCTGGTTGAGCTTCGCACCGATTTGTTTCGGGTTGGCATTCGGTGGCAAGCCATCCAACAGCACAGGGTTTTCGATTGTACCATCCGAACGCTTTTGCAGGCGTTGCTCTAAGTTTTCCCAGTCCGTGCTCATCCGCTTCAAGCGGGATTGGGTGCTTTGTAGCATTTCCGTATAGTTCTCCACTTTAGATTTGGCACTGAATTTAGAACGGTTGAACGCCTGCTTTTCGCTTTCCAGTCCGGCAATCTGTTTCTCCAGTTTAGCTTTATCCAACAGGTCTGTATTTCCTGACAGGATTGCCACATATTCCGAGAAGTTCATTCCCGATTTTTCGTCCATACTTCCCTCGTCAATCGTCCTTTTGGTCAGGTTGTTGGTCTTTAACTGGTCGATGAAAAGCTGCTTATTGTAGAGCAGGTTAAACTTGTAGCTGTCCAGTGATTTTTCTACGGCGTAGATAATCACGGCTACTTTGTTATCGGCAAAGAACTTGGCAACCTCGTTACCTTTTCGGATTGCCCGCCCGTCCCTTTGGGCAAGGTCAGACGGTCGCCACGGCGTATCTAAATGATGCACGGCTACGGCTCTTTTCTGCGCATTCACACCCGTGCCCAACATACTGGTAGAACCGAACAGCACCCGGATTTTACCCTCGTTCATTCCATTGATAAGGTCTTTGCGCTGCTTATCATTTTTCGCTTCCTGAATAAACCGCACTTCGTTTGCAGGTATGCCGTGGTCTTCTACGAGCTTGCGTTTGATTTCGGCGTACACATTCCATTCGCCCGGCTTATAGGTTCCCAAATCGGAGAACACGAACTGCGTTCCTTTCTGTGCGTTGAACTCTTTGTAATACTTGGCGATGTTTGCCGCACAATGCGAAGCCTTATTGTCAGGATGGTCTTCATATATCCCGCTTACCAAACGCATATCAAGCGACATCTTACGGGCATAGTCCGTAGCAATGAGCATCTTTGCTTTTTCTTCCCTTTGGGATAGCGGTAATCTACCGAGCAAAGTCGCATCGCCATTTTTGGCAAACTGCATCAGGCTTTGTATAAAATCTTCCTGGTCAGGTGTAGGCGGTATATTGCACAATACCTCGTTCTTATTGGGGCGGTCGATACCAATATCCTTTGCTGTCCTGTAATCCGTGATTTCTGAATAGAACTGCGCCAGTTCCGGCACTTTGATAAAGTAGCGGAAACGTTCTTTGGCTACAATATTGTTAGCTACTGAAAATTCATAATCGGTCGTTTTTCTTGCGTAAATGGCTGCCCACGCATCAAAGGAATTAATGCCCTGTTTCGCCAGTGCACGGGGACGCAGGTATTTGAACAGCAGGTACAGTTCCGTTAATGAATTGCTGATGGTCGTACCCGAAAGAAAGGTTGCCCCCATATCCGCATTGGTGCGCTCCTGAATGGTGCGGATAGCAAACAGCAGGTTCAGTGCCTTTTGGCTCCCGTCCACATTACCCAGTCCGGCAACCCGTGTATGACGGGTGTTGAACATCAGGTTTTTGAACTGGTGGCTTTCATCTACAAATAAATGGTCGATACCCATCATTTTAAAGTCCACTATATCATCTTTGCGGTTCTCAATATCGTGTTGCAGCGTTTTCAGCTTTACTTCAAGATTTTCTTTCCGCTTGATAACTCCGGCGAGCATCCCCCTGGTTACTTCCTTGCCCTGCGATTTCAGTGCATCGAGGTTACGCTCCACGCTGTCCAGTTCTATTTCGAGGATTTCCTTTTGTATTTCGGGGGACTGGGGTATCATCCCGAACTGGTCGTGCGTGAGTATCACACAATCCCAGTCGTTGTTTTTAATATCCCCGAAAATGCGCAGGCGTTTTTTAGGCGCAAAATCATCAATACCCGGATAAAGGATTTTAGCGTGAGGATAGGCTTTGCGGTAGTCTTCGGCAATGGCAGGTATATTGGCTTTCAGCCCGATAATCATCGGTTTGTGGGCTAAGCCCAACCGCTTCATTTCCTGTGCGCCTGTACACATTATCAACGTCTTTCCTGCACCTACTTCGTGGTCGCAGATAGCACCGTTGTTCAGCTTTATCATCCATACGGCATCTTTTTGGCTTGAATACAGGTCTTCGATGCCTGATGCCTTACGGTCTAAGCCCGGAAATTCCTGATGGCTGCCGTCATAGTTGGGGCGGACGAAACAGTTAAACGTATCGTTGTACTGGTCCGTCAGCCTGTTTTTAAATTCATCATTCTGTGCGTGGAGCCAGTCGGTAAAGGCGGTACGGATTTCGTCTATTTTGGTGTTCGCCATTTGTATGGCTTCCATATCCCGTACCTTGACCTCTTGGTCATCTACGATTATTTTCTTGGTAATATCCGGTGTGGTATTGACGAGGGCGTGTTTGAGCAGGGCAATACCGTCAAACGTGCGGCTTTCCGCTTTGACGGCGTATTTTTCCCAAATGTGCATATTACCTTGACTACACTTTACCGAAAAATCATCGGCACTGTCGGAGTAATGAATGTGCACATCTGCATCGAACAGGTGCGAAGCAAAGCGGGCATACAGCCCGGTAGGTATCCACCGTTCGCCGAGGTTAAAATCCAGTTCCTCAAATTCAATCCGTCTTGGTCGGGCTTCCTCTAAAGCGGTAAGGCTTTCTTCGGCTTCGGTATCATCGGGATTGTTTTCGAGATAGGCTCTTACTTCGTTGGCTTTCTCAACCACGTTGCCCGCAATCCATCGTTCCGCTATTTCGTATTCCTGTTGTAGCGGGTTGTAGAACAACCGTCCTTGCAAGGCTTCTTTCAGCGTATCGGCAGGCAGGCTGCTGATTTCGGACATAAAATCCAAATCAACATTGCCGTACTTGTTCAGCGATGCCGCCAAAGCCTCTTCGGGATTGTCGGTTGCTAAGGTGGTGGTAGAAAAACTAACAGGGCGGCTGAAAATATCCGCTTTGTGTATGACACCGCCAATGATACGCTCCAGATACGGGATTTCCTTACCTGAGCTGTCTGTCTTTATCAGCTTGGTATTGTCGGCAGTATTGAGATTGCCATACTTTTTGGTAAAGGTATCGTACAGGCGGTTCAGGGTTTCCCGTTCTTCTTTGTGCTCGCTCTGCTTTTCCGCTTCTTTTTGGTACAGGTCGATATAGCAGTCCCTTACGGCAATATAGGCTTCAGCTCTTGCTTTCTGTGCCGATGGTAATTGCAACGGATGAAAGGTTGCCGTTGCTTTTTCTTTGTTTCTATCTACATCTTGCAGGTAACCGACCCAACCATTATCCACGACAAGGCAATCGTTACGGTGGAACCGTTGCACTTCGCCACTGTACGGCGCAGGTTCGGGAATGGTATTGATATTGGTATCAGGAACGGCAGACTTATCCGTCTGGCCATTCCCATTGCTTTGTGAAAAAAGGTCGCCGATTACTTCCTGACGTTTGCCGTTTATTTTGGGCGTATTCTTAGCAGTATCATTGGTTTTTGGCGGTATATACGTTTGCTGCATTGCGCCATTGAACAGGTCTGTTTGGCGACCTAATGCAGCTTTTCTTTTTCGTGGGCTTTGCCTTGTGCTCCGGGTGGCTCTTTTGGGTAAGGCAATGACGGCAATAGGTTCCCCCGCATTTTCAAACAGGTCAAAAATGCTAAGCTGCTTTAATTCCTGTGGGCTTTCCCGATGGATTACCGGAGTAGGTTCGGGCTGCGGTTGTTGCCGGATGGTTACAGGTTCTATAACCGGAGGTATTACGGGCGGTGGAAGCGGGATTTGTATTACAGGTTCATCGTTTTGTTCACCTTTGTATAAACCTACATTCAGGTGCTTTCCAAAATCTTCGGAAAGCATTTGTTTCAAATCTCTGGCAATCCCATCAATACCGCCTTTATGGGTATAGATTAAGGCAGGTTTTCCATATGGGTCTGTATCTACCTTGCTATCGGTATGCACAATTCTTTTGCTGTACTGAAAGAGCGCACTGCCAGGTGTATTGTATTCCGTTGGCAAACTTTGGCAAAACAGATCTTCCCTTTCGGTCAGACCTTGCTTCGCCAAATTCTTTTGCAGGATAATCAAGTCGCTGCCGACTTCCGTACCTGCATATTCGGTAAACAGGTTGTTAGGTAAGCGAACAACGGAAACCAAATTATTATCCTGCATTAACGCTCTGCGTATCGGCTCGTTCTTAGGGCTGTTTAGAATGCCTTGTGAAGTAATGAAAGCCAATATACCGCCATCACGGAGCATATCAGCCCCTTTCAGGAAAAAGTAATTGTGTATGCTTCGGGCTGCCTGTTCCTTTGCGCTGTTCCTGCTGCGGGAATAAGAAAGGTCAAATATGGAAGTATCGCCGAACGGGATATTACTGGCAACTACATCGTAGCTGTTTTGTTCCCTTTCGGGAATTTCCTCAAAACCACTTATACGGATATTGCTGTCGGTATAAAGCTGCTTTAAAATCTTGCCTGTCAGCAAGTCCTTTTCATAAGCCGTAATGGTTGCTTTTTGGTTTTCCGAAAAGGATTGAACGAATGAGCCGATACCTGCGGCGGGTTCGAGGAATTTATCAATTTGCAAACCGCTATCCCGCAAGACGGTGGAAATGACATCTATGACCTTTGGCGGCGTATAAAAAGCCGTGAGAACGGAGCTTTTTATACTATCTACATACCTGCGGTACTGCTTATCGTCTTCGGAATTTTCTTTGAGTAGTTGGTGGAGTTCCTGCGTAATCGGAAAAAGGTCGTGTTCCGTTTTTCTCCAGTTATTGATGTCAATTTCGTTTTCTACGGGGTTCAGAACGAATTTAAGACCGCCAAATCCGCTGTATTGCATCATTAGCAGTCTTTCGCCTACGGTGGCTTGCCGTTTCTCCTTTTCAAGTTTAAAAACAATTCGCAGGGCATCAATATTCTGTTGGAGATGGGAACGCTTACTGAAGCCCATTTTCTTCAATCCATATTGCGATGGTTCCTGTCAGTTCGGTATAGAGTAAATCGAACTCATACCCGTAGGCGAAATCATCGGTTAATTCATATCCCGCAAATACAGGTTCGCAAACAGGAAACATTTTCAGGGCGAACGGTCGCAGTTCCTCGTCTGCCATCAGGGTATCAAACTCATTGCATACCACTTTGAAAACCGTGTCGAATTTGGAGAAGTACAAGCCCTCAAAAAGTATGTAGTTGGCTATTTCATTACATTGCTCAACGGCGTTTCCCGAACGGAAAGCCCCCTCGTAAGCATTAGCAGCCCAGGAAGAACGTTGGTCGATAAATTTTTGGTCGTGCGCCTTTTCGGGGAAGCTGCTGTTTAATAATTCTTGCAGTCGTAATCTGAAATACGATAGGTCTTTTTGCTGTACATCCATACTGATTTTGTTTTAGAATTTTACTTAAATCCTAAAATTAGAAGCGGTAGCTAATGCCTATGAGAATGTTGCAGGGTTTGGCTTTGAAAGGCAGTGTTTGGCGTAAAACTAACTAATAATGAAGATTTTAATTTGTATTTTTGACCTTTAAAAAATTAACTATTTAAATAGCAGCTATCAATATAATGAATGAATTAGAACCCTTAAAGAGCATTTTTAAAGACAGGATATTTAAGATACCCGATTACCAGCGTGGCTACGCTTGGACAACAAGACAGTTAAAAGATTTTTGGGAAGATTTAGTAAATCTTCCTACCGATAGGTTTCACTATACAGGCTTACTCTCTTTGAAAAAGGTGGATAGAAATATCTGGTCTAATTGGAATGATGAACGATGGTTAATCGAAGACAGAGGCTTTAAACCTTTTCACATCGTTGACGGACAGCAACGATTGACAACATTTGTAATTTTCATACAAGCTATTTCTGAACAGCTAAAAGCTATACCTGAAAACAAGGACAAAAAAGATGAAGAGATTTACCTTGGTTCTTTTAGTTTAAAAGCGATTAAGGAAGAATACTTGGTTATAGAAAAGCCGCCTCAATTTATTGTTACGACATACAAATTTGGGTACGAAGTTGATAATCCAAGTTTTAAATATTTACGTCATAAGGTTTTTTTAGAGCCAAATAGCGGAACAATCCAAGAAACATTTTATACCCTCAATCTTGAAAATGCTAAACGCTTTTTCAAAGAAAATCTGCAAAACTATTTTGAGAAATACGGTCTAACTGAAATAGAAGCATTGTTCAAAAAAGTCACGCAAAACCTGATGTTTAATGTTTATGAAATAAGTGATGATTTTGATGTTTTTGTTGCATTTGAAACGATGAATAATCGTGGAAAGAAGCTATCAAATTTGGAGCTTCTTAAAAATCGACTGATATACTTAACAACTTTATACGATGAAAAAGAGTTAAAAAACGATGAACGAAATTCGCTGCGTGAAAAAATCAATGATGCTTGGAAAGAAGTTTATTATCAACTTGGGAGAAATAAAAAAAATCCGCTTAACGATGATGATTTTTTAGTGGCTCATTGGATAATGTATTTTCAATACACAAGAGAAAAAGGCGATGATTATATCAGGTTTTTGTTAGAGCAGAAATTCACACCACAAAATATTTATGCAAAAACGGAAGTAAGACTAAGTTCTTTACAAGAATTTGAAGAAGTGCGGGAGGATGACGACACTGACCAGGAAGAAGTCGAGGTAAATGGAGAAGAGGAAATAATAGTTATGCGTTCCCAGCTTTCTCCGAAAGAAATTGAAGATTATGTAAATAGCTTGAAAGCTGCTGCCGTTCATTGGTATAATACACACAATCCTATAAACAATCCTGACTTAACCGTTCAGGAAAGTCTATGGATAGACCGTTTGAACAGAATTGGTATAATTTATTTCCGTCCCCTTGTGACAGTAGTTTATTTACGTAAGGATATTACTTCAGATAAGAGAGTTCAGCTTTTCAGAGAAATCGAGCGGTTCATATTCATTACATTTAGGCTTAGTCGGGCGTTTTCAACATATAGGAATAGTGAATTTTACCGTGCAGCAAGGCAGTTGAGAAATGGAGAACTGACAATTGACAATATCATTCAACGATTGAATGACAGAATGAATTATTGCTTTTATACTCCAGAAAATTCTGACGCAACCTACTTTGATTATACTTATTTCCAAAAATTTATTGATAAGAAATTTAAAAGCGGAGGAGGTTTTTATTACTGGAATGGGCTTCGATATTTCCTGTATGAGTATGAAATGGACAAAGTAAGACAAAGAGGAAGCCAAAAGATTGATTGGAGGTTGTTTGTGAAAAGTGAAAAAGATAAAGTTTCCATAGAACATATTTATCCCCAAACCCCAACACATAAAAATTGGAAAGAAAGTTTCAAGATATACAAAAAAGCACAACAACCATTTTTTCAGGGAACTTTAGGTAACCTTTTACCATTATCACAAAGCATAAATTCAAGTTTACAAAACGATTGCTTTGATGATAAGAAAGAAGCAAAATATAATGATAGGAACGAAAAGATAAGACAAGGTTATTCTGACGGTTCTCATTCAGAAATTGAAGTTGCACGATATGAAACTTGGAACCCTGATACCATTCTTGAAAGAGGTAATAAGTTGTTGGAATTTATGGAAAAACGTTGGGACTTAAAATTTGAAGATGAAACTGCTAAGGCAGAATTATTATTTCTCGATTTTATGCTTCCAGAGCAAGAAAATAATGGAAAAGAATAACCGAAAAATATTTATATAAATGAGTTATACAGAAAATATTGAACGTTTAAAAATATTACTTACAGGAGCGTCCACAGATGTTACTATAACAAGTGAAAATGAGGCAGAATACAAAAGGTTGAAAAGTGAACTAAATAAATCTGCGAAGTTCCAAACTAACCAACCAAAGGAATTTAAAATTTGCGTTACACTTCAAGAATTTAGGAGGGAAATGCAAGCAAAAGGTGGGTATGCCGAACGAAGAAAACATATAAACGAAATATTCTATCCTCTAATTTCAGACGAAAATTCCCTACTCGATAGCATAGAGGAAATACAGCAAAATGTAAACTTTGGTCATTTAAACCTTTTGCCGCAAGACATACAACAAAAAGGACGAGAGATGTCAGAAGTCTATTTGTATTTATATTGTATTGAAAATTCTTTAAGAATATTTATTGATGAGATTATGAAGACTGAAACAATAAATATCCCCCGAAAAGTGCAAGACACCATAGATAAACTGAAGAAAAACGAACAAGAAAGTAAATATTTGCCAATTCGAGGTAATAGTGATTTATTTTACTGTGACTTTATTGAATTGGGCAAAATAATAGTTGGAAATTGGACAATTTTCGGGAAGTATTTCCCTAAGCAAAATGAACATTGGTTGAATGTTATGGTGGATGAATTGTACAAGATACGATGTTTGGTTGCTCATAATAGTTACGTTGGGAAAGATGAACGTGATGCACTAAAAGTTTATTATAAGAGTATCACAGCCCAATTACAGTTATAGTTTAAATTCAAACCCTCTGAAAAGAGGGTTTATTGTTGATTAAGTATTTGAAGCATCCTGCCGACTTCAATATCCATTCTCGAAAAGGCAAACCATTTTTTGCCCAGGTCTTTCAGTGATGCCCCGATGTGGTAGAGTTCCGCATTATCAATAATCAAAAAGCGGTCGTGGGCATCGGAAAAAAGCTCTATATCTATTGGGGGATATTGGCTGTTGTAGCGTTGTACATCCAACCGTAACTGGTTGCTGATGCTTTTGGTAAGGATAGTAGCGGTTACATTGTCTTTGCGTTTACCCAGTAAGGTAAGCACGGTATCATCCACATAATTATCAAGCAGGATAATGGAGCTTCCGGCACTGCGGACAATATCGGAAACAAAGGCATAGGCATCAAAAACCTGCCCGTTGTAGAAGATACCTTTTTCGCTGTGCAGCTTGTCGCTTTCCAGAGCCTTAAAAATCTCTTCAAATTTTTGGTCGGCTTCCAGTTGCTTCAATTCGATATTATCCAAACGATGAAACAAAGAAGCATTGCTGATGAGCATACGCCGCATTTCTACAAAGGCTTCCATTATCTCAACGCTCACTTTAACGGCTATATCCGAACGGAGTATCGCAGAAGCCATTGCCACGCCCTGTTCAGTAAAAACGTAGGGCAAATAACGTCTGCCGCCGTAATTTAAACTTGAGGTTCCAATTTGGAACCTCAAGTTTTCAACTTCCGCTTCGGTCAGTTGAAAGCAAAACGAAGCAGGAAAACGCTCGTTATTCCGTTTTACCGCTTTGTTCAGGTTCTTTGTTTCTACCTGATATAAGACAGCGAGGTCGCTGTCCAACATTACCTGTTTACCCCGGATGGTATGTATCAGGTTCCTGATTTCTTTAGGTACGATTGACGGCTTATTTTCCATTGCGCTTATTGCTTTTGTTTTTCTCAAACTCAAAGGAGCTTTCCGCATTTTCTTTCAGGACGATGTAAGCATCGAATTTCTTTCCGGCTTTGCTTGTCATTCCTTTGATTAAAGCCGTTTTGCCTTTAGTAACAAGGCTTGTAATATTGGCGATGCTGATTTGCGCACCGCAAACGGTACGGAACTGCACCCAGTTACACCCCTCATCAGGGCATTTCACAATCTTATCACGGATAATGAGTTGCTGACTTTTACATTTCGGACAAGTTAGTTTCGGCTGATTGGTATTGGCAATGGAGGTTTGCAGCAGTTCGTCGGTAATGGATTTCGCATAGGTTTCCATTTCCTGTTGGAACGTTCCGGCATCGGCTTCGCTGTTTTCGATTTTCTGCAATGCCAGTTCCCATTCGGCGGTCATTGCCACATCTGCAATCTTACGTTCTTTAACCAGTTCATACACCTGCAAACCTTTTTCCGTAGGAACTAAGGAACGCTTATCCCGTTGGATATAATTGCGGGTAAACAGGGTTTCGATAATGGCGGCTCTTGTAGCCGGAGTACCGATACCGATATTTTTCAGGGCTTTGCGTTCTTCCTCGTTTTCGATTTCCTTTCCGGCGGTTTCCATAGCCGACAAAAGCCCGGCTTCGGTATAAAGCACTGGCGGTTTGGTCTGCTTTTCCAAAAAGATAGCTTCCTTTATTTTGAGTTCGTCGCCTTTGTGCAGTTCGGGTAATTCCTGCACTGGCTCTTCGCCGTCCTCGGTAAAGCTGCCTTTGATGGAACGCCAACCCGCTTCCTGGATTTTACAGCCTTTTGCCGCAAAATCATAGTGCATTACCTGTAACGTTACGTCGGTTATTTCTTTTACACAGGCTTGTGATAGGGCTTCGAGCAGGCGAAGCGCAATCATATTGTAAATCTTGTCTTCGTCGGCATTCAATACTGACGGCACTTTGTCGGTAATCAATAAACCGTGATGGTCCGTTACACGGAGGTCATTCACGATGCGTTTATTGAACCGCCCCCATTTGATTTTGCTAAGGGCTTGCTTGCAGTCTTCCCGGTTCTGCAATGCCCGCACAAGATTGGGAATTTCTGCCCACATATCTTCGGGTATGTATTTGCTCCCGGTACGTGGGTACGTGATAAATTTCTTTTCGTACAGGCTTTGCGCAATATTCAGCGTTGCTTCAGCAGAGAGCTTTAGCCTTTTATTGGCTTCCTTTTGCAAACCTGTCAAATCGAAAAGCAAGGGCGGTTGTTCGGTAACGCTTTTGGTTTCTACCGAAGTAACGGTTGCGGTTCCGCTTCGCTGAATAGCTTTCAGGGTATCATCAGCAAACTGCTTTTCATCCCACTTGGTAGCGGAAATGCTTTTGAAGTCAACCTGTGCTTTGTTGTGCAGTAATTGTACCTGCCAGTATTTCTTAACCGTGAAATTCTTATTGTCGAGGTAGCGTTTGCATATCAACGCCAGTGTAGGCGTTTGCACTCTTCCGAGCGAATAAATACCGTTGCCTGCGGCGATGCTCAATGCCTGCGTAGCATTGATGCCTACGAGCCAGTCGGCACGGCTCCTGCCTTGTGCAGCCAGGTACAAGCCGTCAAATGCTTTTCCGTCTTTTAGGTTATCAAAGCCCTGCTTCATTGCCTTTTCGGTCAGCGAGCTAATCCAAAGGCGTTCAAAGGGCTTGTTGCATTTCAGGTATTCATAAATGTACCGAAATATCAATTCGCCCTCACGTCCTGCATCGGTTGCAACAATGATGCTGTTGCTTTGCTTAAAAAGCTGTTCAATGACTTTCAGTTGCTTTACTGCGCCTGCATCGGCGGTATAGCCTTTGTCTTTTTTGACCTTGCGAACGGTCAATAAAAACGGGTTGGGCAATATCGGTAAAGCGGCTTTATCAAATCCCGAAATGCCATAGTCTTCGGGCATTCCCAGTCCGATTAAATGACCGAATGCCCACGTAACAAAATAGCCGTTACCTGTCAGGTAGCCGTCCTTTTTTTCAGATGCCCCCAACAAGCCGGCTATCTCTCTTGCTACGCTTGGTTTTTCTGCAATGATTGTTTTCATACTGTATTACATTTTTCTGCCTTTGGATTTTGCAGGGTTTTGTTGCTTGTCCTGCTGTTCCTGCTGCTTATTATTTTTCGGTGTTTGCTGCCCGGATTTCAAAGGCTCCTGCACATTTTTGGTCGCTTCGTTGGTTTTGCCCTCTGAATTGACGGCGGTTTGTGTTTTATGGGCTTCGGCAGTTTCTACCCGTGCTTTATACTGACCGGGAAACTCAAATTTTGTCTTTCCGGTATCTTTGTCGAAAGTGATATAACCCTTATACGGTTGGTCTTTTTTATCTTTCAGTTCTACATAGATAGTTTGCCCGGCTTTGAACTTGTCATACTGCTCATTTTCCAGTTCTTTGCCCCTGAAAGTTTTCGGGGCTTCCTGGGGTTGGCTTTGCTGATTGGTCTGCTGATTGCCTTGTTGGGTGTTTTGCGCCTGCTGATTGCCATTGGTTCTGTCAAACAGAAACTCCACAAATCGTTTGTCCGCATTAAACTGAACCGTTGCAGAAAATTCCTTTCCTTTGGCAGAAGTCATACCCTCCAGATAAAGCGGCTTTCCCTCCATTAAGGTTTGCTTTTGCTCATCATTCAGTTTTACGCCTTTTATTTCATCGGGTATTTTGATGAAATCTGTACGCAATGCGGTAATGTCGTTGGTCAGCCTGTCGATACTGATAATGGACGGCATCAGTTCACCTGTTTTGGTATTGACCAAATTAACCACACGCCCCATATTGCCCGTTTCGAGCAGGTTTTTCTTATCCTCGTCCGTAAACTTGTGTCCGAACAATTCTAAATGCAGGGCAGGTTCTTTTTTGATACCGTGCATCGCCACGATAACATTGCCGTCCTGGTCTTGCTGTAAAGACAGGCGGGCATCGGTACGGAGAATAGAACCGCCGAGGTTAACGCCTATCGGTACAAGCTCATTGGTTTTGTAGCCTCGTAGCAAAGGGTCGAGCAGGTTTCTTTTTTCAAGATACTCCTTGCTTAGTCCGAGGTTTTTCATTGTGTCCCAATCAATCTGCTCCGGCTTGTAACGATATTCCGTTGCTTCCGTTGTGGTTTGTGCTGTTTCCATATTATTTTGATTTTCTTGTTTTTTATCAGGTTGTGTTTGCGCTTTCACTTCGTGCTCTTTCATCACTTTTTCACCCTCCGGTGTGGGCTTATCTACCTGCTTCTGCAATTCCTGCGCTTTTTCTATGGCGATGGGTGCAGGTACTTTGAAAAATGAAAAATTGGTGGGGTTCTTTAATTGGCTGAAAAAATTGGAGAAAAAGTTGGAAAAGAAATCTCCGCTTTTATCCACACGCATAAACTGGTTTTGATTTTTCTTCGTGGGGTCAACGGTTTCCATTTTCCCGTTTTCGTCGATACTCTTTACTGCCTGGATTTTCATTTTCTCTTTATCCAGTACGAGTAATATGTCCGAAAGCTGTTCGGGCATATCTTGTTTATTAGTTGTTTCTTCGCTCATAATCTGAAAATTTTAAAAATTCACTGTCGAATGTAAAGGAAGCCCGCACCGCATTGCACTATATGGCAGTCAGAGGCAGTGTTTGTCACTTATTGGCATCCAGTTTGGGCAAAGGCGGGTTAAAACTTTCCCTGATGAACTGGTGCACATCGGACAGCTTGTAATACAGTTTTCCACTGATAGTATAGTAAGGGAGCTTGCCGATGGAGCGATACCGTTGCAGGGAGCGGTTGCTGATTTTCAGCATTTGCAATAAGTCCTGATTGTCCAGTAATTCTTCTCCGTCTATGCTGTTGCGTTTCTTTTGTAAATCGTCTATGTGGTTGCCAAGAATGTCGAGCCTGTCCATTATGCGTTCCATCCACGCCACAAATTCCATTTTGTCGATGTTCATACCTTATACTTTTACTTATTACCTGATTTTAGCTTTCTGCCTTTTTCGATGTAGCTTTTTCCTTGCGCCATAAGCTGCTCCACGTATTCATCGGTGGTCTGCACGGCATTGGCGTTCAACATTTCCTTGATTGCGCCAATCGTATAGTAATACTGCCCGTACATTTTTGAAAAGGCTATCTGACCGTTGGTGCGCATACGCCACAATGTTTTTTCGCTGATGTGGAGGTACTGGCAGACTTCGTGATTGTTAAGCCACAAACTATCGTAGCTTGTATCTTCCAGTTTGAGGATGTATTCGCTGATGGCTTTCAACCGTTCGTTGAGGTGCTTCCACACTTCTTCGTCAACTGTTATAATATTCATAGCAATGATGTTAAATATTCACAGGACAAAATTCAGAAGTGTGGCAGTGTTTGTCTGCCAATGCTTACCAATTGAAAAAGCGGTTTTTTGAAAATTTTACAATTTGCCGGAAAACCTTATTAAATAAGGGTTTGAGCAGATTTGCCGATTTTCGGGGCAGGAAAATATGCCCGTTTGCCCATTGGCATATATGGGTAAGCGCAGGTACAAAAAAAGCAATACGGGAGGCGTATTGCTTTCAAATTCTTTGTTGACGGGTTGTTTATAAGTCCTTATCCATATATTCTTCCAATGACTGCTTCAACTGGTCTAAAAATAAGGTGCGGGAGCCTGCCCGGGTTTTCATCCGGTGGAATGCGTGGTGCACATCGGTCAGTGGCATGCGGAATAAGACCTGCGAAATGGCTGTGAGCTTTCTGATGCCGACTTTACCGCCTGAAATTGCACCCGAAGCATACAGGGCATACATCAACTCAATCAGGGCGTTTTTACTGTCCGTCCAGGATAGCTCTTTGATATCGTCTGTGTTACTGAAAAAAATATCGGGATTTTCTTCAGGGGTGATTTTAGTTAAAAGATAGGCATATAAAAGGTCATTAGCGATAATACGGGCTACTTTGTAATCATAATAGGTAGAGAATTGCGGGTCAATCTCAAAGACATAGCTACTAAGTCCATCAAGGTAATTTATCTGCCCACGCTTAAAGTATTCATTGTCCTTATCTACCCTGCCCGAACGGTAATATCTGTAAAAATGGGAATTGCAGATATGTTCACTAAATTCAATCTTTAATTCCGTGAGATGGGTAGAGAAATAGTTGTGATACATTTTCCCGTTGTTGACCGGACAGGCAGTTTCTATCCGGTAGAGCTTATTATAATAGATGAGTTTGCCCAGGATTTGCGGCTTGATCATTTTGAAGAACTCAATCTCTTTTTCTTCGTTGACAAATCCTGAACTTAAAACACATTCTTTTGATGAAATCAGTAGCTCCTGAAGAAAGACCGTCATTTGAAAAGCCTCTTCAATTAGCCCCGAGCACGTTACTGAAAATTTCCGTTCCTGCTCCTGAATTTCGGTAACAATAGTTCCTAATGACTTTCTCATAGTAGGGAGGATTATGTTATCAATATCAGTGTACCTTAGCAAATGTTATTAATAAACAGGGAATTAACAGCCAATATGACCCTACAATGGGAAAGATTTTGGTTATTTGTCCTTGTTTTTGCACCATAAAAATCCTTGACTGATCTACTTAGTCGCTCGTAATCAATAAATACTTAAATTTTAATCTTAAATTTGTCTTTGCGTATTTATGCAATAATATGAATTGTGATTTATTGAAATATGAGTACATTATTTATCAAAAATATGGTCTGCAACCGTTGCATTCTCGTAGTTCAGAATGAACTCGACAAGCTCGGCTTAAAAGCTAACAATATAAAACTGGGAGAAATTACCCTTGCGAAAGAATTAACCACTAAAGAGCGTGAAGCATTGGAACATGTTTTAGACCCTTTGGGCTTTGAGGTCATCGACGACAAAAAGAGCCGGATAATTGAAAAGATAAAAAACGTCATTATTGACCTGGTACACCATCAGGACAACGATGCGAAAACCAATCTTTCGGACGTATTGAGCGACCAATTGCACCACGATTACAATTACCTTTCTAACCTGTTTTCCGATATTGAGGGTACGACCATTGAGAAGTATTTTATCGCTCAGAAAGTCGAAAAGGTAAAAGAATTATTGGTTTATGATGAGCTGTCGTTAAGCGAGATTGCCGACCGTATGAATTATTCGAGCGTGGCGTATTTAAGCAACCAGTTCAAGAAAGTAACTGGGCTTACACCAAGCCATTTCAAGCAGATACGTGAGGACAAGCGCAAGCCACTGGATAAGGTTTAAGTAAATCTTACAAATCAAACCCAGAATTTCACAATAGAAGTCCCCTTTATTGTTGCCAACTTTGCATTATGAAAATAAAGCAATCGAGATATGGCAACCAATAAAGAAACAATTTACATCCCATTAGAGGATGTGGAAAGCGAGCACTGTGCATTAATCGTCGAAAAAGGACTGGCACAGGTAAAAGGCGTAGAAACCCACAAAGTAGAGCTAAATAACCGCAGGGCGGCTATTACCGTTAATGATAACGAGGTCGTAGGCGAAGCTGTAAAAGCAATCAAAGATTTAGGCTATGGCGTTCCTACCGTTAAAAAGACTTATCCTGTACTGGGTATGACCTGTGCATCTTGTGCAGGAAGTGCCGAAAGTATGGCAAAATATACTCCGGGCGTAGTTAGTGCCGAAGTGAATTACGGTACAGGAAACCTTAACGTTGAGTTCCTGCCGAATATAACCAGTTCCGAGCAAATCAGGAAAGCGGTACAGGACGGCGGTTACGACCTGTTGCTTGAAGACGAGAACAAGCAGCAGGAAACCTTAGAAGCCATCCACGCCGAAAAATTCAGAAAACTAAAAAACAAAACCATTTGGGCGGTAATCCTATCGCTCCCGGTAGTCATTATTGGTATGTTCTTTATGGATATGCCTTACGGTAATGAAATAATGTGGGCATTTTCCACTCCAGTAGTTTTATGGTTAGGTAAAGACTTTTTCATCAATGCGTGGAAGCAGGCGAAACACCGTTCTGCCAATATGGACACGTTGGTAGCATTGAGTACAGGTATCGCCTATATATTCAGTGTATTCAATATGCTGTTTATGGACTTTTGGCATCAAAGAGGTTTACACGCACACGTGTACTTTGAAGCGGCTGCCGTTATTATCGCATTCATCCTGTTAGGCAAGCTGTTGGAAGAAAAAGCCAAAGGCAATACCTCATCAGCCATTAAAAAGCTGATGGGCTTGCAGCCAAAAACGGTTATCGTGATTGAAGCGGACGGAACGGAAAGACAGAAAGCTATCGAAGATGTAAACGCAGGCGACATTATTTTGGTTAAGCCGGGCGAAAAAATTGCAGTAGATGGCATGGTCGTATCGGGTAACTCGTATGTAGATGAAAGTATGCTAAGCGGCGAACCTGTTCCGGTACTGAAAAAGGAAAACGAAAAGGTATTTGCAGGAACCATCAACCAAAAAGGTAGCTTCCAGTTCAAGGCGGTAAAAGTGGGCAAAGAAACAATGCTTGCCCAAATCATCAAAATGGTGCAGGATGCACAGGGAAGTAAAGCACCCGTACAAAAACTGGTGGATAAAATCGCAGGTATCTTCGTTCCGGTAGTAATGGGTATTGCTGTATTGACCTTTATCCTTTGGTTCTTCTTAGGAGGCGAAAACGGAGTGGTTCAGGGATTGTTAGCCGCAGTTACCGTATTGGTTATTGCTTGTCCTTGTGCTTTAGGTTTGGCAACACCGACCGCTATTATGGTGGGCGTTGGTAAAGGTGCTGAAAACGGCATTCTGATTAAAGATGCGGAAAGTCTGGAACTGGCGAAAAAAGTAAACGCTATCGTGCTGGATAAAACAGGTACGATTACCGAGGGAAGACCCCAGGTTACAGGCATACAATGGCTGAACAATGACGATGCGACCAAAGACGTTTTATTGAGCATCGAAAAGCAATCGGAGCACCCATTGGCGGAAGCCGTTGTAAAACATTTGGAGGGCGTTTCCACCACTGCATTATCAAACTTCGACAGTATTACGGGTAAAGGCGCAAAAGCCGATTACAACAACGATACTTACTATGTTGGTAATAAAAAGCTGTTAGCTGAAAACAACATTACCATTGCCGACCAACTGCAACAGCAGGCGGACGAATGGGGTACACAGTCTAAAACCGTTATATGGTTTGCAAACAGCAAACAGGCTCTTTCGGTAATCGCTATTTCCGATAAAATTAAAGAAACATCGGTAGCAGCTATCAAGGAAATGCAGGATATGGGCATCGACCTGTATATGCTTACCGGAGATAACGAAGCGACTGCCAAAGCCATTGCACAGCAGACAGGCATCGGGCACTACAAAGCCGAAGTATTGCCACAGCACAAAGCCGACTTTGTAAAAGAACTTCAAGCACAGGGCAAAGTGGTAGCGATGGTTGGGGATGGCATTAACGACAGTACCGCACTGGCAACAGCTGATGTAAGTATCGCAATGGGCAAAGGTTCGGATATCGCTATGGATGTGGCGAAAATGACCATCATTTCATCCGACCTTACCAAAATACCGCAGGCGATTAGATTGTCAAAACAGACCGTTGCGACTATCAAGCAAAACCTGTTTTGGGCGTTCATCTACAACCTTATCGGTATTCCAATTGCCGCAGGTATTCTTTATCCGATTAACGGTTTCTTATTGAACCCGATGATTGCAGGAGCAGCAATGGCGTTAAGTAGTGTAAGTGTTGTAAGCAACAGTTTACGCTTAAAATGGAAAAAATAAATTATGGAAAAAGAGCAAGGAAACGACCATTCTCATAGTACGAATAAGAAGACCTTAACGGTTAGTTTGGTCATTATTACGGTCTATATGGCAGTAGAGGTTATAGGTGGGTTAGTAACTAACAGCCTTGCCCTATTAGCCGATGCTGGACATATGTTGAGTGATGCAGTATCACTCTTCATCGCATTGATGGCATTTAAGTTCAGTAGTAAGGTAGCTGACTACGGAAAGACTTATGGTTACAAAAGATTTGAAATACTGGCAGCAGTCATTAACGGCGCAACGCTGATACTGATTTCAGGTTATATCATTTACGAGGCAATAGAACGCTTCCAGAACCCACCGGAAATTCAATCAAGCGGTATGCTGATTGTTGCATTCATTGGACTACTGGTCAATGTGCTTGTAGCTTGGATAATGATGCGGGGGTCTGATGTAAAAGAAAACCTCAATATGCGTGGAGCATACCTGCACGTCCTCAGTGATATGTTAGGGTCGGTTGGTGCTATCATCGCAGCCTTGCTGATTATGTTCTTTGGTTGGGGGTGGGCAGACCCGTTGGCAAGTATCATCGTTTCCATACTGGTTTTACGGAGCGGTTATTTAGTAACTAAATCATCGGTACACGTACTGATGGAGGGTACGCCGGAGAATGTAGAGGTGGAAAAGATGACAGAAAAAATTCTGAAAACAGAGGGTGTCAAAGGGATGCACGACCTTCATATATGGACAATAACAAGTGGTTTGAACGCCCTTACCTGCCATTTGGTCGTAGATGAAAAAATGAAGATTGAAGAAAGTGAAAAATTGCTCCGCAACATCGAGTATACTTTGGAAGATCTGAACATTCACCATGTCACTATCCAGTTGGAAACACCTGCTCACATGCACGATAATTCAATATTATGTAGTGTAAAAGCTGACCCATCAAGTCACGACAACCATAATCATTAATCAAATTCAATAAAATCAAGTTTTAATCTCTAAAAATAAATAAAAATGAAAGTGAACAAATTACTGATAGGTACATTCACCTCTTTAGCCATCTTTCTTACATCTTGTGGTGGCGATACCAAAACAGCAAAGGACGCTCATGTACACACCGATGGTGACGGACATAACCATGCTACAGAACAGGTTGATAAACCCGTTGAAAAAGTAGCACTCAAAGACAGAAATGAAAAAGGCGAACTAATTGATGCAGCAGGACACCTAATTACCGGCTGTCCTGGACATAAAGAAATGGTAGGTTCTCAGGGTGATATGTGTCCTAAGTGTGATTACATGACAATGATACCGATTACTTGGGATATTACTGGGGTTGATACCGTAAGAGTAACGACTTTAGCTGATTATAACCCACCTGCTGACAAGCTAAAAAAATAATGTAGAACTTAGCTTTATTGCGTTTGCTAAGCGGTAGTTTCTGAAAAAGGAGCTGCCGTTTTTTTATGACTTATCCGTAAAAATTACAAATCTTACAAGAAAAATCACACTTTCAAGCTCTTATCCTATAAGTAGATTTGTATATGGTCTAACTTTTATGGAGGGAATTTCCTAATGACAAACAACGATACACAGAATGCGAACCTTGTCCGCAGATCCATTGAAAACATAAGGGCGGTTTTAACGGAGAAGAACATACAGGACGTGAAAATATCCGACATTACATCGGTTGCTAAAATCTCCAGAAGCAAATTTTTCAGCTTCTTTGGTGGAATGAATACGCTGTTGGAACTGGTGTTGACCGAGGAACTGGTCAGGAGCTACGAACAGATTGCTTTGAGCATCAAAAATCAGGAGGAGAAAAAGAACTTAGAGGTAGAATTGAGCCTGCTCCGGATTATCTACATCAGGAAGAACCACATACTCTATAATTACTACAAAGTTTCGGAACTTTTACCGAGCCGATACGACGAATTGAAAGAAGCCCTAACCATTAAGGAACAAAATTTGCAGTCAGATATACTAAAAGAGCACGGCGTGGAACCCAACGGATTAAAATGGAAAAATGCTTTTAGCGTTTACTAAAGTTAACTTAAAAAGAACTAAACCGGGCTTCAAATGTTATAATTTAGTAATCACAAAAATTAAGAGATATGATACAGACAAAATTCCAATCGTGTATAGAAGCCTGCCTTAAATGTGTGGCTATCTGTAACCAATGTGCCATCGCTTGTTTAAACGAAGATGATGTTGCACACGTAAAAAAATGTATCCAGTTAGACCTGGAATGTGCAGCTATTTGCCAGGCGTCAGCAAACGTATTAAGTCTTGACGGTAAATTTAGCAAAGACATTTGCAAACTTTGTGCTGACATTTGCAACGCTTGTGCTGAAGAATGTGAAAAACACGCTGCAATGGGTATGGAGCATTGTAAAGAATGTGCAGAAGCGTGCAGAGCTTGTGCAAAGGCGTGTGAGGAAATGGCAGCGTAATACTGGCATTTTTTTTTGTTTAAAATTCAGAGGGTTCTTGCAACCCTCTTTTTTTGTGCCCTGTCCAATCAGTAAATATCACAAATCAAACACGGAAAAGCGTAATAAGGAAGTGGCCTTATGTGCTGAAATTTGCGCTATCAGATAACATATAAAATCTCAAATAGAAATGAAAAAGTTAGTGTTAGCATTGTCGGTAATCGCATTTACCGCCTGTAACAACAATCAGCAAAAAGAACAGACCACACAGGAGAGCAATCAGCCAGTAACAGAAGAAGCGGTTGCCCCAGCAGAAACAGGGAACGAAAATATAATTACCATTAGCGGTGGCGATGATATGAAGTTCGACAAAACCGAACTGAAAGCCAAAGCAGGCGAAACAGTAAGGCTTATCCTGAAGCATATCGGTAAAGCACCAATTGAGGCAATGGGACACAATGTTGTCATTCTTGCACAGGGTACGGATTTCAACGCCTTTGCCAATGCTGCGATAGATGCTAAGGACAACGGCTACATACCTAAAGGAATGGAAAAAGCCGTTATTGCTAAAACGGATATGATTGGCGGTGGGCAAACCACGGAAATTACCTTTACGGCTCCGGCTAAGGGTTCATATGATTTTCTGTGTTCGTTTCCCGGCCATTACATCTATATGAAAGGCAAATTAATCGTAGAGTAATCCGGCGATTTCAAAATCAGTAAAAATCACAAATCTTACAAGGAATAGCGTAATAGTAACCATCCGTTTAATACGGAAATTTGTATAACAATAAAAATAAGTTCAAAATGAAAAATGTAGAATTAAGCATACCAGATATGCAAAGCGCACACTGCCAGTCAAGAGTAAACGGAGCAATCAAAGATATTGACGGCATTAAAGTTGAAAAATTGGAAGCAGGAAAATTATCTGTTTCGGTTGAAAACGACGAAGTAAAAGAAGAGTTGGTTGAGGCGATTGAAAAAGCAGGCTACAAAGTTGGCGGCGACGGCGATAAGGCTTCAAGTTGTTCAACAGGATGCTGCGGATAAGATTTGGGCAGTCCCGGAGCAAGTACGCCAGTGCTTCTCCGGGATTTTTTACCAAAGCCACTCCAGCGTATGAAACAGTTAATAACCTCGTTCCATAAATAAAAAGCAATGTTACAGAAACAAAATTCAAGCGACTGTTCGGAGATAATGACGAAAGTTTGCAATGTAGCAGACCGGATTATACAGAACCGATTGGACACAGGTACATCTGCACCGTTTGCCGTGCAGCTTACAAAAGAACTGAAAACGGATTATCAGCAGTTGAATAATCTGTTTCTCGTTGAATGCGATATGAGCCTTGAAATTATCTATATCAAGCGCATTATCGAAAAGGTAAAAGAGTTATTGGTGTACACCGAGCAATCGCTATCACAAATCGCAAAATCGTTAGGCTATCAGAAGCCTGCGGAACTATCAGAGCAATTAGCAACTTACACGGGATTAACGTCTGCCCATTTTAAGCAGATACGAAAAAACAAGCTCGAAATCATCAGAAGACAGCAGGAAAAGCAAAACGAACTATAATTGTCAGAACAGCAAACTTTTAAATAGAAGTCTTGATGAAACCTCGCTTTGTGTACAGAAGCAGAGGTTTTCTTTTTATCAGCAATGCAAGACAAGAAACTACCGAGGGATGAAGAAATACACGTGGCGAACACATAAAATTATACAGGAAACCGAAGATACCATTAGTATATACTTTGACACGGAGCAGCAGGCATTTAGCTACCTGCCCGGTCAATACCTTAACATCAGGCTTGCCATAAACGGCGAACAGCTCATACGTTCGTATTCGTTCAGTTCTGTGCCATCTGACGAATTTCCCGCCATTACCATTAAAAGGGTTACGGGCGGAAAGATGAGCAATTACATTTTAGATAATGCCGGACTAATAGAAGCCTGGGAAATAGAAGCCCCCTTTGGCAGCTTTGTTTTGGAAAAGCCCATAGCCGAGCATTCCCAAATTGTTTTGTTGGCGGGTGGTAGCGGTATTTCCCCGTTATACGCAATGCTGAAAAGCGTTGAGAACAGTAACCAAATTCCCTTACTGGTGTACAGCAACAAAACGCCGGAAGAAACCATATTTTGGAATGAACTGGAAACGATGCAGGCAGCACAAAAGCTGAATATTTGTTATTCCTTTACCGCCCCCGATTTTATTTCCACCAAAATCAACCACGTTGCAGGCAGGTTCAATTTGCTTGTATTGCGTTCGGTCATTAAAAGACTGGTTGGCGAGGTTGCGGCAGCCCATTATTACATCTGCGGACCCAATGGGCTGATGGATTTATACCGGGATGCCTTAACGGGTTTGAACATTCCCGAAGACCATATCCATTTGGAATACTTCGACCCGGTTCCGGTGGATGCGGGCGATTTGGAAACGGACGGTACTGTTAAAGATGTGATTGTAAACTATTACGAGGACAATTACGAGAACGACGAAAAGCAAACGTATGAATGTACATCGCTCATTGAGGTACAGCCGAAGCAATCGCTTTTGGATGCGATGAAAGCGCATCATATCAAAGTGGCGAGTTCCTGTAAGAACGGAACCTGCGGGGCTTGTTGGGCGGTGAAAACAGATGGGGAAGTTCGGATGCTCCATAACGGCGCACTAACAGAACAGGATATTGCCGAGGGAATAATTTTGTTGTGCCAAAGCTACCCGATGAATGCGGATGTTTGTGTTACGGTACAGTAATATCCATATAGAAAAAGGGCAAAATTACAGCTTTATAGCTGCTGTTTTGCCCTTGTTGTTTTGTTAGTCTTTTTTAAGTGCCAGTTTGCGGAGCATTGCTGTACTCATACTATCCGTATAAGCCCCGTAAGCTGTAACCAAAATTCCTTTTAAACCGTCTTTCGAGGCAATTCCGTACACCGTTGCCTCATCGCTTGGGTTGCTTTCTCCCTCGTAGCGATAGACCTGTTCGATTTCAAATTCATCAACTGTATATTTGTTGCTGCCGCAGATTAAACAGTTCTCTTCGAGGTTGAAATCCACGTTATAGCCCTCGTTCCGTAGGTTCTGTATCGCTACCAAAACCGTAGCGTATTTGTACGTTACATTTGTCATAGTAATAGTCTTTTAAATTGCTGTTTATCACTCCCGGCTGTCCTGTCAGAAGTCCTCTTTTAGCAGGTCTTTGAGCTTCCGGTGCTGTATGCACAATTCGGCGTACATATTTTTTAGCCTGCTGTTTTCTGCGTTTAAATTTACTAATTCTGCAAGAATATCCATTCCTAAATCCTTGTATTTCTGTTTGAGTTCAAAAATGTTCGTGCCGTAAACGCCGTATTTCTCAAAAAGCTCCAGTCCGCTTTTGCCTGCGTTATAGTCTTTCAGCACCTTTAAAACTTGATGTTCGTTGCTTTTTTTATTCTTCATTTTTATACGGATGTTGTCTGTTACAAAATTCCGTAAGATGAACGGGTGTAGCTATGTACTTTTCCCTGTTTAGTTTATGATATTTAATGTTGCTGCACCGATTTTCATAAAATTTCACAAAACAAACCCGGAATATCATAATAGTATGTCGGTGGCAAATGCAGAATTTTGACCATTGAATAAAGGAACTTATACACTTTAGAACTATGACACTATTAATAAAAGGAATGGTGTGCAATAGATGTACGTATGTTCTTGAACAGGAATTGACAGCTTTGGGTTTTGAGGTTTTGGATGTAAAACTGGGTCAAGCCATCATAAAAGATACGGCAGACTTTTCGCACAAGTTGGGAGCAATCAAAACAATGCTGAAAAGCATCGGCTTGGAGCTGATGTACGACAAGAACCAAAAGATGATTAACAAGATAAAAGAGTTGGTGGAGAAAGGTATTACATTGCAACTGCAAAGCGGCACACCTACCAAATTCACAACCTTAATCAGTGGAAAGCTGCACAAGAACTACGATACATTGAGTGCCTTATTTTCTTCGGTAGAGGGAATAACACTCGAAAAGTACATCATTCATCGGAAGATTGAAAAGGTAAAACAGCTTTTGGTTGATACCGAAATGTCCCTGACCGAGATTGCCCACGTACTGGGGTACAGCAGTCAGGCTTACCTTTCCAACCAGTTGAAAAAGCACACGGGTTTTACATCTTCTCATTATAGAAATATTAAAGAAAAGGGAAGCCTAAAATAAAACTATCCAAATAAGAAAACGAGGTTAGAAAGAAATCATTAAATTCCAAAAGTTTAATCATTTATATTTAATGATTTACTCTAAGTGGTTGCTTTTAAGCCGATATTGATTGGCAGTAATACCGTAGTTTTTTTTAAAAATTTTATTAAGATGACTTTCATCGACAAAATTCATTTCATATGCTATTTCACTAATAGTAAGATCACTGTATTTTAATCTTGAAATTATGAGCTCAAGCTTGTATTTAATTATATAATTTTTTAAAGTATTGCCGGTTTGAGTTTTAAAGTATCGATTAATATAATCCGCTGATTTATTAAACTTTAGAGCCAAAGATTCTATTTTTAAAGAGTTTTTTTCATAAATATTCTGTTGTATATATGTATATATTTCATGAATAATACTTTTACTATTTACTAAGTTTGAATGATTTTGCATTGTATCATGTATGTTTCTCGCCAGCAGATTGAGTAGTAAAAAGACGATGTTTTGGACAATTATTTCTTGATAAGCGCCAGACCTATCCGCTTCACTAATTAGTTTTTTTATCAAAGCTTCAAAAATAATATTATCGTTCTCGTTTACTATACTTCCATGGATGTTGTGATGATTATGAAAAACAAATTCCAGATTTTTGAAAAAATCGCTAAGATTTAATTTTTCATTACGCCTACTAAAAGTACTTGAAAAAAAATTTGCTGTAAAATCAATGAAACAAAGCTTACAGCTATCAATTGTTTCAAATGCATGATACTCTTCTGGTGTTAAAAAGAATACATCTCCTTTAGTAAAACTGTATTTATTATTGTTTATAATATGAAGTCCACTACCCTCCAGCACAAATATTAATTCAAAAAAATGATGCTTGTGAATGGGGTTCTTTTGTTGAATTAATTCAATGACTTTTAATTCTATTTGCTTGTACATTCTTCAATTTTTTTCCATAAAAGTACTGAATATGGTCGGTATTTTACCTATTAAAGAGGTTTTGACATTGTTAATTTTGCGGACGAGGGATTATAATAATAAAAACTGGTAAAAATCTAAGAATAAGTCCTTCATACCTGTTCCACATAATTATGGCAATATCGTGAACAATTTGAAAACTAATACTAATAAGACCCTAAGTCAATTTGATATAACCATACTTGTTATAAGCTTTGTAATTGGAATGGGAATATTTGGAACGCCTGCACGTGTAGCAGCAGCAGCAGGATCGCCAGCTATATTTTTTAGTGTATGGATATTTTTTGGTTTTGTATCACTGTGTGGTGCTCTTGCTTTTGCAGAAATAGGTCTGCGGTTCACAGAGATGGGAGGTTTTTACAAAATATTTGCAAAAGCTTATCATCCCTCAATTGGATTTTCTATCAACATTCTGATGTTAATAAGCAATGCAGCCAGTGTGGGCGTAGTGGCCTTAATTGGAGCCGATTACATTAGCGATTTTCTATACGGTGGACCTTCTGTTAATCTATTCAACATAATTGTAGCAATACTTAGTGTTCTTCTTTTTTTTGCAGTAAACCTGTTTGGATTACGATCGTCAAGCCGTATTCAGAATTTTATGATGTTGCTTAAAATAGGACTAATAATCCTGATGATCGCAAGTGTTTTTAAAAATAATGTAATCGAACCTAGAGGATATATGGAAGATGTTCAGATATATAAATATAAAGATAACCACTGGTTAAAACTGTTTTTATTAGCTATGATACCAGTAGCTTTTTCGTATGGAGGATACCAACAGACGATCAACTTTGGAGCAGAAATTCGTAACCCTAAAAATTTACCAAAAGCCATTATTGGGGGTATTACTTTAGTTATCTTATTTTATGTTCTTCTAAACTATGCATATACTACGACAGTTGGTTTCGAGGAAATGAAAGGAGCATCAGCAGTCGGCTCCCTTTTGTGTGAAGCTTGGTTTGGTTCTTATGGAGCAAAAATATTCGATGGGTTAATGTTTCTTTCTGTTTTAGCTTATGTAAACGTAGCATTGATGAGTAATCCAAGAGTAATGTTTGCAATGGGAAAAGATCGTGTTATACCTGGTTTTTTTTCATACCAACATCCTAAAACAAACGTATTTACAAATGGCTTAAGCTTGTTTGTTTTAATGGTTGTGGCTATTATAATCATCGGAAAAGATATTGACAAGATTATGACGTTCAATATGTTTTTGGAGAGTTTGGGTCTTGCTCTTGCAGCGGCAACAATTTATTATTTCAGGAAAGAACACGATAAAAAGCTTAAAGCGAGGTGGACATATATTACGCCGTACACAACTGCATTCTATATTTTAACCTACGTATTTGTAATCATCAGCGTAACTATTAAATCTCCTACTGGATCGATGTTAGCAATTTTACTGATGACTGGCTTGTTTATGATTTTTTTTATCACAAGAAAACTAAATCAAAAAAGAAAAAACAATTGATGGGATTATAAAACACAATAAACAAAATTTTTAAAATGGACAACAACAATTACTTAGGTAAAAATGTGAAGATTTTGAGGGAATCGTATGCAATTGATGAAAAATTATTTGCAGAAACTCTTGGAATTTCAATAGAGGAGCTTATCCACTTAGAGCATAGTAGAAATATAAACAAAAAAAATCTTGAAACAATAGCTAAAATTTTCAATTTAAAAATTCAAAGCATTATTGAATTTTCTTACGAAAATTTCATCAACGACCTCAAAGAGCGAGATAATAGAAAGTGTAGCAGTAAGTGTAATAGTGGCTTTTGCTGTAAGAATGAAACTTTCTCTATCCACTGATTAATCTAATGTCTTTTGGAAGATTGAAGTAAAATATAGCTGTCAAAAGTAAATTTCACAACTTTTACCTGTCATTTCGTATAGCCTAACCCTGCTATCAATCCGACCTTTGCCATTATAAAATTAATAGGTGTTTTGTATTTGCAACCAAGTTCCCAAAACCTATGGGCAATTTTGTTGTCGAGCAGAGCATACATACAAAAAATAAAAAATTATTACAATGAGAGCATACAAAATAGGACTGTTATCCATCTTGGTTGCGGGAGTAGGAATAGTACAGAGTTGCAAGCAAAAAGAAGAAAAACAGCTAAAAGATGAGCCTCCGGTAGTAACCGTAGCCACTATCAACAGTTCGGAAACCGAGCAATCCGTTTCCTATTCGGGTTCCATTGTACCCGACAATATGACCACCGTAAGTTTTGCCGTTCCCGGCACGATTAACAGCGTGGGTGTGAATGAGGGGCAGCGTGTGAGCAAAGGACAGTTCCTTGCAAGCATTGATGCCACCGAGTATGAAGCTGCATTGCAGATTGCCAATGCGAGTTTAGACCAGAGCCAGGATGCATTCAGGAGATTTGATGAACTGTACAAAAAAGGAAGTTTCCCCGAAAAGGATTACATCGACATCAAAACAAAAGTAGCGCAGGCAGAAGCCAACAAAAAAATCAACCGCAAGCGCATTGCAGACAGTCGCTTACATTCACCTACCAACGGCATTATAACTGTGAAAACAGCCGAAGTTGGCGGTATGGCAGCACCTGGCGTTCCTGCCTTTACCATCGTAAAAACGGACATGGTATATGCACAGTTTTCAGTACCGGAAAGCGAAATCGGAAGCTTTAAACAAGGGATGCAGGTAGATGTGAACATTCCTACACTGCAACGTGATTTCAAGGGTAAAATAACCATTATTAATCCCGTAGCGGACGAAATATCCAAAGCATTTACTCTTAAAGTTCGCTTGGACAATCCGGGCGGTGTCCTGATGCCGGGAATGATTACCGAAGTGCTTGCAGGAGTACCGGTAAAGGTTAAGCAGGTGCGTGTACCGCTTACTGCCATTGTGAACAATGTTGATAAAATCCCTCACGTTTACGTGGTAGATAAAAATAACATTGCCAAGTTAACAAGGGTCAGCGTTGGTAAAATTGCAGGCGACGACATCATCATAACAGATGGGCTAAATGAAAGCCAAACTATTATCCTTACCGGACAGAACAACGTGAAAGATGGTAAGAAAGTTAAAGCGCAAACTACATCGGTAACAGCATCAGCCCCAAAATCTGAATAATTTATGAAAAGAAAGATAAACCTCATTGAAGCGGCAATGAAATTTCCGCAAGTACCGATAGCGATTACTGTTATTATGGTGCTTGCCGGGCTGATTTCATTGATGACGATGCCGAGAAGTGAAGACCCCCGTGTAACAGTTAGACAGGGGCTTGTTGTGGCTTTCTATCCCGGAGCCGACGAAGAGCAGATAGAGAAAGAAGTAACCGACAAACTGGAACAATACCTGTTCGGTTTCGAGGAAATCAAAAAAGAAAAAACCCATTCGGAAAGTAAGCCCGGACAGGTGGTTGTAACGGTAGAATTGCAGGACTATGTAAAGGACACCAAAAAATTCTGGAATACCTTGCAGCACGGCTTGGATGCCAATATGCCTTTAGCATTGCCACGGGGTGTACAGGGACCGTATGTGAACAGCGATTTCGGCGATGTGGTCGTTCAGATGATTGCCGTATCAGCCCCCGGTCGTTCTTACGCCCAGTTGGAAAACTATTTGGATGAATTGGAAGACGGCATTAAGACGATACCGTCCGTTTCCAAAATCAAGCGTTACGGCGGTCAGAAGCAGCAGGTATTTATTACCCTGCGTGAAGATGTATTGAAGCAGTACGGTTTCGGTATCAACGAAATCACGAACACATTAAGCCAACAGAATGTTACTATTCCCAGTGGCGATATTGAAATTGACAAAAACCGTTTCCTGATTTTCACGGATGCACAGTATCAGAATGAAAATGAAATCGGGAACCTGATTGTATATAGCTCCCCGCAGGGCGGCAATATCCGTTTGCGTGATATAGCCAACATCGAGAGAAGATACGAAGACCTGAAAAGCAAAATTACCGTTTCAGGAAACGATGTAATGATGCTGACGGTAGAAATGCAGCCCGGACAGAACATTGTCGATTTGGGTAATGCGCTGACACAGAAAGTTGCTGAAGTAAAAGAAATCCTGCCATCAGATGTGCAGGTCAACACCATTGTTGACCAACCCAAAGTAGTTGATATGAACTTGGGGCATTTCTTTATCGAGTTCGGTATTGCCATTGCTGCCGTTATCTTGGTAGTAATGCTACTGCTGCCGTTCAGGGTTGCCACCATTTCAGCCATTGCAGCACCCGTTACCATTGCCGTAACATTCGCTATCCTCAACTTGTTGGGTATCGAAATGCACCAGGTTAGTTTGGCGGCAATGATTATCGTACTGGGGATGGTGGTCGATGATGCCATTATCGTAGTGGATAACTACATCGAGAAAGTGGACGAAAAAATACCGTCGTGGACTGCCGCTTGGCAGAGTGCCACACAGTTAATGGTTCCTATTTTCACGGCTACGCTTACCATTGTCCTATCGTTCCTGCCTTTGGCATTTACGCTTACCGGGCTTACAAGGGAGTTTGTGCAATGGATACCGATTACCGTAAGCATCGCTTTGGCGGTTTCGTTCTTGGTAGCCTTGTTCCTTACACCGTATATGTGTTACCACTTCCTGAAAAAAGGATTGAAGAAGCACGATGATAAGCCGAAAAAACGCAATTTCTTAGACTGGATGCAGGACGGTTTCGACCGTGCAATCGAGTTCTGTATGAAATGGCAGAAAACTACATTGGTAGCAGGTTTGGTTATCTTTTTCCTTTCTTTCGTGGTTGGCAGTCAGGTTAAAACCGAGTTTTTCCCTATCGTGGAAAGAAACCAGTTCAACCTTGAATTGTGGATGGATAACGGTACGAACATCCACGAAACCGAAGCAGCCGTTAAGAAGATAGAAAAGGAAATTGCAGGCGATAAACGCATTGTAAACACCGCAAGTTTTATCGGTACAAGCTCGCCCCGTTTCTACTCCACCTATGCACCTGAGCACCCACGGGAAAACTTTGCGCAGGTATTCATCAATACCACAAACAAAGATGCGACGGCAGAAATGATAGACGAGTATGTACAGAAATTTAATAACTACCTACCGAACGGTTATGTACGGGTTAGGCAGCTTAGTAAGAAGCAGCAGCCCGCACCGATTGAGATCCGTGTGATTGGCAAGGATATGACCGAGCAGAAAAAAGTGGCAAAACAGGTTGCCGCATTACTGGAAAACACCAAAGGATCTAACTGGGTACGCACCGATTATCAGAATGATTATGTAGGGCTGAAAGCCGTGGTTAAAGAAGATGTAGCGCTGCGTTTGGGCGTTACCAAAGCACAGATAGCACAGGCATTGGGAGCTAAGATAAAAGGCTACCCCGTATCGCAGATGTGGGAGGGTAATAAAGCCATTGATATTGTATTGCGTACAGACGAAAGCGACAGGGAAAATCTGGATGCTTTGGGCAATATGTACATCAACTCAACATTCGGTGCTAAGGTTCCTTTAAAGCAGGTGGTAGATTTACAACCGTCCTGGCATACCGGGGCTATTGTACACCGCAACGGGTTAAGAACCTTAACCGTTTCTTCTGAAGCACAGTTGGGCAGAAAACCCGCAGAAGTATTTGCAGAGGTACAGCCTAAAATTGACAGCCTGAAACTGCCGAAAGGCATTAAGATAGCCTACGGCGGCGAATATGAAGACGGACTGGAAAGCGGTCCAAAAATGGGAAAGGCTTTTATGATAAGTTTCGTGCTCATCTTCCTTGTTCTGTTATTCCAGTTCAAGCGTGTGGGTAAAGTATTCATTGTGCTGGCTTCGTTCCCGTTGAGTTTACTGGGTGCAATGTTAGGCTTGTTCCTGACAGGTTATGAGTTCGGGTTTATGGCAATCATCGGTATTACTGCCTTACTGGGTATAGTAGTTCGTAACGGGATTATCCTTGTGGACTATGCAGATGAACTGGTAAGGGAGCACGGGCACAGCATCAGGGAAGCAGCCCTGTTTGCAGCTAAACGAAGAATGCGACCAATCTTCCTTACTTCAATGGCGGCAGCAATCGGTTTGATACCGTTAATGGCGAGTGGTTCGCCGGAATGGGGACCGATTTCAAGTACCATTTCAATCGGTATTCTGGTATCAATGATTACCACATTGTTTATCGTTCCGGTACTGTATTACAGGTTCGTAAAACCACCTAAAAACAAACAGTTGGATGAGCAGCACGAGCGCAAAGCTGATACCGATGTTCACCACCAAAAATATTTATCATAAAAAGGCATTATGTTACAGAAAAGATATAAAACAGTCATAAAGGTTTTTATATGCGGTTTCGCTCTTTTGCAGGGAACAAACAACCTCTTTGCACAGCAGCAGCTAACCCTTGCGCAAAGCAAAGAACTGGCATTAAAAAAAAATAACAGGATAGGCAAAGCCAAAGAAGACGTAATTGCCACCCAATCCGACAAGCTGATTGCGGATGTGGCAGGCAGGCCGAAACTGGATGCTTCGGCGACCGCCTTTTACTTTGGCGAGCCATTAAACACTATGCTGCCTGAATATGGGTTTGCACCAATGGTCAGCGTTACACAGCCGATTTACACAGGCGGTAAGATTAAGTACGGCAAGCAGATGGCAGAAACCAATATACAGATGAGCAACGCTCAACAGCGATTGGTAGAAGACGAAGTATTACTGGCTACCGAAACCGCTTACTGGCTTATGGTACAGGCTAAGGAAGAAATCAAATTGGAACAACAGGTTAAAAAACAACTGGCTTCTCATTACACATTTCTTAACAACCAGTTTGAGGCAGGATTGATTTACAAAAACGATGTATTGCGGGCAAAGGTGCTACAGAACGAAAACGAAGCCCGTTTGCAGGCTGCGGAGAACAAGCTCATCTTAGCAAAAAGAAGATTGAGCCAATTAATCGGGATGGAAGACCCCACTGGTATAGACATAATCGATACATTGAGTACGGGGGACTTTTCTAAGCAGAGCATCTTGGAGGCTCCAGATGCAAACCGTCCGGAAATTGAGTTGGCAACCAATAGCATTAAAATGAGCGAGCTTACCAAAAGTATGCTCAAAGCCGACCAGAAACCATCGGTAGGTTTGTCGCTGAACGGAATGGCTGCCTTTGGAAAAGAGGGCATCAACTTTGGCGACCCGACTAAAAACCATATGCTTACATACTTCGGTATGTTGAGCGTTAAAATCCCGGTTTTCGATTGGGGCAGCAGAAAGGAAAAAGTAAAACAGCAGGAAGCTAATATACGTTCGGCTGAATACGGACTGAAAGAACTGAAAAGTCAAATCACTGTGGAGATCGAGCAGGCAATGCTTAACCTGCAATTGCAGGCTAACAATATTGATTTGATGCAGGCATCATTAATTGAAGCTGACGAAAACCTTAAATTGAGCAATGACCGCTTTAAAGCCGGAACCATTACCGGGGAAGATGTGCTTAGAGCTGAAACACTTTGGCAAAGAGCATACAGCAATATGTTAGATGCGAAAGTACTTTACAAAATTGCTGAAGCTGTTTATCATAAAACCATTGGTCAGATGAAATAGCTTTTTTTTAAATTAGTTAATGCTATGGGAATTGATAATACTCAAAATGTAGGGGCATTAAAAAAGCCCCTGCTTTTTTAATTAATATTAAGATGTAATAATGAAAGAACTTTACTCCAGTGAAGAAAAGGGTTTGTTAATGATACCTGACATATCGGGCTTTACAGATTTCGTTATCAAATCAAATATGTTTGTTGGCAAATACATAACAGAAAGTTTACTTAAAACAATAATGGACAGCAATATTCTTTGTATGGAAATTTCGGAAATAGAGGGTGATGCCATACTGTTTTATAAGTACAAAAACCTACCCACATTTGAGGAAACTTTGGTACAAATAGAACACACATACAAAGATTTTCAAAAAGAGCTACAACGCTTATCTAAACAATTAGCAATTGAAATCCCGCTTTCTCTGAAGACAATCGTCCACTACGGCAATTTTGCTAAATATCAAATTGGCACTTTTGAAAAGCTTTATGGTGCACCTGTTGTGGAAGCACATAAAATGCTAAAAAATCATATTGCTGAATATCCTCCTTACGCTTTGTTTTCTGACGCATTTTTGAAAGCAAATTTCAAAGAGCCTGAACAATCAACTGTTGAATACGACAATTGTGAAGACTGTAAATATTTGCCTGAAATTGGTTACATACATTACCTATAAAGTACAAACAGTAAATATCACAAATCTATCAAAGGAAATTACAATACTTATACAAAAGAACATTTCTAATTTTACAATAGACTTAAATTCAGTAACAAATACTGATAGAAGTAAAATGAAAAGTTTAGAAGAAAAATTATTGAAAAGGGGCATAAAACCCACTTCGGTTAGGCTGTTAATCTTTACAACAATGTCTGGCTTACAAAAGGCTTTCAGCCTGACTGATTTGGAAACCGAGTTAGAAACCGTCAATAAATCTACTATTTTCAGGACATTGAGCCTATTCCATGAAAATTTGCTTATCCATAGTATTGATGACGGCTCAGGATCTATAAAGTATTCTATTTGCAGTGACACCTGTATGTGTACGGTTGGCGAGCTACACGTCCATTTCAATTGTAACCGCTGTAAGAATACGTATTGTCTTGAAAGTATTTCAATACCAGCAATTCAGCTCCCAGAAAAATTTCTTTTGGACAGTGTGAATTTCGTAATGAAAGGTATTTGTAAAGATTGCTCAAGGTTCGTTAAAACAAAATAATCATTTTCATTTTTAATTAAATTTTGAAGCAGCCCTTACCAAATAGGGTTGCTTTAAATTTGCAACCATGTTCCAAAAATTTACTAATAAATTTAGAGAATAAATTATCGAATTAACACTTTCGATATTATAGAAATACTAATATAAAATTAAAAATAAAACCTATGGAAAGTCAATTTGATGTAATTATCATTGGTTCAGGACCGGGAGGTTACGTCACAGCAATACGTTGTGCACAATTGGGATTAAAAACCGCAATAATAGAAAAGTATTCCGTACTTGGAGGTACTTGTCTGAATGTTGGATGTATTCCATCAAAGGCTATGCTGGATAGCTCTGAACGATACCATGAAATAAAGTATAGCAGTGTAAATCACGGTATTGATGTGGACAATACGAGGGTTGATTTAAAAAGAATGATTGCCCGAAAAGCAGACGTGGTTTCCAAAATCAACGGAGGAGTAAGCTACTTGATGAAAAAAAATAAAGTAGAGGTTTTCCAGGGCGTAGGTTCTTTTAAAAATAAGAATACCATCTTGATAAAGTCTGAAACCGCAGAAGAAACCATTACCGGGGCAAACGTAATTATTGCAACAGGCTCAAAACCGGCCTCGCTTCCCGGAATTGATATTGACAAAAAACGGATTATCAGTTCAACAGAAGCTTTGAACTTAAAGGAAATTCCCAAACACCTTGTTGTAGTTGGAGGCGGCGTTATCGGTATGGAATTAGGGTCAGTTTATGGAAGATTGGGAAGCAAAATTACCGTAATAGAGTATGCAGGGAGCATTCTCGCTAATATGGATAAAAAAATGGGGGCAGAACTTCAAAAATCACTAAAGAAAAATTTAGATTTTGAATTTTTACTTGGTTATAAGGTAACGGGAGCAACCAATACCGGTGATAGTATTGCTGTAACTGCTGAAGACAAAAATGGTGATATTGTCACATTGGAAAGCGATTATTGTTTAGTGGCAATTGGAAGAAAACCCTATACTACAGGATTAGGATTAGATAAAGTAGGAATTGAACTCAATTCGAGAGGACAGATTTCTACAGATAAAAATATGGAAACAAATGTAAAAGGAATTTATGCCATCGGCGATGTGGTAGAGGGACCAATGTTAGCACACAAAGCATCGGAAGAGGGTATCTTTGTAGCTGAAATTATTGCAGGACAAAAACCACATATTAATTACAATACTATTCCAAGCATTGTTTACACCAGTCCAGAGGTCGCCAGTGTTGGTAAGACCGAAGAAGAATTGAAAACTTCAGGAATAAAATATAAAGTTGGTCAGTTCCCTTTTTCTGCATCTGGAAGAGCCATTACCAGTGGTAAAACTGAGGGCGTGGCAAAAGTGTTAGCAGATGCAAAGACAGATGAAATTTTAGGTTTCCATATAATTGGAGAGCGAGCTTCTGATTTGATTGGAGAAGCTACGGTTTCAATGGCATATAGGGCAGCTGCTGAAGATATAGCCCGCATTTCTCACGGGCATCCGACTTACTATGAAAACCTGCGTGAAGCTTGTCTTGACGTCGAGAAAATTGCAATCCATATATGATTAAGCTTGAAAATATAACTTTTTAAAAACAGCCATATAACAATATGGCTGTTTTACATTTGCAACCAGGTTCCTAAAATCTACTGATAAATTTGCTGTGTAAATAAAACTTATTACAATGGCAAATAGAAATATTCATACCAGAAGTACCGACACGGCTTACAGAAGCGACCATCCGTTTGAAGTGATTGCATTTGAATGTGCCGTACCCGAAAAAGAAACAGTGGTTACTTACACGGCGGCATTACAATCTCATTCTGTACATCCAATAGCAGGCAGCATTATTAAATTTTTACCACGGATTAATTTGTCTGATTTCAAAATCGAAAAGTTTGAAGCAATACCTGGTTACGGTATCAAAGGTTTCGTAGACGGACACGAAATTATCATAGGCAATTTGGCTCTTATGAAATTGTACGATTTCTATTATGATGAAAGTTTGGACGAATTGCAAGAACCGGTAATAATCGTTATGATTGACGATAGATATTCCGGTTGTTTTATAATGATGGATAATTCAGCCGGATTGATATAGAAGACGAAAGAATTGTAGAGAACAATAAACATAATCAGCAAAGACATATATTTCAAACAGAACAAGTTTATCAGTATAGCAAATCTCATCATAATTGTATTTAGTAAATTCCCTAATTAATCTAATAGTTATTAACGGTATTGAAGTTTAAAATTTAACTGTGAAATTCTTAACATTCATATTTAGTGTCTATATGCTCGGAATGGCAATACTTCCTTGCAGTGATGCTTATTACCGATGTGCCACCAATAATGTATCAGACAGTGTAAATGTTTTGGAACATAACCACAAAACTGAACACAAAGATTTTTGCAGCCCTTTTTGTAGCTGCCAATGTTGCGGTACAATTAATGGAGTTACACTGGATTTTAGGCTACCTGAAATCAATGAACTTGAGTTTCAGTCCACTGATAAAAGAAAAGTCCCTTTAAGAAATATATATATCTTATCCCAATATAACGGGAACATATGGCAACCGCCTAAGATTAATGTTTAAGTAATAACTGCTTAATTCTTTCACAGCGTTTCGATGAAACCGTCTGTATCGTATTTATATGCTGTCATTTTTAGAAAATGGCATCATGCAAGTTTGTATAAACATTAATCATAAATTCAAATGTTAGATAGTATAATTAAATTCAGCATCAAGAACAAAATCGTCATTGGTATAATGACATTGGTTCTTATCATTTGGGGCGTATGGAGTGCCACCAAATTGCCGATAGATGCCGTACCGGATATTACCAATAATCAGGTACAGATTATTACTGCCTGTCCTACACTGGCGGGTCAGGAAGTGGAACAGTTGGTTACGTTTCCGATTGAACAGAGCATCGCCAACATTCCCGATTTAGAAGAAACAAGAAGTATATCCCGTTTCGGGCTTTCGGTGGTTACGGTAGTGTTCAAAGAAAATGTGGACATCTACTTTGCAAGGCAGTTGGTCAATGAAAAACTGAAAGAAGCCGAAGAAAAAATCCCGAAAGGTATCGGCACGCCTGAACTGGCTCCGGTTAGTACAGGGCTTGGAGAAGTCTATCAGTACATCATCCACCCCAAAAAAGGCAGCGAGCATAAATACAATGCCAAAGATCTGCGTACAATGCAGGATTGGATTGTTGCCCGTCAGTTGTACGGCACACCGGGCATTGCCGAAGTAAACAGCTTTGGCGGGGAATTAAAACAATACGAGGTTGCGGTAAACCCCGACCGATTAAGAGCAATGGGCGTAAGCATTCCCGATATATTTAACGCACTCGAACAAAACAATCAGAATACGGGCGGTGCGTATATCGACAAAAAACCGAACGCTTATTTTATCCGTGGTGTGGGCTTAGCTACAACTTTGGAAGACATTAAAAACATTCCCGTAAAAATCACGGGCCATACCTAGTCATGGTCGGAAGAAATTCCGACCATTTTTTATGTTTTAAAAACTTTACCTGGGTCGCCTCCTGCAAATATGATTAGAATAGCAGTTATCATATCCCGGAGCTCCATGGCTATTCGTCTTTTAGCGGTTTTGTAGCCCAGATTATTGGCTTTTTTGTAGATCAACAAAAGCATCGCTGCAATCATTGTCATATAGACCATCACTTCAATCCCGTTCTTGTTCATTGAAACCAGGTGACTTAGGTTGAGTTCCTGTTTCAGGAACCTGAAAAACACTTCAATGTCCCACCGCTTTC
>NZ_AUFK01000001.1 GCF_000426465.1 Epilithonimonas caeni DSM 17710
TGTTAAAAGTGTCCTCAAGTGTCCTCTGGCTCAATCTATCGTTGTCAAAGACGCAGAATAAAAGCAGATAGAACATTTTCCTCCCATGGAGCACTTTACTATAGTGGTCAACATTGGTGGTCGCTGATAGATGGCTTAAAAGCGCCTCGGGAATGAAATCCAGAACCTGACTAAGGGAAACTTTGTGGTCATTGAATACTGACATAAATGTTTGATTATCAGTATAAATATACAAAATTTAAACGACAAAAACAAGTTAATTATTTGATTATCAGGTAATTGTAAAATTATTTTTTGCGCATATAAAAACAAAAAAGTCGGAAGAAAATCTTCCGACCATGACTACTCTAAGAGCTGCTTTTTTTTATTTCTTATTATAAGATATACGCCAGACAACGCCACTCACATCATCGGCAACAAGCAAAGAACCATCAGCGATCTGAAGCACCCCGACTGGTCGCCCATACACATCTCCCTTAGCTTCATCTGCTATAAATCCCGTTAAAAATGGCTGGTAAGGCCCAGTCGCTTTACCATTTTTGAAAGGTACGTAAGCGACCTGATAACCTACTAACGAAGAACGATTCCAAGAGCCATGCTGTCCAATGAATGCTCCGTTTTTATATGACTCCGGAAATTGATTTCCCGTATAAAATGTCAATCCCAACGAAGCTGTATGACTTCCAAGTGGAACATCGGGAACGATCGTCCTTGCTACCAGATCAGGCTTCTCCCCTTTTCTTCTGGGATCCTCATTTTTACCGAAATAAGCATAAGGCCAACCATAGAATGCATCCTGCTTTACGCTGGTCAGATAATCCGGAACCAGTTCATCCCCAAGTTCATCCCGTTCGTTCACAACAGTCCACAATTGTCCTGTAACAGGATTCCAGCTCATACCTACTGGATTTCTCAAACCTGCTGCAAAAATCTTTTCTCCACTTCCGTCCAGATTTATTTCCAGGATATTGGCTCGTCGAACTTCATTTTCCATTCCATTTTCTCCAACGTTGCTCCCTGACCCTACAGAGATATAAATTTTTGACTGGTCTTTATTGGTAATTAAATTCCTTGTCCAGTGGTTATTGTAACCTCCAGCCGGGAGACTGACGATCTTTTTTCCTGGTTCTGTTATTTTTGTTTCTCCGACCTTGTAAGGGTAAACATATAATCCATCGGTATTGGCAACATAAAACTTGTCTTTTATGATGAGCATTCCATAAGGCTGGTTCAGATTGGATAAAAATACGGATGAAGATTCCGGGATGCCGTCTTTGTCTGCATCACGATAAAGGATAATTCTGTTGGCGGACCTGCCTCCGACCTCAGCATCACTCTTTCCACTTATATCATTTATGATCTTATCCTTAGCAGAACGCTCAGAATTGGAAAGAACTACAAATATATCTCCATTCTCTGCCTGGATCATATTCCGAGGGCTCTTAATTCCATCGGCAAATCTAGTGACAGTAAAGCCTTCCGGTGCAACTGGAGTTTTGTCTTTTGGCCATCCAATGACATTGCTGAACTTATTTTTAGCACCTTTCTCATCTGGTGCCGGCAATTTCAATGTATCGGTCTGGGTGATTGCTTCTGCATTTTCCTGCCGATCCGTTTTATTGTCATTCTGCTTGCAGCTGAAAAATAACAGCGCCGTAATTGGTAAGAGATAATTTTTCATAAGTTTTATTTATAAAGGATTTGATGTAAACTTAGAATTTACAAAAACTATTCCTTAGAAATAAATCTATATTACGAATCCTTAATAAACTTGTCCTCAATTTAAAAATTCATCTGTACACCCAAGATAAAATTCCTTTTGGCCGAAGGATTATAATAACGTTGTCCAAATGCATTGATATCAAATCCTAAAACATAGTCTGTATTATAAATATTTTGGATTTGTAAGAATAGATCCAGTTTTGTTTTATCCATTGCCAAAGGAAATCGGAGTTGGATATTCCCAATCAAATTTGATTCCGAATAAACAGAATTTGCATCATCTAAAGGCATTCCTGAAGTATAAAAATGAGAATAATCTACTGAAAGTTTTTTGAAAAAAGTAAAATCCAACAAACTGTTTATTGTGGTTCTTGGAACTCCGGTTAAATCATTTCCTGAAAAATTATTTTCATTTTGCTGATAATTTTTAAATTTAAAATCATAGAAACTTCCTGAAAATCTGAATTTGAAATTGCTGAAAAAATCATTTTTGAGGTTGAAGTTTTTAGATTCAAATAAAATCTCAAGGCCTTTCTGTACCGTTTCTCCAGCATTGACAAAGTACTCCTGCCCTGCATCGTTTTGACGTCTGACTATCGCATCCTTCATACGAAAATCAAAATAAGACGCTTCAACAAAAAGGATATTACGCCATTGTTTTCTAATACCTACTTCTTTATTCCAACCGGACTCCGGGTTCAATGCATTATTAAATTCTTGATCGGAAGCACGGATCTCTTCGTTAGTGGGCGCCGAATTTCCTTTACCCAATTTGGCACGAACAGAAAATCCATCTCCAAATAAATAATTTACACCAAAATTAGGAAGCCATTGGTTTTTAAAGCTTACTGACCCTTTTTCATTTATTGGATAGTATCTCGAATAATCAAACGAATTTGAATTAAGACTAATAGAAATATCCGTAAACAATTGTTCTGCAATATTTAAACTTTGCGATAAAAAATAAAACCCTGACGTATTTTTAATCTGATCAAAGTTTTGAGGATCACCTTTAATTCCTCTGTTGTTATCATAATTTCTGATATCAATATCATTAACACCTCCTTCAAAACCCAAGCGATAAGATAATGACACTTTATCCCATATTTTTTTATAATTAAAATGAGTTCTCAGAGCAAAATTGCCCTCATAGCGATTTTCATAGTTGGTAATGAATGGATTCTTAAAGTCGACATAAGACCCCTGAACCATTATGAAATGTGAAAAATCTGGAGTGAAGTCAAAATCATTGGATAGTCCAGCCAATACCATTTTATTACGAATACCAGCATCCTGCTCTTTAGCTCCAGGTGTCGTTGCCGTAGCTGGTCTTGCCTGCTTAGGGTTTTGTTGCATCTGCCCCAATGTCAGCCCGCCCGGCGTTTGATAATCCAAATCGGAGTACATCAACATTGCTTTTGCAATACCCTGATCAGAATACCGGAAGTTATCTTTGATAAAAATCTGCCTTCTCTTCATCCGAGACTGCTCACGGTATGAGTCTGTCTGATAATGATTTTGGAATACTTCAAAAAAATGTTTCCCAAAAGTTTTTGAAAAGTTAAGGCTCCCGCTGAATGTTCCATAACTTCCTATCGAAAGATCAGCTTTTATCTCATCCTGATTTCTCGTTTTTAAAATCACCGTACCACCAGTAACTGAACCATAATCACCACTTTCCGGACCTTTGAATAATTCTATCCTATCAATTAATAGTGGTGAAATGACATTAAAATAAGTATTCCCCGAAGCATCAGAGAGTATAAAATCGTCTAAATAAACTTTGACATTCCTGACCCCAAATGGCGAGCGCAATGTGCTTCCCCTAAGCGATAGCCTGTAACTTCCCGGTGAGCGCTCTTCCATTCTTACTCCTGCTATCTGATTCAAAGATTCCAATAATCTTTCTGGTGAATTTTGCAGAAGTAAATCTTTTGAAACAATGCCCACTGATTTCGTAGAAGAAATAAAATCACTTGGTTTTTTATATGCATCAATATGGACTTCGGAAATCAGGTTGGTGGAGTCTTTTTGTTGAGAGAAAGCCCAGCCACAAATAATAATAGAAATGAAGGGATACAATTTTGCCATTTTTTAACAATACAAAAACTGTACTTTTTTGTTAGCTTTTCTTATTTAATTTCTAGAACATATTGAGTTATATATAAAAGCTTTATTTTTTTAGACTCTATAATGGGTAGATATTAAGAACAATCACAAAAGAATACCACACAAATTAAGGCAATCGGCAATCAATAAATTTTGACGGGAGAATATCGATTCCACTAAGCCGAAGCTATAAGAGAATTCGAAGAACTTTACAAAGAATACTTTTGTCAAAACCATTTTCTATATAATTTCATCATTTATTGCTACTTTGTATTGCATAGTATTAATAAATAAATATATCTTTGCATAAAATCACACCATTATGCAAAGACTATTTTTATTATGTTTTATTGTTTTGTTTTCAGTAAGATCCAATGCCCAGGAGCTGAATCGAAAAATTGACAGTCTCATCCGATCTGAATTCAAGGAGACCAATGGACCGGGCGGTGTTTTCCTTATCGCAAAAAAAGGTAAACCTATTTATGAAAAAGCTTTCGGAATGGGCAATCTTGAATTGGATTCAAAACTGAATACAGGCAGTGTATTTCAAATCGGTTCTATGACCAAACAGTTCACGGCAATTGTCATTCTGATGTTGGAAGAACAAGGAAAATTAAAAGTAGATGATCCCGTTTCCAAATATATCCCTTCTTATCCCAACGGTGATAAGATCACTATTCATCATCTTTTGACCCATACTTCCGGTATAAGGGATTTTACAAAAATGAAAACCTTGCAGGACATTGCTCAAAAAGAAATGACACCGCAACAGATGGTCGATTTCTTTAAAAATGAGCCTGCAGATTTTGCTCCGGGAGAAAAATTCGAATATAACAATTCAGGATATGTAATCCTAGGTTATATCATTGAGCTGGCATCTGGAGAAAAATACGAAGACCTTATCAAGAAGAACATATTTGACAAAGCCGGAATGGCGAATTCTTATTATGCCAGTGATAGAAAGATCATCAAGAACAGGGCATTTGGTTACCACAAAAAAAGTTCGGGCTACGTTAATAAAACGATCATCAGTTTCAGTGTTCCTTTTTCTTCAGGTTCATTGATGTCAACTTTGGACGATATGCTCAAATGGCAGAATGCCTTAAATCAAAACCTATTATTAAGTCCGAAAGAAAAGGCTAAAGCTTTTACCAAGTACAAGCTTAATAACGGTCAGGAAATAGAATATGGCTATGGATGGCACCTGAAAAACATCAACGGAACTCCGACCCGTGAGCACGGCGGCAGTATTTTCGGATTCAAATCTATGGCGGTTTATATCCCGAGTGAGGATATTTATGTATTGGGATTCAGCAATTGTGACTGCAACTCTCCTACCCAACTTGTAAAGGATATGAGTAAAATGGTTCTTGAAGACCTTAAAACTAAATAAATCCATCTTACATTATTCAAATTTTAAAATGGTTCTCATCTTAATCGCACAAAATCCAAAAACATATCTATTATGAAAAATCTTAAGACAAATTATTCATTTATCTGTTTTCTTTTCATCATATTTTGTATCCAAAATATGGTGGCACAAACTAAAGTCAATATCAAAAATGATAAAAAGAACTCGATTGACAGCCTTATCGAAAAGAAAATGGACCAGACAGGAATCGTTGGGATCGGAGCTGCCATTATCATAGACAAAAAACTGGCTTGGAAAAAAGGATACGGCTTTGCAGACAGAGAAAACAAAATTCCTTTTTCACCTAGAACCATTATGAATATTGCCTCCGTAAGCAAAACTTTCACGGGATTCTGCATTATGAAGGCAGTAGAGGAAGGAAAGGTCGATCTGGATGAAGACATCAACCATTATTTGCCTTTCAAAATTATCAATCCTAATTTTCCGGATGAAAAAATTACCTTGAGACATTTGGCCACCCATACTTCCGGCTTGGCAGATCGTTATCCTTTTTATACGGATAGTACTTATTTTTATAACGGTCAGAGGCCTGAACCTCTCGGTGATTTTTTAAAAAACTATTTTGTAAAAGGCAGTAAACATTATGATAAGAATAATTTTCTAAATTCCAGACCAGGCACAAATCGCGACTACTCCAATATAGGAGCAGGTCTTGCAGGCTATATCATTGAGCTGAGAACCGGTAAAAAACTCGATGAGTACAGTAAAAAGTATATTTTCAAGCCTTTGAAGATGAAAAATTCAGGTTGGAATCTATCTGAGATCAACTTAAAAAAACACTCCAAAGCTTATCAAAAGGAAGACGGTAAAATAAAGTCAATACCACTTTATGAAGGCATAACTTATCCAGATGGCGGCGTGCGGACTTCTGTAGATGAACTTTCAAGATTTTTCATCACCCTGCTGGATGATGGAAAATACAATAACACAAGATTATTGAAAAAAGAACTGGCAAAAGAGATGGTCCGCTTTCAGTTCACGGAATCCAATAAGCCTGAAAATGTCAAACCGGATAAGCTTAATTCAGGAATTTTCTGGGCAACAAAAATGGGCGGCAAAAGGATTGGGCATAATGGTTCTGATGCAGGCGTAAGGACATTCATGCTTTCCGATTTAAACAAAGAAATAGCCGTCATTGTATTTTTCAATACTTCATTAAGTGAAGCCGATGAAAATAAATTCTTCGAGGTCTATGAGGATCTTTACAACTATGCTTCAGAACTAAAGATCAAAAAATAGCACATACAGACCGGAAAATCGAGAGGTATTATCATATATATTTAGGATGAATATTTAATAATAGCTGCAAGTTCAATATCAATCTTTAAATGGATATTCATCATATACCCTGTTGATGAGCTCATCAGAATGAATATTTCTTGAAAAAATAGGATAATGAAAACGATCCAGTTTGTTGAGAATACGGATCAGATCCATTTTTTCCTTATGGTCAAGATCTCCCGAAACAATATTGGTAGCCTGGCGAATTTTATCCATTTGTTTTTCCAAGGCCGACAATCCTCTTTCAGAAATACGTATCAATTTACTACGTTTATCCAAATCTGAATTTGTCTGTTCAATAAATCCCTGTCGTAAGAGCCTAGCAATGATAAGCATACCGACAGGTTTATCATGGATATTCCTTTTGATAAGTGCCATTTTGCTCATTTCACCAAAAGCCTTTAGATTGATCAGATAAATAAAATCTTCCTGAGTGGAAAATTCAGAATCCGAGATCGCAGACTTTGAATACGTTTTTGCATATCGGTTCAGATGGACTAGTAAAGTACTTATAGCGCTTTCCGGAGATCTTCCATTCTCTTTGCCTTCCCAATAAGGATCTTCATCAGCAATTTCATGTTCTTTTCTATACTGCTTACACACCCAGGACCTAAAATCGTCAATAGTTGATGGATAGTGCCCCTGAACTGTTTTGTTATCCGACTCAAATTTTTCAAGAAGCGTCAGACAATCTTTGATAAGTGAGAAATTCATTTTATTCAAATAGTATACAAATATACCTAATTCACCGAGAATTTAAATTTTGCCGACAAATAAATAATCCGATAATCATCTATCGTCTGTTTTAGTTATTATTTTAAAAAAATAAATATTCAATAGAAACTGGGTATAACCATAAACAGCATCTTCAACAGGAATAGTGATCATCCGAATCCCTAAAATTTCCTCAGGATCATAATTAACGACCGGCGATGGAATTACTGAACCTGTAAGAATCCCATTTACCGCAAAAAAACCCGGCATCAAAACCAGATAGGCAAAACTTGCCTTTCCTATCCATTCTTTTTTAGCAATAAAATGCAGATAACAAAGTATGAACACAGTGACAGCGACCGTAAGCAGAGTATATATCTTGTTATAATAAAGAAGTCCTATGACACTGAGGATAATAACAGATGTAAATACAATAAGATTATTAAAAGCAGCAGCCCAGTCCAGATCAAAAAATCTCTCCAGACAATAATAAGTAAATACACAGGCAAAAGGAATGCAATAAAAAAACATAAATTCTTCAATGGGAAGTCCCGCTACTTTAAAACCTAAAGTATAATCAAGGTCAAACCACCATACCCCGATTCCTGTGAACCAAATATCCCATATAATAAAAGGAATGGCCACGATGGTAGAGGAAATCAAAAATTTTCCAAAAAGCTTGTTGAACTGTATCCTGCTGTCAAAAGAAGCCAAAAAACAGATAATGACAGTAAAAAAATTTATCAGTATGTAAGTATAGGCCATCACTTTTTATTGAAATACATTTTGAAATATTTAACCGGCACCCACAAAAAACCAAAACACTCCCCTTCTTCCTTCCCCAGATGTTTATGATGCTGTTTATGCGCACGTCTTATAGCAAGAAAATAGGGATTTTTTGTTTTGCTAAATATCTTTGCCCTCTGATGGATAAAAATATCATGTACAAAGAAATATGCCATTCCGTAAAGACTGATACCCAGCCCGATAAAAAACCAATAACTGAAATCCTGTTTTACCCCAAAATATAATAATGCGATAGCAGGGCTCGCAAAAATGAAGAAAAACAGATCGTTCCGCTCAAGTTTACCGTCATTGCTATGATCATGATGGTCCCGATGCAGAACCCACAGGAAACCATGCATAATATACCGGTGAATCAGCCATGTAACTGCTTCCATAGAAATAAAAACGCACAAAACAATCAGAAGGTTCATCTTAATTAGGTTTTCTGTTAAAAAGATCGTCCAAAACCCTGTATCGAAAATCAAAGATACTTTTCAGTTTATTTTTTACAAACAGCTGATGAGCAATATTTCCTAAAATCCCGAAAGGAAGCTCATAATCTACAGTATCTTTTATAAGCACACCTTTATCATTTGGAATGAATTCATGAAAATGGTTCCAATACTTATATGGGCCTTTTTTTTGAAAGTCGGTAAAACTTTTATATTCTTCCACTTGTGTGATAATGGTTTTCCAGCCCATTGGAATTCCCAATATAGGAGAAACAGTATAATCTATTTCCATTCCTTCAAAAATAGGTTTATCCTCAACATCTGACAGAACCACAAAATTCATATCAGAAGGAGTTATCCTGGATAGATTATGAGGGGATGAAAAGAACTTCCATGCCGATTCAATACTGCAATCCAGTTGTTGTTCTCTATATAATTTGTACATCATTTACTTTTAATTTTAATTTCTATAACAGCCGATCATTATAGATAGGCCGACTTATATCTAATATAGCTTTTAAAGGCAACTAATAATTTCTGTGAATTGGCAATCCTGATCCTTTGCTGCAAAATATGATGGGAACTTGTTCTCTTTATTTTTTCAAACAATGACAGATAATATCTGTAGGCCAGATAAACGCCAAACAAGGAAGAACCCGGCAACCTCTTGATTCCCTTTAATGCTTCTCCAAACTCTTCTTCGATCTCTTTTTCGATACTAGCCTTTATCGAATTGTCAAAGACCGACATATTCAGACCCGGGAAATACGTTCTACCTAATATCTGGTAATCATCTTTCAGGTCCCGTAAAAAATTAACTTTCTGAAAGGCGGAACCGAGTTTCATCGCAAAAGGCTTGAGTTCCTCAAACTGCTGTTTGTTTCCCCCGGTGAATATATACAGACACATAAGACCTACAACTTCTGCCGAACCATAGATGTATTCGTCATAAAGAGCTGAACTATACTCTATCTTCCGGAGGTCCATTTCCATACTGTGCAAAAACTGATCGATAAGCTGGACATCAATTTTATATTGACGAATGGTTTCCTGAAAAGAATGTAAAATGGGGTTGAGAGATATTCCGTCTTCAAGTGCATCATAGGTCTCTGCCCTTAATCTTTTCAAAAGTTTTTCCTTGTTGTAACCATGAAAACTGTCAACGATCTCATCTGCCAGACGAACGTATCCATAAATGGCATAGATCGCAGGTCTTATGGAAGGCTTCAAAGCCATTATTCCCAATGAAAAACTTGTGCTGTATTTCTGGGTCGTGTACTTACTGATCTCGTAAGACAATTCATCAAACAATTTTTTCATATTATTTTATTTTTAGTTTACTAACTTCAGTTGCTACAATCTTTCCTGAAATAATTGACGGTGGCACCCCCGGGCCAGGAACGGTTAACTGTCCTGTATAAAAAAGGTTCCTAATCTTTTTATTTCTTATTTTAGGTTTTAAAACTGCTGTTTGTGATAATATATTCGCTAATCCGTAAGCATTTCCCTCATAGGCATTGTAATCTGAAACAAAATCACTTACACAGTAGCTTTTTTTATATTCTATCCTGGAAATAAGATCATTCTCTCCTGTATGGCTCTCAATTCTCTTAAGCATTTCTTTCAGATACTTTTCCCTTACAGATTCTTCATCGTTTATTCCAGACGCAAGAGGAAGCAGCAAAAACAGATTTTCACAATTTTCCGGAGCAACACCAGAATCTGTTTTTGAAGGACAGCAAGAATAAAAGAGGGGTTGATCCGGCCATCTCTTATCTCTGTAAATACTATCTATATGATCATCCAGGTTATTTTCAAAAAATAAGGTATGGTGTTTTAAATGTTGGATCTTTCCCTTGATTCCCAAATAATAAATTAAACATGAAGGAGCAAAGGTCTTGGACTTCCAATAAGCATTGTCATAATTTCTTAGAGATTCAGGTATTAATGTTTCCGTATGGTGGTAATCTGAGGAAGCGATAACAACATCAAACTCATGATCTTTACCATCTACTCTTATTGAAGTGATCTTTCCGTTTTCTGTATTTAGTTTCTGGACATCATGATTGAAATGGAAGGTTACACCCTGCTTCTCCGCAACTTCCTTCATTGCTAAAACAAGCTGGTAAAACCCTCCCAACGGATATTTTGTACCCAGAACATATCCTCCATAATTCATTAGACTGTAAAGGGCGGGAATATTCTGTGGAGAAGCCCCCAGGAAGATCACAGGAAACTCCATCAGCGATCTTAGTTTCGAATCTGAAAAATAGCCGGAAACATATTTTCGGAAATTGCTCAGAAGATCTAATTTCAAGGCACCTGCTGCTATTTTCGGGGAAGCAAATTCCAGCCAGTTGTGGCAGGGTTTTGTCACAAAATCCTTCATTCCTACCTCATATTTGAATTTTGCAGACTGCATAAATTTATCATACTTCTTGGCAGATCCGGGTTCTATTTTTTCGAATAACTCACGGATGGCCTCATTTTTCTCGGGAACCGAAACCTTCTCTTCTGAAAAGACCATCTCAAACTGAGGGTCCAATGAAACCAACTCATAGAAATCAGAAACGTTGCAATCAAAATCACGAAAAAAACTTTCGATAATATCAGGCATCCAATACCAGCTAGGCCCCATATCAAAAATGTAACCTTCCGGTGTCCTAAATTGCCTTGCTCGTCCTCCAGGTTGATCGTGCCTTTCAAATACATGCACCTCATTTCCTGACTGTGCAGAATATGCAGCTGCAGAAAGTCCGGAAAATCCAGATCCTATCACAGCAATTCTTTTTCTTAATTTTCCATTACCCATTTTTGACCTATTTAATAGTTTTCACAGTATTTTCAAACTTACTTGGCCAAGCTTTTCATAGGCCTTATCCAGAAGATCCGTCGCATCAAGATTCATTCTATAAACCGAATAATGAAACTCATCCAATCTGGAAAGGATGCCTATTAGAAGCATTTGTTCAGCATGAGTAAGGTCGGCTGTCACCACTTTGGAAGCTTTACGGATCTCATCCATATGTACATCAAGAATATCAAGGCCTTTTTTGGTTATCTGGACAAGTTTTATTCTTTTATCTTTATCAGAAGTAGTCTGTTCAACCCAGCCATTCTTTATTAATCGATCGATCACAAGCATACCTGCTGGTTTTTCATGCACATTATGTCTTATCAGATCCATCTTTGACATCGCTCCCAATGAATTCAGGCCAATGAGATAGATAAAATCATCCTGGCTGCTAAACAATGAATTAATAACAATGGACCTTGAATATGATTTCGCATATCGTACTATTCTCACAAGCAATGTATTGATAACACTTTCAGAACTTCTTCCGGATTCCTTGCCTATCCAAGTATGATCTTCTGACTCAGAATTATCACTGAAGCAAGTATTCATCCATTTTGTAAACCCATGAATATCATTGCTGTATAAAGCTTTATCTTCATTTTGTTCCATAAATTGCCGAACAAGTTCCACAACTGCTTTTATAAGATCAAAATTCATTCTAGATTATTTAGATTACAAATATACTAAATAAATATAATAAAGAACATAAATAAACCAAATAAAGACTTTATATTGTCTTATAATTTTATAAAAACATTATGTAATGATTTTGGTCCTGCTTTCATAAGAAAATGAACATTTAATAGAATTTAGAAAGTTATTTAGACCTAGGGAATTTAACAAAGGTTGATTGGCTTTTGGAATTAGGCTAGGTGATTAAAGGTGCTTGCCCGGAGCTCTTTTGTACAGATCTGAGCCGGAGCTTTTACAATTACCATCACTTTAACTCATAGTATATTAGGAAATTGGTATATGGATATTTCAGGGAAAAATTACCTTATTAAAAGAAAAAAGACTGTAATTTAAAACTACAGTCTTTTTATCTGATAATTAATCTTTATGCGACAGAAACCCCGAAGAGATGCCCGATCAAAGCCGTAACGCCCATCGCCACAGTTCCCCAAAAGCAAATTCTCAATACGGCAATTCCCATTTTTGAGCCACCTGTTTTTGCTGAGATCGCTCCCAGAATCATTAAGAACATAATTGAAAAACCATACTGGAAATATACCATTTGCTTGATGGGAGCTAAAAGTGAAACTGCCAAAGGAAGCAATGCACCTAAACCAAAAGATGCAAATGAGGCCATCGCCGCCAGCAAAGGTTTTGCCTGCGTAATTTCATTAATTCCCAACTCATCGTGAGCATGGGCCATCAAAGCATCGTGTGCCGTGAGTTCAGTGGCAACTTGCAAAGCCGTTTCCTTGCTCACACCCCTCCTTTCATAGATTTTTGCCAACTCCTGCAATTCTATTTCAGGCATTTCTTCAAGTTCGCGTTTTTCTCTGGCCAGATCTGCTTTTTCCGTGTCTCCCTGAGAACTCACAGAAACATATTCGCCTGCAGCCATTGACATTGCGCCGGCAATCATTCCGGCCAAAGCAGCGAGAACTATAGCATTTCGTTCCGGCGAAGCAGCTGCAACACCAATAACGATACTAGTGGTGGACAACAAGCCGTCATTCGCTCCCAAAACCGCTGCACGAAGCCATCCTACTCTATTGACGTAATGTTTTTCTAATTGATGATGCATATTTTTTCATTTAAAAAATGACTTGTCAAATAATATTCAACAAGTCAGCTATTTATTTGAATCTTAAATTTAATGAAATAATATCAGAAGTCATCCCGACCGATTTCGTATAATGACCATACCTGATTTCAAGCATATTCAACCTTTCAACACCAAATAGGCCATTTTTAGGATTAAATCTAATTCCGGCTCCGTAAAAATTACTGTTGAATTTAGACAGATCATAATTACTGGTGTAATAATCATCGAAAGCAGTGTGTTGCTGAAACGGGGCAAAATATTTTGCTGCACTTTGTGAATAATATCTGTAAAAAGGCGTCACAGAAACAAATGGTGAAATTTTCACAGGCGTTTCCAGACTGATTGTATTAGATTTCAAACCCCAATCATCCGTGTAATATCGGTAATATGCCCTTACAATAAACTTATCGCCTAAAAAATAATTCGCTCTCACCCCTATCGGAAGTTTAAACCTTTTATCTGGTAGGGTTTCCTGATGAACGGAGCTATCGTTAAAATAAACCCTGTGAAAAGGCAAACTTAAATAACCTGTTTGCTGAACAGCATCTGTGAGAAATTCCACTTGAAAGTTCTGATTGATAATTTGAGAATATGCTAAAGACAAAGCATAGGTATTTCTTCCGCTAGTTCCTCCGTTTGTTGCAGTTCGCAATTCGATGGGAGCGATCAATTTCACCTGATCAAAATAGGCTTGGAATTTTGCGGTAAACTCTCCCATTCTATCAGGTGTCTTTTTCGCAAAACCAATATTGGCGCTGTAAGATTGATAATCATACTCTGAAGAAGCAGAAACCCCAGCCATAATTGTCGTTCCTTTGCTTTCGTTTTCACGACTCCAGCTCAATGCAGGATAGATCCTGGTATCAGCGTGAGAAGCGGAGGAATTGGCCTTCAGATCAATCATATCCGAAGAAGCGGAAGTATAATGATCGATCCCGACACTGAAGCCAAACTTGTTTTTTCTGTCTTTCTTATCATATTTTACCAAAGTGATATCAATTGCATTCGAGATATCATTCAGCTTTTCCGAGCCGGTCCCTCCTGTTACGGCCGAGTTATTTCCATCCTGCTTATAATAGCTTGAAACCAGATTGGCTTCATCCAGCGTTAGTTTTTTAGGTTGTTCTTTGCTTGTATTTTCCTGCGCTTTTGCATTGAAAATTCCTAAAAGGGCAATGACACTTACTATAATTTTTTTCATGTTTTAATCAAAATCAAATGATACTACTCCTTTTCAATTGCAACCACAACCACCACCAACTTTTCCGGCATTTGCTCCGGAAGAACCTTCCCGATATGACTGGAAACTCAGCTCTGTTCTTTCAACTGTTCTGTTTCCCAATGCCATCTCGGCATCGTTCAGTTTATTTTTTTCGTATTCTTTTACGGTTGTGCAAGATTGTACAGAGACAACGATCGCAAAAAAACATACCGTTATTTTAATTTTATTATTTCTTTTCATTTTAAATTGATGTTTTGAGATGAATAAATCTTATTATGATCATCGATGATCACGCATTCTAAATGATTGATTTGATCAACCATGTTCAGCGCCGCATCTATTCCCATGATGCTTACAGGAGTTGCCATTGCATCGGCAATTTCCGCATTCGGACAAAAAACAGTGACACTTTTCACGCCCGAAACCGGCATTCCTGTCTTTGGATTGATGGTGTGGGAGTATTTTTTACCGTTGATCACGACAAATTTTTCATAATTTCCGGAAGTCGCAACCGCCATATCTGTAATATTCATATAAGAAAATGGCTGTTTCGAGTGGTCCGGATCCGCAATCCCGATAGTCCAAGGTTTTCCGTTGGCTTGATTTCCCCAAGTCGTTAAATCTCCGGAAGCATTCACAATCCCTGAAACAACGCCTCTTTGCCGAAGAAGCCTTTTCGCCATTTCTGCGGCGTAACCCTTACCGATACCTCCGAAACCAATGCGCATTCCTTGTTCTTTCAGAAATACAGTTTGGTTTGCCGGATCCAGAATAATGTTCTGATAATTAACCAATTTCAAATGGTCCTTGATCAATTCCGGATCTGGAAGTTGCTGCATATCACGGTCGAAATTCCAAAAACTTTTATCGATACTCCCATAAGAAATATCAAAGTATCCATCGGTGACCTTACTGATCCTGATGCTTCTTTCAATTAAATCAAAAATTTCCGCATTTACTTTTACAGGCTGTATCCCTGCACTTCGGTTGATGAGATTGGTTTGACTTTCATCATTAAAGGTTGTTAAAAGTCTTTCTATTCTGCGTATCTCGTCAATCGCAGCATCGATGTGACGATTTGCAGATGTTTCGTCTCTATCCACAACGGTAATTTCAAAAGCATTCCCCATTAATTTTTTAGGTCTTTTGAACTCTCTCAACATATATGTTTACGGTTTTTGAGTTTCCTTGATATCTCTGATCTCTTTGCTAAATGCCAAAGCATCACCGGGAATAAGACCTTCCCAGGTTTTGAGAACCTTCCCTTCAGCATTTAATAAAATCGTGTATGGAAAAATTCCCTTTTGGTTGTACTGATCGGCAAGCGAGGCATTTTCTTTTTTGAGTTCGGCAGAAAGCTGATTTTTTTTACTTCTCGGAAAATCCGCATTGAGATATACAATGATATTTTCGGTTTCCAGCCTCCTAAAATCCTCAGTCTCGATAATGTTTTTATGAAGCTTGATGCACGGAATGCACCAGTCTGAACCAGAAAAGTTAAGCAGAATAAGTTCGTTATTCTCTAATGCTGTTTTTTTTGCTGCTTCCCACTTGTTTTGAGCATGGGAAATGACAGAAAACACAACCAAAAACAGGGTTGAAAATATTGTTTTCATAGAATTTAAATGAAATTTTGTTTAACGGGATGCAGTTTTTAAATTACAAAAAACTGTTTTGAAGATAAGTTATGAAAACAAAATTCTTGGAGGCTCCCAGACCGAGCCAGCGAATCCCTTATAGCAAAAGTCTTCATCTTTGGATGGGATTTTATGTGATCGGGATTCTTTGAAGTTATTGTTCTTAGATTCAAAAATAAATCCTGAACTAAGAGTAAAAAGCAAGGTCAAAGTATTAGAATGGACAATGAACGGAAGTTTTCGGTCCTTACCATAATCGCCATCTTTTGCAGGATGATCGTAATGTGTTTTAAGAAAAGCGACCAAAGGCATTTCCGGATTGAGCGCCTTATGCTCAAAATAATGCTCAACTAAAACAGGAATTTTTAAAAGCTGATATAACTCGGTTGTAGAAACCAAATATAAAGTAAGAAACACTATGGAAATCAACTTTTTCACCATTCAAATTTAAACAATGTTTTGTTAAGAACGGTTTTAAATAAGTTTCTATAGATCATCAGCTTTACAAAACATAATACAATTCCAAAAAGAAATCAGGTCTTACCAGGATCAATTCCGGTTTTTTAAAAGTATCCATCCCGTCACAGTCCTATCAGGCAAGGCCATGATATACCAATAACTTGCTGTTGGCAAACTTCTTCCATTAAATTTTCCGTCCCATATAAAACTTTCTGTACTTTGCTGTTCATAGACCAGAACTCCGTTTCTATCATATATTTTGAGATTGGAAGGTACATTTTTAAAAACATCCAGATTACTAAAAGACCATCTGTCGTTTATATTATCGTCATTCGGTGTTATTACATTTATAATTTTTACGGACAAACCATCTTTGCTATCACCCAGGCATTCAGAATCTTCATACCTGACATAAAAAGTAACACGACCCGGAGGCAAGTTTTCAAAAACATTGGAGTCTTGCCAGTTCATACCATCAATAGAATAAACAATTTTCCTACTTCCGGTAGCAATCACCTGATAAGAAGTAAAAGACAGTCCGACCAACTGTGTGATAACAGGAAGCTCATAAGGCTTCACCTCAAAATAGTCTGTATGACTGCAAGTATTACCACTCTGAATGGTAAGCGAGTAAATCCCTTCTGCCTTTATACCGTCTATATATTTTTCTTTTGATATGATTTCTCCGGCAGGGTTTTTCCAGATGTATTCTCTAGGATCCAGAAAGGATAGATCCGGTTCTATTCTGATTCCCACACCAGGACAAAAATAGTAGTCTTCCAGCTCAAATACAGGTGCTTTTTTCAAATGGATGTTGATCTTGACCAATGCGGGACAAGATCCAGAGCCAGCCTCCTCAACCTTCACAAAAATGACAGGCGGATGTAAGCGATTATCATATTGATAAGCCGAAGGTGTCGTTATCTTATTAGTGTCCGCATTGAGGTCTTTCAATGTCGGATAATAGGAATAGATAGCTGTTGGTTTATATATCTGATCTTGAAATTGGGTAATATCGATCGTTTCTTTTCCATCATTGGCATCATCACACTGTTCAAGCGTAAAAGTATCATTATCGACAGAAAGTGCTGTGCCCAATATGAAATCTATTGTCGAAGGTAAAGTGAAACATCCCGCGATGTTTTCTACAAGAACATAGATCCTGCTTGGAAAAGGTTTATGCGAAAATCTTTCTGGATTTTGAATCGGCCTATCTGCAGCGACATCAGCCAATGTAAGATAAAACCTAAAATTATTCTCCGGATCTGTCTCGCTCACCATATTTTCTGTAAATTCCGGCAATAGTAAATTAACTTCAGGAGTTCCGTCTATATTACTATCGCAAACCTTAATGGTAGACGGAATCGCTTTTGGCGGGAAATAGGTTTTTAAAACAATTGGTGCGACGGAAAAACATTGCGAATTCTTTGACTGGAACCTTGCCCAATACGTAACGGTATTATAATAGGTCGTTTGAAGGTTGTTTATTTTCAAAACACCTTCGTTTGCATCTTCTTGGGTTGCATGGTAAGTAACTTCTATATCAGTAATCACGTCTGCATTTTGTGATGGCAGATACATTTTTTCTATGGCGTCATTCAGATCGTATGTTTCGCCATAATCATAGCCTTTATCACATTTTGAAATAATCCCGGATTGAAGAATGACAGCGGGAAGAAAACTAAAATCAAGTTCAATCTTTGCCACGGCGAAACAAGCCCCTTTGGCGACCCTTACATATACATCAGTATCTTTACTTATCCTGAAAGCTTTCGGGTCTGCTATTCTATTCCCTAATACACCCGTATTAGAATTATAACTTTGGTAGTAGGTATAATTAAATTGCTCAGCTCCTGAATATATTTCTTTTTGAAATTGTGTCAGATCTACCGGTTCGGAGCCATCATTGTTATTATCACACATCAGCCCAAGATCTACAGCTAAAAGGTCTTTTGTAAGAATTGGACTCGCCACAAGTTTAAGTGAAACCGGATAAACCCTGAAACAGTTACCATTATCTGCAACCATGTCTAATCGGACATATATGACAGCAGGTCCGCTAGAATTGTCAAGCTGATAAGTTGTTATAGCGCCAGTATTTGCATTTGCCGATGCAGAATCCGGAAAATAGCTGACCTTTACAGGCTGACCTGCAGCAACAGCACTATTCAAGCTGCTTAAAATAACGTTCTCGACTCCATCATTCTTAAAATCACAAATATTCTGGTTTGATGCAGTAAAAGGATTTCGGAGTTCTATTGTAATTTTCTTGACTGTAAAACAACCATCAGCATTTTCGAAACGAACGAAATAAGTATATACCACCAAATTACCATCCTTTGTGAGAATTTGATTTGGCGGGACAGATGCAGACTCATTTGGGATCGTGGCATCAGCCTGGGTCACATAAAAACTTACCTTTGTGATTTTGGACATGGGCGTAATAAGCATCTCAGGATAAAGTGTATTCAGGTCCACCGCAAAATCTTCCTTACCATCAAAACAGTATAGTTTTTTGATATCAGTAGCTTCTATCTTCTCGAGGAAGGTAATGTTCATATTTATAATTCCGATTGTGTAGCAACCACTTTGATTGGTCACTCTTGCATAGACAGTATATCTCCCTCCTTTTATATTGCTTATTCCGGCACCACCTTGTTCTGCCGCTGAAAGTGTGTTGTAGTATCTAACATTTACTGTGGGATCTGTTGTGATCAAGGGCGTGACCATAGTATTCCAATTGAAAAGTTCCGTATTATCTGCATTATTATCACATAATGTATAACTAAAACTTACAGGGCTGTTTATCACTGGTGCACTTCCTCCGCTTTGGCTATACGTCACATCAATATCATCGCTCATCGTGAAACTTTTCGTACAGACCAAATAATCAAGGGTCACAGTGTATTTCTCGTTTTTAGTCGGGCAGGCATCGATTGTGGCTGTATTCCCGACAATTTGACCAGATGAGTTTTTCCAAACTATATTGGGTTGCACCTCAGCACCCTCAGGTCTAAATTTCCAACTCTCGTTGCCGGATTGCCATACAACAGCATTTCGTCCGGATGGAGACAACCCGTTAGTCCCTTCTGCATTCATTATACCAATAAGCGATTCTTTGAATTTTGCAGTTCCACAAGGCAGAGGTTTATTTTCTACGATAACTTCTATCTCATTCGAAAACTCAGAGAGTACGATTTGAGAGGTCGAAGTTTCTGTACAACCGGTAATTCTCGCCTTGTAAAAACTAACGATAAATTTTCTACACGGTGCGGTTCCCGTAACTGTATAATAGATATCTCCCTCACCTGTTTTGGAAAAGATCAGATCTTGCATTACACCAAATATGGAATTTTTTGGTAGAAGGGTGCTCGGATTAGCTTCGAGGATATTCGGGTTACTGGCTAAGCCTGCTTGTTTTGTATCAAAAGTGATAAATCCATTTGTACTGATCACCAGCTTGTCATATGTTTCGCCATAAAAACAAAAATTAAATGGCAGAGGAATGATATCTGAGAAAGCATCGTCGCTGTCCGCATTCAGAGGTGTTCCTTGGTTGAAAGGAATAGCTGGAGCATAGTTCTGTGGCTCGACTTGATATGAAGTGGTAAGAAATGTTGTGGGGATATTATTAACCGTTAATCCTATACATGCACCAGCTCCGCAACTCAGTTGTGTTGATGTATTGCCAAAAATATCAGTAGCAGTAACATTAGAACAGGTTTGCGAATAAAGAAATTGACTATAGATCAACGTGATCAGTACTATTAAATTTCTCATATCCGAAGATTTAATTGATTAGCAACCCAACAAACACCACAGTCATAATTATAAAATATTCAAATATTCGCATTAATATTTAAATATAAATACACAAATCGTATTTATTTTTATACAGATATTATACCATAGTAGTTCTTGGCGCTGTCAATCCTAGAATATCTAGAAATACTTACCCAATAAAATGTTTAAAGAAATTATACAAAAGATTATAAATCATTCAAAGCCAGGCTAGAAATTCTGATATAGTTATCACATACAAATCTGTATGAGGAAGAATGAAAAATGAATCATAAACAATCTTGTGCATTATAATGATTTCAGGTTTTGAAGATTCTGTTTTCTAAATTCAGGTGGTATAGTTTGGATTCTGATTTATCATTTTGCGACATAAACAAGGAGATCCCGTTTAAAAGAAAATATAATTCCGAATATAATGTATGAATTTTAACTGTTACCTCAAAGATCTTTTTGTAAGATATTGTAAGATCGATTGCATACTGTCATACTAATATGGCACATACAATTATTTTCAAATAAAAAAGGACAGGGACTTAAAAGCTCCTGCCCGTTTTTCTACCAAAACCCTTAAAACATATGTACTATTTCTCGAATTTTGATGAGATCATTATGAAAACTGAGTGTTATTAAGGATCTAATAACTTTCTCACGGTTTTTTTCTCGTAGTTTATTTCTATTCAAAGATGGTTGATTATTTAGGTAAAAAGGCTACATATTTCTAAAATAGACTTACATAAATCACACTTTTTACAAATCCTCTAAGTTTTTCAAGCGTTTTTGCTTCAGTTGTTTATAAAATGATGGAGAAAGTCCTGTTATTTTTTTAAATTGGTTTGAAAGATGCGCAACGCTGCTGTAATTGAGTTTATAAGAGATCTCGGTAAGATTGAGCTCATCATACAGAAGCAGTTCTTTTACCTTTTCCACCTTATTGATAATTATAAAATGCTGTAAGGTCATGCCCTTCACTTCGGAGAATGTATTGGCAAGGTAAGTGTAATCGTAGCCGAGCTTTTCACTGATATAATCCGAAAAATTTTCTTTCGGAAGAGATTCGGAATAATGGACCATTTCCGTGACCGCGTTTTTTATTTTCTCGATCAGAATGTTCTTTTTGTCATCCAACAATTCAAGTCCGGTTTTGAGAAGATTTTCTTTTAACAACTTTCGCTGTTCATTGGTGACATCATCCAATATTTCCACCAAACCAAGGTCTACCAGCGCATTATTGATGCCCAGTTTTTCCAGTTCCTGATGAACGACTATTTTGCAGCGTAGACTTACCATATATTTTATATACAACTTCATGACCCTGTACTGTATTTAGGCCCGTCAATCAAAATATTGACAGCCACTCTTCCAAAGTTAGTCCTTTAAATTTTAATAACTATGATTTATGTAACAATTTGAAAGACTATTACAAAGCTTTCTTTTTTTAATAGATGACCTTTACATATAATAGAAATATTTTAAAATGTCAAAAGAAAAGGATACAAAGAAAAAAACAGATAAAACACCGCCGGCAAAATCACTAAAAGAGAAACGGGAAGACAAACAAAACAAAAGTCGCAACGCAACAACCTAAATGGTAGAGATAAAAAAAGAAGGGATCATACTCAGAAAAACCGAGCTGAGTTTTGAAAACGAAGGGGTTTTGAATCCAGCAATCATTAAGGAGAATGGCAAAATACATTTGTTTTACCGTGCTGTTGCAAAAGGCAATTTTTCAACTGTCGGACATTGTGTATTGTCAGATCCGCTTACAGTAGAAAAACGGTCAGATTCACCAATCATTGTTCCTGAATCCGAGTATGAAAAACACGGCGTAGAAGACCCCCGAATTGTTAAAATAGATGACCAATTTTACCTTACTTATACGAGTTACGACGGCATCAATGCACTAGGAACATTAACAACCTCCAAAGACCTCAGGTCATGGAAGAATAAAGGAATTATTGTTCCGAAGATCCCTTATGAAGAGTTTAAGAACTTATCAGAATCAGAGGGTTCAATACCCGAAAAATATAAACGATACAATCAGTTCCAGATCAGTCATATAAACAGCTATCCTATTTTTTTATGGGACAAAAATTTGATCTTTTTCCCAAGAAAAATAAACGACAAATTTTATTTTCTTCACAGAATAAGACCTGAAATCCAGATCGCAAGTACAAAAAATATCGAAGACCTGAATTCTGATTTCTGGCAGGATTACTTTTTACATTTTAAAGACCATATTCTCTTATCACCAAAATATGATCACGAATCAAGTTATATCGGAGGCGGATGTCCACCAATAGAAACAGAATACGGCTGGCTGATAATCTACCACGGTGTCTACGATACCGTTAACGGATATATTTACAACGCCTGTGCAGCTTTATTGGACCTCGAAAATCCGGAAAAAGAAACTTCCAGGCTTCCTTATCCGCTTTTCAGACCGGAAGAAGAATGGGAACTGAAAGGTGAAGTCAACAATGTCTGTTTCCCGACAGGAACCATTATAGAAAATGACAGACTATATATCTATTATGGAGCCGCAGACGAAAGGATTGCTGTTGCATCACTCAGTATTTCAAAGTTATTGAAAGAGCTGATGATGTACGCCGTATAACGGTGATCCGTTAAGAATTATCCGATTAAAATAAAAGTAAATATGAGCAAAAATATTAATTCAGATGTGGAGGACAAAGCCCAAAAATACAAAGCCCAAAAATACAAAACCAACAACAAAACCGAGATCATCTTTGTAAGTACTTTTCCTCCTAAGGTATGTGGAATTGCAACTTACACTCAGGATCTCATAAAATCCCTTCATTCGAAATTCGGAGAATCATTCAAAGCAATTATTTGTCCGATGGAAACGGAAGAAGAAAATTATGAATACCAAGAATATACCGAGTATAAATTAAACATCTCAGATGCCGTTTCCTATCTGGAATTAGCCGCGAAGATCAATAAAAATGATGCGATCGAGCTGGTGATGCTCCAGCATGAATTCGGCTTTTTCAATGAAACCAGAAATGGTCTGTATCTTTTTCTCAAGAACTTAAAAAAGGATGTTATTATCACTTTTCACACCGTTTTGCCAAAGCCTGATAAGGAGCTGAAGGAAAAAGTGAAAGAAATCGCCGATTTTGCGAGATCTCTCGTTGTAATGACAAGTATTTCTGCAGACATTCTTTCAAGTGATTATGAAATCTCCCCCGATAAAATTACGGTAATACCTCACGGAACGCACCTTCTCCCTTTTACAGACAAAATTGCACTGAAGGAAAAATATGATCTTAAAGACAAAAAGGTCCTTTCAACATTTGGTCTATTAGGTCCCGGAAAAAATATTGAAACCACACTGAAGGCCTTGCCGGAGATCATCGCTAAAAACCCTGATGTTATTTTTCTAATTCTTGGCAAAACACACCCTGCAATAGTAAGGCACGAAGGCGAGAAATATCGTTATTTTTTGGAAGATCTCACGTGTAAACTTCATCTGGAAAACAACATCCGCTTTATCAATGATTATCTGCCCCTTCCAGAATTACTGGAATATCTTCAGCTTACCGATGTTTATCTTTTCACGTCAAAAGACAGAAACCAGGCAGTGAGCGGAACATTTTCATATGCAATCAGCAGCGGGTGCGCCATTGTTTCTACTCCGATCCCACATGCTTTGGAAGTTTTAAAGGAAGACACCGGAATTATTATTGATTTTGAAGCTCCAGAACAGTTGTCTGTTGCGGTAAACACATTATTAGAAAATGAAAGCATACGGGAGGAGCTGCGTCAGAAATCATTGGAAAAAATGGCCTCGACAGCTTGGGAAAATTCATCTATTTTACACGCTTTGCTATTTCAGGAATTTGGAAATAATAAAACAGAACTCAATTATAATCTACCGGAAATCAATCTTGACCATATCCAAAATATGACGACAGACTTCGGGATGATCCAGTTTTCAAAGATCAGCAAGCCGGATATCAATTCAGGTTACACACTGGATGATAATGCACGGGCGATGATCGCTATTTGCAGGCATTTTCAGATCAATGAAAAAAAATCAGATCTGCAGTTGATCTCAATTTATTTAAACTTTATCAAATTTTGCCAACAAAAAGACGGCAGTTTTTTGAATTATGTTGATGACCATAAACAGTTCACTCAGCAGAATTATGAGACCAATCTGGATGATTCCAATGGCAGAGCGATATGGGCTCTAGGCTATCTGATCTCATTAAAAGAAATTTTACCTCAGGAATTTTCTGAGACGGCAGAAAAAATCATCCAAAAAAATCTTATCCGCGCGGAAAAGATCCACTCAACAAGAGCAATGGCTTTTATTGTAAAAGGATTGCATTACCAAAACTCGGGGAAAAACCTTCCATTATTAAAAGAATTAGCGGATCGTTTGGTGAAAATGTATCAACACGAAGCAAAAGACGATTGGCATTGGTTTGAGAGTTATATGACCTACGGAAACAGCTTAATACCGGAAGCCTTACTCTGTGCGTGGATTTCAACTAAAGATGGGATTTACAAACAAATTGCTGAGGAGTCTTTCCAGTTTTTACTGTCCAAAATTATGGTTGGCAGCAATATAAAAGTAGTCTCAAACAAAGGCTGGCTGCAAAAAGAAAACACTGAAAACGATCTTCCAATTGGCGGAGAACAGCCTATTGATGTTGCTTATACAATTTTGGCACTAGAAAGATTCCATACAGTTATCAATGATAAAAGATATTTAGAAATGATGAGGAATTCATTCGATTGGTTTCTGGGAAAAAATCATTTGGATCAGATCGTTTATAACCCCGCAACGGGAGGTTGCTATGATGGGATCGAAGAGAAAAATGTAAACCTTAACCAAGGTGCAGAATCTACAGTCAGTTATCTGATGGCAAGGCTTTGCTTTGATAAATAACTTTAAAAAACAATCAAAAAACATATAAAAAAACAGACGACGCTTAGCGAGATAACCAGCTACAATAGTTCTTCCGGTACAGAAATATTGTTGCTTTTTATAAAATCAAGGAGACCATTATATTTGGCTTCATAATCATGACCACTTCCACCACACTGATGAGAGATACTACAAATGTCTGAAGGCTTTATATTTAAAATCGCCGACACTTTGGTAAGAATATCAAGATTGATCTTAACTTTGGAATTTTCAATATCCGAATAGGATTTTTGGGAAATCCCCATTTCAAAAGCCATATACTCCTGAGTATAATCCTTATCCCTTCTTATTTTTCTGATGTTTTCGCCACACAGTCTCATTTGATTAGGTTTTAGTAGGTTTCAGTATAATTTAGAAGTAAATCCATTAGCACTACACAAAGTTACAAAATACCTTTGTCAAAACATAAAAACTGTACTATGATATTTATTTCTATAGCCAATGTCCTTGCAAAAGCATTTGTATGAAATAAGATCATCCTCTATTCAAAGCGTAATTATGGTGACACAAAAATTTCATTATGACAACAATATTGTCAGAGCATTTCTCTATGCAACTATTACATTTGGAATCATTGGTTTTATTCTGGGACTTACAGCTGCATTAATGCTTTTTTATCCTGAATTGCCAGAATTTTTATTCGGCACGGATGATACCACTATCCAAAGTTTAAGAAGCGGTAATATTCAAGGATTGATCAATTCCCAAGGTGCGATGGGTTTTGGCAGGATCAGAATGTTGCATACCAGCGCCGTTATCTTTGCATTTGTCTGTAATTCTTTTTTCTGCGGTGCTTATTATAGTATGCAGCGACTTTTGAAGACCAGAATGTATAGCGATACACTTTCCTGGATCCATTTCTGGACCTGGCAACTTATGATCATTGCCGTAGTTATCACGTTTTTGATGGGAATCAACACTTCTAAAGAATACGCCGAGCATGAATGGCCAATTGACATTCTAATAACCTTCTCATGGGTCATTTTCGGAATCAATATGTTCGGAACGATCATAAAACGGAGAGTACGACATCTGTACGTTGCCCTCTGGTTCTATATCGGAACCTGGATAGCCGTTGCAATGCTTCACATCTTCAATAATCTGGAAGTTCCATTATCTTTCACAGGATGGAAGTCATATTCCGCTTACGCTGGGGTCAAAGATGCTCTGGTACAATGGTGGTATGGTCATAATGCCGTTGCGTTTGTATTGACCACCCCGGTTTTAGGGCTGATGTACTACTTCCTGCCAAAGGCTGCAAACCGTCCTGTATTTTCTTATAAATTATCGATTATCCATTTTTGGTCTTTGATCTTTGTTTATCTATGGGCTGGGCCACATCATCTTCAGTACACCGCTTTGCCGGCTTGGGCTCAGGCAGTGGGAACAGGATTTTCTATTATGCTGATCGCCCCATCGTGGGGAGGAATGCTGAACGGGCTCTTGACCTTGAGGGGCGCTTGGGACAAAGTAAGAGAAGAACCTATTCTCAAATTCTTTGTAGTCGCCGTTACTTGTTATGGTATGGCAACTTTCGAAGGTCCACTTCTGGCAACTAAATCTTTGAATAAAATAGGTCATTATACAGACTGGGTGATTGGTCACGTTCACCTAGGTGCACTTGGCTGGAACGGCTTTATGGCATTCGGTGTTGTTTATTATTTGGTTCCAGCCATGTGGAAAACCGAGATCTGGTCTAAAAAACTTGCCAACTGGCATTTCTGGCTGGGAACTTTAGGAATTATTTTCTACGCTGTGCCGATGTATCTTGCAGGATTCACTCAGGGATTAATGTGGAAACAATTCAATCCAGATGGGACATTGGTTTACAAAAACTGGCTGGATACCGTTACCGCTATTCTACCCTATTTCAAAATGAGATTTTTAGGCGGACTATTCTATCTTGGTGGTGCCATTTTAATGGTCATCAATGTTTATAAAACCATTAGAATTGGTTCGTTTCAAAAGAATGTACCAGCAGAAGCTCCTGCATTAGCCAATGTCAGCAAGTCCAGAAGACAAGGTGAAGGAATTCATCTTTGGCTTGAAAGAACACCTCATTTATTATCAATTCTAGCATTTGTAGCGATTGCGATCGGCGGAATAGTTGAAATTGTCCCAACCCTTACCCTTCAAGGCAATGTACCGCAGATATCAGCAGTAAAACCATATTCGCCTCTTGAATTGGAAGGCCGGGATCTCTATATACGCGAGGGCTGCAACTCCTGCCACTCTCAGATGATCAGACCTTTCCGTGATGAGGTGATGCGTTTTGATGGTAAAAACGGGCAGTATTCGAAGGCTGGAGAATTTGTCTATGACAGACCGTTTTTATGGGGATCTAAAAGGACGGGGCCTGATCTGCATCGTGAAGGTCAAAGGAATCCAGACTCCTGGCATTTCAAACATATGTATAATCCAAGAATTACTTCAGCAGGATCTATTATGCCACGCTTCCCTTGGTTGATAACCAATAAACTGGACCGTTCCAAAATGGTAGATAAATTAAAATTGATGAAAAATAATTTTGACATCCCATACACAAAGACTGAAATAGATTCTGCTGATCAGTGGGCAGATAATCAATCCAAGGCGATCGTTAAGAGGATCTTTTCTGAAGCCGCCGATTTGAAAGATCAAACGGAACAAGAGAAGAAGGCAAAAGGAGATGCCTTTATCCCATTGGAACAGAGAGAGATCATCGCTTTGATAGCTTATCTGCAAAGATTGGGAACCGACATCAAAACAACAGAGGTAAAAACTGCAAGTATAAAGTAATTAATCCTGAAATTTTTGACCGACATGAAAACGAGAACTCCAATATCGGTATACATTACCGTAGCTGTCATTTCCATTTTTATAGCTTTCGAGATGTCCGGCGATCCGGGCTATCTGAAGACTCCACTTTTCTGGGGAATCCTTGTGATCATTTCTATCCTTTTGTTGATCATGGATTCTATAGGAGATCTGGTGGAGAACGCCAATTTCCAACTTTTAACCGACGACGAAAAGAAGGAATACTTAAAAGAAAAATCGATACCCTATTTTCAGAAACTCTGGAACTCGGCTTTCAAAAAACAATCGGCGAAAGAAGAGGAAGAGATCCTTATCGACCATGGTTTCGATGGGATCACAGAATTGGATAATGCATTACCAAAATGGTGGCTTGGCCTGTTTTATTTTACGATCATATCCTGTGCTATATATTTGTTTGCCTTTGCATTTACAGATTATGCTCATCCAGATAAAGAATACCAGGATGAAACCAAACTTCAGCTTGCTTCAATTAAAGACTATGAAAAATTAGCACCTGCAGTAACCATGGAGACAGCAAGGTACAACGCAGAAAACATTACCGAAGGCGAGCAGATATTCAAGACCAACTGCGTGTCATGCCATTCAGAATCCGGAAGAGGTGGAATAGGCCCGAATCTTACTGATAACAAATGGATCAATATCAAACAAAAAAGTCTTTTCAAAAATGTTTTCTGGATGCTTGAAAACGGCTCACCCAATAATCCTACGATGCGACCATTCATTAAAGAAGGAATCATTACAGGAAGAGATGCTGAGAAAGTAGCGGCCTACATTTATCACATTAATCAGGAAAAATCCCCAATCACAGAAGCTCAAGGCGGTGCTGCGCCACAAGGTGAAGAGGCACATTGGGTAGAATAATTAAAGCTAGTGAATATTGATTTTCCCATCAATCGAAGGCGCAGAAATTGTTATATTGACCATTCTGCACAGGCCCATAATCTATACCATTGGTCTCGGTATATTGATGATATTTTGATGTAGTTAATTTTTTCCAAATTCTTTTTTGATTGGATTGTTCTGCAGAATCTGCCCATTCACAGAAGAAAGATATCCTGACAATCTGATATTGTATAAAATCTTCCCATGAAATTTATCAGGATCCATAAAACCGAATAACTTATATTAATAAACCAAGTAGTAATTATTTGCCAAACTTACTTTCCAGATACTCTTTGACAACGTCCAAAAATTCTTGCTTTGTCATATACTTATCTAAAAATTCTTCTAATGTCCCTTCATTTTCAATCTCCTGAAAATAAACCTCGTGGTCTGTACTGTAAACAATGGGATTCGACTGGTTTGGATCCGTTGAGCAAACAAAAAAATGGTCAGGAAATCCATAAGAATAAAATATGCAGATAAAATCCATTTCTGTTCCTTGCACGATCGCCTTGACATCGTTTTCCTCAACCAAACCATCAAATTCGCCAAAGTCTTTTGAGCCAGGTTTGAAGGGTGTAAATAACCAGTTTTTGTAAAAATCCTGTCCATAAAAGAATTCGTGCTCAGAAAAGTAATGTTCTAACAAATCTTGATAAAACTTTTTCTCATTGGTTTGATAGAGATTTATATTAGCTTCATAAAATTTATCTATGCCATAGACATCCCACTCTTTATCATATAAATAGTGTGTAAATTTCACACTTTGCCAGTTTTCTACAAAACTTCTATCTTCATTCACATCATCGGTATTTCCTCCCAATGAATTAAGTTTGTTTAATATATTTTGATTCATTTCAGTATAATTTTTCTTGTTGATCAAAGTAATCCGTTATTTTTTATTGGTGCTTTATTCCAAATTACTCTGGTTTTCTATTCGATCAATTCTGTTATTATATAAAAGAGCAACGACTTTTTCACTTTAGCTTGGTTCTATATGATTTTTAGAGGGCATTAATATAATAAGAACCAACAAGAAAACCTGTATGATAATGACACCAAAAGCAATTACCTGAACCTGAAAAGCATCATTTGAAACACGTTTGGCGTTTTCTCTGTCTTGTTTAACTTTTCCTTTCAAAACTTTTTTTTCGCACTCGTCGATATCGGTCCGGTCTTCTATTTTGTGGATAGTATCCATCGCGTACCACTCGTTTTTGTTGACCGGAATATCAAGTGAACCCATTTTGATCACAATCAAATAGCAACAGACGATTATCGTGATGGCGGAAAGCGAAATAGCAATTATTTTCTTCATTTTTACAGTTTAATTTTATCCAACCAAAATTTAAGTTTTTCATTCTTGTATCTTTGGACGTCCCAACGATGATGGTGGATTTATATTTCAATAATTTTTTTCTTGCCTGGATTTTTAACATAAGCATTGATTTCAGGAATATCTTCGCTTGAAATAATTTCGTTCTGCTTCTCACTTTTAGTTTTTTTATCACAACTGAATAAGATCATCAGAGCTATTGTAAAAATTAAAAATATTTTCAGTTCCATCTGTGGTTCGTCATAGTTTAATTAAAACTCTCGTTTCTCATCAATTTCCTGAAATGTAGAAAACAGATCAACGTACAAAACAAATGTGGTAAAACCAAACTACCGGAAAATTTTGCAATACTTTTTATAGCTTCAAAACCGTTTCCATTTTCTAACATATCACTAATAATCATAATCGCAAAAGTCAACAACGGAATCAATGAATAGGTCAACAAAGACAGCAACCAATTGTTTCTGACTTTCTTAAAAAGATTCAGGAAAATAGTTACAGAAGATAAGGTCAAAAAGAAAACAAATTTTAAAGAATAAATAAAAGAAACGCCCGTAACTATTGCCATCCACCATTCATTGGAGTCATCATCGAGTCCTAATAATCGAATCAATAGAAATCTTGAAATCAAAAAGCTGACTATCAAAATGATTAGCCAAGTTATCGTGAAATATCCGGTCAGTTTTCCCATCAGTATAATTATTAATTGATCATTTCAAAACAATTATATTTCTTAAAATCTGTACAGCAATTTTTAGATTTGTGCATTTTTTAATGGCATCGTATTTTTTTGACAGAATCTAAAATAAAGCAAAATTTTAAAATTAACATTAGTCATTTACAATTCGCTGATGATGAATTATAATTCGTTGGTTTTAATTTTGAAACCGATTATGGAATTTAGTTTCATTTCCACTTCTCAATCCATTTCTTTTCCCCATCTGTAATAATCTCCGTATCGGGCTGATAATTGGGATTTGGGAGATACCAATCCATTTTTTTGTAAAACTGATTGAGATCCTGATTCTGAAAAACATAACCGCGTCTTGCAAAAGGCAGATTCTTTAATACTTTTTTTTGAAAATCATTTTTCGGCTGAGCGATTTTATCTTCCTGATAATACGAGAAAGGAATATACTCCAAATCCTGAATTCCCAGATAGTTTTGAGCATACACAAACAAATCGCCGTTGATTTTGAAATTTTTCTTTTGAAAAATGATGTTGCCTTTCTGCAAATGGAATTTCAAAGCATCATTTTCAACAAAAGCATTTTTACTTCCTTTGATATCTTCGGTTTTTCCGATTCCATTAATCAGCCATTCATCCGAATTTTTAAAGAAAGTTTTGTTGATGGAAAATGTCTCAAACTCACCGTTATCAATGATCAATGTAAAATCGTCAATCTGTTTGTTTGCCCAACGATTGGCCGCAGTGAGCACATATTCAAAATCGTAATTGTAATCTATGGAACCTGACAAATCATAATTATAGGTGTGTTTCACAATGTTAATTCCTTTTTTGAAGTTGGCTTCAAAATGATAGACATAAAAGAAATCTACATAATTTCCGCTTTTATTCCCATCGAATTTTGCAAGATCCAGGGACTTTATCGTTCCATTTTTATTGTACAACGAGTCGGAAACGTATGCAACATCATATTTCAGAATAGAATGATTGAGTTCCACCGTGAAATCTCTCATGTAAGGGTGTTTTCCATTTTTTGGTGCTCCATCCACGTCGCCTTCCGGTGAAAAGGCCTCGAAACCGACCGTTATTTTTTTGTCTTCTTTTGGATTGAAAAATTCATAATAAACTGTAACTTCTATAAACTGATTTCTGATTTTTTTAAGGGTCAAAATTTCCTTTTTCACAGTAATATCTGTTTCATTGATCGGAATCAGCTGATTGCCTTTTGCGAAAAATGCACCGTCATTGGCAAATGCAGAATAGCCTGAAAGCATCAATAATATTAGAAATATATGTTTTGTCATAAGTTTTTATTTTTCCATTTTTTGTATTGGATATTTTCTTTATTATCCCAAAGGATCTCCAGAGATTGACCGTCAATACTTTTAATGATCCCTTTTCTTTGATAGTAATAATCATCCCTGAAAATTGTGATCGTATCTTCATTGACAATGTATCTCATATATCGGTTCCCGTCATAACCAAAATGATAAAATCCGTCAACAGAATCCAGCTTGAAACCTCTTAATTCCTTATCACCATTGATGAGCCAAACGCCAAAAAGTTGATCGTTCTTGGTATTAGGATTCAGAATGGTATCAAAATCAGGTTTCAAAATTTCTTTATAATTGAAATTCAGTTTGTCGGTATTTTTACCCTTGAGTAAAACAATCGTGGAATCTTTTGTAATCAATGGAGAATAAAACAATTTTTCCCCTGCGTGCGAACCAACCAATCTTAAAGTATCATTAATGAAACCTTCCTTAGAAATCACAAGTTCCGGCAAACCGGAACGTTGGAATTTGAAAAATCCATTTTTATCAGTCAGGGTTTTGTTTTTGTTATTCCCCACATAATCTTCTCGAATAAGAACATTTTGGACAGGTCTGCCCAACTCATCCACAACGATTCCCGAATAATAATCATTGATTTTTTCTGAACAAGCCAAAAAGAATGTCAAAAAAATACCGCCGACAAAAAACTTGAATGACATCATACAATCAATATCAATTTTATCAATACTACCACAAAAATTGGAATACGGAAATATAATCCGGAACAAGGTATTAATTTTCATTTGTTTTTCTTTTTTTTAAATAAATGATGATACCGAAATTCAACAAACCTAAAAATCAATGAACGAGAAAGCTTCATTTCCAGAAATCATGTTCTGTTTTTATAGAGGGACAACATCTGCCATCAGTCTCAGCATATTCTAATTTTTCATCTTGCCTTTACTTATTTTTTTTAGCTGGATAAATAATCAGACTCGTAACCGGCGATTACCTTCACGCTGGTTCCATTGTTTTCATACAAAGCCAATCCCTGTACGACGATACTGTTTCCTCCTTCCTTTGGAGCGAGAGAAAAATAAATTGCAACATCTTCTATTCCATCGCCCGTAAAATCCCCTGTACTATGTTTGAAATAATTAGAAAAAATACAATATTTCAGCTACAAAAAAAAGTCCTGAAATTTTCAGGACCAAGTATTGAATTTATTTTTTTCCGGCCGCTTGCATTGGGTTTATTTTCCCAGTGGAGGCTCCTCTTGCAGCATTTTTCTGCTTCTGCTTGAAGACTTGAAATTTACTCTGTGTTTCTGTGGAAGTTGCAGTCCAAAGATTGTTGGATGTATCAATATCAGCTGTTTCTCTCATCGGATCTAGTTGGACGGATTTTAATTTTTTATCAAAATAATAAGTTTTGGAGACCTTTTGCTCGTTATGTCTCCAGATTTGAACACTAATTTTGTCATTTAACTTTGAACCGTCTTCAAAAGTGAATTCCAAAATGATTGGCATCACCAATCCGCCCTTGTTTGAGAAATCGATCTGATAAGCGGTTAAATTGCTTTCTTTTGCTATGTCTTTGCCGGATACTTTTTCAAGATTTCCCATCGTCATAGAATATTCTTTTGAAGTATCTGTTTTCTCTTGTCCGCGATCATATCTGTAATAGAAATCCTGAACCTCTTTATCACCATCAACATAGAATTTTATCGATCTATCTTCCTTGTTTCTTATTTTAGAAATATCTTCAAACTCGTTAAGTACAGGTTTATCGACAGTATATTTTACAGTTTCAGATTTTGGGACGGCATCAAGATCCGGCCTTGCGACAGTTACTTTATCAATAGAAATATCAACAGGATCTGTCCCATAAAACCATCCTCTCCAGAACCAATCCAGGTCTTCCCCGCTGGCATCCTCCATCGTCCTGAAAAGATCTGCTGGCTCGGGATGACGAAATGCCCATCTTTTTGCATAGGTTTTGAAAGCTTTATCAAACAACTCTCTTCCCATAATGGTTTCGCGAAGGATATTGAGTCCCGTCGCCGGTTTTGAATAAGCATTCGGACCGAATTTTGCGATGTTTTCAGAATTGGACATGATCGGTTCCAATTCATCTTTTGGAAGTTTCATATAGTCTACGATCGTCCAGGCCGGCCCTCGTTTTGAAGGAAATTTGTTATCCCATTTTTCCTCAGTCAGATATTCAACGAAAGTATTCAGTCCTTCATCCATCCAGCTCCATTGCCTTTCATCCGAGTTGATGATCATCGGGAAAAAATTGTGCCCCACTTCGTGAATGATCACGCCTAACATTCCATTTTTAATGGCTTCAGAGTAGGTTCCGTCTTTTTCTGTTCTTCCATAATTGAAGCAGATCATCGGATACTCCATTCCATTGGAAGCTTCCACAGATTGTGCCACAGGATATGGGTAAGGTATCGTAAATTCTGAATATGTTTTGATCGTATGGGCAACTGCCTTTGTAGAGAATTTTCTATACAATCCGTAAGCCTCTTTTCCGTAGAAGCTCATGGCCATTACTTTGTTATTGTTCTCAGGAATTGTTACACGCATCCCGTCCCAAACAAATTTTCTTGAAGATGTCCAGGCGAAATCACGAACGTCATTGGCTTCAAAAATCCAGGTCTTTCTTTGTTTTGAACGATTTTTTTCTGCCTTTTTAGCTTCATCAAGTGTTACGATCTCTATAGGTTCGTTCGAATTTTCGGCTTTTTTGTATCTCGCAAATTGTTCAGCAGTCAAAACCTGCTCATAGTTTTTACATTCTCCGGTTCCGCCTACGATATGATCAGCAGGGACATTCATTTTTACTTTATAATTCCCGAATACTAAAGCAAACTCTCCTCTTCCCGTGAACTGATGATTCTGCCAGCCGTGAAAATCGCTGTAGACACACATTCTCGGAAACCATTGTGTGATCGTGTAAAGGTCGTTGCCGTCTTCCGGAAAGTTTTCATAACCACCTCTACCGCCCATTTCAATACGATTCGGGATGTTATAATTCCAACTGATCTTGAATACGAACTTTTCTCCCTTTTTCAAAGCTTTAGGAAGGTCTATCCGCATCATTGTCTTATTAACAACATATTTCAGAGGTGTCCCGTTAGCATCTGTTACTTTTTCCAGATTAACGCCATAGCCATTATCCGAAATCGGTAATTCGGTTGGTTTTAAGTTTTCTACAATCTCTCTTTTCGGCAATGTCGATGAAAAAGGATAATCGGCATTCTTGACAGACGATTGTTCATTCTCATCCAGCTGAAGCCATAGATACTCCAGATCGTCCGGAGAATTGTTATAATAAATGATGGTTTCCGAACCTTTCAGATTTCTTTTATCCTCATCCAGATATGCCTCGATATCATAATCTGCCCGTTGCTGCCAATAGGCTTGACCTGGTGCGCCGGAAGCCGTTCTATAAACATTGGGAGTTGGAAGAATAGTTCCGAGCTGTTCGAATTTGTTACCGTGATTACTTCCCGGATTATTTTGGATATTCTGTGCTGACAGAACAGCAGAACAGAACAAAAGTCCTAAAACTTTTAACTTCATTTTACAAAGAATTAGATGATAATTTCCTTCAAGTAATCAAATGTAAGAAATTGTTACGAATAAGATAAAAATTGTATATTTTATTTTCTGAATTACTGTTGAAATAGCAGCTATCTTCCAGGATTTTGAATCTTACGCAGCCCGAGCTGAGTGGAGCTCATCCGCCAGAGGCGGATAGCGGGAACGGAGCACGGAAATGGCTGCCCAAATAAAATATAACGATTATGAAAAAGGGATTCTTTCCAAAGCCATCTTCAGGGATAATGCAAAAACCCCTGAAGAAACAAACAGAATCCAGTCTTTTCTATTAACTCGAAATATCTTTAGCAGAATAAAAAGAAGAATCAAGATCACAATGACCAATGTGATCTGACCCAATTCCAAACCAATATTAAATCCCAAAAGCGGAACAAAAATGCTCTGTTCCTTTGCAATCATCATTCTTGCTGTATTTGCAAAACCCATCCCGTGGATCAGACCGAAGATCATCGCCAGATAGTAGTTCATCTGCATCAGACTTTTTTGTTTGTTTTTCATCAATATGTTATCCAATGAAGTGATAACGATTGTCAAGGGAATCAGAAACTCGACCCAGTTGCCCGGGACTCTCAAAATGTTAAGTGTACTTAAAGCCAATGTTACAGAATGTCCGATTGTAAAGGCAGTGACAAGAATCAGAATCTTTTTGAGATTATTGTAAGAATAAACCGCGATCAAAGCTAAAATAAACAGCTGGTGGTCAAGCGCATCTAATGAAATAATGTGTTCCCAGCCCAATTTCAGGTAAAAAATAAAATCCTGCATCCTATCATTTTTAAAAAGATTCACGAAAATAATGATTAATTTCGATTTAAATTTTCCAAACCAATGAAGAAAGTTCTGTCCATAATATTTGCCTTCTCTTTTATCTTTGCTGTCCTCTCCTTCAAACCACACCCTTATCACGTTGGTTCCATGGAGTTTAACTACAACCAGAAATCTAGGACATTTGAAATTACCGGACGTTTCTTTATGGACGACCTGGAAAATGCAATCAATAAAAAGTATGGTAAAAGTCTCCACTTTCAAGACCGAAAATATGAAAAGGAGATGCAGGAAAATGTTAAAAACTATGCATCCGAATATCTGAGACTGAAAGTCAACAACCAATTTGTAAAGGTCAATTTTATCGGTTATCAAGAGGACAAAGAAAGTGTCGATATTTTTTTGGAATCGGAAAGCGTATCTAATCCAAAAAAAGTAGAAACTGCTGTAAGTTTTTTATATAATCTTTTTGATGATCAGATGAATATCGTCCATATCATCGTCAATAATCAACGTAAAAGTGAAAAACTGACCTATCCCGATCGTTATCTGTACCAGGAATTTTAAAATCGTCTACATTAATTTTTGGCATCCCGACAGTGCAGGATAATCCGTAAACTCAATTAATTTAAATTGCGATAGATCGATGTCAAAATTTAAAATAATGAATTTAACAACTCATAAGATAAAAATTCTCGCTTTCACAGCTTTGAGTTCAGGGATATTATTGGTTTCCGCACAATCAAAAATTGTAACTAAAACGGAAACTTCAAAATCTCAATCAGGAAAAATTGTTCCCATGAATCTGAAATGGTCAGAGAGAATGCTGCTTTCCGAGATGCATCGTTTTCCAGAAGCCTGGATGCTGGATTTCAGCAAAAATCCGAAGTGGACCTATCCTTCTGCCATTGTATTAGACGGAGCCGAGAAACTTTATGCAAAAACAGGAAAGAAAGAATACTACGATTATATAAGTGGCTTCGGAGAAAAGTTGATCAATGAAGACGGAACCATTCAGACATATGAGCTGGAAAAGTATAATATCGATATGCTGAATAGCGGAAACGTATTGCTTTATCTTTACGAAAAAGAGAAAAAAGAAAAATACCTGAAAGCCCTTCAAACTTTGCGTTTACAGATCGAGGGTCAGCCAAGAACCAAAGAAGGCTCATTCTGGCACAAGAAAATCTATCCATACCAGGTCTGGCTGGACGGCCTATATATGGGAATGCCATTTTACACCCATTATACAAAGGATTTCATCACAGGAAATGATGCACAAAAAGCATATGATGACATCGTTTTCCAGTTCGATTCTGTTCAGAAAAATCTTTTAGACAAGAAAACCGGATTACTCTACCATGCTTGGGACGAAAGCAAACAACAAGCTTGGGCTGATAAACAAACAGGACTTTCTCCTAATTTTTGGGGCAGAGCAATGGGTTGGTACGGCATGGCAATGGTCGATGTTTTAGACTTTTTACCAAAAGACCATCCCGGAAGAGCAAGGATTGTTTCTTATCTTAAATCTTACGCCGATGCCGTAATCAATGTTCAGGACAAGAATTCCGGACTTTGGTATCAGGTCTTGGATAAACCTTTGGAAAATGGCAATTATGAGGAAGCAAGCGCTTCTGCAATGTTTGTTTATACGATTATCAAATCCGTTAACGAAGGCTATTTGCCACAATCTTATAAAACTGCAGCCAAAAAAGGTTACGACGGAATTATCAAAAACCTGATCACAGTTGATGAAAATGGTGTTGTCAATCTCAATAAATGTTGTGCGGTTGCAGGTTTAGGAGGAAAGCCCTACAGAGACGGTTCTTATGAATATTATGTCAATGAAAAAATCCGCTCCAATGACGGTAAAGGAACAGGACCTTTTATTTTGGCAAGTTTAGAATTTGAGAAACAGTAAACATTTTATTTAAATTAGGGCAGCTTTTCCGTCTTCCACTCCCGCTTTTTTGTTCCGCTTTGCTCCAAAAAAAGCTCCGTTCAAACTCAACAAAGTGGTTCATCGATTCAAAATAGAAAAATTTAACAGGATGAGACAAGCCGGACTGCGAATGATCCAACACCAAAACAATTTCAAAATGAATAAAAAACTTTCCATCATATTTCTGTGTCTGTCATTAATGATATGGGCTCAGAAACCTACACTATTTTTAATCGGAGATTCTACAATGTCCAACAAAGACAACCCGGAAAAAAATCCGGAACATGGCTGGGGACAAGTTCTCCCACAGTTTTTCACATCAGGAATCGAAATCCAAAATCACGCTATGAATGGCAGAAGTTCCAAAAGTTTCAGGACAGAAGGTCGTTGGGACAAAGTCGAGAAGCAACTCAAAAAAGGAGATTTCGTGATTATTCAATTTGGGCATAACGACCAAAAGCTGAAAGACTCGACCAAATTCACGAATCCTTATACACAATATAGAGCTAACCTGGAAAGATATGTGACCGAAACCAGGGGCAAAGGTGCAACGCCGATTCTGATGACCTCCATTACAAGAAGGAATTTCAATGAAAACGGCGTTTTAATCGATACACACAAAGAATATCCTTTGGTGGTTAGACTTGTCGCAGATGCTATGAAAGTACCTTTTGTTGATATGCAATTGTTAACAGAACAAATGGAAATCAGTTATGGTCCGGAAAAATCAAAAACGCTGCATCTTCATTTCAAAGCAGGCGAAAATTCTTATTATACAAAGGACAAAGCTGATGATACCCATCTATCCAGATCAGGAGCAGAAACAGTTGCGAAACTGGCTGTCACTTCTTTACAATCTTTAAATACCGGATTGGAGAAATACATCAAATAAATCATTATCATTAACTGATTGACAATGAAAAAATTCGCATTACTCTTATTGATTTTAATTGTGAGCTCAATTTCTGCCCAGGAAAAAATAACACTTTGGCCAAAAGGTCAAATGCCGAATTCCAAAGGATTACAGTTAAAAACCGAAGAAAAAGATGGCCGAATCATACAGATAAAAGAACCTGAACTTTTTGCCTTCTTACCACCAAAGGAAGACAGAAAACCAATGGCTGTAATCATTATTCCGGGTGGTGGCTATTACAAACTGACTTATGACCTGAATGGATTTCAGATTGCAAAATGGTTCAACACTTTAGGAATTTCAGCTTTTGTTTTGAATTACAGATTACCGATTTCTCCCGATGTGAAGCAAAGAGAAATTGCACCACTTCAAGACATTCAGGCAGCAATAAAATATCTTCGAAGAAATGCTTCTCAATATGGGATTTCCTCTGACCAGATTGGTGTTATAGGAACTTCCGCAGGCGGACATTTGGCAGCATCAGTAAGCAATATTACCACAGATTATACGGAGCTGGAAAACGACTGGAGATCCATACCAACCATTCCAAATTTCGCAATTTTGATTTCCCCAGTCATCGATTTGGGAGAATTCGCACACGTCGGAAGTCGCAATAGTTTGCTGGGAGAGAATGCTTCCCAGGAGAAAATTACCGAATATTCTATACAAAACAGGGTAACAGAAAAAACACCGCCAACATTACTTATTCACGCACAAAATGATAAAACCGTTCCGGTTATGAACAGCCTTCTTTATTATCAGGCAATGAACAAAAACAAAGTAAAAGGCGCATTATTTATTTTCCCGGAAGGCGAACACAAAATCGGAATTACCAATAGAACTGAACTCACAGACCAATGGAAAAAATTATGCTCTGACTGGCTGAAAACTTTATTCCCAAACAAATAATCTTGTAACCGACAGTGCAGGATAATTTTTATTTGTATTAATATTAGTTTGCAATACGAAGAAATTCTTCAAAAACCTTGAATCTAAATCTTTATGAAAAAATATATTTCAATTCTATTCGTATTCGTTCTATCATTCGCAGTTTCTGCACAGTACAAACCGTGGACTTCCGCAAAACAGCCTTTAAAAGAAATCAAAGCGTTAAAAAAGCAAATCAAAAAACCGGAATTCAGAAAAGTTGATTACCTAATTACCGATTTTGGAGCTGTAGGTGACGGAAAAACAAAAAATACAGAAGCTTTCAAAAAAGCGATTGAAAAATGTAATGCAGAAGGCGGCGGAAGAGTTGTCGTACCAAACGGTGTTTTTCTTACTGGAGCAATTTATTTAAAATCTAATGTCAATCTTCATTTAAGTGACGGTTCAACCATTTTATTCAGCCAGGACAGCAACGACTACCCTATTGTTTTCACACGTTGGGAAGGAATGGAATGTATGAATTATTCATCTTTGATTTATGCGTATGAAGAAGAAAACATTGCAATTACCGGAAAAGGAACTTTAGACGGAAATTCGGATAATGATAACTGGTGGTTCTGGTGTGGTGCTACAAAATATGGTTATAATGAATCCCGTCCGGGAAGACAAAACCCTGCTCGTGCGAAACTTCACGAATATATGGCTCAGAGAAAACCTGCAAGAGAAAGAATTTTCGGCGATGGTTATTATTTAAGACCCAATTTCGTTCAGCCTTACAAGTCGAAAAACTTCTATATGGCGGATGTTTTGGTTAAAAATTCCCCGATGTGGAACTTGAATCCTGTTTTGTGCGAAAACGTATTGATCGAAAGAGTAAAAGTCATCAGTCACGGACCGAATAACGACGGTTTCGACCCTGAAGCCTGTAAAAATGTCTGGATCAAAGATTCTTATTTTGATACCGGAGACGACTGTATCGCCATAAAATCAGGAAGAGACGAAGACGGAAGAGACATCGGAAAACCTGCCGAGAATCATATCATTGAAAACTGCGAAATGAAAGACGGTCACGGCGGTGTCGTAATCGGAAGCGAAATCGCAGGCGGTGCTAAAAATATTTACGCTATCGGAAACGTGATGGACAGTAAAAATCTTGACCGAGCTTTAAGAATTAAAACCAGCTCAAGCCGTGGCGGAATTATCGAAAACGTATTTTTCTACAACACAAAAGTGGGTGCTTACAAAGAAGCTGCGGTGCGTTTCAATATGCATTATGAAAAACCGGGAAATCATATTCCGACGATGAGAAATATCTGGGTTGAAAATCTAACAGTTGACAAGGGCGGAAAATATGCAGTTTTTTCTGACGCCTACGAATCTTCTCCTGTAACAGACTTCACAATGATTAATGCTAAAATAGTGGGCGTTCAGATTCCATATAAAGTCGATTATATGAAAAACGTGACTTTGAAAAATGTAACCGTTAACGGACAACCGTTAACTGAGTTAAAACCGTAAAATAAATTATTCAGATTCTTGTATCAATGAACACAAAGTACACAATGTTTTTAAAATATACTGCTTAAAAGTCCACAAAGCCGCTTCGCTTAAAAAAGCATCTTATATAAGCGAAGCGGCTTTGTGAGACTAAAATTATTCAAATAATTATAATAAAAACTCTGTGAGCTTAGTGTTCAAAAAATTGAAGTGATAGAAACGAATACAGAAAATTTTAATAATTAAAATGCGAAGAAAAACCATTTTCGCCGGACTTATTATTTTATCGGCATTTTCACACTCTTTTGCCCAATCGAAACACTGGCAGAATAACGAGCGTGAACTGCATTACAAAGAAGACAAAGGCGATTTTTTATTGGTCAACGGAAAATACCGTTTCAATCGAGCTTTGTATGGAGACAACCGTGCATCGAGAGTTGAAGCAGGAGATTTGCCGGAATTCGCATTGTATCTTCCAGGAATGGGAGGAAATCTTCAGTTCGTCATTCAGAAAGGAAATTCCATTAAAAAATTAATTCAGGCTGATAAAATTGAAACGCGTTACCGACCAGGAACGATGTTGTATGAAATCAAAGACCCGATTTTAGGAAGCGGAACTTTGAAACTGACTGTTTTAGCACAGGCTAAAGAAGAAGGTCTGGTTGTAAAAATGGAAACGGTCAATATAGATTCATCAACAAAAATCTACACAGTTTATGGCGGAGCAAGCGGAACAACTTTCAGCAGAAACGGCGACATCGGTGCAGACCCGGAATCCGGATTTTATTTGCTTCCTGAATATTGTCTGAATAATCAGTTTCAGCTTAATAAAAATCAGTTTCAACTTAATTATTTAAATAAGAAAAAAGAAACTCAAATTGTCAGCGGAAGTTTTTCAAATGTCAATTCTTTACAGCAAACCGATGCGACGACTTTAGAAAAACTTTCTGAGTTTACTCAAAATAAAACTGAAAAATCTCCGATTGTTTACGCTTCGTATTCTTCGCAAAAAAATCCGGTTTATATCCAAATTGCGAAAGGGAAATCAGCTAAAAACTTTTCGGATGAAGACTTAAAAAACATATTTGATGAAGCTGAAAAAGCTCGTTTAAATTTAACCAACAGAGTTCAGCTCAAAACTCCGGATGCAGATTTGAATAATTTCGGAGCCAATTTAGCCGTTGCAGCCGACGGAATTTGGGAAAGTCCAACTTTTCTTCACGGCGCTGTTGCCTGGAGAATGCGTTTGAATGCGTGGCGAGGAGCTTACACAGCCGATGCGTTGAGTTGGCACGACAGGGCGAAAGAACATTTTAAAAGTTATGCCAATTCGCAGGTTTTGAAACCCGATTCTGCGCCTGTTGAGATGGATACAATGCGTCATCTTGCCCGTCACGAGGAGAAAATGGGAACGTCTGTTTTTTCGAGCGGATATATTTCCAGAAACCCGAATGACAATACCAAACCGCACCATTACGATATGAATCTGGTGTTTTTTGACCAGCTGTTTTCGCATTTCAAGTACACGGGCGACAAAGAATTTCTGAAGAAAATGTGGCCAACGATGGTTCGCCATATGGATTGGGAAAAACGAAACTTCAAGCGTGGCGATTTGTACGATGCGTATGCGGCGATTTGGGCGAGCGATGCGCTTCAATATTCAGGTGGAAAAGTGACGCACACTTCGGCTTATAATTACAGAGCCAACCGTGAAATGGCAAAGCTGTCGAAAATCATCGGCGAAAATTATCAACCTTATGAACAGGAAGCTGATGCAATTTTAAAGGCAATGAAAAACGAACTTTGGATTAAAAACAAAGGCTATTTTGCTGAATATAAAGATGCTTTGGGCAACCAAATCGTTCACGACAAACCGGGAATCTGGTCGATTTATCACGTTTCGGATGCGTTTATTTTGAATGAATTTGAGGATTATCAGAATTTACAATACATTAATAATCACACCCCGAAAATTCCTATTACGGTAAAGGGTGCGGCTCATAAAGACTATTTTACGTTAGCAACGACCAATTGGCAACCTTACGACTGGTCGATTAACAACGTCGCTTTGGCGGAAAATTTACAGACCGCTTTGGCGTATTGGCAAGCGGGAAGAAATGATGATGCGTACCAACTTTGGAAGGGAAATCTGGTTGAATCGATGTATTACGGCATTAGTCCAGGAAATTTTGAGCAGCTTTCTCACTACGATGCATTTCGTGGAGAATTGTACCGGGATTTTGCCGACCCGATTGGGGTGGCTTCACGAACTTTGACAGAAGGACTTTTCGGAGTTTATCCGAATTTATTAGAAAATAAAATCAGCATCAAACCGGGATTTCCTAAAGACTGGAATTCTGCAGAATTGAAGCTTCCGGATTGGGATTATCAGTTTAAAAGAACTTCAAAAAAGACTGAATATTTATTTAAATCAAAATATCAGAATCCTGTAACGTTGGAAATGCAGATTCCTGTAAATTATTCCAACATCAAATCGGTACAAGTGAATGGTAAAAAAGTGGATTGGAAAGTTAAACCTAATTCTATTTTACAGCCGATTATTCAGTTTGAAACGCCGAAAGGAAAAGATTTTAAAATAGAAATCAATTATTCAGGAGAAGAATTAAAAAACGAACAAACCGACTACGTTAATTATATATCGGAAAGTCTTCAGTTAAATTTTGATTCAAAAAAGAAAATAAAAAATATTTACGACCCTCAGGGACTAATCAAAAATTCCCCTCCTCCGGAGGGGTGGATTCGACCAAAGGGAGAAGACGGGGTGGTCAACCACAAGTTTGAACTTAACCCGCAGGAGAGAAAAGGAACATTTTTCCTTCAAGTTGAGCAAAACGGAACAACTTGGTGGCAACCTGTAAATGTAGATATCCGTTTTCCTTTGGAAACAAAATGGGCGAATAAAAAACTACAAATTCAGTCAAAATCTTCGAATGAAATTAATGGAAAACTGACTGTTAATGGTTCAACTCAAACTTTTACTATTCAGAAAAGTCAAAATACAACCATTGAAATTCCAATAAATTATTTAAGCAAAGGAACCAATTTTATCGAGCTTGAATACAATGGAATTAAACAAAATATCAAAATCACAGATTGGGAGATTGAAAATCAAGGCCAGTTCAGCAACATTTCATTAGCATCAAAATATAATGAAAAAGTCACGGAAATTTTCAATCAGAAATATCTTTCGCCAAGATTGAAAGTCCCTACTCTACAGCTTCCGTGGCAGGGAATCGGAAACTGGTGTTATCCCTTAATCACTGCTCAAATCGATGACAGCGGATTAATGAACAAAAGAAAAAACGGCAAAGTTGATTTTCTTGGAATCCCTTTTTTAATTGATAAAACAGATAAAAATATTGCCTTTGCAAGTCAGTGGGACAATTATCCTGATTCGCTTGAAATTCCTTTGACTGGAAAAGGAAAGAAAATTTATTTTTTAATGGCTGGCTCTACCAATCCGATGCAGTCGCAGATTGTAAATGGAAAAATTACAGTCCAATATGTTGACGGTTCAACTTCAGAATTGGAGCTGAAAAACCCAACAAATTGGTGGCCGATTGAGCAGGATTTGTTTGATGATAATTTTGCTTTTGAAATTCCAGATGATAAAATTCCTTACAGAGTTCAATTGAAATCGGGCGAATTATACAAAGGTGGAAATTTAACAAAATATTCAAGCATTAAAGGATTTACAGACCGTCAAATTGATGGTGGTGCTGCAACGATTCTGGATTTGCCGATTGACCAAAATAAAGAATTAAAATCGATAAAATTAACGGCAGTGAGCAATGATGTGGTAATTGGAATGATGAGTGCGACTGTTTTGAGATAAATATAAAATTTAAAGACTTCGACAGGCTCAGGCTGACAGCGCAAAACAAAGCGCATAGTATTAGAGTTGTCAGGCTGAGCTTGTCGAAGCCCAAAATGATAAGATTAAATAAATTTAAAAATGAAATCGAGATTCACGAATTCAATAATTAAATAAAGAAATATGGGTAAAAAAATTGCAATATATCTAAGTCTTTTCTGCATCGGATTTTCGTCCCTGAATGCCCAGAAAATCGACCGTAAAAAAGTCGTTCAGCGACATAATGTGGTTAATACGAAAGCAGATACTTTATCAACTTTAACGGTTGGAAACGGGAAATTTGCCTACACCGTTGACATCACCGGAATGCAGTCGTTCCCCGAATATTACAAAAACGGAGTTTCTTTGGGAACGCAGTCGGAATGGGGCTGGAACAGTTTTCCGAATACTGAAAATTTCAAATTTGAGGAAACTTTAAAACCTTACGACTTCAATAATGACGGTCGAAAAGCGTTGTACAGTGTTCAAATCAAGGAACCGGAACGCAACAAAAAGGCAGTTGAATATTTCAGAGTCAATCAACATCGTCTGCAACTTGGAAATGTCGGAATTGAACTGATTAAAAAGAACGGTCAGAAAGCGCAGGTTTCAGATTTGCAAAATATCAATCAGAAAATCGATTTGTGGACGGGAATTATTACCAGTGAATTTACGTTGGAAGGAACTCCCGTAAAAGTTTGGACAGCTTCTTTCCAGAATTCAGATAAAATCGGGGTGAAAATTGAATCCGATTTAATCAGCCAAAAAAGATTAAAGGTTTTTGCCAAATATCCTTATCCAAGCGGACAGTTTTTGGATGAAGCAGCTTTTTACGGAAATGCTGATAAACATTCAACAAAAATCATTTCTTCAAATTCAACTCAGGGATTGATTGAGCACAAATTGCAGACTGCGGATTATTTTACGCAACTGTATTTTACAGAAGGAAAATTAAGCGAATCAGTAAAACACAATTTCGTTTTCGAACCTTCTTCAAAAAGCAAAAAACTGGAATTGACGGTTGAATTTTCAGAGAAAAATCAGAAAACATCAAAAAGTTTATTTGCTGATGCTGAAAAAGAAAGCATTTCTGGTTGGAAAAATTTCTGGGAAAGCGGTGCTGCCGTAGATTTTGAAGGAAGTACCGATAAAAGGGCCAATGAATTGGAGCGTAGAATTGTTTTGTCTGAATATTTAACAAAAGTTCAGTGTGGAGGAAGCAATCCGCCGCAGGAAACTGGTTTGACATTCAACAGCTGGTACGGAAAACCGCACACGGAAATGCATTGGTGGCATGGCGTTCACTTTGCGTTGTGGGGAAGACCGGAAATTTTGGAGAAGCAACTGGATTATTATTTTAGGTCGTTTGAAAAAGCCAAAAAATTGGCGGAAAGACAAGGTTATAAAGGCGTTCGATGGATTAAAATGTCTGATAACGAAGGAAATGAAAGTCCGTCTTCTGTTGCAGCCTTTTTGATTTGGGAACAACCGCATTTAATTTACATGACTGAGCTTTTGTACCGTCACAACAAAGACAAAAAAGTTTTAGAAAAATATAAAGACTTGGTGTATGCAACGGCAGAATTTATGGCTGATTTTGCAACGTATGACAAAGAAAAAAACCGTTACAATCTTGGTAAAGGCGTAATTCCTGCGCAGGAAGTTTTTCCTGCGAAAGACACTTACAATCCAACTTATGAAGTGGCGTATTGGGATTGGGCTTTGAAAGTTGCACAACAATGGAAAGAAAGATTAGGAGAATCAAGAGATAAAAAATGGGATGATGTGATTAATAAATTGGCTCCGCTTCCGGTCCAGGATGGGGTCTATTTATCAACAGAATCGGCAAAAGATTCATTCACATTTCCAAAATGGATGACCGACCATCCAGCAGTTTTGGGCGCATTGGGAATGGTTCCCGAGTCTCCGAAACTGGATAAAAAGATTATGAAAAACACGCTGGATATTGTCTGGGAAAGATGGAACTGGGAACATACCTGGGGTTGGGATTTCCCGATGACAGCAATGAATGCGGCAAGATTGGGACTTCCGAATAAGGCCTTAGATGCTCTGTTCATGGATATTCAAACCAATACTTATTTGAAAAATGGGCATAATTTTCAGGATGGAAGATTGAGAATTTATCTTCCCGGAAATGGAGGAGTTTTAACGACTGTTGCAATGATGCTGGAAGGTTGGGACAGTTCGACTGGACAATTCCCGGGATTCCCGAAAGACGGAACCTGGAAAATAAAAGCGGAAGGTTTTAAGAAAATGCCCTAAATATTACTTTAATTTTACGTTCATATTTTTAATTTGAAGTCTGTCAGCAATGGCAGACTTTTTATTTACAGCACAGTGCAGGACGATTTAATAAGGTTAAGATAATAACTTGTTCATTCATTAACAGTTATGAAAAAATTAGCAATCATCGTCATTTCGTCCTTATCTATTTGTTGCCCATCCCAAAATATTGAGAGTACCGGGATAATCCGTCCAAAAACAATTGCTTTCCCCGGAGCGGAAGGATTTGGAAAATTTGCAAAAGGTGCGAGAGCAGTGGCAAAACCTCAGATTTACATTGTCAACAATCTGAATGACAGCGGACAGGGTTCTTTTCGCGATGCTGTCAGCCAGCCTGGGCGATTTGTAGTTTTCTCTGTTGGTGGAATTATCGAGTTGAAAAGACCTGTTACGGTTTCTAAAAATATTACAATTGCGGGACAGACTGCACCGGGAAAAGGTATTTTTCTTTATGGTCAAAAAGTGTCTTTCAGTGGAGCCGATGATACCATTGCAAGATATTTGAAAATACGTCTCGGGAATAAGAATAAACCATCCAATAATACCGACGCTTCCGGAATATCGAACGGCAAAAACATAATACTGGACCACCTTTCAATTTCCTGGTCAATGGACGAAGTTTTTTCCATCAACTGGGACAAACGTGGCACAGAGCCCGACAGCATCACCCTCCAGAATTCGATTATTGCGCAGGGATTGCATCTTTATAACCATTCTGCAGGTGGATTGATTCAGACCAATGGCAGCATCAGTATCATCAAATCGCTCTATGCCAGCAACAAAACCCGTAATCCAAAAGTGAAGGGCAAGAATGAGTTTGTCAATAATGTGATTTACAACTTCGGAAATTTTGGTAATAAAAATGGACACACCGTTTTAGGCGATGGTTATATAATGGGAGGTTCTGTACAGAATTCTGAAGTCAATATAATCAACAATTATTTTATCGAAGGTCCATTGAATGCAGAAAATAGGACAACGCCGTTCAGCAGAGGAACAAACAGTTTTCATCTTTATGAATCCGGGAATTATTTTGACAACAATAAAAACGGCATTTTGGATGGTCAATTGGTTCCGCATAATTCCGAAGGTTTTCCGGGTGAAACGCCTGTTGTTTTTATGGATTCACCATTTCAATATCCTTTTGCAAAAACAGACTTATCTGCTACGCAAGCGTTTGATTATATCGTTAAAAATGCCGGCGCCAACTTTCCAAAGCGAGATGATGTGGATGAGCTGATTATTTCTGAAGTAAAATCTCTGGGAAAAAAGGGAATTTATGTCTTCACAGAAAATGATTTGCCGTTAGCCAATAATGGTGTTGGAAATTTCCCAAAAACTCAAGCGCCCAAGGATTCGGATTCTGATGGCATTCCCGATGTTGCTGAACTGAAAATGGGTCTTGACCCTAATGATTCATCTGATGCATTGAAATTCAATAAAACGCAAAGCAATTATCTCAATATCGAAGTTTATGTCAATGATTTGATACGTTAATGATTTAATTAAAATAGAAATTTAACCAATTGATATAAAATTTGTAACTTGTCTTAGATTTTGAAACACTAATAACCCAAATTTAATTCATAAACATAAAACGTTATTATTGCTTAATACGATGTCTGAAATATTAGAAATTCAAATCAATGAAAATTCCAGAGTGCCAAAATATAAACAGATTGTGGACTCTATACTTAATGGAATTGACGCAGGAGACATCAAAATTGGGGAAAAAATCCCGTCAATCAATGAGCTCAGCGAATCCTGTTTTCTCTCCAGAGACACGGTGGAAAAGGCTTATAAAGAACTGAGAAAAAGACAAATCATCGAGTCTGTAAAAGGAAAAGGTTATTATATCTCGAGAATCAATAAGAGTGACAGCATCAACATTTTTTTCCTGATTAATAAGTCCAGCACTTACAAAATGATGATTTATAATTATTTTGTGGATGCGATTGGCAGCAAAGGCAATGTGGAAATGTACATCTACCACTGTGATGAAACATTGTTCATCAATGCCTTGAAAAAAAATCTCGGCGTCTATGATTATTATGTGATAATGCCACACTTCCGCGACGAAAACTCAAAGCATACGAGCTCTACGAAGGAAGTTATTGATATCATCGAGAAGATCCCGAAGAACAAACTTCTGCTTTTGGATAATACAAAACCTAATATCTCCGGCGAGTACGGAACTATTTTTCAGGATTTTGAACACGACATCTACAATGCACTCAAGGAGGGCCTCGAAAAAATAAAAAAATATGAAAAACTGATCCTTGTATATCCTGCAAAGTCGGTCCATCCCTACCCTTTCCGCATTGTACACGGCTTTGGACAATTCTGCAAAGATTTCAAACTGGACTATGAAATTCTGGACGAAGTCTACCCTGATATGGAATTGCAGGATAAAGACCTTTTCATTACCATCCAAGAGCGTGATTTAGTAAATTTGGTTAAGCAGATCAGACAGAAAAATCTGAAATTAGGCGAAGACATCGGGATTATTTCCTATAACGAAACACCGCTGAAAGAACTACTGGGCATCACCGTCGTAACAACGGATTTCAAAGCGATGGCAGAGTCTGCAGCTTATATGGTTCTGAAGAATAAAAAAGAATAGGTGAATAATGTTTTTAAGTTTATACAAAGAGATTCCTTATAATATTACTTGATAATTATAAAAAAGTATAATGTTAATTGCTTAAGACCTCAGACACCAAATTGAATTTAGGAATTGCTACATCAAAGGTTTCGCGATTTGCATTCTCAAAAATATAAAAACCTTCCATATTTCCAACCCCTGATTTTACAATCACATTAGAAAAATAACTAAATTTTTCACCACTTTCAATGATAGGGGTCAGTCCAATAACACCTGCACCCTCAACCTCCGTAAAACCAAATCCTAGATCATAGATCATCCATTTTCTTGAAAGTAATTTCACAGGATTGCCACTCAGGTTTTGGATTTCAATATTATAACGGAAAACATAACGGTTTTCTGAAGGATAACTGTTGTGGTTATCATATTCTGTCGTTACACTGACTTTGATTTCTGATGTGATTTTTGAGACCATTTTTATTAGATTTAAAATTGAAAATACAAATATCCCGCCGAACTTTTGATTCAAAAATAAGGTTTTGGTTAAATCAAATTCCAATATTTAATTAGATTTTATTCAATCGGTTAATTTTCTTAATTTTGTGGTATCTAAAAAAGTAAAAAGAAAGAAATGAATTCCTACAAAAATCCATTGGAAGAGCGCTATTCCAGTGAAGAAATGCTGTTTAATTTCTCGCATAACAACAAGTTCCGGAACTGGAGGAAGCTTTGGATCGCCCTTGCTGAGATCGAAAAAGACCTTGGACTGGACATTACAGACGAGCAAATTGCAGAGCTGAAAGCCAACGTAGAAAATATCGATTACCAGATTGCAGCAGAATATGAGAAGAAATTCCGCCACGATGTGATGGCCCACGTTCACGCTTATGGTGATGTAGCGCCTTCAGCAAAAGGAATCATCCACTTGGGAGCAACTTCGGCATTTGTAGGAGACAATACGGATTTGATTCAGATCCGTGACGGACTTTTAATTTTGAAGAAAAAGTTGGTCAACGTGATGAAAAATCTTTCTGATTTTGCCATTCAGTATAAAGATTTACCGACTTTAGGATTCACACACTTCCAGCCAGCTCAGTTAACGACTGTCGGAAAAAGAGCGACACTTTGGTTACAGAGTTTAGTTCTTGACATCGAAGAGCTTGATTTCTTTCTGGAAACACTACGATTCAGAGGTGTAAAAGGAACAACGGGAACTGCTGCAAGTTTTCTTGAGCTTTTCAATGGAGATTATTCTAAAGTCAAGCATTTGGATAAAGAATTGTCAAAAAGATTCGGTTTCGAAAAGGTTTTCGGCGTTTCCGGACAGACTTATGACAGGAAAATTGATGCGAAAGTTGTTGCTTTATTAGGAAATATAGCTCAGTCAGCACATAAATTCACCAACGATCTACGTTTACTTCAAAATCTTAAAGAAATTGAAGAACCATTCGAAAAAAACCAGATCGGTTCATCTGCAATGGCCTACAAACGTAATCCAATGAGAAGCGAAAGAATCGGAGCATTAGCAAAATACGTCATGTCTTTGACGACAAGTTCTGCAATGGTAGCTTCAACACAGTGGTTTGAAAGAACATTGGACGATTCTGCAAACAAGAGATTGACTATTCCTCAGGCGTTTTTAGCGGTTGATGCAATTCTACTGATCTGGAACAACATCATGAACGGAATCGTAGTTTATCCGAACAGGATCAACAAACATATCATGGAGGAATTGCCTTTCATGGCGACAGAATACATCATTATGGAGGAAGTGAAAGCTGGTGGCGACCGTCAGGAAATCCACGAAGTGATCAGGGTTCATTCTATGGAAGCTTCAAAAAAAGTGAAAGAAGAAGGCAAAGAAAATGATTTGATCGAAAGAATTTTAAATGATGATTCATTGAAATTAGATAAATCAAAATTAAAAGAAGTCCTGGATCCTAAAAACTTCATCGGTTTTGCACCTATTCAGACGGAGGAATTCATAGCCAGTGAAGTTCAGCCGATTATTGATGCAAATCAGGACTTGGTTGGCCTGGAAGCTAACCTTAAAGTATAATCAATGTGCGGTCTTTTGGGCTGCATTTTTTAATAAAAAACCAACCAATATCTATGACAAGAACAATTATTTCGGTTTTATTGATTTTAACCTGTCTCATTTCAAAAGCTCAAGACAAAGTTAATTTTACCGAAAAATTCAAAAAAGAAAATCAGGGACAATATAAAATCGAAATCAACGAGGTTAAGGAATTGATCCATATCATGGCAGCCATTACAAAATCCGGGTTGGAAAACGACGATATGGTACAGCAGCAGGGACAATATTACAAAGATGTTCTAACCCATTTCAAGCCTTATGAAAATGAAAAGATCATCAAGACGTTTGATTCTTTGATGGTGACATCACTTTACAATTATATTTTTCTTACAGGAAATGGTATTTCTTATGATCTCAAAGGAAACAGATTGGTTAAAAACGAAATCTTCGATTTTCCTGCAACCGGTGTTTCAGGCATTAAAATCACTGAAAACCCAATTACGACTTATAAAAAAGAAATAGAAGATTTTGCAGTAAAGTCGAAGTTCAGAGAATTTTACAAAAAACAAAAACCGTATTATTCTCAAATCATATCCGATTACGAAAAAAAGGCAAACCTTGGTAAACAGTGGAAATGGCTGGAGAAAAATTTTAAAACCAAGATCAACAGCTACATCATTTTCTGTTCACCGCTTATCAACAGTTTGAATTATACGGGGGATTTTGACAACAACAATTTCAAACTGATCTATATGGTTCTGCCACCACTCGATAACTTTGAAAAACTTTCGGAACTTCAAAACGAGCTGTTCAATACAAGAGTGATGTTTACAGAGATTGACCACAATTATGTAAAAGCACCAAGTATCGCGAACAAAGAAGCTATTGATCAGTATTTTAAAGACCGGAAAATCTGGACAGACGAAAATACTGAAGGCATTTCTGCGTATCCAGATCCGGTAAAAGTTTTTGACGAATATATGACGTACGGCGTCTTTGTTTTGTTCTGTGAGGACAATTACGACCAAAAAAGTTTCCTTGAAACTAAACAGAGTGTCATCACTGTGATGAAAGAAAGAGGCTTTCCGAAAATGCAGGAATTCACCGACAAACTGCTGAAAGTTCGTGCAGAAAACCGTGATAAGAAAATTGATGATTGGTATCCCGAATTTTTAAAACAATTCGCTGAATAAAAAAATAAATCTAATAAAATCCTGAACTTCGGTTCCTGAATCTAATATAAAATGAACAAAAGAATTTTCGTAGAAAAAAGAGGAATTTTCGATGTTGAAAGTCCAAAAATTTTTGATGAAGTAAAAGCAGTGGTGCCGTCTATCCAAAGCGTAAAGGTGTATAACATTTACGATATTTTTGGATTAAATGATGGTGAATTCGAAAAAGTAGTAAACAGCACTTTCGTAGATCCGGTTACTGATATTTTAATCGAAGAAAACCCTGCGCAGGGAATTCATTTCGCATTAGAATTTTTACCGGGACAATATGATCAGCGTGCTGATTCTGCGCAACAATGTATCGCTTTACTTACTGAAAATGAGAAGTCTAAAGTAAGAAGTGGTAAATTGATTGAATTTGAAGGTGTTTCCAAATCTGATTTGGCTAAAATCAAAGACCTTTTAATCAATAAAGTAGAATCTCAGGAAAAAGATTTAACCATTTTGGATATTCCTGCGGATGAAACGCCTTCAAAAGTAATTGTTCACGAAAATTTTAATTCGTTTAATTCGGATGAATTAGAGCAATTTTATAATACTCATGGTTTTGCTTTAGGTTTGGATGATTTGAAATTTATTCAGGAGTATTTTAAATCTGAACAGAGAAATCCTACGGAAACAGAGCTTAAAGTTTTAGACACCTATTGGAGTGACCACTGTCGCCACACAACTTTTGAAACAGAATTGTCAAATATTGAATTTGAAGGACAGTTTAAACATATATTGGAAACCATTTTCAATGATTATATCGAAAAAAGAAAATTCTTAGGACGCGAATTGAAACCGATTTCCTTGATGGATTTGGCGACAGTTTGCGGAAGATATTTCCACAAAACAGGTAATTTGGAGAATCTTGTGGTTTCTGATGAAATCAATGCTTGTACGATCCAAATCGAAGCGGAATACGATGGTAAAAAAGAACCGTGGTATTTATTATTCAAAAATGAAACGCACAATCACCCGACAGAAATTGAACCTTTCGGTGGAGCTTCGACGTGTTTAGGAGGTGCAATCAGAGATCCTTTGTCTGGACGTTCTTTCGTTTTCCAGGCGATGAGGTTAACAGGAGCAGCCGATGTGTTGGAATCTATTGACAAAACTTTACCGGGGAAATTGCCTCAAAAAACAATCACAAAGCAGGCTGCAAACGGGTATTCTTCTTACGGTAACCAAATCGGTTTAGCAACAACGATGGTTTCTGAAATCTATGATGAAGGTTATAAAGCTAAAAGAATGGAAGTAGGTTTCGTTGCCGGAGCGGTTCCTGTGGATTGGGTAAGACGTGAAAAACCTGAAGCTGGTGATTCTATCATTATTTTAGGTGGTGCAACAGGTCGTGACGGTGTTGGTGGAGCAAGCGGAAGTTCAAAAGAACAGGACGAAACTTCTATCCACACGATGAGTTCTGAAGTTCAGAAAGGAAATGCCGTTGAAGAAAGAAAAATCCAGAGATTGTTCAGAAATCCTGAAGTAACGAGATTGATTAAAAAATCAAACGATTTCGGAGCAGGTGGTGTTTCTGTAGCGATCGGTGAAATTGCTGATTCTTTGGAAGTTAATCTAGATGTTTTACCTTTAAAATATGAAGGTCTGAACGGAACCGAACTGGCTATTTCTGAATCTCAGGAAAGAATGGCAGTTGTGGTTGAACCAAAAGATAAAGAAAAATTCATTAAATTCTGTGAAGCTGAAAATATTGTAGCTGTTGAAGTTGCAAAAGTAACGGATTCCGGAAGAATGCAGATGTTCTGGAAAGGTGATAAAATTGTTGACCTTTCAAGGGAGTTTTTAAATACAAATGGCTGTTCAAAAAGTCAGGAAGTGAAAATTACTTATCTTAATGAGGTAAAAGAAGAAATTCCATCATTCAATGAAGAGAATTTCTTAAAAATATTAAGTGATAAAAATGTAGCTTCTCAAAAAGGTTTGTTGGAAATGTTCGATTCATCGATCGGTGCGACGACTGTTGCGATGCCTTTAGGTGGGAAATATCAACAGACTTTGATGGAAGGAAGCGTTCAGACACTGCCAATTATCGGGGCAAAAAATATTGAGACGGTTTCGTTGGCGAGTTGGGGATTCGATGCAGAGATTTCTAAGCAGAATTCTTTGCTGGGAGCTTCTTATGCTGTAGTTGAAAGTGTTGCGAAAATCGTTGCGATGGGTGGCGATTACAAAAATATCAGATTCAGTTTCCAGGAATATTTTGAGAAATTGGGTCAAAATCCTGAGAAATGGGGTAAACCTTTGGCTTCTTTGTTAGGAGCTTATGATGCTCAGATTAATTTCGGTTTAGCTGCCATCGGAGGAAAAGATTCAATGAGTGGAACATATCAGGATTTGAATGTTCCGCCAACGTTGATTTCTTTCGCTTGTGCAAACGGAGAAAAGAAAAATATTATCTCTCCGGAATTTAAACAGGCAGGAAATAAAATCTATTTCTTTAATCATACCGCTCAGGAAAACGGACTTCCAAATTACGACAAACTTAAAGCGATTTATGAATTCATCTTTGAGAATATCAAGGCTGGCAAAATCGTTTCTGTAAAGACAGTTAAAGAAGGCGGTATTGCGGTTGCATTGGCAAAAATGAGTTTCGGAAACAGATTAGGTGTTGATGTAAATATTGCTGATGAGAATGTTTTATTAACAAAAAATATTGGAAGTATTGTCATTGAATCAAGCAAAGAATTAAGCAATGTAGAACTTCAATTAATTGGTGAAGTCAATAATTCGGATACTCTGAAAATCAATAAATTTAGTTTTAAAATCGAAAAATTACTTGAAGCTAATACAAGAACATTTGAAAATCTTTTCCCAACCGTTGAAAAAGAGAAAATAATTGTTGAATTGGATGAGAAATTAAACTCGATCAACCCAAGAAATATCATCATCAAAAAACACGGAATCGCTCAGCCAAAAGTATTTGCTCCAGTTTTCCCAGGAACAAATTGCGAGTATGATACGCTGAATTCATTCCAAAAAGAAGGCGCAATCGTCAACAGTTTGCCTTTGATCAATATCAATCATCAGTTGCTTGATGAAAGCATTGATGCTTGGGTTGAAGAAATCAAAACGTCCCAGATTTTGGCATTCTCCGGAGGGTTTTCCGCAGGTGACGAGCCGGACGGTTCTGCAAAATTTATTGTCAACGTTTTGAAAAACGAAAAGATGAGAAATGCGGTTCATGAGTTATTGGATAGAGACGGAATGATCATCGGTATCTGTAACGGTTTCCAGGCGTTGGTAAAATCAGGATTGCTGCCTTACGGAAGAATCAAGGATCTGGATGAAAATTCTCCGACTCTAGCTCACAATGCCATCAGAAGACATATTTCTCAGATGGTGAATGTAAAAGTTGTAAATGACGAATCGCCTTGGTTAAAAGGAATGAAGAATCAGGTGTTCACAATTCCGATTTCTCACGGTGAAGGTCGTTTCATGGCTTCGGAAGCGGAAATCCAGAAGCTGTATGAAAACGGACAAATCGCAACACAATATCTGGATTTAGAAGGAAATATTGCTCACGGAATGCCGTTCAATCCAAATAATTCATTGTTCGGAATTGAAGGTGTGACCAGTCCAGATGGAAAAATATTCGGTAGAATGGGACACCCGGAACGTTTTGCAGAAGGATTAATGAAAAATATTCCAACCGCAAATTATCACAATATCTTTAAAAACGGAGTGGAATACTTCAAATAAGATTTCAGCTTTTAACAATTAAATAAAAAAATGACCGCTATTAAAATGGCGGTCATTTTTATTTGACAAATTGCAACATTTTTTCAATTCCTGAATCTTAATAATAGCAAGCCCATCAAAAACTATTATATGAAACTTAAACAATTATTAAGCTTATCTGCATTTATCAGTTCCATTGCAATATTTTCACAATCGTATAAAATCATCTACGATTTTAAATGGAAAACAGAAGAACAATCAAAAGATTATAATTCGGAATTAACTGTTCTTTTAAAAAATGACGAGAACTCTTACTTCGAAGCTTTAGCGAAATTTAAGTATGACTCCATAAAAACCAAGCTTGTAGATGAAGGAAGCAGAAGTTTTCCAAGCCCGAAGGTACAATGGAAATTACAACCTTTGATTTTTAAGGATTTGAGATCTCAGACTACAATTACCGAAGAAAACTTTTTCGACAAAGTATATTTGACAACTTACACCTGTAAACCAATTTGGAAAATCCAGCAGGAAAAAGGCAAACTATTCAATTATAATATTCAGAAAGCTGAAACGTATTTTGGAGGCAGAAAATGGATCGCATGGTTCACCAATGAAATTCCAATTAGCGATGGACCTTACAAATTTTTTGGATTGCCCGGACTTATTCTTAAAATATCTGATTCTGAAGAGAATTTTATTTTCGAAATCAAAGGGCTTACAAAAGAACAATATAATATTGAAGGACGTAATGCTTACGACACCAAAGTAAACCTTACACCTAAAAAATGGGAAGCATTTTGGAGCAAATACCAAAAAGACCCATCGATGATTTTTGCTAATCTCAATTCTCCTAATAATACTTTTACTTACGTCTATCACGGCATCAATGTAGACAGCAAAGAAGCCAAAGAGATGTACAACAAGACCGAAAAAGAAAAAATCGATATTTTTAAAATCCCTATTGAAACCAAATCTTGTGAAAAATAATAGATGAAAGAAAATAGAGCAAAGATAAAGACTTACGATCAGTCGTTAATATCCACAAAATACATCTTTAATTATTTTACATTACTTAATTAAAAAAAATAATCAGAGAAAAAATAGAAAAACTGCAACATTTGTAATTGGTTTGCGTCTATTATATAGAACCGGAAAAAAACGAATAACTTTTTGAAGACAAGAACAGAAAATATCAGTGACAAAGAATTGTTGGAACGGTGCAGTTCCGGGGACAATTCGGGGTATTCTCTACTCTATCATCGTTATTCTAAAGCTGTTTTCAATTCCATCTATCGTATTGTAAATGACAGAGAAGATGCGGAGGATATTCTTCAGGAAGTTTTTTTGAAAGCGTTTTCTGAGATCAAATCCCTGAAAAATGTAGATAGTTTCGGAGGTTGGATCAAGCGAATCGCCATCAATCAATCGCTAAATTATCTTCGAAAGAATAAAATCTATTTTACAGAAATTGAAGATGATAAAATATTGGACATAGAAGATGACGAGTTGGAAGCAAAATTGGCTATGGAATCTCGTGTAAAAGAGCTTCAGAATATTATCGCTGAATTTCCTTTGCAGACCAGAACGATCGTCAATCTTTATTTATTCGAGGAAATGCCGCAGGAAGAAATAGCAAGGATTTTAAATATACCGCACGGAACCGTAAGAAGTTATTATCACCGTGCTAAAAAGAAAATTTTTGACAAATTAAACCCAAAACAACACAATGAAATCGCCATTAACCAAAAATGATTACACAAAAACCTATAAGATAGGGCGATAACATATGACCTTTAAAAAACAATAAGTATCTGCATATGAAAGATTCGCTTAAAAAATATATCAACGACCATCGAGATGAATTTGACAATCTCGAAGTTCCTGACGAAATGTTTGACAAAATAATGTCCAAGCTGGATAGCTCTACTCCATCTATTGGGAAAACACGTTCGATATTTTCATTGAAAAATTGGGCAATCGCTGCTTCTGTTGTAGTTATTTTAAGCTTAGGTATCTTTAATTTATGGCAAGAAAAAGAAATCGATAATACAGTTTTAGCAACAAAGCAAATTCCGAAAAAAGAAGATGAAATTCTAACTGATACTTCAATTCCTAAAAATGGATTAGAAACAATAAAAAAACAGCCTGAAATAAAACAAAACGATAAAAAAATCCTTGCACATAACAGTTCTGATTATCCAAAACAATCAATAGACAATCAAACTTTTGCTGAGGAGAATTACAATACTGAAGATGAAAATCATTCTGACAAAGCCAACGCCATAGAATTGATGAATAATGAATTTTCCGCAAGTTCCAGATTACAAGGGATTACTTTGGTCAGGAATTTATCCAATTATGATTCAAAAATAATTGATCTACTTTCTGAGAAAGCTATCTCAGATGAAAATACCAATGTAAGATTGGCCGCTGTCTCAGCTTTGGAAATACAAAGACGGAATCCGGTTGTAATAGATAGGATTCAACAAATTTTTATTCAACAAAATGACCCGATGGTACAGAAAGAATTGATTACCTTTTTGGCAGAAAAGCAATCATCGGAGTTGAGCCCAGAAGTTAACACAAGACTTTTGATACTCGCTCAAGACCCTACAACAGTAGATTTTGTGAAAGACGAAGCCTATGCTGTTCTAATGAAATATTAAAGCTTTTATATAAATAACTTATTAATTATTAACAAATTAAATACAATGAAAAAGATATATTTGATCATGTTTGCTTTGATGACAGTTTCCTTCCAGGCGCAGGAAAACCCAACTCAAGCAACTACAACAAAAGAAAACCCAAAGACATACAAAGTCAATAAAAACAAAGGAAAATTATTAATCAATCTTGGAAAAGTAACGGTTGAAGGTTACAAAGGAAATGAGATCATTTTCTCCTTGGAAGGTAAAACGCCTGCGGAAGACAAACGCGCAGAAGGACTGCAGGCAGTCAATGCTTTAGGACTTATAGACAACACCGGACTCGGAATCAATGTTTCTGAAAAAGACGGCATTTTGGAAGTTAATCCATTGAAAAAAATCTCGTCTCCATCCATAAAAATATTAGTTCCGGAGAATGTGATTGTTTCCTTCAAGCATCAGTCCCAATATGGAGGAAATGTTGTTTTCAGAAATATGCAAAATGAGATTGAGATCGCCTCCACTTACAACAATGTTCAGTTAGAAAATATTACCGGACCCGCAACGGTGAAATCTATCTATGGAAATATAGAAGCAGTTTTCAGCCAAAATGTGAAAGGTCCTTTATCCATTATTTCGGTTTATGGACATACAGATGTCAGCCTCCCAAAATCGGTAAAAGCCAACCTTAAAGCGACAACTTCGTATGGTGAAATCTATATTTCTCCGGATTTTAAAATTGAGCAAGAGAAGAAAACAGACGATGATTTAATCCGTTTTGGTAATGACCTTGTCGGAAAAGTGAATGGCGGTGGAACGGATGTAGAAGTTCGTTCAGATTACAGTAAAATTTATTTGAGAGCAAAATGAAAAGGCTGGTAATTTTTGTAATGACTCTCGTTTTCGGATTGATTACAGCACAAACACAGATCAACAAAAGCTTTCCTGCAACTAAATATCAGAACATCTCTTTGAAATTCGATTATCCTCAATTGATTAAAATAAGCACCTGGGACAAAGATGAAGTTCAGATTTCGGGAACTGTAAACATCAATGACAATGAAAATAATGATGCTTTTCAAGTCAAAGAATCGAAGGAAGGAAATTCTCTTATCATCGAAGGCAGCGTTTCCGGAATAGACAACATTCCACGTAGAATTACGGTTCATAAGGGAAATGAGAAACTGACATTTAAAACCAAAGAAGATTATCAGCAATACTGTAAAACCAACGGTGTCACTTTCAACACGATGTCCAATGGTGTCGACATTGATATTGAATTGGAGATCAAAGTTCCAAAATCTCTTAAAACTCAAATTGAAGCCAAATATGGATTGGTAGAAGTCAAAAATTTCGGTGGAGAGATCAATGTTAATGCAACTTATGGAGGAATCGATGCTACAATCAAAAACATAGGAAAACTCTCTGCTGAAACCTATTATGGACAAATCTATTCAAATTTGGAAACCAAATTTGCCGGAAAAGATTCGGATGATTTTCATACCTTAGTGACTACAACATTAGGAAACGGACCGCAGTATAGTCTTGAATCCAAATATGGAAATATCTATCTAAGGAAATAATTAAATGAAGAACGAAATCAATAATAAAAAAATGACTGTCATACATGGCGGTCATTTTTCAGATTTGGAAGGTTTTTATAAAGAAGTTTCTCGACTTTTCATGAAGGATGAAGATTGGAAAGTGGGGACTTTGGATGGTTTTGATGATATTCTTTATAGTGTTGATTCTGATATTACTTGGAAAGATTCTCAGAAATCAAAAGAGGATTTAGGTTTTGATTTGACCAAGGAATTTTATGAAAATAAAATCAGACGAGGCAAACCTTTCAATGTCAAATTGATTCAACAAAAACTGGATGATTTGATTGATGGAAGCGGGCAAACTTTATTCGAAATTTTAATTGAAATCATAGAATCGCACAAAAATATTAGACTAATTTTGGATTAGATCAATATTTGAAATTTAGATAAGATGAAAAAAATGAGGTACGGATTATTCTTCGGAGACAGCATCACATACGGAGAATACGATGGCGTTTTTGGAGGCTGGGTCGATATTCTGAAACGATATGCTTTGCAGAAATATAATGAGGGCAGCAACGAATTGATTCTTTTCAATCTGGGAATCGGTGGCGAGACAACGGAAGGTTTGGTTGCAAGAATGCCTCACGAAATGAAAGCAAGAAATTCTACTGATGGAAACATCATTTTCATAGGTTACGGCGCCAATGATTTGGCTTCAAAAGATGGAATCCAATTGGTAAGTCCTGAAAAATTCAGAATTAATATCGAAAATGCAATTCAAAATGCTAAGCAATATTCCAGCGACATTTATTTGGTAAGTATTCTTCCTGTTTCAGAAAGCATCGATTCCAAAGTTTCTCCAACCGGAAAAGTGAGAACCAATGAAGATGTTTTGATTTATAATCAAATCCTTAAAGACATTGCTAATGAAAGCTCATTAAGTTATATTGATTTTCATTCAGCTTTTTTGCAGGACAAAGAGATTTTGCTTTCCCAGGATGGTGTTCATCCAAACGAAAAAGGCTACGGAATAATGGCCGAAATTGCAATTCCAATTATTGAAAAATATCTTTAAATATTATTTTATAACACAAAGACACAAATCATTTATTAAAATCAATTATACTCAAGGCACAAGTTTTTAACTTCATTAAAAATTAAAAATCCATGATTTTCTTTGCGACTTGACATAAATAAAGTAAAATTAATTTTTGTGCCTTTGCGATAAAAAACTATTACATAACGTATAATCCTTCTTAAAATTTTCAGGAAGGATTTTCTTTGAAATATGTTTTAGCACAATCTTTGAATTATTCCGAAAAATTCAAGTTTATGAGTGCGGTTAATGTAAAAACGATATTGCTGAAAATATTAAAATGGCTGGGAATTACCATCGCTTCTATCTTATTTTTAATGTTCATTATCCCGATTTTATTTCCGGGAACCATTTCTCAGCAGGTTAAGATCTTTGCCAATAAACATCTTGCCGGAGAATTGGATTACAAGAAGACACATCTTACTTTTTTCCGTCACTTCCCTTCTCTAACAGTTTCCGTGGACGATTTCATACTGAAAGGCTCCAAGCCTTTTGAACAGGATACTTTGCTTGCAGCAAAAGAAGTTGCAGCCGGAATCAACTTGAAAAACCTGATTTTCGATGGTGAAATCAAGATTGATGAAATTTATGTGAATGATGCCATAGCCAATGTTTTTGTTAATTCTAAAGGTCAGGCCAATTACAACGTTTACGTTTCAAAACCGTCAGAAAAACCAAAAGATACCACCGAAGCTGGCGCATCTATCAAATTGGATTTGATCAAATTGAAAAACTGGAATATCAAGTATAATGACCACGCTGCAAATGTTCTGCTCAAGACAAAAGGCTTGAATTATACGGGAAAAGGAGGATTAAGTGAAGATATCTTCGATTTGGAAACAGATCTGGATATTGATAAAGTTGATTTTGCGCTGAATCGGATCTGGTACGCACAGCAGAAAACTTTACACGCTGATCTGATCACAAGAATCAATACGAATGCATTGACATTTGTCCTAAGAAAAAACGAATTGAGAATCAATGAGCTTCCCTTGAAATTCACTGGTTTTGTGAGCATTTTGAAAGATGGCTATAATCTAAATATCAATGCAGCTTCCGAGAAAACGACGATCAAAGACATGTTGTCGGTTTTGCCTCCACAATATCTGGGTTGGGTAAAGGACACAAAAATCGAGGGAAAAAGTGATTTGTTTTTCAGCCTGAAAGGACGTTTCAGTGAACCAAAAAATCTGAAACCTGATTTGAAAGCAAGTCTGAAAGTAGACAAAGGTTCGGTTTCCAACAGCAACGCACCAGTTCCGATGAACAATCTTAATATGGACCTGAATATAGATTTACCTTCGCTGGATACCGAGAAACTCCTACTCGACCTGAGAACTTTGAGTTTTGATCTGGGCAAGAATAACAGCTTTCGTGCAGTTGTAAAAACACAGGGATTGAACGAGATGAAAGTGAATGCCAATATAAAAGGTGCGGTTGACCTGGCAACTTTGGACGCCGCATTGGGTTTAAAAGATATTGAATTGAAAGGTCTGATGAATACGGATATTCAATCGAATGGAATCTTTAATCTGGATAAAAAACTATTCCCGAGAACGAAAGGCTATTTCAATCTGAAAAATGGTTGGCTTAAGACCAACTATTATCCAAACCCGATTCAGAATATCAATATTTTAGCAAACATTCATAATAAGGATGGGACTTTCAAAAGTCTGGGCGTGAAACTCGACCCTTTCAAATTTGATTTTGAAGGTAATCCGGTTTTCGTGAATGCAGATCTGCAGGATTTTGAGGATCTGTTATACAAAGTCCGAGCAAAGGGAACTTTGAATGTAGGCAGAATCTATAAGGTTTTCAAGAAAGAAGGCTTGGACGTCAGCGGCCTGATCATGGCGAACCTATCGCTGAACGGCCGCCAGAGTTATGCGACATCCGGACAATATGCGAAGCTTGATAACCGCGGAAATCTCATCTTGAAAAACATCAAAGCCACAACCGAATATCTTCCGAAATCATTCTATATCAAAGAAGGGAATTTCGAATTTGAAAATGAGAAAATGTGGTTCAGGCGATTCTATGGCAATTACGGAAAATCCGATTATTCACTCAACGGTTACCTGCTGAACACCATCAATTATTTCATTGAAAGAAAAGGGACGTTGCACGGTAGATTTCATCTGAAATCCAATTATATTTTGGTGGATGAGTTTATGGCATTGAAAGAAGGCGATAATAAAGACAAATCAATGGACGTGGAATATGCCAAAGAAGAACATCCGAAAAGCAGTGGCGTTGTGATCGTCCCAAACAATCTTGATGTTTCTTTGGAAGCCAGTGCTAAAAAAGTAGAATTCAAAGGACTTGGGCTGAATAATCTGGTTGGTTTGGCTTCTGTGAGCAAAGGTGAAATTTATTTAAAAAACACCACATTCGATATCATCGGAAGTCGAATGGGAATCGATGCAAGATATCAGAACGAATCCCCCATCACCGCCAACTACGATGTAGCTCTAAAAGTCGACAACTTCGATGTTCAGAGGGCTTACAAAGAGATCGACATGGTACGTGAGATGGCAACCGCCGCGAAAAATGTAAAAGGTATCGTCTCTTTGGATTACAAACTGAAAGGTGATTTTGACAGTAATATGAAACCTATCTATCCGTCATTGGAAGGTGGCGGAAACGTAAACCTGAGAGATGTGGAAGTCAAAAACCTGAAAATGCTTTCGACCATTGGCGATAATATTGGTGCGAATGCATTTGACAATCCGGATATGAAAGGCGTTGATATCAAAACAAGCATCAACAATAATCTGATCCATGTAGAGCCTTTTACCTTCAAAGTTTCTATTCTGCGACCTACAATTAGCGGAACCACGAGTTTCAACGGCCTGCTGGATTTCCGTGTGAGAGTTGGTTTACCCCCCGCAGGATGGATCGGGTTCCCGATTGTTGTGACAGGAACGCACGAGAAACCGAAGATCAAGATCTTCAGCAAAACCGGACAAGGCATTTTGGAAGCTTTATATAACCAAAAATCCAATAAAGTTATCCGTGAAGAAAAACGAGCTGAGAAAAAATCCAGAGCACAACAGCGAAAAGAAAAACGCGCTCAGGAAAAGAAAGCCGAAAATGCAGAAAAGCAGATTGATAAAGATTTGAATAAGAAATAAAAGGAAAACTCCAATTTGTTTGGAAGTTTATTATTAGGATAGAATGACACAATTATGACGTTTTTCAGAAAATGAATTATTTGTTAACAATCTATTTTGGTAATTCAGGAAAAGCTTTATTTTTAGGCAAAACAAAAATAATGTCATATTACCCGTTAACAAGCATACCAGATTACTATTCCATAGACGCTCTTTTGACCGAAGAACACAAGCTTATCCGCGATTCTGTAAGAAGCTGGGTGGAGAGTTTTGTGATGCCCAAGATCGATGAAGCAGCGCAAAATCATACCGATATCCCGGGATTGATGAAAGAATTGGGAAATATCGGTGCGCTTGGCCCATACATTCCTGAGGAATATGGCGGTCCGGGATTAGACCAGATTTCTTATGGACTCATCATGCAGGAATTGGAAAGAGGCGATTCGGCAGTGCGTTCTGCGGCTTCTGTGCAGTCTTCTTTGGTGATGTTCCCGATTTTCGAGTACGGTTCTGAGGAACAAAAAAGAAAATACCTTCCCAAACTGGCTTCCGGTGATATAATTGGATGTTTTGGTTTGACAGAGCCTAACCATGGTTCCGACCCATCATCAATGGAATCCAAATTCACAGACCAGGGCGACCATTATCTTTTGAACGGTGCAAAAATGTGGATCACCAACTCCCCTGTTGCAGATATTGCCGTAGTCTGGGCAAAAGGCGAAGACGGAAAAGTACGAGGGATGATCCTGGAGCGTGGAATGGAAGGTTTTACGACACCTACTACTCATAACAAATGGAGCCTGAGAGCGTCCAAAACAGGAGAATTGGTTTTCAACAATGTGAAAGTTCCGAAAGAAAACCTTCTACCAAATGTTGAAGGTTTGAAAGGACCTTTGTCTTGTCTTAATTCAGCAAGATATGGGATTTCGTGGGGTGTAATTGGTGCTGCAATGGATTGTTATTGTACAGCGGTTCAATACACTAAGGAGAGAAAACAATTCGGGAAACCGATTGCTTCTTTCCAGCTTCAGCAAAAGAAATTAGCCGAATTTTTGACAGAGATCACCAAGGCGCAATTACTTTGCCTGCAATTAGGGAATCTTAAAAATGCGCATAAAGCTTCGCCTGCACAAATCTCTATGGCAAAAAGAAACAATGTGAAAATGGCCATCGATATTGCCAGAGAATCCCGTCAGATGCTTGGCGGAATGGGCATCATGGGCGAATTCCCGATGATGCGCCACGCTGCCAACCTGGAGTCTGTGATCACCTACGAAGGAACACATGACATCCATCTGCTGATCACCGGGATGGACATTACCGGAATCAATGCCTTTGGATAAGACCAAATCGATCTTATATATTTTTAACAAAACCTGCGGAATATTTTCGCAGGTTTTTTCGTTCAGATATAAACCACAAAAGTCACAAAAACAAAGAATAAATCTTTTGTGAATTTTGTGGTTTCAAAAAACTTAATATGAAAAAATACTTTGCAATTCTTTTCTTTGTTTCTATCACCATTTTTGGACAAAACTTTCAGACAAAACTTTCAGACAAAACTTTCCAATGCTGCTATTGAGCTGACAAAAGATAAAGTGGTTTATGACCCAACCTATTTCGTTTTGAAATATCCGAATGGCGATATTCCTGCTGGAAAAGGTGTTTGTACGGATGTTGTCATAAGAGCTTACAGAGCGTTAGGAATCGATTTGCAGAAAGAAGTTCATGAAGATATGGCGAAGAATTTCTCCAAATATCCAAAGAAATGGGGATTAAAGAAAACTGATACCAATATCGACCACAGACGGGTTCCCAACCTGATGGTTTTCTTTTCGAGATTCGGGAAGGTGAAACCGATCACTAATGATGCTAAAGATTACGTTCCTGGCGATATCGTCACTTGGGATCTACCTAAAAATCTGACGCATATCGGCATTGTTGTGAATAAAAAATCAGCAGATGGTAAACGGTATTTGATCTCGCATAATATCGGCGCGGGACAAGTTTTGGAAGATTGTCTTTTCAGTTGGACAATCACGGGACATTATGTTTATCAATGATGATTGATAAATGAAAAACTTTTGTGACTTTTGTGGTTTAAAAATAGTTATGACCAGATTTTTTCAAATATTATTTTTCAGCTTTTGCTTTCTTTTGCAGGCTCAAAACCTTAAAATCATTCAAAAACCGATTGGTTATTCCAAGGAAAGAATGAAGCTGAGTCTGGATTATATGAAAGAGCATCACAATCTGATTCAGAAAACCCCAAACATCACGCCGAAGATCATTGTCCTACATTACACCGCCGGCGGAACGATCGAATCAAATTTCAGATATTTTAATAATTTATATTTAGAAAATCAACGAGCAACGCTCAAAAAGCAAAGCTCACTGAATGTTTCTGCACATTTTCTGGTGGATAGGGACGGAACCGTTTATCAGCTGGTTGACCCGGAACTATTCGCAAGGCATACAATCGGTCTTAATCATTGTGCTATCGGCGTAGAAAATATCGGGAGCAAATCTCAGCCTTTGACCGACAAACAAGTTGAAGCCAACGCAGAATTAGTCAAATATCTTGTGAAAAAATATCCGGTTGAATACCTTATCGGACATTCGGAATATGGAGTTTTCAGGAATTCTGAACTCTGGAAAGAAACCGACCCAAAATACTTCACAGGCAAAGAAGACCCAGGTTCTGATTTCATGAAGAAAGTTAGAGAAAAATTGAGGGATTTGAAGTTAAAAAGTCAACCGTAATTACAACATCTTTATTGTCATTCCGTAAGAATGAATCTCAACAGCTAAGTTTAGATTCCTACGGAATGACAAAGATCATGTCTATGTGCTGAGATTACCAAATCACTTTTTGCTTTTCTTCGAACGGAATCTCAGGATTCAGAATCTCAAAAATTAGGTTTCTGATAGAATCCTCCACTTCGTTATCTTCGATATCAATGAAATTGAGGTTTTGTGGACCATCATTGACTTCTGCAAAAGACCAAATCGCAGTTTCTACATTTTCCGGTTTTATATCAAGAGAATTGGTGATGCAGTATTTGTAAATTGAAAGTTGTAAAGCCTGTTTGTAATCGTCTCGAAAGAATAATTCCGGGAGTTTTTCCTGTTTGTTTTTTCCTAAGTTGATCGTTAAATTTTTTGGTTTTGCTGTTTTATAATCAATGACCCTGGTGATTCCGTCCAGCCTGTCGATTCTATCAATGAAACCATAAAAACTGATTTTATCGTTTTGATTTTCATCCAGGAAAAAATCACAGTTGATTTCTTTTTCCAAATCCAGGATTTCCAAAGCAGAACCATTTTTCACCAGTTCCAAATCATACTCTACAATATTGCGCACTACCCTTTTGGCAATTTCTTTGTGGATATAATTCATTCCGCGGTCGTAGAATTCGGGCTGGTGCTTTAGCTTTTCAATTGCAAAATCTATTGCTGAATCTGCTTGTTGAAGCAAATTTTCCAGATCGTAAACCGACAATATTCTACCTTTTACCGGTTCGTGTAAAAACTGCAAAGCAAAATGGACCAGGTTTCCATAGTTTCTTTGCGAAAGTTCTTCTTCTATTTCGGTGGTTTCCCTGGTTTTAAGAAGTTGATTCAGATAGAAATCAATCGGGTTATAAAGATAACTCACGAGATGAGAAGCAGAAACCCGGTTTTTCCATTCGTTCAGAAGCCGCATCACCTCATCATTTTTTTCAATCTTCATCAATTCCTGAGCAATTGGTTCTGAAGAATTCTCGATGATGATATGTTCTATCTTGTGTGGACTTTCCATTTCCAATTGTGTGATGAAACGGCTTTTTTCGCCTGTGTTAACGCCTGAACTCAAAGCATTATAAAGCAAATAAACATTTTCCGAATTCTGAATCAATCGGTAAAAGTGATAAGCATAAATACTGTCATTTTCCAGGAAAGTATTCAGTCCAAAATTCTTTCGGACATCAAACGGAATGTAAGTGTTTTGAGTATTTCCCAACGGTAATTTTCCTTCATTTACAGATAACAATATGATATTCTTGAAGTTTAGAAGACGTGTTTCCAAAAGCCCCATGATCTGGAATCCTGCCAACGGTTCTCCCACAAAATCAATACTTTCTGAATTAACCAATTGATTGATCAGAACCTCCAGAGTCTCTATTTTGACATCAATCTGATAAGGCAGTAATTGATTTTTGATGATCTTGAAAACGTTTTCAAACAACGCAATATTCTCATACTGAATATCATCCAGTTCTTTGAATTTGAGCTCGTAACAGAACTTAATCAATAAGTCTAAAAATGTCTGATAGTTTTCCGGTTTTTGCAAAAGCTGGAAATAACTAAGGTTTCCAAGTAATTCCCGTAGCAAAGTTTTAGAAATATAAACGATGTTTCTTTCTTCTATCGCTGCGATAAAATTCCTGATCACTTCAGAATCTTTTTCATCATTTGGTAATTCTTCCAGGATCGGTAAAACATCGGCGTAATAATAGCTAGATGATTTTTTTTCCTGTTGTTTCTGAAGATAGAACAGTTTTTTAATTGCATTACTAAACGATAAGTTCTTCAATGGAAATCCCATGGTGATGTTCACACTTTCAACAACACTCAGACTATCTAAAACGGCTGGTAAAAGGTTCTCATCGAGCAATACCAAAGCAGTTTCCGACAATTCTTCTTTCGGGATTTTTTTCAAGATCTCGGGAAGGAATTTTGCTTGAACAATGTTTCCGGAAACTTCGTAGGTTTTGATATTTTTTGGTTGCCTGAACTGATTTTCAATCCATTTAAAATCCCGACTGTCATTAAATTCTTTCCACTTCAACGTTTCTCGCAGGAATTTTCCGGATTCCTGTCTTTCGTCATCAATATAATATTGGTCGGCTTGGAAATACGTTTCCGCTTTGTTCCATTGCAAAAGCTGTCTTACCAATTGCTCTTCCACTCTTGATAGTGCATTGAATCCACAGAATACAAATTGGCGATCGGTTTGTCTGGCAAAGTTCTCAATCTTGGAAAAAGCTTCCTGATAAAGCATTCCGGAAGTGGCGAGATTTTCCTTTTCAAGGTCTGATTTCAGAAGTGGAAGAAACTCGTTCATCTTTCGCCAGAAATTGAGGTTCCGTTTTCTTGGGTTGTCACCATCTCCAAGATTTTCGCCCCAGTTTTTGATCCGTTCTTCGTCCAGCATCCACAAAAGAATTTTCTGATCATCGTCTGAGAATTTCATCATATCATCCCAATCTTTCTGCAAAGTCGGAAACCATTTCAGAAAACCAGAAAAATCTTCGGAAGCATCAATCCTATTATAAATACGAAATGCAAACAACCAAAGTGCGATTCCTTTGATTTCTATATTTTCTGATAATTCTGCTATGAGTTCATCTATTGTAACGAAGTTGGACAAAAGTCCTTCGTAATGCTTTTCTTTCAGGATTCTCTTGATGAAAACCATTGGTCTTTTTCCGGGCAAGACAATGTCCAAATTGGAAATATCCTGTTGGTTTTCTAATAATTCTGAAATGATCTTCTGAAGAAACTGCATAAAAAAGCCTTTAAAAACTTAAAGGCTCAATTTAATTATTTTTATTGGATTTACTTAATGTTTCAGTCTATTTTCTCGCTGATCAATTTGATTTTGCAGATTCACGTTAAGATCCTTATGGAATGACAAATCTTGTTTTTTTGTCTGACGTTCGATTCGAAGACAAAGTTTATAGCCCCGATTGCAACGGTTACCCCACAGCACGCTTTGGGAAAAGCCCGGGCGCGAGGAGTATGAGTGGAAAGCGGGATCAAGCTTCTAAAAAATTATTCAACAACCACTTTTCTCTCCAAGAAAGTGTTGGAGCCTGCTGTATCTTTTCCAGTCCAAAATTTGAATGTGTAAGTCCCTGTCTTTGTAGGTTTAAAATTAACTCTGCTACCATCTACATAAGTTCCGTCTCCGCAAACATCATTCGTTTTGAAGGCAAAATTAGCGACCGTTCTGACAGAATCGTTGGTATATTGATAATCGTAGCTGTAAATTCCTTCGCAAGCTTTCGTAAATGTGGAATACAGCTTCATCTCCTGCGTAACGCCAAGCGCCATTGTATCCATCGGAATCTGGACACTGTCAATCTTGGTTGCATAAACATTCGTGATCTCTGTGTAATCGTCGTTGTCATTACAAGACATAACCAATGCTGAAAACAAGGTCAACATTGATAAAATAAATACATTCTTCATAATCGTTTCTTTATTTAGTTATTAAAATTACCCTTTGATAGGTAAACCACTTTTTTTGTATCAAAAAATTCGCCTTCAAAATAATTTTTAAGACTGAAGATCTCGCATCTCAATCCGGCAAGCTCCTCTGCCAAATCGCCACCTTTGAGATAAAGAATGCCGTTATGCTTCGGATTGAATTGTTCTTTTTCAAATTTCCCTCTCAACCAAGTTAAAAAAACCGGCATTTGTGTAACAGCTCTGCTGACGACAAAATGGAACTTTTCTTTCAACTGTTCTGCTCTCATATGATAAGCTGTAACATTTTTCAGGCCAAGGCTTTCGGCCACCCCCTTCACTACTGTTATTTTTTTTCCGATACTATCTACCAGGGTGAACCGGACGTTTGGGAATAAAATAGCCAACGGAATCCCCGGAAAACCTCCGCCTGTTCCGATATCCAAAACCTTGGTCCCGTCTGCAAACTCCATCACTTTTGCTATTCCCAAGGAATGTAGAATGTGTTTTTCATAAAGACTATCGGTATCTTTTCTGGAAATCACATTGATTTTCTCATTCCAATCTTTGTACAAAGTTTCGAGTCCTGCAAATTGATTTTTTTGCTCGCTGGTAATATCGGGGAAATATTTTAAAATTAAATCTAAAGACATAAGGCGAAATTATGAAAAGATTTGAATATTCTGTTCATATAAATAAAAAATCACCGAGGTTGATCGGAACCATACCCCAGTGATTTGAAAGTTATATATGTAAATTGTGTTATCTCAAGACTTTTTTGGTAACCACTTTGTTACCCGATTTTACTTTGATGACATACACCCCTTCTGCAAGGTTTGTTTTGTTTATCAATACTTCTTTCTTGGCATTTTGGGTGTTGAACAACAACCTTCCGGCCAAGTCATAAAGATCAACTTCATCAATATTATCATCTGACCTCACAACGAAGTTCTGATTGTCTTTTGTAACAATGATACCTTTTAATATATCATCATTAGTTCCAAGTGTTACAGACGACCTGTAGACAATCTCGAATCTATCTTCATACTGTCCGGAATTGGTGTAGAAAATATAAGACCCATCGGTTACGCTAACAATTTTATTAAGATATTTGTCCTTCAAATATACTGACTGAGTATCTTTGAATATCCCGTCTTTATCAGTCAAAGAAATCGTGTAGTTTCCTGAAACTGCAGCTTTGAATCCGATCTTTGTAATATCATCTAAGTTGAAAGTAGGATCTTTTGATTGTATAGCCAGTTTATGACTGTCCAAGATACTCCAGAAAGAGTCACTTCCTATCGCCAACAAGTCTGCATCATAATCTACATCAAAAGCATTCGTTGCGTTGTTAATATATCCTATCAGAATTTCGTTGTTCACATCTGTCGGTGATTTGAACTCCAGCCAGAATCTATTTTTCTGGGCGCCCCTGTTATAATAATTCGCAATATCAGGAGTTCTCATTGAGTTCGTAAAGTTAAGCGGCTGACCTTTGCCGGCTTCTTTTGCCTGAATTATAAAACCTTGTCCTACGGCAATGTTCCCATTTGGTTTTCTATTGTTATATCCAAAATATGTTGCCGAAGCACCACCTGTAGAATTCAGGATCGCATAATTATTCCCACTGTAATTAGTGCTTTGCTGAGACGTGATCTGCCCATCATTGTTGGTCCAGAAATAGGCTGTCCCATTTACCTTAGTTTTGTTGTGCTCATAGAAATCATCAAAGCTAATGTTGGATGGATATGGATTCCCTACCATGTTATAGCCTTTTGTAGCACCACTCCATCTAAGGTCATATGAATTGATATCTCCATTTTGTGGTGTTCCTACAAATTGGAATTGGGATGGTGTTGTGGTAACAGTAACATTATCCGGGAAGCTATTTTTACCGCGTATCGCATATCCTCTTGCAGGCAAGAAAGTGGATGAAGAGTTTAGTGCGATATTCTCTGCTGTGATTGATGTCACAAAATAGTCAGTAGCTTCATTGTAAATATAAAATCTATTCCAAGGTGTTCCTGTTCCAGTGCCTCCATTAGCCTGGTTATAACCATCTGAGAACTGGTAAAGATTCTGTCCGGAAACTGGTGATGACCAATAATTATAGCCCATTTTTGGTATGACCGCTTGTTTTTTCACAGTGATGTTTCCCGTGTTGGCCGCTGTTCCATTTTGTAATAAATTGGCATTGTTTTCAATCACAAAACCCGTAGCAGAAGCATTGTTCAGAATTTGTCCATTTACAGTGACATATCCTCCGGTATTGATAGTAAGCGTTCCTCCGGTATTTACGGTAAGATTGCTACTTACAAAATTGCCATAAGTGTTTGTGTCATAATCTGTATCAATGATTGCATTTTTAGTAGCATTAGGCGTTCCATTGCTCCAATGTGGATCAGCTGGATTTAGCCATATTGTATCATTTGAAGTATTAATTAAATTATAGTATATCCCTCCAATCTCAGGGCCTAATCCTCCAGTGATAAACTGCATTTTATATTGAACATAGTAGGTATTGTAAAGATATAGTCTAATATAAACTTTTTCACCTGGTGCTAATTTGAATCCATTATCGAATGAAAAGTTCTGCGCAGTGTAAGCAGTAGGAACGGTGCCTGTGGCCATAACCACTACACCACTTGAAAAATCTGCTGTTTTGGAGTATCTTATTTCATATTTCGAGTTATTCGTCCCGCTTGCATAATAATCAAATGTTTTTGGCTCAATAGTTTTATTTGTGCTGTTATTCTCTAATACAAACTGGATATATCTGGATGAATTAAAATTTGTATTGTCCTGACCACTCTGAGTTTCCACATAAAAAACTTTAGGGTTGGTCTCTCCTCCTACTGTTATTCCTGTACCACCATTTCCCGTAACTGTTGTAGAATTTATGAATGATTGAAACGAAGTTGCAGTAAAATTAGTATTATCCCATCTGATAAGTGGTGAAGTAACATTCGGTCCGTTATTGATAATTACCGTTGCCGAATTGGAAACACCATATTCGTTTGTAATGTAATATGTGAAAGCGTCTGCACCAATATAGTCTTTTGCCGGCACATAATTGATGCTTTTATCCGCATTAAGCGTTGCGCTTCCGTGAGATGGCTGAGTAAATGTCAAAGAATTGATCTTGTTGCTGTAATCATCATTGATAAGTACATTAATATCAATATCATTATTAACAATATTTGCCACATTATCATCATATGCTATAGGTGCTGTTGAACTGAACTCAACATTTCCGATAAATGCAGGCCCTACGTTGTCCCCATTTTTCAAAAGAATCTGGAAAGCATTCCAAGTATCATAAACATAGACCCTCAGATATACGACCTGTCCATCTGTCGCAATCGGTTTTGAGAAATTGGTCAAAGAGATTGTATTTGGACCTGTCCCTGTAACCGTGGTCTCCGGCAAAACATTAAAAAACGTTGTAAAATTACTGTTAAGAGAGTAATCTATTTTGATCTTAGCATCTCCCCCTTGTGTCATACATAGGAAGTTGAACTCAGATAAATTCAGTTTATAACCATTTTTCGGACTGATCGTGAACTGGATATATTTTGACTTATCTACCGTGACAGCATTTTTATCTGGCCAACCGCTAGTCTGAAACGCATTATACCCACTGATACTGATATTTGAAACGTATGACTGGTTTACTGTAGATGTTATATTCCCAACGTTAATATGTGTATTATAAACACTGGCTGTAAAATTGGAATTATTCCATCTTGTCAAAGGCGTATTTACATTTTCTACAACACTGATGCTAACAGCAGCCTCATTTGACAAACCAGTAGAATTACTTGCCCTGTATTTAAAAGAATCGGACCCGGTATATCCTGTCTCCGGTTTATATGTTACACTTGTGGTTCCATTTACAGTTAATGTTCCGTGTGCAGGCTGTTGGGTAACAGTTACTCCATCGATAGCCAACACCGAGGTATCATTACTTAAAATATTGAAATCCGATTCGTTATTTTTGTAAGCAGTAAAGGAATCATTATTTGCAACCGGTACAGCTGTCACTACATTGATACTTACAGTAGCCTCATTTGATGAGCCTGCGGCATTCACCGCTTTGTATTTGAAAGAATCTGTACCATCATAACCTGTTGATGGTACGTAGGTTATATTTGTAATTCCGTTTGCTGTTACAGTTCCGTGTGTAGGTTGTTGGGTTATTGTAATACCTGTGATGGCCGAACCTGAAGTATCATTGGACAATACATCCAGATTTGCACTAGTATTTTTATACACAGAATAAGAATCGTTGTTTGCAACCGGCACAGTCGCCTGTTCTTCGGTCAACTTCAAAGTGTTGGCCTTGATTCTCCAACCTCCATTCCAGTTATTTCCAGATGAATAGAAACGTACAATAAGCGTTTGGGTACCCGTAAGTGTTACATTTAAGGGAATGTTTTTAACTGGATTGGCAGCAATAGGTTCATTATTCACCAATATCGTTGAACCTACACTATACATATAGGCATAATCATCGATACTGTTGTTGTTTGGTGCAACATAATATCTTATGGTATAATGCGTAGGTCCGGGATTCAGCTTTTCCTGCTCAAAAGCCAGATTCGAAATTTTTACTTGGCTCCCATTAGAAGAGCTTACTGAAAATCCAAAATAACGGTAATGTACTATATCACCATTATTCCATCCTGTCACGGTCATTCCTTGAGAATTATAGGAAACCGGATTTTGGCTTGTGCCGACAGCTGTTGCAATTACTTTACCAGCAGAATAGCTTACATTTCCGTCAGAAGTCAATGCCCATCTTACAAGATCGGTCTGCGCATTCAGTAAAAAATAAGATATTATAAATAATAAAGAAAGGTGTTTTTTCATCATCTCAGTATTAATAAATTTTCGGGATGCAAAATTAAAATTCTATTTTATGTTATACAATTAACATTTGGTAAGAAATTTGATTCAAACTATCTTGACTTTAATTCGATGAATCTAACAGTTAGCACGAATCAAATACCATCAAAATAGTCTCAAATAATATTTTTTACAATTATTTATTTTCCAAATATTTTGCAATATTATTAATAATAACACAAGAAGAAACTATCCTATCAGTTAGTTTGGATTTAAAAAGAAAAAACTATCCTTTGGGATAGTCTTTGTATGGGTAATGTTGTAGGTATTTATACGGTACTCATTCAGTATTTATATGCTAACTTCTGATTTTCTTGAAAAGATCCTTCCTGTCTTTCAGCTCTAACAGGCTATAAATATTTTTGATATGATATTTTACCGTACTCTCTGTAATGAAAAGTTTTTCTGCAATTTCTTTATTTGACAATCCATCAATCATCAATTTTAAAAGATCTTTTTGTCTCTCTGTTAGCTTTTCTACATCATTCGGAGACAAATATTGATCTATAGAATCGTCATTATAATCGGGATTATTCTGAGAATAATAATTTAGCTCCCGATTCACCAACTCCAGCTCTTTCTTGATCCTGAATTTATCTTTTTTCAGATTCTTAGTTTTCCTGTAAAAAGCAAACACTACAAATCCTGCCACCAGAACCACAACAACAAGTACAACAATAACCCCAAAAAGGTCAGACTCTTCATGCTTCAATTGCTCCTTTTCTACGAACGCCTTGTCCATCATATGCATTTCAGCAACTTTTGTCTCCAGATCGTCCATTTTTCTAAGTGTATCCAGCAAAGCCCCAATAGAATAAGCATCATCAAGACGTCCATTCAATTTATAAACCTTCTCCATTTCAGAAGCAGAATAAATCTTATATTTCAGTATATTACAGCTTTCCGCCATTTTCATACTTTCCTCATAGATATCCTCTGCTTTCCTTACATCCTTCTTCAAACCATATAACTCAATCATTTTTCCAAAAACCACAGGTGTATTACAGGTACTAACCCCTTTCATTATTTTCAAAGCCTCATTATACTTTGCCTCAGCCTCTTGTAGTTTATTATCCTTTAGAAACAAGAAACCTTCCTGCATAAGAATATATGCATCATCCTCCGGATGTGCATTAATATATTTTTGGGCTGCAATATGGGCCATAGCTTTTTTACATTTGTCATACTGGTTGGAATCAAAATAAACAAAAGCATATTCATAATCCAGCTTCATCCTCAACAAATTATCATTCGGCAATGTCTTTGCGATAGCTTCGGATCGATTGAGATAATCCAGACACATCATATGATCATTCACACTACGATAGGTTGTGGCAATATAAAAAAGAATATTAGCTTCTTCTTCCTTTGTCAGATTATCAGAAAGCAAATAATCTGCAAGCTTCTTCTGGGACAACTTATGATTACCCTCCCTGTTATACCTGATCACCTCCTCTTCGATTCGCTCCAGGTCAAGTCCCTCAGCACCGAGGGAACCACAAAAGAACGTTAAGAATATTACAACAAAATAACGGATAGATTTATAATTCATTTGTGTAAATCGTGTTTTTTATTTAAACCGAATTTTTCAATACAGGCAAAACCTTTAAAAATTCATCCACAAAAATAACTAATTATTAGTATAATATTCTTACACATATTATATTTTTATAATTTCTAACGTAATTCTTAATCAAAAACAACTTAATTTAACAAATGTTTGTTTGAATTTCTTCTTTATAAATAGATTTTTGCATAAAACGAAATAGGGGTTTCTTGATCAAATACTACGTTGTTATTGTTTTTTCCAAGTGATTTTCAATATATATCATCGCTTTTTTTGGCTAAAAAAATTATATTTGTCGTCAAATCTAATTTATAATAAAGTTTCATGAGTAAAATTTCGGACAGACTGAACAGACTGAGTTATTCTCAGACTTTCGTAATGAGCAACAAAGCGCGCGATATGAAGGCGGCAGGAATAGATGTAATAAGTTTAACCTTGGGGGAACCGGATTTCGATGTCCCACAAAAGATAAAGCAGGCCGCTTTTGATGCTATTAATGAAAATTACAGCCACTATTCTCCTGTCCCTGGATTTTTAGAACTCAGACAAGCTATTTCCGCAAAACTGAAAAGAGATAACGACCTTGACTATAAACCTACACAGATCTGTGTTTCCAATGGTGCAAAACAATCAATAATCAATGTTCTATTAGCGATCATCAATGATGGAGACGAAGTGATCCTTCCAGCTCCTTATTGGGTAAGCTATGATGAGATGGTAAAAGTTGTTGGCGGGACTTCCGTTTTTATTGAAACTTCCATTGAAACTGAATTCAAAATTACTGCTGAACAACTGGAAAAGGCAATTACACCAAAAACGAAAGCTTTGCTTTATAGCTCACCATGCAACCCTTCCGGAAGTTATTACACAAAAGAAGAGTTGGAAGCTATCGCAAACGTAATGGCAAAATATCCCGATATCACGATCATCTCTGATGAGATCTATGAATTGATCAATTATGGAGGAAAGCATATTTCAATTGCAAGCTTTCCACAAGTTTATGAACAAACTGCGGTTATCAATGGAATGAGCAAGGCTTTTGCAATGACAGGCTGGAGAATAGGTTATTCTGCCTGTCCAGCTTGGTTGGCAAGCGCTTGTGACAAAGTTCAGGGACAAATGACCAGCGGCGCCAACACAGTTGCCCAGAGAGCTTCTATCGCTGCTTTGCAAATGGATCCATCCGAATTGCAATATATGATCACCGAATTCCACAAAAGACGTGATCTGGTTTTCGAATTGATGAAAGACATCAAAGGTTTCAAATGCAATCTTCCAAAAAGTGCATTTTACTTCTTCCCTGATATTTCTTATTACTTAGGAAAAAATCTGAATGGAACTGAGATCAAGGATGCAGACGATTTTGCAATGTTCCTTTTGGAAAATGCCCACGTCGGTTGTGTTGGTGGAGTAAGCTTCGGAAGCCCGGAGTGCATCCGTTTCTCTTATGCTGCTTCGGAAGCAGAATTGAGGGAAGCAATGAGAAGAATCAAAGATTGTTTAGACCAATTTTAATCTTGTTATTATTTATAAAAACAAAGCATCACTTTTTCAGTGATGTTTTTTTGTTAAAAAATTTTAAATTTTCTGACTTTGCTCATTTTATTTGTTAAGTAATTGTTTGAAATTTGAAGAGGTTTTTAATAAAATATGATATAAAATAATCATTTTAGGCTTAAAACCCTGATATAACACTGTTAGTTTCGAATCTTTTGATTTGATAGATTTTATAAATCAAATTTTAATATTCAATTCACAAAACCTTTGTAATTTCGCTTCTGTTAATTTTAAACAATTTAAAACTTAAATATTATGTCATTAGTAGGTAAATTATTCCCAAATGTAGCGATCGATGCAATGAGCGAAATGGGTGACGATCTTAAGATCAATGTGTTTGAAGAAGCGGTGAATAATCAGCAAAAAGTTATTTTGTTCTGGTATCCAAAAGATTTCACTTTTGTTTGCCCTACAGAATTACATGCTTTCCAGGAAGCTTTACCAGAATTCCAAAAAAGAAATACGATCGTAATTGGTGCGTCTTGCGACACAAACGAGGTTCATTTCGCTTGGTTGAACACGCCAAAAGACAACGGAGGAATCGAAGGTGTAACTTATCCGATCCTTGCCGATACTCACAGACAACTGGCAAATATCCTTGGAATCGTAGATCAGGACCTAGATTATGATGACGAAGGAAACGAAGTTTTCACAGGTTCTAACGTAACTTACAGAGCAACTTATCTGATTGACGAAACCGGAAAGATCTTCCACGAGTCTGTAAACGATATGCCGCTTGGAAGAAACGTGAAAGAATATCTTAGATTGATCGATGCTTATTCCCACGTTCAGAAGCACGGAGAAGTTTGTCCTGCAAACTGGGAAGAAGGAAAAGATGCAATGAACGCTAACAGAACCGGCGTTGCAGAATACTTCAGCAAAAACTAATTGATCTTCATAATCAATTATCATTTATAATTAATCATTAATAATTGTAAAATGTACATAGAACTAACAGAAGATAACTTACAACAGATCGTAAGTGAAAATGACAAGGTAGTAGTTCAATATGGCGCAACCTGGTGCGGAAACTGCAGAATTATGAAGCCAAAATTCAAGAAATTGGCTTCTGAAAATGATGCAATTCCTTTCTACTATGTTGATGCAGAAAAATTACCGGAAAGCAGAAAGCTAGCAACTGTTGACAATTTGCCAACCTTTGCAATATTTCAAGGTGGAGCTTTGAAAAATCAGGTTCAGACCAATCAGGCAGAAAGTCTTAACAATCTTTTCAACGAGATTAAATAATTGAATTGATATGAAATTACCAATTATAAGACAGTTTTATCAAAATCAAACGCCGGAAAATCTGGAAGCAACTTTGGAAGTTTTGGAAAGCTTTTCAGAATTCCGAAATGTTTCTGAAGAAGATTTGAATGTTACGGGAGAATTGATCACGAACATTTGTGGAGCTTTGGAAGTTCACGCAAACGTCAATAACGGAATGAGCGAAAAAGATGCTTTGAATTCCTTTGCTCAGAAAGTAATGGGTTCAATAGACAAATAAATAGTTTATTTTTTGTAAAAAAGGCTTTGGAAAGAGATTTCTAAAGCCTTTTTTATTTATTTTTGAATTAAATCAAAAAACTATGAAGGATTTTATAGCTGCTCTTCCAAAAGCAGAATTACATTTACATATTGAAGGAAGTTTCGAGCCAGAACTGATGTTCGAAATTGCTCAAAGAAACCAAATCGAAATCCCATATAAAACAATCGATGAGGTTAAAAAAGCTTATCAGTTCTCATGTCTTCAGGATTTTCTGGATATCTATTATGCAGGAGCCGGCGTTTTGATTCACGAGAGGGATTTCTATGATTTGGCAATGGCTTATTATCAAAAATGTTATGAGAATAATGTAATCCATACAGAGATAATGTTCGACCCGCAAACCCATACAGAACGAGGAATTGCGTTTGAAACAGTTATCAACGGATTGCAAAAAGCAAGATTGGATGCGAAGGAAAAATGGGGAATCAACTCTCTGTTCATCATGAGCTATCTGCGCCATCTATCAGAAGAATCTGCTTTTGAAACTTTGAAACAATCACTTCCTTATAAAGATTTGATAACTTCTGTCGGTCTGGATTCATCTGAAATGGGAAATCCGCCAACCAAATTTAAAAATGTATTTGAAGCTTCTGTAAAAGAAGGTTACATTCCTGTTGCTCACGCTGGCGAAGAAGGTCCTGCTGAATACATTTGGGAAGCCATTGACATTCTTAAAGTTGCAAGAATTGACCACGGAAACAGATGTCTTGAAGATGAAAATTTGGTTAATGAAATTGTAAAAAGAGATTTAGCTTTAACAGTTTGCCCACTTTCCAACCTTGAATTGAGAAATACGGATGTAATGACCAATCATCCTTTGAAAAAACTTTTGGATAAAGGAATAAAAGCAACCGTTAATTCTGATGACCCAGCCTATTTTGGAGGTTATATGAATGCCAATTTCGAAGCAGTTCAGGAAGCTCTGGATCTTTCTAAAGAAGATATTGTCACACTAGTAAAAAACTCTTTCAACTACTCTTTTGCAACTGATGAGCAGAAGAGGTACTATCTTGAAAAAGTAGATGAGGTGATTGCTGATTTTAATTAATCACTTTTAGGATAACATCTAACGCAATATTAATCTGAAATAGCTGTTTAGATTCCTACGGAATGACAAAATTATAGTTTAATTTGAAAATCAATTTTTAAGAATCATCAGACTCCTTTTATGATTTTGGAAACCATAATGTTCATAGAGTTTTTTAGCTTTTTCATTATGGTTTTCTATTTCCAGAAGAACAATTTTAAAATTATTTTCAACCGAATAATCCTTTACAAATTCCAGAGCCTTTTTGCCCAGAGATCTCCCCTGGAATTCTGGTTTTATAAACAATTCATCTAAAAACAAAATCTCCCCACCAAATTCAAAACTGAAATATTTAGTAAGGATGATATAACCCGCAATTTGACCTTCAAATATAATTTTGAAACATTGTCCATAACCATCGTTATTGATGAATTTTACAAAATTATCAATTGTGATTTTTTCATCAAACGGATAAAGGTCGATCGCATAGAAATCCTTCATCATTTGGGATAAATCTGGAATATCGGAGATATCTGCTTTTAAAATTTCATGATTCATTTTTTCTTCTTTTCTCGCCAAAGCCAAGGTGCAATCGGGTTCTTATCTTGCCAAAGTCCTACTCTGTTTTTTCGGGCTTCGGTTTCCAACATTGCATAATCGGCATCTTTGGAGTATTTTTTATAATGCCAAGCCATTCCTAGTTTCAGCATTTGTTGATTCACATTTTGACCTTTGTCATTTGTGACAACCGCAATCAGCCTTTTATATCTATCGTATTTTTCTGCATGAATCGAAACAATTTGACCAAAACAAAGATCAGATAAGGCCTGTTTGGCATTATTACCAAAAGGCTGGGTTCCTCTTTTCTCCGGAGAATCGATATGAGCAAGACGGACTTTGATTGGCCTTTTCTTGTATAGAATTTCCATAGTATCGCCATCCATTATCCCGATGACTCTAGCAGAAAATGTTTTATGACTGAGATTTTCTTTTAATTGACCTTGTCCGAAACTTAAAACCGAAAAGAGGATCAATACTAAAAATCTATTCAAAATACTAGATCTCAAATTTCTTCTTTGCCAATTCCTTCCTTACTCTGCTCAAACTTTCCGGCGTGATCCCAAGATACGAAGCGACCATCCATTGTGGCACTCTCAGCATCAGATTAGGATATTTTTTCAGAAATTCAAGGTAACGTTCTTCTGCTGTTGTACTGATAAGTGCATTTACGCGGTTCTGAAGATTCTTGATATGATTGAACATCAATCTTTGATTTTTCTCGGCAACTTCCGGATATTCTTTAGTAAGGTGTTCAAAAAAACCATCTCGTGTGATAACAATTGTGCTTTCTTCAATAGCTTCAATATAAAATCTGGATTTTTCGTTCAGCAATTGGCTGGTTGTGTCAGAAATGATCCAACCTTCCGGCGCAAACTGAATCACGTGTTCTTTTCCGGCTTTATCGATAGAATACATCCTCAATAATCCTTTTTCAACAAAAAAAGTTGAATCCGAAACCTCTCCTTCTCTTAGTATGATTTCGTTTTTTTTGACTTCCTTTACTTCATAAAAAGAAGAACAAAATTCAAGACTATTAATAGGAACGCCTAATATTTGCGAGAGGTGATTACTAAAATTTTGATAAACCATGATAAAATAACGGAAAAATCTTTATAAAATTAAACTACACTGTTTCCAAATCGATATTCTGATGAGAAGCATTGTGAGTAGCTTTCCCCTTTTCCAGAACTATTAATTGCGGACTTTGATGAACCACATCAAACCGAGACTCTATTTCATTGGAAATTGGCCGATTGGCTAACAAATCTAAGAAATAATAAGCATAATCCTTATCAGAATTCTGCATTTGTTTCTCAAAATTCTTCAGCACGGTTTTGCTGATGAAACAACGTGTAGAATGTTTGAAAATCAAGACTTTTTGCTGTGAAGACCTCTCAACAGCAGAGTCCAGATCCTTTTCTGATTCCAATTTTTCCCAAAGACTTTTTGCCTGGTCCTGCTCTTCTTTTTTACCAAATAAATGATTTAAAAATCCCATAAAATCGATTTGAGTAAAATTATGATTTTCCTATTGAAGTAGAAAACAAATATTATTTTTTTTATTCACCACAAAAGTCACAAAAGTTTCTTTTTAAATTCGCACTAATTTCACAAATCTAGTTGATGATAGAAATTAAAATAAATCTCATTAATATTTTCTTTTGTGACCTTTGTGGTTTATTTATTAATGATGATGAAAAAGATGTCCGCCTAAAGCCAACGCAATTCCACAAACAACAAGGATGATCTTTGTCCAGTCCATCTTGTGATTCTTATTACTTTCGAAAATAATGACCGAAGAAATATGAAGAAAGATCCCACCAACAACAGCAAGAAAATAAACTTTCAAATTCTCATCAAAATATTTTCCAAGCAACATCCCCAAAGGTGAGGCAAGGGCAAAAACCAAAACGATCAGCCAGAATTTGGTAGAGAAATTTTTGCTGTGAACCAAAAAACTTCCCAAAACAAATGAAATAGGGATGTTATGGAACAAAATCCCCAAAAGATATGGCGACAGGGTCTCTTTCTCGTGTGACAAAGGGATTCCTTCTATAAAAGCGTGAACAAAAAGCCCGATGATCAAGGCAACAGGAATGATAGAATGTTCGTCGGAATGATGATGAAGATGCCCGTGTTCAAAACCTTTTGTAAGACTCTCCAGCAACATCTGGATCAAAACGCCCAGAATTACAAAAATCCCGATATTATGGTCTTCTGAATGATAGACTTCCGGAAAAACCTCGTTCAAGCAGATCGTTATAAGGAAGCCCGCACTTAGAATGAGAAGATTTTTTGCGAATTGCTGTTTACTCCCAAAATATTTTCCGAGAAAAACACCAATCAAAACACTTAATATCAGTAGAAGTATGATCATCTTAAAACTTGGTTCTTTTAACTTTCGACTTATTTCTTTCTAAACAAATTAATACATCTTTGGGAATTATTTTCATCAAAATCATTCAGTTGATAATCGCCCCAACGTTTAATGAGTTCGAATCCGAATTCTTCTGCAAAGTTCAGAATTTTCTCCGGAGAAGTAAGTTTTACACGTTCAAAAAAATGATGTTTTTCATCATCCGCTTCGAAATCGATTTCTTTCATAATATATTCGCCTTCAATATGTTTCTTGATATTGAAAACAATATTTTCCCTTTCGATAAACATTTGTGGAGTGATGACTTTTCTTACATATTCTGCATTCAGGAAGTCGAGAACAAAATAACCGTTATCTTTCAAAACCTCGGAAACAGAACGGAAAACGCTTTTGTCTTCTTCTTCTGTTTCAAAATATCCAAAGCTTGTGAAGAGATTGAAAACCGCATCCACAGGTTCATTATCAATCCTGTTTCTCATATCGTGAACTCTGAACTTCAATGATTCGGATTCGAATTGTCTATCATAATTGATACTTTGTTCCGATAAATCCAGACCAAGAACATCGTAACCCAACTTATTAAGATAAATCGAATGTCTGCCTTTTCCGCAGGCCAGGTCAATTATTTTGGAGTTTTTTTCAAGTTTCAGAAAATCAGTCAAAAGATTCAGAAAATCCTCAGCTTCTTTGTAATCGTGATTTTTGTAGAGAATATGATAATATGGTGTATCAAACCATTCTTCGAACCATTGCATCTTGCAAAAATAAGGATTTTTGGTTGACAGTTGATAGTAGTTTGTTGATGGTTTTTATAAGTTATGATAATTTCTATCAACTATAAACTAACAACCAATAACTAAAATCCATATTTTTGCGCTATGAATACAGATAATCTGCAAATACAAATCAAAACTTTCTTTGGACTAGAACAGGTTTTGGCTGAGGAAGTCAAGAAATTGGGAGGTAAAAATGTCGAAGCTAGAAACCGTGCGGTAACTTGCGAAGGCGACCTTGGTTTTCTTTACAAACTCAATTATTCTTGCAGAACTGCTCTTAAAATTTTGGTTCCGATAATGGAATTTAAAGCTTTTAATGAGAGTAAATTCTATGATAAATTATTCAAATTTGAGTGGGACCAGTTTTTGGAAAAACATCAGTCTTTTGCAATTGATGCCACTGTAAATTCCGAGAGGTTCAATCATTCTCAGTTTATGACCTTGAAAATGAAAGACGCAATCGTTGATTATTTTCAGGATAAATATAAAATCAGACCGAGCGTTAATAAAGATAATCCTGATATCAAATTCCACCTTCATATTGACAGGGAATTGGTTTCGATTTCTCTTGACAGCTCTGGTGATGCACTTTTCAAACGCGGTTACAGAAAGGAACAGACTGTTGCACCAATTAACGAAGTTCTTGCAAGTGGAATGTTGCAACTTGCGGGTTGGGACGGAAAAGGAAACTTCCTCGACCCCATGTGCGGTTCCGGAACATTATTGATCGAAGCGGCGATGATTGCAATGGATTTGCCGGCTCAGACTTTCCGAAGAAATTTTGCGTTCCAGAACTGGAAAAATTATGACGCAGAATTATTCAGAACCATCAAAGAAGTTCGCCTCAATCGCGTGAAGGAATTCACTGGAAAAATTGTCGGTTACGATATCGACCATTTTGCTTTGGACGCTGCAGGAACGAATGTAGAATCTGCTGAAATGGAAGATATCATCACACTTAGAAATAAGAATTTCTTCGATTCTGAGAAAGATATGTTTCCGTTGTTGATGGTTTTCAACCCGCCTTATGACGAGAGAATCAGTATTAATGATGATGATTTTTACAAAAAAATCGGAGATACTTTCAAACAACATTATCCCAATACTTTGGCTTGGCTGATTTCTGCCGACCTAGATGCACCAAAGAAAATTGGACTCAGACCTTCCCGAAAAATCAAATTATTCAACGGAAAATTGGAAACAAGATTCTTGCAGTATGAGATGTATGATGGTTCTAAGAAAGGGAAATATATAAATAAAGAAGAATGATCTGGGATTTGATCGAATTATTTTTTGATTTTTTAAGTATCTTTTCTTCCGATGGAATTGGGAAAAAGAATAATGATAAAGAAGCTAGGAAGCATTTCAAGAGTTTAAAATGACAACAATATCCATCATCATCGCAATCTTTAACAGAAAGGACGAATTATTCGAACTTCTGAATTCTCTTTCCCACCAGACAGATAAAAACTTCGAGGTGATAATTGTAGATGATGGTTCCATTATTAAGCTTCTTCCGACTGTGGAGCTATTTGAGGATCAATTGGACATTCAGTTTTTCAGAAAGGATAATTCAGGTCCGGGACTGAGCCGAAATTACGGCGCAAAACGAGCGAAGAATGACTGGCTTGTTTTTGTAGATTCTGACGTGATTGTAGAAACAGATTACATCGAAAATATTAAGAAAAATCTGATTGAAAATCCGGCAGATGCTTTTGGTGGGGCCGATAAAGCACATAAAGGTTTTAACCTGATGCAGAAGGCAATCTCCTACTCGATGACTTCGGTTTTCACAACCGGTGGAATACGTGGAAATAAAAACGCAGTTACGAAATTCCAGCCAAGGAGTTTCAATATGGGCGTCAACAAGGAAATTTTCCTGAAAATCGGCGGTTTCTCAGAAATGAGAATCGGTGAAGATCCGGATTTGTCGATGACGCTTTGGGAAAATGACCTCACAACCAAATTCTATGACAACATCGGTGTCTATCATAAACGAAGAACAGATTTTGGGAAATTCTCAAAACAGGTTTATCAATTCGGTTGTGCAAGACCGATTCTTAATCAAAGACACCCGAAATATGTAAAGCCGACATTCTGGTTCCCAAGTTTATTTTTATTAGGATATCTGATCGGGATTATCCATTATTTTGTTTGGGGGAATGGGTTGATTCTCGCTTTGTATGGACTTTACACGTTTCTTGTTTTTTTCCACGCCTTGATTTTAACAAAGAATATGAGTATTGCATCAATGGCCGTGATTTCAACTTACATCCAAATGTTCTCTTATGGCTATGGATTTTTGAAATCCTGGTTCAAACTCAATATTCTCAAACAAACGCCGAGAGAAGCTTTTCCAAATCATTTTCATTGATTTAATTAACATTTAATTATTAATTGTAAACAATTCCTTGGAATATTTTTTGTAAATTTTGGTATCATTAAATTTATAAAAACCATGTCAAAAAATATTGCTGACCAATTTGTCGAAATCCTTGTCAAAACGGGAATAAAACGCATATATGCTGTCACTGGTGACAGCCTTAATTTTTTAAATGATGCTATAAAACGTGAAGGTTCCATCCGATGGATCCACGTCAGACACGAGGAAGTTGGCGCATTCGCTGCTGCTGCCGAAGCTGAACTGGAAGGTCTCGCCGTTTGCGCTGGAAGTTCCGGACCTGGTCATGTGCATCTCATCAACGGACTTTATGAAGCCAACAGAGGTAATGTTCCGGTTCTGGCAATTGCTTCAACCTGTGAAAGTTCGGAGTTTGGAACTTCTTATTTTCAGGAAACCAACACGATCAAATTATTTGACGACTGTTCGGTTTATAACCAAATCGCTACAACGCCGGAACAGGCACCGAGAATGTTGCAAGCTGCTCTTCAGCATGCGATCTCCCAAAAAGGTGTCTCTGTTTTGGGAATGCCCGGCGACCTTTTCGAGGCCAGATCTGTAAAGAATATCAGTTCTGACCTTGTTTTTAAAACCAATCCAATAATTATTCCTGCAGAAGAAGAGATCAATTGGATAGCTAATCATCTTAATTCAGGGAAAAAAGTGGCGATCTATTGCGGCATTGGAGCTTCAGAAGCACATACAGAAGTTATTGCATTGGCAGAAAAGCTAAAAGCACCAATCGGATACTCTTTTCGTGGAAAAATGGGAATCCAGTACAACAATTCTTACGAAGTTGGGATGACAGGACTTCTAGGCTTACCTTCTGCTTTCAAAGCGATGCACGAGGCTGATATTATTTTATTACTCGGAACGGACTTTCCTTATGTGAAATTTATGCCTGTGGACAAAGTGATCATTCAGATCGATGACAAACCGGAACGCTTGGGACGAAGAGCACAATTGACAAGAGGTTTTGCCGGAAAAATAAAAGATTCATTGACCAGTCTTTTGCCTTTGATCAAAATCAATGATGACAGACATTTTCTTGATAAACAATTAGAATTTTATCAAAAGGTAAAAAGCAACCTCCGATCTTATGTTGAAGATAAAGGCAAAGAGAATTATATTTCGCCAGAATTTGTAGCAGAAACCATCAATTCACAAGCTGACAAAGACACAATTTTCACTGTGGATACGGGAATGTGCTGTGTTTGGGGTGCAAGATATCTGGAAGCAACCGGCGAAAGAAAACTTCTGGGCTCCTTCAGTCATGGGACGATGGCGAATGCAATGCCAATGGCAATCGGAGCACAACTATCCCGTCCGGACAAGCAGGTTGTTGCGCTTTGTGGCGATGGCGGGCTTTCTATGTTATTGGGCGATATCGCCACCATAAAACAATATGAATTACCTATAAAGATCATCGTCTTCAACAACCGTTCTTTGGGAATGGTAAAACTGGAAATGGAAGTAAACGGAATCCCTGATAATGAGACAGATATGATGAATCCTGATTTCGGGTTGCTTGCCCAAGCCTTTGGGATCAAAGGGATCAATGTCAATGATCCTGCGAAAGTCGAAGAAGCAATCTCTGATGCCTTTACAACAAAAGGACCTGTACTCGTGAATATTTTCACAGATCCAAATGCGTTGGCAATGCCGCCAAAAGTTGGTTGGGAACAGATGAAAGGAATGGGCATTGCGATGACGAGAATGATGCTGGATGGGAATTTCAAAGAAGTGGCAGATACAATTGCCAGCAATTACAAACACATCAAAGAAGTTCTATAAATACCGGAAAGCCCAATTTGATTGGGCTTTTCTAATCTAAATAAAAAAAGCTTCATAAGAAATTATGAAGCTTTTAAGAAAATAATATATATAACCTTAGTTAAAAAAACTATCTTAGAGAAATCATTCTGCTGAAACTGTCGCCATCTTTTTCAACATTGATAATGTAAGTTTCAGGATTTGCAGGATTCAAATCGAAGGTCAAATCGATAGATCCATCTTTTGCAACGTTGTTTTTGCTGTAGTAAGTGTTGTTTGCTGTATCGAAAATAGAAACTTTCACATCTCCGATTACATTTGACATTTGTAATTTTACAATATTTTTATTAATAGTGTACTCCGGTTTTGAAATGGCAGAAACCGGCTTTTTTTCTAAAGAAACATTGTCGCCGTCCACTACGATCTTATATTTTTCAATCTTGGCATCAGATTCTGCAACGAGGAAGTAAGTTCCGGAAGCCATCCCGCTCATGTTGTAAGATTTCTCAACATTCTCACTTTTAAGTGTTTCAGAAAAAATTTCGTTTCTGTCACTATTATAAACGTATAGGGAAACATTTTTTGCATTCGAAACTTCGAAATGCAAAGTCTTCTGGCTAACTTCACCAATAGCTACAGAAAAATCTTTATCCTTAGCCATCATACTTGTAGAGATGAATATACTTGCTACAAGAAAACCAAATTTTAATATACCTTTCATAATAATTTCTTTTTAATTGTTTTACTATGCAAATGTATTGCAGATAAATCTCAAATAATACAATACAATTTTCATTTGTATGTTCTATATTAACATTAACTAAATATTAATTAATAAAATAAGGTAATTTAAAACACATTGAGTAAATTTGTACTATGAAACATTACAATCCTGTATTAGAATCTGTAAGCCCGGATGTCGGCAGCAGCTTTACTTGTTTGAAATATTCGAGAAATGGGAATATCAAGACAAACTTCTGGCACTATCACCCTGAGATCGAATTGATATTTGTGTTTGGAGGTTCCGGCAAGAGACAAATTGGGAGCAATATTTCTTACTTCACAGATGGCGACCTAATCCTCATCGGAAGCAATCTGCCGCATTGTGGGATGACGAATGAAAACACCAAAAACGATTATGAAGTTGTGATACAGTTTTCGATGGACTTTCTGGGTCCGCAGTTTTGGAAAGCGCCGGAAATGATACGAATTTCCTCATTATTGGAAAAAGCAAAAAGCGGAATTGTCTATGGCGAACAAGTGAAAAAAGCTTTGAAACCAAGAATAGATGCTTTGACAGAAGCCTCATCCTTGACCAAATTGATGATCCTGGTCGAGATCCTGGACGAACTTTCCCAAACCCAAGATTACAAAATCCTGAATGCTTCAAAGTATTATCTGCAGACCCAAAAAGAAGACAATGACCGCATCAGCGTGATCTTCAATTATGTGAAAGACAACTTCAAGGAGCAGATCGCTTTGGAAACGGTTGCAGAATTATCCAATATGACGGTTCCTTCCTTTTGCCGATATTTCAAAAAAATCACGAATAAAACGTTCACTCAATTTGTGAATGAATATAGAATCACACATTCCTTAAAACTTTTGGCAGAACAACCGATGAGTATTACGGAAGTCTGTTTTGACAGCGGATTTAATAATTTTAGTTACTTCAATAAGACCTTTAAAGAATACACAAAAAAAAGCCCTTCCCAGTATAGAAAGGAATTCAGTAATGTGATTACCTGATACCTATTACATATGTTTTTTATCATTCCTGAAAGTTTTATAAAAAAAACATGTCAAAGTATCAAAAATATTCTCTAATTTTAATTCAATATTAATTATTTCTGAATGAAAACACTTTTACTCGTAAGACATTCCAAGAGTGATTGGCCAGAAGATATCGAAGACTTTGACCGTCCTTTGACAGATCAGGGTATAGTAAATGCTACAAAAATGGGCAATTATTTAAAAGAAAGATCAGTAGATATCGAGTCATTTATATCGAGTCCTGCAAAGCGTGCTCTCCATACTTGTGAATTATTTTCAAAAGTTTTTCAAAAATCCTATTCAACAGATGCAACATTATACAACCCCAGGGAAGCTAATTTCGAAAATTTAATATACGGTTTAGATGATTCCATCAATTCCGTTGCATTATTTTCACATAACAACGGAATCTCAAATTTTGCAAACTCCCTAACAGACGAGATTGTGAATCTCCCAACATCCGGAGTGGTAGGCTACGAAATAGACTGCGATAGTTGGAGCGATTTTGAAATGGCAAAAAAACGCTTCCTATTCTTCTATTCCCCGAAAAATTTCAATCAATAATTTATAAATAAAAAACTCCCGGATCTGGGAGTTTTTGTTTTATTATAATATTACTTTTATAATTCTAAAGCCTTTTGATAAGCATTCTCCAAACCGTCAAGATTTTTCCCTCCAGCAGTTGCGAAGCCCGGATTTCCGCCGCCGCCGCCCTGGATTTCTTTTGCCAAATCTTTTACGATAGCTCCTGCTTGATAACTAGAAGCCAGATCATCAGAAACACCAACGGTGATCATTGGTTTTCCGTCTGCATCGGAAAGGATAATAGTTACAGAAGTAGGAATTTCTCTTTTTAATTGGAATACAATGTCTTTTACAGAACCTGCATCAAGAGATGTTTTCTTCACCAAAAGCTGCTTGTCTCCTTTTTGTTCGTAGGCATTTTTCCAGTCTCCGATTTCTCCTTTTGCCTTTTCTTTTTTGAAGGCTTCAACCTCTGATTTTAAAGAAGTGTTTTCTTCAATTAATTTTTCAATCGATTTTACAATATCTTTAGATTTCAGCAATTGAGAAAGTTCGTTAATCTGCTTTTCTAAATTTTTGAAATATTCAGCGGATTTATCTCCGGAAATTGCTTCGATCCTTCTGATTCCTGCTGCAGCAGAACTTTCGGAAACGATCTTGAAATGACCGATCTCGCTGGTGTTTTTCACATGAGTTCCACCACAAAGTTCCATCGATGTGCCGAACTGGATCATTCTCACATTGTCGCCGTATTTCTCACCAAACAAAGCCATTGCACCTCTATCCAGAGCTTCCTGAATCGGAATACTTCTGAATTCCTGCAACGCAATACTTTCCTTGATTTTGGCATTCACTTTATCTTCAACCAGCTTCAATTCTTCATCTGTCATTTTACTGAAATGAGAGAAATCGAAACGAAGATAATCGGGACCTACGAATGAACCTTTCTGCTCAACATGAGTTCCCAAAACATTTCTCAAAGCCTCGTGCAACAAATGCGTTACAGAGTGGTTGGCTTGTGTGTTTTTTCTGTCGGCTACATTGACTTTAGCATAGAAAACAGCGCCTGCATCTTTCGGAAGTCCATTGATCAAAGAAATGATCAATCCGTTTTCTTTTTTAGTTTCTAAAACTTCAAAACTTTCGGTAGCATTTTCAAGAACTCCTTTATCCCCTATTTGTCCACCACCTTCAGGATAGAAAGGCGATTCGCTCAACACCACCTGATAAAATTCTCCGTCTTTATTTTCTACTTTTCTGTATCTCGTAATATAAGTTTCGGATTCGATTTTGTCGTAACCTACAAAGTTTTCAGGTTTTTCCTCCAACGTAACCCAATCGTAAACTTTCTGGGCAGAATCGGCTTTGGAACGTTGCTTTTGTTCATTCAAAGCTTGTTCAAATCCGGCTTCATCGATGGTTAAGCCTTTTTCTTCCGCAATGATTCTTGTTAAATCATCAGGGAAACCATAAGTATCGTACAATTCGAAAACCTCTTCCGTCGGTAATACTTTTTTACCTTCAGAAATCGTTTGCTGAATTAATTTATCAACTCTGATTAAACCTGTTTCGATAGTTCTTAAGAAAGATTCTTCTTCACTTTTAATCACTTCAGTAACCAAAGTTCCCTGCTTTTCCAGCTCCGGGAAAAATTTACCCATTTGTTCCTGGAGAACAGCAACCAATTGATAAAGAAAAGGTTCTTTTCTGTCTAAGAATCTGTACGCGTAAGAAATTCCTCTTCTCAAAATTCTTCTGATCACATAACCGGCTCCTCCGTTGGAAGGTAATTGGCCGTCAGCGATCGCAAAGGAAACCGCTCTGATGTGGTCAACAACTACACGGATAGCGATGTCTTTCTCATCCGTTAAAATTCCTGTATATTTTTTACCGGAAAGTTCCTCAACTTTAGCAATTAAAGGCGTGAAAACATCCGTATCGTAATTTGATTCTTTCTGTTGCAAAGCCATACAAAGACGCTCAAATCCCATTCCTGTATCGATGTGTTTTGCAGGAAGATTTTCCAGAGTACCATCTGCTTTTCTATTGAACTGCATGAATACGAGATTCCAGATTTCCACAACCTGAGGATGGTCATTATTAACTAATTCTAATCCTGAAATTTTCGCTTTTTCTTCTTCACTCCTCAAGTCAACGTGAATCTCAGAACAAGGCCCGCAAGGTCCGCTTGCTCCCATTTCCCAGAAATTATCTTTTTTGTTTCCATTGATAATCCTGTCTTCAGAAATCAATTCTTTCCAATAATTGTAAGCTTCGTTATCTCTTTCAAGGTTTTCTTTTTCGTCCCCCTCAAAAATGGTTACGTAAAGATTTTCTTTTGGAATTTTGTAAACTTCTGTCAACAATTCCCAAGCCCAAGAAATCGCTTCTTTTTTAAAGTAATCACCAAAAGACCAGTTCCCCAACATCTCAAACATTGTGTGATGATACGTATCACGTCCAACATCATCCAAATCATTATGCTTCCCAGAAACTCTCAAACATTTTTGAGTATCGGCAATTCTTGAGGCTTTCGGTTCTTTGTAACCTAAAAAATAATCTTTAAACTGTGTCATTCCTGAGTTGGAAAACATCAGCGTCGGGTCATCTTTCAGAACAATGGGTGCGGAAGGAACAATAAGATGTTCTTTGCTTTTGAAGAAATCTAAAAATTGCTGTCTTATCTCTTGTGAAGTCATAATTTAATTTTGCTTGTTTTGAAGCTTTTTGTGGTTGGCAAATTTAATGAAATTATGTGATTTTGAGAATGTTTTTCTATGTCTAAAATTGAAATTTATGACAAATCTGCGGCCGGGATAGTAAGGGCGCGAGTGAAACGAGCGGTCTTGTCGGAAATTTTTAATTTTTGACAAGACGAAACCCCTGAATAGCCCAAGATGTCCGCCCAAAAATGTATTATTTATAATGCTGAAAGATCCCAAAATCCGAAGGTGTCCAAAGTGCTGCTTTTTGGCCGGCTGCTTTCAGTCCATTGTTTGCCCAAGTGTTGCAAGTATAAGTGAAGTTGTAACTGCCTTTGGCATCATAGAAAGCATCATCGTTTCCATAAACAGCATCGGTTTTTATCAATATATATTTCCCTTGGGAATCTTTATCAAATCTATCATCGATGAACTTGACGAGATTCTGATATTGCTGTTCTGTCAGCATCATTTTTTTACAATCGCCTCCTATTTTCATTTGTTTGTAATAAGTGCAGTGCATTGCCGAATCGCTTAACCAAAAGGCCGCTTTGAAAGCTGTTGAAAATTTGAGATCCGCCCAGGTTGGTGTATCAAGATAAAAACCCTTATCGCCCCAACCGAAAGAGATATGATTGAAATCTGTCTGTTTTCCTTTTGTATTCTCGAATGGCAACTTCTCGCTCCAATCAATATATTTCGTCCTGACAGGTAGCACCAGATCGGTATGGACACCATTGGTAAGGATATACAGTTCTATGGTTTTTGGCTCATCTGTTTTCTCAGCTTTTACAGGAATATAAGGAATCAGCAATCCCAAAATGATATACAAAAAAACGACTCCAATAATGAAGCCGGTTATTTTTATGATTATTAGCAGCATTTTTTTCATTCGGTTGTTTTACGAATCGTAGAGAACATTAAAGATAATAAAATTTTCGAAGCAAAATAGATATGTTAATTTTTTTTAATTTTTCTTGGATTTATGGAAATTTATTTTGAAATTTAATATCGAAAAATCATTAGTATATGCCGAAAAAACGCCAATCCAACAAAAGATTAAAAATTAGAGTAAAAGTTGCACCTAAAAGAGTTCAAAAAAGAAAATAACTCTATAAACGGGATTTTACTCTGACAAGAAATCGAGATTCCGTTTTAGACCTGCAAACTTTGTCCGTTTAACTGCGGACTTTCTGAAAACCGAGGAAAAAATTTCTTGGGTAATGTCTTTCCACTCTTTTTTTGTAAAGTTTTTGAGCTGAGAATTCGGTTGAAATTTCTCTTCCAAAGTAGGAGCCGAAAAACGATTCCAGGGACAAACATCCTGGCAGATATCGCATCCGAACATCCAATCGTCCATTTTGGCTTTGAAAAAGTCAGGAATCTGGTCTTTCAGTTCGATGGTTGCATAAGAGATGCACTTGCTTCCGTCGATGATCTTATCAGAAATTATCGCTTGAGTAGGACACGCATCGATACATTTGGTACAGCTTCCACAATGGTCTGTAACAGGAGAATCTTCGACCAAATCCAAATCGCAGATAATCTCCGCCAAAAAATAAAAAGAACCGTATTTTTTGGTAATCAGGTTAGAGTTTTTCCCCACCCAGCCAATTCCGGATTTCCGAGCCCAGGCCTTTTCCAAAACCGGCGCCGAATCTACAAAAACACGAAAAGAGAACTCTCCTATCTCATCCTGAAGTTCCGTGACCAGCGTTCTCAGTTTTTCTTTGATAACATCATGATAATCTTCTCCATAAGCATATTTTGCCAACTTGAAATTATCATTTTGAAGTTTTTCTTCCGGAAAATAATTATAACTCAAAGAAATAACAGATTTAGAACCTTCCACCAGCAATCTCGGATCCAGACGTTTATCGAAATGGTTTTCCATGTATTTCATCTCGCCGTGGTGATTGTTTTTCAACCAACTTTCCAGATGAGAAGCTTCCTCCTCCAAGAAATCTGCCTTTGAAATCCCACATGACTGAAACCCAAATGCAGAAGCTTTGGTTTTGATAAGCTGTGTGTGTCTTTCTTTGGGATTCATAAATATTCTGCGAAATTAATGTTTTATAATTTATCGCAAAGACGCAAAATATTTACTATAATAATTCTAAAGGGGAAGTCGCAAAGTTTTTAAATCTTCGATTTTTCTATTAAGATTTTTCCAAAATTTTTATCTTAAAGTAAGCTCTCTTTTTGAAATTTATATTGTAGTTTTGTTATAATCAAAACAGTAAAAATTTAAATTTATGGCAATAGAAGATGTACTGAAAGCAGGAAACTATCATCTGATCGATGTTCGTGAACCTTTGGAACTGGAAGTTGATGGAAGCATCGCGGAAGCGAACAATATTCCTTTAGGCGATATCGAAGCTCACATCGATGAAATCAGAGCTTTGGATGGCAATGTAATATTCTTCTGCAGATCTGGAAACCGTTCCGGAAAAGCAACAGATTTTTACAAATCCCAAGGATTTGAAAACGTTTACAATGGTGGTGGCTACAATGACCTTAGCCAGACTTTGGAAAATCTTTAAGATCAGAATTTCATAAAAAAATTAAAGCGGGAATATTTCTAGTCATGGTCGGAAGATTTTCTTCCGACTTTTTTGTTTTTATATGCGCAAAAAATAATTTTACAATTACCTGATAATCAAATAATTAACTTGTT
>NZ_AUFK01000002.1 GCF_000426465.1 Epilithonimonas caeni DSM 17710
GGAAAAGAAATTTGTGGCTAACTTGGTTGTAACCCCAAGAACAGCAAAAGAACCCGTTATCGGAAGGGTTATATTACTGAACAGAGGAAATTCCGATGTCAATAAGGCAAAGTTCAACGAATCGTTATCAGCAGAAGCAAGAACGTCTAATCTATTTGGAAAAGAGATAACCTTTTATCTTTGGGAAGAAGGGGCTTCAGAATCTGACAAATACAAAAAGCCTAAGAGAGCCTTTGTTGATAAAAACGGAATAGCCAAAGTAACATTTAGTTTGTCTGAATATGCTACACCAAAAACCCTTATGAGCTTTTTTACAGGAAATTCAAACTCCACAAAGAAGTTTTTTGTATCAGCAGTTTATGAGAATAAAATGGCTACCAACAAAACACCTGTAGTAGCAAGTGACGGAACAACACAACCTGCAAGTCCTCCCGCAAATAGTAATAGTAATAGTAATAGTAATAGTAATAGTAATAGTAATAGTAATAGTAATAGTAATAGTAATAGTAATAGTAATAGTAATAGTAATAGTAATAGTAATAGTAATAGTAATAGTAATAGTAATAGTAATAGTAATAGTAATAGTAATAGTAATAGTAATAGTAATAGTAATAGTAATAGTAATAGTGGTGGTTCTAACATAATAGGCAGATTAGCTGAAATAGTTGCTGAAGGAATTGAAAGTATTACAAGCACCAATCAAGAAAACACGAGGACTGCAACGAGTGTAGGGCAAAGACAACCTGCACAATCTAATACTGAAAATAAATGCCCGAATTGTGAGAAAGATATAACTTTGGAACAAATTAAAGCAATATGTGTAAGTAAGAAAGATAATAAGGGAAAAGAAAAATGTTTGGTTGAAGATGATACTATGATAAAAAAAGCACTTCCTTTTTTGAATCAGTTTAGAAAAAAAGTAGGAATAAACACATGCATTACTAAAGCTCATTTTTTAGCTCAAATATCACACGAGAGTAAATTTTTTGAGTTACAAGAACGGTTTAAATATACTAGTGCTACTCGAATGAATGGAATATTTGATTCTTATTTTAAACAATTTGGAAAAAATAGGATGCAGGAAGCAGAACGTTTGTCTGAACTATCGTTGAAAAAAGAAAATTGGCCAGAAGTTGCTAATGCAATTTACGGCAAAACTCACCCTCTGGGAAAAAAGCATACAAATCCAGATGATGGTTGGAGGTATAGTGGAAAAGGTTTTAAGCAGATAACATGGAAGGATAATTATGTAAATTTACAGTCATATACAAATACGCTTTTTGGTAAAAATTATAAATGGATTGGTGGAGATAACCCTTACAAATTAAAGAATGCCCCTGAAGATGCAATCACTTCAGCTCTTGGTTTTTGGGGCAAACATAATATTAATAGCGTAGCCATAGAAATCAGTAACGCAGCTGTTAAAAATGTGACCATATTGATTAATCCTGCTTTAGATGGTCTTTCTGAAAGAGAACGATTTTTTAAGAAAGCTGTAGAAATTTTAAAGGTAAAAGAATGTAAACCCAAAGGAGAAGTAAGAGTATCTAATGAAAAAGGAACTGTTGTTTTGGTATCTGGTGCAGATAAAGTTTTGAAAAATGACCCTGCAAAAGCGGGTTTGCAATGGGTGATGTACAAAACATTTGTTTATAGAGATATGAGTTTAGATACATTCAAAAAATTGAAAGGAAGTAACAAGTTGCCTGAAGCAGATTATGTTACATATTTAAGTAGGGAGAATGAAATATTTTATAGTTTTACAAAACAAAATGAGGGTGTAATTCTGTCCAACATTCGGGGAGACTTACAAAAGTGTTACGAATTGTTACCGAAATGATAAAAATTGATAAATTATTTTTTCAAAAAAATTCAAATAGCTGTATTTAAGTGAAATAAATAAAAAAACGCCCTTAATAGGGCGTTTCTTGTGGTCCCACCTGGGCTCGAACCAGGGACCACCTGATTATGAGTGAATTGTTTATTCAAGAATCTGCCTGTTTATGCGCTTTTTCAGACGTTTTTATGATGTTATTTTTAAGATTTCCTTATTAATGTTACACGTAACGTTACTAATTATTCCCGGTACATCTTATCGGTGAATCCGAAGATATAGTTCATGTCTACCTTATAAACTTCACCTACCTTTCTGATCTGTTCCAAGGTAAAATGATAATTCCTATCCGGATTCTTTTCAGAATTTTTTATCTTATTGATGTTTGTAGGGTTCAAACCGATAGAAACCGCAAACTGTTTGTTTGGTATCTTGTGAATTTGCTTGAGATGTTCGGCCAATTTCAATATGTTTTTATCAGGACTATCCATAATCGTACATTGTACTATTTATATCTATATTTGTAATAAAATATTAAATTATGATTGTAAAATTTGATTTGTCAAAGACTAAAAGTATTATTGACAAAAAATTAAAACAGATTCGAAAGATTAAAGATTCAGGAAAATCATTATCCGGAAAAAAATTAAAGATGATCGATAGATCGATAATGAACTCTTATCCGAAAAACTCATTGTGAATTTCATCTAATTTCTCATAAAAATATGCTTTGACAACTTCAGGTTTTTCATCTGTTTCCACTTTAAAATCCTCTAAATAGACTACAAAATTTTTGTAGTCAGTTAATTTTCTACTGAGTTCACTCAGATCACTACCATATGAGTTTTTTAGAAATTGATTTTGAGCTGACTCTAAAAATCTATCAATTTTTGATTTATAATCATCCATATTGCATTATTTAATAGTACATTGTACTATATTGATTGTTGGTTTAATTTTTTTTAACATTCATTTATTATGCGACAAGTTTTGTCGTTATGATTAACAATCTTTACAGAGTTATAAATGAAGAATGTTTACATATGTTAACTTATATTTAAACAATTATTTGATAAAGTGTTAAATTTTTATTTATTTTATGTTCATATATGATTAATGTTGAATTATTATTAAATTTGACACCCTTAAAAATTTTAGCGATGAAAAAAAAATCCGAATATATTGAGTCAATCGAAAAATTATCATCAATCAATGATGTGCTTTTTACTTCCAATTTGATTGATTACCATGAATATGATAGTAATTGTAAGGCATTCATGATGCTTATTATAAAGTATATCCAATTCACTGACAATCAGAAGAAACTTATATCAATAGCTGGAAACGATAGGATATGCATCACAAAATTCAGATTATGCATAACAATGATTTTTGTTAATTTGAATTGACAAATGATTTTTGTATTCCAGTTATTTCCTTTTTATCATCTTTTGAAAGGGCTATGTTCAATTTAGCAGATATATTTTTCATGTATATATCCATATATAGCATCATAGCATGTTGGGTCTCAATAATTTTATCATTCTGCTCGATAATTTCACTGTTTTCATTCTTAAGGATTTCAACTTCCGATTTTAAATCAATATTTTGATTTATTAAATATGTCAACTTATCTTCTATAGATAGTTTAGAAAAATCTTTTTTTGGAAGGTTTAATTCCAGAAGTCCTTTGGTTTCACCAGGACTTCCCGTTAATATTTTTCCAATATCAAAACCATACAGTTCCGATAATTGTTTTGCTACTTCTTTCCCAACTTTTTTTTTGCCATTCATTAACGCAGAAACATAGGATTGAGGTTTATTCAAATCTTTAACTATTTCAGCTTGTTTTTTATTGAGTTTTTTAAACTCAATAAATAAATATTCATTTATATCACCGTTTTGGTAATTTATATCACCGTTCCCCATTGTTTAATTTTTATATCTATCCAATTAATTAGCTCAATTATTAATTTTAAATCGATATAATTTAAAATTTTCTTATTGAAAATCAATCAATTACCTTTAATATAACTATTTTAGTTATTTATTTGAGTTATATATCTAAAATAGTTATATATTTGTACTACTAAGTAATACAAAGGTAAATAAAAAAGGAATTAGGAATTACGGAAATCCGTAAAAACATAAAACTGAAAATGATTATGGAAATACAGACAGGAAAATTCATCGATCAAAATCTATCAGAATATCTAAGAAAATATACTTCCAAAAATGATATGCTTGATATCTGCACGGACAATGTAAGTGTTTACACGCTTAGAGAAGTAATGATGAGAAATAGAAAAGTGACAGAAGAAAATAAACCTGTATTTCTTCTGCTAGTAGTGAGAGCCAAGGAAAATGCTGATAAGGAAATAGTATCGGCTACAGCTTGCAAAAAGGACCTTCTTGAACTATTAGACACAATATAGCCATGGCAAAAAGAAATCTACTTCCGGAACAAAAGGCAAAGGCCATTCTTTCAAAAGTACAAACTATGAAGGCCTATGCAAAGAACATGAAGTCATATGCTATCAATCTAGAACATTATGCTGCCAGTCTTGAGGCGCAAATAGGTGATTATCTGGGCGGTGTTGGAGCCGCTCAAGATGATCAGGAAGCAGCTATCAGAAAACAAAATTTAATTCAAAAATTTCATAAAAATTTAATCGTAAAGCAATGAGAAAAACTATCAAAATCGCAAAAAAAATCCTTTGGGTAATCATGTGGCCTTTCTTGAGAGTTGACGTTATCCCTTTCAACGAAAATGGAAGAAAAGTAGAATTCTGCACTCTTTTCATATTGTGCATTCCAACGATCTCTAAAATCTATTTTCATGACAGAACTTGAAAGATTGAAGATCAAGAAACCGGAATTGTTTGAAGAGATCAGCACAATGACACCGGACGAGTTGAGAGAACAATATGCAAATGAAGTTTTGGAGCAAGAAGAATTGGAAAAGGATTTCGGCTATTTATCAGCTCGTATCTCAGATTACATCAAACGGAAATATCCCAAAGATGAAGATAACATATCGGTGATCATTACAACTGAAAAATCGATAGTGACAAAAACTAAAGAAACATATTTATAAAACCTACAGCAATGAGTATTGTAACATTAAAAAAACTTTCCCTTATTAACTTCAAGGGTATCAGAAATCTGACAATTGATTTCGATTCGAACACTAACATCTATGGTGATAACGGAACCGGAAAAACAACGGTTTTCGACTCTTTCGTTTGGCTTCTTTTCGGAAAGGACTCAACCGATAGAAAAGACTTTGAGATCAAAACGCTTGATTCAAACAACATGGCAATTCCAAAGATTGAACATGAAGTATCTGCAGAACTTGAAGTAAATGGGGAATTAGTAATTCTCAAAAGAGTTTTCAAAGAAAAGTGGGTAAAGACCAAAGGTGCTTTGGAAGCTGAATTTTCCGGAAATGAAACACTTTATTATTGGAATGACGTTCCTTTATCAATGAAGGAATTTGGAAACAAAGTGAGCGAGATTCTTGATGAAAAAGTATTCAAGCTTATTACTTCACCTTCTGCATTCAATATGCTTAAATGGCAGGAACGTAGAGATGTTCTAGTAAAGATTGCAGGTGACGTTTCTGATGCGGATCTGGCAGCTGGAAACTCCGACTATTTGGCCTTGCTTTCCCAATTGACAAATAAATCTCTTGACGAATATAAGAAGCAGATCGCAGCAACGATCAAAAAGGCAAAGGATGATATTAAAATGATCCCTACCCGTATCGATGAGGTTGAAAGAAGCAAACCTGAAGCTGTGGATGAAGAAATGGTAAACTCAGTGATTTATGCAAAGGAAAAAGAGATTGCAAGCATCGATAACCAACTTCAAGATAAAGCTGCGGCTTATGATGAGGTTATCAAAAAAAGAAATGAGAACCAGGATAAGATCTATGACCTGAAATCAAAGCAGAACGGTATCAGATTCACGATTTCTGAGCAAGTAAAATCCGAATCAAAATCCGAAACCTCCAAGGCTGATTCTATCAGATCAGAAATACACAAAAAAGACTCAGAAGAATTGGTCCCGGCTCAACAAAAAGTTGATAGACTGAAATCTGAAAGAAATGAAGTTGTATCGATGATCGAAAGATTTGAAAAGATAGTTACTTCAAAGCGTGAAGAATGGAATACTGAAAACTCCAAAACCTTCACTTTTTCAGAAGAAAACGCAGTTTGTCCTACTTGTGGTCATGCTATGGATGCATCCGAAATTGAAGAAAAGAGAAATTCACTTCAGGAAAACTTCAATACAAATAAAGCGAACAGACTTTCCGAAATATCGGCTGAAGGGAAAGGCTATGCAGAAAAGGTTTCTTCTTACAGATCTCAATTATCTGATTTAGATTCAAGAATTGATACTGGTGAACAATATATAAAAGGTATCACGGCTGAAATTACAAAACTCAGATCTGATCTATTACTAGAGAATGACAGTAATAAACCTGCCGTATCAAATGATGTTATCATTTCCCAAAGAATCGAAGCTAATGAGGAATATCAGCAGTTATCTAAAGAGATTGCGAATCTTGAATCTTTGAAATTCGAAATCAATGATAGTGATGATAATACCTCACAATTGAAAATCGCCAAAGGAACATTACAAAATCATATCACTGATTTAAAATCATCCCTTCAGGCAAACGTTCAAATCGCCAACGCTGATAAAAGGATTGCAGAACTTCAAGACGAAGAATCCAAGTTGGCTCAACAGATCGCTGATATTGAGAAAACACAATTCACTATTGAAAGCTTCATCAAGTTGAAAGTAGATACTATCGAATCTATGATCAACAAGAAATTTTCTTTTGTGAAATTCAAGCTTTTCGAAACTCAAATAAATGGTGGTCAGGTTGAATGTTGTGAAGCTTTGATCAATGGAGTGCCGTTCTCCGATGCCAATACAGCAAGTAAAATCAATGCAGGTATAGACATTATTAATACGCTTTGTGAGTTCTACCAGGTTTCGGCTCCGATTTTCATCGATAACCGTGAAAGTGTTGTTAAGCTAATTGATAGTAATTCTCAAATAATCAACCTCATCGTATCTCCAGAAGATAAAAAACTAAGAGTATCATAATGGAAAAAATTTTAATAATAGATATCGAAACTACAGACTTCTTGCAATACGGCGGTAAAATAGTAGAAGTCGGAATTGTAGAACTTGACCTTTCAAATGGTAGTAAAAAAATCATATTCGATGAAGTATGTCAAGAACCAGATATGACAAGAATATCGATTGAGAAAGCTTGGATTTTTGGAAACTCTAATCTTACAGTTGATGAAGTTCTAAATTCTAAACAATTACAAGAACTAAAACCTACAATTCAAAATATCCTTAATGATTATAAGCATGGTGCAACTGCTTTTAATAATGCATTCGACTTTGGATTTTTAGAGCATAGAGGCTTTGTTTTTCCGAACAAACTAGCCTGTCCAATGAAACTTTCAACAAATATTTGTCAAATTCCTTCACACCGTGGATTCAAATGGCCAAAGGTAGAAGAGGCTCACAAATTCTTTTTCGGTGATGTTGGATATATAGAGGCTCACCGAGGGGCTGATGATGCTTTCCATGAAGCCGATATAGTCTATGAACTATACAAAAGAGGAGTTTTCACATTAAATAACAATTAAAATTAATAAAAATGAGTACCGAAAATCAAAACACTCAACTTGACAAAAGTCAAAAAAATACAGACTTAACACAACAAAAAGTAGAAGTTTCGCCATCCGAAAGATTCACTCAAGCTGTATTGAAAGAATTTCCTAATCCAGGAAACGAAACTTTGGAACTAACAAATTTCCAAAGGAAGCTTATTCAGAACTACTTTATAAAATTAGATGGTGTATTAAAGGAAAATGAAACCAAAAGACTGTCTAAATCTGAACAATATAGAGATAGTTTAGCTTATAGTTGGAATAATGTAAACATCAACAAGTTGGCTCAAGATGTTGTTGCATACTCAATGATAGGCCTTGACCCACTTCAAAAAAATCACATCAACCCTATCCCTTACAAAAACAATAAGACCCAAAAATTTGACATCCAATTTATTGAGGGATTCAACGGATTGGAATTGAAAGCAAGAAAATACGGTTATGATGTTCCTGAAAATGTGATTTTCGAATTAAAGTATTCAACAGACAAATTCAAGTCTATTAAAAGAAACATCAATAATAAAATCGAAAGCTACGAATTTGAAATTTTGGATGATTTTAATCGTGGTGAATTGCAAGGAGGTTTCTATTATATGATGTATGAGAATAAGGAAAAAAATAGACTGGTAGTCCTTAGTAGAGAACAAATTGAAAAAAGAAAACCAGAATATGCATCTGCTGAATTTTGGGGAGGTGAAAAGGATGAATATAAAAACGGTCAGAAAACCGGAAACAAGATTGAAATAGAAGGATGGGAAGAGGAAATGTTTATGAAAACATTAAAAAGACATTGTTGGAACTCTATCAATATTGATTCTGAAAAAATAGATGAACATCTACTTAGAATTATCACTAATGAAAACGACAAAGTTCCACAAGAAGTAAAACAAGAAATTGATGCCAACGCCAACAAAGAAGAGATTGGTTTCAAAGATATCTCTGATGCTGTTGTTGTTGAAGAGGTGAAAGAAGAACCTGCACAGGAATCTCCAAAGGAAACTTTATTCGAAGAAACTACAACCACAAATGAAGGACCTGGATTCTAATGGAAATCACTCACAAAATAGAATTCGTTGAAGGAAACTTCGAAACGAAAACAGGGCAACTTGTAGCTGTTATGAATCGGAAGTATGGAGATGTTCACTTATGTGTAAAAGCAAATATGAACATTCCAATCGCTGAAGTAAAGCTTTACTCAAGGGATTTAGCTGTCGATGCAGATGCTGTGATTGATAGTGCTTATGATCTGGCCAATGAGATTGCGAGAAGATTCAATGAATTTCCTGAAGATGATAAATTATGATTCTGAAAGTAATTGGCTCAGGCTCAAAAGGAAATGCTTACCTGCTCGAAAATGAGCAGGAAGCTCTTCTAATCGAATGTGGTGTAAATATTATGGACATCAAGAAAGCTGTGAATTTCAATATTTCAAAGATTTCCGGATGTTTAATAACTCACGAACATGGAGACCACGCAAAGAGTATTTGTGAAGTTCTAGGATCTGGAATCAATACCTATGCAACGTTTGGAACATTCACAAATTCTAAGGCCGGATTATCATTGAATAGTTCACGACAAAAGGTAATTCCACAGAAAGGAGAATTTCAGGTTGGAAATTTCAAAGTGATGAGTTTTCCAACGATACATGATGTTGCAGAACCTTGCGGATTCCTGATTTATCATAAAGATTGTGGAGTGACATTATTCTTGACCGATACTGTTTATTCAAACTTCACTTTCTCCGGACTGAACAATATTATTATCGAGGCCAATTATGATGAAGAAATCATCAATGAGAAATTGGGAGATAAGAAATTCCTTAGAGATAGGATTTATAATTCTCACATGAGTCTTGATACTTGTATGGAGTTTCTGGAAGCCAATGATCTAAGTCAGGTAAACAATATTGTTTTGATTCACTTATCTGACAGCAATAGCCACGAATTAAATTTCGCTAAAAAAGTATCTGCAATCACCGGAAAAACAGTTTCCGTGGCAGATAATGGAATGACAATCAATTTTAACAAAACACCTTTTTAATATGGATAACGGACTAAAAACAATCAATCCTCAATTATTATCTGTTTCAAATAGAGATGATCAGCTAATGGAAGTATTCACTGATGAAGTGAATCCCGGACTTACTAAAAAAGAATATTTCTCAAGTCTTTTCATCCAAGGAATTCTTTCCTCTCAAACACAAATGAGAGCAAATGGTATTCAGAATGATCATTTCAGTGGTCAAGTTGAAAATATTTTTTCAGAAGCAATTGTATTTGCAGATGAACTATTAAAACAATTAGAAAAAACTCAAAAATAATTACAATGACAATCAAAATCCAAAACGCAAAAATCAGAAGTCGCCTTTTCCTTTCATACGGTTATACAGCCAAAGAAAATGAGGTTGAGAACAAAATCAAACAAGATTCTGACGCTCCAATTCACGAGGACCTTGAAAGAGCTTTCGACAACCTTATCCCACATTTCATAATCATCACAGAAGAATCAGAGGTTACTGAAAAACTGAAAAGATTGATCACAAGGCCTGACAACGAAGATTTCATTCTTCCTGAAGATATAGAGAAAAAGTATAAAGTGACAGGAATTTCGATTTCAGGTTCTGAGGACAATCAAGGTGTAACTATTTCAGGTTACAAAAACCTTAACACCGGAAAGTCAGTAAGTTTTGATACTCCAAATCAAAAGTTCGATGATGAGGATTACGAATTCTCACAAGAATTATATGATGCTGTTGAACATCTGAAAAGTGAGGTTCTTGAATATATGGACGGTAAACATGGGACCAGAATGGTAGTTGGTACGCTTGATTTCAACGATAATGAAGATGGAGCATTCCAATTACCTAGCGGTGTAACGGTTGAGGTTTCAATGTCTAAGACAGAAACTGATGATGATATTATGGACCCTGATTTCGAAGATCTATCAGATGTAATAAATGATGAGGAATGAAATTAACCTGATTGATCTGTTTTCCGGCGTTGGAGGGTTCTCATTAGGACTCAAAAATGCCGGGTTCAAGATCGGGAAACATTATTTCTCAGAGATAGATATCCATTCAATTGCAAATTATAAATACAATTTCCCAGATGCAGAATACATCGGTAATATCAAGTTTGTTCAGTCAAGAGACTTTGGAAGAAATGTCGCTGTCTGCTTTGGATCGCCTTGCCAGGATTTCTCATTGGCTGGAAAACGAAGGGGTTTGGGCGGTGAACGAAGTAGTCTTATCCAGCTCGCATTGTCCACAATTATTAGGGTCCAACCAGACTTTTTTATCTGGGAAAATGTTAAAGGAGCATACAGCTCAAACGATCGCGCAGACTTTTGGGCAATTATCAAAGCCTTTGCCGACCTTGATAATTACAGATTCGAAAAACAACTTGTTAATACAGCATGGCTATTACCCCAAAATAGAGAGCGGATATACCTTGTCGGACATCTTGCAGGACGAAGTAGGTACGGAGTATTTCCTATCGGAGAAAATGAAATCATATCTAAATCAGAGACAGAATCAGAGAAAGGACAATCACAAGCCAAACATCGTAGCACAACATTAAGATCTGGAAATATGAAGGCAACTGATACTTTTATTTCAGTACCTAAAATAGCTGGGACATTAACAGCTGGCGGAAATTCGGGCGGACTTCATTCAGATATGACTTTGATAAAATCAGGAACTCTGAGAACACATAATGATGGAAAAGGCTTTCGAGAAAACATAGGAGAAAACATTCCTACCATACCTGCAAGATCGAGAACTGATGGAAGCGGCCAACCCGTAGTAAAGGTTTTCAATATGATGCCTCGAAGCGGTGACCCGAAAAAAGGAGGAACCGGATTATTGACTAAGGAAAATGAAACCTTTTGTCTGGACACAGGTAATACAAATGCTGTTGAGGTTGAAGAAAATATCAGAAGGCTAACCGAGATAGAATGTGAACGCCTTCAAGGCTTTCCGGATGATTGGACGAAATACGGAATGTATCTATCAAAAAAAGTAAACAATTACATCTTCGGGAAAAAGAAGAAATGGAGAACCGAAAAAGCTACACACAGACTATTTGTCCATGCTATCAATAACACAAAACTTGTAAAGAAAGAGATTCCGGCAACTGCGAGATATAAGCAATGTGGAAATGCAGTAACGACCAAAATGGTAGAGACCATAGCAAAAAGAATTGAATTATTATGAACTATCAAGAATTTTTAAAAGGCAAAGTAATTATTTCGGAAGATTTCGGTTTCGAACCTGGAGAACTTTCAAGTAGATTACACCTTCATCAACCAGATATTGTAAGATGGTGCCTTAAAGGTGGGAGACGTGCTATTTTCGCTTCTTTCGGCCTTGGTAAATCAATGATGCAGCTTGAGATAGCGAAGCAATGTATTTTGAAGGAAAACAAACCTTTCCTCATTGTTTGTCCTTTGGGTGTTGTCGGAGAATTTAAAAGAGATAATGAAAAGCTACAAACCGGATTCGATATAGTTTACATCACTGATACTGATTCAATTCAAGATTTGAACAATGTTATTTTCATTACCAACTACGAACGTGTAAGAAAAGGTGATATCGACCCTTCCAAGTTTTCCGGGGTTTCTTTCGATGAAGCATCAATATTGAGAAATCTCAAAACAGAAACTACAAACTATGTTTTGAACCACTTCAAAAAGGTGCCTTACAGATTCGTTGCAACTGCAACACCTACTCCAAATGATTTCATAGAGATATTGAACTATGCTGAATATTTAGGTGTTGCCGATCGCGGACATCTGTTGACAAGATTCTTCAAAAGAGATTCTACAAAGGCCGGAAATCTCACTTTGCTAGAAAGCAAGAAAGATGAGTTCTGGAAATGGGTTGCAACATGGGCTGTATTCATAAACAAACCTTCCGACCTTGGTTATGATGATTCCAAATATGATCTGCCAAATCTTCATATCCATGAAATTGAGGTCGAAAATCTTACAGATGAGCTTATCACTGACAAATACGGAAAACCCATTCTTTTCAAGGACAATACTAAATCTCTGATCGATACTTCACGGGAAAAATCACAAACGGTTGATATCAGAGTCAATAAAGCATTTGAAATTGTTTGGGATAAAGGTACCGAAAATGACAAATGGATCCTTTGGCATCACCTGGAGGCTGAAAGGATAGCGATTGAAAAGAAATTCAAAAGTGAAAATATAGTGATCAATTCTGTTTTTGGTTCACAACCAAATGACATAAAAGAAAATCTTTTGATAGACTTTTCAGAAGGTAAATATCAGATACTTTCTACAAAACCAAAGATTGCAGGTTCAGGATGCAACTTTCAACATGCCTGTCATAAAATGATCTTCGTTGGTATAGACTTCAAATTCAATGATTTCATACAGGCTGTTCACAGAGTGTACAGATTCATGCAGGATAAGGAGGTACACATCTACATTATCTATACCCAGAACGAAAGAGAGGTTTTGAAAACACTTTTTGACAAATGGAGCAAACATAAAGAGCTGCAATCAGAAATGATCGCATTAGTTAGAGAATACGGACTTAATTCAGAATTAATCAAATCTCAAATGGAAAGACAAATATTTAAAAATGGTAGAAAACTTATAATAGGTAATGCTACACTATACAATAACGACACAACAATAATCCACGCAGATAGAAATGAGATTCCGGATGATTCCGTTGGCATGCATCTAAGTTCATGGCCTTTTGGTGACCATTACGAATACTCGGACAACTATAATGATTTTGGACACAATGACGGAAATGCTAAATTCTTTGAACAGGCTGATTTCCTTACGCCGAATCTATATAGGACTTTGAAGCCAGGTAGAATAATGGCCGTTCACGTAAAGGACCGACCTAGATATTCCCATCAAACGGATTTCTCATTCTTCACTATCGAACCGTTTTCCGATCATGTGGTAGACCATTGTAGAAAACATGGATTCGGATATGTAGGAAGAATCACGGTAACAACAGATGTTGTTAGGGAAAATAACCAGACCTATAGATTAGGTTGGGGCGAACAACGTAAAGATGCTTCTAAAATGGGTGTTGGAATTCCTGAATACATTCTACTATTCAGAAAACCACCTAGCCATAATAAAAATGCTTATGCAGATGATCCGGTGATCAAGAAGATAGATGAATATCTTTTGTCTATGTGGCAGTTGGATGCACATTCTTACTGGAGATCTTCAGGAAACAGGTTTTTAACTTCTGAGGAAGTGAAGCGTTTTGACATGGACAAAATATATCGGGCTTGGACGAAATATAACACTTCTGAGATCTATGATTATGAAAAACATCTGGAAGCATGTGAGATGTTGGAGGGAGAAGATAAGCTATCAAAGCTATTCATGACATTACCACCTCATTCAAATCAAGAATGTGTTTGGTCCGATGTCAATAGGATGGAAACATTGAACGCCAAACAAGTTTCTTATAAAAAGGAAAAACACATTTGTCCTTTACAACTTGACATTATCAGAAGATTGATCTACCGGTTCACAAATGAAGGTGATCTTGTGGATGATTGTTTCGGAGGTCTTTTCTCAACTGCTTACATGGCATTGATGTTAAAAAGATTGGCTATTTCTTGTGAGTTGAATCCTGAATATTTCAATGATGGAGTAAGCTATGTGAATGCTATTAATCACAAAGTCAATATGCCAACGTTATTCGACATTCTGGAACAAACTCAAGCTTGATGTTATGCAAAGGACACCTACATCCCAATTGGACGATCTTTCGATATTCTGTCACATTCTGGTTAGAAGGGAGAAAAAAAAAGTAATAGAAGTTGCCGAATTGCTGGGTAAGCACCACGCAACCGTAATATTCCATTTGCAAAGGTATGATGATGCTATCTCGCTTTGTGAAAAGTTCAAACAATGGCCGTCAAGTAAGGATTTCAAAGCTAAAGTAGATAATTTCAAATTGGAAGATTTTGTAAAGAACTACAAGCAGAAAGATATCTATCTGGACCCAATGACCTACGAAGATGTTGAACATTTTTTTATCCATTAAAATGAAAAACCTAATAACTAAAATCAGATCATTTTTCTCCAAAAAAAGGAAATCTGCAACCGAAACGAAATTATTTCCGGAGAACATGAAGATCTTAAATACACACTGGTAAAATGCAAGTAGTAGAATTTATAAACGAATTTCATATAAAGACAGATTTCGGACGTTGGAAAGATTTCCAGACACAAAGGGTGAAAGCTGTCTGCAAGGTCATAGAATGGTCTGTGAGTATATTCGATGGTTCCTATATCAGCAAACCTGCAAAGATCGGTAACATCGTACTGAATAAAACCCAGATGGAAGAAATCGGGATTCCCTTCCAATTCTCCAAAGACAATAAATCGATCGTATTCAGAAAATTCGAATCGGTGGCAACCTGGAACTTCAAGAACAAATGTTGGATAATCCCGATTGATTACATGGTTGAGGTTTACAATATAGGTAAACACTGTAAGGCCTCGCACATCAAGATAGGTGAACAATTGCCGGAAGAGGTCGATAAGATACCTGTACTGCCAGACCTTGATTTCGATGTTCCTTTGAAGAAAGGAGAAATGAGACCATATCAGAAACAAGGTGTTGCTAGAGGCCTTCAACTGAAGAAATATATCAATGGGGACATGCCGGGCCTGGGAAAAACTTTGCAGTCTATTGCCACGGTTTACGCCGCCGAATTGAAAGGAGAACTATCATTTCCATGTCTTGTGATCTGTCCATCTGCTTTGAAGATAAACTGGCAAAGGGAATTTGAGATGTGGACGGATAAGAAGGCAATGGTCCTTGATGATAAGGTAAAAGGTACATGGCACCGTTTCTGGGAAATGCAGGTAGCTGATGTTTTCATTGTCAACTATGAGAGCTTGAGAAAATTCTTTGTTCGAAAATATCCAACTAAAGATGAACTTAAATCAGCTGCAGATATCGAAATGGATTCCAGGATCGAAATGTTCAATTCCGTTATCATCGATGAGATCCACAAGCTGAAAAATACGGCTTCACAAAGGACAAAGATATCTCTGAGAATTACACGAGGAAAGAATTTCATCATCGGCCTTACCGGAACACCTGTTGTGAACAAACCTTTCGACCTCATCGCACAATTGGCGATAATATCAAAACTGAAAAGATTTGGCGGTCTCGATGGATTCAAGACCAGGTATTGTGAAGGTGGTTCCGGAGCTTCCAACCTGAAGGAATTGAATTATCTACTTAATAGTAATTGTTTCTTCAGACGTGAAAAGCACGAGGTATTGAAGGACCTTCCGGCAAAGATGAGACAGACCATCAATTGCGAGATAACCAACATCGATGAATACAAGAAGGTTGAAAGGGATTTCAAGAAATATCTTCAGGAATCGGATATCTCAGATGCTGAGATCAGGAAGAAACTACAATCCGAGGTTATCGTGAAGATAACAATGCTTTTACAGATCGCTGCAAAAGGAAAGCTTGAAGCAGCTCAAGAGTACATTGATGAGGTTTTGGACTCTGATCAGAAGATCGTTGTTTTCTGCAAGCATAAGGCAATTGTTGACGAGCTGTGTAAGATATATCCTCAGGCCGTAAAAGTGACCGGATCTGAAAATGTAGAACAAAAACAGAATTCTGTCGATATGTTCCAGAAGAATCCAAAAACCAATATCATCATCGGTTCGCACAAGGCCGCTGGTGTAGGTTTGACATTGACAGCGAGTTCGGAGGTTCTTTTCCTTGAATTGCCCTGGACATTCGCAGACCTCGAACAATGTGAGGACAGATGTCACAGGATGGGTCAAGCGAACTCGGTAAGATGTACATCATTGATTGCTGAAGGTACTTTGGATAACTGGCTTTATAATGATGTGATAATGACAAAAAAACAGATCGCGGATGCTGTTACGGGGGCTGATGATATAGTTCCTGTGAGTATGCTCGATTCAATTATGAACGCTTTTAAAAAATAATTAAATATGGAAAATACACGAGAAAACAAAGCGAAGTTTTTCGCTCAATATTTAGGTACACAAATCACCTACCCTGATACTGATGATAAATTAATTACATGCAAATTACATGGGGTTACATTCTCAGAAGTTGAGACAATTTATAAAAGAAAAAAGAAAGGTTGTGTTGGAGATATTTTATCATTTAAATCCAATGGAAATCATAATAGTGATGCTATAAATGCATATTTAGAACTCAAACCTCTTTCATTAATTACGAATGACGAATTGGGAGCTATTGCCAGATTTTACAACCGAACAGCAACTAATGTTTACATAGATAATGAACAATTGACTTTTGATTATTACCACGGAGATGAAACACATAGTGCTGCCATTGAATTAAATTCAGGTTATTGTTTGGATTATTTGAGAAATAATGGTTTTGCTGCGGAATGGATGGGACTGACAGTTGAAGAGCAAATCAAATTCGGCTGGGTAAAACTTAAAACTATTTAAACTATGGAAATGTTCCCACCAACAGAGCAAGAGTTGAATGATATCATCGCAGTATTGAAAGCCAGACTTGAAGATGATGCCTATCAGGAAGAATGGATTAAGATCCATGATGAACTTCTATTCAGACAAAAACAACTAAAAGAAATTCAAAACCAATAATTATGAAACTAATATCAATGACAGATTATGTCTTACAATTTGACAAACCAGTTGGATATTTTGAAAATGAATCTGATTTCCTGCATTGTCAAGTAGATTATATGGGAAAAGTAATGAATTATGCTCAATTCCTAAAACAGCCACTAACACTTGGAATGTTTGTTCCATGTGATGAAAACGGAAATGCTTTGCCGGAACCGCAAATGAGACCAGAAAAAAATTCTTTTGATGAGGAAGATATGGATTATGATGTTCAGGAACTTTACGAATATATCGAGGCTAAAAAAAGGGTATTGTTTAAAGGTGCCGAAATCTTGGAAGAAAAAGATGGAAACGAAACTAATTACTATTTGATTCTTTCAGGAATGTCGATTTTGAATAAGATTCAAGGCTACAACTGGGAAACAAGTCCAGGATTTGAAAGAGTTGAGACTCTACTGGATTTTGATAATATCGAATTAACAGAATCAGCAATCAAACAATTAGTATGAAAGCACTATCCATCAAACAACCTTGGGCATCGTTAATTGCTCACGGTATCAAAGACATCGAAAACAGAACTTGGAAAACTAATTTTAGAGGGCGTGTTTTTATTCACGCTTCTGCTAAATGGGATGAAAGGTCCAATAGTAACAATCCTGATGATATTTTTACATGGACACAACGAAAAGCTATTCCAGATAAAGTAGGAAGTAAATTTCTTGATTATGGAGTATTAGTAAAAGATGATGAAACACCTGTTTCCGCAATAATAGGAGAAGTTGACATCGTTGATTGTGTTATCAATCATCAGAGTATTTGGGCTGAAATATCACCTTTTTGTCCGGTTACTGGGTTAAAACATTTTGCCAGTATCACTAATGAAGATAGTGTATTTGTAGAAACTTATGGAGGTCCTTTTGATAGCTACACAATACCCATTCAAGATCCAGATGATCCAAAAGAATTCACAAGAACAAGATACTGTCATGACCGTGGAGAATGGCGAGGTGATGAAATGATTTCTAAGAAAACAGGAATCCCAAAAGATAGAAAACCAATATACAATTGGGTTCTTGCTAATCCCGTAATCTACGAAAAACCTATCCTAAACGTAAAAGGAAAGCTTTCTTTCTGGGAACCGGATATCATAATTGAAGAATGCATCGGATGTTCAGGAAATTTTGATTATGAAACTATGCAGCAAGATTCTGCAGGTGAAAACTATTGTTCTGATTGCGCAAAAGAAATGTTTCCACTTATGAAAGCAGAATACGATGAAATGGTACGTAAAGGTGAAATTGAAGAATAATTGATATGGGTCTTACTGAAAAATCTATCCAAAAAGCTCTTTTTATGAATTTCTTTTCACATGATTATAAATTCATAAATGTGTATTACTTCAACAATGAAAGTGATTGGTTGAGCTTTCTCCCATCCGGATATTGCTACGAAGTTGAAATCAAGATAAGCCGTTCAGATTTCAAAGCCGACTTCAAGAAGGAAAAACACAGACTTCATAATAGCAATACAGTTGGAAGAAAAACATATTTGGTCAGACAGGGTACAAAATTACTTCATGAGCCTAATTGGGAACTATGTAAGGCTTTTCCTGAATTGATCATAGCTCAAGAACATTTCAATCATTGGAGTACTAAAAAAAGAGAATTTGAATCAAGAGTAACTCTGAGAATGGAGCATTCATCAATGATAGATTTCAGGACATTCGCTAACGAAAAGCTACCAAATAAGTTCTTTTATGCAGTTCCTGAAGGTATGATCAGCAAAGATGAGGTTCCGGATTATGCAGGACTACTTTACATCGATGAAAATCTAAAAGTTACCAAAGTAAAAGATGGGAAATTCATTCACAAAGATATTCTGGATGTTAAAAAATTATTCAAGAAAACATATTACGCTTACGAATCTTTTGTAAGAAATAACTTCAATAATAAAGAAATTAAAGCTAGTTAAGATGCCACAATTGATAAAATACAAAACAGATGTCCGCCCGTATAAAAATGGAGAATATTACAATAGATGTACCCTTTATTTCAAATGGCTTTGGTTCAGATGGTCCATAATTTATGATCTCACAATGTTCGATACATTTTCAGTTTATACAAACCATTGGGATGAAATGATAAAAACAAAGGTAAAATTACCTTTTTCTCAAGTTAAGCAAAGAAAAATATTTTAGTTATGGCACAGTTAGGATATACCTGGTACCCTCAGGATTGGTGGACCTCAGAAACGTTTAAAAGGCTTAAAAGATTCCCGATGGTTCGTTATACTATCCGTGAACTTTTCGACCTCATGTACAAAGAAGGTGCGCCCGTGAAAATGAATCGTGAATACCTCGAAGATGATTTCAATATCATACTTACAGATCAGGATTACGAAAAGCTTTTGGAATTTATTACAATTACTGAAGATGGTCTTTGGTGGATTGACTCTATCCGAAAGAGATTGACAAAAGCAGAATCATCTCGCGAAAATGGTAAAAATGGAGGCCGTCCAAAAGGAGTAAAAAACAGTCAAAAAATTGAAGAAAAAAAAACCCAAAAACCCAGCGAAAAAACCCAAGCAAATAACCTAAAAAACCCACCTTTAGAAATAGAAATAGAAAGAGAAAAGAAAGAGAAATTAAATAGAAAAGAAATAGAAGTTGAAAGTGGAAAAAAATTTCCACCAGAAACAACTAGAAATATTCTTTTTTCAAAACCAATTTCGATAAATCAATGGTCGATGAAAAACAAGGTCGATGAAAATCGGATCAAAGAATGCATCATCGAATTTTCAGAGTTCAAAGAACGGACGGGTGAAAATCAAAAATGGCAAAATGAGGCCGACCTGATCAAAAATTTTGAATTCTGGTTAAACTCAAATGCAAAAGAAAAAAAACCGGAAAATTTCACATCAAAAACATTCTCCAATGAGCCAAAAGAAATATTCAGAAATCGAAAATAATACACCGCCCCGAAAAACGGCAATTCTCGAAATGCTTTTGAAGGTCGATAAAGATCATCCGTTAGTGAAAAAATACAACGAGCAAAATGATGAATATCTCAAAAACCTAAACAATCAGATTTCTGCACTTGAGAAAAAAAATAGCGAAAAAATTATTTTGCCGGAATTGAAACCGATCGATGTTGAAAGTTTTTACAGTCGTTTCCTGGAAGCTTTCGAATTTTTCAACGGAAAAAAGTTTGATGAAAATGTGAATGATGGGGAATGTAGAAAATTAGCAAGAACACTTTGCGCATACCTCATCGGTAAAAAAGATTTTTTAAGATCACCACTTCTCAATCGTGACGTTTCAGAACCTAGTTTGAACAAAGGAATTTTAATGATCGGAGGAAAGGGAATTGGAAAAACCACTATCATGAAAACCTTCAAAGAGATGTTTTTGTATGCTTCTAATCCGAATTACAAACCGTTGACGGTCCAGGATATCGAAGGTACCCATCAGATTTTAAACCGATATATCCAGCGTGATAAAATGTCATTTGGTTTCCATACCGCAAATGAGGTTGTCGATGCTTATGAAGCTATAGAAGATTCGAAAGAGCAAGAAAACTTCAACATAAAGTACAGCCAAGGTTTTAGGTACTTTGATGATATTATGACCGAAGAAGTGGCAAGTAGATACGGCAAAAGAGATATTTTCAGAACTATTTTTGAAAAGAGATATTCCAACCACGCTAAAACTATGGTGAGCATAAACTACCATGATGAACAGGAAGGCAAACAAAAGAACCTTGAAAAAACATTGACAGCTTTCGGCAATAGATACGGTGACAGGGTATTTGACAGAAGTTTTGAAATGTACAACATCATAGAACTCAAAGGAGACAGTCTAAGAAAATGAGAATAGAAGATTTACCCGAAAACTTCACGCCTGAAGAGTTTATGAAACTGGACAAGATGGAACTTGATAATTTGCCCTACGATGTTCTGAAATGGGAATGTTGTTTCAAAAATTGTAATCGTGGAACAACTATCAGGGATTATGGAATCGGTCCTTTTTACTTCCTGAATCGGAATAGTAAAGCGGCCGAGAAGCATCCGGAGCGATATTGGAATAACTTAAATCACATTGTTTGGTTCTGTGGCAAACATTATCCGTACTTCAAACGTCTTGGATGGCAACAGATAGAACACCGATACTTTGAGCGTAAAGAATTATCAATCAATCCCATAAAAAAAGTCAATCAAGGAAATGAAAAATTAGGCTGAATTTATGGAATCCCGTAAACAAATCAATAATCAAAATTTTAATTTTAAATCATGAAAGCAATCAAAGAATTTATAAACGAATGTCTTTTATTCAAAAGTAAAGACAAACAAATAAGAATAATCGGAATTCTTTTCTGGATATTGATAATAGCACTCATAGCTAATAACATTTATCCAATATGAACTGGAACAAAGAACTTCTAAAAAAGCTTGAAAAGGAAGGAAAAATAAAGTCCGTTACCATTCCTCCAGATGCAAAGAACAAAATAAAGATCCCTAAAGAAATCGGGAAATATAAGCTGCACATCATCGCAGTTCTCGAAAGGTCCGAACTTCCATTTGTCTCCGAACTGAAATTCGATGAGGTTCGTGATTTTCGTTTCGACTGGGCTATTCCCGAACTAAATCTCGCAATTGAGTATGAAGGTATCTTCTCCGATAAGTCTGGTCATACCACATTATCCGGTTACAAGAAAGATTGTGAAAAGTACAATCTTGCTACTCTGAGAGGTTGGAGAATGCTCCGATATACCGCCGCCAACTACCTTGATATCGAAGAAGATATAAAGAATTTAAAAAATTTTCAATTTAAATAGTACATTGTACGGTTTTTTAATTATATTTGTGACGTTATATGTCTTTTTTCATGAGTAGAACACCTAGGACGACAGCGGTTGAGAAGCAAAAGAGATTAGCTGAAATTAAGAAATGGCTGATTGATGAGGTTCCGAGTTCTACCATTTCAGAAAGGATTGAAAAGAAATATGGATTATCAAAAAGGCAGGGAGATCGATATGTTGCAGAAGCTTCAAAATACTGGTTGAATCAAGTTGATGAAGATTTTACTGTCAAATTGAATAAACGGATAGATAGTCTAAAGAATGATATTCAGAATCTAAGTGCAAAAGAAAAAAAGTCAGCAAAGGGAATCAGGACCATTCTAGCCATCAAAAAGGAAATATCAAGATTGGAAGGTCTTTATCCTGTTAAAAAGGTTCAACATTCTGGTGACAAAGATAATCCGGTTGTGGTAAATTCCACATCATTCAAAAGTGAGCAGGACGAAGAAGATTTCAAAGAGTTCGTAACAAAAAAATATAATTTCAAAACATAAATCAAAGCACGATCGACAGGTTAGTAATATCGAAACATTCAAGAACTATTTTAAATTAATTTTTTCAAACTGTCAGCGTAGGTGTTATCGTGCTTTTTAAAATATACATCCAGTAAGGTTTGCGCCCGGAGTATCCTTTGGAGAAAGATGGGGTGTCCTGTGATAGGTTCTTTTGAGTAAGATTAAATGCCTTGGATTTTCAGCCTAATGAGAAAGCAAACCAAATCGGGGAAGTAGGCGAATGATAGAGCCCCCTCTTAGTTGAGCGGTAATAAGTTGCAGGTTCAAGTCCTGCCTTCTCCACAAACATTTTTTTGAGAAAGGACCATGCAACGGAAAAAAGGTTGATCACCTTGTAAGTTGCAAATTATAGAGGTTGTATGGTCCGCAGTTAATTCTGTTAGCATTTAAGAAATCAAAACAAAATGCAGGGGGGGACGTAGCTCAGGGGTAGAGCGGTTGAGGAAGATAAAGCGAGTAGGTGCAGAATAAGGTACAATAAAAGCAGGAAAGCATAATTTCAATACACAGGTCATGGGTTCGATTCCCATCTCTCCACAAAATCCGGAAGGTTGACTCTTGAAAAAGGGAAAAGAAGATTCTCATGTTTAATTTGAGGTTTTATGGTTATTAGTTTTTGCCCGGCTGAAATATTTCGGTCGGGTTTTTAAATTATCAGAATATAAAAATAGAAACAATGCAAGACATTAAAAACAAAAAATTTGAAATTGATAATTATTTTGATTTCACGATTATGGATGAATACGCCAACAGATGGGATGGAGATTCCGAACCAATTGAAGTATCAATTGGAATAAGTTCAAATGATGAATCTTGTAGCATAGCAGAAGTTAAGGTTAAAGACTTTGATGACTTAACAAAATGGCAAGTTACTCAAGTTGCTGATAATGCTACAGAAATAGAAGTGCGTGAATTCTTGAAAGAGAAACATGCAGAATTAAAAGATTTGCTATACGAAAAACTGAATAACCCTGATAGTAACGGCCAGTGTTAAATTTTAAACCTAAAAATAATCGATGATGATAGTATACAAAGTTTGCAAAAAAGGTGAGTGTAATAATGTTCCTTTTGAAATAGATATAAAAGGAAAAACAAAAAAATTTTGTTGTAAAAAAGGTTTTGAAAAATCAATTTCCGAATTTACAAAATCAATTAAACAATGACAAACAAAGAACTTAAAGCCGATAAAAAACAAACGTTGTTAGGATGCACTATCCTACTATCAATCGCTTTGACATTTGTTGCTGCAGGGGCAACAGTTGGAATATTGTTTTATAAATTCTTGTTTCTGTAATCTTGAATGCCGGAAGTAAAATCAAAGACCGTTAGAAAATCTCCCAGGGATATCCTTCGGGAAATCGTTCTTTCATCATTTGAAAACTTCATCTATTACATTCAGAAAGAACATTTCGGATATAAGCCCAATCTTTATCCATATCAACTTAGAATAGTTGAGGACCTTGAAAAGGTTTTGAGAGGTGAAATAACCCGTGAAATAATCAATCTCCCACCGAGATATAGAAAAACTGAAATAGCCGTAAAGATGTTCATAGCATACGCCCTGGCACATAATCCAAAAGCAAAGTTTATCCATGTATCGTACTCTACCAAGTTGGCACTTGATAACTCGGAGGCTATCAAAGATATTGTGATGAGTGAAGCTTATCAATATCTATTTCCGGAAGTTCAAATAAAGAAAGATTCGAAAGCAAAAGAAAAGTGGTACACAACTCAAGGCGGTGGAGTTTATGCAACATCATCTGGAGGACAGATAACAGGTTTCGGAGCCGGTAGTTCTATTGAGGAATATGATGATGAGGTTGAGGAATCAGAAGATAATAATGAAGGTATTGAAGAATTCATTCCAGTAAATCCGGAAGATCAAAACTCTGTTTTCAATTATGTTTTCGGTGGTGCCATTGTAATCGATGATGCCAACAAACCGGAAGATGCTTGGAGTCGATTGATGTTGAGCCGTGTCAATGAACGATATGATAGTACGATAAAAAACCGTGTCAATTCCAGATTCACACCAATCATCAATATCCAACAAAGGATATCAAAGAATGATCTCAGTTCTCATCTTATCAAAGCAGGTGGATGGAATCTTCTAAAGTTGAAAGCGCTCGATGATAAAGGCAATCCATTATGCAGCAAGATACATACCCGTGATGAATTATTGCAGCTTAAGAAAGAAAACGAGAATATCTTTAACAGTCAATATCAGCAAGAACCACAAGATGCAGAAGGTTTGATGTATGAACTTATCAAAGTTGATAAGATTGAGAAGCGTGGGTTATCTATTTCAGCGTGCGACCCTGCAGATGATGGAGAATGTTACATCGCTTCTATTTTCGCGTACATCTACGATAATACTATTTGGGTCCATGATGTTGTATTCAATCAAGATGGCAGTGAAAAAACTATTCCGGAAAATATCCGGAAGGCCAAACTACACAAGCCTTATGCATTCTGGTTTGAGAAGGATGGTTTAGGTTCAATATATGCAAAGCAGGTTAAGCAGAAATATACTTTAGTGAGGACATTCAACGCAAAAGGTAATAAGGATGCCAGGATATTCGATAAAGCTTATCTGGTATCAAAACATTTCCGGTTCTTGAACATTTCACCAAATCAGGAATATGAGAACGCTATCAACAATCTTTCATCATACGAGAAGAAAGCCGAAAACAATGAGATAAAAGATTTCGCTGATATATGTACCTCGCTTATGGATATAGCTATCAAGAATAAACTAATTAACATCTACAAGGATTAATGAATACTAAATTAATTTGTAAGTGCTGCAACAATCAAATAGGCAATTTCACCAAGGATGTTATTTCCTTTGAAAATATGAAAGCATTATCAAAGCTTGAAATAAACTTTTCATCCGGATTGATGAATGTTAAATGCCATCATTGCCACAATTGGAATAGTATAGATTCAAATAAAACAGTTACTAAGAACGACAAAAGAAAAGCTCAAGAACATTTAAGACTATAAATTCTTAAAACAGAATAGCTATGAAAACAAAGTTTACAAAGGACTCGGATTATCCGGGAAAGCAATATCAAGAATTGCATGATCATATGTTCGAAGAACACGGTCTTATTCTATTAGAAAGCCAAATGCAAGACATAATCCATATAGTCAACAAGATGCAATCCCCTGACAGAGAAGAAGAGATGAGAGAGATGTTGGAGGAACTTGTGGAACTGAAAAGAATCAAAGACCTAGATGGAAAAACGCCATATTATTTAGAAAGACAACCAAAAGTATGGGAAAAAGCTAAAGCACTACTCCAATCCCTAAAACAACCGTAGTTTTCTAACGAAGCAGAAAGTATTTAATATACAATTACTTACAACTGATGTAAGTTTTCTAACGAAGCAAATTAATCCATAAAACAAGAGAAATGATAAGTTTATTAACAATAATAGTTGCTTATTCAATAGCAAAGAAACTTGATGATTCATCAGATTATAAAACCCCGAAAGGAAAATATAAAAACAGGTATAAATAATGGAAGCAAACCAATTACAAGCAAAAGATTTACGTTTGGGGAATTTTGTAAGAGATAAAATTTCAAAAGAGCTATTAGTAGTTATTGAATTAAATGATAATCGCATCTCTACAAAGGTTATTGATAGAAGTAAATTTCCATTACCCGATGGATGGTGCTTAGAGCCTATTCCCCTTTCCGAAGATGTTCTCTTGAAGATGGGGTTTGAGAAAAATAACGGAATGTGGTTTAAAGAAAAATGTGTTTTTTATTTTACAAAATACACTACTGAAATAGGATATTATAGTTTCTTCGTAGGAAATGCTACTATCGCAATACTCAGGTACACTCACCAGTTACAGAACCTTCATTTCGCCCTTTGTGGAGAAGAGCTAACTTTTAAAAATTAGAATTATGGACTGGAAAAACTTAAGTAAAGAAAAATCTATTTGCACACAAACAGGAAATTGGGACGGTAAAAAATCCGATGAACTTATTGTAAGAGATTACAAAGGAAATTATTATATAGCTGTATGTTATCAAGGTTTTATCGATGGTAGTGAATTTTGTGAGTTCTTTGATTATAATGATTTTCAAATTGACGGCGTAATTTTTTGGGCGACAATTCCCGAACCTTTCTAACTACGGAAACCCGTAAACCAATAACAAAAAACAAATTATGAAAGCATTTTTAGACATTGAAACTGGAGGTTTCTCCATTAACAAAAACGGAGTTTGCGAAATTGCCGTTGTGATCACTGATAATAACCTTGTACCAGTTGAAGAATTTCATTCGCTGATCAAACCTTATCTGAGAGAATGTGGAACCGAGCTAGTATCATATAAAGATGATTCGATGGCGGTCAACGGAATTACAATTGAGGACCTGGAAACTAAAGGCCGTGATGTATGTGATGTTATTTATGATATTGTATTGCTTTTAAAATTACATTCTCAAACTGAAAAAATAGTGTTAGTAGGTCATAACTCCACTATATTTGACATTCCTAGAATCCAACATCTGTGTAATAGATTCCATCACGAAAAAGATTTCTTCATCAACTTTCTTCAAGAAGATACGATGAAGATAGCAAAAGGTTTTCTAAATCTTCCATCCTATTCGCTTGAAAATCTTTGTTCTCATTTCCAAATTGTAAATGAGAAAGCACATTCTGCATTGTCTGATACTTATTCGACAATCGAACTTTACAAAAAATTGGTTGGATAAATTTCGGTGCATATAAAACTAATCACACTCTTAGATTAAAGTAAGAAGCTAGCGTAGACGTGAAGCGATAAGTAAAGCTCAATTATTGGCTAATCATAATTCGGCAAGGGAAAGGAGCAAATACCGACAGGCCGTTGATTAAATTCACAGACACTATCAGGAGTGTGATTTTATTAATTTGTTTTTTTTTACAAATAACTAATTGCATATCAAAAATTTATTACATTTGTAGAAATTAAATCACGATCACGGAAATTATGAAATAGGATTTCTTCAAAGCTTATTCGAACGGAATAAACCAACATTTTCTAAACAGGAAAATGGTTTGCCTTTTTTTCATAATACCAGTTCACCTCTTTTTCAAGCGATATTCTCTACTTCTTGGGAAAATATCAATCAAAGCTTTTACACACGCCTTGCACAATCTATTGATCCAATAGATAGCACTATCACTTTTTTCGGAGAAGTTCTTTCATCCGGAATACTCAAATCTGTCAATTCAAAAGGTGAAGATGTTACTGAAAGTGATGATCTTATCAAACTTCTAAGAAATCCTAATTCAAATCAGAATTTCAGTCAATTCATTGAAGAATGGCTCTATTACCATTACTCGCATGGATGGAATTATATTGTACCGCAGAATAGATCTGTAGGTTTTGAAACAAAACTAAATAGCGGTACACAGTTATTTAATTGTGATCCTGATTATATAGATTGGAATAGCTTATATAGTTTCGTATTCAATTTCTTCAGTAAAAATGAAGATCTTCATTTCAGTTATCGTCCATTAGGATTTACGAGAATCAAATATTCCAATGTGATCCCGTATTTCGATGTCCGTCAAAATCCGGAGAAACCTTATATAGGTATATCAAGGTTACTTGCATTAAAGCAGAACATTCAAAATTACGCTTTGGCAGGTCAGGCCAAAGAAAATATGATCAAAAGGTCCGGATCTCAGATAGTTTCATTGGATGTAAAAACATTTGATGATTTCGGATTGGATGGTGAGGTTGGAACCGGTGAAATTGATAAAGATGGAAATCCAATAACTACAACCCACAAAAAGAAACTTGAGAAGGAACTTCGTGAAACAGGTATCGGCAACAATACATATGGTGTTGCATTCTCTACATTACCTTTAAAAGCTTTCTCTTTATCTGATGGACTTGAAAAGCTTGATTATGACAAGTTATCTGTTGAAGATGCGAGGGTTATAATCAACAAATACAACCTTCCAAAAGAATTTCAAAACCTTACAACTGAATCGGCAAAGTTTGCGAATCGTCAGATGGCAATGATAGAGGTTATCCAAAACACAATTGAACCTTTAGCTCAATATTTCTGTGAGAAGATATCATCATTCTTCAAATGGGAAAATACGATATATATCGACTATTCCCATCTACCAGTTTTTGCAGAAAATGAAAAAACGAAGATCGAGACTATGAAAATAAAACTTGAAGTCTTATTCAGCATGTTTGAAAAAGGATTGATAGATGAATCCAAACTGAAAGAAAAAATCCAAGGATATGAAGAATACATATAACCGTGACAAAGAACTTAATAAAGTTCAAGATATAGCTGGAAAACTTAAAGATGAAAAGCTATTGAAAGATTTAAAAAAGAGAAAAGAAAATTCAAATATCTGTAAAGATGGCAAAGATGAACATAAAAAAATTCAGTGATCCTAAAGCACAAGCTAAATGGTTGGTTGAGAATCAAGCATTGTTAAAAGCTCAAAGAAGAAGTGAACCAAAAAAATCTGATGGAATGTCATTCGGGTTTACTTCTTTTGCTGTAAATGAAAAAGGTGAAAGATTAAAAGCTGAATCAGACGATACAGGAAATCCAATTGAGGACAAAGGGGTTTTAAAAGTGAAATGTATTATCAATGCAACGAACATTCTCGATTCTCATCGAGATCTTCATATTCCCGGTTTGTGGAAAAAATCTTTGACAGAAAAGAAATTGATATATCTATGCAAAGAACACAATCTGACATTTGAAGGTATTATATCTGATGAAATTACTGCATATACTCAAAATTACACATTCGCTGAGTTGGGATATCCTGAATATGAGGGTTCAGCTGAATGTTTAGTATTTGATGCTATAATCAGAAAAAGCCGTAACGAATATATGTATGATCAATACAAGCAAGGTTTTGTTCGTAACCATTCCATTAGAATGGAATATGTCAAAGAATATTTCTGTATGCGAGAAAGCTTTGCTGAAGGAGAAGCTAGTTACACAGATTATATAGATCATTGGAACAAATATGCTCCTATGTGTGCAAATCAAGATGATCTTGATAGTGTGAATTGGTTTTATGCAGTGGTAGAAGCAAAAATTAAAGATGAAGGAAGTGCAGTAGTAAAAGGTAGTTGCTTCACAACCCCCACAATAGAGTTGTCAGATGATGACGATGAAGATATAGAAGAAGGTCAAGCCGGCGATAAGTCACTTGATGAAGATAAAAACGAGCCGGATACTTCCACTCAAAAAAGCTATTACTCAAGTTTAATTTAATTTACTAATCAAAATGAAAAAATTTAAAGATTTTCTAAAATCAAAAAACGTAACAGAAGAAGCTTTCAAGACAATGGAAGCAGCTGAACAGGCCAAACTTCACTCTGAATTTCTTAATGAAATGGGTGATGAGATAGATAAAAAGGCTTCTTCTGAAGATCTTGAAAGCTTGAAAAGTGAGCTTGAAACTGAAAAAGGAACAAATGCAACTCTAAAAACTGAAGTTGAGGAACTTAAAGAAATTGTAAAAACTCAAGGTGAAGCAATCAAAGATGGTGCAAATTCCCCTGAAAATGCTGGATTTGGTGTTGCCAAATCCCTAAAAGAAGAGTTGGAAGCTATCCACAAGTCAAGTAATGAAGGCACACTCAATGGAAAGGTAACAATCAAGGCCGATGCTATCGGGGTTAATGCTAATGCAGGTGCAGGAATAGCTGGAGCTATCACAACTATCGGTAACTATTTCGCACAATTGATTCCCGGTATTGCGAAAAAACCGGTACCAAAATCTAATATCTTGGATGAAATTGATATGCTTCCTTTGAATGCTGACAGATTGGTGTCTATTTCTGAAACTGAGACGGTTAATATAGCTGTTACCGCTGAAGGTGCAGTAAAGCCAGAATCTACAGTGATATGGGCTGCTATCGATGAACCTGCTGAAGCAGTTGCAACGACTTGGAAAACAACAACAAAGATGAGAAGATTCTTTGCTATGTTCGTTACTTCGTTCTTGAAAACACTTCAATCCTATTTCGATAAGAAATTACCTCAGTTGGTGATTGCAAAGATCAAAGCAAACGCTACAGCATTTACACCGGTTCCGGCTCAAGCTGTACATACTGCACCTAATAACTTCGATGCTATCATTGCGGTTATCTCATCTTTGGTCAAGCTTGGATATGCCCCTAATTCTGCTAGGATGTCAGTTTATGCATGGGAAAATATGCAAACCCTGAAAGCTAGTGATGGACATTATATGTTGGAGAATAAAGGTAGTATCAATCTATTGAACAATACCATCAATTTTGGTGATGATGTATCTGTCAGAATTCGTACTGATGTTGAATTAGGAAATGATGATCTGATCGTAGGTGATTTCAAAACATCTGTAAAAGCAGGTATTGATACGGCAACAGATTATACTGAATTTTATTCCGGAACAGATGGTAATAAAAACCTATTATCTCACAGATTGGAAAAATTCTTTGCATGCATCGTTCCGGTTGCTACCAGAACGGGAATTGTTTCTGATACATTCACAAACATCAAAGCAGGTATTACAGCAGATTAATTCAGCTGTAATACCTTATCAAAAGTGTAGTTCAATTTTTTAACTAATTCTAAAATAATAATACAATGGCTGGAACAGAAGAAACACCAGAAGTAAAAACGGAAGCTAAAAAAGGCGGTCCAAAATCATTGGCAGATGTCTATAAAGGATATCAGGATAAAGCTGCTAAAACACCTGAAAAAGTCCATAAGGTAAATTTAACGAAACTTTTCAATGTTGAATTTACTGCTGATTTCCGTGGATTCAAGAAAGGTCATAAGTTGACAAACATTTCTCAGGTTATGAGAGACCTATATGTAAGCAATGGAGTTGCAAAAGAGTTTACTCCAGATGTTGAAACCGAATCAGAGGACTAATCAAAATTATCAGACATGCTTTTCACAGATCTAACATTTTTCAAGAACGAACCATTCAAGATATCTAACATTAACGAAATGGGAGATGTTGCTTTGGAAATTTCAAGATTCATTTATGATCATGAAAAGCAATGTTTGATTTTGGTTTTAGGTCAGGAACTTTACAACGAGTTGCAGGATTGTTTTGATACTGATAATAATTTGAAAGATGATGCACCAGAACATTTAAAAGCATTGATAAACGGTATCTCATACGAGGTTACAGTTAATGATATTATCAAAAAAAAAGAATGGAAAGGTATTGTTCAGAAAGATAGTTTCAAATTCAACGGAACTGATATCGAATTGAGATCTTCCTTCATTGCAGATTATATCTACTATCACTACAATTATAATTACAGAACCTCAACTACAGGTGTCGGTCAGGTTATTTTGACAGCTGCAAATTCATTCACGGTGTCAGGATTTCCAAAGCGCATCGATGCTTATAATTCATTCCAGATGAAAGTTGTAGGAGGTATAAAGAATCAAACATCTTTGTATGAGTTTTTAAGAGATCATAAAGAAGATTTTCCAACCTGGAAACCTTCACATATCGAACCTAAAAACAAATTCTAATGCAACCGATAGAGAAAGCTTTGAACAATGTATTTGATTTCCTCGGAAACAAATATGACCTTCCTGCAGGAGAATATATCAATAGTGATTTTGGAGAAGTTGTTCAGATAAAAAATCCTTATTATTTCCAAAGCCCGGCGAATGTAAAATTTTCATTCGGAACCGAAAAAGAGCTTAATGTTTGGCTTCAAGGAAAAAAAGAGAAATATCCATTGGCTTGGTTGGTTTATCCTGTAACGGAAAATTCAGATAATACTCCGAACAAGATAGTCACATATAGATCAATGCGAATCATTTTCGCTATCAACAACGATTCAGATAAGTTGGTCCAAACAAGGGTGCAGACAACGAGATATATTCTTGATCAGGTAGTTGAAAAGTTTTGTAAACTCATGACCCAGGGAAAATTCAGGAAATACATTTGGATGGATAGGAATGGTCAACATTCTCAGAAATTCTTTCCAAATTATTCTGTGAATTCTCAAACTGACAGTGGACAAATAGATATATGGGATGCCATAGTGTTGGAATGCGATATCTATTTTAATCCGAACTGTATGCCAAAATAATTAATTAATAAAAAAAAATATCAAAATGAGTATTGTTATCGATACATTAAATTGTGGAGAAGGTACGATCGGAACTTATTTTAACGGTTGTAATATCTCACTTAAGGATGTCGTAAAGGTATTCCTGAAAAAAAAGAGTCTCAAAATATCATTAGCTGATGGTAATTTTGATTTGGAAGCACGAGCTGAATACATAAAATCAGGGGAATTGATCCCATTAAATGATTTGTTGAATTTCACTGATAATCCACAAAAAAACAACGTACAAACTTTCACCAACAAGATCAAGAAAACAGTATCACAAGGGTTATATGATTTCTCATTGGATTTTGAAGAAAGTACTTGTTTAAGTAACGCCTTTCACAAAATTGCGAAGCAGAATGGTTGGGAGCTTCTAATTCTTGATTCGGAGGACAAACTATTCTTTGATAACAAAGGTGGTTTCCTTAACGGGTTCAGCATTAGCGATATTTCAGTGAATAACACAACATTCAATGATGGTGCTGCAAAAATCTCAATGTTGACATTAGATATCCAATTGGACCAAAATGGAACTGCAGGATTCAACAAAAGAAGAAGCTTTATTGTTGATGATACTTTGGTCGATGTGAATGGTATTCAGGATGTAACAATCTTAAAGCTTTCACAAGCATCAGCTGCTATAAAAGTGCAATTGGTTTCCGGATGTGATAACTCATCTACAGTTTCCGGGTTAGCATCAAAATTCAGAGTCAGAAAAGCTTCCGATAACAGTGTTGTAGCATCGGTTGCAACTGAAGTGAATGGAGAATATAACATCCCAATAGCATCAGCGAATGGCGATTACTTGATTGACCTATATGATAGTGCTGATAGTTCAACTGTGGTTGATATTCTTGATGAGGCATTTTATAAATCGAATGTCCTTCAAGCTTCTTTCCCATAAGAATAGATATTCAAATAAATAAAAGCGGTGGGTATTCTACCGCTTTTTTAAAATCATGACAATCTACGACTACATAGAAAATATAACAGGTTATTCGCCTTCAAAATACGTTTCTGATATAAAAAATGAGTTGGAAAATGACAAAACTATTCCCGAAATCCAAACAAAACAATGGGAAAAAGGTCAAGATTCCAATGGAAATATTGTCGGAACCTATTCTGAAATGACCGAAATATTATCAGGAGGTCGTAAACAGGCCGGTACTCCATATACATTCTACGATACTGGAGATCTTTACAAGCAAACGAAAGCTATTATCAATGAAAAAGATAACGATTTGACATTCATCGTAGATTCAGATAGTCCTCATAAAAAGGACCTGTTTGATTTCTTCGATAAAAATGCAAGTCCGGTTACATCATTCGACCCTGAAGATCTGTTCGGTATTCAAAAGGAAAACATGGATGAGGTTGTAGATGTAGTTCAAGACAAATGTTCCTCACTATTAATAAAAAATCTAAAAATTTAAATCATGTGCGATTGCAAAAATAAAGTAGGCTTCAAGGATAAATTACGAGAAGCCGGAAAGAAAACAAAAGACACGGGAATACTTCACGTAGTTTACGTTCACAAAGCAACTGATAGTATTTTCATCCGCAAAGAAAGCGATCTTAATGATGAATTGAATATCTGCTGCTATTTCACACCAGATGGTAAAGAAGTTCTCTACGTAAAAAAAACAGTTGAAAATTCAGAAACTATCAAGGATGATAAAACTACTCCAAAAAAGAAAACTGCTCCAAAACCTAATTGATTTCTTTAGGAAAACGAAGGTCTTCGATCTGTACGATAAGTGTAATATCCTGCCTATCCATAATTTCAATGAGGCTATGAGCGGAGACCTTTCTTTTCTAAAAAAAGATCCCAATTCCAAGGTTCCTGATTTTATACTTCAAAATCTTTGGATAGAGATATTGGATGAGTTCCTAAAGATATCAGACAATAAGATATCGATGATGATGCTAGGAAAAAAGATCAAGACCGTTTATTTGTTGAGTCAGATGGACGTTTTTACAGCTATTAAAGTATCAATTAATGCAGGTGTGGATGTTGAACCATATCTAAAAAAATATAGGGTAAAAAAAGAAAATATCGACCTTAAGATTTCCCTTTTAAAAAATGAGATAAACAGGATATTTTTCTCTGAAAACAAAAAAGAAAATAATGATGGTCAAGGACACTCAAATTTTGAGATGTCACTGGCCATGATACGAAAAGAAGGTTATTCTGTTGACCGCTTCAAAATGGTAGTTACAGAATGGTGTGCGATACTCAATCAAATCGAAAAACAACACAAAATACAGCAAAAAAATGGCAAAAGAAGTTAGTTTTCCAGGTCTAAAAGAACATATTAAAGAAGTATCTGAACTTACCGAAGAGATGAAAAAGCTTCTTAAGATATCATTGGATATTGCTGTGATGAAGGAAGAAGAGGCCAAACAATATACCAAAAGTACGATTTCCATTAAAAATTATCTGGAGGTTCAGGAAAAGACCAAGAAAATTCAAAAAGAAGCTGATGAAAATGACAAGAAGGTTATAAACACTCAATCAGCATTGGAAAAAGCAAAGGCAAGATTGAAAACTGCTATGGATAATGAAGCAAAGCAAATAGCTTCTGTCAATCTCCAAATTGCAAGACAGAATCAACTTAATAAGGAAAATGCAAAACTAAACGAAGAAGGTTTTTCTGCTTTGGAAAAACTGAACGCCCAAATTTCTAAATATACTCGTGAAGCCAAAGACCTGGGAGCTCAATTGGTTTTATTGAAGCAAGAAGGGAAAGAGACAACTGAAGAATATAAGAATATTGAAAAACAATTCGAAGCTGCTTCTGCTAAATCAAGTCAATTAAATGCTGATTATAGGGCATTGTCTAAAGCTTCCGGGGATAACCGTGCATTGGTTGGAAGTTACTCGGAAGAATTGGAAGGTCATTTCAGCAAACTAGGTGACAATATCAATGGACTTATGGATAATTTAGCTTCCGGAAATATTCTAGGTGTAATCAATCAAGGAAGAGAAGTAGCTATCGGATTTCAACAAGGATATCAGGTTGTAAAAGATACGATAAGCAGTGTTAATGAGACCCTTGTTAATGGAGCTAAAAATATGCTTGGTTTTGGCAGTGCATCTCAAACTGTGGCATCAACACAGGTCGATCTTGCAGCGGCCGAAGAATTGGTGACGGTTGCTACCAATGAACAGAATATATCTCAAGAAACAGCTATCGGATTTAGAACTTCTGCAGCTGTTGCCAACACGGAATTAGCGGTTGCAGAAGGTGCGACAACTATTGCCACTATCACATCTACGGAAGCTACGATTGCAGATACAATTGCGACAGAAGCAAATACGGTTTCAAATATCGAACAGGCTATTTCAGAGGAAGCCTCAACTGCAAGTTCAGTTGCCGAAACATTGGCAACTGAGGCGCAAACAGTAGCACATGTCGAATTGGCAGCATCAGAAAATATTTCAACTGTTGCAATTGCAGAAAATACCACAGCTGAAGCTGCATCTATTGTTGCTACCAATACAGCTACAAATTCCATAGTCAGAGAAACTGCTGCCTTAAATGCAGAAACAGCATCTTTGAATAGAGCAAGTGTTGCATCTGGACAATTGGCAACTGGACAAATAGGTGTTGCCGCCGCTTCTGAGACAGCTGCAGTAGCCGAAGGTACGGCTGCAACGGCTACAGGTATTCTTAATATTGCCATGGGAATTCTATTGGCTCCCATAACACTTGTAATATTGGCTGTAGGAGCCTTGATATACATATTCAAACAGTTCACTCCAATAGTAGATATAGTTGAACAGGCTATTGCCGGTATCAGTGCCGCTTTCAATGTCGTAAAGAATTCTATTATAGGTTTGGTAACAGGAACTAAATCCCTTTCAGAAGCATTTTCCGGACTAGCTGGTGATATGAGGGATGCAGCTGCTGCAGCTGCTGAACTTAAGAAAGCACAACAGGACCTTGAAGATAATATGGAGGGGCAATCTATCCAGAATTCAAAAATTCAAGGTCAGATAGAAGCTTTGATAATACAATCAAAAGATAGGACCAAATCTGAGGAACAAAGACTAGCTGCATTGAAGAAAGCGGAAGAATTGGAAAAGCAGAATTATGCTCAGAGAATTGCTTTGGCAAAAGAAGATCTGAGAATTGCAGAACAGGTAATTCTTCAAAAGGCTGGAATCACTAAAAAGGAAGAGGCTGAATTACGAAAAAGATATACAAATGAAAATGATTTTTACAATGCATTCAAATCTCTAGCAGAAAGCAGAACTACCAGTGTAGATGAAGAATTTACGAATTTCAAAGAATCCCTTTCCGGATATTATGAGGTACTTAACGAACATAATAAATTCACGGAAAAAACCGTAAATGCCAATAATAAGATCATTGAAAAAGGTGAGGCTGATCGCGAAAAGATGGAGAAAAAACGTGAAGAAGAAGCTAAAAAGGCAAAAGAGCGAATGGAAAAAGCTCAGAAAGAAGCTGAAGATCATTCCAGAAAAATAATAGAACTTGCTATAAATAAGAAAAAAGCTGAAATAGATTCTCTTATTTCTGGTTACGATCAAACTAACCACTTACAAGCAGATAATATAAAATTTATTGAAGATATTTCAGCTAGAAAAATGGCTATTTCCCAACTAGAAATGAGTAAGGACCTTATTGGACTAAAAGTAAATAAGGAGTTAATCGATGAAAAAATTAAAAATAATCGTAAATTATCTTCTAGCGAACTTGATTATTTATTGATAAAGCAAAAGTATGCAGATAATGAAGTAAAAATTAATAATGACAAAGAAAATGGAATCAAAAAAGTTAATAATGACAATTCAAAATTCGAATTGGAACTCTATGACGCAAAGCAAAAATCCTTACTAGAGGGTGTTACTTCATTAACAGACGATTTAGTTAATGCTGAAAAAGACAGAATTAAGCAAGTTTACGAAGTACATCAAAAAGCATTAGAAGATGAGTTTAAATTAGATCAAGAAAAGATAGATGAAAAGGTTAAAAACAATGAAAAATTAACAGAGGCTGAAACAAAATTCTACATTCAAAGCTTAAAACTTAAAAAAGATTTTGATAAAGACACAAAGGAGATAGATAAAAAAAGTCAAGAGTATAAACTGAAAGTTATCGATGATGAAGAAAAAAGAAATATTAAAAATTTCAAACAAAAAACAAAAGATAGTAATGCTCAGAAAGCTAATGAATTATCCGAAGAAAGAAAATCTCTTAATTCAAAATTAGCTCTTTATAAAGCTGGATCAAAGGAAGAGATTGACATAAATGAAAAGTTAAAGGATAATAATTTTTACATTAATCAGTTAATCAAAGATTCTAAAATTGAATCCCTAAATTCAGGACTTGATTTCTTCATTAATATTGCCGGAGAAGAATCAAAATTAGGGAAAGCTTTAGCAACTCTAAAAGTTACAATGGACACATACGAGAAAGCATCTAGTGCTTTTAATACGGGACATTTATTAGCCTCAAACCCAGTTACAGCTGCTCTTGCTCCAAACGCATATTTACAAGGAGGTTTAATAATTGCCGGGGGACTTTTAAAGGTTTCTCAAATAAATGGAATAAGTTTGTTTGCTGAAGGTTCTGATTTTGTTCCTTATACTGGTTTAGCAATTAAAGATGAATTAGGTCCTGAATTACACTTAAATAGGTTCGGAAAAATAAAATCCTGGGGTTCTGATCAAGGAGCGCATTTTGAGCAAGTAGAAATAGGGGATAAAATCATACCTGCAGATATTACTGCTATGATTAGGGAAACTGCTTTTGCGGAACCTTTAAGAAGAATTCAAATATTGGATTTTAATAATACAAATGTTGATTCAAGAATTGATTATGAAATGATTGGAAATGAATTTGGAAAGCACGCTTCTAAGATAGTTGGAGCAATTAAAAACAATAAAACAAACATTACTATTAATAATAATCGTGGTCAAGATTTCTATAATCGTGTTCGTCACGTAGGAAAAAAAGTTTAATAAAATTACGGGAAACCGTAATTTTTGTATTTATATTAATTGTAATTTCGTAAAAAATAATTATTATGAGAATAAAATTTACTTTCTTTTTAATTTTAGTTTTGCTGAATTCATGTAGCAGCAACTCTGATGATACAACAGAAACCCAAAACTCTAATGGTATAATGCCAACAGAAGTAATCAATGGTTTCGGAAAAGATTTATATTATTATAATGGTGATAAATTAAATAAGATTATTTCAGGAGGTACTACTACAACATTTACATATAGTGGAGATAAAATAACAAATATAAATAATAGTATAGATAATTATGATTTTAGCTATAACGGCTCAAAACTAATAAAGGTAAATTACACTAATATTAGTACCTTAAAAACTGGAGTAGAAATTTTCACTTGGATTGATGATTACAACTGTAATTATGATGTCAAGTATCCGAGTAGTATAGAAAATGGTAAAATAAAATTAGATTCAAATTTTAATCTTGAAAAAATTTCCGTTAATAAAGACGCGATAAATTACCATACTGAAACTAGATACACTTATACAAATAATAATTCACCATTTATAAATATTAAAGGTTTAAGGTATTTACATGGTTTTTTTTTAGTAGGATATCTTTTTGGATATAACAATAACTTAGCTTTTTCTTCTAAAATACCTCAAGAAAAAAAATTCTATAATTTAGATAACTTATCAAATCCTTTAGATATTACTAAATATAATGCTGAATATATAAGTAACGGAATGCCAAGTCAGATAGAGTCAAGAGGAACAGACCCTTTTAATTATACATTACAAAAGTTCACTTATTAATAATTCCCGATTACGGCAATGAGATATAAATAATCCGATAGATATTAATGCGTTCTCGCATTTCCTCCGATTCAAAAGTCTAGGACGAGAAGAACTTTACCAAATCACTGAACCTTCCGGATTTGATGTAGCTAACTTTGTTATCAAACAGAATGAAGGGCGTTTTGGACGTGATATCGTTTATGGTAATGAGATCCAAAATCTGATGTTCTATTCCGACACCGGATTTGAATTGGTAGATTTTGAACAAGACCTTAATCCCGAAGGTCAAAAAACCAGATACCTCAATACAGGATTTGCCTTTATTATTGAAACTTACAATCAATTCGGCTTCGAAGGTGAAATAGAATACATTCTCAAAAAAAATAACTCACAATTCATTATCGGACTTCTGGATATGGCCAATCCTGATACTGATGGATTAACATATTTCGGGTGTACTCTGATCCAAAACACTAATATTTCTGACTATAAAAAGCAATTATCTACCAGTATAGACCTATTTTCGACAAAAGATATTGATGGTAAACCTATAAGTCCGGCACCTACAATTAAAGTATTGCGTAAAGCTCTCCCGATATATACACGCTCATTTTGGAGCGTAAAAGATACTTGGAATGAAAGAATGTTCAGTGCTGAAAACAAAGATACATTATATTCATACTTCAATCCGTGTGTTAACAATGTAGTATCCGAGATCACAAACTCAAATACTGGAGGTTCAGAAATGCATCAAATAACAATTCCAGATGATGCCTGGGATAACAACGCAGGTTCGTTGATGATAGCAGCCGACAATGTCGCAAAAAGCATGTTCGCTTATGTCAATTCGACTAAGTTCATGGTAGATACCGAGATCACAATTGATAATTTCAGTTTCAGTATAGACGGTTCGCACGGAGGTGGATCTGCAACCGGTGGTACAGCGACAACCAATTTTCAGATAGCCTGGGGATATAATTTGAAAGATGTTCTGGGAACAAACAGCCCAATGCCTCCACGTACAGGTGATATGGGTGGACAAGTTTTTTTTCAAAGCACAATAGGCTCCCACGATGGACATTTTGATTTCAATATGGGAAAGACCGTGATCAAGATTCCTGATCTTCCAATCGGTGCCAAAATATGGATCTTCTTTAACTCATTTGTAAGGCACAAAACCGGAGGTAATACTGTAAGATTTAAACATACTATAAGTAATTTCACAATAGATATCAAGACCACTCAGAAAGCACTTGACAATGTTATAAGTACTGTAAGATATATTGACGTCCTAAAACAGTGTAGTAAATTTATAAAAGGAGTTCCGGTAAATGCTCCATTATTTGATATTGGCGGCGAACATTACAACAATGTATGTTGGAATAGAGCGATGCTTTCTATGAATACTTCCAACTCCAAGGAACTTATATCTGAGACGTTGCCGGAAGGTCTATTCCTGGGTGAAATCGTAAACAATACGCTTGCAGATTCCATGGAATTGGGCTATTATTTCTGGAATGGTCTAAAATGGATATTGCTAAACGAAAGCGAAATAACAAAAAGAAATCTAATTTCAAATACCGAACCTTCCGGAACCTTAGGGGAACTTATTTACAACACCAATAAGATGGTTGAACCTTCTGGGCTATGTTATTGGTCCGGAAGTGCATGGGTTGGGCTTGAATATGCCCGTCCATTTGTTACCAATTTTCAGGATGCATATGAGAATTCTATGGCAATAGAAGCATGTGCAGACTATGAGATCAATGAAAATGAGATATATTTTGGCAAATATGGCGATTTTTACAGAGATGTAAAATTGGCGTCATTTCCCATGGCATCAGGAAAGAACTATAAGGAGGAATGGAATGATAGATTTAAAATCAATAACGTTTTGATAGGATATGATACCTACGAGACCAACAGGCTTTCAAAGAATACTACCAATGATATCCATACATCTGCAGAATGGAGTTTACCTAATTCCAAGGTAGAGAATAAATTCGAAAGAAGTATCAAATATGTAAGATCTGGATTTTCATCTCAAGCTATCATAGATCTGGAAACAAAGACACCGGCAACTGCAGATGATGATGATGATAAGGTTTTTATTAATTCAGTGGTCCCATTGGAATCAGGAATAGCTTGTGAATTTAGTGCTAATTTGCAAATGTCAATATCCGGGGGAAATCTGTTACTTTCAAATTTCAGTGAGAATTCTTCAACAAGTGATGTAACAATAAATTGGAATATGCGAGGTTTGAAAGTTGGGGATGATTTCAAAATAAAGGAAGGTCATAATTCAGGAGATTACGAAATCCTATCAATCACGCAGGTAACATTGACACTTAAACCGATAGGACACACCCCGACATATAACGAGACCTCAGCAATTACGATATATTATGTTTATCAGGATGTCAATTTTCAGACAGCCACAAATGAAGGGTTTGATCTGATACAAAATCTAGCTTCACCTACTCTATATCCGAATCTAGATTATAGTATCAGAAGAAATTTCGACAGATGGAATAACTTTTTTTCTACAGCATGCAGCTTTAGCCGTAACCAGAGCATCAATAATCTTTATTTCAAAAATAACCCACCGTTGGAAAGCCAAAAAACTAATGGTATTCTGGTAAAAGAGATGGGTTCTATCAATTGCGTGAATCTTCCGGAACCAATCTTAACACCTAAATTCCTAAATGTAGAAGTTTATGCAGATTTCGAACTATTCTTGAAAATGATGGAAGATTATAAGAATCTTGATGCAGAGAATTGCCGGGGATATATTGAATGCTTTGATGAAGTTGGAAACGTGATAACAGGATATCCCTTCGAGGTTGACTATACCTGGAAAACCGGAACCTTGAAGTTAAAATTGGAACAAAGGAATGATAAAGAGTTGAGGTATAAGATATTTGATAAAACATTTAGCGATGCATTTGAATAATTAATTATATTTGTAAAATAATACTACGATCACGGCAATAATGAGATAGATATATCTTTTTTAAAATTCTATGAAAGCATTTCCGATGCTTTGATGAATGACAATACCAATGTTTACTTTAATAAGTTCGCAGGTTTTGTTCATATATTGCCTAATGATTCCATACTACAATTTACAAACATTGATTTTGATTGGAATATCAATGGAGTGATTACAGCTCAGTTGATAGACGAATGTGGTAATGCTATCAAAACATTCCAAGATGGATATGATATCTTGATAAAACCATTTCTTGATACCATTTCAGGTAAATATCAGCTGATATTTGAATTCATAACTGATACGGATTTTGGTGAAAGTCTGTTAATGTTGAAGTTTACTTCGTCAGGGAAAAGCATATATTCATACCCATTTTACAGCACATTCGATAACCAGGAAGAAACGTCTAAGTTTTTCTATAAAAACGAGGGATATCTTTTCGGAATACCTTACAGTGACCAATCATTTTATCAGGTTATCAGGCTTAGATGTTTCAAGAATGATTCTGATCAGGAAACTGAGAACGAAGAAATTATTCAATTATCAGGTAATAAGTTCTATTCAAGGAATGTAACCACACCTGTCAATAAATTTTTATTCTATTTGAGTGATTATTTCACTTTCAATCGATTAGTAAAATTATTGAGTCATAATATTACCTATATAGACAGGCAAAGACATACTTCCAGTCCTTCCAAAATATCAAAAGGTGATAGGATACCGGATTCCAATGTTTTTCAGATAGATTTTGAAGGTAATCCTATTGAGGAATATCTTGATATAACCTCCCAGATCCTCTCAGATCTTTACGTTGTCAGTCTATATCATCCGGATGATTCAGTTTTTGACCCTGGAGTAACAGTGACGAAGACATTTACAGTAACTTTTAATAGAAATATTTTCATTTTCGATGATTCTATAAGGTTCAATTTGTACAAAAATGGTTCATTAATAGAATCAAAAAAGCCAAATGCCTATCAAAATACCCTGTTTGCCCAATTTACACCTGATCTTGATGCAGGGGATTACTACATATTAGTTGACGGAGATAAAGCAGGTATTCATACACCTATTCAAGATATATTATGGGAAGGAATCACTGATATAAATGATTGGAATTTCAAAGTTCTTGATGAGATACCTCCGGATCCGGACCCGATTGTTGAAATTACTTGGCCTGATAATAATACAGGTCCTTTAACAGGGATATATAATCAAATAGAGATAAATTCAGGTGTTAGTAACATTTCACCCTCGAACCCTATAACATATTGGAGTTGGCAAAGAAAGGATATCAATAATCCTACAACGTTTGTTGAATATAACAACACTTCGACAACATACACAGAAGTTGTTCTTAGGACCGGGGAAAACTATTTCAGACTTGTTCTGACCTTGCAGAATGGCGACCAAATCACATCGAATATACTGCAATATACAAAGGAGATATCTTCAACTATTTATATTACCGATAAAATATCAGATATTAATTCAGGAACATGCACCTATAAACTGCATGTGGAAGGTATGGAGTTTATAGGATTTGCCAATGTGGTAGGTAGGAAAGGTTCAAAAGTAAAGGCTTCTCATGTTAATGTTAATCCTTTCGGCAATGATCTAACTATACCAACATCAACACCAATAGGTACTGATGTATTTAATTCAACTCCTTTAACAATACCGGTAGGAGTTTACAACTGTTCGATATACTTGAATGCAGCTCCAGTGAGTATGAATGATGATGTAATTTTAGATGGTGCTATATCATATGGCTATGATCAAAATTACTACAATGGTATAGCTCAAGCAGAAGCTCATCTCTTTATCCCGACAAATAATCCACCAGAAGTTTAAAATTATGAGCGTAGAAACCAAACAAGAACTAATTGAGGTAATTAGAAATGAAACAGAGATCGGCGGGAACACTTGTGAAAGAATAGCTACTGCATTTACCGAATCCAACCAAGAAAAGCTGGAAAAAAACGGTACAAACCTTTCACAAAGTGACATTGAGGCGTTACGAATTAAATTAGGTATCTATGATGATGATTCAAATGAAAATCACATTGATCTGATAGGTGAGATAACGACCTCATCAGATAGTGTGACGATCAATATGAGTGATTCAGGTGTTAACAAAGTGACTTTAGGAGGTATTGCCTATTATACCTATGCACCCTCTGAATTTTCCTTCACACCCGTTTCCGAAGATCAGATAAAAGTACTAATTATTTATGCCTTGTCAACAGTCGAACTATTCTATCTGGCAGAAGGTGAGGAAGGATATGAAGCTATCGAACCAACTATCCCAGATGGTGCATTCTTTATAAAAAGAATCACTGTTACATCCGATGGCCAAGTTATAGATCCGGAACTTATTTCTGGATTAAAAGAAAAGATAGAGGATAATTGGAAGAAAGTCATTTTCAATAAGGGAACTACTTTCTATCTGGATTTCAATGATAAACGTCAATCGTTCTATTTAAATCCATCAACCAGGACAAGCTCATTTGCTACAATTATATCCGGAATTACTTTTTCTGAAGAAAGCACAAGGGCTTTTGACTTCCATATATACAACAATTCGAATGTCAATATCAATATAAATACCAGTTCTACATCCGGACTTTCAAAGGGATTTTCGGCAATAAATACTCCTTTTGTTTTAAAGCCAAAAACAACTGTTTTCGTCAAATATGATCCGGAAACAAACCTGTTAGATATTCTAAAACCGGCTGGAGCTATAGCAACTGTAAACGTTACAGGACCTATAACCGGTAACGGTGATGATATCGCATTGGATATATTGCAGGCATCATCTTCACAACGTGGCTCGATGAGTGCAGCTCATTGGAGCAAGTTAGAAGGAATAAATCTTTCGGACTATGTGACCAATGTTACTTATTCGGCTGCAATTGCAAATCGATATGTTATCACAACTACCAATATCACTGCTCCGGACTCGACTTATCTATACGCTTTAATCACTGATTCATTAGGTATTGTAAGACGATTGAATCTTTCCACATATCTAAGCAACACAAGAGAACCTTTGAAGCAACTAAGATATGGTTCCCAAAATCCTCCTACTTTGGCGCAGTTGACCACTTTGGGCATTCAACGGGGAGAATATTATGTACAAACATCCGATGGTACATCATCGGGTACAGAGATACAGCGAACATCATTTAATGGAATTCAGTTAACAGAATGGACGGTAACAACTGCTGTGTATAACGCAATGTCAACAGATCAGAAGAATGCAATTAAAAATCTAAATATAACAGCATAATGTCATTAATATTTAAAGGTCAAACGGTATCAAAGATTCAATCAATGGGAAATAGATCCCTACAAAGGCGAATATCCGATAATATTGTGTTTAATGATGCTGATATCAAGATTTTAGTAGGAATTAGTAAAACAGATAGAACAACCGCTGGAAGCCTTGTTGTAACTTTCAATAAGAGTTTAGATATTATAGCTAATTATGGGATAGGTACAAATGCCAATATCTTTAAAAAAACAACTTCTAATTCAATATCGAAAACATTTAATATAAACGAAGATAATAACGGTTCAGGAAATGGTTTGAAAGATGAGGATTTTCCAAACAATTTTTTTTACCTATCAATATTTGATATTACATCAATAACTATATCTCAAACTTCAAATGGTATATGGAAGACCGAATTACAAATATTCACGAATTTTCCAAATTTAGTTAATTATACCAGCAGTATTAATCAATCGCCAGACTTCACATTTTTGAGTTCTTTACCAGGTATAACGAATTTGGATTTTGCAGTTTCTGTAACTAATGGATGGGCTGCAGGATTAACATCTTTGAAAAATAGCAATCTGAAAGCTTTAACACTTAGGTCTTACAATTCAGTAAACCCACCTTTGATGCAAAATTTACCTGCAACCCTATATTACTTCAAATGCACACAATTAGAAGGGTTGCAGGTCGATTTGAAAGATTATTTTACAGGAAATAGAGTGGCATTTGTCAGTATGGGAAATTCTGCTGGCGGCCCTGTTAATAGGCTTACATATTCGGGAGGTGCTGTATTCCCATCTGTTTTAACTGAAAATGTTCAGGCAGTAGATTATTTATTATACCAATCAACTAATACACCTAATAAATTAACAAGTGACCAGTTTTCTCAATTTATCATAGATATGGCAAATCAGGTGACAGCGGTAAACTTAACGACAAAAAGAATTACCGTTCAAGGCACATCACCGAATACGAGTTATACCGATAATACAAAACCTATCTACCAAACTTATACAGCTGCTAGGAATTATCTTATCGGAACATTAGGAATAGTGATCACAACATCATAACATTAAAATAAATCAAAATGAAAGAATTAACAAAACCTTGTATCGTAGTTTGGAATAATGAGAATATAATCCAAACAAAACTTTATGACAACGTATCTACATGGCATGGTCCAATGTATGAATCAGCAGAATTCGATTCCCCGGAAGAATTGGACCAATTCATCTCAGATAATGAGCTTATCGATATGGGTTGGAGAAATTCAGCTGATGAAATAGCAGAAGATGATAATATGGAACTTTAGTAAGATGAGAACAAAATTAAAATATATCATCACAAGAATAGCATTATGGTTAACGCCTGTTATTTTGCTTTTCGCACACCGGATTCCACTAACTTATGAAGATCGCTTTCGATATTTCTACAAAGGTTTTTTTAAAATAACACCAATTATTTTCATCGTTAATCTCTTGGTCGGATGGCACAATGAACATCTAATTTTTTTAAAAAGTTTATATGGTGTTTTAGTGATTAATGCTGGAATTGGTATTTGGGCGCATATTAAACTTGGAACCTTTGACATTGGTGAATTTTTCAAATCTACACTTATCACGATTGCTGTTATTTTCGCAGTCTATTTTTCATTAGATAAATTGGGAGAATCTATTCCGGAGGGATTTCTGGAAATAGGATTTGCAAGCACAGTCCAAGTGATGACATTACTATTTCCTATATCAAAAATAGCTCGAAACGGCTTCATTTTAACCAATGGAGGATTTCCACCTGAATTTTTAATAAAAGCACTTTATAATTATCAAAAAGATGGAAATCTCAAAGCTTTCCTTGAATTTCAAAATACCCAAAATAATAATGAAGAAAATAATTTACCTGCTGCTTAGCATTGTTTTGATTTCTTGTGGAAGTCGAAACACCGAAAAAGAAAAGACAAAAGAGTCTGAGAAAGCTTCTTTGAATCAATTTTCAGAAAGTAAATCAGATATTTCTAAAATTGAAAACACTGAAAAATCAGAGTCGAAAACGGAAGATAATTCAGTTGCTCAAGATTTTCGAACAACTGAATTATCAAAATCGGATTCTGAGAAATCCGGAGAAAAATCAAATTCAGAAAATAGTTCCGAGATCGAGAAGATCAGAGAATATTATGAGAATGGAAAATTGAAATCAGAACGGGAAACTTCAAAAAACTATTCGAAATTATCACAAGAAAAAGATTACTGGAAATCATCAGCCGAATCTTTGAGAGAAGATAATTTAAAAATACTTGAAAATTCAAAACTGATTTACCGGGATAATTTGAAACTTCAGCGAAATAATCAGAAATTAATAACCACAAATAATAAATCACTATCTAAATTACAAAAAACTAGTCTTGAATTATCGAAAAAAACAGAAAGCAAAAGAGATTCGTGGTGGCTTTATGTTTTGATTGTGGTTGTTTCAATTATTGGATGGGAACTATTGACAAAGTATAATCGAACCGGAAGAATGTTTAATTTTTAATGTTATAAATATGAAAACAACTTCACAATACATTTTAAAATATGGTGTGCCGACACCTAACGGAACGGGCTATCTCACAACAATAGAGCTTCCATTTCCTTTGCGTATTGCTTGGGATAAAAAGACATCTGTAAAAAAATTGACTTGTCACAAAGCTATTGCGGAACCTTTGAAGGCCGTTTTTGCTGATTTACTCAAAGCTTACGGCTATGAAAAAATCAAAGAATTAGGGATTGATCTGTTTGGCGGCTGCTTTAATTTCAGGCAAATGAGGGGCGGTTCTAACTATTCGGTTCATGCTTGGGGTTTGGCAATCGATTTGGACCCAGAACGTAATCAATTAAAGGAAACTTCCAAAACTGCAAGATTTGCACGTCCTGAATATAAGCAGATGATTGACATATTTTATAAAAATGGATTTGTTTCACTAGGCCGTGAAAAAAACTATGACTGGATGCATTTTCAATGGGATAATTTCTAAAAAAATGAGATGTTTATCTAATCCCGGACGTGTTCCGGGATTTTTATTATTCGTTCACTGGTTTTGCTTCATCACAATATAAATGCGTGAAGTATGATTTTTTCTTTGTTTTTGGTTCTTCAAATATTTCTGATTGGAATCTTATTTTGAATTCCCAATAATCCCATTTACGAATTCCCAATTGATATGGATTGAACGTGCAATGCACTTCAAAATGCTGTTTTTTGGCATCACCATAAAATTCAACTATTACACTTTTATCAGTTGGTTCAATTGATTCCCGGATTGTGGCTTTAAGTTTCATCTTTTGAAATTGATAAACTAAATTAAAGTAAAAATAATTAAAAAAAGTTGCAAAAATATTTGCATATTAGTATATAATTATATACCTTTACAGGGTTGAATTAATACAGAAAAACGTTCTATGAAATCAAGCGAATTACACCGAAAGGTAAAAAAGAATGGATGGATTCACATCAGAACCGATGGAAGCCATTACATCTACGAGAAAGACGGTCGAACTTACCCAGTTCCTTATCATGGACCAAAAGAAGTTGGAAAAGGTCTTGAACGTAAGATCATCAAAGAAATGGGGCTTTAATTAGCCCCTATTTTTGAAAGCTGATTAATTCATAAAACAATTAGTAAATCTTTAAAATCTCTAAAACAATGAATACTATTAAAATAGTTATCGAAAAAACACCGGATATGTATTCTGCTTATGCTGAAAATGTTGAAGGTATTTATGGCGGTGGTGATACACCACAAGAAGCCAAAGAATCCATTTTAAAATCGATTCAACTTTTAATTGAGAATAATGCACCTGAAAATGTTCCTAGCATTTTAAAAGGTCAATACACTGTCAAGTATGAATTTGACACAGAAAGTCTGATTAATTACTTGAAAGGAATTATCACTTATCCTGGATTCGAAACGCTGACAGGAATCAACGAAAAACAAATTGCACATTATTCATCTGGTTTAAAAAAACCGAGAAGGGAACAAAAAGATAAAATTCAAATCGGATTACATAACTTTGCAAAAGAATTATTGGCAATAGAACTTTAGTATTAATTCAACACTTCTACTTATCTATTGTTAAGAAGCCCTGAATAAATCAGGGCTTTATTATTTTTATTATATTTGCGTTAAGTTTAACTCATTGCTGAATATAAACTTAACTTTAATAGCGACAGATCCAACATTGTCGCTATTTTTTTATCCGACCTCGATATTCTTTAGGAACTCAAGCTGCCTTTTGCTTCTGCCAACCGTATATATTGATGTTGTTTTATCAGTTGTGTGTGAAGCTGCGGTTTGGGCAATATTAAAGTCGATAGGGATAACATTTGACGAATTTTGAATTTGGTCCAGTTTATCCAAATAAAGATATTTCCATGAATAGAAATCTTCTGTAATGGGAATAACATTACCATTCTCATCTTTGATATTATCCGTATTTTTTACATATTTTGACCATCTATGTGTTATCCTAGATGGAGATATCGAATAATTGCCTGGAACAAGACCTTCAGAGAATATATAATCATCTTCAGAAGTACAAAGCTCACATAGCTCTTTCCAATATTTCAATGAGCCTATATTTATGGCTTTAGTAACCCATTTATAATAGCTTCCTTTCTGTATTTGGATAACATATTCGTGTTTTTCGATATTGACATGCTTTTTCTGTATCCGGAACAGCTCGGAAGATCGCGAACCACTTCTATAGAATATCTCTTTATATCTGAAGAAACTATAATGTCTTTCCTTTAAAAATTTGTCAATATATGGGAGCTTCTCATCCGAAATGATTTCCCTGATCTTTGGAATGACCTTTCTCTTATCGATCTCCCTGACCGGATTATTCTCAATACATCCCCTTTGAACCAATATCTTGAAGATATCTTTCAGATATTGCCTGAACTTATTGAAGTAACTTGGACCTAATTTCAGATGGTCCAATGTATTTACGATATGCCATATCTTGACCGTGGAAATATTGATATAGGAATAGTTCATTTCATCGATACCCTTTTCGAATCTATTAATGGCAATCCTTACTTCATTCAGATGTTTATCGGACCCGGAAAGATGCAAACGTGCTTTCTGCAAAGCTGATTTGAAGTCAGTATCCGGATTCAGTTCGCTTGATTCGTCCACCATATATTTTTGCGTGATGGGATTGTAATGATAATCGTCCAGAAGCCTTTCCATTTCACTTCTATAAACAACAGCGGCCTCCTTTAGTTCTGCTAGTGTCGTAAATCCATTCAACCGTTTCCGGAACTGGTAACCTGAAGGGTGTTTCACTTGGAATTTCGGATCATGGAAACGACATTCTATGAAACAATCTTTTTGTAATGTGATGTTTGACCTTGCTGTAAGGAGGTCTTTAGGTGAAAAGTAGAATTGAGTTCTGGAACATCCGTTCCTGAGGTCTTTTCTAGGGACCCTTTGTTTTGTCTTTTTCATTGCTGACAGATTTAATGTTACTTATAATGTTACTCGTAAACATAAACTGCCAGATTCTTGAGGCTTTAAAAAACCGGAGAAACCTAATGTTGGAGCGGTTTCCCCGATTAGTGGTCCCACCTGGGCTCGAACCAGGGACCACCTGATTATGAGTCAGGTGCTCTAACCAACTGAGCTATAGGACCTCAAAATTTGGTTAAATTTTGTGTGTGCAAAAATAACAAAATTTATCTATCTACAAAACTTTTCAAGGTTTTTCTTGGCACAATTCTACCAATACCCCATTGGTCGATTTAGGATGGAGGAAGACAACTAATTTATTATCAGCACCTTCTTTCGGTTCTTCAGAGATGAAAGCAAAGCCTTCCTTTTTTAATCTTTCGATCTCATTTTGTATGTTTTCGACCCCGAATGCAATATGATGGATTCCTTCTCCCTTTTTATCGAGGAATTTACCGATCGGGCTTTCTGGTTTTGCGGCTTCCAAAAGTTCGATTTTGCTTTCCCCTATTTTGTAAAAAGAAGTTGTTACACCCTCTCTTTCAACAGATTCTCTTTTGTAGTTTGATCTTCCTAAAAGTCGGGCAAACAGATCGTCGGAATTTTCCAGGGAATTTACCGCAATTCCTATGTGTTCGATTTTCATTTTGAATTATTGATTTTATAAATACTTTGCCAAAGTTATTATTTATTGATGTTACTTCCCAATATTCCTCCGATGGGATTGATTGTACAGAAGCGATAAGACATTGGATATTTAACATAAAAATAACTTTTATTAAGTAAATTTTAATTTTTTGTGGCCTAGTTATTGTTTATGGATGAAGCGATTCTCATGTTTAATTTGAGTTTTCATGGTTATTAGTTTTTACCCAGCTTCGGCTGGGTTTTTTTATTGGAATAAGCGTAGATCATGCTGGTTTATTGAAAGGTCTGGTGGAGGGTGGTGATTGTCCCGGCATATAGGTGGGCTCGCAGGTTTCAGAAGCCTGTTCTGGAAAGGTCAAAAAATACAGTAGCATAATTGCACGTGCCAACCAAAGGATGCCTTCATGTATTCGATTTGCTTAACGATATGGAAAAAAACTTGAAATAACAGTCGCAGAGTATGATTGGTACGAACAGTAAACCACATCGGAAAAACAATTCCAGATATTTATTTTGAAAAATATATTTTAATTGTTCTGATATGATTTTGTTGAAATAGGAAATGTTCGTGACAACCATTTAAAATAAAAGATCCTCTGATAACGATAGTTTCAGAGGATCTGATGTACCCCTTCCCGAATTATCATTGAACCAGTTTTGCTTAGACATGACAGCGATTTTGGAAGCTGTAGCAAGCTGTAATAACAGTTAATTTAGTATAGCGAATTAATATAAAACATCCGGTTATTAAGTTAAATCATTAATCCCTTTTTTCTGAAACTGATGAGTATCCGCTATTATATAATCCCATCTTTAAACACCCATCCACATACACCTGCGGAATTTTCTCCTGTTCCAGCCTGTTTTTTTCCAAAGTCTTTAAATATTGGAAAAGATCATTTTCCTCTTTGGTCAGGAGGTTTAAATTATTGGATTGATTTCTGGCGCCGCTTACGGCGTAGTTTTGGAAAGTTTCAAAAGTCGTCCGGTCCATCATGACACTTTGGGCATGCGGATGGTACGACCGTAGCTGATGCAGAATCTGAAAGCCATGTTCATCGATATCGCCCCAATATCTGATCTTTTTGCCCGACAGCCAGGGAGCATTTTTTAGATAGGAAATATTAAAACCTCCTCCGCTCCAGATAGCGACAGTGGATCCTAATAGTGGTAAGGTTAAAAAATTCATTTTATTCTCTGCTATCAGAACGTTTCCTGCATGCAGTTCAAGGGTTTCGAAATCGGATAGTGGAATGCTGATGTCCCTGAACTTGAAATCCGGATGCGGGTTTTCATCCAGAAAGCGGAGCCTGATCAACGGTTCATCGTACCGCAAAAAGAATCGCTCGGCAAAACGTTTTTGTTGAGCTGAACGCACATGATCCTGAATTAGGAAATCGAGTAAGGATTGAATCAGCGCATTATTTTCTTCAATAAATTTGGTGTGAATCTCAATAGGTAGTTGCCGCAGGTAAAGGTTGGGCCGGGGTGTCTCCATGAAAAATTGGCAAACCTTCAGCACATCTTTCCAGTTGATTTCTCCTTTTGTTAACCATAAGCAATTGTTTAAGGTCCAGTCTTTCAATTCCGGAATAGTATTGATAATGGTTTTATAATTGTCTATAAAAAGACGCCATTCCTTTGTACAGCCAATAAAATAAATATAATCATCAATCGTTTCGAAAACCAGGGTATCCGGCAAATCATGACTGCCCGTCCGCCTGAAATTCCGACCGGCAGTCTGCACGAGATAGCCTTTACCGGTTTGGTTTTTAGAAAAGCGGTATAACTCTTCTATTTCCTTTTGCAGGATTTCAAATCGCTCTGTAATTTGACCCGATTTTACTTTTCCGATGCGGTCTATTATTTTCGGGAAAAAGGGTTCTCCATGGATATGGCTTTGCAGTAAAGGCTTCCACCATTTCAATGCCTGTTTTTTTATTTCTGCCGGACTAATCATATTTCAGGAGTATTAGGGAAAATTCCGTTATGTTTATCGCGTTCGCTCTCATATTCTTCTTTGGTGAAATTACTCACCTGCGAATTGTTGCCTTCCCGGTTGCTCACAAAGTGAAAGGAGTTGACATGACCTTCTATTACATGGATTTTCTGCAGCGGTGTTACAATCAGCAGTTGGAGATTAAGCTTTTTAAACAACTCCAGTCCGTAACGGGTACTTTCGTCGCTGCCTCTTCCAAAGGCTTCATCAATCACCACGAAACGGAAACTTTTACTCTTGCGCTCTCCGAACTGCAAGCCAAACTGGTAGGCCAAAGCACTGGCCAGAATGGTGTAGGCTAGTTTTTCCTTTTGTCCGCCGCTTTTTCCGCCTGAACCTTCATAAAATTCTTTTTCCGTACCATCGGAGCGGTAACGTTCGCTGGCGTTGAATTCAAACCACTGGCGTACATCGGTAACGGTTGAAGTCCAGTCGCGGTCTGCGTTTTCCATACTGGCAAAACGGTCTAAAATCCTTTTCACCTGTTCGTATTTTTCTTCCGTGTATAGATCATTATGGCTGCTGAAGGAATGGATATAACATTTTTTCAACTCTTCCCTGAAAAGCCGTACTTCTTTATTTGGAGTAGCATCCATTAAAATGGTGATATAGGTATCCTGAACGGCATTATACACAATCTCCGAAAGATGTTCGTTTATGGTCCTGATTTTCTGTTTGATGTCTTTTTCGTGTTTCTGCAGCTGGCTGTCGAAGACGGCAATGCTGTTGATCAGGTTTTTGTTCAGCTCTTCCTTAAAGCGTTCTTCGTGCCGTTTCAGATCTTCAGACTCCAGTTGTCTGAATTTTATGATGTATTCGGCACGGGCATCGATGCTATCGGTAACTTCGCTGTATTCAGCCCGGGAATGTTCCTTGATTTCCCGCATCTTTTTTTCAATATTTGTTCGATGCCCCGCCTGTCGTCCGCGAAGTCTTTTCAATTCGCCGCTCTCTCCCTGAAATTGTTTGCGGAATTCTTCCTGCCTGTTCTCTATGCCCCTGAGGTTGATTTTCACTCCACTGAGTTTTTCATCGATCAGTGGATACCATTTTTCTTTCAGGTGAGGCGATAATTGTTCTTTTTGCTGTATGGCCTGGTGTTGCTGATCCCGATAGTTTTGAATATTCGTTTTAAATCCTCCGATATCTTCTGTAAACTGATTGCGCCTATCCCTTCCTTCCATAATCTGCTGGTCTACCTCACTTTTGTTGCGTTCCAGCTGGGCAAGCTTATCATCTTTATTCAATAATTGATCACGTTCCTGTTCCAATTCGTAGATTTTAGCAACATGATATTGCCAGTTGATGCGGGAAAAGTCTTTCACATAAAGCAAAAGCCCCAGCAATTGCTTCTGTTCACTGTTCTTTTTCTCTTTTTCTTCAAAATCCTTTAGTCTGGATTCGAGTTCACGGATGGTTAGTTCCAGCTTATCGACCGAATTTTCCAATACTTTTATTTTTTCAGCATTGCTCCAGCCCAATACATAATTACGCCGGTCGTCAATCCGTTTGCGGTCATCTTTGGTATGCCGGATGCGGCCGCTCTTAATCAGCCCTTGCCGGGTGATCCCGAAAGGAACATGTTGTAAACCATCAACATCGGTACAAATATAATCGCCGAAGCTGCGTTGCAGGTAACTTTCCAGCCAATCGTAAAAAGGTGTCTCAGGTTTAATGTCTATTTTATATGCGATGCTGTCTTCATCCAATTCTTTAAGGATTCGAGCATTGCCATTCCAATCTGCTTCCAAATAGGTCAGCTTGATGCCCCTTCCATCCGCACCCTTCAATGGATTGCTGTTAACGTAATGGCTGACACTCCGGTAATGCTTTCCGGGAACCAGTAAGCTGATGCCTGCATCACGGAGCAGTTTTTCAATCGCGCCTTCCCATTCGGTTTCCTGTTCATTCACTTTCAGCAATTCTCCTGCAAAGGGTAAATCTTCTTCATCAATCCGCAGATCGGCACAGAGTTGTGAGCGAAAGGCTACCAGCCAGGCCGGAATCTGGGTTTTACGTTCTTTGAGTGATTGCAGTTCTTTTCGTTCCATCTGAAATTCCGCTTCCTGCTTGCGCAGCTCAGTCACCTGGTTGTCCCGCTGTTCCCGCAGCTCTTCTTCCAGACGGCCGCATTTTTCCATTGATTCATTGGCACGCCTGATGTTGTTCTGAAAATCACTTTCCTGTTTTATGCTTGATAACCCAGTTTGTAAAGCGAGATATTCATATTGATCGAAATCCCTTTGCTTAATTTCTTTGTCTTGCTCATGTCGCTTCACTTCTCCGGCAATCTGTTCGATCCGTGTTCCGCCGTTGCTCGCAATGTCCTGTATAATGGTTTGCCGGCGTTGTTCCCAGGCTTCTATTTCATGGGTAATGGTGCGCAGCTGTTGTGTGGTCTTTTCCAGTTCCTGATGCGATTCTGTGATGGCCTGTTCCAGCAGTTCCCATTTCTTTTCGGCAAACCAGACCGGCATCACCTCCAGCATGGCTTCGATGTCCTCAATTTCACGGGTAACCTTTTCATAGGTTTCGCTAGCTTCTGCTAAGGGCTTCAGGATCTGGTATTGTTCCCGGGTATGCACCACCGCGGCGTGGGCTTTATTGAGGTCATCAAAACGTTTCAGTAAGGCCTCGATCTGTTCCTTTACATCGGTTTTTTCCAGCATCTGTTCACGGACAAAATCAGTCAGGCTGCTGACGGACTTCATGGAAACGGTCTGATAAAACAAGTCGATCGCTTTATCACTATTCATGCCGAAAAGCCTGCGGAACTGTTCGCTGTATTGCGAGAAATTATCATTAAATAATTGGATGCCGGGTATGTTGCGCAGGTTCTTCCGCAACTCATTGATATCGCTGAAATGCTGGAAATGGTCTTTAATGGTTAAAGGGATTGTTCCGATGATGAGCAGTTTTTCTACTTTTCCCTCTTTGCCGATCCAGAAAAACTGGGCCAGGCAAATGTGTTCGTTATAGCCCTGGTTATAAAAATTTCCGATAATTATGGTATAGGTATGATCATCCGGGCGGAGGTAGACCTTCTTGGCGGTTTTGGTGATTTCTTCCTTCTCTTTTTTAAATTCTCCTCTCACGTAACTCAGCAGGTTGCGCTCTTTACCTTCGGCACCGGCAGCTTTATTAAAGATGATTTTATGATGAGGCACGAGCAGGCAAGTCAGGGCATCCACCAGCGTAGATTTCCCTGAACCGATATCGCCTGTCAGCAGGGCATTTTGTCCGTTGGGCTGAATCTGCCAGCGCACCTGGTTAAAAGTCCCCCAGTTGAGCACTTCCAGGTATTGAAGCCGGTAACCGGCCAGGTTGAAGTCTTCCGGATGGGTATCAAATAGTTCTTCCATAAATAAGTTTAGTCTTTCGGTTGGTTTTCATCGGCATGGTTCCGGAACTTTTGCAAGGTTTCATCGATCACATCGGCATTCACAAAACCTTTGATGATCCGGTGTATTTCGTAGTTTTTCTCCTGGTCTTCCAGTTTTCTGAGGAATCCGATGTCCAGGACTTTATTAATGGCAGTGTTGATCTTTTCCTGCTGTTTGGCTTCATCATGAACAGTGGGCAAGAATACTTTTACCCGGTTGATGATTTCCTGTTCGCTGATGATGGAACGCATGGAGCCGCCCTGTGCATCATGTTCCAGTAAGAACTTTCTCAGGACGATACAGACCAGAGAGGTCATGAAATTGAGCGGCCGCTTATCGGCCATTCTCGGCAGGGGTTTTTCGTCTTCCTCCCATTCTTTCTGGCGGAGAAAAGCATACCCTTCGCTTTTATCCAGGAAGAGTTCCAGCCCGATCGGGATAAAATATTTCTTTACATCGGGTTCGTATTGCAGCAGATTTTCCCAGGTTTCTTTCTGGTGGCTGTACACAATTCCTTTCAATAAGGCAATGAGGCTGGTGGAGTAGCGGTATTCCATATTTATCTGTTAAAGATGATGAGCGGGGTTTGCATGCGATAGGTTTTTCCGGTGCTGAGGTTTTCGATGATGTGGTATTCGGGCTGATCGCGGTTGACGAAATGTTTGCCTTCGTTGGTGGCGATCTGCATGTAGCCCAATATTTCAGCAACGCCTTTGGTGGGCCTGTAATGATGGAGCAGCTCGGAAAGCGCAACCTGTGAGCGGTTTTTTAAGAGCGTTTTTACATGGCTTCTCAAGATTTCCACATCCACATAAAACTGTTCAAACAGCAGGTCGGTATCAGCCGTAGCCACGCCGTCTGCAATTTCGGTGGCTGCAAAGGCAACCTTAATTGGTGGATTGAAAAGCGGGCGGTCCATGGTAAAGGAAGGTTTAAAAACCTCATCGATTTCCATCCATGCGGCTTGCTGATCAAGCGTTTCTTTGTGCTGGAGCAGCAGGCTTTCCATTTCTTCAATGCTTTGGAGGATATGGCGGCTTTCGGAAAGGTTTTTTTGTTCTACAAATTTCCGGAGCTGTTCAATCAGGCCGTCGTTGCTCCGGTTTACTTTATCTCCGGCATCCACCAGGTTGGTTTTGATGCGGTCTACGGTCTGTTCTTTTTTGATTTCGGCAATCGCCGGGATGGTATTGATCTTATCCAGCAAATCTTCGAGTTCTTCCTGCATCTGTTCGCTCATCAGAAACTCCCAGAACGCTTTAAAACTCTTTCCCTGATCGGTATTCCAAAGAAAATCCTGCTGCTGGAAAACATTGTCGAGCAGGTCTGCTTTGGCCAGATGGCTTTTGATAATGGTCTGGCGGGTCTGGCTATCGAGTTCCCTGAAATTTTCTTCGACCTGCCTGAAATCGGAGAGTAAACGTTTTGCAGTTTCCTCGGCCAGGAAATAGTTTTCTTTCAGTTGGGTATCGGAAGGTTGTGCATAATTGCCCTGGCGGATCTGTTCAATTTCCTGATCAATCTTCCGGCGTTCTTCCAGCAACTGCTGGATGCGCTCGTAAGGTCCGGAAGTGGTGTTCACAATGCGCTGCAGCAAATCAAAAAACTGGATGAGCCGGCTGTGGGTACCTACAAATTGCTGTTTATTGAGATCTTCGAGCCACTTCAAGGCATTTTCCGTTGCCGGGGAAAGTTCATACACAGGTTCGTCTGCCCGTTCATAATAGCGGCGAAGGTAGCCCTGCTCGGCCCACTTCTGTAAGTAATCTACCGGTGCTTTCTGGTAATCTTCAATACCCAGCCTTTGGAGGGAAAAAATATAATCGCCCAGAATGCCTTGCAATTCGGTTTGCAGGTATGAAATCCTGTCTTGCTGTTTGAAAACCAAATGGAAAAAACTCACTAGCAACGGGAAGTGTTCTGCCCGCAGAAGTTGCAGAGTTTTGTCGTTTTTGTAGAGGGAGAGCGCTTTTTCGTAGTTCATGGTTAAGGTTGATTCTAGTTCTATCAGATTCAGTCTTATTATTTATTTTATGCAGCTAATACTTCTTTCCCCTTATGCCCAACATTCCCATGTCTGCAAAATTTTAAAGTAGCCTACCAACAATGTTGCCGATAGGCTACTGGATTTTATTATTTGTCAATCTCAATGACCAACTTACCCTGTAATGTAGTAACGATTACATGTGAATGGCACTCGAAACCGATTTGCTCCAACCATTTTCCTTGTAACATGATTTGCGGAACAATTGATCTGTTCCAGGCATAATCCCTACATTTTGGTTGAATTTTTAACCTTCTCATTCCGTTTGGAAGTTTTGGTTTTCTGGGTTCACAAGCTCCGCACCTACAAGTTTTGTTCGGTTGTAACTCCTGGGTTACTTTTGGTGTTTTTTTCGTGTGTCGCATGGCTGAAAAAAAATAAACGTCCAGGTCGCTGCGACAGATGTCGGAAACCGAAGATAGGCCGGACTTACACCGGATCGCCGGAGCTATGTTGTTAATAAGAAAATTTGTTGAATTGCAAATGTGTATCGTATCATAAATATAGAATTTTACTTTAATTGGTTAGAGACAAATGGCTGATATTTGTATTTTTTTATAGTTAAAAAACCCAGGTCGCTGTTAGTGCCACAACTTTTTAAATGTCCTGCTTTCATATTCTCTCAAATTATGGAGTAATTTCAACACCAATACTTTTTAATAAAGCATCATATTGTTCATTATCTTTCTCCTTTATCTTATCCAATACAAAGGCAGCGACTTTCTTCATTTCAGGAACATCAATAGGAATCATACTTCGCTCAAAAATTCCTTCAAGATGTGAGTATTCATTATTAATCCGATCTGTCATTGAAGAAGCCTGCCTATCGTTTCCAAAAAATCTATTCAGCTTATCGTCATGTTCAATAGCATTAGGATATTTATAAAATAAGAATGCTTCAAGAAATTTACGAGTGTTGTTTGCAAAATTATAGTATACTATATGCTGATCGTCATCATCGGTATCTGCGTTTGCACAAATGTATATTTGGTGAAAGAGATAATTGAATTCCGTTACATAATCCTTCAGATATTTGGGCATCATTTTAATTCTACTTTTTTCGCCTTCTCTTATTGTGATAAAATATCTACTTTGATTTTTATTTAAAGCTCCCGGTAAGCGTTTAAGATATTTCAGAAAATCTAAATTGTGAGTAGAAATAAACAATTGCTCGAATTCCTGACTAGCAACAATTTCAGAATTTATCAAACTATATATGAAGAAGATATGATTTCCATCCAAACTTGAAATAGGATCGTCAATCCAAATAATTGGTTTTTTACCTTTAGTTTCTATATCTTCAAGCTTAGCCATAAAATAACAGAATGCAATTAAGCTACACTCTCCTTCACTAAGATGATGTGCTTTGCTTCCACTTCTAACAATTTCAAATCTGATTTTCTTACCATTTGTAATTGTATCTTGATCTTCAACTGCTTTTAAAGTCAAGAAATCATGACCAAAATAATTGTTGAGATATTCATTTACTTTTAAGGCACCTTTTTCCTCATCATTCATTAGTCGTTGTTTGCTTTCAATAAGTGCAATTTGATCTCTGATTTTATCAGAGATAGCTTTTCCAATTTCAATCTTCTCATCAAGTTCATCTTTTAGTTTTCCAATATTTTTCACTTCATCTTCGTATCGTATATTCTTCACAAAATCATGAACTTCCTTTAATCTTAGTGCAGTTTTAGAATTGGATTGATCAGTTGCTAATGTGTCTGTGTAAGCATTAGATTCTCTACGGATGCTATCATAAAAATCAAATATCTTTAACAGTCTAGCAGATACATCATAAGGAGGGATAAACTTGCCTGTTGTTATAATATCGTCAGCTCTAGAATCAAGTTGTTCTTTTAAAGAATTTAATGATTCAATATATTGCCCAAGTATGCGATCTCTTAGTACCGCTAGCCGATTAAGACTATTGTGAAACTTCGAATAAAATTTATTATTTTCAAAAGATAAAATGTCAGATACAGAGAGTATTTCTTGCTGTATTTTATTCAAAAGTATGTCAATTGCTTTACTTAGTCTTTCTGATTCCTCATCAAAATGGCTTTCTAAGGCTGACCATCTTTCATTGGTAATTCTATTTCCACAAAAAGAACAATCTTCTAATTTATGTTCATGCAGCAATTTCCCTTCCTTAACCCATTTATTTAAAATAGAATTCTTAACCAATTCCTCAATTTTGCCAGATTTTATTAATGATTTATTTACTAGCTGTTCACATTGTGCACTTAATTCTGCAAATTGAAAATTGGGGTTTGATGTTTCCGAAATATTTGCATTAGGCTTTTCGTTTAAAAGATTTAAAAGATCTTGTTGTTTTTCATCATTAATTGGCGTAAAGTTTTCCGATAAGGTTAAAGCAATGTCAGCATCAAGTTTTGCCTTATTATAGTTTTGGTCTCCAAATCTTTCAGGCTTATATTTTATACCAATATCTCTGCTAGTTGCCTTTTGAGTTAATTTGGCATCCAATTGCTTGGATGCTGTATCAAATGCTGATTTTGCTATGTTGTAAACTTCGAGCATATTTTTTCGCTCTAAATAAAAACCAGTTGGCGTCTCGTCATCATTCTGACCTAGTTCGTTATTGAGAATCTCTATTTCCTCTTCTATATTAGCATTCCCACCTAATATTGCAAAGGGAACAATACTTTCATCAGCATTAGAGATAAATCTTAAATTTTCTTTAACAAAATCTTCATTAAAGACTCTTATTTTTTTATCATGACCTAACAGATTTAATTGATTTACATCTGGTGAGTCAGAAAAAGAAAGTGTAAATTCAGGATTTTCATATTTGTCTGATATTTTGCCGAGTTCAAGCGCTCTAATTATCCTGGACAGTGTTGTTTTGCCTGAATAATTTCTACCATATAAGATATTCACAGTACTACATTCAGTAATTGTACCATGTGTATCTCGCATTGCTGAATCCCAATTGAAATCTTGAAATACAGCAAGATTTTTAATACTCTTGATTTTTTTAATAGCCATATTAAATTAATTTTGTCTTTCATAATTAAACTCCCATTACCTCCACCTTACTTCTACCGCTCTGCTGTTTACTCACTTTAATCTGCACCGGGATCCGTTCGGTCATTTCCTGCACGTGAGAGATGACGCCTACTTTGCGGCCCTGGTTGTGCAGCCTTTCCAGGGCATCCATGGCGATATTGAGCGTAGTGGGATCCAGCGAGCCGAAACCTTCATCAATAAATAGAGATTCCACTTTCATGCGGCTGGACGACAATGAGGCCAAACCTAAGGCCAGAGCCAGCGACACGAGGAAAGATTCTCCACCCGAAAGCGAATAAACCGTACGTACTTCATCGCCCATGTCCTGATCTACCACCTGGAGACCCAGCGATGCCGGAATGCGTTCGATCCGGTAGCGGTTGGTCAAGGCCTGCAAATGGATATTGGCATAACCGAGCAATACATCCAGCGTATATTCCTGGGCAATCTGGCGGAATTTTTTCCCATTGGCCGAACCAATGATCTCGTTGAGCTTGGCCCAGTTTTCGGTGATGGCTGCCTGTGTTGCGATACTTTGCAGCAGGTCGCCGATCCGGGTTTTATTGGCTTCATCCTGTTGCAACCGGAAGCTGTTTTCTCCTTTTTTATGCTTCTTTTCTTCCACTTCCAACCGCGTATTTGTTTGCAGGGTTATCAGTTCTTCGAGTGCTGTTTCCACCTTACTATTTTCCTGATGACGGTCCAGAGCCTGTTTCCGTTCGGTAAGAATGCTGTTGGCTTTGGTCAGTTCCTCGTCAATGGCCTGCAATGCCATCCGTTCATTTTCGATCCAGTCATTTCCTGAAACCAGTAAGCGGTAAAGGTCGTCCAGGTTTAAGGATTGACCGTTCTTTTGATTATAATCGTCCAGCCAGTCCTGCATTTGCCCGGAAGTTTTCCGGATGGCCGTCTCCAATGTGGTTAGGGCATTCGTGAGTTCCTGCTGCCGGGTTAGGATTTTAGTATGTTCGATGGCCAGTTCTTGCTGCCTGGCTTTCACATGTTCTACATCCGCCTGTGCTTGGGTAACCGCCTGTTTGAGTTGATGTTCCGTCTCATCGGCAGGCTGACCATCAAAGAGTACTTTACGTTGATGAACCAGATCCAGATACGATTGCTGTTGCGTCAGGTGCATTTCTGCTTTCCTGCCGGCTTCCGTTGCGATAGTTTCGGCCTGGCTTTTAAGTTCTTTCAGCGTAGCTTCTAAGGCTGTTTTTTCCCGGGTATGAACTTCCAGTTTTTCGGCATGTTCTTTCCATTGCCGGGCAAAGTTGGTGATGCTTTCCACAAATGTTTCAGGGTCTTCTTTCCACTTGTCTATCCAGCCGGATGCTGTAAAATAAGGCGTAAGAAGCTGTTCAATTTCACTTAAGTGGACGGTGGCGAGTTCCTGTTCACGTTCAGACTGGCTTTGCTGTTCGTTATAAAGCGACAAGCTGTTTTGAAGATCTTTGAGTTGTCCGGAAAGCGCATCGGTACTTTCTTTGAGCTGATCGATCCCAGTTTTAGCGGTTTCAAGTTCCAGCTTCTGCTCGGCATAGGCTTTTAATTTGGCAGCTAAACTGATTTGTCTCGTTTTAAGGGCTTCTAATTGTGCTGCGATCCAGTCTGCTTTTTCGGTATCGGCGATGTCATGGCTATTTTTGGCGATATCAAAGTGCGTCCAGTTTTGTCTTTGTTGATTTAAGGCTGATGCTTTAGACTGTATTTCTTCATTTCGACGCCGGATGTTTTCCTGTAGCGTTTTACATTCCTGTTCCAGGGCATCGTGACGGCTGTGGAGGCTCAGATGGTGTTGAGTTTTCTCCTGACAGGATTTTTCCAGCTGGGCCAATACTTTTTCCAGTTGCGGATTTTGAATGGCATAAGGATGATGAGTGCTGCCACATACCGGGCAGGGTTTATCTTCCACAAGGGCTTCCCTCAACGTTTCTACATTTTCTGCCGATGCCAGACGGGCCTGTTGCAGGAGCTGATCTGCGGTATCTCTTTCCGCTTTTGCTAAAGGGATTTCCTGCTTCAGTTGTTGCAAAATTGCTTGTTTGCCCTGATAATCGGCTTCGTCTTGCACTTGTTGCTGCCCCAGGTTTTCCCACTCCGTTTGTGCATAATACAAGAGCTGCCATTGTGCCTGTGCCCTGATGCTTTCCTCTACTTTTTGGTCAGTTTCGGTTTTATCGAGGGTTAAAGTGTCAACCGGAATGGAGCGTAACGTTTCAGACTTTGCTTCATACGTTTTCCGGGTATCGTCCAGCAATTGAAGCTGTTGTTTCCAGCTGATCTCAAGGGTTTTATGCTGTACTTCTGTCGTCTGGATTTTATTTTTTACCTCGACCATTTTTGCCGAGGAAGCTTCCAGGTTTACCAGGAGTTTTCGCGCATCTTGAAGTTTGGCGAGGATGAGGTCTGTCTGTTCAGCAACCGCTTTGCGGTGAGCCTGTTCGTTTTGCCACTGCGTAATACTTTCAATCTGTGAAACCAGATCGCTAAAGGTTTGCTGTTTTTCTTTTAAAATATCCTGATGCTGCCGGTTTTGTACGTCCGCTTTTTCAGCGTCTGCTTTCAGCCCGTCCAACTGTTCTTTTTTCTCTCCCAGTAAGGTATCCAGTTTGCGGGCTTGTTCCAATAATGGCAGAGCATCGGCCAGTTTCTGGCTTTGAAGGGAAAGCTGGTGTTCAACCTGTTGAAGTTGTGTTTCCAGAGTTTCTTTTTGTTGTTGTAAAGAAGTGAGGGTTTCTTTGACGGTTGCCAAATCGGCTGTTTTAGCGGCGTGTTGTTCTTGTGACTGCGCTAAAGCATCTGCCCAGCTTCGGGTTTGTTGCGCATGTTCAACCATACGCAGGTGCTGGCTTCTTAAAAAGGCAGCATTTTTGTTTTCAGACGCCAGCTGTAAAGAAAGGACGGCTTCATCATGGCCTTGCCGATATTTTGCCAGCTGCTCGTGCCAGCTGATTCCTGCATTTAACCTTTCCATTTCTTTGTCCAGGTCTGCGATCTGCTTTTCCAGAAGTGCCTGATCTGCGGTTAAGGCTTGCAGTTCCTCATCGCTCAGGGTGACGATGCCTTCTTTACGGACATGGAGATCACGCAGTTGTAGTTCTTCTCCCTTGTATTTTTCAAAGATCTTCCTGGAGATTTCGGAATAAATGTGGGTTCCGGTCAGTTTTTCAAGCAGGGACGATTTCTCATCCCGATTGGCTTTCATAAAAGCGGTAAAATCGCCCTGCGCCAGTAATACCGACCGGGTAAACTGTTCGAAATTCAAGCCGACCAATCTTGCGATTTCACTATAGGTTTCTGCTTTTCTTCCCGGAAGATCAACATGGTTAGAGATGTCCTTTAAGGTCACGGCATCCGACTGCATGCTTCCGTCGGCGCGGTTCCGAGCCCGCCGTACACTCCAGGTTGCCCGATAGTTTTGCCCGTCGATTCCCCTGAAATCCACCTCTGCAAATCCGTCTGCCGTACCGTCACGTAAGATACCGCGTACATCGCCCTGGCTCAGGGTGCTGCCCTGAACGTCTTTAATCTCTATACCTGTTTCCCTCGCTTGCAGATATCGCGGTGTTTTACCATATAAGGCCAGGCATAAGGCATCCAGTATGGTCGATTTTCCCGCGCCGGTAGCGCCGGTAATGGCAAAAATACCCGCCGAACATAAGGGTTCTGTCGTAAAATCAATTTCGGTAGTGCCTTCCAGAGACGCTAAATTTTTGATGCGTATGGCTAGTATCTTCATGTTATCCGGCGGTTTGGTTTACTTCCTCTGCAACCTGTTGAAATAATTGCATGATTTCCGATGGTACTTCGCTATGATACCGGGATCGGTAGGCTTTACCGAAAACATCAATTGGTTGCAATTCATTCAGTTTTTCAGCGGTAATGAGTTCCTGGGTCTCCGTGGTGGAAGCCGGATACTGCGCATCGATTTTGGCTAGCCGTACGGGTTTACCACCCAAGGCCGTTTCTATTTTATGCCGTAAAGCGGGCTCGGGTCCATCGAGCAACACACGCACCTGCAGATAAGGCAGGTTTTCAGGGTTGGAATCGGTTACTGGTAATTGTTCCAACAGGGAAATGACTTCATGCAAAGGCTGATGCTGATGTGGGATTCTTTGCAATGGTACAGATACCGGAATTTCAATAGCTCTCAGATCGCTGATTTCCTGATCGAGATCAAAAACAATGACCTGATGTTTGTAATGAATTTCGGAAAAGTACATCGGCAAAGGACTGCCGGAATAACGGATGTGTTCTTTTCCGCCAATTTTTTGTGCTTTGTGGATGTGTCCCAAAGCCACATATTTGATATCGGGATGAAAAGCTGTGGCCGAAATGCATTCCACACCGCCCATGATCAGCCTTTCGGTTTTATCCAGATCAGTAATTTCTGCCTGCTGGGTGTGCAAATGTCCCATAGCAATAATGGGTTGATTATCCGTGTTATATTGTTGAGCATAATCAAAAGCGTCCTGATATAAAGCTGCTACGCCTTCGGTATACGGATTGGCGCAGTCGGCAATGGCCGGATAGTCGCCCATACGCAGGAAAGGAATGGCCAAACACAAGGCTTTGATGGTCCCGGCAGCATCGTGTATTTTGATCAGCAATTTTTCGTAATCGATATTTCCTCCGGCATCTTTTTCTACCAGGCCTATAATATGAACATTAGAAGACTCAAGCAATGGTTTGGGTGCTTCCAAACGTGCTGCTGAGTCGTGGTTGCCGGCCGTAATGATAATTTGCAGACCGGGCAGTGCAGTTGTTGCTTCATTTAGAAAACGGTAGAACATCCGGACCGAGGCGGCAGACGGATTGGAGCTATCGAAGATATCACCACTGATCAGCAGCACGTCGATTTTTTCAGTGACCAAGGTTTCTACCAGCCAATTCAGAAATTGCTGATGTTCGTAGCTGCGGTCATATTCGTGAAACAGCTGACCAATATGCCAGTCTGCAGTGTGTAGAAATTTCATAATAGGGATTAAGGACGATTAACTTTGAATTCAAAAAATCAGGACATCTGCAATCAGGATTGCCGATGCATGATCAGGTCAAATCAAGTGACACGTTCATTAAAACTTGCAATGGAAGAAAAGGAGAATAGTCTATTTGGTCTTTTCATGATGAGGCGTTATTAGTTGATGCAATTTAATAATTAATTTAAAATCAGCAATATATTTGAAAAATAATTTATGTGTCAATGAAAAATATCTTTATGCTTCTCATTGTATTCGTTCAAAATTACTGATATAAGATGATGTAGGTTTACGGAAAACAGTAAGGTCACGTAATATATTTTTATATGAATTATCTTCTATAATTGATGACTGATTTTAAAATCATCAGCACCTACTTTTCAAATAAATTGCATGGTTTTCCCGTTCCATTAATATGAAATATTGATATTAATTCTTAAAAACCATTAAATTATGCAGCCTGTATATGCCTACATAAGAGTCAGTACAGATGAACAGGCCATCAAAGGATATTCACAGCGAAGCCAGCTAGAACGAATAAAAAATTACTGTGAGTATAACAACATAATTATTACCGAAGTTATTTTCGAAGATTACTCTGCAAAAACCTTTAATCGTCCTGAATGGAAGAGATTAATCACAAAACTTAAGTTCGTAAAGAATCAACCTTCGCTCATCTTATTTACTTATTGGGATCGGTTTAGCCGAAATATTACAGATGCCTACAGTATGCTGGAACAGCTTAAAATAAAGAATGTTTCGATTCAGGCTATTGAGCAACCTATTGATTTTTCCATACCGGAAAGTAAAATTATGCTTGCTATATACCTTGCAACGTCTGAAGTTGAAAATGACAAGAGAAGCCGCAATGTAAGCTTGGGGATGCAAAAAGCAAGGTTGGAAGGTCGATATATAGGTAAAGCCCCTATTGGATACAGAAATAAAGTTACAGCTGATGGTCATAAATATATTGCACCACATGAGCCCGAGGCCATCATTATTAGGGACGTGTTTAAAATTATAGTTCAAGAAAAGAATTTACCTTTATCTGATGTATATAAACAAGCAGTATCGAAAGGACTAAAGTGTAGTCTAACTACTTTTTATGAAATGTTGCGAAACCCCGTCTATTGCGGAAGAATCAGAATCCCAAATAAAGATGATGCGGAAACTAAAACGATTAAAGGTAATTATGATGATGTGATTTCTTTACTATTGTTTGAGCAAGTACAACTGAAATTAAAAAAGCCAAAGCACCTAAATTCCATCATTAGAAAATCTATAAATGAAAATCTTGTATTAAGGGGTATATTTGAGTGCCCTAACTGCGGGAAAACACTTACGGGCAGCGGTTCTAAAGGCAGAAGGAAAAAATATTACTACTATCACTGTACAAAAGGATGCCCATATAGATTAAGCGCAGCTCTTCTTAATATTAATTTTTTGAAGTTTCTCAAAAATCTTAATGTCGATGATGTTTTCCGAGAATCAGTTCGTAAAATATCAAATGATATAAACACTAATGAACAAGAAACTTATAATTACAAGAAAAGTGAAATTGCGAGAGCAGTGGAAAAAGTTGTCAATAGAAACTTAAATGCTCAGCAACTTTTTACCAGAGGAGAAATTGATTACGATGATTATAATCTGATTAAAAATAATTGTAGAACATCTTTAGAAAACTATACAGAACAATTACAAACTGAAGCTATAAAGCTTATATCTAAAAAACAAACCGATAAACATTGTGATTTGATAATTAATAATTTAGCGGATCTCTATGAATCTGCTGATATCATTACGAAACAAAAGATTATCAGACTATTTTTTCCGGAAAAGATAATACTCGTTTCGCATCAAATTGAAGAATTATTATCTGATCAAATTAAGTTTATTCTGGGTATATCCGAGTTTAAACAAAACGATCAAGAGTATAATCAGGAAATTAATGATTTTATAAAAGAACTTATTTTTCTAAGGCATGATTTCAATTTTACGGAATTGAATGAGAGTATTAGTTAATGTGATACTGAAAATTTGATTTTACCAGATTTCTAGTGAAAATAAGATTTAATTTTCTTAAAATCAATAAGATATATATGGTTCGATTCCGGTATGGTCACCTTGGCAGAATCTCGATCCGTTTTTCCTTTAAATAAAGAGTTTTCCATATTAAGTTATTGATATACAATTGTTTTGTACGATTCGATCATTCTACAAATAGCCTATGAAGTAGAAAAGATATATTAAATAGTTAAAACTTTATAATATTGATATATTACTGATTATCAAGTATATAAAAAATAAATGGCACCAATTGTCTTCAATTGGCGCCATTTGGCTTGTGTACCCAGGACCGGGATCGAACCGGTACTCCTAAGAACTGGTGTTTGAGACCAGCGCGTCTACCAATTCCGCCACCTGGGCAAGTGTTACAGTGTGTTGTAAATCGGTGTGCAAATATATAAATATTTTTTACCCGAAAAAATGATTTTCGATTATTTTTCGTTTTTATTTTTTAATGATCTGTAAATCAAAAAAATATTTTTATCAAAATTCTATTTCCAGCCCGTCATAGGCCAAATGGATATTGTCAGGAAGCTCTTTTTCCACTTCTTCATGAAAACCCAGATGATGGCTGATGTGTATTAGATATGTTTTCTTCGGTTTCAGTTCTTCTACCAGTTCCAAAATTTGGGGAAGGATAAAATGCGAATGATGGGGTTCTGTTTTTCTGAGACAATTGATAATGAAGAGGTCTAGGTCTTTCAGCTTTTCTTTTTCCTGGTCATCAATTTTACTCGCATCGGTGATATAGGCCAGGTTTTTGAATTTGAACCCAAGGATATTGATCTCGGAATGGATAATATCGATCGGACGGATCTCAACTTCATCAAAAAGAGTGAAATTATCCCCGATCTCAAATAGGTCGAAACTTGGCGCACCTGGATACTTATGGTATTGAAAAGCGTAAGGGAAACGGTCTTTTATTTCTTTGGCGACTCTGGCATTGCAATAGATGGGCATAGAGGCCTTGTTCTTAAAGATCAGAGGGCGCAGGTCGTCCAGGCCGATAATATGGTCATTGTGCTCGTGCGTTATCAGAACAGCATCGATTTGTTCCTCGTTATTGTTCAACATTTGCTGTCTGAAATCGGGGCCGCAGTCAATTAATATTTTCTTTCCGGAATCAGTGGTCACTAATGCAGAAGTACGTAAACGCTTATCTTTTTGGTCTTTGGAAAGGCAAACCGGATGATGGCTGCCGATAACAGGAATGCCTTGTGAAGTGCCGGTCCCTAAAAATTTTAAAAGCATTTTTATTTTTGCTGTTATTTTGGTAAATTTACAAAATAAATCTAATTCTTTGTGATAAAGCCAAAACTTACCCCAAAACAGAAAGCTTTAGCTATTAATCTCGATTCTTCAATTTACGGAACTTTTGCGGAGATAGGAGCGGGTCAGGAAACTGTAAGACATTTTTTCCGGGCTGGTGGCGCTTCTCAGACCATTGCGAAAGCAATGTCTGCTTACGATAAGGACTTTTCTGATGCGATATATGGCAAAGAGGCCAAAAACCGCTATGTAACGCAGAACAGGCTAAGGAAAATGTTGCGTTACGAGGTGGCGCTTATCGAGGAGAGGATCCCGAGGGAGAACAACCCAGGGAAAAAATTCTTTTCTTATGCCAATACGGTCACGACCATCAATTTTGATAAAACGACCAAAGGACACGGTTGGGTAGGTGTGAGGTTTCAAAATTCTGAAAATGAGGAATATAACGAGATTATCATCCACGTAAAATTCAAAGAGACCAATCCGACTTTGCAACAGGAGACCTTGGGAAGTCTGGGCGTTAATTTGATCTATGGAGCTTATTTTTATACGGACAATCCAAGGATTCTTGTAGAATCTTTGTACGATGACCTTTCTTTGGACAGGTTGGAGATCGATATGATAGATTTCAGCGGACCGGCTTTCAGGTACGTGGACAATCGACTGATGAGTCTCCAGCTTGTGAAATTGGGAATGACAGATGCCGTGATCTTCAATTCTCAGGGGAATAATATGTTGCCGGCGGATATTCTTTACAAGAAAAACATTTTTGCGGTGAGGGGTAGTTTCAGGCCTGTAACGCGAGTGAATATCGATATGTTCGAGAATGGTCTGGAAATGTTCAGTCAGGATAATTCTTGTGACCACGAGAATACTCAGATTCTTTTCGAAATAACCATCTCAAATCTAAGGGCCGCCGGAGATATCGATGAAAGGGATTTTCTGGACAGGGTCGACATTTTGGGAACGTTGGGTTATACGGTAATGATTTCCAACTTCTCCGAATATTACCGGATGGTGGACTATTTCTCAACGTTTACAAATCAGCATATCGGTGTTGCAATGGGAGTTAATAACTTGCTGGATGTCTTCGATGAGGAATACTATAAAAATCTTCCGGGAGGGATTTTGGAAGCTTTTGGCAAGTTCTTCAAAAAGGATATGCGCGTTTACCTTTATCCTTACAAAAATCCGGAGGATGGCGAATTGCTGACTTCGGAAAACCTGAAGGTCCATGATAATCTCAAAGAATTGTACAAATATTTCAAGCTCAATAAGAGGATTGTGGACATTTCCAATTACAATCCGAAATTCTTGGAGATCTATTCCCGGGAGATTCTTAAAAAGATCGTTACTCACGAGTTGGGATGGGAAGATGAGTTGCCGAAAAGTGTGGCCGAAATGATAAAGGAAAGGGGAATGTTCGGTTACAAAGAATTAACTTTTGAAGGATTAAATTAACAACGATGGTAGAACTTAAAAAAAGGCTTTCATTCATTTTGGAAAGTCCGGAACACGATACGAACGCGAAACTTCTGAAGATCTGTCAGGTTTTGGACAAGGAGGTTTCCTATTACAATTGGACTGGTTTTTATTTCAGGAATGGGGATAAGGACGAGTTGATTCTTGGCCCTTATGTTGGAGCGGAAACAGACCATACGGTTATTCCTTTTGGAAAAGGGATCTGTGGTCAGGTTGCGGTCTCTGGGGAGACTTTTGTTGTTCCGGATGTTTGGGCGCAGGATAATTATCTGGCTTGTTCCATTGATACAAAGGCGGAGATTGTAGTTCCGATCTTCAAGAATGGGGAAAATATTGGACAGATAGATATAGACAGCCATTCCAAAGACCCGTTTACCAAAGAAGATGAAGAGCTTCTGAACTGGCTTTGTGAGGAGGTTGCGAAGATTTTGTAATCTTATTTAGTAAAGAAGATTTTGAAAAAAATATCAAAATTTGAAAATGTTGAATATTGCGAATCTAGCAAAGCGCTATATCTTGTTTTATCTTGCATTTTAATTTTTGCGGTATTTTTTTTTATTTTAATAAAACTTCTTAATCCAGTTTTTGTCTTTTCAATTTCGCTTTTATCGGCATTTATTTTTTATAAATCGTTAAAACATAAATTTGTTTCTATTTCAGATTTTCGACTTGATGATGAGAAAATTGATTTCGGAAATAGAATTATAAAACTTGAAGATATTTTACACTACAGAACTGAATTCATAAACGGAGCGGTTTTAAATATCAAATTGAAATCTGGAAAAAGAATTAACTTATCTTCAAATAGTTATATCTGTAAAACAATCGTCTTCGAAAATTTTTGTGAATCATTAGAAAAAAGAATTGATTCTTTGGAAAATTTAAATATTAAGAGAAAGAAATCTGCTTATGAATCTAAAGCATATTTCTATTTTACTATTGTATTTACGATAATTGCGATTGTCGCTTTCCTATTTTCAATTTTTTCTGAAAAGAAAATGAAATTCCAAACATTAGGATTAATCTTATTAGGTCTATCAACAATGTGGGCAGGAATTTTAAATAGAAAAAATATTAATTCCAAAAAGAACATTCATCGTAAATCTTCTAACAATTTGCCATAATAATTTCCACATTTCGCAAGATGCGTCCCATACCAGGAAAAAGCTTCGCCATCAACGATCATTATTCTTTGGTTGATACAAACTTTTTTGATCTCGTCAATATGTTTTTCTTTGAAGGGAAAAGGTTCCGACGAAAGAAAGATCAAATCTGCATTCTTCAGGTCTTCCAACTGAACTTCGGGATAACGTTTCAGTTTCTTAAACAAATTTTCAAATCCCAATTCTTCCAAAATTCTCGAGATAAAAGTATCGCCACCAATTGTCATATATGGGTTTTTCCAGATGAGATAAGCGACTTTTAGTTTCTTGTCAGGCTTCGGGATATCAAAAGCTTCATAGGTTCTCAAATTGAAAAACTGAGCTTTTTCTTCCTTTCCAAAGATGTGTCCAAGTTGTTTGATGAGGTAATAATTATCTTCAAGAGTTTCAATATTCGTTAATAGAACTTTGAGGTCTTTCATCAATTCTTCAACTTGTTCTTTGACGTTTTCTTCTTTGTTGGCGATAATTAAATCGGGTTTAAGAGATTTTATTTTCTCAATATTAATATTTTTCGTTCCGCCAATTAATTCAACTTTATCGACCAAATTTTCCGGATGGATACAGAACTTTGTCCTGCCAACAATTTCGTCGGTTGATAGACCCAGGTCAAATAATGTCTCCGTGATCGATGGAACAAGTGAAATAACTCTCATAAAAAAGAATTTTACTTTAATGTTTCGAGAATCTCAGCAGGACAAATTCAATATTGAATTGAAATTGTAGATAATGTCAGTCTGAGGCTCTCGAAGACTTTGAATAAAAAAACTCTCTCAAAAATAAGAATTTCTGAGAGAGCATATATTTTAAAAGACCAATAATTAATCTTCTTTCTTAGTTGCTTTTTTAGCGGCAGGTTTTTTAGCTGGAGCTTTTTCTTCCTTAGCTTCTTCTGCCTTTTCCGCAGCCTTTTTTGCAGGAGCTTTTTTAGCAGCTGGTTTTTTCTCTGTTTTTTCTTCAGCTACTTTAGCTTCTTCAACAGGCTCTGCTGCTGGAGCTTCTGGTTTTATAAAACTTTCCGGCGTGATGTAACCGGCCTTTTGAAGCAAGTTATACCATTGGGCCAGCTTTTTGATATCGGATTCATAAACTCTTTCCACATCATAGTTGGGAAGGGATTCTGCCATAAAGGCTCTTAGTTCTTCGCTGGAAGATTTGTGGTTGATAGTCGGTTTGTAATCGTATTTTTTTGCAATATTTTCAAAAACTTCGAACAAAGGAACTTCTTTATCAAATGTGAACATTGCGATGTTGTCAAGAAGGCTTACCTGGCTTGAGTTCGAGATGCTTGCTTTTTTCTTGGTTGTGATATCCTCAACGATAAAACCGTTTTTTAGTTGAGAGACCAATTTGAAAAGTCCCGGTTTTCCGGAGATTGAAATGATTTTTTCTAACTGCATTTTAATATTTTTCTTTAGTATATTTTTAATAGTTGATAATTGTTGGGCTAAATCTAGATTCTAGCATCTGATTTCTATTTCGGAAATCTCATTTTATAATTAACGCTCACATCTCCGTTTGCGATTTTCTGAAGTTTCCCTTTTACGATTTTTTTCTTCAAAGCGCTCAAATGGTCTGTGAATAGGATTCCTTCGATGTGGTCATACTCGTGTTGTATAACTCTGGCTCTGATATCAGAAAATATATCGGTATGTTTAACGAAATTTCTGTCGTAATATTCTATTTTGATGGTCGATTTACGCTTCACATCCTCACGAACTTCCGGAATGCTCAAACATCCCTCATTGAATTTCCATTCCTCACCGGATTCTTCCAGGATTTTGGCGTTGATGAAAACTTTTTTGAAGTCTTTCAGCTCCTCTGCAATATCCTCATAATCCTCATCATCGGAAAGTGGGGAAACATCCACGACAAAAAGCCTGATGTCCAGACCGATCTGGGGCGCAGCCAAACCAATACCGTTTGCACCGTACATGGTCTCGAACATATTGTCGATCAATATCTGCAGCTCAGGATAATCCTTATCGATATCATGGGCTTTCTTTCTCAAAACACTGTCGCCAAAGGCTCTAATTGGTAGAATCATCTCTTTTGCTCTAAAAAATTCTGCAACAAAATGGTTGCGCTTACTTTATCGATCAGTCCTTTTTCCTGTCTCTGTTTTTTGTTTTTTCCGCTTTGGCTGATGAAGAAAGAAGCCATTTTGGAAGTGAAACGTTCATCCAGACGATTGATTTTTTTATCGGGAAATTCCTTTTCAAATACCGAAATAAATTTCTGGATATCGGTTTCGATCTCGGACATATTGCCTTTCAGGTCTGTGGGTAGTCCGATGACGATCTCGTCCACTTTGTTCTCGGAAAAATATTTTTTCAGAAATTCCGCAAGTTTTGGTGTCTCCACTGTTGTAAGCCCGCTTGCAATGATCTGCATATCGTCTGTAACAGCGATTCCGGTTCTTGCCTTTCCGTAGTCGATAGCCAGGATTTGTCCCATAAGTCTGCAAATTTACAAAAATTTTCAGCTTATGAAAATTAAAAAGCCTTGCATTCTTAATAAGGGTCGCAAGGCTTTTTGATGATTAAAATGATATTAATCCTGTTTCATTTCATCCACAAGTTTTTCAATTTTATTGATGTATTTTCCGTAGAAATGTTTGAACCACCAGTTTCCTGCAAAGTATAAGACAAATAGACCAAACAAAATAGAAAGCAGGAATTTGAAAGCTAAAAGTCCATCTGTATATTCATGGGTATAGGGGATAGATTCTGTAATTATGATGATTTCGCAAACAAAAAACGGAACAAAACTTAAATAGAAAGACAAATAATATTGTTTGTTCAATTCAAATTGATGTAACAGATCTTTCAGAGAATCCAAGGTTCCTAATGTCGGGTTGCTGATCTCTTTATACAGTTTAAAGAACTTGCTGAAGAAAAAAGCCGTCACCAATGCCATAGACGCCACTAAAACATCGATGTAAAGCCTGAACCGGAAAGGGATTGGAAAAAGCCAAATAACAACTAAAATTATGGGTAGCAACACAATTGTTGACCAAAATTCATAACGCATGTTTTTTCGGATCCTTTCCAATGGATTGTGTATCTGTCTCTGTTTCTCCGGCGAGATCTCCGGTGTCTCGGAAACATCTTCTTTATGCCAAAGTGATTTTATATTATCTAAGTCCATATCTTTGATAGTTGATAGTTGATAGTTGATAGTTGATGCTGTCTTAAAAAAGTTGTCAGGCCGAGGCTCTCGAAGCCTTTTAAAAAAAATCTTTTACCTTTTTTCTTGTTTCTTAATAAGTTCCTTCAGTTTTTCCTTTGCTCGATTCAGTTTTACTCTTGCGTTGCCCTCCGAGATTCCCATCTGTTCTGCCATTTCCTTTCCTGAAAAATCTTCCAGATAATAGAAGATCAAAGCCTTGTCAATAGGATTCAGTTGTTGGATAGATTCGTACATCAGCTTTAGGTTTAGTTCATCTTCGTAGTTATATTCCTCTTCTTTTATTTTGTAGAGCGAGACATCATCGTTTTGGATAAAAGTTCTTCTTTTCTCAGATTTCAGGAATATAATTGCTGTATTTAGAGCGATTCTATAAAGCCAGGTCGAGAATTCTGACTTTCCTTCAAAACTCGAAAAAGACTTCCAGACCTGATAAACGATTTCCTGAAAAAGGTCATTCTGGTCATCACGATTATCCATATACATTTTAGAGATCTTGAAGATGATTCCTTTATGTTTATCGATTTTCTCTAAAAATTCTTTCTCGGATGAACCCATTTCTGTTTTAACTCTATTCGGTTAGTAATGATATCAAAAATTTGTTACAAAATAAATTAAGAAACAAGATAAAAGGCAAAAGAAAAACTCTCCAACCCACAAACACTCCAACTCAAAATAATTATTTGGGCGCCTTTATCCGCCTGTAGTTTATCCTGAGCTTGTCGAAGGGTTCCCGCTTTTTTCTGTCATGGCCAACGAAGTGAAGCGATCTGTTGAACTTTCGGACAACCGCAATGTCAGAAAAAGAGCTCCACTCAGGTCGGGGGGCGCTTCGCCAAGTTTGAACATTTGTCTTTTAACTCATAATCTATGATTAATAATATAATCCACAAAACTTAGCCATCATATTTGTCATTCCGGAGGAATCTAGACTGCTGAGATTCCTATCGGAATGACAAACATACTTTTTTTATTTTCTGTTTTCTTTGCTGAGCGAAGCACCTTCGCGACTCTTAAAAATATTTTCAATAATGTATAAAAATCTTTGCGCTCTTTGCGTTCAAAAAGATGTAGTAATTTTCATATTTTTGTAAAGATTAACGATCATTCATAATTCATCACTTATAACTAACTCGATGTCTTTAAAAATTTCAGGACTTACAAAGCATTTCGGAGAGCAGATTGCGCTCAACGATATCAATATCAATATTGCTAATAACGAAATCATCGGATTACTAGGGCCAAATGGCGCCGGGAAATCCACGTTGATGAAATCCATAACAGGCGTTCTGAAAATCGACGAAGGTGAGATTCTTCTGGACGAAAAAAATATCTCAGAGAACGAAATCCAGTCTAAAAAGAAAATAGGTTTTCTTCCGGAGAACAATCCGCTTTACAACGAGATGTTTGTGAAAGAATATCTGCAATTCGTGGCAAATCTTCACAATATCAAAAAAGAAAGGGTAGAACAGGTGATCGATCTGGTTGGAATTACGCCTGAAAAATCAAAAAAAATCGGGCAGCTTTCCAAAGGTTACAAACAAAGAGTTGGCTTAGCCCAAGCCATTCTTCACGAACCGGATTTATTGATTTTGGACGAACCAACCAACGGACTAGACCCAAACCAGATCGTAGAGATCCGAAATGTGATCAAAGAGATCGGGAAAGAAAAAACCGTGATCTTGTCCACGCATATTATGCAGGAAGTAGAAGCGCTTTGTTCGCGTGTGATTCTCATTCATCAAGGAAAAATATTACAGGATTCACCGATCTCAGAATTCAAAGGGAAATTCGCTAGTTTGGAAGAAGCGTTTCAGAGTTATACAGTTTAGTTTTAATGGCAGATTAAAATGAGCAGTACTACAAAAAAAATTCTGATTGCTATTTTAATTCCGACAGTTTATGCCGTAATTTTAAGATTGCTTTTTGGAATAAAAACTTGGAATGACATTTTTTCAGTAATGTCAATCACATTTTTGTTTTGCTTACCAACAATTGTCGGAGCATTAACGGTTTATCTTTCGGATTATGAAAAAGTAAAAAGTTATACTTATAGATTTTTTATACCTTGGGTTCCTGTTTTTCTTTTTTTAGTAATTACAATGTTTCTTAAAATCGAAGGTTGGGCTTGTTGGTTGATGATTCTTCCAATATTTCTGATTGCGTCATCAATTGGAGGTTTAGTTGGAGGTTACCTTAAGAATAGAAAAGGGAATTCAAATTTAAATGTTTCTCTTTTGGTATTAATACCATTATCAATTGGACCAGTAGAAAGTTTATTTCAGAAAATCCCAGCAACTTATACTGCTTATACGTCTATTGAAATTGATGCGCCGGCTGAGGTTATTTGGGAAAACGTGACAGCAGTTCGGAAAATTGATGAAAAAGATGATAAGGGATATCTTAATAAAATTATTGGCTTTCCAAGACCTTTAGAAGCTGTTTTAAATTATAAAGGAATTGGAGCTTACAGAGAAGCAAGATTTACTAAAGGATTAGTTTTTCACGAAACGGTAAAACAATACGAAGAAAATAAGAAAATGCTTTTTAGTATTAAGGCTTATCCTTATGAGATTCCTTCTACAACATTGGATGAACACGTTGTAATTGGTGGAAATTATTTTGATGTTTTAGATGGAACTTATGAACTTGAAAAAATATCGAATAACAAGTATAAATTAATATTATATAGCCGATTCAAACTCAATACAACATTTAATTTCTATGCTGGACTTTGGGCAAAATGGATTATGAAAGATATTCAAAACAATATATTACAAATCGAAAAAAAACGAGCCGAGTCTTTTAAATCCTAATATTGAAATAATTGCTTAATTGGGCTTTAAATCTTTGCGACTTTATAATATTCTCAATAATTAATAAAAAATCTTTGCGCACTTTGCGTTAAAAATATCACAACTTGAACTTCGCTCAAATCATCCTTCCACTCAATCTCAAAGGGACTTTCACGTACAAAGTCCCAGCAGATTTTTTGGATAAGATCGAAGTCGGAATGCGGGTTTTGGTTCCGTTTCGCGGTAAGAAAATATACACAGGAATTGTTGCAGAATTATTCGATGATTTCGAAGAAACTTTTGTTCCGAAAGAAATCATCAATCTGTTGGACAATCAGCCGATTGTTCCGAAACAGCAGCTGGAATTCTGGAATTGGATGAGTTCCTATTATCTCTGCAATCTGGGCGAAATTTACCGTTTGGCGTTTCCGTCTTCTCTCAAGCTGGAAAGCGAAACTTACGTCAGATTATTGTCAGAAAGAACCATTGACTGGCAAAATCTTGATGCCAATGAAACTTATCTTCTTCAAGCTTTAGAGGTTCGTCAAATGCTGAATTTGCAGGAAATCGAAGCTTTCATTCCCAAAAAGGAGATCATCAAAACCATCAATGCACTGATTGATGAACGATATATTTCTGTTGATGAAAAAATCACGGAAAAATATAAGGCGAAAGAAATTGCTTATCTGAAAATCAATGATGAGGCTTTGGTTTCAGAGAATCTGGCAATGATCCTTTTGAAATTGGATAAGGCTAAAAAACAAAAAGACTTATTCTTAAATATTCTTTCAAAACAAATTGATGATCCGGAAAATCCAATCCGGAAATCTTTGGTTTTTGATGAAGGCAATTTTGTTAATCAGCAACTGAGATCTTTGATAGAAAAAGGTTGGGTCACAGAATATTATCTGGAGAAAGACAGAATCGATTCTTACGAAGGCGAGATTGAGAAAATCGAAGAACTGACAGACGATCAGAAAACTGCGATTTCGGAAATCAACCAAGGTTTTGAGGAAGAGAAAAATGTGCTGCTTCACGGTGTGACTTCATCGGGGAAAACGCATATTTATCTTGAGAAGATTGAAGACTGCATCAATTCCGGGCAAAATGTGTTGTTGCTTTTGCCGGAAATTGCTTTGACCAAACAGATCACAATCCGTCTGGAGAAAAAATACGGCAAAAAACTCGGTTTTTATCATAATAAACTGACAGATTTTGAAAGGGTAGAAGTATGGCGGAAAATCAAGAAAAATGAACTGCAGATTCTCATCGGAACTCGTAATTCGTTGTTCCTTCCTTTTGAAAATCTGGGATTGATCATTGTGGACGAAGAACACGATTCGGCATACAGACAAAGGGACCAGCATTTCTTTTTCAATGCGAAAGATTCGGCGATGATGCTGGCAGAATTTTATAGGTCAAGAGTGATTCTAGGTTCAGCAACACCCTCTTTGGAAAGCTACGATTTGGCGATGAAAGACAAGTTACGTTATGTTTCTATTAATGAAAGATTTGGGAAAGTGGATCTGCCAAGATTTGAGATCATTGATATCAAAGAAGCACAAAATCAAAAAAAGATCGTAGGGAATTTCAGCCAGAAAATGGTTGACGAGATCAATCTTCAGCTTTACCATAAAAAGCAAACCATCATTCTTCACAACCGCCGTGGTTATGCGAATGTCATCGAGTGTGAAACTTGTGGTCACGTGACCTATTGCAGCAATTGCGATGTGGTGATGACCTATCACAAATCTTCCAACGAACTGAAATGCCATTACTGCGGACATCGTGCCTCCAAACCCATGGCCTGCCCAAGTTGTAATAGCGATAACCTTAATACAAAAGGCGTTGGCGTGGAACAAATAGAAGAGGAAACGCAAAAGGTATTTTCTGATGCAGCGGTTGATAGAATGGATGTTGATGCCATGCGAAAGAAATTCGCGTATGAAAAACTTTATGAAAAACTGGAAAACGGAGAAACCGATATTTTGGTTGGTACGCAGATGATTTCCAAAGGTTTGGATTTTGATAATATCGAATTGGTGGCGATCCCCAAAGCAGATTCTTTGATTCACGTTCAGGATTTTCGTGCGGAAGAGAGAGCTTACCAATTGATCACGCAGCTTGCAGGAAGAGCCGGAAGAGTTTCCGGAAATGGAAAGATTTTGATCCAGACTTATAACCCGTCGCATTCTCTTTTTGAATTAATTAAAAATCAGAATGTTAAAGAGATCTATAACTATTTTCTTGTCGAAAGAAAAAAGTTTCTTTATCCTCCATTTGTGAAATTGATAATGATTGAACTGAAACACAGGAAAGAAGACAAAATCAACCGGGCTTCCCAATTTCTAGGTTCGATTCTCAGAAAATATATTCCGGAAGAATGTATCCTCGGTCCGGAGAAATCGCCTATTGCAAGGATGAACAATCTTTATCAATATCAGATCCTTCTCAAATTTCCAAAAAACAAAAACTACAAGATCTACAAAGAATTACTTTTGAAGTCTTTTGATGAGTTTGATGAGATCACGGCTTATAGATCCATCAGAAAAGATATTTTTGTTGATTTTTAACGATTTTTAACAAAATTTCTGGTTTTTTATTACAATTAGCGATATGATCATCGGCAATATTATCTAACTTTACTTAGTTATGATAATAAGATTGATTGATCTTGAGCCATATTTAATAAAAATTCAATAAAAATTGTAATTGTTTTGAGAATGAATAAAATCAGAAATTACGTTTCAATTTTCGCTATTGGTTTTTCCTCATTTGCATTTTCACAAGGGAGCGTCGCAGTTTCTACCTATCCACAAGTTGCTGATCAGCAGAATCTTGTAAAGGATATCACGGCAGAAAAGGCGCTGTTGTCTCCGAAAGAGCAGATCGAGTTTAATATCAATAAAATGTTTACCGACCCGGTTCTTAGGAATGCCAACTGGGGATTTGTGGTCTATGACCCGAAAACGGAGAAAATTGTAACGGCGTATAATGAAACTGCGCCATTGATTCCGGCTTCCACAACCAAACTATTAACCACTGAAACTGCATTTTCACTTCTGGGGACACAGTACAGATGGAATACCCAGCTAGAATATTCGGGAAGTATTGACACGGAAGGTGTTTTGACCGGAAATCTCTACATCGTTGGAAGCGGAGACCCTTCTTTGGGCGGAAACAGAGGTGGTGCCGCAAGCTATGGAGATATTGTCAATCAATATCTAGGGGCGATAAAAGAAAAAGGAATAAAGAAAATTACAGGAGATATTATTATCCAGACTGCTATTTTCAAAGAAAATAAGAAGCAGGAACTTCCACAGAACATCGTTTGGCTGGAGCAAAATAATTATTATTTACCTGTCGGGACAACGGAAGGGATCGAACCAAGAAATGAAAAACTGATCATCAATCAATCTAATAATCCGTTTAACCAGCAAAAAAGATATTTTTATATTTCGCCTTACGCCAAGAAAATGGTTTATGCGGATAAGTTCGAAGGCAATTGGGTAACAACCAAAGTTGCTGAGCCACCAGCTTTTTTGGCTAATAAGCTTAAAGAAAGTTTAGCTAAAAATAAAATCACTGTTGTGGGAAAAGTTACACCTAAAATTGTTGATAGGGAACCCGAACCTAGAGAAATTCTTACAACTTACAAATCTCCGACTTTAGCAGAAATTGTGAATTACACCAACCAGAGAAGTGATAACAGTTATGCTGAGGCATTGTTGAAGTCAAACGGTTTCCAGAAATTAGGTGATCAGACCGTAGAATCCGGAAGGTTGGCTGTAACAGATCATTTGCGGTCTATCGGTTTTGATCTGGAAGGTCTTAATTTTATAGACGGCAGCGGGCTTTCCAGAGCGCATACGGTAACACCGCTTTCTCAGGCCAAATTCTTAGCTAAAATGATGAAATCACCTTATTATAAGGAATACTTCGATTCTTTACCAATCGCGGGACAATCGGGAACGCTTAAGCATATGTTCATGGTAAATTCCAATGGGCAGATCTTTGCTAAAACAGGAACTCTAAATGGCGTGAAATGTTTGGCGGGTTATATTAAAACAAGAAATAATAAAACATTGGCATTTTCTCTATTGATCAACAAGTTTTCAGGTTCTGTAAATCAAGTGAAAGATAGGATGGAGCAATTGCTCGACCCGACTTTAGATCTGTAATTGTCAGTACTTTATAAATAAAAAAACTCACAAGAATTTGTGAGTTTTTTTTGTAGCTTTGAATTCAAATATTTGAATAAAATGAAACAGCTTTATGTATTTTTGATTGTTTTCTTAACAATTGATACAGTTTTCGGTCAATTTGGTAATGTTGACAGGAAAGGTTTGATAGAATCAGAGATGAAAGCCGCATCGAGGTCGGCCTTGGATGTAAATGTCAACCCAAATACACTGAACTATGATCTGCAGTATGTAAGGTTGGAGCTTGATCTGGACCCGACCCAACAATATGTTTCCGGGACAATGACCTCCCATTTCAAGATGTTGGCCAATTCTCCTGATATATATTTTGACCTTGCTAATAATCTGACTGTTTCCAATGTGAAATACCATGGGCAGAATCTGACGTTCCAGCAATTGAATACCGATGAGATCAGAATAAGTTTCCCTGCTTCCTTGACTGCCCAGACCACGGATTCTTTGTATATAACCTATAGTGGAGTTCCAGATGCAAGTGCTGATTCCTTTTCGGCAGATTTTACACCTGCCGGGGATCCTATTTTAGCAACTTTGTCTGAGCCTTTCGGCGCAAGAGAATGGTGGCCGACAAAACAAAGTATGAACGATAAAATAGAGAAGATGGACATTAAAATTACCACACCAGCACAATATACAGTGGGCTCCAATGGGAAATTGATGTCAGAAACTATTTTGGGAAATGGAAAAAAACTGACTTACTGGCAAACTAATTACCCGATTGCGGCTTATCTTTTTGCTTTGGGAATTTCCAATTATACGAAAGTCAATTCTACAATTACTACATCAGAAAGCAGTTTTCCGTTTGTAAATTATCTTTATCCTGCAACGGCAGCGGATGCAAATAGTCAGTATGGTTTGGCCTGGACACCTGATTGTATGCAAAATTTCGAAACCAATTTTGGACCTTATCCTTTCCGAAATGAAAAATACGGGCATATGCAATTCAATTGGGGCGGTGGGATGGAGCATCAAACAATGACCTCGATGATCAATTTTGGACAAGGTCTTATTGCGCACGAACTGGCACATCAATGGTTTGGAGATAAATTGACTTGCGGTAGCTGGAATGATATCTGGCTGAACGAAGGTTTTGCTACATTCGGAGAACATGTTACTTATGAAAAACTACTTATGCCGCCAAGTACATTTCAAAGTTATCTGGCTAACGAAATCGGTTATATAACTAGTGAGGCAGGAGGAAGTGTCTATATACCGGAATCTTCACAACTGGATTTTAACAGGATCTTTAACGGGAGATTATCGTATTCAAAAGGTGGTTTTGTATTGAGGATGATCAAGTGGATTCTTGGTGATGATCAGTTTTATGCCATGTTAAAAGCTTACCAGAATAATCCTGCCTTTGTTTATAATTATGTGAAAACCTCAGACTTCAAGAATTTTCTGAGTTCTTATACAGGAAAAGATTTTACAGAATTCTTTAATGATTGGATCTATGGAGAAGGTTATCCAACCTATCAGATCCGATGGATGCAAAATGCAGCTACCAAACAATTGACGTTCAAGGTTGGGCAGACAAGAAGCAGTCCTTCTGTAAGCTTTTTCGAAATGCCTTTGCCGATCAAAGTATCAGGTTCGGGCGGGCAAACAGCTTATTTTGTCTTGGACAATACTTCCAATAATCAATATTTTACACAAGACGTTGGTTTCACAGTAACAAGTGTTACATTCAATTATGAAAATCAGATCATTACAAAAGGTTCTACAGTAATTAAAGATAATAATCTTGCAGTTAATGATACCAATCAAAAAAACATCAATGTCTATCCGAATCCAGCCAAATCCTCGATCAAAATTTCCGGTTTGGTAAAATCAGCAGATTACGAATTATTCTCAGTTGACGGGAAATTGGTCAAAAAAGGTACTACATATCCCGATTCCGAAATCAACATTTCGACCTTGGTCAAGGGAGCTTATGTTTTGAAGTTCAATGACCAGTCAGTTAAGATTATAAAAGAATAATTAAAAAGTTAATATATCACAAAAAAGCACTTTATAACGTAGTCATGGTCGGAAGAAATTCCGACCATTTTTTATGTTTTAAAAACTTTACCTGGGTCGCCTCCTGCAAATATGATTAGAATAGCAGTTATCATATCCCGGAGCTCCATGGCTATTCGTCTTTTAGCGGTTTTGTAGCCCAGATTATTGGCTTTTTTGTAGATCAACAAAAGCATCGCTGCAATCATTGTCATATAGACCATCACTTCAATCCCGTTCTTGTTCATTGAAACCAGGTGACTTAGGTTGAGTTCCTGTTTCAGGAACCTGAAAAACACTTCAATGTCCCACCGCTTTCTGTAATAATCAGAAATTTCCTTGG
>NZ_AUFK01000003.1 GCF_000426465.1 Epilithonimonas caeni DSM 17710
AGATAAAAGAACCAAGATAAAAGAATACAGACCAATGTCTGAAATCTTGAATCATGGTATCTCAAGTCTAATAAATATACTGTACATCCTTTTGTACGAACAGCCTTTAGGGTGGTTCTAGCAGAGGGGCTCACCTGTTCCCATTCCGAACACAGAAGTTAAGCCCTCTAGCGCCGATGGTACTGCGACAAGCGGGAGAGTAGGTCGCCGCCAGTTTTTCAGACGCTCATCATTCATTTGATGGGCGTTTTTTTTGCTACCTGCCCCATCCATCCACCCACCCATCCATCTGCCCGGACGGCACCGCCCGCGAAGGCCCGTGGGACACCGGAGACCCCAAATCCACACAGTGAGAGCTATATTATGATACCCACTTTTTTGAATAATTTATTTTGAAGTTTGAAAACTTCATTACATTTTCTCCTATTATAGACACTATCTGTTAATGTTTTGATAAAAATTCAAATTTCATTTTTTTTCAAATCCTAATTAAGTTATTTTTGCACAAATTAATTTTTAAAATGAAAAAATACTTATTTCTTCTTTTAATTGCTTTCATGGCAGTTTCTTGCTCTAAAGTTAAAGTTGAAGGAAATATCAAGGGAGGTTCTCCTTTAGAAAGAATAGAATTTATAGAAGCCTCAGGTGTAGCTACTTTGCCATTGGTCAATATAGGTGTTGACGAGAAGGGAAATTTCAAAGGAGAATTTAAAGCCCCTAAAAATGGAATGTATGCAATGACTTACGCTGGAAAAATGAATTTCATTTATCTTAAAAAAGGTCAAGACCTTAAGATTTATGGAGATGCGGCTACTTTCCCAGAAATTTATAAAATTGAAGGCGATGCTAAGAAAAATAATGATTTCATCACTGCGACTCAGAAATATATGGAGACTTATAGTTCTAAACTCAATATGCAATTACTTCAGAAGAAAGAGTCTGATTTTTTAACTGAGATCAAAAAAGTCTATGCTGACCTTGAAAAGAATATCGATGAAAATGCTGATAAGATCGGTCCTGATAGTGATGTAATAAAACTGAAGAAAGATGAATTAACAACCAATGTTCTTACATTCCTGGTTCAATATGAATCTTCACATGGACAAGTTGCGGGTGATCCGTCTTTCAAAGTTTCAAAAAACTTTCTTGATTATGAAAAATCTTTGACGAAGAACAATGACAGGATGGTAGAAAATCTTCCTGTTTATAGAAATTATCTTTTAAATAAAGTAGGACAGGATTTTCAGAATTTTGCAGTTAAGCAAAAAGATAAAGACAATGTCAGCATGTCAACTATCTTCGCTAGATTTTTGGCTGCAAATAAAGACTTGTCTCAAAAAACAAAAGATTATCTATTGGCTTTCGTAATTGCAAAGTTTGACCTTAATCCTTATACAAGTGAAGTAGAGAAGGTGCAAAAGATTAGCGAAGAATATATTAAAGATTCTGAAGTTAAGAAAGATCTGAATTCTGCTATCAATGCAGTTTTTGGATTGAAGAAAGGTGAAGTTGCTCCGAAAGTCAATTTGTTGAAATTGGATGGTAAATCTGGAAATATCGAATCGAATGGCAAGCCAACTTTGGTCATGAGCTATGCTTCCTGGAATCCTTATATCGGACAGTCTACGATTCCTGTTCTTAAGGAAGTTGTTAATTTCTATAAAGCTAAGGTTAACTTTGCATTTGTAAATCTAGATGATACAAAAGAGCAATTTACTAAAACAGCAAATGCAATGTTGAAAGGGATTCCTGGAACCAATTATTATGCTGAAGGTGGATTATCATCAGAATATGCTAAGAAATTTTTCATCTATGGATTTAAAATTCCAGGCTTTTTCTTGCTAGATAAAGATGGTAAAGTTGCAAGTCAAACTTTTTATAATTTGGGAGATGCCAAATTTGTAGAAGAGATGAACAAAATTTCCGGTTTACAAGCACCGTCTGTTAATCAGCCAGCTCAATTACAAAATGATCTGTTGCAACAGAAGCCAGCAACAACTGATTCTACAGCAACAAAATAAATAATAGATGAAGAGAAAAAAGAATCTGATTCTTGAAAATATCAAACTCCTTTCTGCAGGTGCGAAAGGAGTTTCTGTTGGTAAGACTACAGAAGGAAAAACAGTTTTGGTTTCCGGGGCAGTGCCAGGAGATCTTGTGAATGTAAGGGTCAAAAAAGCTAAAAGCAATTATTACGAAGGTGAAGCCGTAGATGTTTTGGAGTATTCTGAAGACAGGGTTGAACCAAAATGCATACACTTTGGAACCTGTGGTGGCTGCAAATGGCAAAATATCGTTTACGAGAAACAATTGGAATTCAAGCATAGCGAGGTTGTGAATAACATCACGAGAATTGGAGGTGTTTCTGGATTTGATATTATTCCAATTCTTGGTTCAGAAGAACAGTATTTCTACCGAAACAAAATGGAATTTTCCTTTTCCAATGCACGCTGGTTAACACAATATGAGATCAGCTCGGAAGAGAATTTTGGTAACAAGGATGCTTTAGGTTTCCATATTCCGGGAATGTGGAGTAAGATTCTTGACCTTAAGGAATGTTTTCTACAAGAAGATCCATCCAATCAAATTCGTTTGGCCGTAAAAAAATATGCTGTCGAAAACGGTTTGGCATTCTATGATGTAAAAGCACAGGAAGGTTTTCTAAGAACATTGATGATGCGTCAGAATTCTAAAGGCGAGTGGATGGTTCTTTTCCAATTGTTCAAAGAAATGAAAGCAGAGAGAATTAAATTGTTTGATTTTCTTTTAAGCCGATTTCCACAGATCAAAACACTTGTCTTTGCGATTAATCCAAAAGGAAATGATAGTATCTATGATCTGGATATCCAGGCTTATTTCGGAGAAGGGTTTCTATATGAGGAAATGGATGGCTTGAAATTCAAGATCGGACCAAAATCTTTTTTCCAGACCAATTATCGCCAAGCCCTAGAGCTTTACAGAAAGACACTTGAATTTGCAGAACTGACAGGCGATCAAGTGGTGTATGACCTTTATACAGGAACAGGTACTATTGCGCAATATGTCGCTAGAAATGCAAAACACGTGATAGGGATCGAAGCTGTACAAGAAGCTATTGATGCAGCAATTGAACATGCTGAGCTGAATGGCCTTGATAATACAACATTCTATGCCGGTGATATGAAAAATGTTTTCAATGATGAGTTTCTGGCCAATCATCCGAAAGCTGATGTGCTGATCACCGATCCACCAAGAGATGGGATGCATCAGAAAGTAGTGGAACAGATATTGAAATTAGCACCGGAAAGAATTGTCTATGTAAGCTGCAACTCTGCTACACAAGCCAGAGATATAGCACTCATGAAAGATGATTATGAATTGGTCAAAATCCTACCTGTGGATATGTTCCCGCAAACCCATCATGTGGAGAATATTGCTTTGCTTATAAAAAAATAGGACAATTTCTATTATCTTTATTCAATGAAAAAAATATTTTTCTTTCTAAGTTTTATCTTGATCTTGACAAGTTGCGGAGGAGATGATGACATCTGTCTGGGCGGAGATTCTACACCAAGGTTGAAGCTGAAGTTTCATGATAGCGGTGGAAAATTAATGCAGGTAGATTCTCTGTATGTATATGTAGATTATGGAAATACAAAACTTACCAATATTATGTCTGCTGGGAAAGTAGATTCTGTTTTCATTCCTTTGAAGGTAGATGATAGTCCCTATACAGATGTTTATTTTAAGACAACAATCAATGGAGATAGCTCAAAAGTCCGAATCAACTATGATAGCAAAGCAGTGTATGTTTCACCAGCTTGCGGTTTTAAAAAGAACTATGAGAACCTGAAAGCAGAACTTTTAAAGAGTAACCCGGTTTCACTTGTGGAACAAAATCATACATCACTTACAGATGAGAACACGATCAATTTTTATCTGCGTTTTTAGTCTATTTTGTATCTCTGTTTTTTCCCAGGATAAAGCAGTTGAGAAAAAATCAGACTCTATAAAGTGGAAATACACACCCAACTTTACAATAGGTGCAGATGTACTTAATCTTAGCATTGGATTATTTGGAGATAGAAAGCTGTTTCAAGGGTTTATTTCTAGTAGGATCAATAAAAGGACACACGCAGTAATTGATTTGGGCTACGATAAAAATATTTATCAAAAGAACGGATACGATGCAAAGGCGGATGGAATGTTTGCCAAGCTTGGTGCATTTTATATGCTCTCGATGGATCCAGAAAATGCCTTGAATGGTTTCTATGCCGGAGGAAAATTAGCTGGAAGTTTTTATACACAAGAATACATGGCAGTTCCAGTAAAAGGAATGTATAGTGAAGGCGTTACTTTGGCATTTGATCCTTCTACACAAAGCAGTTATTGGATAGAGGCTATGTTAGGAGCAAGAGTTCAGGTCTTTGATAGTAATTTCTTTATAGATGTCAATGTGCAACCAAGATATCTTGCATACACCACCAAGCAGGATGAAATAGAACCGATGATCGTGCCCGGATTTGGGAGGAGCTCGGGTAAATTCACAATGGGATTTAGCTGGAATATAGCTTACAAATTTTAGACATTAAAAAAACATAGAAAGCCTGCGGTAAGTAGGCTTTTTTATTTAACAGCATTTAGGTTGATCAGCTGCTGGTTATAGATTTTTCAATAAAAACTAGAAGTTCTTCAACGACAAGCTTGTTAGTACTTGGTGAGAAGCTTCTCATTAACCAAAACCTGCGCAGCTTTTCCCAAGTCCATGATCATCAATAATATAAAGACAATTGTAAAAATAAAAGCACAAAGCCCAATAAACAGCTTTGTGCTTTTAAAACTTTATTTTATAAAGTAGATCAGTTGATTTTTATACTGAAGGGGCTTTCCATCATTACCGCAGATCTCGTATCAGGATTCGTAATATGCTGGAAGATCTTGAAATTCTCTTTCCCGATTTTATTTTTGATAAGCCTCGTCGAGAAATCTTCTTCTGTTTCCGCTGAAAATATTTGTTCAAATTTTGAAACTTTTGCAGGATAGGAAGAAACCCCATAATCCTTTAGATTGGCAGACTTGGCCGCATAATTGATCGCATCTTGCAAGGTTCCCAATTCATCTACAAGACCAATTTGTTTAGCCCTCACGCCAGACCAGATCCTTCCGCCGCCTATAGCGTCTATCTCTTCAAAAGATTTTTTTCTGTTCAACGTTACGAAATGTACAAAACGCTGATAGGTAGATTCTACACTCCTTGTCATTATATTAAGTGTGCCGGGACTTAGACCGTTGATTGCAGAGAACATATTAGAATTGGCATTCGTAGAGACGACATCGCTTCTGATGCCATTTTTCTCAGCCAGCTCTTTGAAATAAGGGATAACTCCGAAAACCCCAATGGAGCCTGTCAAAGTATTAGGTTCCGAGAAGATCTTGTCAGCGCCCATGGCGATATAATAACCTCCGGAAGCAGCATAGTCTCCGAAAGAAACCACGACAGGTTTTTTTCTTTTAAGTTGTTGTAATTCAAAAAGGATCTCATCAGAGGCATTGGCACTTCCACCAGGAGAATTGATTCTGAAAACGACAGCTTTCACATCATCATCTTTTTGAAGTTTTTTGATTTCCTTGATAAAGTTTTCAGAATAGATACCATCATAGCCTTTCCCGTTATAGATTGCCCCGGATGCATACAGAACTGCAATCTGTTTACCATCACTATCAGAATTCAAAGATTCTGAATATTTTGCAAATGATATTTTATTCAGTTTTTTATCTGTATCGATATTCAGTTTTTTCTTGATGATATTATCATATTCCGATTTTTGGATCAGTTGGTCCGCAAGTTTATATTTAAGACTTAAGTTGGGAAGGTAGCTATAAAGGCTATCCGTAATTGTATTTAGTTCTGCCAGAGGTATTTTTCTGGAACTTGCAATTTTATTGGAGGTGTTTAACCAGATATCATTCAGTAAAGTCGAAAGCTGCTCTTTGTTTTCAGGAGATATCTCGTCTCTTAAAAAAGGTTCAACCGCAGCCTTGAATTTCCCATGGCGGATCACCTGTATGCCTACACCATATTTTTCAGCGAAGTTTTTGAAGAAAGTTACTTCTGTAGAAAGACCTTTCAATTCTATTAATCCCGCTGGATTCAGATAATATTTGTCAGCAACGGAGCCTAGGTAATAGGCACCCTGAGAGACGGCATTACCATAAGCATAAACAAATTTTCCACTTTTCTTGAAATCTATTAACGCATTTCGGATATCATCTAATTGGGTCATGCCGGCATTGATATTGTCCATTTCCAGGCTAATGCCCTTTATTTTGTCATCAGTTTTTGCATTTTCAATAGCCTGCAAAATATCATAAAGCAAGACAGAAGTTTCTTTTTCCTTGTTATTAAATGCAAAAATATCTTCCTGGTCTTCTGACGGACTATCAATTATTTTTGTTTTTAAATCGAGAGTCAAAACAGAATTCGATTTGACATCTGTGCCTCCCGATATCGATGATAAAATGATAAATCCGATAAAAAACAGGAAAAAACCTGCTATTATAATGAAAATTGCAGTTAAATTTGCTAAAACTAATTTGAAAAAACTTTTCATCTAATTATATTATTTGATATATATGTCGTACAATGATGTGGTTTTGTTACTGGGAAGTAATATAAATAATCCCGGCAAAAATATTGAAATTGCCTTAGAAAAAATAGAAAACAATATAGGTCTTATTTTAATTAAATCAGATTTAATATTAACAAAACCTGTAGAATTTGATAGTATCAATAATTTTTGTAATATTGCAATTAAATTAAAAACACATTTTTCACCTATAAGACTACTCTCTGAATTAAAAAACATCGAAATAGAAATGGGTCGTTTAAAAGACTCGAGTTATTTTGATACATATCAGGACAGGATTATAGACATTGATATAATATTATACAATAATATAAAGTTTATCTCAAAGGGATTGATTGTTCCTCATCATAAAAATCTTTATGAAAGGGAATTTGCAAAAGAGATAATCAGGTTTGTAAAATAAACTCATTTAACACAGATGATTATGAAAAAAAAATTATTATTACTTTTTCTATTACCAGCTCTTGGTTTTTCACAGACTAAGGAAAATACACAACCGAAGCAAGCGTTCAACAACAAAAGCCGACTTTTCAAAGATTGGTCAGTTTCTGTTGGCGGGGGTGGTGCTTTCATGGCCAATGCCGATCTTACCTCCTTTTATGATGGAGATATCAATTGGGGATGGAATGGCTATGTAAGTTTGGATAAGCAGATCAGTCATACATTTGGGATTTCCTTAATGTATACGAGGGGTGAAACAAAACAAAAAGCTTATCTGAATGATGCCGCCGGAGTGGGGCATGGTTATACCAAATTCGACCAAATTGCATTGCTAGGAGATGTCAACTTTTCTAATATCATGAGAAGAGTGGATAATAGATCTAATTTTAGATGGGCATTGCATGGATACGGAGGTATTGGTGTAATGGGATATAGGACCTTCTTACAAGATAATGCTGTCCTTAGCAAATGGCCTTTATACATAAAACAGAAAATAGATATTTCAAGCATTAGCTATATCGGAGGTATTGGGCTGAAGTATAATATTTCTCGTCTGCTTGACGTAGAATTAAGAACATTATATCTGATAAGTGGAGATGAGGAATTTGATGGAGGTGGATGGACAAGAAATGCAACTCCGGGATACAACTTGATTAATGATTCTTATACGGATAATGCATGGCTTGTAAATTTAGGGATTTCGTTTAAACTTGGAAAGCACGATGATCACCTTCGCTGGGTAGATCCTCTTCAAAGAGCTTATGCGAAAACTGCGGACCTTGAGGAACAATTCAAGGATTTCAAAGTTTGCGAAAAAGGAGACATGGATAACGATGGCGTTTGTGACGATTGGGATAGACAATTGGATACGCCTGCCGGAGCTAGAGTAGATGGAGCTGGAGTTGCTTTGGATGTAGATTTGGATGGCGTTATTGACCTTAACGATAAGTGTGTTACGGTTCCAGGCCCTGTCAATAATAATGGCTGTCCAATAGAGCAAAAAATTAAAGAGCCTTTGCCATCTAGAGAACTTGCCATAGATGAGATCAACAAATATTTTAATGGAATAGAGTTTGAACTTAATAAGGATGTTATTAGAGAAAAGTCATATTCTGACCTTAATAAGGCTGCAGATATTATCAAAACATTAGGCGCGGATAAAGGCTTCCTCGTAATCGGAGCTACAGATACAAGAGGTTCTGCTGTTTATAATAAGAAACTTTCTCAGTCCAGAGCTAATGCTGTTGTGAAATATCTTGTTAGTAAAGGTGTACCAGCAGATGTTTTAACTGCTGAAGGTAGAGGTAAAGATGATCTTAAATATACTGAGTGCGATCCGGCTACAAAATGCCCGGAATGGAAAAATGAAGCAAATAGAAGAGTATATTTTATTGCAAAATAAATAATTAGAAAAAAAAACATTCAAATATGAAACAAAATTTATTATCATTAGTAGCAATAGGTTTATTGTTGCCTATGGGTTTAGCTGGACAAGAAGCTTCGACAGGAGGAGCTAATTCTGGATCACAAAATATTTCTCCATTCACACAATCTTCCAAAAGATTCAATGATTGGTCCATATCTATAGGGGCTGGTGTTCCATTGATCCAATCAGCGGATATGACGTCCATCAAGAATGGTAACGGGAAAAATCTTTTTGGATATTCTGCTTATGTAAGTGTTGATAAAGCTATTACCCATGCATTTGGACTTAATTTGCAATATGATAGAGGGGAGACAAGACAAGGTTATGCTAATACAAAAGATCATGTTGAGTTAACAGGAAGAGAAATAGCTGGTAGAACACAATATGATGCGATTTCTATTTTGGGGGATCTTAACTTTTCTAACCTTCTCAGAAGGGTGGATAATAAATCTCCGTTCAGATGGGCATTACACGGATATGCAGGTATTGGAACAATCGCATATAAGTCTTATAGACAAGATCCAGGTCCGTACAACCAAGTTTTAAATATTGAGAAAAAACCTTTCAAATTAGGATCTCTTTTCGGACAAGCGGGAGCTGGTCTTAAATTTAAAATCAATAACAGATTTGATATAGAAGGAAGGGTAATGTATGTTGTGACTGGTGATGATGAGTTTGATGGAGCTGGTGTTGGACAAACAGGTTATAACCTTACAGAAGATCAGATTTCAGATAATTTCTTCAACACAACTTTGGGAGTTACTTTCAAATTAGGGAAACATGAATCACACTTGATGTGGCATGATCCGTTACAAGAAATCTATTACAAGTTAGATGTGCTAGCAGACAAGACACAAGATCTAGAGGTTTGTAAAAAAGGAGATGTAGATAATGATGGAGTATGTGATGATTGGGACAGACAGTTGGATACACCTGCTGGTGCAAGAGTTGATGGCGCTGGTGTAGCTTTAGATACAGATTTGGATGGTGTTATCGATCTTTATGACAAATGTGTAACAGTTCCTGGGCCGGTAGAAAATAACGGTTGCCCACTTACAACAAATAACAATGGTGGAACAGGACTTGTTTCAGAAGAAACGACACTACTTAAAGGCATTGAGTTTGATCTAAATTCAGATAGGATTTTACCTTCTAATACGCCAATCCTAAATAATGCAATTAATTATATTAATTCTTCTAACAGTAGCTTCCGAGTAATTGGTGGTACAGACACAAGGGGAACAGAAGAGTACAATCAAGGTCTTTCTGAAAGAAGAGCTAATAACGTTAAAGATTTCCTTATTCAAAACGGAGCTGATAAAAATAAAATCGAAGCTTTAGGAAAAGGAGAAACTGATCTTCTTTATCCAGAATGTGAACCAGCTTCTAAATGCCCGGAATGGAAAAACAGAGCTAACAGAAGAGTTTATTTTGAAGCTAAATAAAAAAATAAATTCAATATTATAAAAACCGCAGTAATGCGGTTTTTTTATTTTATAGAAATGGTTAAATTTACAAATGCTTTCTTTCACAGAATCACAGGACAGATTAATTCATCAAACACTCAAACAATTTTGGGGCTTTGATGATTTCCGGTCTTCACAAAAAAATATTATTCTTTCCGTTATTAATGGTAAAGATACTTTAGCTTTATTGCCGACTGGTGGCGGCAAATCTCTTTGCTATCAGTTGCCAGCGATTGTTTTGGAAGGAACTTGCATTGTTATTTCTCCACTTTTGGCATTGATGCGAGATCAGATTGATTCTTTGCAAGGTCTGGGAATTGAAGCTGAATTATTAAGTTCAGAATTAGACGAGTTCGAGGAAGAGTCTGTCTATAACCGCTGTAAAGATGGATTGATTAAGATTCTTTATATTTCTCCAGAAAGATTGCAAAATCAATTGTTTTTAAGAAATATTCAGGAAATCAATATCTCATTTATTGCAGTAGATGAAGCTCACTGTATTTCTGAATGGGGTTCGGATTTTCGTCCGAGTTATCAGAACATCAAAAAGTTTCGGCAGGAATTCAAAAATGTGCCTTGCCTTGCGTTGACGGCAACGGCTACAAACAAAGTAGTTGAAGAAATTTCAATCAGGCTAGGACTTCATGATCCTCAGATTTATAAGCAAAGTTTCAAAAGAGACAGCCTGAATATCATTCTAGAAAATACCTCTAACAAGTACAACCGGATTTTAGAATTTCTAAGACAGAATCCGGTTTCAGGAATTATTTATACAAGGACCAGAAGAGAAGCAGAAGAGCTAACATTGTTTCTTAAAAATAACAGATTCCAAAATGTCGATTTTTTTCATGCAGGTTTGACTCCTAATGAAAAAGAAAAGCTTCAGAAAAAATGGATTGCCAGTCAGTTTCACGTTTTGGTTTCCACCAATGCATTTGGGATGGGAATCGATAAAGACAATGTTGGTTTTATTATCCATCTTTCACCTTCTTCCACGATTGAAAATTATTATCAGGAAATCGGAAGAGCTGGCAGAAATGGCGAAGAAGCCTTGGTGCTAATGCTTTGGAACGAGCAGGAACTCACAAACATCGATGATACATTCCAAAACCAAATTCCCGACAAGTCAGAATATCAAAAAATATTGACTTATCTGTATTCTATTTTCCAGGTTGCTGATTCCGATTTGCCGGAAAGAACATTTCAGCTGGACATCAACAGAATTAAAAATCTGACCAAATTATCAACCGCAAAAATCAAAAATATCCTGACGTTTCTGAACAATCAGGAACTCATTTATTACAAAAATAATATCTCGGCTTCTACCATTCAGAGTTTTATACAGTCTGATGAGTTGGAACAATTGGCCCCTTCCGATGCCTATTTTATGGAACTGTTGTTCAGGAACCTGCCAGGTTTGGCCATTCAGAAAGTACATTTCAGCGACTTGGCTTTTTGCAAAAAGAATGGGTTTGATATTTCAAATTTCAAGGAAAGACTGAAACAAATGCAGAAATCCGGACATCTGGAATATCTCGACGGAAGCCAGCATTCTATCAGGTTTTTGAAACCTAGAAATGATCAACATCTGTTTGGAGAATATTGGATACTTTTTAATAATATCCAGAAAAATAGACTGAGGAAGTGGGAAGAAAACAAATTCTTTATCCAGGATCCCGATTTCTGTAAAATGAAGTTGATTCTAAACTATTTCGGGGAAAGAGATGCGGAGAATTGTGGAAAATGTTCCATTTGTAGAAAGAGAACCAATTCCAAAAGAAACTTGTCTTCTGATATTGCCCAGCAGCTTTCCAATCGACCAATGTCATTGGACGAGATCGCGGCAAATCTTAATTTCTACTCCAAAGAATCTATTTCGGAAACACTGATTTTCCTTTTGGATATCGGGAAAGTCAAAATGTTGAACTACAAAACTTATATGTTAAATAGTTAAAACCTTAAAAAATACCGACAAAAGTCACAAAGGAAATTATAAAAATAAAACCCTATGAAGAGCAAAAAATAAACAATCATTGTTTTTTACTCTTTAAAGAGAAGTGAATGAAAATCTTATGTGACTTTTGTAATTGAAAACATACGAATTATCAGTTTTAATAAATCATCAATTATCAATGCATACGAAATCCCTTAATGTCATTTTCTTCGGAACTCCCGATTTTGCAAAAGCTTCTCTGGAAGCCATATTCAATTCCCGTCACAAAGTTGTCGGCGTGGTAACAGCGGCAGACAAAGCCAGCGGAAGAGGAATGAAACTCACGCCTTCGCCAGTGAAAGTTTTCGCAGAAGAAAATAACCTCAACCTTTTCCAGCCGGAAAAACTTAGAAATCCGGAATTTTTAGAATCAATCAGAAATCTGGATGCGGATGTTTTTGTGGTTGTAGCTTTTAGGATGATGCCTCAGGTTTTGTTTTCGATTCCAAAATTGGGTACATTCAATCTACACGGTTCCTTATTGCCCGATTATCGTGGCGCAGCACCAATTAATTATGCGGTGATTAATGGTGAAAAAAAATCGGGTGTAACTACATTTTTCATCAATGAAAAAATAGATGAAGGACATATTCTTCTCCAGGCAGAAACCGAAGTTTTACCTGAAGATAATGCGGGAACACTTCACGATAAATTGATGATAATCGGTGCAGATTTGGTGATTAAAACTTTGGACGGATTAGCAGACAATTCCATCACGGAAAAACCCCAGCCGGAAAAAGAAAATCCAAAAACAGCTTACAAAATATTCAAGGAAAATCTAAGAATCGATTGGAGTCAAAGTTCTGAAACGATTCATAATTTCGTGAGAGGAATGTCGCCTTATCCAACAGCGTTTACTATTTTGAAAATCGGAGATGAGGAAAAATCACTGAAAATCTTCAAAGGACATTTTGAATTAATTTCCCATTCGAGGGAAGCCGGAGATTTTGATATTTCTAAAATTGAGTTCAAATTCTATACAAAAGACGGCATCTATTATCCGGAAGATGTTCAGATTCAGGGAAAGAAAAGGATGGCGGTGAAAGATTTCCTTAACGGAATTCAGAATTTTGAGGATTATAAAAAAATCTTAGACCAATAGGAAAATAGACGAATAGATAATAGATCCAAATGCAAAATAATAGAGTCAAAATTTTAAAAACAGAAATCCTCTCTGATAATTGGTACACTTTGAACAAAGTGACTTTCGAATATTTAAAGAAAAACGGAACGATGGAAATCCAAAGCAGGGAAGCTTATGACCGTGGAAATGGCGCAACGATTTTACTTTATAATAAAGAATCAAAAACCGTTATTCTTACAAGACAATTTCGTTTACCAACTTACATCAACGGCAACGAAGACGGAATGATGATTGAAGCCTGTGCCGGGCTTTTGGACAAAGATAATCCCGAAGATTGCATCAAAAGAGAAACGGAAGAGGAATTGGGCTATGAAATTTCGGACATCAAGAAGGTGTTCGAGGTTTATATGTCGCCGGGTTCGGTAACGGAAATTCTTTACTTTTTCATCGCAGAATATTCCAAATCTATGAAAATCAATGATGGAGGCGGGCTGGAAGATGAGCAGGAAGAGATTGAAGTTTTGGAACTCGACATCGACAAAGCGCTTGAGATGATTGACTCGGGCGAAATCAAAGATGCTAAAACGATTATGTTACTTCAGCATGTGAGACTCAAAAATATTTTATAGATTAAAAATCAATTCAATTATAAAAATTTAAAATGAAAAAATTATTTTTCGGATTATTATTGTCGTCTAATCTTTTCTTTTCCCAGGATTTGAAAGTGATGACGTACAACATCCGGCTGTCTTTGGAAAGTGACAAGGAAAATTCTTGGGATAATAGAAAAGTCGATGCTTTGGCGTTGATGTCCTATTATCATCCGGATTATTTCGGGGTTCAGGAAGCGGTTCCACAACAAATGACGGATATCAAAACAACACTTAAAGATTATGATTACGTTGGCGTTGGAAGGGATGACGGTAAAAACCAAGGCGAATTTTCAGCGATTTTTTATGACAAAAATAAACTGGAAGTTATTAAATCAGGAACTTTCTGGTTGAGCGAAACACCGGAAAAACCTTCAAAAGGCTGGGATGCGGCGTACAATAGAGTTTGCACTTATGCGTTTTTCAAAATCAAGAAAACAGGAAAACGATTCCTGGCGATGAATCTGCACTTCGATCACGTTGGTGATATTGCCAGAGTGAATTCTGCAAAACTGATTCTTGAAAAAATCAAAGAACTCAATCCGAAAAATCTGCCATTAACTTTAACTGGGGATTTTAATTTAACGGATGATTCTGAACCAATAAAAATTATTTCAAAGTCTTTGGATAATGCTTATTATCATTCCAGAACACTACATTATGGACCAAAAGGAACATTCACGGCATTTGATGTCAACACGGTTCCAAAAGAGAGAATTGATTACATTTTTGTAAAAGGTTTTGATGTGTTGTCCAATAGGACAATTAATGACCGACGCGAAAATCTGCTTTATCCCTCCGACCATTTTCCGATTTTGGCGGAGTTTAGTTTTAAGAAATAAACAAAGCAAAAATCCTCTTATGAAAAGAGGATTTTATTTTTTGTCTCTCGCAAATCAAGCAGATTTTGCAGATTCATTTTAGAAAAAATCTGCGTTATCTGAAAAATCTGCAAGGTTTTTTAATAAGAAAGCTTATTTCTCCCAAACGATCTTCTTCGTCATCACATCGCTGGAATTAGTCCCGACCATTATCTCAAATTCTCCCGCTTCCCAATCGTAATTCAGCTCGTCATCGTAGAATTTTAAATCTTCTGGAGTCAATTTGAAAGTAACCGTTTTGTTTTCGCCTTTTTTCAAAGCTATTTTTTGAAAACCTTTCAGTTCTTTTACAGGTCTTACGACTTTTCCGAACAAATCTCTGATGTATAACTGAACCACTTCTTCGCCGTCAAAATTTCCTGTATTGGCAACATTGACATTAATCGCTAAGGCTTGATTTCCTTTAAGATTTTCAGAACTCAGATTAAAGTTTGAATATTTGAAATCCGTATAGCTCAATCCAAATCCAAAAGGAAATTTCGGGTCATTGTCCAAATCAATATAAGCGGAAACATAGTTTCTGTCTGTTGATTTTTCAGCAGGTCTTCCCGTGTTGTAATGGTTGTAATAGATTGGGATTTGTCCTTCTGTTCTTGGAAATGTCATAGGTAATTTTCCACCAGGATTTACATTTCCGAATAGAATATCCGCAATAGAATTTCCCGCTTCTGTTCCCAGCCACCAGCTGTAAACGATTGCCGAGATATTATCCGCAGCCCAGTCAAAAACCAAAGGTCTTCCGGCATTAATCAAAAGAACGATTGGTTTTCCTGTTTTAGCAATTTCTTTCAATAAATCTTCCTGAACGCCCGAGAAATGAATATTACTACGGCTTTTCGCTTCACCGCTCATAGCATGTCCTTCTCCAAGAGTCATTATCACAACATCTGCTTTTTTTGCTGTTTCAACAGCTTCTGCAAACATCGATTTGTCTTGGTCATTTTCATTACAACCTTTGGCATAAAGCAAAGTTGAGTTTTTGTCTAATTGGTTTTTGATGCCGTCAAATTGAGTAACGATTCTTTGCGCATCATCTTTGAAAGGAACCGACCAGAATCCGTGCATCGCAACGGCTTCTTTCCCAAAAGGACCAATCAAAGCTACTGTCTTTGTAGATTTTGAAAGCGGAAGGATTTTCTTCTCGTTCTTTAAGAGAACCACACTTTTTGCGCCAAACTCTCTCCCGAATTTTCTGTTCTCAAGATTGTTCGTCTGTTGTTTTTGTCTGTCATTATTGATATATCGATAAGGGTCATCAAATAATCCCATTTCAAATTTTTTGATTAAAATTCTTCTAACAGCATCATCCACAAATTTGATATCCACTTTTCCTTCTTTTACCAGTTTTGGTAGTTGTTCCATATAGATTCGGCTTTCCATATCCATATCGCTTCCGGCAAGAATCGCTCTTTCGCCAGCTTCAGCATTGTCTTTGGCGTAGCCGTGCTTTATCATTTCACCGATGCTTCCCCAATCGGAAACCACGAAACCTTGGAAATTCCATTTTCCTTTTAATAGATCTCTCAGGATATATTTGTTAGCCGTTGCAGGAATGCCGTTGATATCATTGAATGAATTCATAAACGTTGCAACACCAGCTTCAGCTGCTGCTTTGAACGGTGGCAAATACGTTTCATTCAATTGTCTCAAACTCATATCCACAGAATTATAATCTCTTCCGCCAACAGCGGCGCCATAGGCTGCAAAATGTTTTGCGCAAGCCATTATTGCATCAATATTTCCCAGACCTTTTCCCTGGAAACCTTTGATTCTTGCCAATCCGATTTTAGTTCCGAGATAAGTATCTTCACCGGAACCTTCCATCACACGTCCCCATCTTGGGTCTCTGGCGATATCCACCATTGGTGCGAATGTCCAGTGAATCCCATAAGCTGAGGCTTCTGTTGCTGCAATCCTTTCGGATTTTTCTATCATTTCCAAATCCCAGCTTGCTGCCTGACCAAGGTTGATGGGGAATGTCGTTCGGAAACCGTGAATCACGTCTTGCCCAAATAACAAAGGGATTTTTAATCTTGATTGTAAAGCCAATTTCTGAAAAGCCTTGGTTTCTTCTGCGCCAGTTACATTGAGCATAGAACCGACTTTTCCCTCTTTTATTTCTTCTAAAACTTTTTTGGAGTTAGAGTTCTGAGGCCCGGTTGCGTATTCGAAGCCACTGTATTGGACGAGTTGTCCTGCTTTTTCTTCCAAGGTCATTTTGGAAATTAATTCATTGACTTTTTGGTCGATGCTTTTCTGGGCAGAAATGCTAATCGCAAAAGTCATAAACAGAAAGGAAAAGAAGTGTTTTTTCATTAGAAAACGTTTTGTCTCTTTTTGAGAAATTAATATCTGTAAAAATAATATTTAATTTCATTAATAATGATATCTAAACAAAAAAAGCTGTTTTCGCAATTCGCAAAAAAAGCTGTTTTCGCAATTCGCAAAAACAGCTTAGATAAATTAAATATTTTGTTAATAAATTCTTAGTCCGGCCCTTGCTCCTGAAGATGCGAGCACAGCCTGAGTTCTGGTTTTTTGTCCTGCGGAGAACATAAACATTGCAGCATCATCCACATAATCCATATAATTCATGAACATTACAGACCTGGAAGTTCCGCTACAAGTGTTATATAATGGGTAAGTTGGTTTTCCGTAATTGGCACCGGTTTGAGTTGGCGTATCAGCTACCAGGTCGTTTCCACAATTGGCATCGCCCCAGATATGTCTTAGATTGAGATAGTGTCCAACCTCGTGGGTTGCTGTTCTTCCAAGGTTATAAGGAGATGTAGCTCCAGTTTTTCCGAAGTATGGTGCAGCAATCACAACGCCGTCATTCCAAAGTCCGGCAGATTCCGGGAATGTAGCATAACCCAGGATTCCGCCCATGTTGCCAACTATCCATAGGTTGAAATAATTTGCAGGGCTTGTTGCATCGATTCCGCCTGAAGAAGATTTTTTCATGGCATCATTAGTTCCCCATTTCGTTTTTGTAGTAGATTTTCTGACTGTTTTTATAAGGTGAAATCTAACTTTCGTATCGCCTGCCTTGACACCAGCGAACTCTGTCGGTATTTTGGAAGCATCCGTATTAGTACCACCAAAATCAGCGTTGAGTATAGCTATTTGTTCAGCAATTCTGGCATCGGAGATATTTTCTGCGCTGGTCTTATAGATAACATTAACTACGACAGGGATATCCACAGTTCCGTCTGATAAAACTTTATCACTACTTATGAAGTTCTGTATTCCCGCTTCGATGTTATTATAACGTTGTCTCGCAGCAGCATCATTTTTCAATAATTCTGCCCTGATTTCTTCTGAAGGACAAGTACGCCTGGCGGGAACGCTTGTCGTTGAGTTGTCTTCAGCCAAAGTTTCTGTTTCTGAGTTTTGATTACACGCAGTGAGAGCTAATGCTGTTGCGAGGTAAAGAAAAGTTTTCTTCATAGGATTATATTTTTAAAATTTTATCAAATGTATATATTTTTTTCATTCAAACGTATTTTGTTAAACAAAATATTTAGTAACTATTAGTATGTGTTGAATATTATTAATTAATCGTTTGTTTAAATTGATTTTTTGAGGAAAGATAAAGGATATATCAGCTGGCCATTGATAAAAATTCTTTCTATAATAAAATTTTTATTTTTGGTGTTTAAAATTTAAAAAATGAATAAACTATTATTGGGATTGATGCTGATTGGAACAGCGATTTCTGCGCAGGAACTATACATGCCGAGGAACATCAGAAAAGCTTATGAAAACGGAACGCGTGATATGTCCGGAAAGCCAGGTAAAAATTACTGGCAGAACAAAGGTGTCTATAATGTGAACGTAAAAGTGGATGCAAAGACCAAGATTGTTTCCGGTTCTGAAACGATCCGGTATTCCAATAACAGTCCGGATGAATTGAAGGTTTTGGCCATCCGGTTTGTGAATAATGTCAACAAGCCACAGTCGGCTAGAGCAGGATATGCTTCTAAAGATGCTTTGACGGATGGTCTTAAAATCAAATCTTTCCTTATAAATGGTGAAAAATATAACATTAATAGTGATGGCTGGTCAACCGTTGAGGCGGTAAAACTGATTAAACCGATTGCTTCAAAATCTAAAACCGAAATCAAGATCGAATGGGAATATCCATTGGCAAAGCAAAGTGGAAGAGAAGGACAAATAGACCCAGAGACTTTTTATGTGGCTTATTCTTTCCCGAGAGTGTCTGTTTACGATGATTACAATGGCTGGGATATGTTGCAGCACAACGGCAGACAGGAGTTTTATAATGATTTCAATGATTATTCTTTTTCAATTTCTGCACCTAAGAATTTTGTGGTTTGGTCCACAGGTGATTTCCTGAATCCTGATGAGGTTCTTCAACCAGAATATCTGAAACGTTTCAAAGAATCTTTAAAATCAGATAAGGTCATTCACGTTGCGAATGCTGATGAAATGAGATCTGGGAAAGTGACGAAACAAAATGGTTGGAATGTATGGAAATTCAAGGCGAATGATATTGTTGATTTCTGTTTTGCACTAAGCAATCATTATGTCTGGGATGCATCAAGCGTCCAGTTGAAAACCAAAAGAGCAAGTGTGCAATCGGCTTACAATGCGGGTGCAAAAGATTTTGAACAATATACAGAATGGATGCGCTACAACCTAAAATGGTTTACCGATAACTGGCCGGGTGTGGAATATCCTTTTCCTGTAATGACGGCTGTCCAGGGTTACGCCGATATGGAATATCCGATGATGATAAACGACACGAGTATCCCAGACGACTTGCGGGATGCTAGGCTGACAGCCGACCATGAGATTGCGCACACGTATTTTCCTTTTTATATGGGAATCAATGAAACCAGATATGCTTATATGGACGAAGGCTGGGCCACAATGCTGGAATACTTGATCGGCATTGACGAAAACGGAAAAGAAGCGGCGGACAAATTTATGAAGAACTTCCGTGTGAAACGTTGGATCAATGATGCTTCTACGGAGCAAGACCAGCCGATCATTACAATGAGTTCCCAACTTTCGGGTGCAGGTTACGGAAATAATGCTTATGTGAAACCGGCGCTGAGTTATCTCGCTCTAAAAGATTATTTAGGTGATGACTTGTTCAAGAAAGCGCTTCATCATTATATGGATAACTGGGCCGGAAAGCACCCGATTCCGTGGGATTATTTTAATTCTATGAATGCAGGGTCGGGTAAAAATCTGAATTGGTTTTTCAATAATTGGTTTTATACAAATAATTATATCGATTTGAAAATAAAATCAGTATCACAATCCGACAAACGTCTGAACATAAATATTGAAAATGTTGGCGGATTTGCAATTCCTTTTGATGTGGTAGTAGTATATCAAGATACTTCAACAGAGAATTTCCATTTTACATCCGAAATTTGGAAAGAAACGCCAAAGAATGCATCTATCTTATTGAACGTTGGAGAAAATGTAAGATCTGTCAAGCTCGATGGTGGGATTTTTATGGATTATACGCCGGAAGATAATTTCAAAAGTCTTTAGTTTTTTAGTTTTAAAAAAGTGATTTTGGATGAAAAATATTGGTCTTTTATTGATTTTCCTGATTTTGGCTTCCTGTGTGACGCAGAAGAACAAAAACATTCAGCAGAATATTCTGACGCTGAAGGATAGTTATTGCAAAGCTCCTCTTCAGTACAATTATTCTCAGAAAATACCTTCATACAATTCTGATTCTATCATTAATGCCAATCAGAAACTCAAGAATTATTTTTCTGACCAAAGCATTTTGATTCTTAATGCTTTGGAAAGTATCGATGAAGCAGAGAAAATTATCGACCTGAAAAAAGATTCGACCTTAAAATCTCAATTGAGAGTGGTTCAGCTCAAAACTAAAATCAATAGTAAAATCAGTATTGCGCTGACAGAATTGGATGCTGTGGCGGCGGAATTTGACTGTGAAGGCGAAAGAGTGGCACAGATGGCCAATTATGTGGACAATATGAACAGCAACCAGAACAACAGACTGATCCTTTTCTCGATCATTACGGGCGCAGTGACTTCTGTGGCCGGTGGTGTAATCAAAGATAATGGCGTAGAAAATGCCGTGAATATTGGCGGAGGTTTGCTGGGAGCCGGCCTTGGTTTGGCAACTTTTAATCCGAAAGGTAAGAAGGTGGAGTTTATCCACGAGCGAAATCTCCTGCGTGATATTTGGGAACAAAAATTATTGTCCAAGAATTTTCCGCCTTTCATCTGGTATATGTACACAGAGAAAAAGTTTACAGGAAATCGTGAGCATTCTATCATAGAGAATATGAAGCAAAGATGGATCCAGTATCAGTTTGACAGCGATGAGAAATCTGCAAATCAATCTGTGAATTTTGGAAACGGGGGACTTTACCGTTCAGCTGATTTGCATAACCGTGCATCGATGCTGAATCAAATGCAGTCTGCAACGAGGACCATCAATCAAAACATTAATTATCTGCTGCTGGATCTGGATAAGGTAATATCGAACCCTTAAATCAAATCTGTGAATCTGGATAGTGAGATTTTCGTAAATTATACGACGGATGGTAACTTGAAGAGTTTGTAAAAAAAACGCTACAGATCTTGTAGCGTTCTTTTATTTGAAATTTTTTTAAAATTCTAATTGCTAAATGTAAAACTAATATGGACTATAATTAAAGGTCATTATAGGTTGATTCCTCTTCCGGCATAGAAATCGAGAACTTTGATACTGAACAGATAATTATATTTGGCTTGTGCAACAGACCCTTGTGCATTAGCATAATTGTTTCTGGCAATATTGATATCGTAGATCGTAGAACGTCCTGCTTCGTAACTTTTTTCAGCAAAATCCAAAGCTAATTTTGTGCTTCTTTCCGCTTCAACCGCAGCAATATAAACTTCATAATTAGAATCTGCATTGAACTGCGCTTGTTGGATGTCCTGCTTCAATTGGAATTTTTGTTGTTCCAGATTATTCTTGGCAATCACTTCATTGATTTTCGTCTGCTCAACCTGTAGTTTTGTAATTCCTTTATTGAAGATCGGAATGTTAGCTGACAAACTTAACTGTTGCCCAAAATTATCACTGTATTGTTGCGCAAAATTTCTTTCCGTTATTGCAATAGGGTTGCCAGCTGCATCTACGCTGTAGCCAAGGGTGTTTTTGTTCAAAAGATTATTATAAAAACTTCCGATGCCGGCAGTTGCAGATATTGTTGGATAGAAATTGGTCTTCACGACTTCTGTTTGTGCTTCTGCGGCTTTTATTCTGGTTTCTGCGGCTTTTACAACAGGTTGGTTTTGATAAGCAGTATTGATCACATCTTCCACAGATTCTATTTGAGGTACCAATTCATCCGGAACAGGAATGTCAACCACATCAAACGTTCTGTAATCGGGTAATTGAAGAAGTTGGGCCATTGCAAAAAGCGCTTTGTCAACATTGATCTGAGCTGTTTTTACATTCTGCTTTTCTCTTGCAAGGGAAGCTGTTGCTTCCGCTAAAACTGTTTGGGCGGTTGTTCCGACATCAGTTGTGATCTTGGCACGTTCATATAATTTCTGAGCATTATCCATCGCACTTTCAGAGATTTTTTTGATTTCTCTGTTCAGCATTACATTCAGATATTGTTGTGCGATCTGTAATGCAATATTATTTTTGATGGTTTCGATGTCCTGCAAGCTAGCTTCTACATCAAACCCTGTTTTCCGGATTGTTTTCTCAAGCCTTCCGTTATTGTAAACCAAAACACTTGCCCCGACATTAGCCCCGTTATAATAACTGTCGTTTCGGATACTGCTTGTTCCGACCAAGGTTTGTCCAAAATTCACATTGTTATTAATCGTTCCGGAAACCGAAGGCAGATATTCCTTTTTAGCCATTTCCAGATTTTTTGCCTGTACATCTTTGTTGTAAGCCTGTGCCTGGATCTGCAGGTTGTTTTTAATTGCATAATCCACACATTCCTGAATCGTCCATTTCTTCTGGGAAAATCCCAAAACTCCAATAGACAAAAGCGAAATACAAAAAACTTTTTTAAGCATAAAAGAAAAATTATACCCAATAAGACTCTGGAATTGTAAAAATGTTACGCCTGCAATTAAATTTTTTTTAAAATTCTGATTCAATAAAAAATCATAAAAATAATTTTTCCGAAACTGTAACAATTCCTTATTCGGATTTACTTATATGTAAAATCCAGACAATGTCTCATCCGATTCTGAAAATAGAAGATGTCAACAAATCTTACGATACAGGTAAGAGCAAACTTCATGTGCTGAAAGGTATTGATCTTAGTATCAACCAGGGTGAGTTTGTTTCTATCATGGGAAGTTCCGGTTCCGGAAAATCGACCTTGCTTAATATTATCGGGATTTTGGACGAGGCCGATAATGGGATTTATGAGTTGGATGGATTTCCTATCAAACATCTTACAGAGGTAAAAGCAGCAGAATACAGAAGTCGTTTTATCGGATTCATTTTTCAGTCATTTAATTTGATCAATTATAAAACGGCGTTGGAAAATGTTGCGCTTCCGTTGTATTATCAGAATGTTTCCAGAAAAGAAAGAACAAAAAAAGCATTGGAATACCTGGAAAAAGTAGGATTGAAGGAATGGGCGGAACATCTTCCAAGTGAGCTTTCCGGAGGACAAAAACAAAGAGTTGCCATTGCAAGGGCATTGATCTCTGAGCCGAAACTGATCCTTGCCGATGAACCGACCGGAGCCTTGGATTCCAAAACGACACATGATATTATGAAGCTGCTTCAGGAAATCAATAACGAAGGTAAAACGATCGTTGTCGTAACTCATGAGAACGATGTTGCAGCACAGACCAAGAGAAACGTCGTACTGAAAGACGGCAGAATAGAAAGTGATGAGTTCATCAAACAAATCATATTATAAAGTGGCTTCGAGAGCCTCAGCCTGACAAAAATTAACCACTAACCAACAACCAAAATATGTTTGATTTAGACCGCTGGCAAGAGATATTTAGTTCTATTCGCAGTAATGTATTGCGGACGGTTCTTTCCGGGTTTACTGTTGCGCTGGGGCTTTTCATTTTCATTGTTTTGTTTGGAATTGGAAATGGACTTAATAACTCATTTGCAAAGGCATTTACAAGAGATGCAACCAATCTGATCATGGTTTGGGGTGGCAAAACCACGATTCCATACGCAGGTCTTCAGTCTGATAGACAGATTACTTTTAATAATGATGATTTCGATGCGATTGTAAAAGAAAGCAAAGGGAAATTAGAATATGCTTCACCAAGATATCAGACCAATCTTACCGTAAAATACGGTAAAGAAAGTGGTAGTTATCAAATTAATGGTGTTTTGGGAGATGAAAAATTTCTTGAAAACAGAACAATGATCGACGGACGATACATCAATGAACGGGATAACGAGCAGAAACAAAACGTTGCATCCATCGGAAGAATGGTTTGGCGGGATCTGATAAGAGATGGGAATCCAATCGGAAAAGATCTGGAGATCAATGGAACGATGTTCAAAGTTGTTGGTGTCTTTTCCGATCCGGGTGGTGATTGGGATGAACGACATATTTCTATTCCATTGGCAACACTTCAGCAGATGAAGAAAAGTTCCGATACGATCAGTACAGTGATGCTTTCCTATAATCCTAATATGACACCGGACGAAGGTGTGAAATATGGTGACCAATTGGAGAAAAGTATAAGAGCAAGACACCAGATCTCCCCAGACGACCAGCAGGGAATCCGGGTTAATAATAATGCGAAAAACACGCAGGATTCTTTTGCTTTCTTGTTCGTAATTACTGCAGTTGTAGGATTCATTGGGCTTGGGACGCTTTTGGCAGGAATTATTGGTATCAGTAATATAATGGTCTACATCATCAAAGAAAGAACCAAGGAGATTGGGGTAAGAAAAGCAATTGGTGCGAAACCATCCGGAATTGTTGCGTTGATTTTACAGGAAAGTATTGTGATCACTGTCATTTCCGGATTTGTTGGTGTTGGACTAGGTGTTCTGGCTTTGAAATTAATTGGAAATAATCTTGAGGATTATTTTATCACCGAACCTTCTGTAGGTTGGGGATTGATTGCCGCAGCATTTTTCTGTTTGGTTATTTCAGGTGCAATTGCAGGTTTTGTTCCGGCTTACAAAGCCTCGAAAATAAAACCAATTGAGGCACTTAGGACAGATTAAGCAAATAGAGTTTTAGAGTGTGAGAATTTGAGAGAAATTGGAAATAGAGTAATGAAATCATTATCATTAATCAATTATAAACAAAAACGTGAATATACTTTTCAAAAGAGATACCTGGCAGGAGATCTATTATTCCCTTCGGAATAATAAACTCAGAACGTTTCTTACGATGATAGGCGTGGGTTGGGGGATGTTTTTGTATGTTAGTTTGTTGGGTGCGGCAAAAGGAATGGAAAATGGTTTCAATAAGTTGTTTTCAGGATTTGCAACCAACTCTATATTTCTTTGGCCACAGAATACCAATATTCCTTACGAAGGTTTCGCGAAAGGTAGGAAAATGGACCTTCATCTGAAGGATATAGAATACATCACGAAAAAAATTCCGGAAATAGATTATATCTCTCCTCAAAGCGTAAGAGGTAATTTTGGAACGGCAGGCGAGCAGATCTCCAGGAACGGAAAGAAAAATACTTATATGATCACAGGCGATTTTCCTGTTGGTAATCAGATATCCAAGAAAAAATTGTTGTTCGGGAGGTATATCAATGATGCCGATATTCAAGGAAAGAAGAATGTGATCGTGATAGGAGAGGAAATTTACAAAAATCTTTTCGATGCCAAGAAAAATGAAAACCCAATTGGGAAATCAGTCAATCTGAAAGGTATTTTCTTCAATGTCATAGGCGTTTTCCGAGTTCCGAGAGGCGGTGGGATGGAGAATGACCAATCGGCCTATATTCCTTTCTCGACGTATTCCGGGATGTATAATGAAGGTGACAAGGTCGGATTTTTTGCAATAGTCGGAAAACCCAATGCAGAAGCGGCACTTGTGGAAACCAAGGTGAAAGATGAACTGAAGAGGATCAATCACGTTTCACCTGAGGATACCAATGCTTTTGGAAGTTTCAACCTCGCTAAAGAATTTAAAAAAGTAACAGGATTTTTAACTGGAATGCAGTTGCTGACCATAGTTGTAGGAACTTTGACAATTTTGGCGGGAGTTATAGCGATTTCGAATATCCTGTTGATCACAGTAAAAGAGAGAACAAAAGAAATAGGGATCAGAAGGGCTTTAGGTGCAAAACCGGCAGAAGTTCGAAATCAGATTTTGCTGGAAAGTGTTGTAATTACCTTGTCATCGGGAGTGTTGGGGTTTCTATCCGGGATTTTCCTGCTCATCATCCTCAACGTTTTGACAATGAACAATGATGCTTTTCCTTTTTACAATCCAACCGTAGATTACGGCAACGTATTTTCGGCAATGGGAATTATGATTTTCCTTGGATTGGTGATCGGATTGATCCCGGCACAACGAGCGGTGAAGATCAAACCGATTGAAGCATTGAGAACGGAGTAAACTAATAATTAATAATTAAACTATATTTCGATATAATGGAAAAAGAAAAAAAGAAATTTACATTCAAGAAAGCAATATCCATATTTCTTGGATTACTGTTTGTAGTAGCTTTGGTTGGTGGTATCGGTTATCTTATCAAGTCCAATTCGGCTGAGAACGAAGTTTTCCTGACCAGAAAGCCAAGCATCAAGAATCTGGATGATAAAGTAATGGCAACAGGAAAGATCGAACCTCGCGAAGAAATCGAGATCAAGCCTAATATTGCCGGGATCATCCAAAGTATCAACGTAGATGAAGGAGATAAAGTGGAAGCTGGGCAATTGCTTGCAACGATTAGAATTGTTCCAAATATTACAGAGGTTAACAACGCAACAATGCAGGTTAATAACACACAAATTCAGTTAGCAAATGCAAAAGTGAATGTTGATAATCAGCAGAAACAATACGAAATGCAGGCGAAATTGTACAAACAAGGTGTGATTTCTAAGCAGGAATATATCACGGCGCAACAACAATTGGAAACAACCATTCAGCAACAAAAAATAGCGGTCCAACAATTGACTGCTGCTCAAAAACAATTACAGATTGTAAGAACAGGTGCAACACCGGAATTGCAAAGTATGGCAACCACCCAAGTTCGTGCAAAAGCGGCAGGAACGGTTTTGGAAATCCCGGTAAAAGTGGGGAGCCAGGTAATCGAGGCCAATTCTTTCAATGCCGGAACAACGATCTGTTCTATTGCAGACCTCAATTCATTGATTTTTAAAGGTGATATAGATGAGGCCCAGGCTGGAAAATTGAAGCAAGGAATGGATATGAGCGTCGTAATCGGTGCTTTGCAAAACAAATCTTTCCCGGGAAAACTAACTTTGATTGCACCAAAGGGAACCGAAGAAAGTGGAACGATAAAATTTGCTGTGGAAGGAGATGTTTTCAACAAAACAGGAGAATATATCAGAGCTGGTTTCAGTGCGAATGGAGAGATATTGTTGAGTTCTCAGAAAAATGCATTACTTTTGGATGAGTCACTGATTCAGTATGAAAAGGGTAATAATAAAGCCTTTGTGGAAGTGAAGCAACCGAATGGTGGTTTCAAAAAAGTATATGTTAAGCTGGGTTCTAGTGACGGGATCAATGTTCAAATCCTTTCAGGAATCGATAAGAATGCTGAGGTAAAAGTGTGGAATCCTTCTGATAAAGATAAAGAAGAGTTGAAGGAACAAAAGAAAAAATAGACCTTTAAATTATAATTGTTAAAAGAATCCGTCTCGTTTTTATAGCGAGACGGATTTTTTGATGATAATCTTTGGGTGTATCTATTCTCATTTTTTTTCTATGAAAATAAAACCAAACTCAAAAGAAAAAGCCCTGCAAAGTAATTTACAGGAGCTTCGAGTTGGTTAATAAATCTGTAAGGATGCTACATCGGCGGCATATCATCTCCGCCACTACTATTGGCATTTATATCTTTCTTCTTTTTCGGTTGTTCTATCTTTTCTCCTTGTTTGAAACGATAAGTAAATGATATTGAAAACTGTCTTGGATTCCATTGCATATACTGATATTGAGAATAACTTGGGGCATATGTTGTATTTTCTCTGGCTCTGGTATTGAATATATCCTGAATGTTAAAAGCAAGAGTACCATTACCATCCAGAATAGTTCTTGTTGCTCCGAAATTGATAGAATACATAGAATGTCTGTCAACACTGGCCGTTTTTTCGGAACCTCTGTAAAAACCTTGTATTTGTAAAGATGTTTTTTTATCCGGTCGGAAGGTCGTTGTCAATCTTAATCTGGATGAGAAGCCGTTTCCTTCATAACTGAAATCTTTGTAGGAACCAGAATTATCATATCCAAACAAATCAACATTCCCCATTATTCTTAACCATTTGAAAGGGTCGTAAGTTGCATTAAGATCTAGACCGTAATTAGCTTCTGAACCGGCATTAACCGGCATTCTGTATAGAACAGTATTGCCATTGGTATCCAAGGCATCGTATTGGTAGAAATTAACTTCATCTTGGGATTTTTTGAAATATAAAGTAGGATTAAATACGATTTTGCTTTTAGACAAACTGTAGCCTAATTCAAATGAATTTTCGTAGGTTGGGTTCAAGTCAGGATTTCCTAAAAATAAGCTTCTGTCATTACCAAAAGACATAAAAGGAATCAAAAACCAGGAACGTGGCCTGTTGATTCTTCTGGAATAGTTCAATAAAATCTGATTGCTTTTATCCAGGTTATAACTGAAGAACGCACTAGGAAAGAAGCCTGTGTAATTTTTAGGAACTTCTACCAACTCTGCATTTTCCATACTTTTGAAACTTACGTCGATATTGGTGTTCTCCATTCTTAGACCTAACTGGTAACCGAAGTTTCCAATCTTGCTTCTGAACTGGGAATAAACAGCTGATATTTTTTCATCATAACGGGTGTCACTGGTAAATCGTTCCAAAACTTCAAATGGGCTATCATTTGTACTTTGATTAACAAAATAACTATAATCATTATTATTCAAATCAAATCTTGCTCCGGCTTCCAATTTAGAATTCTCCCCGATTGGCAATTCATAGTCTGCTTTGGCTAGAAATGTCGTATTTTTCGAATTGTTGAGAATATTGTTGACCACAGATTCGCTTGTTCCATCACTTACAATACTTGTTTGATCTATAGGTCCGGAACTGTCACTTTTGTTGGTTTGATAACTCGCGGCCAGACTTAGAAGCTGTCCTTTGTCGCCAATTTTTTGGTCAAATCCCAAATCGGCTTGGAAAGAATTATTGTTTCTGATAGATTCATTAACTCTGAGTGAGTTTTTGTCCAATATCGTATATGGAACATCAGGATAATCATCAGCATCTATATCTTTGCGGACTATCCTGTCGTAAGTGTTAATAGTTTCAGTTCCTTCATTTTCAAAGGTGCGGAACATAACAGATGCGTTCAAAGAAGATTTTTCTGACAGATCAACCACAAATCCGGAATTGACGTTATAGTTTTTATTTTCGCTTTTATTCTTCCCTCTTTGGTCGGTAAAGATACTGGCATTGTTGCTCAGTCTGGCTGGGTCTAACAGATAGTTGTAAGTGGAATTGTTAGTTGATTTGTTCCTGTTATAGCTTCCTCCACCGTTTAAATAGTAGGTCCATGACCCTTTTTTCCAGCTAAGGCTCGTGTTTAGTCGGGTGTTGGGAAGGTAACCAAGCGTGCCCTCAACGCTTCCGTTGAAACCCATTTTAGACGATTTTTTAAGAATGATGTTTAGAATACCCGCAGTTCCGCTTGCCTCATATTTGGATGAAGGATTGGTAATTACCTCGATTTTTTCAATTTGATCTGCCGGAATTGATTTCAAAGCATCAGCACCATCATCGATACCTAATAGTGAAGAGGGTTTACCATTGATCAAAAATCGAATGTTAGAATTGCCTCTCATAGAAACAGTTCCGTCTGTATCCACAGACACCGAAGGGACATTTGAAAGGACATCCTGAAGATTGCCTCCTTTGCTCACAATATCCTGTGAAGGGTCATAGGTCTTCTTATCCAGTTCCACTTTATAGGGTTTTGTAGAAGTTGCAGTGATCACTACACCTTGGATATCTGTTGTGTTAGTTAGATTGGCTTTTCCATTGGAAATGATCACGAAAGGTGCAAGAATTCCCGCTTTTTCAACCCGGATTGTTTGAGTGAATTTTTTATAATCGACAGCTTCTATGCTTACATCATAACTACCAGGCGCCAATTCCAATTTATAATTTCCATCTACATCCGCTAAGGCGGCATCACTCAATTGTGAGTTTTGCTGATTTTTAAAAGTGATAGATGCGTATCCAACTCCGCCATTTGCATCTTTTACATTTCCAGAAACATTTACCTTTTGCTGGGCCATTATAAAACTCGCCGCACCGATGGTCAAAGCAAGACCAAAGATTTTTTTCTGAAATACACTTACAATTTCCGTTCGTTCCATTCTTAGTTTATTTTTTGAGCCGTTGCTCATTTATTATTTTATTTCTTTGCTGTTCAACCAGTCCTGATAGGCTTTTGCATTTTTGGCATGTTCAGCATCATTATCTGTGAATTTATGATAACCGAATCTCGCTGGGTCGGCGCACATAAAAATGTAATTGTTGTTTTCTGCTTCCAAAACGGCATCTAGAGAATTCTTATCTACAATACAAATTGGCCCTGGAGGAATCCCCTTGTTCGCATAAGTATTGTATGGCGAAGGTTCTTTCAGATGTTTGTAATAAACTCTCTTGATCTGCTGAGTAAAATTGCTGGCTTTGTTCACGGCATAAATAACTGTCGGGTCACTTTGCAGTTTCATTCCTTTTTTATACCGATTGATATAAAGTCCTGCAATTGTTCTTTGTTCATCTGGTTTTCCGCCGGATTCTTTGTAAACTATAGAGGCTAATGCATAGATCTGGTCTCTTGTCAATCCGGATTTTTTTTCTTTTTCGATTCTTTCTGCGGTCCAAAAATCTTTATAATCATTTTCGAATTTGTCAAAGAATTCTCTCGGCGTTACAGTCCAGAAAAAATCATAAGTGTTGTTGAAGAAATATTTTTTTAGATCTTCAGCACTTTTGTAACCTTTATTGATGGCGATTTCGTCAAGTTTTTTAATGAATTTCGCAGAGTCGGTTTCTGTTTTTTTAGAAACCCTTCCAACCATTTGATATACATCATCAAAGTCTTTGATTCTAAAAGAATTCGGAGTTTGATTTCCGGCGATGATCATATTGGCGATTTCGCGGTTGTTCATTCCCGATTTTATTTCATATCGTCCGGCTTTGAAGTTTTCTTTCAGATTTTTTTCATCAGCGATACTTGTAAAATTGTCTTTGTTTTTAATGAAAGGCGAAATAGAGTCAAGGATCTGCTTATAACCCGAATGATGCGGAATCAGAACAAAGCCTTCTTTTTCTACATTATTTCCAAGGTATTTACTATAAAAACGAATCCCGAAAAATCCCAGGATTGCGATAATGATAACAAATATGATAAGAATTGTTTTTTTCATGATTTTAAAATATCAGGCTTTGTCTAGGTTAATATCTCCTTTGAAAACCTGAACAGCAGGGCCTTCTAACCAAATGTTTCTGAATCCTTCTCCATCTTTTTCTGCATAAACTTTCAGCTGTCCTCCCATTACTTTGACTCCAACAAACGTTTGATTATTATTTTTCATAAAAGTTAAAGCCGCAGCTGTAACTCCTGTCCCGCAACTATAAGTTTCATCCTCAACACCACGTTCGTAAGTTCTTACAAAAAGCTCCTTATCAGACAGTTTTTCTACGAAGTTCACATTGATTCCTTCTTTCCTATAAGTTTCAGAGTTTCGGATTTCGTTACCGTTTTTGTAAACATTATAATTATTTAACATTTCGACATACTTGACATAATGTGGGGAACCTGTATTCAAAACAAAATCATTTCCATCTGTATCAATAGATTTTACATCACCCATTTTTAGCTTGATGATACCGTTTTTGATTTCGGCTTCGTGGATTCCATCGATGGCGGTGAAAGTGGTTTTATCTTCAATAATATCTAAGAAATGAGCAAAAGCGACTGAACAACGAGCGCCGTTCCCACAAAAACTTTTGGAACCGTCGGAATTGTAATAATCCACCTCAAAATCAACGCCTTCTGCAGAATTGATCTTAATTAATCCATCTGCGCCAATCCCGAATCTGCGGTCACAAAGCTTTTGTATTTTTTCGATTGATAAGTCGTTCCATTCTCCTAAACGGTTGTCAATCATAACAAAATCATTTCCTGTACCTTGATATTTATAAAATCTCATTATTTATTTGTCTGATATTTAATTGTTTATTGTGATTTCTCTATTCCAAAATCAAGCCAGTAAAAATACTTCTTTTAAAATAATTCAGCCTTGATATTTGTTATTTAAATTCACTCTAAATCTCAAACAATATCCATTCACAATAATAGAAATTCTCAATCTCTTGATATTAATATTTTTTAATAATATATAGCTATCTTTGTTCATTGAAAAATGAAAGAAGACCAGTTACTCGCTCTCATCATAAAAGCCAGAGATAAGAATCAAAAAGCTCAGACGCAATTGATTAACCTGTTTTGGGTTGATGTTTTTTCTTTTGTGATGAATAGAGTGAAGGATGAAAATGATGCAGATGAGATCACAGTTTCGGTATTTTCAAAAGTCCTAAACAAGCTGGACCTGTTTGATCCCAATTTTCAATTCAAGACCTGGATCCTGACCATTGCTCAAAATACGATCATCGATTTTTGGAGAAGAAAAAGCCGGGAAAACGAAGATGCAAATGATGGACTGGAGAATGTAAAAAATGAGTTTGCCAGGTCACCGGAAGAATTGCTGATCTCCGAGGAGGACCAGCGAAAGATCATCAAAATCATAGAAACAATGGATGCTAAAAATCAGGATATCATCAGATTGAGATTTTTTGAAGAAAAAAGCATCAAAGAAATAGCGGAGGAACTCAATCTCTCCGTAGCCAATACAAAAGTGAGAATAATGCGCGCCAAAAAAATCCTGGCCGAATTATTAAAAAATGATAATGAAGATTTTTGAATTTCTAAATTCCTGAATCTCTAAATCTTTAATTGAATAATGGAAGAAACAGTTACTCAAAAACCCAAATGGATCCGTGTAAAATTGCCAACTGGTAAGAATTACCGGGAACTGAGAAATTTGGTTGATAAATATAAACTGAACACAATTTGCCAAAGCGGAAGCTGTCCCAATATGGGTGAATGTTGGGGAGAAGGGACGGCAACCTTTATGATTCTAGGAAATATCTGTACCAGAAGTTGTGGTTTCTGTGGTGTGAAAACCGGAAAGCCGATGGATGTGAATTGGGATGAGCCGGAAAAAGTAGCGCGTTCTATCAAATTAATGAAAATCAAACACGCTGTTCTGACTTCAGTCGACAGAGATGATTTGAAAGATATGGGTTCGATTCTTTGGGCTGAAACGGTGAATGCGGTTCGTAGAATCTCTCCGGGAACGACTATGGAAACTCTGATTCCGGATTTCCAGGGTGTGACAAAACATCTTGACAGATTGGTAGAAGTGGCTCCGGAAGTGATCTCCCATAATATGGAAACTGTAAAACGTTTGACAAGGGAAGTAAGGATACAGGCAAAATACGAACGTAGTCTGGATGTTCTGAGATATCTGAAAGAAGCTGGACAAAATCGGACAAAAACGGGTGTGATGCTTGGTTTAGGAGAAACTAAAGATGAGGTTTTCCAAACAATTGAAGATATCAGAAATGCCAATGTAGATGTGATTACTTTAGGGCAGTATCTTCAGCCAACCAAAAAACATCTTCCGGTTCAGAGATTTATTTCTCCTGAAGAGTTTGATGAATACGGAGATTTTGCAAAAAAATTAGGTTTCCGTCATGTGGAAAGTTCACCATTGGTGAGAAGCTCTTATCATGCAGAGAAACATATTCACTAAGATTTTTCACATCAATTATAAAATGCAAAAGACTCCTAAATGGAGTCTTTTACTTTTGGTTCTACTGGTTGTACTTTATCAGTTTGATTCATCTGTTCCACTTGTTGCGGAATAAACATCATATAGGCAAAATACCCTAAGAGGAATAAAACGACAATAATGATAATGGCCATCATTGGTCCTTTGTTGGTTTCGCTGTCTGGTTTTGGAATATCTTGTCTCATAATTTATTTTTATTGATAATATATCAAAACTGATGCCTTATTGGTTTTGTCTTTATGAGTTATTTAATTTGGTAAAATTTATTTTTAATAATGAAAAATTAGGGGTTTATGTTTTGATTTTTATAATTAATTCAAATTAACCCTTTATATTTGCATGGTTAAAATTTTAAAATGTGAAATCGTTTTGTTTTTTGGTTTCTGAAAATGACCAAGTGAAATAAACGATTCATATGACCATTAAAAAAATAAATATCTACATATGAAAATTGAAAAACGCTGGATTATATCATTCGTGATAATTAGTATCGTTTCAATTGCCGCACTTTTCTGGCCGGAACAGACCTCTTTACCAACACCTGGAACTTTTCTGGGAGAAGATAGCATCGTAGGTTCAGATGTTGCGTGGATTCTGGCTTCTTCCGGTTTGGTTTTGTTGATGACACCTGGGCTTTCATTTTTTTACGGCGGAATGGTCGGGAAAAAGAATATGATTTCAACAATGTTGCAAAGTTTTATTGCATTGGGTGTGATTAGTATTGTCTGGGTTGTTGTAGGCTTCAGTTTGTCTTTTGGAGATTCTATTGGGATTACTATTAATGGGGAACATTATGGACTCATAGGAAACCCGACATCATATTTATTTTTTAACAATGTTGGCGTTTTGCCTCACAGTCAGATGGCTTCCACGATTCCGTTTGTTTTGTTTGCCTTGTTTCAAATGAAGTTTGCGGTGATCACACCGGCTTTGATAACAGGCTCATTTGCGGAAAGAGTAAGATTTATTTCTTATTTGTTGTTCATGGTTTTGTTCAGTTTGATAATTTACACACCGCTTTGTCATATGGTCTGGCATCCGGATGGTTTGTTGAACAAATATTTCGGAGTGAAGGATTTTGCCGGAGGAACTGTGGTTCACATGAGTGCGGGATTCGCTGCTTTGGCCGGAGCTATGATGATTGGAAAACGTAAAAATCCACACCACGAACCTTCTAATATTCCGTTTGTGATTTTAGGAACAGGAATGCTTTGGTTTGGTTGGTTTGGTTTTAATGCCGGTTCTGCTTTGTCGGCTAATGCAACCGCTGCAATGGCTTTTGGAACAACAACGGTAGCTTCTGCAACCGCAATGTTATCTTGGATCTTCTTTGATAGAGTTAACGGGCGCAAAGTTTCTGCTTTAGGCGCTTGTATTGGTGCTGTTGTCGGGTTGGTTGCGATTACGCCTGCCGCCGGTTTTGTAACGATTCCTCACGCTATTTTCATCGGATTTATTTCAGCGATTGTTTCGAATCTGATGTGCAATTGGAAAAGACTGAAAAAAGTAGATGATACCTTGGATGTTTTTGCTTGTCACGGTGTTGGCGGAATTATGGGAATGATTCTGACGGCAGTGTTGGCTCAGGGCGAAAATGCAAGTCTTCTTCACGGTGGGTTTGAAGTGTTTGCACATCATATGATGGCTTTGGTCTTGGTTTCGGCGTTTACATTTTTGGGGTCTTTGGTTTTATATAAAGTAACGGATATGATAATTCCACTGAGAGTTGCAGAAGATTCGGAAAGTATTGGTCTGGATTTGTCACAGCACGATGAAAGCTGCATTTGATAAGAAATTTGATTTTGTTTTGATATGAAGAGAACCTCGTTTGTTTTTTGACAGCGAGGTTTTTTTATTTGACCGCGTCGAATCGCTTCGTTAGGTTTGGGCAGCTAATCCGCCTTCCGTTCCCGCTTTTTTCTTTTTATAAAAAAGAAAAAGAGCTCCACTCAAGTCGGGCTGCGTAAGATTCTACGTTTTAAAAGGGAATGGTTATTTTAAATATAACATTTAACATATTCTCCAATTTTCTCCCCAATTCACACTCAAAATCCGCCAAAAAATCTCTAAATTCGTGTCTTAAAATTTTTAAAATGACGAAATTCGGAGTGGATGCGGCCAGTTTTTATGTGCCTTCTTTATATTTAGAGATCAAAGACCTTGCTGAGAAAAGAGGAATAGAACCAGCAAAATTGGAAAAAGGTCTGGGCTTACACAAAATGGCTTTGCCCGATGTTCACGAGGATGCAGCGACTTTTGCAGCAGAAGCTTTACTGAAATTAATTCAAGACTATAATATCAATCCGAAAGAAATATCAAGAGTTTATCTCGGAACAGAGAGTGCTTTGGACGCTGCAAAACCAACTGCGACTTACGCCGTTCAAATGGTGGAGGAATTTCTAAGTGAAGCATTTGGGGAAAGAAGTTTCAAAAACTGTGATGTGGTCGATATGACTTTTGCCTGTGTTGGCGCGGTTGATGCACTTCATAATTCATTGGATTTTGTAAGAGCAAATCCTACTAAAAAAGCAGTTGTGATTGCCAGTGATTATGCAAAATATGAATTGGCTTCTTCCGGAGAATATACGCAAGGTGGAGGAGCTGTTGCGTTATTGGTTTCTGCGAATCCAAAATTGGTTGAGATTGATAATAATTGGGGGGTGGCAACAGAAAGTGTTTTCGATTTCTTCAAACCGAGACGTCATCATTCCAAATCTGAATTGAATTCTGCGCCGGAAAATTATCCGGATAAAATCGAAGTGTTTACAGATGAACCTGTTTTTGACGGACAATATTCTAATGTTTGTTATCAGGACAGAATCCGTGAGGCTTATCAGCATTACAAAGAACAGACTTTTACCGTTAGGCCTTACGAAGATTGGAGGTATTTGATTTTCCATTTGCCTTATGCATTTCATGGGAAAAGAGTTTTTACCGAAATTTATAGTTTAGAAAATCATCTTGATTTTTCTGATGCCGAGAAACAAAAAGCCATTGCAAAATCTGAAGATTATATCAATTTCATTAATGAAAAAATTGAAAGATCCCAACGAGCCTCTTCCGAAATTGGAAATATGTACACCGCTTCTATTTTTATGGCGTTGTTGTCTGCACTACAAACTTCGTTTAATGAAAATGAAGATCTGGCGGACAAAGAAATCGGATTCCTGGCTTATGGAAGTGGTTCTAAAGCTAAAGTATTCGTAGGGAAAATTTCTCCCGAATGGAAATCTGTTGTTGAAAAATGGAATCTTTTTGAGAGTCTGAAAAACAGATTGGCAATTGATTTCGAAACTTACGAGAAGTTGCACCGCAAACAATTAAATTCTTCTGTAAATTCGGATTATAAAGGATTTGGGTTGACGAGAGTTGAAAAAGAAAGTCCTGTTCTGAAAGGTGCAAGATATTACAGTTATCAGAAATAATAAACTACTACTAGAAGAATTTGCACAAAATTATGAACTCCGTAGGAGTAAGCTGTTAATAGCAAAATAATTATAATAGAATCAGAGCTCCGTAGGAGCGACCTAATAATTCTGAATACAAATCGAACACGAGCCAATAAAACATTGGCTCGTGTTCTTTTTGAAAATATCTATAACTAACTATTTAACTCAAATTAATTTTTTGTTCTGAAAGATTTTAGGCGTTACGCCTTCCATTTGTTTGAAAACACGGATGAAATAATTCGTATCCGAAAATCCTGTGCTGAAAGCAGTCTCACTTACCGAACTATTATGGGTCAATAATTCTTTTGCTTTTTTGATTCTCTCCTGAATGATAAACTCATTCGGGGAAAGTCCCAATTCTTCCTTGAACATCTTAAAGAAATTCGATTTGCTCACATAAGCCATTTTTGCAATCGAATCAATCGATAACTTCTGATGAAGATTTTTCTTGATATAATCCGCAACAAAACCAATTCTGGACTTATTTTTCAAGGTGTTTTTCTCAACCAGATTTCTTGCCTGCGTCTGCATCAATCTTATCAAAAGTTCCTTCAATGCAAAATCAGCAATCACATCCTTATAAGAATTATCATCCATTGCAATTCTCATAATATTGTTAGTTGCTGAAGCCAGAGCTTTGCTATTCAATAAATAAAATTCTTCCAGAGAAATATTCCATTGCGAAGAATCGTCCACTTTTTTTGCATTGAAGTTCAGAAGGTCAAGTGATTCCTGCACAAATTCCGGATTCAAAGTCAACGAAATACACTGCGAAGCATCTTTATCGGCATCAGGAAAATCAATGACCATTGTTTCCCCGGGCGCGACCAAAACACTTTCTCCGGGGAGATATTCGAAATAATTGCTTTTATCCTGGAGTTTCATCCATTTCTTTCCTCTCAACATTCCGGTGAACGCCAGATGTTCAAAGTGCAATTTCACATTATAAGCACTCTGATGCGTCTCATATATGCTGAATTCACAATTATTTAAACTGAACTTGGTCTGATTTTCCACCAATGTGTTCAGGTTATTTTCCTGTGTCAGATGAGGTTTGTTAAGTTGAAAATGATTCGGATTCATTACTCAAGATTTTTATAACATCTTGTCTCTCAAATATAACAAATTTAAAATTATAGCCAAACATAATTTTTTCTTAATGAAATGATAAAGAATCTTAAAAGTAGGATTTTACTATTTTTTTGGACAATTGTGCTATTCTGTTTGTTTAATGTCTGGTTAACTTAGCTTTAATCAAATGTTAACTGATTATTAATAAAAGCAGATATTATTATGAGCACAACACTAGCACAACAAAACTCGACTACTTTAGCTTGGCCAGAATTCAAAGCTAAATATGATAATTACATCGGTGGAAAATTTGTACCATCGGTTGGCGGACAATATTTTGATGTGGTTTCTCCGATCAACGGGAAAGTATTCACACAGGCTGCACACTCTAACAAAGAAGATCTGGAAAATGCTGTGAATGCAGCTTCGGAAGCGTTCAAAACCTGGAAAGATACTTCTCCGACAGAGCGCAGCATTATTTTAAATAAGATTGCAGACAGAATCGAGGAAAACCTGGAATACATCGCAACTGTAGAAACAATTGATAACGGAAAAGCAGTAAGGGAAACTTTGGCAGCGGATATTCCTTTGGCAATTGACCATTTCAGGTATTTTGCTTCAGTAATTAGAGCAGAAGAAGGCTCTCACAACGAACTGGATAAAGACACCGTTTCATTGATCGTTCACGAACCGCTTGGTGTCATCGCACAGATCATACCTTGGAACTTTCCAATCCTGATGGCCGTTTGGAAACTCGCTCCGGCTTTGGCGGCAGGTAACTGTGTGGTTTTGAAACCGGCAGAAAGCACACCGATCTCAATTATGATCTTGATGGAACTGATTGGAGATTTGCTTCCGGCAGGAGTTGTCAACATTGTTAATGGTTTCGGCGCAGAATTAGGAAGAGCTTTAGTAACCAATCCAAAGGTAAACAAAGCCGCTTTCACTGGTTCTACAGCAACTGGTCGTCTGGTAATGCAATATGCGACAGAGAATATCATTCCGGTAACCTTGGAATTGGGAGGTAAATCGCCTAACATTTTCTTCAATTCAGTCATGGATGCGGATGATGAGTTCCTGGATAAAGCTATTGAAGGCGCAGTTCTTTTCGCCCTGAATCAAGGAGAGATCTGTACCTGCCCATCAAGATTATTGGTGCAGGAAGATATTGCAGATGCTTTCATTGCCAAAGTGATCGAAAGAACAGAAGCTATTAAAGTAGGAAATCCATTAGACAAAACGGTGATGATGGGAGCACAGGCTTCTAAAATACAGAAAGATAAGATCGAAGGTTACCTGAAACTTGGTAAAGAAGAAGGAGCAGAAGTGTTGACTGGTGGAGAAGCCAATCACATCGAAGGCTTTGAAGACGGTTACTACATCAAGCCAACCATTTTCAAAGGGAATAACAGAATGAGAATTTTCCAGGAAGAGATTTTCGGACCTGTGGTGGCATTCACGACTTTCAAAGATGAGGCAGAAGCTTTAGAAATAGCAAACGATACTATTTATGGATTGGGAGCAGGAGTATGGACAAGAGATGCGCATCAGCTGTATCAGATTCCTCGCCACGTGCAGGCTGGTAGAGTTTGGGTGAATCAGTATCACGCTTATCCTGCCGGCGCGCCTTTCGGAGGTTACAAACAGTCCGGAGTGGGTAGAGAAAATCACAAAATGATGCTCGACCATTACCGTCAGACAAAGAATATGCTGATATCCTATAACAAAAACAAACTAGGATTCTTCTAAAAATAAAGTATTGTGTTTTAATAGCGTGTCCGTCGCCTTGGTTTGGTCCAGGGCTACGGTCGGGCTTTCCAGGGCTGCTCCGCCTATGGCGGATCCGGTGCTGCATTTCATTTCGCACTTGCTCGTTCCTCGCAACCCTTCCAATCCCTCACGCAGTTTCGTCTTCGAAAAGTACTTTGTCATTGACAAAAAAGATTTAAGCTCCGTAGGAGCGACCTGTTAATAAATTAATAAAAAATTGAACTATGATCCCAAAAACAATGAAAGCGGCAGTTGTACAAGGTTACGGACAGCCATTGAAAATCGAAGAAGTTCCGGTAAGAGAACCCGGACGCTATGAAGTATTAGTAAAAGTAATTGCTTGTGGTGTTTGTCATACCGACTTGCACGCAGTAGATGGCGACTGGCCGGCAAAACCAAAAATGCCTCTGATTCCGGGCCACGAAGGTGTAGGAATTGTAGTGGCTTGTGGACCGGAAGCCATGGTGAAGGAAGGTGATGCAGTTGGTGTTCCTTGGTTGTATTCGGCTTGTGGATGCTGCGATTATTGTATCACGGGATGGGAAACCTTGTGTGAAGCTCAGAAGAACGGAGGTTACAGCGTAGATGGCGGATTTGCAGAATATGTGATCGCAGATTCCAGATATGTTGGGCATTTGAAAGATAATGTCAACTTCCTGGAAATAGCTCCGATTCTTTGCGCGGGCGTTACCGTTTACAAAGGCCTTAAAGAAACCGAAACAAAACCCGGCGAATGGGTTGCCATTTCCGGAATCGGTGGATTAGGACACGTTGCAGTTCAGTACGCAAAAGCTATGGGAATGCACGTTGCGGCGATAGATGTGGCGGATGATAAATTGGAATTGGCAAAAAAACTTGGTGCGGATTTGGTTGTCAATGCCAAAGAAACCGATCCGGGAACTTATCTTCACAAAGAAGTTGGAGGAATGCACGGTGCATTGATCACCGCTGTTTCTCCAATTGCTTTCAAACAAGGGATAGATGTTCTGAGAAGAAAAGGTACAATTGCACTCAATGGTCTCCCGCCAGGTTCTTTTGAACTACCGATTTTTGAAACAGTTCTTAAGAGAATTACCGTTAGAGGTTCTATTGTCGGAACCAGAAAAGATTTGCAGGAAGCACTTGATTTTGCCAATGAAGGTTTGGTAAAAGCTACCGTCACCGCTGCTAAGCTGGAAGATATTAATGATGTATTCGACAAGATGAAGAAAGGACAAATCGACGGACGTATCGTTCTGGACATCGCCGGACAAAATTAATTATTGTTATTTTGAGTTTTTAAGCCCGGCAGATTTATTTGTCGGGTTTTTGTTAACGTGACTATCAATAAAATTATCACAAAGGCACAAAGCTTTCATTGTAATGACCGAGTTTTTAAGGCACAAAGTTTTTAGCTTCGTCAATATTAAGAAATCTTTGATTTTTTTAGTGCCTTGAAACAAGTTTAAATAAATTAATCTTTGTGCCTTTGTGTTTAGATCATCAATTAAAAAATTATAGTATATGGAAACCAAAGATAAGATCTCAAGACTTTCCGTAACCGAGAAAGCTTTGGAAGTCATCTGGGAGCTGGAAAAGAAACACGGCGAGCTCATGTTTTACCAGGCTGGTGGCTGCTGCGAAGGGACACAGCCGCAATGTTTTGAGAAAGGAGGCTATTTTCCGAGAATGAATGACGCTATGATTGGTACCATTAATGGACACGAGTTCTGGATAGACCGCGACCTGTTCGAATATTGGCAATATTCTCACTTCACTTTGGATGTTTTGGATGGTTGGGGACCTGGAGGGTTTTCCCTGGAAACACCATTGGGGAAAACCTTCAAAGTTCACTATCGATTATTTACGCCGGAGGAATTGGAAAATCTGGAACCTGTCAAGAGAAGTGAGTAGCCAGCGAATTACCAACTAGCCCCGATGGAAACGGCATACTTTTTTGTTTTTTGGATTCCCGCTTCAATTATACGACAAACGTTGTGAAAACAAAAAAGATATAGTGGACAGCGGGAAATAGCTCCTGAAAGCTTAAACAACTTCTGTTTTGACAAATTTGGAGACAATCATACTTGCAAGAATATTCCCGACAGAATTGAGGACTGTCGCCAAAGGGTCTACTAAAGTTCCGATAATAATTACTGCCGGAACCACATCGGGCGGAATTTTGTAAACCGAGATCATCAGCATCTCGCCAATATAGCCGCCATTTGGGATTCCACCAGCGACTGCGCTTACGAAAATGGTGATTCCCAAAGCCATTATGAGATTCATTGGTTCAAAGAAATCCCAGCCAAGTAACTGAAAAGCGACATAGATCTTGATAATCGATGAAATAGAGGAACCGTTCTTATGAATCGTAGTTCCAATCGGAATCACGACGTTGGCGATAGATGCAGGAACGCCCATTCGTTTCGCAGATTCGATAGCCACAGGCATTGTCGCCAAACTGCTGCAAGTACTGATTGCGGTTGCAGTGGGCAAAAGGCTTTCTTTCCAAAAAGCTTTTACGCCATTTCCGGATTTCCAGATGAAAGCATAAAGGCTGAAAAATACGATGAAATAAATAGTTCCAGCTATGTAATATAACCCCAAAGGTTTGGCGTAAAATCCAAAAAGTTGAGGCCCAATGGTTCCGACCTGGTAAGCGAAATAAGCACCTAATCCAATTGGAGCAACTTTCATTATTAATAACAAAAGCTGTTTCATCACTTCGTTGCCGGACAGGACGAAGTTTTGAAAAGGTTTCCCTTTTTCTCCCGACTTTCTAATGGATATCCCTACTAAAAACGAAAAAACCAAAAGTGCCAGCATATTCTGTCTCGAGAACAAATGATAGAACTCGCTGACAGTGAAGAATCCTACGATCTGATCATTAACGTTAGAATTATTCTGAAGATTTTCTGATATGGTTTCGCTGACGTTGTTCGGAGTTTCGGTAGGGAAAAGGTAAACCATTATGATGCAAAACGTGGCCGAGATCAGAATGAAACTTAAGAAAGTTAAAGCCATTGTTCCGATAATCTTGCCTAGTTGATTTTGCTGTTCGATGCCGGAAATGGCGGAAACAATTGCAAAAAATACCAATGGAATTACTGTAACAAACAATAGATTAAGAAAAATGTCACCAATGGGTTTCAGATAAGTTACAAAAGCAGGAGCGAAAATCCCGACAAGACTTCCAATGAAAATACCGATGAGAAGCAGGATAATGTTGCTGTAGCTGTTCCAGAAAGATGATTTCATTCCCCCAATTTTAACCAAAGATAATTAATTCTTAACCACAAAAGAAACAAAAGAAGTGAAGGTTGACAAAACCTTTTTGACTTTTGTGGTTTAATAAAAACTCTTTATTTTGGCTTAGGTAATAGAATTATTCCCGAAATTTGTCTCTATGAAAACAGCGGTTCTAATTACTATCGGTGACGAGATCCTTTCGGGAAATACCGTCGACACCAACTCCAATTTTATTGCAACACAGCTTAAGGAAATCGGGATAAAGGTACTTTCTATTTTTACAATTCCGGATGAAGAAAGTGCAATTATATCAACTTTAGGAAAAGCTTTTGAAATGGCGGATGTGGTTTTCACAACCGGCGGATTGGGACCAACGAAAGATGATATTACCAAAAAAGCATATGCAGGATTCTTTGAAGATGAAATGATTTTCTCAGACAATATCTATGAGCATCTAAGAGCATATCTCGAAAAAAGAAAGCGGCTCTGGATTTTGGAACATAACAAAGACCAGGCGATGGTTTTGTCCAAGGCGAAGATCTTCCTCAACTATTTCGGAACTGCTCCTTGCATGATTTTGGAAAAGAATGGAACTTATTGTTTTAGTCTGCCGGGCGTTCCTTACGAGGTAAAACCTTTGGTGAAAGACCAGATTATTCCTTTCCTGAAGGAAAAATTATCACTTGACCATATCGTTACCAGAATAGTTTCTGTGGTTGATATCCCGGAAAGTATTTTGTCAGAAACCATTGAAGAATGGGAATTAGCTTTGCCGAAACACATAAGCTTGTCCTATTTGCCGGTCGGAACAAGAGTCAAATTAAGATTGACTGCTACCGGAAGCTCACAAGAATCACTGAATGCAGAACTGGAAAACGAAATCACAAAACTATTTCCTCTGATTGGTGAAAATATCATTGCTACCCAGGAAGATAAGATCGAGAAAATCCTCGGCGAGATATTGACCGATAAAAAATTGACAATCTCAACTGCAGAAAGTTGTACGGGAGGTGAGTTGGCTCATTTGATAACGTCGGTTTCCGGGAGCTCCAGTTATTTCATGGGAAGTGTCGTGACATACGCCACGCAGAAGAAAATCGACCTTCTGAATGTCAATCCAAAAATCATTGAAGACTTTACGGTTGTAAGTGAACAGGTGGCTTCTGAAATGGCAATTGGCTGTCAGAAGTTATTCAAAACTGATATTTCTGTTTCTACCACGGGCGTTGCCGGTCCGGGAAAAGGAGAGGACGGGAAAGATGTGGGGACGGTTTTTTATACGATCAGAATAGGGAATGAAGAAGTAACCTCAAAATTATTTATGCCACATCTGGAACGATTGGATTTTATGAATTTTGTGTCTCAGAAAGTAATCCAAGACATTGTTTCATTACTCATCAAAAAATAAAAAAGACAGCCTTTGAGCTAGTCATGGTCGGAAGATTTTCTTCCGACTTTTTTGTTTTTATATGCGCAAAAAATAATTTTACAATTACCTGATAATCAAATAATTAACTTGTTTTTGTCGTTTAAATTTTGTATATTTATACTGATAATCAAACATTTATGTCAGTATTCAATGACCACAAAGTTTCCCTTAGTCAGGTTCTGGATTTCATTCCCGAGGCGCTTTTAAGCCATCTATCAGCGACCACCAATGTTGACCACTATAGTAAAGTGCTCCATGGGAGGAAAATGTTCTATCTGCTTTTATTCTGCGTCTTTGACAACGAT
>NZ_AUFK01000004.1 GCF_000426465.1 Epilithonimonas caeni DSM 17710
CCTACGATAAGGTGAAAGTAATGGGCAAAAGCTGTGTAACGGAGCTTTCCGAACTGATGTGTGCAACGGGTGGAAAGATTACCATTTTCAAACATGGGCAGCAAAGTGAAGCTGGAAAAAGCCATGTAGAGAAAGCAGATGCGAGAGAACAACAGATTTATAATCCTGTGATGAATTTTGAGGGGTTTCAGGAAGAAATAAATGGAGAGGATTCATTTGAGGTTGAATAAAAACACAAAGAATTATGAAAATCATCAAAGGAAGTACAAGTCCAAAGGCTGAAGAAAAAACATTTTATGAACTAACCGGTTTGGTTCCTGATTTCAGCAACCCTATTTTCAATAATAAACCAAAAGAAAAATATATCTGGACATTGTTCAAAAAAGATAAAGCAACAGGTTGGAAACAAGTTTCAAACAATATAAAATATGGTGAAAAAGCACCCTATACTTTCGGAGAGAAAGTGGTAGGGATTCTTTATAGAATAGAAGTCCATACAGAAACTAAAAATCTCCTGAATGTAACGGAAAAGAAATTTGTGGCTAACTTGGTTGTAACCCCAAGAACAGCAAAAGAACCCGTTATCGGAAGGGTTATATTACTGAACAGAGGAAATTCCGATGTCAATAAGGCAAAGTTCAACGAATCGTTATCAGCAGAAGCAAGAACGTCTAATCTATTTGGAAAAGAGATAGCCTTTTATCTTTGGGAAGAAGGAGCTTCAGAAGCTGACAAATACAAAAAGCCTAAAAAAGCTTTTGTAGACAAGAACGGTATTGCCAAAGTAAAATTTAATTTATCGGAATATGCTACACCACAAACGATTATGGATTTTTTTACTGGAGATTCAAAATCTTCGAAGAAATTCTATGTATCTGCTCAATATAATGGTAAAACCATAGACAACAAAACTCCGGTTGTTGCTTCCAAAGGACAGGAAACTCCGAAACCTCAAACCAACAAACCAGCAGGCGGAATTTATGGATTCATTGAAAATACAACAGAGGTAATTGCAGAAGGAATAGAAAAAATCGGAGATGCTATAACAGAACAAACAAAATCTCCAGCGATTGTGAAAGGAAATAAGCAACAAGAGAAGAAAAATGATGAAAATAAGATTTGTGAATGCGAAGCTAGAGTGAGAGCTTATATGAGAATGTTACGTGTAGGAGAAGGAACTGGAGAAATAATAAAATCATCAAAATATAATAAAGAAACTAAAAAGAATGAAATTGTATATATAAATCATGATTTTGAAGGCGGTTATACCAAGCTATTTGGTGGTGGTAATTTTACGAAATCGCCTTACAATAAAGATATGAATAATCATCCTCAAATAAAAGTGCTTTGGTATACAAAGAAAAATGGAGAAAAAGTATATAGTTCTGCTGCTGGTGCATATCAGGTTATGGGCTATACATGGAATGATAAAGATATGATTAATAAAAGAAAAACTTATAATGTAAAAGGTTTTTCACCAGAAGGACAAGACAAATTTTGTGTGGTTCTATTTAAGCACAAAAGAGCAGGCATGTTAGATTTAATTATAAAAGGAGATATAAAAGGTGCTACGGAAAAATACGGAAGTTACGAATGGGCAAGTTTACCACCAGGTCAATATGGTCAACCAATTGAAACGATGGAAAAAGCACTAGAATTATATAATCAATTTTATAAAGAAGAACTTGCAGGAAAAAGTCCTTTACATCTAAAAAAAGGATTTCTCAAGGAATTTGGTGAAAATTGCTGTGGAGAAAGTACACCAAAACCATCAACAGGAGAATCATCATGTGGTAAATCAGAAATTGACTTAAGAGATAAGATAAAATGGCAAACACAGTTTGACCCAAAATGGGGAGCACGTGACAGACAGTTGGTTGCCTGTAAAAAAACATGTGATGATATTTTAATAAATAGTGGGCTCAAAGCCACTTCTTTGTTAAATCTATATCAAACAGCAATTGAAAATGATGACCACACTAAATTAATAATAAATAACCAAGTTTCAAAAGAAGCCATTGCATATTTAGATAGTGAATTGGAAAAAGGACATCCAGTACAAGTTGGTGTTGATCATGGATTAGGGTATAAAATTAATAATAATGCGGATCACTCTACTGATCACTTTGTAGTTATAATTGGTCGTAAATGTGATGGCAACAAATGTTATTATCTTTTTTATGATGTCGGAACAAGTCATAAAGAAAAAGGAGCAAGTGATAACAATAGATTATATTTTGATAAAACCGATTTTTCCTTAAAAGGAACTACGGTTTATAATGGTCATTTATATACAGTAACTCAAGTAAGAAAAAATTAAAAGCAATGAAGAAATTAAATAAAATAGCCTATTTATGGATGTTTTTTTCTATATTAATATCTTGTCAAACAAAAGAAGAAAAAACTGTAACCAATGAAAATCTGAAAGTAGCTGATAATAAATTATTTTATGGAAAATGGTTACCAATCAACAAAAAGAATGATAAATATTATTACTGTACAGATGTTGATAAATTTATTGAGATAGGTAAAAATAAAATATTTGACCATAATCCCATGGAAGATTCTAATTTTAGTATCGACCATATTAAAAACATTGGTAATCAAACTTATTTATATTTAGATAAACAGGAAGCTTCATACTATATTTTAAATTGGATAGATAAAGAAAGAGATATTATATCATGCAAATTGAATGATTATGATGCAAATTTATTTATGCTAGAAAATAAAATAAAATCTATTGAAAATAAATCTTGTCAACCGAAAAGTAAATCATGTGAGTTTAGTGATGTTGCCACTAGATATAAGTTTACTTTAGAAGTGGGAGAATATACAAATGAAAAGGAACAAAAATACCCAATATCCGCATGGATTATAATAACAGATAAAAAAAATAAAAAACAACAAGAGATTCATTTTGAGCCAAACTCGTGGTCAGTATATAGTGATTTGCCGTGCAAAGATTTCGTTATTAAAGATTTTGATTTTGATGGACTGAAAGACTTTGCAATTGTTTGGGATAATGGAGGCAGTTCTGGAAAATTATATGAGTATTATTTTCAGGATAAAAATGGAGAGTTTTCCCCCGCTGAATCATTTCCTTTACAACATGGAATGTTGGGAGAAGATATTAATGTAACCAATAAAACAATTACAACGCAAACTACCGTAGGTTGCTGTCATATTAACTTAAACAAATATAAACTTAATTCTAAGGGAATGTGGGAAACTTTTTCGGAACAGCATGAATTGAAGCGAAATTAGGTAGTGTGTGGGATGCTCCAAAACTTCTAAAAAATTTCATGTTTCGGCACAGTACGAAACCAAAAAAATGGACAATAAACACCCGTAGTAGCAAGTGACGGAACAACACACAACCTGCAAGTCATCCTGCAAATAGTAATAATAGTAATAGTGGTGGTTCTAACATAATAGGTAAATTAGCTGAAATAGTTGCTGAAGGAATTGAAAGTATTACAAGCACCAATCAAGAAAACACGAGGACTGCAACAAGTGTAGGGAAAGCTCAAAGTTCAAATAATTCCACCAACTGTGGGGGAAAATATTGTATTAAAAAAGGAGATAAAAGTGAACTTATAAGAGAAATAAATATACGTCTTGCAGGATTTGGAGGAAATGTTCCTACAGATGAATTTACAGACAGAACTGAAAAAATGATAAAACAGTTCCAGAGGGATTATATGAAAGTTACTGAAACCGGAAAAGTTTGCGGGAATGTTTTAAGAGCGATTGATGATTTTCAAAATAAATATATTATAAATTTTGACGACGTTAAATGTCCTTGTGGAAAATGTAAAGGTTTTGGAAATGGTAAATTTCCTGAGCAAAAACAAAATTCAAAAATTGATGAAAAAATTAGAAAATATGAATATCCCGGCATTCATAGAAGTTTGATTTGGGCATTAAGGGCAGCAATGTTTTATACAACGGTTATTGAAAAAGGAATCAAATACTCAGTTAAATGTATTTTTTCTGGTTATAGATGTCATGAAAATAACAGACAACATAAAAGAACTTCAACTAACCACATGGGAAAGGCTTTAGATATACATTTTAATAAAAGTGGGAAAAGAACACAAGTTCCAAAAGAAGTAGAAGAAATACGACAAAAAATATTTGTGAAACATTTAGGAAATCAAGTAAGATGGGATGATGACGATAAATTTTCATTAGAGCCTGGAGTTCCTAAATATAAAGGAGAATTTATTGCAAGTACATGGATTCATTATGATGTAAGGCAATTTGAATTAAAATACTTAAAAGACGAGTTTTTTGTAAAAAATATAAATGATGTCAATGGAGAGAGTATTGTTGCATTAGCGACAAAGACGAATAATGAAACATGTAAATGTATGGGTGGTGGAACAGCAAAACAAATAAATACTCCTGCAATTGTTCCTAAAGTACAGAGTAGCGGTTTTACAGAAAATGATGGAAAAGAAGCTCTTGAGATTATTTACAATAAGTATGGAAAAGATATGGCTATTATAATTGAGCGAATGTATAGAGATGAAACAAGGCATTTTCAATCAGGACAATATAAAGCGTGTGGAACAGGAGGAATGGAGGTTTTTGGCTCTGCACCTTATTATGGTTGGGATAAAAATTTCTTTGAAGCAAATCCAGAATTTCAGCCAATCGGAGTTTGGAGTGCTTATGAAAACAAAGGAATGAGTGGACAAGGAGGGAATAAACAGGTTACTGATCGGAAAAAGGAATTTGTTGTATTACCCTCTGTTCTGGCAGGGATGGAATATAAGGCATTTTACATAAAAAAACATAATGGAAATTGGGCAAGATGGCATTCAACAAAAGAATCTAATCAAAAAACATATAAAACACATATAGAAAGTATAAAACCACGATTCGTAAATGAATTTGAGAAAAATAAATAATAAAAAAATGGAAAAAGTATTAAGTTTTTTATTTCTTTTACTTCTATTTTCTTGCAAAGGAGAACCTTTCAAAAAGGAAGGAGGTAGTGCATCAAGTAATGAAGCAATCAAAATTAATAAACAAGATAATGATAATTTATCAAGCAAAATTTCTGAGAATTGTTATGATTATTTAACTGAACTTGTGAGAAGTAGCAATTTCCCATTTTCACAATGGAAAATCGACAGGCATAAAGTAAACCTCCTAATTGATGAAGAAAATGATGATATTATTTCAACTAAACTTTTTTTTGATACTGAAGGGGATGGTACTATTGGATGGGTAGAATACCATAAAAGGGATGGTAAATTATTTAATACTTCTGCAAATCTTGATAACCCAGTTGAATTAAAATATGATTCAAAATGGAAAAATTTATTTGATTCATGCCTACCAAATCAAGGAAATCCCAATACTTATACAATGAAAGATACATTAGAAAAAATCTACGAAGATTCTGATGAACTTGTATTACCCAACAAATATGATTATGATATAATAGTTGAAGAAAAAGGGTTTAAATCCATTGATAAAGAATATTATAGTTTATTCCCAATTAGGAATCAAGATAATTACAAAATAGCTAAGTTGCCTATTATCAATGATAATGTAAAACCTGTTATTTTAATAACATATAATGAAATCGGGCAAGCTACATGGTATTTATTTGTATTAAATAATGAATATAAACCTATTTCAAATGTAATTTTATACACGAGTGAAGAGGTTGATGGTGGTAAATCCAAATCTACTACATACAATATCTCTAAAGATTACAAAATCAGTATCAATAAACTATATAACGATAAAATTATTAGTAAAAAAGAATACAGTATCTCGAACGAAGGATTTATAAAATGAAAAAAACAATATTAATTATTATTTTATTTTTTTTTATGGGTTGTAAACAAAATGCACAAACCCCTAATGAAAAAGTAAACACTGAAGATAAACTGAAAAAAGATAATGATATAGATAGAAAAATTCTTTCTTTAAAAGAGTTTTATTATTCAGTCTATGGTTCTGATGATAATAGGGAATATCTAAAGAAAAGATATGTATCTGAAAGAGTTTTAAAAAGAATAGATAGCCTTACTTCTGATGGGGACAATCTTATTTTGGATTATGATCCTTTTATTCAAGGACAGGATTATAATAGTGCTTCGATAAAAAGAACACTTAAAATAATATCTTTAAATAACAAAGATAAATTTAGGGTAAGTTTTTTATTATTTGGGAATAAAGATGAAAAAAGGACAAATATTGATGTTGCTTTACAGAAAAACGAAAAAGAAAACTATTTGATAAACAGCATATTGAATGATGAATATTTAAATTTTAAAGATGATTTTTCTAAAACCGAACAAAACAAATTTTATGTTTTGGATAGCGTTAATTTAAAAATACAAACAGATGTTTATAAGATATGTGTTTTAGAAAAATTGAAAAATAAAAATAAAGAAAATATACAACATAATTCTAATCCAATTATATTGTATAAAAATGGAAACAAAATTACTGAAAATAAAAATCTTATATTCTTATATAATGATAATTGTCCTGCTGATGGATTTCAAAAAGTCGTATCTAAACACAATTATTTTACAATTGAACAATCTTATTGTAAAGATTTTTTATTTGTTTCTTCTTATACAACGTTTAAGGTTGATACAAAAACAAAGAATGTTTATCTTTATAAATATGGGGAAGAATATACAGATAGAAGTAATCCTGACAGAGAAATTCCTGCTAAAATTAAGACAGTTGAAGATTTTGGAACTATAAAATTTGAAGATGTAACAGCCTATTTCCTTTTACAATTAAAACAATAACATAGAATAACAATTAACAATCCGAAAGCAGTTCCAGTGAACACGATGGTAAATATTTCGTGATACAAAAAGGAATGTGCCAATGCAACCAAGGCTTTAAGTTTCCAAAATT
>NZ_AUFK01000005.1 GCF_000426465.1 Epilithonimonas caeni DSM 17710
ACCTACGATAAGGTGAAAGTAATGGGCAAAAGCTGTGTAACGGAGCTTTCCGAACTGATGTGTGCAACGGGTGGAAAGATTACCATTTTCAAACACGGGCAGCAAAGTGAAGCTGGAAAAAGCCATGTAAAGAAAGCAGATGCAAGAGAACAACAAATATATAATCCTGTGATGAATTTTGAGGAGTTTCAGGAGGAAATAAGCGATGATTACGATTATCAATAAAAACATAAACGATGGCAAAAGGAGTAAAATCAGTAAAAGGAAATACACTTCCCAAAGTTGGCGAAACGACTTATTATGAAGTTTCTTCATACTATAATGGAACGGTTGTTAATAATGAAAATGATATCAAATGGAAATTGTATGTACAGGAAGATAATGGAAGTTGGAGAGAACTGAAAGGACCTTTGAAAACGGGCAGAAAAGTTCCCTATACATTACCCGAAAAATGGTATGGAAAAAAAATGCTGATAGAAGCCTATCTAAAATCACCAGAAAAGAAAACACCTCCGGGATTAATTATAATGCCTGTTCCGGGGAAAAGAAATATTGAATCCATTGTCTTTTTTGATTCAAACTGGAAACCATTGAAGGATATTCCGAAATACGGGCAAAGTGTAAATGTAAGAATCAATACGACCAATATGTTTGGAGAAACGTTGAAGGTGAGTTTATGGGAAAGAGATACGGTTTCTTCAACAGGACATGATGCCTCTTCAAATGTTAATATATGGGGAACCGAAAAATCGTATAAAGTAAACAATACAAAAGGAGTAGTGGAATTTTCGATGATATTGGATCCTGCCTGGAGGATTAAAGCGGGAGCAAGTCCCTTTGAAGGTTTGGAGCATGAGTATTATCTTTTAGTAAAAGGATATGGTGCGGCAACGAAATATTCTGTACAACGAGATGTAAAGGATGAAGTAATAAAGCAGGAATCTGTAAAGGCGAAAGGATTTGGAACGAATCCGCCACCTGAAAACAACGGAAAATCTCCTGCGATTGTGAAAAGAAATGACCAAGAAAAGAAGAAAAATGAAAAAAATAATATTTGTGAATGCGAAGCTAAAATAAGAGCATTTATGAGGATGCTACGAGTAAAAGAAGGAACAGAAAAAGAGATTGGTTATACTACTCAATATAGTGGAAAGCAATTCTCTGATATGAGTAAACATCCAGAAGAAGTAATTAAAGCAGGAGGCTATTCATCTTCTGCAGCAGGTGCCTACCAAATAATGACAGATACATGGAAAAATTTAACTGGATATTATCAAGGTAAAGATAAAAAATGGCATTATTCTGAAAAGATAGATCTTGCTAAAAAATATAATATTTCAAGTTTTGATCAAGAATCTCAAGATAGATTTTGTTTGGCAATCATGAAACATAATTATCTGCAAGACAGATCAGATAGTTTTTATAATCCAACTATTTGGAAAAACAAGGAGAAAAAAATCCATGACACGGTAAAAGAAGATAAGGCAAGAGAATGGCGAAAAAGATTTAAAGGACAACAAGGAGATATTATACAAATGATTATTGATGATGATATTAAAAGAGCGGCATTGATTTCCAGTTTGTGTTGGGCAAGTTTACCCGATTCTCCTTATGGTCAACAAAGTTCAGCATACACTTTTGAAGCTGTAAAAGCAATTTATGAGAAATATTTAAAAGAAGAACTCGTAGCAACAAGTAAAGATTTACATTTAAAAAAAGGATTTTTAAAAGAATTTGGATATGGATGTTGTGGAGGTGGAGCAAAAGACACACCAGTAAATTTAGATAGTAAATGTTCTGAAGATTGTTCACAATGTTTCGAATATTCAGACGTGATTCCAGACCCTAAAATTAATGACCAAAGTGGAAATAAAAATCATAATAGATATAAAAATGAACCACGAACCAAGGCAAACGGCAAAAAATATTATCATAGTGGAACAGATATTTTAGCAGTTGTAGGAACCGAAGTGCATTCTATGATGTGTGGTGAAGTAGTTCATATAAGAACAGATCTTCCACAAAATGATTATGTTAAAGGATATGAGAGTCCAACCAGCTACGGAAACACAATAACTATTAAATCAAAAGATAAGGAAGGAAAAACCGTATATCATTTTTATGCACATTTATCTAAAGTAAATGTTAAAGTTGGTGAACTGGTTAAACATGATAAAGTAATTGGTTTATCTGGAAGTACGGGGAATGCGATGCATGTTGAAGTGAAACATCGACACGTTCATGTGGAAGCAGGAACTTCATACTCAACTACAGGAGGAACAAACGGTAAACAACGATGTAAAATAAATGCAGATTTAAATCCTGAAAATTATATGAAATCTAAATTTGATAATAAAGGAAATACATTATGAAAAAATTGATTAGTATTTTTTATTTTTTTATTTTAATGATGGGAGTAATCTCCTGTAATGGACAGGAAAATAAAAATAGTACCACTTCGAATATTGAAAAGGCTAATAATAAAATAATTCCTGATTTATTTGATAAAAAATATTTTCATGGTTATCAATTAAGTCCAGATTCAGATCATCCTATTTATACATATACAGGTAAAGATATTGGGGATTTAACAGTAAATTTTATAAATAAAAATGTTGAAAAACAAATAGAATGGCTTGGATTTGATTTTAAAAACGGTGTAGAGTCTAGCGACAATCCAGATGATAAATATTTCGATGATTTGGATGAAATTATTAAGAAAAAGTTAGATCCAAGCTTAAAAGATTACGAAATAATTGCTGAACATATACCTGCAAAATTCATTGATAAAAAAAACCTTGATTATATCTATCCTTATACAAAAACTTATTATTTATATAATAAAGAAAAAAAGGATTGGCAATTTCTCAAAGAAAAAAATGTTAGTGATGGTTCTAATGAAAAAAATATAACAAAATTATCAGAACTAAATTCAATGATTAATCTTAATCAAAAAGATAAATCAGAGCCTCAAAGCAATAATATATCAATACCAATAGAAAAAATTGATGGTGTTTGGTCTTCAGATTGTAGTTCAGAAAATTACATGTCACTTTCATCAACTATTACCAACGCACAATTTACAGTTATAGATAGATTTTCAATGAATGCCCAACTTAAGAAAATAGATGTTAATAAATATAAATTTTATTTCACCGATTTTCCTCCAATTATTCATCTTCCAGAAGAAATGCAAAATTGGGATAATTTAGATGATAAAAAAGCTGTTGGGCTTATGGAAATTATTGATGATTCAAAAATAAATATTGAGTGGTTTGGTTTTTATTATAAAAAAGGAAAGAAATACATTCAAACGGAAAATCCTTTCAATAATAAAAACAGGATTGCTAATCTTATAAAATGTTCTGATAAATAATTTGATAGTGGAAATTTAGAGCACATCAAAAATGTAGATAAAAATGGTCATGCTGAAGTAACTTTTAGTTTGTCCGAATACGCATCTAATAATACTTTGATGAGTTTCTGGTAATGTATCAAACGTGTTGACAGAAAATTTTAGTTTTTAAATCAGTAATTTACATATCATAATTTCATAAAAATCGTTCTTTGACCTCATAGTTGGAATAGCAATTTCTCTAGAAAACCGAAAAATGAGTACTTAAAATATTGAAATTCATAAAAGTGTTTCAAATATGTTGGTGAAATAAAAACCCACAATAAAGTGAAGCTGGAAAAGCCATGTAAAGAAAGCAGATGCGAGAGAACAAGAGATTTATAATCCTGTGATGAATTTTGAGGAGTTTCAGGAAGAAATAAATGGAGAGGATTCATTTGAGGTTGAATAAAAACACAAAGAATTATGAAAATCATCAAAGGAAGTACAAGTCCAAAGGC
>NZ_AUFK01000007.1 GCF_000426465.1 Epilithonimonas caeni DSM 17710
AACCTTTTATCTTTGGGAAGAAGGGGCTTCAGAATCTGACAAATACAAAAAGCCTAAAAAAGCTTTTGTAGACAAGAACGGTATTGCCAAAGTAACATTTAGCTTGTCTGAATATGCTACACCAAAAACCCTTATGGATTTTTTTACTGGAGATAAAAATACAATGAAGAAGTTTTTTGTGACAGCAGTTTATGAGAATAAGAAGGTGAACAACAAGGGAGCTGTAGAAGTAAGTGAAGGAGGGAAAACACCTGCTCCTCAAACCAATAAGCCAACAGGCGGAATTTATGGATTCATTGAAAATACAACAGAGGTAATTGCAGAAGGAATTGGGAAAATCGGAGATGCTATAACAGAACAAACAAAATCTCCAGCGATTGTGAAAGGAAATAAGCAACAAGACAAGAAAAAAGATAGTGAATGCACATGCTTTTGTGATAGAAAGATATCTCCTGATGAGTTAAAAGAAATGATTATTGCGATGCGTAAAGCAACCTATGATGATTCAGGAGAAAATTTTTATAAATGGAACAAGGATAATTTATTTACTAGTGGACATGAAGTATTTTCAGATAAGACCTATCATAAATTTGCAGAAGTTTTAGATAAAACTTTCGATAAATATGAAATAAATTCTTGCATAAGAAAAATACATTTTTTAGCACAATGTTATCATGAAACCGGAGCGTTTATGAGAAGTGTGGAAGGAAATTCAAAAAGTGATTTTTGGTATGATCCATATAGAGGAAGAGGGTTTATTCATTTGACTTTAAGAGGAAATTATCAAAAGTTTGAAGATGATTCAGGCTTTGATGTTGTAAATAACCCAAAGCTTGTTTCCACAAATATAGAAATTGCTGCTAAATCAAGCGGATGGTATTGGAAATATAATGATAAAGGAGACATAAATCCTTTCGCAGATAAAGACAGTGTATTTGATACTTCTCGATTAGTAAACAAACCGAATGCTACAAAATCTTCATCAATAAATGGCTACAATCAGAGGGTTAATGCTACAAATGCATTAAAGACAGTATTTGAATATCCTCAGAATTGTTGTGATATAAAGAAGAAAGAGAAAACAAGTGAAAATAAAACCTGTTCAAGTGGTCTAAGTGATTGTATTTGTTCGGATGTATTTGCAGTTGAAGAAGGTTTTATAAATAGTTCAAGAGTTACAAAAAATCATGTGAGTATTATTGAACATGGAAACTATAAAGATTCAAAAACAAGTGTTCAAAAAATAATTTTACACAGAACTGCGGGTGGAACAACACAAGCATGTATTAATGCTTTTAAAAGTGGAAGAAAAAATAAGAAAGGAGGTATAGACCATTACGGGACACATTTTGTTGTAGGAAAAGATGGTGTAATTACCCAAACCGCAAATTTAAATAAAGTAACATGGCATTGTGCAGGTTGGAATTCCAAATCAGTAGGAATTGAAGTTGTCGGATTTGCTATTGATGCAAATGGGAAACCAACATTAGGGTTAAAAGGACAAAACCCTGTTGCAGGTTGGGAAAACTTGACTGATAAGCAAGCAAAATCAGTAGCTTGTCTTGTTAAGGGACTATTAAACTATTATAGTTTGGATAAAAGCAAAATTGATTGTCATGAACATCTGGCTCCTAAAGAAAAAGGAGAAGGACAAATAGTATTTAACGCCATTAAAGATTATTTATAACATGAGATATTTTCTTATAATTATTTTATCTTTTTTTATTTCCTGCAAAGGACAGGACAAAGAAGAAAAAACGAACCAAAATCAAAAAGTTAAAACTTACTCTGCAATTTGTAGTGGAGATTATTCTACAGGAGAAAAATTATCCGCAAAAGATAAGCAATGGTCTTTGAATAAAAAGGAAATTGATGATCTTATGAAAATGTCTACAGAAATATCTGAAAATGAATGGCACTTTTCTTATCCTGTAATTCCATGTAATATTGAGGTTGAAAATTATTCTTACAAAGGAAAAAAATATAATTTATCAATAAATGGAGGTTCTTATATTTCCCTTTATGATGGGAAAGAAACAAAGGTGTTAGGTTGTGATTCTCCCGAATGCAGTAAGTACTTTCTTAAATCAAAAGAAAATATGGAAGAATCTGCCGAAACTCCCAGCAAATCTTCTCAAGAAGAAAAAAAATACAATATAGATTTCAACAGAAATGGAATTTTGGATTTACTGACTGTTAAAAAAAATAATTCAGATGTTGTTCTTGAAATCGAAGAAGACAATAAACCTTTATTTACAAAATATTTTAATTGTGATTCTTTTGAAATAGAAACGAATGTTAGATATAATCAGGCGTTTAATATAAAATTGGAATATACAAATCAATATCAAAAAGTTTTTAAAAAAGTTGTAATCCCTGTGTTTTATAAAGGAAATAATTTAATTATTGAGAAAATATTTATATCAAATTTTGGGACAAGTGCCAAAACTGGAAATGAAGAATGGATTAATAAAGAAATAAGCAATAATACAACTCTTGAAAAATTGGATTTGGATGAAGTTCGGTAGTGTTGGTAGTGTTTTAAATATATTAGTGAAAATATAAATTATTGAAAATCATCAAAGGAAGTACAAGTCCAAAGGCTGAAGAAAAAACATTTTATGAACTAACCGGTTTGGTTCCTGATTTCAGCAACCCTGTTTTC
>NZ_AUFK01000008.1 GCF_000426465.1 Epilithonimonas caeni DSM 17710
TTTCGGGGTTACGAAAAAAAACTTCAGAAAAGTTTTGGTGTTCCGGAAAATATTTTCTACTTTTGCACTCGCAAATCGGGGGAGATGACGACAGGTCGGGACCCCGGGGAAGCGAAGAGAACGAAGTTCATTGACATAACATATAACAACCAAGTAAGGAAAAAAACCAAAGCGTCAATTTTAAATTGAGTTTGAGTTAAGGGACAGACAAACATACAATGGAGAGTTTGATCCTGGCTCAGGATGAACGCTAGCGGGAGGCCTAACACATGCAAGCCGAGCGGTATTTGTCCTTCGGGACAGAGAGAGCGGCGCACGGGTGCGGAACACGTGTGCAACCTGCCTTTATCTGGGGGATAGCCTTTCGAAAGGAAGATTAATACCCCATAATATATAGAGTGGCATCACTTTGTATTGAAAGCTCCGGCGGATAGAGATGGGCACGCGCAAGATTAGATAGTTGGTAGGGTAACGGCCTACCAAGTCGATGATCTTTAGGGGGCCTGAGAGGGTGATCCCCCACACTGGTACTGAGACACGGACCAGACTCCTACGGGAGGCAGCAGTGAGGAATATTGGACAATGGGTGAGAGCCTGATCCAGCCATCCCGCGTGAAGGACGACTGCCCTATGGGTTGTAAACTTCTTTTGTACAGGGATAAACCTTTCCACGTGTGGGAAGTTGAAGGTACTGTACGAATAAGCACCGGCTAACTCCGTGCCAGCAGCCGCGGTAATACGGAGGGTGCAAGCGTTATCCGGATTTATTGGGTTTAAAGGGTCCGTAGGCGGGCCTGTAAGTCAGTGGTGAAATCTCACAGCTCAACTGTGAAACTGCCATTGATACTGCAGGCCTTGAGTGAATTTGAAGTGGCTGGAATAAGTAGTGTAGCGGTGAAATGCATAGATATTACTTAGAACACCGATTGCGAAGGCAGGTCACTAAGATTCAACTGACGCTGATGGACGAAAGCGTGGGGAGCGAACAGGATTAGATACCCTGGTAGTCCACGCCGTAAACGATGCTAACTCGTTTTTGGGCTTTCGGGCTCAGAGACTAAGCGAAAGTGATAAGTTAGCCACCTGGGGAGTACGTTCGCAAGAATGAAACTCAAAGGAATTGACGGGGGCCCGCACAAGCGGTGGATTATGTGGTTTAATTCGATGATACGCGAGGAACCTTACCAAGGCTTAAATGGGAAATGACAGGCTTAGAAATAGGCTTTTCTTCGGACATTTTCCAAGGTGCTGCATGGTTGTCGTCAGCTCGTGCCGTGAGGTGTTAGGTTAAGTCCTGCAACGAGCGCAACCCCTGTCACTAGTTGCCATCATTCAGTTGGGGACTCTAGTGAGACTGCCTACGCAAGTAGAGAGGAAGGTGGGGATGACGTCAAATCATCACGGCCCTTACGCCTTGGGCCACACACGTAATACAATGGCCGGTACAGAGGGCAGCTACACAGCGATGTGATGCAAATCTCGAAAGCCGGTCTCAGTTCGGATTGGAGTCTGCAACTCGACTCTATGAAGCTGGAATCGCTAGTAATCGCGCATCAGCCATGGCGCGGTGAATACGTTCCCGGGCCTTGTACACACCGCCCGTCAAGCCATGGAAGTCTGGGGTACCTGAAGTCGGTGACCGTAACAGGAGCTGCCTAGGGTAAAACAGGTAACTAGGGCTAAGTCGTAACAAGGTAGCCGTACCGGAAGGTGCGGCTGGAACATCTCATTTTAGAGACTATACGTCAAAAAACAAAAAAAGTGCCTTATCGTCAGATAAAGCTTTGGTTTTTTTTACTCGGTTGATTATATAAAAAAATAAACCCACTAGAAATTAGTAAAGGGAAGGAGATAATT